>OY782041.1:2460000-4325376 GCA_963677595.1 Spirochaetia bacterium
CAGACGGTAAATGAGAATTTGCCATTGACATAGCCTGTTTGTCACGGGAGTGACGGATGGTAGACCTTTGGAAGAAGGTGATAGAGAAGGATTATAGGATAATATGGTCAAGCGAATAAGGGTCTACGGAGGATGCCTTGGAGCTGCCAGTCGAAGAAGGACGTGATTAGCTGCGAAAAGCTGCGTGTAGGAGCACATATCCGATGAAGCGCAGATGTCCGAATGGGGTAACCCGGCTGGAGAGATACCGGTCACCCGTATGTGAACAAAATAGCATGCGGGAGAGACACTCAGGGAACTGAACCATCTAAGTACCTGAAGGAAGAGAAATCAAACGAGATTCCCCGAGTAGCGGCGAGCGAAACGGGAAGAGCCTAAACCTTATGTGTGTAAGCTGTACGGCGTTGCATGTAGGGGGTTGCAAGGGGATGTCAGAGGGAGCGTATGATCCCTCGCGCAGTAAGAAACCGACATGATAGGGGAATGCTACTGGGAAGGGCAGTCAGAGAGAGTGAAAGCCTCGTACCTGAAATCATGACGGCTGTGTGGACATCTTGCTTAAGTACGACGGGACACGAGAAATCTTGTCGGAATCTGGGAGGACCACCTTCCAAGGCTAAATACTCGGCAGCTACCGATAGCGCATAGTACCGTGAGGGAAAGGTGAAAAGGACCCCGGGAGGGGAGTGAAATAGAACCTGAAACCGTAGACCTACAAGCGGTCAGAGCAGGAGAGATCTTGTGATGGCGTGCCTTTTGTAGAATGAGCCTGCGAGTTACCGTATGTAGCGAGGTTAAGTGATAGGAGTCACGGAGCCGAAGGGAAACCGAGTCTGAATAGGGCGAATAGTTGCATGCGGTAGACCCGAAGCCAAGTGATCTATCCATGGTCAGGTTGAAGCTTTGGTAAAGCAAAGTGGAGGACCGAACACTAGTCCGTTGAAAAGGGCAGTGATGAACTGTGGATCGGAGTGAAAGGCTAATCAAACTTGGAGATAGCTGGTACTCCCCGAAATAGCTTTAGGGCTAGCCTTATATGGACAGTTACGGAGGTAGAGCACTGAATGGGTGCGGGCCCTTCACCGGGTACCAAACTTAATCAAACTCCGAATGCCGTAACATAATGTATAGGAGTCAGACTGCGGGTAATAAGGTCCGTAGTCGAAAGGGAAACAGCCCAGACCGTTAGCTAAGGTCCCCAAGTCATGCTAAGTGGGAAAGGAAGTGTAATTGCGAAGACAGCCAGGAGGTTGGCTTAGAAGCAGCCATACCTTTAAAGAGTGCGTAATAGCTCACTGGTCGAGTAGTTATGCACTGACAATGTAACGGGGCTAAGCATGGCACCGAAGCTACGGCATAGTGCTTTTTTAAGTACTGTGGGTAGGGGAGCGTTCTATGTACCGATGAAGGTGACCTGGGAGGGTTGCTGGAGGGGATAGAAGTGAGAATGCAGGCATGAGTAACGAAAAGACGGGTGAGATCCCCGTCCGCCGAAAGCCTAAGGTTTCCAGGGTAAAGGTCATCTGCCCAAGGGTTAGTCGGCCCCTAAGGCGAGGCTGAAAAGCGTAGTCGATGGGAAACGGGTTAATATTCCCGTACCTCTGTATAGTCTGAAGGAATGACGCATAGGGCGAAGCGAAGCCGGGCGATGGTAGTCCCGGTTCAAGTACTAAGCTGCCGAGACTGATAGGCAAATCCGTCAGTTGAGGTGAGGTATGAATACGAGCGAGCCTACGGGTGAGCGAAGTTCGTGGAGTCGTCGTGCCAAGAAATAATTTCTAAAGATAACTATATGGGGACCGTACCGTAAACCGACACAGGTAGGCGAGCTGAATATGCTAAGGCGCTCGGAAGAATTCGCGTTAAGGAACTCGGCAAAATGCACACGTAACTTCGGGAGAAGTGTGGCCAGTATTGGGAGTCAAATCTTGATGGTGGTTGCAGAGAACTGGTTCAATCGACTGTTTACCAAAAACACAGGTCTGTGCGAATCTGCAAAGAGATGTATACGGACTGACACCTGCCCGGTGCTGGAAGGTTAAGAGGAGTTGTTAGCGCAAGCGAAGCAGTGAATTGAAGCCCCAGTAAACGGCGGCCGTAACTATAACGGTCCTAAGGTAGCGAAATTCCTTGTCGGGTAAGTTCCGACCCGCACGAATGGTGTAACGAATTGAACGCTGTCTCAACGCGAAATCCGGTGAAATTGAAGTATCGGTGAAGATGCCGATTACTTGTGGTTAGACGGAAAGACCCCGTGAACCTTTACTGCAGCTTGGCATTGAAATTTGGATTATGATGTGTAGGATAGGTGGGAGACTGGGAACTATGGTCGTTAGGCTGTAGGGAGTCGTTGGTGAAATACCACCCTTCATACTTCAGGTTTCTAACTCTGTCCATGAAGCTGGATAGAGGACCATGCCAGGTGGGCGGTTTGACTGGGGCGGTCGCCTCCTAAAGAGTAACGGAGGCGCGCGAAGGTCACCTTAAGGTGGTTGGAAATCATCTGGTAAGTGCAAAGGCAAAAGGTGGCTT
Organism: Spirochaetia bacterium; assembly: GCA_963677595.1. GTDB lineage: Bacteria > Spirochaetota > Spirochaetia > CAKZLE01 > CAKZLE01 > CAKZLE01. Next base: position 2,462,533 of record OY782041.1, read on the forward strand.
GACTGCGAGACTCACAAGTCGAGCAGGTACGAAAGTAGGTCTTAGTGATCTGGCGGTAGCGAGTGGAAGCGCCGTCACTTAACGGATAAAAGGTACTCCGGGGATAACAGGCTGATCCTACCCAAGAGTTCATATCGACGGTAGGGTTTGGCACCTCGATGTCGGCTCATCGCATCCTGGGGCTGGAGCAGGTCCCAAGGGTTTGGCTGTTCGCCAATTAAAGCGGTACGCGAGCTGGGTTCAGAACGTCGTGAGACAGTTCGGTCCCTATCTGCCACAAGCGTTGGATGTTTGAGAGGATCTGCCTTTAGTACGAGAGGACCGAGGTGGACGAACCTCTAGTGTACCAGTTATCGCGCCAGCGGTATCTGCTGGGTAGCTACGTTCGGAAGGGATAACCGCTGAAAGCATCTAAGTGGGAAGCCCTCCTCAAGATGAGACATCCCTGAGTCTATAAGACTCCTGAAGATACCAGAGAGAAGATCTGGTTGATAGGCTGAAAGTGTACGCATGGTAACATGTTGAGCTGATCAGTACTAATTCATCGTGAGGCTTGACCATATTATTCTATAATTCTTTAGTTGTTTTGTTACATCGGTATGTGCAGCGATGCAGTACCGGTGAGATGAAGCAATAATTAATCTGGTGATCATAGCAGAGGGGTCCCACCCGTTCCCATCCCGAACACGGAAGTTAAGCCCTCTCACGCCGATGGTACTACGGGTTAGCCGTGGGAGAGTAGGTAATCGCCAGATTTTTTTATTTTCAGACCTTGTCATCCATGACACGGTCATGCAGCCCTCCGGCTGCCGGGTTACAGAAGAGACCTCCCTTCACGGGAGGTCTTCCTGCGTCTGGGGGGAGTAGTGTTATGCGAAGAAGGTTCTGATGAACTGCGGAGCCTTTTTTTACTGCTGCCATGAAAAGGGACAGCCCCTGGCGTTCATGAACACCTCACGAGCAGTAATCTGCAGACGTCATCCATGGCTTGACAGGTCGAACGCCTGCTGCTATGTGACATCATCATCTATAGCTCCCGCCCTAATATTCTAACAACATACGCCTGAATTACTGCATAGCCCCACACTGTCATTGAAAACTTGAGTAATAGTCCATTTGCATGTCATTTCCCTTGCAGAATACGGACTTTATTGCTATACTGTTATTAGAAAAGGTTCTAATAACAGGAGCGTCCATGTACATAGGATATGATATCAAGAATGGTATCAAGTATGCAAAGATCTGCACGGGCAAGCGTATCAACGGGAAGGTGGTAACCTCCCAGAAAAGCTTAGGGCGCGTTCTCGATGAAGCTGCTGGCATATACCAGAGCAGGGAGCGCGGAGTCTTCACCTTCGATGTTGAGACTGGTGAATACGGCACCCCTGATGCATCCTTCGTCCCGACTGGCACCAGGAGGAAAAATGCCCAGGAGAAGCTCATCCTGAACTTCGGGGATGCCTTTGTGCTCGATGAGTACATCAGCAAGGCCGGTATGTGGGACGTGGTAGACAGCCTCGGCTACGGCAACTCCGACACGCTGCGTTCCATGGTTCTCTACTACATTTTGGAGAACCGGTCAAACCAGTTGGCACAGACCTGGCATGAGGGTTCGTATGCCAGTGTGCGGTACCCGAAAGCCAACCTGACGAGTCAGAGGATAAGCGACTTTCTCTCCGCGATCGGGGATGAGGAGAATCAGAGGGCGTACTTCGCCGAGTATTTCAAGCTGGTCGGGAATCGTCCTGGCGGAGAGAAGGTGATCATCGACAGTACGGGACTGCCTAACAGCATCCACTTCCCACTTACGGCCATCAGCAACCACAATGGCAAGCTATCAAATGAGGTGAGACTGATCTATGTAGTCCAGCAGGGCACCAATCTGCCCTTGTTCTTCCGTTATGTCCCCGGGAACGTCATAGACGTGTCCACCCTCATCCGGACGATAGCAGAACTGAAGGCGTACGGCATCAACACCAAGTTCGCGATCCTCGATGCAGGGTACCTCACCCAGGACAACCTGAGAGCCTTGTACGAGCACAAGGTGTCATTCCTCTCCCGCCTTCAGGAGAACCGTAAAGACTATCGCGAACTTAAGGCAGCACATCTGGGAAGCTTGGAGTCCAAAGAGCATCTTGTTGAGTACAACAGTCGTTATGTATATGTGAAGAGGGTCAAGGCGACCATTATGGGACAGCCAGGCTATGCGTACATCTGCCGTGACATGGCCATGAAGAACATCGAGTCATCCAAACTGATGGACCGCGCCAAGGCGCGGGGAATGACGACGGACGAGGTCTTTGAAGCCATGGAAGACCAGGGGGTGTTCATCCTCTACTCCTCACGGCCTATACGGACGGGGGATGTGCTGGAGAAGTACTATATTCGCCAGCAGATCGAACAGGTGTTCGACATCTGCAAGAACAACACGAACCTGCTCCCGTTGAGAGTACATGCTGAAGACACCTTCAGGGGGCACCTGGTCCTGGCTTTCATAGCTTCGGTGATCGTCAAAATGCTTCAGGACAGTCTGAAGAAGTCTGGCTGCAGCGTGAACAGGGCACTCTACAACCTGGGACAACAGCACTGCAAGGTCTTCGACGATGTCGTGCTCCCTTGTGAACCGGTGAAGAAGGTCAACGACATCCTCAAGACCCTGAAGATCAAATGTCCTCTCGAGATACGCACCGATTCCTGACTGGGTTGTTGTTAGAATATTCAGGCGGGAATTCTAGATCATAGAGGAAATCATACCTGCATGTAGCCATTACCAGCTGCAGTCTCTTCTTTGATTACATAAAGGTAAAAACTTTTAGCCAAAAAATTAGGCATCAAAAAATATTAATAAAAAAATAAGAAATTGAAAAATATGAAAACGCCAAAATATTTTTGCTGGTTCTTGGTGAAAAAAGCAGAAAATTCCACGAAATTGTGGTAAATAGCAATTATGACAGTATGAAATGATGCCAAAGACTGGTAAAGAAAAAGCGAAAAAGATTGACAACCACCATAATCTGTGGGATGCTGTCTTCAGGTTGCTTATGGATTCGTAAAGAAAATTTGGAGGAAAAGAGATGAAGAAAGACAGATTCTTGTTGGTCTTGGTAGCTGTGTTCATGATGGTTACCTTGTCCCTCTTCGCTGGCGGCGCCCAGGAAGAGACCACGACAACACAGGTTTCAACTGCTCCCAGAGAGTTGATGGAGTACAATCTGATTGCTGGAAAACCGTTTGCCGGCCAGACCGTGAAAGTCCTGTGTACTTCCGGATCTATCCCGCAGTTCCTGGCTATCAAGCAGCAGGTCGATGAGTTCACCGAACTCACCGGTATTAACGTACAGTGGGATTACACCGTATGGGATGCTTGGCAGGAGAAATTCATCGCTGAAGCCACAACCGGCGGCGGTAACTACGATATCCTCACCTACATGGACTCCTATGTCGTTGGTGTTCGTAACTATCTCGAACCACTTGATGACCTGATCGCACGAGACGGTATCAACATGGATGATTATGCTCCCGGCTTCATCGACATGGTTAAGATGGGCACCGATGAGGTACGTGGTATCCCGTTCCGCGGACATGCGAACCTCCTGTATTACAACAAGACCGTATTCGACGAACTTGGCCTTACTCCTCCCAAGACCTGGGATGAACTGGTATCGACTGCGAAGATCATCGAGGAGAAGACCGGTATGAAGGGTCTAGCCCAGCCGTACGGCGGTTCTTCAGGCCAGAACCTCATGAACTGGCTCGGCATGCTCTGGAGCAACGGCTCAGTTATCTTCGACGCGAACAACAAGCCGATCTTCAACAATGCTGCAGGCCTCGAGGCTACCGAGAAATACGTAGGGTTCATCACGACCGACAAGATCGTGGCTCCCGGTTCGATCACCTTCGGCGAGGGTGATGCGAACAATGAAGTGCTCCAGGGCCGTGCAGCGATGAACATCTGCTGGTCATGGGTCTACACGAAATACTTCAACCCTGCACAGGCAATCCCTGAAGTGCTCGGCAACGTGGCTCTTACCACCGTTCCGTCATTCCCCGGAAAGCCCTCCTACACCTTCTCCACCAGCCTTGGTGCCAGTATCTCAGTCGACTCAAAGCGCAAGGATGCAGCTTGGGAATACATGAAGTACTTCACCTCAAAGGAGAAAGAACGAGAGTACGTCATCGACAAGTCTGATCCAGCTACGGCTAACGTCATCACCATGCATTATGAGAACATGCTCGATCCTGAGGTGAACGCTGCGAACAACGGGCTCCAGAAGATGGTCTACGAAGGACTCAAGACCTCCAAGGGCCTCCCTGCGATCCCCGAATGGCTGCAGATCCAGTCGATCCTCGAGGTCGCCATGAACAAGATGGCTTCAGGCGCAAATGTGAAATCGACACTCGACGCTGCTGCTGTTGATGTCGAGGCTGTCATGAAGCGAGCCGGCTACTATAAGTAGGTCGAACGACCGGGCAGCGATGAGTGCGACTTCAGCGCTGCCCGCTATGTGTGATACCATGTCTGAGTCACCTGCACCGGCAGGGAAACCTGCCGGTGGGCGACTCAATACAAGTCTTTAGGAGCTGAATCGTGAAAGGCGGACACAAAAAACGAAAACTGGTGCTGCTGATACCTGCACTTATCGTGATTGCTATTACATCAACCTATCCCCTGATCTATGCATTCTGGCTGGGATCTCACCAGTGGCTGATCTCCCAGTCGCCGGTCATGCAGGGGTTCGTAGGACTGGAGAACTTCATTCGGGCATTGACGGATTCCAACTTCCTGATGGTTGCGAAGACCAGCTTTCTCTACACCCTTATATCGGTCGTCATGTCTGTCGTGATCGGCTTGGCGATCGCCATTGCCCTGCAGAAGCCGGGCGTCCTCACGACCCTGACGAAGACCCTGCTCATCTTCCCGTTCGCTATCAGCCCGGCACTGAAGGGATATACCTTCAGGTACATGCTGCACCCTGAGAGCGGGATCCTCGACCGGTTCTTCAATTTTCTCATCCCGGCCACTGACAACCTGATATGGCTGGGGCATACCGGCTGGGCACTCTTCTGGCTGGCGATGACCGAGGTCTGGGGCTGGGCCCCCCTGGTCGCACTCATGTTCGTGGGAGCCTTGGGCTCTATATCGACATCGATCTTCGAGGCAGCCAAGCTTGACGGTACGAACAACGTACAGCTGTTCATCCATGTCACGCTCCCGCTGTTGCTCCCGGTAGTCATGACCATCACCCTGCTGAGGACGATCTTCTCGCTGAAGATGTTCGACCAGGTAGTCACCATGACCAATGGCGGTCCTGGTGCATCGACGCAGACGTTCAACTACCTGATCTACCAGACCGGGTTCAGGTTCATGGATATGGGCTATGCAGCCGCGCTGGCTGCGATCCTGATCGTGATCATGGCTATCTTCGCGTCCTTCTATACAAAATCACTGATCAGGGAGGGCGTGTAGGATGAAACAGCTCAGACCCGGGGCCGTCATCAATGAGGTCCTTCACAAGATCGTCATCTTCGCCATCATCATCTTCGTGCTGTTCCCGATCATCTGGATCGCGCTGACCGCGTTCAAGACGCCGGTAGAGGCGAAGACTGACCATATCCTGTTCACCCCCACACTGGAGAACTTCGAGATCATCAACAGCCCGACCATCAATGTATGGGCACGATTCCTCAACAGCATGATCATCTCGCTGTCGACCTTAGCGATCGTGATCCCGCTGGCGTTGATGGCCGCCTATGTCTTCTCCCGTCATAAGTTCAGGGGAAGCAAACCGCTGTTCGTCTATATCCTGACGACACAGTTCGTTCCGCCGGTAGTCATCGTGCTGCCCTTCTTCGCGATCTTCCTGCACCTGCACCTGATCGACTCGAAGATCTCGCTGATCACGGTGAATCTCTCGATCGGACTGCCGTATGCGATCTGGCTGATCAAGGGCTTCATCGACAGCCTGCCGGTGGAGATCGAGGAGGCAGCGGTCATCGACGGCTGTTCGCAGATGCAGACACTGTGGCACGTGCTGTTCCCGCTCACTGCACCCGGGGTCATCACGACATCGATCTTCATCTTCATCAACTCCTGGAACGAGTTCCTCTATGCCCTCATCCTGACGAGGTCGGAACAGTCCAAGACGATCACCATCGCGTTGATGAGCACGATCGGGCCGTACGGGGTCTTGTGGGAGCGGATGTCTGCTGTAGGCATCCTCGTCATCCTGCCGGTCCTCGTCCTCTCCTTCTTCATCAGGAAGCACTTCGTCCAGGGCCTGACCATGGGAGGGGTGAAATAATCATGGGACGTGCCATCGAGCTGCTGACCATCCAGGCCCACTTCCCCTCTGGCGACACGGAAGGGAACCTTGCCAGGATGGAGAGGCTCATCAGGAAGGGAGCTGCCCGGGTAGGGGATACCTCACTCGTGCTCTTCCCGGAACTGGCTCCCGGGGGCTATGATCCCGAGGATGCAGCGAAGAACTGCCCCGAGGAACCCGACGGCCCCTCCTTCAGGAGGATGAGTGCCGTTGCCGCGGAACTCGGGCTCTACATCGCCTACGGGTATGCGGAAGCCGGGGAGGGCGGAAGGGTCTACAACTCCCAGATGCTCATCGGGCCGGACGGTAAGGCCGCAGCCAACTACCGGAAACTCCACCTGACGAAAGGTGAGATGAAGGTGTTCACCGCAGGTAATGAGGCGGTCGTGGCAGATACCGAGATCGGAAAGATCGGCCTCATGATCTGCTGGGACTTAGCCTTCCCGGAGCTCTCGAGGATCCTGACTTTGAAGGGGGCCGAGATCATCCTGGTCCCGGCTGCCTGGGACACGCCCTGGGCTGACCCGTTTCGGGCCTTCTCGAAGTCCCGAGCCCTCGATAACACGGTGTTCCTCGCGACCTGCAACCATGTCGGGGTCAATGACGGCGTGGATTACCTCGGGGAGTCCTCCCTCTACGGGCCGGACGGGCAGCAGCTCGGCTGCGCCGGACGGGATGGTGAGGCCCTGCTGCAGTGCCGGGTCGACCTGGACCGGGTCGAGGGTACGAGGAATGGGTATTACACCATGCTCGAGGACCGGAGGACGGACCTGTATTGATTGATGCAGATAGCGTATCGGGCTGGATACGTTGACCATAAAATAATTTGTTGTGTGAGGAGAATGACAAACGATGAACAGGAAGTATCTAAAGACTGCGAAACCCGCGAAACCTGAGGATCTCTCCAAGGTGACTGAGATCGTGGCAGAAATGATCGACAATGTCCGGAAGAACGGGGATGGGGCAGTGATCGAATATACGAAGAAGCTCGATGGGATCGACAGGAAGAACCTGAAGATCACCAGGGAGGAGTTCGCACAGGCAAGGAAGATGCTCTCTCCCAGCCTGATCGAGGATATGCAGTTCGGCATCGCCCAGGTCCGCATGTTCGCACAGGCCCAGCGGGACGCGATCCGTGAGATCGATGTGGAGATCTCACCCGGGATCCATCTCGGCCACCGGATCGTTCCCATCGCCAATGTCGGTGCCTACATCCCCGGGGGACGGTACCCGATCCTCTCAGCGGCACAGATGCTGATCATCCCGGCACGGGTTGCTGGGGTCACACGGGTCATCGGGTGTACTCCGCCGCGTAAGGACGGCCAGGTGCATCCGGCAGTGCTCTACGCAGCTGAGGAGTCCGGGGTCGATGAGCTCTACTGCATCGGCGGTGTACAGGCGATCGCAGCTATGGCATACGGGACCGAGACCATCAAGCCGGTCGACAAGATCGTCGGCCCCGGCAACAAGTGGGTGACCGAGGCGAAGCGCCAGGTCAACGGTACCGTCGGGCTCGATTTGCCGGCAGGACCGAGTGAGATCCTCATCATCGCTGATGAGACTGCCCAGGCAGATATCCTCGCGGCAGACCTGCTCGGCCAGCTCGAGCATGACCCGAATGCCAGGGGTATGCTCATCACCACCTCACAGAAACTCGGTGAGGATACGGTCAAGGAGGTAGATAAGCAGCTTGACGTGCTCTCTACCGCCGATGTCGCACGTATCTCCTGGGAGAACCAGGGAGAGGTCGTCGTCGTGGACAGCCTCGAGGAGTGTGCCGCCCTTGCCAACGAGTGGGCACCTGAGCACCTTGAGGTCCATACCAAGTACCCGCATGTACTGCTCGGGCAGTTGACGAACTACGGTTCGCTCTTCCTCGGGGAGGCTGCAGCCGAAGTCTTCGCAGACAAGGTCGCAGGCACGAACCATGCACTGCCGACCGCGGGAGCAGCCCGCTATACCAGCGGCGTATCGGTGAATACCTTCATCAAGCTCCCTACCCACCAGTGGGTCTCGGAAGAAGCTATGGAACGTCTTGCGGGGATCACGGTACGACAGTCAACCATCGAGGGAATGGCTGCCCATGCTGAGTCGGCAGCGATCCGCCTCAGGAAGCTGGCCGGCAACTAGTCAGGGTGAAAGGAAAGAGGTGATGTCATGAAGCTGAGTGACAGAAACTACAGGGAAACAGAGTCCCAGACCTTGCGGAAGATCGTGGAGAACCCTGACTTCAGGGTTCCCGCCGATGTTGAGGAGTATTACGTGGCCCTCACGAAATATATCTGGGACCATAAGAACATCGGGAGCATCTATGACTCCTACCTGGACGATACGATCCTGCATGGGGAGAACGGGCATGTGACTGATGATGTGCTCTCCGTGTTCCGGCACACCTCTGACCGGCTGGTCACGATCCCTGACCTGGAGACCACCTTCCTGGAGATCCATGCGAAGAAGGTGAATGAGGATGAGTTCCGGTTCGTGCAGGTCACGCATCTCGATGCGACCTTCACCGGGCCCTGTTCCTATGGTCCCGCTGGGGACCAGGTGATGAACTACGATAATAATATGAGCATCTGTGAATGCCAGGTGAAGAAAGTCGATGGGGAATGGAAGATCGTTGAGGAATGGGGCCTCGGCTTCGATGATTTCTTCAAAGTGCGTTTCCCGCAAACCCAAGCCTGAAGGTTCATGGAGAGGAGAACAGTAATGGATTATTGCAAGCAGATGGTTGATGAGCGGAAGAAGCTTGAATCTGTCCTTGAGGGTGCCGTGCTGGAGACGACCGATGATGCGGTCGCGTTCGGGGACGCACTGACGAAAGTCATCTGGGACCACCAGATGCTGGGGTACATATACCAGTACTACGCTGATGATGCCGTGCTCAAGGGACCGACCGGGAGCAGGATCGTCGGTCAGGAGGGGATACAGGACGAGTTCCTCTCGATGATCGCCGCCTTCCCCGATATGAAGGTAACGCTCACAGAGACCTTCGCCACCGGTGATGCGGTCACCGGCTTCATGGTCTACCAGCGGTCATACTGCGATGCCACGAATACCGGCATGAGTATCTATGGGCCGCCGACCGGGGCTGTGCTCGATGAGAAGAACTCCATGGGGCAGACAGTCTATATCATCAGGCAGGTCGAAGGGGCCTGGAAGGTAGTCAAGGAATATTCGATCCGCAGCATGATGACGATCAAGAACCTGCTGAAGGGTGAGGCGCGCTAGCGTCCTGTTTCGATCCCCGAATGACGCATGTTGAGACGAGGGAATTGAGAGGAGAGGGAAGCATGGAACAAGAAGCAAGGAAGAAAGAGGTCATCGAGCTCGAGAAGATCGTGGGTGACGCTGATTTCAAGGACGCCCGACAGGTGGAACGATTCTTCGAGGCGTATACCAAGCTGATCTGGAACCACCGCCAGATCGGGCTGATCTATGACCATTATACCGATACCACCATCATCCATGGTGAGAACGGGAAGGATATGCCCGGCATCGCGTTGGTCGTTGCCCATACCAGTGAACGGATCCAGTCGATGCCGGACATAAAGCTCAACTTTATCGGGATCTGGGCTCACCAGGTGAGCGAGACCGAGTACAAGTTCATCCAGATCACCTATCCTGAGGGGACCTTCACAGGACCGAGCCTCTACGGCCCGCCGACGGACAAGGAACTGAACTATGACAACATCATGAACATGTGCGAGTGCCTGGTGCGGAAGATCGACGGGGTCTGGAAGATCGTCGAGGAGTGGAACCTCCTCGGGTATGCCGACTTCTTCACCGCCGGCAATAATCAGGAGTGATCCTGGCCAGGCACCAGAGATGGAGGCCTGTATCAGGGAGGGGAGGACCTTTTCGGATACAGGCTGTTTCGTCCCTGTCGGTTCCTGGGGTGCCGGGGAGCGGCGGAAGAGAACGCACACAGGGGGACTGTGTCCGGCGTGCCGGCTCAGTTGACTACCTTGGGCTGTTCAACTATACTTTTCCAATATGGCAAAGAAGGTAAGACTACAGGATATCGCGGCTGAAGTAGGGGTCTCCCCCACGACAGTGTCGCAGGCGCTCTCACGCAAGGGTCGGGTCTCGAACGAGACCATCGAGATGGTCCAGAAGACCGCCGAACGGCTCGGGTATACCCGGGGCCTCGAGAGTTCCGTGAAGACTGTAGGACTCCTGTTCAGCATCGAGCAGAACTGGGCGTACCTCTGGGTCTTCATCCAGGTCTTCATCGAGAAGCTGGGAAAGGCCCTCAACAGCTTCGGGATCAACCTCGTCATCGTGCCGATCCATTCGGAGAAGCCGGAGCAGGACCTGCTCAGGCAGCTCAAGGCGATCGGGGCGAAGGCACTGGTCACCCTGCACCTTGAGGATGAGCACCTCCTGGAATTCCTGTCAGAGAACGGGATCCCCATCCTGGTCGTCATGAACAACAAGTACCAGGACCGGTATCTCTCCGTCTGCAATGATGACTTCCAGGGTGCCTATGATGCCGTCAAGTACCTGATCGACTACGGGCATGCCCGGATAGCGTACCTCGGTACCGAGCACCCCGCGACCGTGGGGATGGGGAATGACCGATTCATCGGGGCCAGGAAGGCTCTTGAGGATGCCGGGCTGGAACTTCCCGACGAGTTCGTCCTCTATTTCGAGAACTACTATGATATCCACACCTTGGAGAAGGGCCTGCATAAACTGCTTGACCGGGATGACCGCCCGACTGGACTCTACTGCCTGCATGACTACCTCGCCGAGAAGGTCTATGCTGCCCTGATGAGACTTGGCTACTCCGTACCCGGTGACATCTCGATCATCACTGCCGGTGACTCCTTCGATTACTCCCAGTTCGAGGTGCTGCAGATCACGACCATGCGCTCACAGACCGACCAGATGGGGACCGTTGCCGCAGACATGCTCAACCGGCTGATCAACTACCATGACTCCTCGCAGATCAACATTGGGATCAAGATCCGCCAGCAGCTCATGGACCGGGGTTCCTGCCGGGACCTGCGTGATGCCGGGGCTTCCCTGTAGGCGGATTATTACGATCATACGTATTCTGTTAAAATAAATCTACTCAGTACCAGGTACGCAACTGCCTGAATCCACGTTGCATCTTGTTGCATGAACTGACAGGCAATCAAGATATCATGCATGGATACTCTGTAAATAAGTGTATAGACTAATAAAGAAGAAGTTTGTACAGAAACATTTGCATTGACAATTCTGTGGTACTTACTTATTATGAAAGGAAAATAAAATTGGGGGAAGAATATGGTAAAATATATTATACTTCCTCTGGCTGGAGTAATTCTAGGTTGGTTAATCCGTTGGCTGTATGCCAAGTTTCAGCTTTCTTCGACCGAACAGAAGGCTGCAAGACTCAGCGAAGAAGCGGTAAAGGAAGCGGAAGCGAAGAGTCGTGAGATACAGCTTGAAACTAGAGATCAGCTGCTCAAGGAGCGGCATCAACAGGAACGAGAAAACAGGGAAAGAAGAAACGAACTGCAGAGGTACGAAAAACGGGTTCTGCAGAAAGAGGAAAATCTAGAAAGAAAACAGTCATCGCTGGATCAGATCAAGACCGCGTTGGCTGAGCGAGAGGAGAATCTAACAGGGCGAGAGAATTCAGTGGCCAACCAGGAAGAGCAGCTCAGGGCTGAGCTGGAACGAATTGCCGGGTTGAGTGCTGAAGAGGCAAAGAACATGATCATTGCAGGCATGGAGAACGAAGCCAGGCGTGATGCCCAGGTCTTGATCAACAAGATCGAGCAGGAGACGCAGCTGAAGTCAGAGAAGCTTGCAAGAGATGTCGTGGTCACGACGATCCAGAGGATCGCGACCGAGGTGAGCTCAGAGCTCACGGTCAGTTCGGTGAACCTCCCGAGCGATGAGATGAAAGGTCGTATCATCGGGCGAGAGGGACGGAACATCAGGACTCTGGAGACACTCACCGGTGTCGATATCATCATCGATGATACCCCGGAAGCAGTCGTCATCTCCTGTTTTGACCCGGTCAGGAAGGAGATCGCACGCAAGTCCCTGGAGCGGCTGGTGCAGGATGGGAGGATCCACCCTGCAAGGATCGAGGAAGTCGTCCACAAGGTGACGCGTGAGGTATCACGGGTCATCAATGATGAGGGTGAGAAGGTCATGTTCGACCTTGGCATCCATAATGTCAGCCAGGAGCTCGTACGGGCGCTTGGAAGACTCTACTACCGTACCAGCTACGGTCAGAACGTACTGTACCACTCGAAAGAGGTTGCAGTCCTTGCGGGGATGATCGCCGCAGAGGTCGGAGCTGATCGGGAGATCGCCATTCGGGGCGGGATCCTCCACGATATCGGGAAGGGGATCGAGTCCGAGGGCTCACAGAACCATGCCGAGATGGGTGCGGAACTCGCAAAGAAGCTCGGTGAGGATTCGAAGGTACTGAATGCGATTCTCTCACACCACAATGATGTGGAACCGAACTGTATCGAGTCGATCATCGTGCAGATCGCGGACGCGATCTCGGCCTCACGGCCTGGTGCACGGCGGGAGACGCTGAACAACTACATCAAGCGGCTGGAGAACCTGGAAAAGATCTCCAACAGCTATGACGGTGTTGAGAAGTCCTACGCGGTGCAGGCCGGAAGGGAGCTGCGGGTCCTGGTCAACAATGAGTCGGTCGACGATGTCGAAGCCAAGGAACTGGCCAAGGATATCGCGAAGCGGATCGAGGCTGAGCTACGGTACCCAGGCCGTATCAAGGTGACCATCATTCGTGAGACCCGGGTGGTTGAGTACGCTAAATAGGTTAACGTATGTCAAATAAGACAGTAGAGGCTCTGTTCCTTGGTGATATCTGCGGAAAACCAGGGGCCAGAGCTCTATTTATTGGATTACGTCAGGTGATCCGCAAGTATAACATCGATATCGTCGTGGCCAACGGCGAGAATGCAGCCGACGGGTTCGGTATCATGCCCGGCGATGCGGACCAGATCCTCTCTGCCGGGGTCGACGTGATCACCTCCGGGAACCATGTCTGGCAGAAGGATGAGATCCTCGGCAGGCTGGTCTCGGACCAGAGGCTGCTGAGGCCGGCCAACTATCCTGCACAGGTCCCGGGCCACGGGCTTACCGTCCTGGAGAAGGGCGGCATCCCGTTTGCCGTGATCAACCTGCAGGGGAGGGTCAGTATGCCGAATACCGACTGTCCCTTCCGGACGGCTGACGAGCTCCTCAAGCAGGTCCCAGGGAAGGTGAAGGTCATCCTCATTGACTTCCATGCAGAATCAGCCGAGGAGAAAGAAGCACTAGCCCTTTACCTCGACGGCAGGGCCTCGGTGGTCGTCGGGACCCATACCCACGTACAGACAGCTGATGAGCGGATCCTGCCCGGCGGTACCGGCTATATGACCGATCTCGGGATGACCGGGTCAGCCATGAGCGTGATCGGGAGTGATCCCGGGATCTCCATCCAGCGCCAGCTGACCCAGATCCCCATGAAGAGCGAGATCTGTGATACTGAGGAGATGATCAACGGCCTGATCGCCGGGATAGACCCCGCGACCGGCAGGACGGTAAGGCTGAAGCGGCTCAACACCTACCTGGGAGTATGACCCCGTGAAGAGGATCCCCCTGCTCGACCTGCTCTGCAGTCGGTACCCCGACCAGGAGCGGGAGCGCCTGATGGCCCGGATCATGTGCCGGGACGTCATGGTTGACGGCGGGCGGATCGCCAACCCGAAGGAGAAGGTCCGCCTTGATGCCGAAGTAGCCTTCCTTGATGAGGCCTTCGTCTCACGGGGCGGCAGGAAGCTCGAGCATGCGCTTGACGTGTTCGGTGTCGCGGTGGACGGCAAGGTGTTCATCGATGCCGGAGCATCCACCGGGGGGTTCACCCACTGCCTGCTCTCCCGAGGGGCGGGGATGGTCTATGCGGTGGATGTCGGGTACAACCAGCTCGCCTACCAGCTCCGTACCGACAGCCGGGTAGTGGTGATGGAGCAGACGAACATCATGCATGTCTCCGGCCTGGAACCGGTCCCAGACGCAGCGGTAGCAGACCTCTCGTTCCGGTCCATCTCCGGAGCTGCCTCCCACATACTCTCCCAGGTGACAGAACAGTGGATGATCGCACTGATCAAGCCCCAGTTCGAGCTGCAGCAGGAGATCCCCTCCTTTGACGGGGTCATTCGGGATACCTCAGTGGTCTCACGGGTGCTGCTGAAGACCTTCACCCAGCTCTCCGAAGAGGGGGTGGGGGTCGCGGGGATCACCGAGTCCCCGATCCTCGGCACGAAGGGGAACCGGGAGTACCTGGCCCTGCTCAAGCCGTCTGGAGCCCAGACCCTGTCAGCAGCGGGATTCTCCCAGCATATAACCTCATTGTTCCATTGATACCATCAGTCGAAGAGTGATTGCGCCATTGTTCCAAAGGCGTTGTCATTGGTACAATGATGCATTCTCATAATAGAAGGTCGCCCCGTCGATGAGGATGACGCACTCCTCGATGTAGGGCAGGGACCGTGCCGTGGCGGCGATCTGCCGGCAGGCATACTCGGTACCCTCGTTCCCGAAGCTTCCGGGCACCTGCAGTTCCGCACCGAACTCTATATACGCGACATTGCGGATGATGCTGCTCCCTCGCAGGGTGGTGGCCTCCGGGATCAGGGTGATGGTCCCCTCCTGGAGCTCCTCGAGGCTCGGACCCTCCAGCAGTCCCTCGATGAGCAGGTCCAAACCGTTCGAATAGCCGATCTCGATGCTGCGCGGGCTGAGGATGAGCGTACCGTTCTCCTCTGGACTCAGGAAGAAGAGGTTGGCCTGGTAGTACATCATCTGGGTCTCGACCGTGTCTGACCGCTTCTCCAGATAGGTCCTGACCGTCTCCTCGAGCTCTGACCCCCGGTAGGTCCTCAAAGCGGCCGGGATGCTGTAGACCATGGCTGCGACTACCACGGCAGCTAAGAGGATCCACATGCCGGGAGGGATCCTGTCATGCCGGCGGGGTTCTTGCTCCTTCATGGGAACAGCATACCGCAAACCGTAGTGCCGGGCAACCGTGAAGATGCCAAATCATGGAGGCAACCCGGCTATTATACTTTGACATCACAGGTAAAAGTACGTATAGTAGGACTATCATGAGAATTGTCAAAGGGATCCCGGCATCTACCGGTATTGTGATAGGAAAAGTCTTCCTCTATGCCACACAATCACTGAAAGCACCGCGGTACAGCATCGACCCCGAAGAGGTGGTCGAGGAGCACGTGCGCTTCAGGGATGCGCTCCTGCGTGCGAAGGACGACCTTGCCAGGCTCAAGGAGGAGTCAGCCAGGAAGACGGTCGCAAGCGAGCTCGACATCATCGATACCCATATCATGATGATCGAGGACCCGGACTTCGAGCATTCCATCCTCCAGGGGATCGAGAAGCAGCTCATGAATGCGGAGTGCATCATCGAGGACACGATCCAGATCATGGTCCAGTCCCTCGAGGGGAGCACGGATGAGTACCTGAAGGAACGGACGATGGATCTCTTCGATATCCAGAGCAGGCTCATACACCAGCTCATGTATATCGAACGGGCCTCCCTCGTCGATATCTCCGAGGAGGTGGTGCTCGTTGCGAACAACCTGCTGCCCTCGGAAGTCCTGACCATGAACCGCGAGTTCATCAAGGGGATCGTCCTCGACACGGGGAGCCGGACCTCCCATACGGCCATCCTGGCGCGGGCCTTCGAGATACCGGCCGTGGTAGGGCTCTCGTCGATCACGAAGAAGGTCAATAACGAGGACCGGATCATCATCGACGGGATCGAGGGGAAGGTCTTCGTGCGTCCCAACAGGATCACCGAAGCAGCCTACCAGCGGAAGCTTAAGAAGTGGGAGATGCATGAGGAGGAGATGCTCACCTTCCATGACCTCTCCGCCAGGACCACTGACGGCAGGGTCGTCAGGCTGAAGGCCAACATTGAGATCCCGGAAGAGGTGGAGAGCTGCCTTTCCCATGGGGCCGAGGGGATCGGTCTCTACCGGTCCGAGTTCCTCTTCATGCGGCCTGGTGAACACGCCTCCGAGGAGGAGCAGTTCTATGAGTACTCCCGGGTGATCAAGGGCATGAAGGACCATGGTCCCGTGACCATCAGGACTATTGATGTCGGCGGCGACAAGGTCATCCCCGGCCTCGAGGAGTTCGATGAGGAGAATCCCATCCTCGGGTGGCGGGCTGTCAGGTTCTGCCTCTCGAGGCCGGAGATCTTCAAGACCCAGCTGCGGGCGATGCTCAGGGCGTCAGTCTACGGGCAGATGCGGATCATGTTCCCCATGATCAGCGGGGTGGAGGAACTCAACAGCGTTCTCGAGATCGTCGAGGAGGTCAAGCGGGGGCTCGTCAGGGACGGGATACCGTTCGACCAGGCCATCGAGCTGGGGACGATGATCGAGGTGCCCTCAGCGGCATTGATCGCCGACATCCTGGCGAAGAAGGTCGATTTCCTCTCCATCGGGACGAACGACCTGATCCAGTACACGATCGCGGTCGACCGGGGCAATGAGAAGATCGCCTATCTCTATGAGCCGCTGCATCCCGGCGTGCTGAGGATGGTCAAGATGATCATCGACAAGGGGCATGAGATGGAGGTCCCCGTGGGGATGTGCGGCGAGATGGCCGCAGACCCGCTCTATGTCTGTGTGCTTTTAGGACTCGGCCTTGATGAGTTCAGTATGAGTCCGGCAGGGATACCGGAAGTCAAGCGTATCATCCGTTCTGTCAGCATGGAAGATGCACGGTCGCTCGTTGATGCGATCATCAGGATGGAATCATACGAAGAAATCAATATGTATGTCAGGAACTGGATGGATGAACGATTCAAGATCTTCAATTACGAATAGAACCATGCCGACGGTCGCCATCATAGGCCGGCCGAATGTCGGCAAGTCGACGCTCTTCAACCGCCTTATCAGGAAGAGGAAGGCGATCACCGATGCTATGCCTGGAGTGACCCGGGACCCGATCTTCGAACAGTGGGTCGTGGGGGACCGTATGGTGGAGCTGGTGGACACCGGCGGTGTCAAACTCGACCAGGAGGGACTCGACTCCCTCGTCACCGAGAAGAGCTATATGGTGCTCCGTGAGGCAGACGTGATCATACTCCTGCTGGATGTCACCGATGTGACCGGCGAGGACGAGACCCTCATGGAAGCCCTGAGGCCTTATTCAGGGAAGACCCTGCTGGCGATCAACAAGATCGACACGCCGAAGCGCGATGACCTCCTGTGGAACTTCTACCAGTACGGGTATGAGCGGGTCGTCGGTCTCTCTGCAGCCCATGGGTTGGGGATCGATGCCGTGGAGGAAGCGCTGGAGGAGATGATCGACTTCTCAGCCTATGAGGGGATGGAACCGTCTTTCGAGGAGGACCGTGCGATCAAGATCGCGATCATGGGTAAGCCGAACACCGGGAAGTCTACGCTGACGAACCTCCTGCTTGGAAAGGAGGCATCGATCGTGAGCGAGGTGCCCGGGACGACACGGGATGTGGTCTCCGGGGACTTCACCTACAAGGGGGCTTCCTATACGGTCCTCGATACGGCGGGCATCCGGCGTAAGAACAAGGTCGATGTCGATGTGGAATACTACTCGGTCAACCGGGCGATCAAGACGATCGACGAGGCCGATATCATCTTCCTGATGGTGGATGCCGCCGTGGGACTCGTGGAACAGGACAAGAAGATCGCGAACCTGATCGTGAAGAAGGGGAAGGGAGTCGTGATCGTCCTCAACAAGTGGGACCTGGTGAAGGAACTCCCGAACCAGATGGAAGCTATCAAGGAACGGACCCGGTTCGTCTTCCCGATCCTCGGGTTCGCACCGCTGGTACCCCTCTCCTCGGCAACGGGCGAGGGAGTCGAGAAGCTCCTCAGTACCGGCTGGGGCGTCTACAAGCAGCTGAACACCCGGGCTGAGACCTCCAGGGTGAATGCCGCCTTGCAGAGGTGGCTCGAGCATTATGAGCCTCCCCGGGGGAAGAAGACCTTCTATAAGATCTATTACGGGACCCAGACGCATGCCGCGCCGGTAGAGTTCCTCTTCTTCGTGAACCGCTCGAAGGGGTTCCCCCAGGGCTACCTGCAGTACCTCACGAACTGCATCAGGAAGGATCTCGGGTTCACCTCGATCCCGATCAGGGTTGACCTGCGGGAGAGGGCTCGAAAGGATTGATGTTCGGGGGCATCGAGGCTGTCGGTTTCGATATCGACGGTACACTCTATCCCGAGACGGTGATGTACCTCTGCTCCATCCCGGCTTTCTGTCGGGCACCCTTCCTCATGGCCAGGTACGGCAGGATGCGGCGTGAGATCAGGGACCTTGAACCGGCTGCATCGCCTGGACTCTTCAGGGAACAGCAGGCTCGTATGGTGTTGGAGGCGATGCACCGGGAGGTGACGCCTGAACGGACGAGTGAGCTCCTTGAGCGGATCGATACCCGTATCTACCGGACCTGGGAACACAGCTTCTCCCCCATACGGCCGTTCGCGGGCGTCCTCGACCTCTTCAGGGCCCTCTCGGCGGCATCCATCAGGGTCGGGCTCCTCTCGGACCTCCCTCTGGGGATCAAGCCTGCAGCCCTCGGGGTCGAGCCCTACTGCGATGTGCTCTTCAGTGCGGAGGATACCGGGCAGCTGAAACCCCACGGCAGGCCGTTCGAGCGGCTTGCAAAAGAGTTCGGGGTCGATGACCCGGCCAAGGTCCTCTATGTGGGGAACAGCTATTCGAAGGATATCATCGGGGCCAAGCGTGCCGGGATGCGGACAGCCCTCTACATCCACCCGGTGCACCGGAGACAGCTTGGGGGCAGCTACCCGGATGCTGACCTGGTGTTCAGCTCCTATCCTGTACTGAAAGGGATCCTGCTGAACTGACTGCATTGACAATCAGGCCCACACAGTCCTAGAATAGAACGATGGTAACGTGTGTTGTCCATGAACTTCATCTTCTGATATGCCTGGATACGAGTCCAGTTGCCCAATAACACTGACTATGGCGAGGTGAATATGTGGTATTATATAGTGGATTTGGTCCTGTTCCTGCTGACCCTTTTCGTGATCATCCTGTTTCGCTACCAGGACCGAAAGGATCGCCAGATCTATCTGGTCAAGACCTATATGGAACGGGTGAAGACTGAGATCGAGGAGCGGGACCGCGAGATGCAGGCCCGTTTCACGGAGATCAACAGCCAGGTCGAGCTTCATGAGGCATCGGTTCGCACCATGCTGAAGCGGGTCGACCAGTCACTTGAGGATCTCGAGACCCATGCTGCGGACCTCTCACAGCTGCAGACCTATATCTCCCATTACCACAGGATCATGAAGGATCTTGCCGTCCTTACCGAGAAGGCAGAACTCCGGATGGGCAGGCTCAAGGATGATATAGACCAGCTGGAGGCTGTGAAGAAGCAGCTTGCGGCAGTGGAACAGGTGAAGGACGAGTTCGAGGGCACGGTCGCAGAGCTGGAGGAAGCTCTCATCCGGGTCAGGGAATCGAAGAGTGCCGAGATCGGGGAGTCGATCAGGGAGCAGCTCTCCTCCGAGATGGAGCAGGTCATGCTCCTCGGCCAGAAGAAGATCTCCAAGTCAGAACAGGAATTCGACCAACTCTACAACAACGCCCTCGAGGCGTTCAACAAGCAGGTGGACCGTGCGATCGGAGATGCGCTCTCTTCCATCCAGTCTGAGCTGGAGCAGTCAGTGCAGTCCGCCTTCCATGCCATAGAAGAACGATTGGAGGCTATCCCGGAGCAGGTGGTCACGGTCACCGAACCTGAGCCGGAACCAGAGCCAGAGCCGGAACCAGAGCCAGAGCCGGAACCTGAGCCAGAACCGGAACCTGAACCTGAACCGGAACCTGAGCCAGAACCGGAACCTGAACCGGAACCGGAACCTGAACCGGAACCGGAACCAGAGCCAGAACCTGACGATGAGGCTGTCCGGTCCTGGGAGCAGGAGCAGCTGTTCACTGATGAAGCAGAAGAGGCTGCGGAACCAGAACCCGAAGAAGTGGGTGGCGAGGACGAGGAAGAGGAAGAAGAGGAAGACGATGAGCTGGTCGATCTCCTCGATGAGGACATGGTCGAAGAGGCCGTGGCTGAGGTCGAGCAGTTCATAGCCGAACAGTCTGAAGAGATAGATGATGAGCCGGAGGAAGACGAGGAGACGGAGGAACCTGCTGAAGAGGAGGGTGAACCCGACGACGACATAGATGAGATCTACTATGAGGATGATGAGGAGATCATCCTGGAGGATGATGAGCCTGACGAGGATGAGCCTGAGAGCTATGCTGTCTCCCCTGACAAGAGGAGCATCGTCGAGGAGCATCTGAAGGAGGGGTTCTCCGTATCCGAGATAGCTGAACTGACGAACATCCCCAAAGGGGAGATCGAATTGATCAAAGAGCTCTCTGATTACGCGAACTGACACATTTTCTTGTATGAAAGGGTAAAAAACGCTTGACTCAGATGAAACGGTCTTAGTATGTTAAGTTTGCAGTAGGAAATACTTACACACTCTTGCTTTGTAGTGATAACACATTGAGAATTGCGGGATAGGAAAAGAATGCTCAGGAAACGACCTGGGCTTATTATGTATTTTGCGTAGGAGAATGTATGGCCAGGAAGAACGAGAAGAAGACAGCTCCGGTTGAGGAAGCGGCTGCTGAACAGGCGGCCGAAGCCATAACAGAGAAGGATGAAGCACCATGTGATGAGGTGTCAGAACTCGAAGCGCTGAAGCAGTCAGCCTCGGATCTGGAGAAGGAGCTTGAGGAGTACAAGGGAAAGTACCTCCGCAAGCACGCAGATTTCGAGAATTTCAGAAAGAGGATGCTCCGGGAGAAGGAGGACTCGATCAAGTATGCGAATACCAGCCTCCTGAAGGACCTGGTCTCCGTCATCGATGATTTCGAGCGTGCGATCAACTCTGCCCAGGAGTCCAAGGACTACGAGAGTTTCCTCTCGGGGATCAAGCTCATCGAGAAGCAGTTCGCCACGATGCTGGAGAACAACTGGGGCCTGAAGAGGATGGAGACCGTCGGCGCTGAGTTCGATCCTCAGATGCACGAAGCACTGATGATGGAAGAGAATGCCGAATGTGCGGTCGAGACGGTCCTCGAGGATTACCAGAAAGGGTATGTCCTCCATGACCGGGTGATCAGGCATGCGAAAGTTAAAGTGGGGAAGCCTCCTGTAGAGGCTGCTGCACCGGCCGGCGAATAGGCCGGGCTGGGATACTATCATAATAAAACTACCAGTAGTGTAAGGAGAAAGGATACTATGGGAAGGATAATTGGAATTGACCTTGGAACAACGAACTCATGTGTTGCAGTGATGGAGGGGGGGGAACCTGTTGTCATCCAGAACTCAGAAGGACAGCGAACGACTCCATCGATCGTCGGTTTCACCGCCAAGGGTGAACGACTGGTCGGACAGCCCGCAAAGAACCAGATCGTGACGAACCCGGAGAACACCATCTTCTCTATCAAGAGATTCATGGGGCGAAGGTTCGGGGAAGTACCTTCCGAGATCTCAATGGTGCCCTATTCGGTCAAGTCAGGATCAGGGAATGAAGTGCGGGTAGAAGCCCAGGGTAAGGACTATTCTCCTCAGGAGATCTCTGCAGCCGTCCTGCAGAAGATGAAGCAGACCGCTGAGGATTATCTCGGCGAGACAGTGACCGAAGCGGTCATCACCGTCCCTGCCTACTTCAACGATGCACAGCGACAGGCAACCAAGGATGCCGGAAAGATCGCAGGGCTCGAGGTCAAGAGGATCGTTAATGAGCCGACTGCCGCCTCACTGGCATACGGGTTCGGTAAGGATACCACCAAGGATGAGAAGATCGCGGTATACGACCTCGGCGGCGGTACCTTCGATATATCGATCCTCGAACTCGGTGACGGGGTGTTCGAAGTGAAGTCCACCAATGGTGATACCCACCTCGGCGGTGACAACTTCGACCATAAGATCATGGACTGGCTGATCGAGACCTTCAAGTCCGATACCGGTATCGACCTCTCAAAGGACCGTATGGCCCTCCAGAGGCTCAGGGAAGCAGCAGAGAAAGCAAAGATCGAGCTCTCAAGCCGACAGCAGACCGATATAAACCTGCCGTTCATCACCGCTGATGCAAGCGGGCCGAAGCACCTCCAGGTCTCACTGACCAGGGCAAAGTTCGAGCAGATGGTCGGGGAACTGATCCAGCGGACGAAGAATCCCTGCCTCAAGGCGATCAAGGATGCCGGGCTCTCAGCAAGCGACATCGACGAGGTCATCCTCGTCGGCGGTTCGACCCGTATCCCGGCTGTCCAGGAACTGGTGAAGGAACTCTTCAAGAAGGCTCCCAACAAGAGCGTGAACCCTGATGAGGTCGTTGCCATGGGTGCCGCGATCCAGGGAGGTATCCTCGGTGGGGACGTCAAGGATGTCCTGCTCCTCGATGTTACCCCGCTCTCACTCGGGATCGAGACACTCGGCGGTGTGTTCACCAAGCTCATCGAGCGGAACACGACCATCCCGACACGAAAGAGCCAGATCTTCTCGACGGCTGCCGACAGCCAGACTGCCGTTTCCATCCACGTACTCCAGGGTGAGCGCGAGATGGCGAACCAGAACAGGACACTCGGGAACTTCGACCTGATCGGCATCCCAGCGGCGCCGAGGGGCGTACCCCAGATCGAGGTCACCTTCGATATCGACGCGAACGGCATCGTCCACGTATCAGCGAAGGACCTGGGCACCGGCAAAGAGCAGAAGATCAGGATCGAGTCATCCTCGGGTCTCTCCGATGATGAGATCGACAAGATGGTCAAGGATGCAGAACTGCATGCCGAAGAGGATAAGGCCGAGAGGGAGAAGATCGAGGTAACGAACCAGGCAGACAACCTGATCTACTCGACCGAGAAGTCACTCAAGGACTACGGGGACAAGATCTCCTCCGAAGAGCAGGATGCGATCAAGAGCGCCTCAGAGGAGCTCAAGGCGTCCTTGGCATCAGGTGATGTGGAACAGATCAAGGCGAAGATGGAGGCTTTACAGCAGGCATCCTACAAACTGGCCGAAGAGGTCTACAAACAGGCCGCACCTGACCAGGGCGGAGCCCCGGGAGCAGGTGCCTCTGCAGCACAGAACGACCAGCCGGCAAAAGACGACAATGTCGAAGATGCAGATTTCGAAGTCGTCGATGATGACAACTAGAGTATAAAGGAAGTTCGAGAACCTTGAGTAAACGAGATTATTATGAGGTGTTGGGAGTCCAGAAAGGGGCTGCCGACGATGAGATCAAGAAGGCCTATCGCAAGCTGGCGATCAAGTACCACCCGGATAAGAATCCTGGGGACCATAAGGCTGAGGAGGCTTTCAAGGAAGCTACCGAAGCCTATGAGGTCCTGAGCAACCAGCAGAAACGTCAGGCATACGACCAGTTCGGGTTCGCCGGTGTCGACGGGATGAACGGGGGACAGCATGACTACTCGTCAGTCTTCCGGGACTTCAGCGACATCTTCGGCGATTTCGGCGGGATCTTCGACTCCTTCTTCGGCGGCGGGGGCAGGGCCTCTGCCGGCAGGGGGGGGCCGGCCCATGGGGCCAACCTGCGCTATAACCTGGACATCGACTTCAAGGATGCGGTCTTCGGCACCAAGGCTGAGATCTCGTACTCAAGGAACGTCTCCTGTTCGACCTGCGGTGGTTCAGGGGGCTCAGGGAAGAAGGTCTGCCCGACCTGCGGCGGTACCGGCCAGGTCAGGAGGAACTCCGGTTTCTTCTCGATCGCCTCTACCTGCCCGAGCTGCAACGGTGAGGGGTTCGTCATCGAGAACCCCTGTACCCAGTGCCATGGGAAGGGTGTCAACAAGAAGCAGCAGAAGATCAAGGTCACCATCCCCGCCGGGATCGATTCCGGGAAACGGATCAGCATCCCCGGGCAGGGTGATGCCGGCCCCAACGGCGGCCCCGCGGGCGACCTCTATGTCTATGTCACCGTCAGGCCGCATAAGTACTTCGAGCGGGACGGGAATGACCTCTACTGCGTGATCCCGATCTCCCTGACCCAGGCGTCCTTAGGTGCCGAGATCGAAGTGAACACTATCGATGAGAAACGGGTGAAGATCAAGATACCGGCAGGTGTGCAGAACGGGAAGATCCTGAGGCTGAAGAATCGAGGGGTCCCGTTCCTCCACAACACTGATCGGCGAGGGGATATGTACATCAAGCTGCATATCCAGATCCCGAAACGGGTTTCCTCAAAGGCTAAGGCCCTGCTCAGGGAGTTGGCTGATGTGATAGGTGAGGATGGCAAGCCGGACCCCGTTCCTTTGTCAGAGTTATAACATATGTCAGAATTGATCATTGGGTTCCATCCCATCGAAGAGGCCCTGAAGACAGCAGGGCCCTCGTCTGTCCTCTATATCGAGCAGGGCGGGGAGAACAAGCGGAACAGCCTGCTCTCCAAGCTCGCCGGTTCCAACCAGGTCTCGGTAAAGCGTGTCCCGCTGGCTGAACTCACCCGGATGGTGGGGAAACAGGCTAAGCACAAGGGTGCGATCCTCCTCTACAGCCCGAAACCGGTCGCTGCGAAGAAGCTGGATATCAAGGAGTACCTCGAGCAGCTCGGTGAGAAGAAGGATGCACTCGTCCTCTTCCTCGACGGGATCACCGATCCCCAGAACCTGGGGGCTATCCTCAGGAGCGCCGACCTCTTCGGGGTCGACCTGGTAGTCGTCCCGGAACGGAGGAGTGCGAGCCAGAACACCACCGTCATGAAGGTATCGGCAGGGGCTGCACGGTATGTCCCGGTCGTGACCGTCAAGAACCTGGTCCGTGAGATGCAGCAGATGCAGGAGCAGGGCTTCTGGTTCTATGGTGCCGATATGGGCGGGGAGGATGTCGCCTCTGTCAAGATGACCGGGCGGGTCGCACTGGTCCTCGGTTCCGAGGGTGACGGGCTCAGCAGGCTCGTCCGTGAGACCTGCGACCGTATCGTGGCGATCCCGATCTCGGGGCACATAGACTCCCTGAACGTCTCAGTGGCGGCAGGTATCCTGCTCTACGAGGTCCGCAGGGCATAACAGTCCCGCTCCAGCAATAAAAAAGACGATGGCTCTTATAGTCATCGTCTTTTTTTTGGCGTTCGGTTCTCTAGTCGCTGAAGAACCTGTTCCCGATGTCAGGCCGGCACCATGCCCCCTCATAGGAAATATCGTCGACGGCAGCATAGGCGGCGCTGTTCGCCTCGATGATATTGGTGCCGAGACCGACGACCGTGAAGCATCTTCCGCCGTTGGTGAGCAGCCGGTCATCAGCCTTCTCCACAGCCCCGTAGAAGACGATGGAACGGTCGATCACCAGGTTGCAGGAAGCCATCGGCGTGATGGACACTTCCTTGCCCACGGCAGGGTCTGCAGGGTACCCCTCGCTGGCGATGACGACTGCTACCGCTGACTGGTTGGAGACCTTCAGGTTGAATTCCGAGATCTTCCCGATCTGCAGGGCATCGAGCATGTCGATGAAATCAGAGTTGATGAGCGGGATCATCGCCTGGGTGGCGGGGTCGTTGAACCGGACATGGTAGTCGACGAGTTTCGGGCCGTTGTCGGTCAGGATGAGGGAGAAGATCAGGACTCCCTGGTAGGCGAGGTCCTCCTCCTTCATCCCCTTCAGGGTCGGTTCCACGATATGGTCTATGATCTCCTGCCGGCTTCCCTGGTTGAGGACCGGGACCGGGCAGATGGATCCCATACCCCCGGTAGCCGCACCCTTGCCGAACTCCTCGGCTTTCGTGTACTCCGTACCGATGGGGAGCATGAGGTAGCTGTCACCGTCGGTGAGGATCGTCAGGGTGAGGGGCATGCCCTTGAGGTGCTCCTCGATGAGGACCTCATCCTGTTTGAGCAGTTCGTTCCCGAAGGCCTTCAGGTCATCGGGATCCGATGAGTCGAGCATCACCCGGCTCGGGGCGAGTCCGTTCTTCTTGATCACCAGCCGCTTCCCCGGGTTCTGGGCGATATAGTCGGCAAGCTCCTGCGGGCTGCCTACCACCGCGTGGTCCGGGATGGGGATGTCATGCCTCGTGATGAAGTCCCTGGCAAATGACCGGTTGCTCTCGAGCCGTGCAGCCTTCTTGGTAGCCCCGAAGGTCATGATCCCCTCGTAGAGCAGGGCATCGACGACCCCGGTCATGATCGGTTCCTCGGTACCGACGAACACGATATCGATCATATGGTCCTTGCAGGCCTTGATCACCGACTGCGGGTCGGACGGGTCTACCTCGGGGAGGTTCCTTCCCAGGGCCGCAGTCCCCGCATTACCGGGAGCGATGAAGAGGCCTGATATACGTTTGCTCTTGGAGAATTTCCATGTGATGGCATGGTCCTTTGCGCCTGATCCTAATACTAGAACTTTCAACTCAAATGCTCCTCATGGATGATGGGATACAAAGCTCTTGAAGCTGGCATGACTGAAGGGAACCTGCTTTGCAATTCACAAAACACTATCATTCAAGAGGTTCTTGGTCAAGAGTGAGGATACGGTGGTAATCGGCTCTTGAGGCCGCATGGATGACTTCCGCACGCAGGGACGCAGCCCCCCCCGGCAGCCCCTTCGTATAGGCGCAGACCTGCTTTCGCATCTCCCTGCAGGCAGCGTCTTCGCCCTTGTCGAGGATCGTCGCCTCAAGCTGTTCGAGGATGCGGCGGTAGCGCAGTTCCCTCGGGGGAGCAGGGAGCTCCGTCCCAGTGGTCAGCAGTGCCTTCGTTCGTGAGAAGATGAAGGGGTTCCCGATAGCGCCCCGGGCGAACATGAGTCCGTCCACACCCGTCTCCAGGAGCATGGATCTCGCGGCTTCCGGTGTCATCAGGTCCCCTGAGCCGAAGACGGGGACCGGGACATGCTCCTTGAGCTTCTTTAGGTGCTCCCAGTCGGCGGTTCCCGCATACCCCTGGGCACGGGTCCGTGCATGCATGGTGATCAGGGAGGCACCCCCTTCGACCGCCATGTCTGCCATCTGCAGGTAATTGACCGTCCCCGCAGTCATCCCGAGCCGGATCTTCACCGTCACGGGGACCCCGGTCTCTCTCACGAGGACCGAGACGATATCCCGTACCTTCTCCGGGTACTGGTGCAGTGCCGAGCCGGCACCTGTCTTGATCACCTTCGGGACCGGGCATCCGCAGTTGATATCGATGATCGTCGGCTCATACCGCATCACCCCTTCAGCTGCCCGGCGGGCGACCTCTGCCTCGGGCATGAAGAGCTGGATCGCAAAGAGCTTCTCGGAGGGGGATCGTTCCATCAGCCGTCCGGTCTTCTCGTTGCCCCGTGCCACAGCCTCGGCTGATACCATCTCGCTGTAGGTGAGGTCAGCACCTTCGCGGATGCAGACCTCCCTGAACCCCTTGTCGGTAAAACCGGCAAGGGGAGCTAGGAAGAGGTTGCCTCCGATGGTGATGTCCCCGATCGTGACCGGGTGGTAGAGCGTGGTATCTGTTCCCATGGCTCCCTGGGGACGCTTATGCGTCTGCGGGCAGGTTGAAGACGCGGAGACTGTTCTGGTAGAGTGCCTCGGTGACCTCTTCGATCGGCTCGTCCCTGATCTCTGCCACGGCTTCAGCGACTTCGTTGAGGTAGGCGGGCTTGTTCCTCTTGCCCTTGTACCGTGACGGCACCATGAAGGGGCTCTCGGTCTCGATCAGGATACGGTCCATGGGAAGCCTGGCGGCGGTCTCATGAAGGTTCTTCGCGTTCCTGTAGGTGATGTTCCCCGCGAAGGAGACGTAGAGGTTCATGTCTATGGCCTTCTTCGCATAGTTCCAGTCCTCAGAGTAGCAGTGGAGGATCCCTCCCTTGTTGACAGGACGGTCCCGCAGGATGCTCATGATATCCTGCCCGGCTTCCCGGTTATGGATGATGATGGGCAGCCCGTAGCTGTTCGCCATGTCGATCTGCCGGAGGAAGAGCTCGATCTGTGACTTCTTGTCACCGAACTTGCGGTAATAGTCCAGGCCGATCTCGCCGATGGCGACGATGCGGTCGAGGGAGACCCCTTTACGGATCTTCTCCTCCCAGTCCAGCCCGGGGTTCGCTACCTCTGAGGGGGAGACCCCGATAGCATGGTATACGCTGGCAGCAGTCTTGAGATTCTCGTAGATCTGGAAGAAGTCCCCAAGGCTGTTGCAGATGCTGACGATATGCTTGACGCCAGCCCGCTTTGCCCGTTGAATAATTAATAACTGTTCTATCTGATCTTCATGGATCAGACCGATGTGTGCGTGAGTATCAAAATACTGCATGTTACCTAACCAATGATAATGTAAGATTTGGTGCCTTTCACAGGCATATACATAAGATAGCATTAAGGGGTTGAATCGTCAATTATATTTGACAATAATTTCTCTGCCCTGCTTCCTTCGGCACCGGCTTGGAATATTCTCGGTAATCTGTTAATATAGAAAAAGATAGGCAATTATACGGGGTGTCGGTCGGTGTGGATTCCTTATAGCTATATAAGGTGAACACTCTGCTTGCCAATGTGTGGAGTGAAAAAAGAACCTTGACCATCGCATGAATGCATGCTATGAAGAAGTTCATTGTACAAATAGAATTAGAGTGGATGAGATTTAATATAGATTATGAGTAAACGACGAAACAGAAAAAGACCGGCCTCCTCTCAGGAACCCGCTCAGGAAGCAGCTCCTGAGAAGAGGCAGAACAACAACTCCCGCCCGAGGCGGGATTCCCGCCAGAACAGCAGGAAAGACAAGGGCGTGAAGTATGACCATGCCCCGACCTATGTCTACATGGTTAAGAACCAGAAGACGAGCGAGACCTACCTGTGCGGCTTTGAGGAGAGACTCGAGGCGGGGACCGCGGTGATCACGCCGACTCGGTACGGCCTCGATATGGGGACGAACCTCGGGTACCTGAGGTCGAAGATGCTCTCATCGACAGTCGCCGAACTGGAGGCTGCAGGGGAGGAGTCAACCTTCATCGAGGAAGGCCGCGGCTGCGAAGGATGCAGCAACTGTGACGGGCAGCCCGAAGGACAGCCGGAAGCGCCTCAGGAAGAAGATGCGATCGAGGAGGAGCGCAAGGCCCTCTTCGAGAAAGCCCTGGAGCAGGAGAAGGCGGACCGGGACAAGGCCCTCAAGTCGCTCGACCGGATCGAACGCGTTGCCGATGACCATGACCTGATGCGCCACGCGGAGAATATGGAGAAATCCCGGCAGGCGATGACGATCTGCAAGGATAAGATCAGGCAGCACAACCTCGACATGAAGCTGGTCGATGCCCACTACCTCCTGTGCGAGTCGAAAGTACTCTTCTTCTTCACCGCCGAGAACCGTGTCGATTTCAGGGAACTGGTGAAGGACCTGGTCTCCGTGTTCAGGATGCGGATCGAGCTGCGGCAGATCGGGGTCAGGGATGAGTCCCGCGTCCTCGGGGGCCTCGGGGTCTGCGGCAGGGACTACTGCTGCCATGGCGTATCGGACCACCTGAGACCGGTATCGATCAAGATGGCCAAGGAGCAGAACCTCTCCTTGAACTCGATGAAGATATCGGGGCCGTGCGGACGGCTGCTCTGCTGCCTGGCCTATGAATATGACTTCTATAAAGAGGTGAAGTCGAAGCTCCCGTCGGTCGGGAACCGGCTGAAGATACGGAACGAGCTCCTGAAGATCAGCGAGGTGAACATCCTCTCGAGGAACTATCACCTGACAGCGATGGATGGCAGGATGCTGACGATCCCCTTCGAAAAAGTCACATATGACAAGGAGAGCGGACGTTGGGACGTCGATAAGGATTATATTGAAGAAGTTTTGTCTGTATAATGAGATATCTTTATTGACAGGTTTTCAACTCTATGATATTTTTTCTAACCGGTAGACAGAAGGATACTTAGTTTGGGTTTTATATAAATCCAGCATCATAAAGAATATAAACTAAGAGTACGTATTGGAGGATAATCCGTGGCAAATAATAAGTCAGCAGAGAAACGAAATCGACAGAACGCTGCACGAAGAGAGCAGAACAGAAGGGCAAAGAGTACCATCAGGACAGCTACGAAGAAATTCAAGCTCGCAGTCGAGCAGAAAGATGCGGAGACCGCATCCACCGAGCTTCGACAGGTGGTGAAGCTGATCGATACCTATGCAGGGAAGGGGCTCTACCACAAGGCTACCGCAGCTAGGAAGAAATCACGGCTCGCGGCACAGTTGAACGGTCTCGCTTAAGTACGAGTAGGACAAATCAAGGTCTGTTTATCAGGCTGTATACATCCTGCCTCAGACTCCCCCTCTCAGGCAGGTTGGTACCCGGCAGAGAATGCCAGATATATAGATGTAGATAAGGAGGGATTATGGCATCCCGAAAACTCACCAAAGCGGAGATCATTGAAAGTGTCCATGAGAAACTGGGCTTGAGCAGGTCTGATGTTCATCAGGTTATAGATGAGTTCTTCGTAGAACTGAAAGAAGGACTGGAAGATGACAAGGTCATCGAGCTTCGAGGGTTCGGAACCTTTGAGATCAGGACCCGGAAGGGCCGGGAACGGGCACGAAACCCGAAGACCGGAGAGATCGTAGCAGTGAACACCCACGGGGTCGCAGTCTTCAGGCCTGGAAAGGAACTGAAGGACCTGGCCTGGGACCTGCGCAAATAGTTCGAAACATCCACTAATTGAGAGTTATCATGACAGCAGCAGCTACCAGGACATTGACTCACAAGAGACGAAGCCTCAGGACCTATGGTTCTGAGGTTTTGTTTTTATCAGTCGGGGCCTTATTGTTCGCCCTGGGGTTCCCGAGCTTCATCTCGACCGAAGGGTTGGGGATCTTCGGGTTCATCGCACTCATCCCCGTGTTCGCCGTGATACGGAACGCCCCCTGGAAGGTCACCTGGCTCTATGGCTGGTTCTACGGCCTGACGAGCTACCTGATCTTCAACTACTGGCTCTCCAGCTTCCACCCCCTCGCGATATTCATCTCCCCGCTGGTCTTCAGTTTCTACGGTATATTCCTCTTCCCCATCCTGAAACTCGCCGTCAGCCTCTTCCCGACCTACGGGTACCTGCTGCAGACGGCAATCTGGATCGGGTATGAGCTGCTGAGCACGAAGGGCTTCTTCGGCTACGCATACGGGATCATGGGGTATACGCAGTACCGCTTCCTCCCCTTCATCCAGGTCTCATCGGTCTTCGGGGTCTGGGGAGTCAGCCTCATGACCGTCTTCCCGTCGATCCTCGTGGGGAACCTCGTCGGGAACATGCTCAACGGGTCGTTCGTCCTGAGGCGGCAGAACTTCCTTGCTTGGTTCCGCAGGCACCGGATCTCGATCTATGCTTATATCCTGCTCTTCATCGCCGTGCTGGTGTTCGGCTTCGTCACCATCGCCCGGAACGAGAAGGAGGAACCGGACAGGCTCTGGCGGGTCGCCCTGGTCCAGCACAATGCCAACTCCTGGCTCGGGGGATTCACCACCTATGAACGGAACTTCAACAACCTCAGGAGGCTGAGCCTTGAGGCTATGGCTCACGGGGACCCTGAGATCATCATCTGGTCTGAGACAGCCTTCATCCCGGGGATCTACTGGCACAGTACCTACCAGACCGATGAACGCATGTACGGCCTGGTACAGGAGTTCAAGCAGTTCGCCGAGGAACTCTCGATCCCGCTGCTGACCGGCAATGATGACGGACGCATCAAGGATGAGACGAAGCCCCTCATAAACGAGGACGGGACCTACAACAGGATCGACTACAACGCGGTCGTCCTCTATGAGGACAACGAACTCGAGACCTCCTACCGGAAGCAGCACCTGGTGCCGATGACCGAGCACTTCCCCTATGAGAACATCTTCCCGCGGATCTACCAGTTCCTCCGGGACCACGACTACCACTTCTGGGAGAAGGGGACCGAACCGACCGTCTTCGACGCCAATGACGGGGTGAAGTTCTCTACCCCGATCTGCTTCGAGGATATCTTCGGCTACCTCTCTGCCGGGTTCGTGAAGGCGGGAGCCGATGTCATCGTGAACATGACGAACGATTCCTGGTCCGGGTCTGTCGCTGCCGAGATGCAGCACAGCGCGATGGCGGTCTTCCGGGCAGTCGAGAACCGCAGGTCGGTAGTCCGGGGGACCAACTCCGGGATGACCTGGGTGATCGACCCGACTGGGGAGGTCCTCGATGAGATGGACCCGTTCATCAAGGGCTACCTCAATACGGAAGTCCCGATCTATACCTATGCCGATACCATCTACACGAAGTATGTCGACTGGTTCGCCAAGCTCATGATCTATATCTCCATCGCCGGGATCGCTGCCGGGGCCTGGATCTGGCTGAGACGAAGGTATATCAGGTGAACCGGCGGGCAGCGATCTGCATCATCGGTTCGGAGCTGGTACGGGGTATCATCACCGATGCCCATGGCAAGCTGATCGCCTCTGACCTGACCCGGCTCGGGTATGATGTCACGGAGATCCTCATCGTCCCGGATGACGGGTCGATCCGCCCCCAGCTCGAGCGGCTGGTCCACTCCACGGACCTCATCATCACGACCGGGGGGCTGGGGCCTACCTCTGACGACATCACCAGGGACGTGATCGCTGAGGTCTTCAAGGTCGCCCTCGTTGTCGATGAGCCGGCGAAAGTACACCTGATCTCCCAGGTCGGGGAGCACCTCAACCGATCGAACATGCGACAGGTCCTGATCCCCGAGGGGTTCACCGTCCTGCCGAACGACCATGGGACCGCCCCGGGCTTCTGCAGGCCGGGATGTTTCTATGCCCTGCCGGGTCCTCCCCGCGAGATGGCCCCGATGTGGGCGCAGCAGGTCATGCCAGCCCTCCGTGCCGGGCTCGGCCTGGTGGGGGAGGAACAGCGGCTCGAGGTATCAGCCCTGCTGGTCCCTGAGTCCCTGCTTGAGGAGGCCTGCTCGAGGGCAGTCTCGGAGATCGCTGCTGAGGGCGGGATCTCGCTTGAGGCGATGCCCCGATGGGGGACCCGTGTCCAGCTCTACCGGATCAGCCTCTACCTCCAGGGGAGCACCGAGGAGTTGCGCTCTACCGTGCTCGAGCGGCTCAGGAGCCTGATCGGTGCATGCAGGCTCCCTGAGGGGGACGTGGAGGCAGTCTCCCAGCTCTCAGGCCTGCTGAAGGAGCGGGGCTTGACCATCGCTGCGGCTGAATCCTGCACCGGCGGGCTCACCGGGAGCCTGCTCACTGAGGCGCCGGGATCCTCGGCGTATTTCTGGGGATCCTTCGTCACCTATGACAACCGCGCGAAGATGCGGATGCTCTCAGTCCCGGCATCGACCCTCGAGGAGTACGGGGCTGTCTCCTCACAGACTGCCGCCGCCATGGCCGAAGGGGCCCTGGAGGCTGCCGGGACCGATGCCTCCTTCAGCATCACCGGGATCGCCGGCCCTGAAGGGGGGAGTGACGGGAAACCGGTGGGTACCGTATGGTTCGGCTTCTCCTCCCCCGGTCGTCCAACGCAGACTGTCTCCTGCTGGTTCAAGCCCTATTCACGCGCTTCCGTTCGGAGGAGGGCCGCAGTTTGTGCGCTTTTATTGCTTGAACAGTATATTAAGGGGTATAAGCTTCTTGACATTGTAGGGCAGTGGCAATATATTTAATGTACTGAATGGGCATAACCCCATGTAAGTTCGATTTATCTTAAATGCCGCAAGAGCGGCGACGTAAATCATAGTACATTCATCATCATTTTTTTACATAACACATACAAATTTTTATGTATTTGGAGAATTAATTTTCATGTCATCAGATGTACAAGGTGCAGATGTGACTGGTGAGGTCGTTGTATCGACCCCAGAATCTGCGAACACGACTCCCCCTGCGGATCAGGGTTCCCCTGAGGCTGCAAAACCAGAAGAGACCCCAAAGAAACGATTAGTGACCAAGCGGAAGACGACGACCAGGAAGAAGGTGGTCGTCGATAAGGCCGAACCGGCAGCGGAACAGACCGATGCTGCAGCCGAAGAGCAGCCGAAGAAGCGAGTCACCCGGAAGAAGAGTGCAGCAGCATCATCAGCGGATGGTGCGGCCATAGAGGCTGAGAAGGAGACCAAGCCGAAACGCGGCAGGAAGCCTGCAGCCAGTAAGGCTGCCGCCGAGTCCCAGCCTGCTGAAGCCCCGGCTGCCAAGGAGCCTGCTGTGCAGGTGCAGGAGTCACCTGCAGAGCCGAGCCTCTTCGATGACCAGGAGAAGGTACCGCGTGCTCCCAGGAATGATGCCAAGCGCAAGAACCAGGGCGGCACCAACAAGAAATACCAGAAACAGCAGCACAGGAACAATAATTCCAATTACCAGAAGCGACGGAACAGCAATGGAGCGCCGGCTCCCGTCGATACACAGCTTCCCGCGGGAAACCCGGAACTCTTCGACATCCCCAACAGGATGGATGTCGCGGGAGTGAAGCTGAGCATCAATGAGCTGTCCAACCGGAGCGTACCCGCTCTGAGGGAGTTCGCCGAGGAGCAGGGCCTCCCCCTAGAGCCCCTGCTGGTGATGAAGAAACAGGAGATCATCTTCGAGATCCTCAAGATGCACACGAAGGGCGGGGGGATCATCGTAGCCTACGGCTCGCTGGAGATCCTCCCCGACGGGTACGGCTTCCTCCGGTCACCCCAGAACAGTTACCTGCCGGGCCAGGATGATATCTATATATCACCGTCGCAGATCAGGCTGTTCAACCTCAAGACCGGTGATACGGTCAATGGCCAGATACGGCCGCCGAAGGACGCTGAGCGGTTCTTCGCCATGCTGCGGGTAGAGACCGTCAACCATGACGACCCGAGTGTCGCCCAGTCACGGGTCAACTTCGACAGCATGACACCGCTCTTCCCAGAAGAACGGCTGAACCTCGAGACCCGCAACGGCGATGTCTCCACCCGGATCATCAACCTCTTCAGCCCCATCGGTAAGGGCCAGCGAGGGTTGATCGTATCCCCGCCGAGAACCGGTAAGACGGTCCTCCTCCAGAAGATCGCCAACGCGATCACCGAGAACCACCCCGAGGTGGAACTCATCGTCCTCCTGATCGATGAGCGACCCGAGGAGGTCACCGACATGAGACGGAGCGTCAAGGGAGAGGTCATCGCCTCGACCTTCGATGAGCAGGCAACCAGGCACGTATCGGTCGCCGAGATGGTGATCGAGAAGGCGAAGCGGCTCGTGGAGCATAAGCGTGATGTCGTGATCCTTCTCGACTCGATCACCAGGCTCGCCCGTGCATACAACCAGACGGTCCCGACCTCCGGGAAGATCCTCTCCGGTGGTGTCGACTCCAATGCGCTCCATAAACCGAAACGGTTCTTCGGTGCAGCGAGGAACATCGAGTTCGGCGGGTCCCTGACCATCGTGGCTACCGCACTCGTCGAGACCGGGTCCAGGATGGATGAGGTCATCTTCGAGGAGTTCAAGGGAACCGGTAACAACGAGATCGTCCTGGACAGGAGGATGTCAGACCGAAGGCTCTACCCGGCTATCAATGTGAAGAAGTCAGGGACGAGGAGGGAGGACCTCCTGCTCGCTGAGACCGAGATCAGTAAGATGTGGATCCTGAGGAATGCATTAAATCCTCTCGAAGATATAGAAATGACCGAATTGCTTATTGACAAAATGAGAAAAACCAAGAACAATGAGGCATTCTTGCGATCAATGAACACCACCGATATGAAGTAGGTGGTCTCGACCCGGCAGGTGTGGCCGTGAACACGGTCATGACTTGCCTAAAAGAGGTCGATTGATTATATTTCCCGTATCAGGGAGTATGGTCAGGTTCAGGTCGTCTATTTTTTTCTGAAGAGGACGGTGTGACCCTCTTCTTTGAATAGATACCTGGTCTTCTGTACGTTAGCAGAGGACTTCATATAGTGGAGGATAACATGAAAAAGGGCATTCATCCGAAATACGAGATGACAACGATCACCTGCGCATGCGGGAATGTGATCGAGACCCGGTCGACAGCACGGAACATCGAAGTGGAGATCTGTTCTGCCTGCCATCCGTTCTTTACGGGCAAGCAGAAGCTGGTAGACACTGCCGGTCGAGTCGAGCGGTTCAACAGGAAGTATGGTATCAAGAGCTGACCATACGGACAGGCGCTAAGATCAGGGACACTCTTTTTTAAGGGTGTTCCTTTTTTTTTACGGAGTCCATCACCCCTCGAACCTTGGGAGACTGATGAGAAGTTTTCCTCTCACACCCCGATTATTGGATGATACTATAGTGCAAACTCAGTCATGTATGGAAATGTGAATCAGATTTTAATTGCATAAACAAAGTAATTACCATACAATTGATTAAGGGAGCATACATGGCGAGCATTCACGAGCTTCACAGCCGGGAGTATGGTGAGGCGCCCGAGGTTGCCGTATCGGTACCGGGGGTCATCACGCTAATGGGGGAATATTCTGATCTGTGTGACGGATATGCCCTGACCGGAGCTGTGGACTGTACAACTCAGATAGCGATATCTCGTAGGACGGATAATTCTCTGCGTTTCTATTCAGCAGAACTGAATGAACGGAAGAGGACCACCATCCCCAACCTGAAGTACCGCAGGGAGGATCGCTGGGCGAACTACATCAAGGGAGTGCTCTATGAGACCTACCGCAGGAACTTCATCTTCAAGGGCCTGAACATCACGGTCAAGTCGAACATCCCGCAGCGGGTAGGCTTGCGGGCCTCCACGGCAGTCTGTACCTCGGCAGCCCTGGCCCTGAAAGAGCTCTTCAACTTCGATGTCGATGACAACCAGCTCATCCAGGCGATCTACTTCGCCGAGACCTCCTTCCTCCAGTCGAAGTCACGGCTGGTGGACATCATGACCATGCTGAATGCGAGGGAGGGGTCGGTGATGCTCTTCGACCTCCACTCCTTCGAGTTCTCCTATATCCCCATCGATATGGGGGCTGACCAGTTCCTCATCACGGAGAGTAACGTCCCTCCCTTCCCGGTACGGGATGAGATCGTCTACCGGGAGGAGCAGTGCCAGGAAGGACTCTCTGTGATGCGCTCCAAACTCCAGGGAGGCCTGATCAGGGAGTACTCGCTCGGTGCGATCAACGGTGCAGCCGCACCGCTTCCTGAGGAGCAGAAACGGTTCTGCGTCTATGTGCTCGAGGAGAGTTATCGGGTACAGGAGGCAGCCCATGCCCTTGAACAAAAAGACTCCCCGTCGTATGGTAGGTTCATGAACAGGTCACAGACCGGGCTGAGGGATCAGTTCGAGGTCTCCTGTCCGGAGATCGACTGGCTGACCAAGCGTGCGACAGAGATCAGCGGCTGTTTCGGGGCGAACATGATCGGCCCGGGCTTCGGGGGGAGCACCCTGTCCCTGATGACTCCTGCCGCACGGGAAGAATACATGCATCGATTAGAGGAGTATGAGCACATTTTCGGATTTCATCCTGAATTGATCGAGTATCATCCGATGGGGAAAGCCCGCATAATGTGACCAGCAGGATCACCATGAGAATTCTCATAACCAATGACGACGGAATCCACAGTGAAGGCCTGCACAGCCTGAGAGAGACGCTTCTGCAGGCCGGCCATGAGGTATGGGTATGTGCCCCCGACACGGAGCGGAGCGCCCATTCCCACGCGATCACCCTGAAGGTCCCGGTGAAGTTCCACGAGATCGAACCGCGGGTATACAGCTGCAGCGGGACACCGGCAGACTGCATCTTCTACGGGCTCAAGGGAGCCTTGCCCATGGTCCCCGATGTCGTCGTCTCAGGGATCAACAAGGGATACAATGTCGGGACCGATATCATCTATTCCGGGACGGTCGGAGCCGCACGGGAGGCTGTCCTCCACAAGATCCCCGCGATCGCCATCTCCGCCGAGGGCTTCGAGCCTCCCCATCCGTTCGCACAGGCAGCCCGGTTCCTCGCTGACCATATCGAGGGGTTCCTTCCGCTCTGGACGGATGATATCGTCATAAACATCAACGTCCCCTTCGAGCCGGACGGCAGCTGGCAGGCGGCGACCCCGCAGCAGCGGGACTACGATGACCGGATCCAGCCCTTCCAGGTTCGGGAGAACGAGATCTTCTATTTCCTCAAGGGAGGGAACTCCACGACGGGGAAGATACAGCTCGATCCCGGCTCCGATATGGATTTTCTCAAGAAAAATGTCATTACCGTCACCCCTCTTTATATCCATCCGACCGCTGATTCGATACAATACGAAGCATTCAAGGAGCTGGCGAGGAACGGGGGACGATGATACGACCGGTACAGTGGTACAGGAACATGAAGCAGGAACGGACTCAGAAGTGGGATAGCCACTGCAGTCGGTGCGGACTCTGCTGCCATGAGAAGACCATCATTGGCAAAGAGGTCGTCTATGACCTCGACCAGTGGTGCGAACACTTCGACCCCGTCACGCGAACCTGCCGGGTCTATGCGAAACGGCTCACCGAGCATGTGAGATGCAGGCCGGTGACCGTATTCCGTGCGATGTTCGCGACCTATCTCCCCCCCGAATGCGGGTATGTCCGATGGGCAGAACAGCATCATCTCCGTTTGGCCCCCTACCGCCGGATCCATTATGTCCGTGACGGTGAAGAAGACACAGCAGCCCTTCTCTCCTGACAATATCATCACAGAACTTGACGGTGCATCATACAATCAGTATGTTATTACCACATATGGAGTATCGAGAGATGTTCCATACCTCCGGACAGGGGTACTGTCCGGACACGAGAGGAAAGAAAAGGGATTATGGATAACAGAATAGTCTATCTTGATAATAACGCGACGACTCCCGTCGCACCCGAGGTCAAGGATATCATCCTTGAGACCCTCGATATCTTCGGCAATGCCTCGAGCATGCACGGCCCGGGAAGGCTCGCCCATGCTGCTGTGGCGCAGTCGAGGCAGCATGTGTCAGACCTGATCGGGGCTGATGCAGACGAGATCATCTTCACCGGGGGCGGTTCGGAATCGAACAATACCGTCCTGAACCTCGTGTTCTCCGACATATTCGGGAACACGGGCAGGAACAGGATCGTCACCACGAAGATCGAGCACCCGAGCATCTTCGAGACGGTACAGACGCTCGAGGCGAAAGGGGCCGCGATCACCCTCATCGGTGTCGATGGGGGCGGGAACCTCGATTTCGAGGCACTTGAGGCTGCCATGGGCGACGATGTGGCGATCGTCTCCGTCATGATGGCCAACAACGAGATCGGGACGATCCTCGATGTGAAGCGGGCTGCGAAGATCGCACATGCGTGCGGGGCACTCTTCCACACCGATGCGGTCCAGGCGGTCGGGAAGATCCCGATCGACGTGAAGGAGCTGGAAGTGGACTTCCTGAGCCTCTCGGGCCATAAGCTCTATGCCCCGAAGGGGATCGGAGCCCTCTACATCAAGAAGGGGATCCCCTTCTGCCCCCTCATCCATGGCGGGCACCAGGAACACGGGAGAAGGGCAGGGACCTACAACAACACCGGCATCATCGCTCTCGGCCGGGCTGCTGCGCTGGCGCAGGAGCAGATGACCGGGGAGATCGACCGGGAGCGGGTCCTTCGTGACAGGCTCAAGGAGGGACTGCTTGCCGCGGTCCCGAACATCACGGTGAACGGGGACCAGGAACACATCCTCCCCGGGACGCTCAATGTCTCCTTCCCCGGTGCGGAGGGGGAGTCGATCCTCCTCTACCTCGACCTCGAGGGGATCGCGGTATCCACCGGGTCGGCCTGTGCGACCGGTTCCCTGGAACCCTCCTACGTCCTCATGGAGCTCGGGCTGGGGCCGGAACTCGCCCACAGCTCCATACGGTTCAGCATTGGTGCCTACAATACCGAGGCTGATGTCGCTTACGTCCTGGAGAAGCTGCCTCCAATCATCAAGAAGATCAGGGAGATGTCAACGTTATGAGTTTTATGAACGAATGGGTCTATACCGATACCGTGAAGGATCATTTCATGAATCCGAAGAATGTGCTGAACGATCCCGACTACAAGGAAGACGGGAAGGGCATGGTCGGCTCCATGGCGTGCGGGGACCAGATGCTCGTCGTCATCAAGGTCGCCGATGACGTGATCACCGACCTGAAGTGGAAGACCTACGGATGTGCC
This sequence comes from Spirochaetia bacterium, assembly GCA_963677595.1. Classification (GTDB taxonomy): domain Bacteria; phylum Spirochaetota; class Spirochaetia; order CAKZLE01; family CAKZLE01; genus CAKZLE01. Next base: position 2,503,001 of record OY782041.1, read on the forward strand.
TCCGCGATCGCGAGCACCTCCATGATGTCCGAGATGGCCCTCGGCATGACCCTCGATGCGGCCTACCACCTGACGCCGGAGATGATCACCGACAAGCTTGGCGGGCTGCCGAACCATAAGTTCCACTGTTCGGTGCTCGGGGACAAGGCACTCCGTGCAGCCATCGATGACTACCTTGAGCGGCAGGGAAGGGAGAACCCCTTCAAGAAGAGCGTCGCCAGGATCATCTGTGAATGCAAGGGGGTGACCGACCAGCAGATCGAGGCCCTCGTGAAGGACGACACCTCACTGACCTTCGAACAGCTTCAGGAGAAGACCGGCCTCGGGACCGTCTGCGGGAAGTGCCAGTCCAAGGCAAAGGACCTGCTCGATGAGCTGGTCCATATCTACAGCCATTAGGCCGTGAGCCCTTGGGAAGCGGCCGGCCGATCATTGCACCGAAGGTTCATCATCGTACTAGTGCATATGGCCGGCCGTTCTGGTATACTAAGGATAGACAGGAGGAGGGGAGAGATAGGATATGTCCGGGAAATATGAGATCAAGACCATCATCGAACAGGACGTGGAGATCGTTGAGCCCTCCCTGTACCATGTGGTCCTGCTCAATGATGATTATACCACGATGGAGTTCGTCGTCACCGTCATCACCGATGTCTTCCATGTGAGTGCCGCCGATGCGTCACGGATCATGATGGAGGTCCATACGAAGGGCCGCGGTGTTGCCGGTACCTACATCCGTGATATTGCCCAGACGAAAGCCAATACCGTCATGCATATGGCATTCAAGAGGAACTTCCCTCTTAAATGTATCCTTGAAGAGGCATAGCGCCGACTCGATGGGGAGTCCGAGATGAAAGTATCAGAGATCGTACAGGAAGCATTGGGAACCGCCTATCTGACAGCCAGGGAACACAGACACGAATACATCACCCCGGAGCATATGCTCTATGCGATGCTCTTCTACGAGGAGACGAGATTCATCCTCAGGGAGAGCGGCGTAGAGCTCAACCGCCTCAAGGAGAACCTCGAGGAGTATTTCGAGAAGCGGATCCCCGTCCTCGAGGTGGGCCGTGAGCGGGAACCCGAGCAGACCATGGGCTTCCAGGATATCATCGAACAGGCAGTTGCCCATACCGACTCGGCTGAGAAGGAGATGCTCGAACTCTCCGACCTCCTCGTCGCGATCTTCGATGAGCCGGAGACCTACGGCAACTACTACCTCGTCAAGAACGGGCTCACCCGGTACAACCTCACCGAGGTCATCAGCCACAAGCTGCCCTCCTTCCTGAAGCGGCAGGAGCATAAGAAACAGGAACAGTCCTCCCTCCATACCGGGGACGAAGGACAGTTGGCCGAAGGCGATACCGCAGAGACCCCTGCGGATACCAGTGCTCTCGGCCTCTATACCCGGAACCTCACGAAGGCTGCGGAGCGCGAGGAGCTCGATCCCCTGATCGGCCGTGAGCAGATCCTTGACCGGACGCTGCAGGTGCTCTGCCGGAGGGTCAAGAACAACCCGATCCTCGTCGGTGATCCCGGGGTGGGGAAGACTGCGATGGCCTCAGGTGTTGCCTTGAGGATCGTGGAGGGTACGGTACCCGGGAGACTGAAGCATGCTGAGATCTACGAGCTCGATATGGGAGCCCTCCTTGCCGGGACGAAATACCGCGGTGATTTCGAGGAACGGCTGAAGGCGATCATCGATGAGCTCAAGGAGCGGCAGGCGATCCTCTTCATCGACGAGATCCACACGATCATCGGTGCCGGTTCGGTCTCGGGAGGCTCCGTGGACGGGGCTAACCTCCTGAAGCCAGCATTGGCAGACGGCTCGATCAAGTGCATCGGCTCCACGACGGAGGACGAGTTCAAGAAGATCTTCAGCAAGGATGGGGCCCTCTCGAGGAGGTTCCAGAAGGTCGAGATACCGGAGACCACCCAGGAAGAGACCTTGAGGATCCTCAAGGGGCTGAGAAGCCGTTTCGAGAGTTACCATAATGTCCGTTATACCGAATCGGCACTGAAGGCAGCCGTGGAGCTCTCCGGGAAGTTCATCAACGACCGGGCGCTCCCCGACAAGGCCATCGACGTGATCGATGAGGCAGGGGCAGCCATGCAGCTGAAGGTCGCCGCCTCGAGGAGACCCGAGGAACCCGAGCAGACACCCCTGGCACGGAATGTGATCTACCTTGACGAGATGGGGGTAGGGCATACCGATGAGGATATCGAGGAAGAAGTCGTCATCGAGGATATCAGGCGGATCGATGTCCGTTATATCGAGAAGATCGTGGCTAATATAGCGAGGGTCCCGGTGAAGAGCGTCAGCCGCTCGGAGATCGACCGCCTCAAGCTCCTCGAGCCGGAACTGAAATCCCGTATCTTCGGCCAGGATTCAGCGGTCGAGAGCGTGGTTGGCGCGATCAAGCGGTCGAGGGCCGGCTTCACCAAGGAGACGAAACCCGTCGCCTCCTTCCTCTTCGTCGGGCCGACCGGCGTCGGGAAGACCGAACTGTGTGTCCAGCTCTCAGACATCCTGGGCATCCCGCTGCTCCGCTTCGATATGAGCGAGTACCAGGAGAAGCATACCGTGAGCAGGCTCGTCGGTTCGCCTCCCGGGTATATCGGGTACGATGAGGGCGGGCTCCTTACCGATGCGATCCGCAGGCAGCCCCATGCCGTGCTCTTGCTCGACGAGATCGAGAAGGCCCATGCCGATATCTACAACATCCTGCTGCAGATCCTCGACTATGCGACCCTGACCGACACGATGGGCAGGAAGGCCGATTTCCGGAACGTGATCATCATCATGACGAGTAATGCCGGTGCGAGAGACCTGGGGAAGCGGATGATCGGGTTCGTCGACAACCGGATCGACAACTCCTCGGTGGATACCGCCTTGGAGAAGATCTTCTCCCCCGAGTTCAGGAACCGGCTGGACAAGATCGTGAGCTTCAAGCGTCTCGGCCACGAGGAGATCCTCTCCATCGTCGATAACGAGATCAGGGAGTTCGCAGCCCAGCTGAAGCGGAAACGGGTGACCATCGAGGTGACCCCGGCTGCACGGGAGTGGTTCGTCGCACTGGGGTACTCCCATGAGTTCGGTGCCAGGAACATCGCTCGGGTCATCCAGGACCGGCTGAAGGACTACTTCGTCGACAACATCCTTTTCGGGGACCTCAAGCAGGGCGGGCTGATCACCGTCGATGTCAAGGGGAAGGATGCCCGGCAGGCAGGTGAACGGAACCTCATCCCACGGGTCCAGACCGAACCGGAAGGGTTCGAGCTGGTCTTCCGTTCACAAGAGTCCGTGACCAATCCCTGATCCATGGAGTATCCAGAGATCCCCTATTTCGACGCCTCCGTGCGTGTGACCTTCCCCGACCCTGATCCCGATGATGAGTACGGGATCGTCATGGTCGGGGGGAACCTCTCACCGGGGATGCTGCTCTCCGGCTATGAGCAGGGGGTCTTCCCCTGGTTCGAACCCCACCAGCCCATCCTCTGGTGGAACCCGCCGATGCGCTGCGTACTCTTCCCGGGGGAGCTCCATCTCTCCCGGTCCATGAGACGCTTCATACGAAACAATCCCTACACAGTGATGAAGGACACGGCCTTCGAGCAGGTGATCAGGGCCTGCAAGGAGATCCCCAGGGAGGGGCAGCGGGGTACCTGGATCACCGAGGACATGGTGGAAGCCTATATCGAGCTGCACCTGCTCGGCTATGCCCACTCCTATGAGGTCTGGGACGGGGAAGAGCTCGCAGGGGGACTCTACGGCATCGAGATGGAGCACTACTTCTGCGGGGAGTCCATGTTCTCGAGAAGGTCGAACACCTCGAAGCTCGCCCTTATGCATCTCTACGAGGAGACCATCGTGCAGCGGGGATTCTCCTTCATCGACTTCCAGGTCACCAACCCCCATTCAGAATCACTGGGGGCACGGGAGATCCCGAGAGAAGCGTACCTGGCCCTGCTCTAGTAGCTGAAAAACAGCACTGGTAAGGACTTGCCGCTTATCCTGACCCTGCTGAGGGGCAAGGGCAGTCGTTCCACAAAGCAAGCAGCCTCAATCTGGTAAGAAGGAAAACCCTAAAAAAGTCGATCAGTATGATACAATAGCATGATGAGCTGTTGCATACCGGCAGAGAACATACGTAGATTTGGCATGCAGGACTAAAGATATCTGTTGGAATGGCAAGTATATAGAGAATTGACGACGCTGTATAAATCATGTAGAGTTTAGAGTGTGAGATAAGGAGTTTTTATGAGGCTTACAGCATATGAATATCATGGGAATGATGATATAGATTGGGATATCCCTCCCATTCCTTTGAAAAGGATAAATCTCATTGTAGGCGATTCTGGAGTTGGTAAAACCCGGTTCATCAACACTATCTCAAACTTATGCATACAAGTGATCACTGACAAATTACGATTCCCTGGAGAATGGGATATACACTTTGTTGTTCATCAAAAGACATATAATTGGAACTTGAAAGTCGTCTCAACAAATGACTCCTTTGAAGTTGAAAAGGACAATCTCTTTCAGATCACTCCTGAAGGTGAGAAGAAAGAGATAATCATACGAGACAGGAACAGATTCATCTTTCTAGGAAAAGAGCTCCCAAAACTGGCTTACACAGGATCTAGTATCTCATTATTGAAAAATGAAGAGCTTATTGATGAGATCTTTATCGGTTTTCAAAAAGTACTCACCCGAAGGTTCTTCAATGCCGAATTGACTGAGAATTTCAATATAAGGCAGGTGCCAAAGAAGCAAATCGCAGAACTGAAGAAAAACAGGTCAGTCCAGGATCTGTTTGCATCAAATATTGGGTTCCATAGGAAAATAGCACTGTTAAAATCCTTTGATAACCAAAAATATGAACGACTCATCCAATTCTATACAGATAGTTTCCCTTTTATCAAACGATTCGAAGTCCTGAATATCACGCAGGCCTCTGGAGGTGATGTTGAAATACATATTGATAGTCCTGTGTTATGTTTCTATGAGAACAATGTAGATAACCCGATCATTGTCAACGACATCTCCTCCGGGATGCAAAAACTGTTTCTATTGGGATTGGATATCATGCTCATGGAGGATGGGGGAATCCTGATCATAGATGAATATGAGAATTCACTGGGTATAAATGCCTTAGACAATCTACCGGATCTGATGCTGTTGTTGAATGAGAACAGTCAATTCATCCTGAGTAGTCATCACCCCTATATAATCAATACGATACCCATTGACAATTGGTTGGTATTTAACAGGTCTGGAACATCCTTGAAGATAAAAACCGGAGATGAGATAAAAAAGAGGTACGGAAGGTCCAAACAAGAACAGTTCATCCAATTGATCAATGATCCTTTCTATAAAGAAGGTATTGAGTGAATTACCTGATCGTTGTTGAAGGAGCCAGTACAGAAACGAAGATATATCCGTATTGGATTAAGTTACTGAATCCAGAACTATCAGAAGTCGCGTATATCACCGATATCACTGAGAACAACTTTTACATAGTTTCAGGACATGGATACCCCCAATATCTAGGAATAATCGATCATGCGATCGAAGATATGCAGAGTATGAGCCATATTGACAAATTGGTGATCGCGGTCGATTCTGAAACTCTTTCTTACCAGGAAAAGTTTGATGAGATTGAGCGTTATATCAATGGCAGGGTGGCCCCTGCTCATTATGCTATTATTATCCAGCATTGCTGCATTGAGTCGTGGACATTAGGGAATCGGCTCATAATCAAAAGGAATCCGCAAGACCGGGAACTGAGAGAGTTCATCAGGTTTTATGATGTCACGGTGAATGACCCTGAGGAGATGGAATCCATTAATGAGGACGTATATAATAAGGCACAATTTGCATATGCGTACTTTAAGAAGTCATGTAATGATAGGTGGAAGAATCTCACATACACCAAAAGGAATCCACATGTTGTCCTGAATGAGAAGTTCTTCAAGCAGATGTGCAAGCGATTAGAAGAGACAGGACATATACAGAGTTTTAGGACCTTTCTTGATACATTCTCAGTTGCCTGTTGAGGCCACTGAATACCATGTAAAATCATAAAACAGCTAGTAGCTGAACCTGCTCCCACCGATGAATTCCCTCAGTAGGGAGTTCTTCGGGACATGCTCCGGCGGGATCTGGTAGAAGTTCTCCAGGAAGGCCATCAGCCGCTGGGCCTCGGTATAGGCCGTGTCTGACGGCTTGATCGATTTCAGCAGCGGTTCTGCATAGATCTTCAGGACTGCCAGTTCATAGTCAAGGGCGGAGTTGAACGCCTCGTCCGCGTTGTTCTGGTAGGGGAAGATGTAGTGCTTCTCCCCCCGGTGGACCGAGGGCCACATCCCGATGGTACTCCTGGCCGACATACCCCTGAACAGGTGGTCCCGGACGATGCGCCTGATCATCCGGTTGTCGGTGGTAGAGATCCTGTTGTGGTCATCAAGGTTGAGCTGGGTCAATGCCGAGATATAGATCTGGTACTTGGCTTCACGGGGGATCGCCGGGGTGAGTCCCGGGTTCAGGCCGTGGATCCCCTCCATGATGATCAGGCTGTTCTCCTTGAGCTGCAGCTTCGTTCCCGTGGTACTGCGGGCATGGGAGATGAAGTCGAACTCGATGAGGTCGATGGCTTTCCCGGCGAAGAGGTCGAGCAGGTCCTCGTTGACCTTCTGGACATCGATGGCCTCCAGCGCTTCCAGGTCAGGGTTCCCCTCTTCGTCCAGGGGAGCCTTCGATGGCGGGAGGTAGTAGTTGTCCAGCGAGATCTCGATCGGCTCGAACCCGAGGACCTTCAGCTGGATCCCGAGCTTCTTGGTGAAGGTCGTCTTCCCCGAGGACGAGGGCCCTGCGATCAGGACCGTCTTCACCGTCCCCTTCCGAGAAGCGATGTTCTCGGCGATCCTGGAGATCTTCTTGTTCTGGTATGCCTCGGAGATCTGGATGAACTCAGGGGCCTTCCGGTCATCGCAGAGCCTGTTGAGCTGCCCGACGCAGTTGACGTTCACGATCGAGCCCCACTTCTTGTGGTCCTGGTAGACCCGGAAGAGGACAGGGTTGTCATCGAAGTCGCTGAGCTTCCGGAAGTCCTTCTCCCTCGGGTACCGCAGCAGCAGGCCGCTGCCGCCGTAGGCATTCACCTCGAACCGGTCTGCAAGACGGGTGTTCGGGATGAGCGGTTCATAGGCGAGGTCGAGGAAGCCGTCACACTCATAGAGCTGGATCTTCGGGTCGTTCTGGTAGGAGAGCAGCAGCGCGGTATCGCTGATACCCTTGGACTCGAAGAATTCCAGAGCCTCCCCGTAGGAGAAGAGAAGGTGCTGCACCGGGTAGCGGGCATGCTGGATCCTCCGCATCTCAGCCTCGATCAGTCCGGCTGTCTCTGCAGTGACCGGGAGCTCATCATCGAAGTTGAAGTAGTAGCCGTCCCCAAGGGAGTGGCCGATGACGAGCCTGCGATCCGGGATCACCCGTGATGCGGCCATGGCCATGAAATAGCAGATCGAGTGACGGTAGATCCGCTTCCCGTAGTGGCTGAAGAGTCGGACAGGGGTGATGACCGCCGGGGTCTCGACCGGGGAGGCGAGGGACTGGAGGGAGTTGTTCACCAGGACACCGACGACCGGGTCGTCGTCATACTCCATCCGTTCGAGGTTGGGGTCTACGTGCCGTTTCAGCAGCGTCGAGATCCTGGTCCCGAAGGCCGCGACCACCTCGGTCCCGTTCGGCAGCTTGACGGTGACATCTCGCATCATAATCGTTCGTACCTCCCTGGTACCATGCCTCGGTTTGACCTGCATGGTGTATCGTAAGTATACCAGATTTCTCCCGTATCGCGGGATGTTTTTAGCCTCGCACCAGCTCACTCAGGTTCCGCGGTGAGGCCTCAGGACGGGAGGCCCCCGTCAAACTGCGATGATTTCCGTAAAAAGGTTGGGAATAAACCTTTACTAGACAGGCATCTTCCTGTACTATACCGGATACAGCCTTCTGTGTATGGCCATGAGCCATGGGCTGAATCTTGCAGTGGAGTGTGTACAGAATGAAGAACATACTGATCCTAAACAATCTTATGGCAGTCGTCAGGGGAGCACAGGCCCTTTACGCAGCAGCGGCTTGCCGCTGTTAACATCCTTTCAAACCACCAAACAAAAAAACCATAAGATCAGTACAGGAGGATTACTATGCATCTGTCCAGACGTATAGAAGCTTTTGAGGCTTCACCAATAAGAAGATTACGCCCCTACGCCGACAAGGCAAAAGCTGAAGGCAAGAAAGTATACCATCTCAATATCGGGCAGCCCGATATCCTGACCCCGAGGGAACTCGTCGATGCAGTCAGGAACATCGACCTCGACGTGCTTGCCTACGGGCCGTCTGACGGGCTTGACGAGTACCGCGAGGCACTCCCCGCATATTACCGGCGCCACGGGATAGACCTGCAGCCTGAGAACATCATGGTCACCACGGGAGGGAGCGAGGCGATCCTCTTCACCTTCATGACCCTATGCGACCCCGGCGACGAGATCATCATCCCTGAACCCTTCTATACTAACTTCGGTGGGTTCGCACGGATGGCCGGGATCACCCTGGTCCCGATCACTGCGGACCTGGAGAAGGGCTTCAAGCTCCCTTCGGTCTCCTCCTTTGCCGAGAAGGTCACCGACAGGACGCGGGCGGTCATGATCTGCAACCCAGGAAACCCTACCGGCCATGTCTATACCGAAGAAGACCTCTCACAGCTCGCTGACCTCGTCAGGGAGCATGATCTCTATCTCATAGCGGATGAGGTCTACCGTGAGTTCGTCTATGACGGTGCGAAGCATACGAGCGTCCTCTCGATCGAGGGGATCGAGGACCGGACCGTCATGGTCGACAGTATCTCGAAACGCTACAGCGCCTGCGGGGCGAGGATCGGGTTCCTCATCTCACGCAACCTCGACATCCTGGCCTCAGCCCTCAAGCTCGGTCAGTCGCGGCTCTGCCCTCCCCATGTGGAGCAGGTAGCGGCCCTGGCGGCGATCAGGACCCCACAGTCCTATATGGATGAGGTCCTCAAGGAGTACCAGAAACGCCGTGATATCGTGTCGAACGCCTTGGAAGGGATTCCGGGTGTCCTGCACAGCCATCCCCATGGTGCCTTCTACATCATCGCGAGACTGCCGGTACCCAGCGCCGAGGATTTCGCCATCTTCCTCCTCGAGGAGTTCGACGTGAACGGGGAGACCGTCATGTTCGCCCCGGCATCAGGCTTCTATGCTACCGAGGGGCTGGGCCTCCAGGAGATCAGGATCGCCTATGTCCTCAACGAGCACGACCTGAAAGCCTCCATGAACATCCTCAAAGAGGGGTTGGCTGCATACCAGAAGAAGCTGGCCGGCCAGTAGTACCTCAACCACCGGCACCGCTGAGAGATCAGTGGTGCCCAAGTTCCCTCAGACATTCACCGCATGCCCATCTGCGGCATCTGGACCGTACTCGGTTTTCGTGACATACTCTCCCGTAGTATAGCGAACAACAGAGAGGTATATATGAGACTGCGACCGGACCGACCCTTCAATCCTGCATCCTTCCCCGTCTACTACGGCTGGATCCTGCTGCCCATCGCGGTGATGGGGGTGTTGATGAGCATGCCCGGCCAGACTGCCGGGTTCAGTGCCTTCACCGAATCGATCCTGGCCTTCACCGGGTTCACCAGGACGCAGCTCTCCCTCTACTATATGATCGGGACCATCTCGAGCGGGTTCATCCTCCCCCTGATGGGGAAGCTGCTGGACCGCTGGGGCAGCAGGAACATGATCATCTTCGCATCCGTCATGCTGGGGATCACGCTCTTCTGGCTCAGCTGGATGGACCGGATCGCCTCCCTCTTCCCCATGGTCTCCTCCGGGGTCACCTACACGATCCTGATGGTCATCGGGATCTTCTGTCTCCGGTTCTTCGGGCAGGGACTGCTCCCGATGTCCTCGAACACCATGGTCGGGAAATGGTTCGACCGCAAGAGGGGCAGGGCTGTGGCCATCATGGGGGTAGTCAACACCTTAGCCTTCTCAGCTACCCCTGCCGTGATGGCAGCCCTGGTCTCCGCTCTTGCCTGGAATGGGGCGTGGAGACTGCTTGCCGGCATCACGGGGATCGGGATGGCCCTGATCGGCTGGGCCTTCTTCCGGGATACTCCTGAGGCCTGTGGGCTGCAGGTCGATGGGGAGACCCTGGAACACCTGGATGGTGAGAACAAGAAGGCTGAGATCACCGGTGCGACCGTCTCTGATGCCATACGCTTCAGGACCTTCTGGGCGATCATGCTCGTGCTTGGTACCGGTTCCCTGGTGATCACCGGCATCACCTTCCATATCCAGGCGATCGGGGTGCAGGCAGGGATGACGCTGCAGAAGGCTGTGGCTATCTTCATCCCGGTATCCTTCATCGCGATCCCGGTCAGTTTCATCTCAGCCATGCTTACCGAGCGGATCCATGTGCGCATCCTGGTCTCCCTGATGGCCTTCAGCCAGCTGCTGGCATACCTCTCGATCTCCATGCTCCATACGAGCTACGGGTACATCCTGACGATCATCGGCTTAGGCTTCTCGAACGGTCTCACGGGAACGATACAGACGGCGGTGGTCGCCAAGATCTTCGGGAGGAAGTACCTCGGGAGCATCAACGGGGTAGTGATCTCGGTCATGGTCATCGGGAGTGCGATCGGCCCGGTCTTCATCTCCGCTGTCAATGATATCGTGGGCTCCCTCCGTACCGGGGTGACCATCATGGGGATCCTCCCGGTGATCAGCCTGATCCTCTCCTACAAGATGCCCGAGCACATCGATCATGCATCCGCATGATAACTGCTCCGGGTGAACGGGGAGGCCATGACCCAGTCGAACCCGAGCTCATGGGCCGTGCGGTCCCACCACTCGAACTTCTCCGGCGTCACATACTCCTGGACCTCCAGTGAGTCCTTGTCAGGCCTGAGGTACTGCCCCATCGCGACCCTCGTGCAGCCTGAGGCACGCAGGTCCTTCAGCACCGCTATGACCTCTTCCTCGGTCTCCCCGAGACCGAGCATGATCGATGACTTGACCGGGGTGCCCGGGAATCGTTCAGAAGCAAGCTTCAGCAGGTTCAGGGAACGCTCATAGACCCCTCCCGGCCTGGCAGTCCGGTAGAGGCTCGGGACCGTCTCGATGTTATGGCTGAAGACGAAGGGCAGGGCAGGTGCGAGGAGTTCCAGTGACTCCGCCTGGGAATCCCTGAAGTCGGGGGTGAGGATCTCGAACCGCATCCCGGGGTCCTGTTCCCTGCAGGCTGCCATGACGTCCCTGAACTGGGCAGCTCCCCCGTCGGGGAGGTCGTCCCGGTCCACACTGGTGATGACCAGGTAGGTGATGCCAAGCTCCTGCGTCATCTGTGCCACCCGTGACGGCTCGGTCGGGTCCGGCGGTTCCGGTCTCCCGTGCCCCACGGCGCAGAACGGGCAGTTCCGCGTGCAGATGTTCCCCAGGATGAGTACCGTAGCAGTCCCCCGCGACCAGCACTCCCCCTTGTTCGGGCATCTGGCATTGGTACAGATGGTCTGGATCCCATGTTCCTGGAGGATCTCGTCGGTGGTCATGAACGACCGGTTATACTGCATCTTCTTCCTGATCCATTCAGGCAGACGTTTGGATGCCATACTCAACTCCTTATAAGTGGGTTCTCTTCGAGGAACCGGATGCAGCACGCTTCGATGAACTGCTTGTTCTCGTCCATGGTGTCCCTTCGGGTACCCTGCTGCTCCATGCTGGTCATCTCGACCCCCTCGAGACCGCAGGGGACGATCGACCGGAAGAGACTCAGGTCGTTCGCGATGTTCATGGCGATGCCGTGCATCGTCACACCCTTGACGATCTGCACCCCGACCGATGCGAGCTTGCGCTCCCCGACCCAGACCCCAGGGAGGCGGTTGCGCCGGTGAGCCTCGAACCCGTAGCGGTCAGCCAGCTGTATACAGAGGTCCTCGAGGAACCGTATATAGGGTACGACCCGGATCCTGCGGGATGGGATCTTCATGATCGGGTAGACCACCAGCTGCCCCGGGTTATGGGCGGTCACCCCGCCTCCCCGGTTGATCTGCACGATCTCGACACCCTGTGCCTTCAGGGTCTCCTCCTCGACGAGGAGACGGTTCTTCTCCTTCCGTATCCCCAGCGTCAGGACCGGGGGGTGCTCCAGAAGGAGGATCGTATCAGGGATACGATCCTCTATCCTGAGCTTCTGCAGTTCTGTTTGCAGTTCCAGTGCCGGTACATAGGGGATGAGGCCCAAGTCAACGCACACATAGTCCTGGCCCTTAGACTCCAGCAGGAGGTCTATCAGGCTCTCTGAATCTTGGTAGATGATCATGCCCTATTCTGACACCGTTCTTGCCTGTTGTCAATTTAGAAAGTAAATACATAGATTAGCGAGTAAATACTAACTAAACTATTGTTTTTCAAGACGACCGCACCTATACTGGTGGAGAGGGAAAGGAGTGAAGATGCGAGAAGGAACAGCAGCGCTGCTGGTCATCGGCGTGATCGGGTTCTCGGTGACCTGCGGGGTCCTCGGGGGCTGCAGGCTCGGGAAGATCATTGTCGGGTTCACCGGGAGCGAGGAGCAGTTCATGACAGACCGGGTGGTCTGCCTGGTGAACGGGATCTTCGAGTTGTCGCGTGAGATGATCCAGGGGGTGTATGGGACCGGGGAGCTTCAGTACCAGCTCCCGGAGGGGGCGAGCACGGCATGGGATGAGAGGACCGGCAGCTGTACCTGCACCTTCTCTCAGGTCCCCTTCGATGAGGGGAGGCAGGAGGTCAGCGGTTCCTACCTCCTCCAGGAGAAGCGCGATACCCTGGTGCATGTGCTTCGGGCCGTCGTCTCCGGGAAGGACCTCGAACCGCTGGAGATCGAGCTGAACATGAGCGTGACCCGGCATCCGGGCCGGGCACCGGTATACAAGGTCACCCGGTGCAGGATCGATGGGGACCGCTTCCCGGGGAAGGTCCTCGAGGAGTGCCGGGCTGCCTATCACCCCTTCGAAGACCCGTTGATCCCGACAGCTGTCGGGAAGGAGGCAGATTCATGAGAGCCATAGCAGCGACACTGGTTGTGCTCCTCCTGTCCATCAGCTGTGTATCGACGGGAAGCGGCTGGGAACCTGGGCAGGGACCTCAGGTCTCCGAGGATGAGATACGGACCTGGGTCAGTGATGTCCTCAGCCTGCATGAAGCGGTACAGGAGGGCGGGAGTCCCGGCCTGAGCATGGATACGGCTGTCGGACCCGACGGGGAGCTCATCTGCACGGCAACTGCCTCAGGCTACCGCTCCCCCGACTCGGGGAACCTGCTTGACGGTACCCTGGTGACCGTCATGGCGGTGGATGACGCTACCAGCCTCCTTTCCCGGGTGGAGAGCTCGGTCAGCATGCTCATCAACGATGAGAGCAGCCTGGACCTGGATTACGCGTATGACCTGGCAGCAGGCTGCTGCACCGTGACAGTCTGCTATGTGAACGGACAGCCCTATGACCCCGCTGTGGTCGAGGGACTGATTCTGCCCTGAACCCTGTACATCCGGCTGCTCTTTGTATAGAGTCAGGGTATGGAGAGAGCCGGATCGTTCAGGAGATGCATCGCCTACCTCATTGACACCCTCGTGACCATCCTGGTCCTCATCCCGTTCTGGGTCTGGTACATCACCGGGCTCCTCGGCCCCGAGAGCGGGATCTACCTGCTGGGCTACAGCCTCCTCATCCCCCTATGCTGGGGTGCAGTGCAGCTGACCTGGTTCTCGCTCTGGTGGTCGGTCGCAGGAGGGACTCCGGGGATGCTGCTCCTCAGGCTCCGCCTGGTCGATGCTGCTGACGGCTCCCGAGCATCCCTGGCCCGGTCAATCCTGCGGTACCTGGCCCTTTCCCTCACCGCGCTCACCCTAGGCCTCGGGTTCCTCCCCTGTCTGTTCAGGGAAGACCACAAGGCACTGCATGACCTCGTCACTCATACATATATAATAAAGAACTAAGTAAAATATTTTATTTGCACTTTATCCTTATCTGTAATACTATATTACACAGAGTGAATAACCATGAATATGGTTGTTCACCGAAAAACCACATGTATAAGGAGCAATGTGTATGAGAAACGTGAGACGAAACATGATCCTGCCCTTGGCGGCTTTAGTGATCCTGCTGCTGGTCCTCAGCTGCCGGGAACCCGGGCTGCAGGATGAGTTGGACAGCCTTGCCGTGCAGGCCTCTGCGCTGCCGACAGCGGATCGAGGCTATGCGGAGTGTTTCCCGGCTGGGAACCTCTCCGCTGAACCGGTCAGGATCGAGCTTGCCCTCGACGGGGAGTCCGGTCTTTGGGGCGGGAGTGCAGGAGTGGCGGGGGGAGTCTACCGGGTCGTGACGACCATGGAGACTGCTGACGGGGAGACCGCGGCATACAGTGTCGACGAGGTCTCCGTGGACGGCACAGCCTCGCTGGCAGTCGAACTCGATGCCGGCTATACGGTAGGGGAGGAGACTGCCTCCGGCGGGTTCATCTTCCATGAGCAGGATGCCCGCTCCACAGCGATGACCGGCTGGCGGTATCTCTGCTGTGCCCCGGGGGACTGGCATGAGTCAGGGACGGACCCTGTCTGCGGGTGGAGCTATTCCGGGAGGGACACCGGTCTCACCCGTCCCGTGGTAGGGGCAGGCCTCGTGAACTGCACGGCACTGGACACGATCGAGGAGATCCCCGCTTCCGCGGTCGGGATCTGCATGGATCACAGCTGCGCAGACTGTACCGACTGGTTCCTCCCGTCGGCAGAGGAACTGCAGCTGCTGTATGAACGCATCTACCTCGACGGGGAGACGGATGCCGGCTTCGTCGAAGACGGGTTCTACTGGTCCTCCACCGAGGCTGATGAGATGAAAGCCTACTGCTGGGAATTCAGCGAGACGGGGAAGCTGATCGCCGGTCCGAAACTGCTGGACAACGTGATACGCGTCCGGCCGGTCCGTACCCTCTAATCCGAGAGCTGCTTGAGGACCTCGCCCCAGCTGCAGGCGAGGTCCGCTGCCGGGTCCCCGACATGCGGCATGGCATAGAGCTGGTGGAGGATGCTCATCCCCGCTCCCAGGGCGATGCTGCAGATATGGTTGGGATCCTGCCGCACCCGTGCGGCATGGTCTGCCTCATCATACCAGCTGTGCTTAAGGGAGCTTCCAAGCAGCTCTTCGACCAGGCTGAACCGCTCTGAGAGCAGGCCGCTCAGGATGATCATGTCAGGGTCGAGCATACGTGCCGATGGGATGAGCCGGGTCAGGGTCGTCTCGATGAACACCGCTAACATCGCATCATCTTCAGTGACCTTGAGCAGGTCCTCCCGGGTGAACGGGACAGACTCCACCTGTGATTCGAACCAGGAGTTGATGGAGAACTCCCCAGTGATATACCGGGAGCCGTGCCAGATCTCCCCGTTCACGATGACCGCCCCGCCGAGTTCTACCGAGTTCACCCGTCCTGCGCTGTCGGTCATGATCCTGGGGAGGATGAACAGCCCGTTACGGAAGGACTCTCCTTCCGGGGCAAGGAAGATGGCATTGGCGGCACCGCAGTTGGCATCGTTCTCCAGGAAGACCGGTACGGGCAGTCGGTGGAAGAGCGGCCTGAGATCAGCATCATGCAGGTCGAAGAGACGGGAATGGATGATCGTGGACTGCCGTGAGTCGACGGTCCCCGAGATGCCGATACCGGCAGCGATGATCGTGGCGTAATGCCGGATCCCGAGGAGGCTGTATGCCTTCCTGACGATATCGGCGATGAACTGCCCCGAGCGGTCAGGCTTGTATGGGATCCGTTCGGTGTCGATGACCAATCCTGCGAGGTTGATCAGCAGGACCTCAGCGTTCTCAGGTTCTAAGTTGATCCCGATGATGCAGGCTGCACCGGCGCATAGCTCGAGCATGACCGGCTTCCTGCCCCCGGCAGGGGTGGAGAAGCCTGACTCGACTTCCCTGATGAGGCCGGCACCAAGCAGTTCGGTGATGATGTTCGTGACCGTCGACCGCTTGAGTGACGTGATCCTGGAGAGTTCAGCCCGGCTGACCTTCCCCCGCTTCCTGATCTCATCCATCAGGAGGGAGCGGTGGGCCTCCTTCTGGTACTGCTGGCTCACGGTGATCATGCGCGGGACTCACGGTCAAAGACGAACTTCCCGCCGATCATGGTCCTGCTGACCTCGATCTCCCTGCTGCAGATGACCAGATCCGCACTCCTCCCCGGCAGGAGGGACCCGATGAGGTCATCGGCCTCATAGATCCTCGCCGGATTGAGACAGGCCATCGGGATCACCTCGCTCCTGCTCATGCCGTAGCTGAGCATCTGCCTGATTCCCCTGTCCATCGTCAGGGCTGATCCCGCGATCGTCCCGTCCTCGACCCGGCAGAAGACGCCGTTCTCGAGCTGCACATTGTCCCCCTTCACGTCATAGACCCCGTGGGGGTCGAGCCCGGTGGGCTTGAGGGAGTCCGTGACCAGGACGATCTTCCCTGCAGGCTTCTCCTTGACGAGGAACTCCACCAGGGAGGGGTGGACATGGATACCGTCAGAGATCAGCTCGCAGGAGATCTCCGGGTGGATCAGGATCGCCCCGACGACCCCCGGGTCCCGGTGGTGCATCGACCGCATGGCATTGAAGAAGTGGGTCGCGTGGAGGATCCCGGCCTCGATCCCCTCGACCATCTGTTCATAGGAGGCGTTCGAATGGCCGGCGAGGAGCACGATCCCGTATTTCTGCGCCTCTGAGGCGAACTCACGCATCCCCTTGAGTTCCGGGGCTACCGTCATGGCCCGTATGGAACCACCGGAAGCCTGCCAGTACTCCTTGAGCAGGGCTGTGTCGACATCCCTGATGAAGGAGGGGTCATGGATCCCCTTCTTCTTCTCCGAGATGAACGGCCCCTCCATATGGATGCCCGCGATCCGTGCGCCCTGTACACCCTCTTCCTCCTGGATTGCTATCGCTTCCCGGATAGCTTCCAGTGCACGCAGGCTGTGTTCCTTCCCCAGGGTCGCGAGGGTGGGGATGAACGAGGTGACCCCGTAGGCCGGGAGGTGGGCGGCCATCTCGAGGATGGCCGCAGGATCCGCGTCCTCGGTCCCGAACCCATGGATCCCGTGGATATGGGTATCGAAGAAGCCGGGTGCGATCATGGCTCCGCCGCAGTCGATCATGCGGTAGTCAGAATCCTTCGTGTATCGATCGAGCCGTGCGGTCGAATAGACGTTCTCGATGAAGCCGTCCCGTATGAGGACGAACCCGTCCGTGATATGGGTGAACCCCGTATAGATGTCGGCATTATAGAGACAGATCGCCGATTCTGATTGACCGTTCTCTGTCATGATGGTATACTCCTTTTAGTTTGTTCAAGCTGTTAACATACTAAGCATACTGGTAAACGGCCGGACAGGCAAGTGTATTCATGATTAATTAGCTAAGGTGATCTTTATGTGCTTGTTCATTGCATACATGTTCTCTCTATTGTACTCTAGAGTGAACAGGGTAACTCCAGGGGGATGGTATGTATAGAGCTTTGACAGTAGAGGAGATCGAACAGCTGGAGCACAACCGATGCTCCGCTGAGACTTGGGATACCGTCCTGGTGTCCGACGGGTTCGACCCCGGGCGGGTACGCCATACGGAGTTCTCCGGGGAGATACGCCTCGGGACCTTCCGGGAGACGGTGACCATGGCAGGGGGCATCAGTTTCCCGACCGGCATCGCGGATGCGGTCCTCCACAACGTGACCGTGGGCGACGAGGCCATGATCCGGAAGGTCGACCAGTACATCGCGAACTATGACATAGCCGACCATGCGGTCCTCTATGAGATCACCTCCCTGATCGTCGACGGTGAATCCACCTTCGGCAACGGGGTCGAGGTCCCGGTGATCAATGAGGGAGGGGGCAGGGAGGTCATCATCTATGATGGGTTATCGGGGCATATCGCATATTTACAGTCCCTCTACCGGTACCGGACCAGCCTGATCGATTCCCTCCGGGAGGTGATCGGCAGGTATGTGGAGACGAAGCGTTCCTCACGGGGGCGGATCGGTTCCCATGCAGAACTGCACGGCTGCGGTCCCATCCAGGATGTGACTGTCGGTCCCTGGGCAGTGATCCGCGGGGTGGCAAAGCTCACGAACGGGACAGTCAACAGCTGTGAGGAGGACCGGACCGTGATCGGCCATGAGGTGACTGCCGAGGATTTCATCTTCGCCGAGGGGGCGAAGGTCACCGAGGGGGCGATCGTCGAGTCCTGTTATGTCGGGCAGTCGGCTGAGCTTTCACGGCAGTTCTCCGCGGAGAACTCCGTCTTCTTCGCGAACTGCGCCTGCTTCCACGGGGAGGCCTGCTCGATCTTCGCCGGGCCCAACACCGTCAGCCACCACAAGTCGACCCTGCTCATCGCGGCGCAGGTCTCCTTCCTCAATGCAGGGAGCGGGTCAAACCAGAGCAACCATATGTACAAGCTCGGTCCGAACCACCAGGGGATCCTCGAGCGGGGTTCTAAGACCGCCTCTGACTCCTACATGCTCTTCCCGATGCATGTGGGGGCCTTCTCGGTCATCATGGGGAGGCACTACAACAACTCGGATACCTCCGACCTGCCGTTCTCCTACCTGATCGAGCATGACGGGGAGAGCCTCCTGATCCCGGGGGTGAACCTGCGTTCCGTGGGGACGGTCCGGGATTCCAGGAAGTGGCCCAACCGTGACAAGCGAAAGACCGGGAACCGGCATGACCTGATCATCTACAACCTGCTGACCCCCTATACCGTGCAGCGGGTACTCAGCGGCTATGAGACCCTGAAGGCTATCCAGTCACGGTCTGGCCACTCCTCGGTCGTCTACTTCCATAACGGCGTCCAGATCTCGAAATCGGCCCTCGAGAAGGGGCTTCATTTCTATGAACTGGCATTCCGGAGGTACCTGGGGAATACCGTCGTGAACCAGCTGAGGGGCTGTACCGAGCTGAGCCGTGAGGCGGTATTCTCGGTCCTGCAGCCGACCGGTACGACAGGTGAGGGCACCTGGCTCGACATAGCGGGGCTGGTCGCCCCGAAAGAGGCGATAGACACCATGATCGAGGAGATCGAGGGTGGGACCCTCGATTCGATCAACAGTATCGATGAGCGGTTCAGGCAGGTCTATGACTCCTTCGGGGAGTATGAGCTTAGCTGGGTCATGAGGAAGGTCTGTGACCAGCTCTCGAAGAGCTTTGACGAGCTCACCCTGGAAGATATCAGGGAGGTCGTCAGCCAGTGGATAGCTAACGTCACCGAACTCGACAGGCTGAGGATACAGGATGCCAAGAAAGAGTTCGCCCCGACGGCGAAGGTGGGGTACGCCCTAAACGGGGACCCTGCCGAACGGGATGCCGAGTACCGTGTCATCCACGGGGACCCGGATGGGAACAGCTTCATCCGGGACCTTCAGAAGCGGTTGGCAGTGAAGCAGGAGACAGCGAAAGGGCTGCTGGCAGCCCTGGACAGACTGATACAACAGGAATGATGAGGAGTAAGAGATGAGACTGATCATACAGAAGGATTACCGGGGATTATCTGAGTGGGCTGCAGCCTATATCGTCGACGCGATCAAGAACAGCAGGCCTTCCGCCGAGCGGCCGTTCGTGCTGGGGCTTCCCACCGGGTCTACCCCGCTGGGGACCTACAGGAGGCTGATACAGCTCTATAACCAGGGAGCTGTATCCTTCGAGCACGTCGTGACCTTCAACATGGATGAGTATATCGGGATACCCGAGGACCATCCTGAGAGCTACCATACCTTCATGTGGGAGAACTTCTTCTCCATGATCGACATCAAGCGGGAGCACGTGAACATCCTCGACGGGAATGCCGCCGACCTCCAGGCAGAGTGCGCCTCCTACGAGGAGCGGATCCGCTCCTACGGCGGGATCGACCTCTTCCTCGGCGGGATCGGGGCAGACGGCCATATCGCCTTCAATGAGCCCGGCTCATCCCTGAGGTCGAGGACCCGTATCAAGAGCCTCACCTACGACACGATCGTCGCGAACTCGAGGTTCTTCGATGGTGACCTCGATAAGGTCCCGAAGCAGGCATTGACGGTCGGGGTGCAGACGGTCATGGATGCCCGCGAGCTGGTCATCCTGGCAAGCGGATTGAACAAGGCGACTGCCCTGCAGAAGACGATCGAGGAGGGAGTCAACCATATGTGGACCTGCAGCGTCATCCAGATGCATGAGAAGTCGCTCATCGTCTGTGACGAGAAGGCGACCCAGGAGCTGAAGGTGAAGACCGTCTCCTACTTCAAGGATATAGAAGCGCAGAATATATAGGGATTAGATAGGGTTCCCATCTGGTACAAGCGTCCCGTTACCGCTATGATACACAGTATCATGAATGCGAGCCAGAAAGAACACTACCGTTATTTCCTCCTTACCGTCCTCCTCTTCGGGGTCGCCACGGCGCTCTTCAGGGGAGTGTTCGACAACTACCTGGCAGAGATCCTGGAGGTCTCGAAGGCTGACCGGGGCGTGGTGGAGTTCTTCCGCGAGATGCCGGGGCTCTTCCTCGTGGTGATCCTCGCGCTCTTCTACCGGTTACCTGAGAACAGGATCCTGCAGGCAGGCTATGCCATCGCCCTGGTAGGGATCACCGGCTTCATGCTGGCGGGCCCCAAGATGGTCCCCGCTATCGCCCTGCTGATGGTCTGGAGTGCCGGCATCCATATCGTGATGCCGGTGAGGCAGTCCTATGCAGTCCACTCTGTCGAGCCGGGACAGGAGGGCAAGGCCCTCGGGAACATGCGGGGGGTACTGAATATCGGCTGGGTAGCCGGGTACTTCCTGGTGCCGGTGATCTTCCTCTTCGTCTCGGGTGAGGCAGGATTTCGCACCACCTTCATCGCCGTCATCATCCTGATCATCATATCGATCGGTATCTCCTTCAAGCTGAAGAGCGATACCGGGAGGATCAAGAGGCAGCGTCTCTACTTCGCGAAGAAGTACAGCAAGTATTATGTGCTCCAGAGTTTCTACGGTGCGAGGAAGCAGGTCTTCCTCACCTTCGGGCCCTATGTCCTGATCCTCATGTACGGGGCGGATGCCTCGGTCATAGCCACGCTCTTCGCCGTCAGTTCAGCCCTGAACATCTTCGTCTCCCCGCTGATCGGGAAGATCATAGACAAGGCCGGGTACAAGGCGGTCATGGTGGGGGATACGGTCATCCTCTTCTTCGTCTGCCTCGTCTACGGCTTCGCCCACCATATATTCTCACAGCATGCCGCCTATATAGCGGTGATCACCGTGTTCATCCTGGACAACCTCCTCTCCAATGCGAGCATGGCGGGGAGCGTCTATGTGAAGGAGTTGAGCAGCGGGAGGGAGGAGATGACCGCCACCCTCACGACCGGCTTGTCGATCGACCACCTGATCAGCATCTTCATAGCGCTTGCTGGCGGGTTCATCTGGCAGAACCTCGGGATCGAGCTGCTCTTCATCCTGGCAGGGGTCATGGCGCTCGCGAACTCCGCGGTCGCCCTTACGGTGCGAGTCGTTGAGAGGGGGCAGTGAGCTCGATCCTCCTGTTCCTGATGTAGAACCCCAGGTCTACGGAGACCATGACGAGGTTGACCACATAGAGGAAGATCACGAAATCATAGGCGTAGAAGAGCTTGTGGAGGATCCCGCTGAGGTAGCCGGTGAGGATGATGATGAGGAACAGCAGGCTCTTCCCCTTGTTCGACCGTGCCTTGTATGACTTATAGATGGATGTCGGCCAGGCAAAGCCGAAGCAGACCAGCATGATGATCTCGAATACACTCATATGTCGTACGCCTCCTTGCTGCGTTCTTCCTAAGGGATACCAGTTTTCCTGGAGTGTATCAATGTTCCTGGTACGTATTGGACTGTTTTATGGTCCAAATCTGTTGTGCTGCGGAACATGGTGGTAGAATAGGGTATGAGAGCTGAACGGATCGTCATGATTACCGGATTCTCCATCCTGATCGCGACTGTGTCGCAGCTCTATATCTTCAGCGGTATAGAATCCTTTCGCCATCATTGGCTCTTTTCCCTGGTGAAGCTCCTCATGTTCGCCGCATTCGCCTATGAAGTAGTCCTCGATGCAGCAAGCGAATACCATACCGTACTCTCCCCACGATACTTCTGGAACCAGGAGGCACTCCTCGAAGGCGCGGCCGTGGTCCTCGGGGCTGTCGTCACCTTCTTCGTCAGCATAGAGATCGGGCATGGCGGGGTGATCGCATCGGCGATCGTGGGGCTGACAACAGCTGTCCTCTTCCCGCAGCTCGCTGCCGCTGCCTACTGCGGCTCCTTCGTGGGCATGGCTTCGACGGTGGTCTTCCCCACCTATGAGGAACTCCTGCTGGCAGGGGTCCTCTCTGCGGTGTTCTTCGTCATCACGAAACCCGCCTGCAAGGGCTTCGGGGGGAAGCTCGGGACCATAGCCTTCGCAGGCACGATCCTGTCGATCACGATCCTGGGTTCGGAGGTCACCGGCGGGATCGTACCGGACCTGGAGCTGGGTATCTCCCTGGTGTTCCTCTCCATGGCAGGAGCCTATCTCACTTATCTGGTGAACGTGATCCTCGGCCATGGGCCGGTCATCGCATCAGCGCTCATAGGCCTGCTCGCAGGACTCGTGCTGCCGGCCATCTATGGTCCTGACACCGGCACGACACTTGCCCTCATGGTCTTCTGCGCTTCGTTCGCCGGCATGAGCAGCCGGGAGCGAATACGTTCCTGGTATTACATCCTCGCTGCAGGAGCGCTGTCAGCACTCATCTTCATCTTCTCGATGCCCTACATGGGCGGGGCAGGGGGTAAGATGGGTACGACAGCGTTCGGTGCAGTCATCTCCATCGTCGGCATTGAGAGATTGGCGATGAAGTTCACTTCCTCAACCGCTCGATGAACTCCATGTAGGGTTCATGCAGAACGTCCACGACATGCATCCTCTTCCTCTGTCTAAGCTGAAATATCCTACATATTTGTAGGGTATCCTTGGTTCTGAGAAAATAAATCGTGCTTTTACGCCTTTCCGGGGCGGTATTTCAAAAAATATAGAAAAAAGAAACTATTTCCCTTGCTTTATTCGTGATCGCGTACTAGTATCATGTCAACAAGACAACAGGTTATCAAGTTATCATACCAGTTGTAATTTGAATGGAGGATCACGTGGCAGAAGAGATGTTTCTTATGAAATGGCCGGAACTGGGTAAGCAGGTCAGATTGAGAAAGATTGAACACAATACGGAAGTATTTGATTGGTTCATGGATAATTTACCCACTAGTGGGATTCAGAGTCATACGGTAGTTGCGGGGTATGCCCTTACCTGTATGAGCCTTCCCGTCAAGAAACCATTCACCTACCGGTTTGCCGACCTGAAACAGGAGAACCTCGTTCCCCTGAAGAAGGGCCGATTCATCCTGAACATGACAATCGGTAATGTCATCAACTATGCGGTGAAATGGGGCGAGATGACAGAGCCTATGGCGTATCCTTCTTGGGCGGAAGTCGTCGATGAGGATATGGATACGCTGATCGAAGTAGGGAAGATCATCTGGCATAACATCGTGAATGAGAAGAAGATCATTCATGTTGAATACGAGAAGGCGTGAGGTGTGACTATGTGGAAAGATGTAAAAGCCGAGATAGATGCTGAGAACGAGAGACTGAGGTTCGAGGCTCCGGAAGATGTTGTGAAGGTAGTCCACCTTCGAGTGATCGATAGTGAATCGGGAACGGAGAAGATCCCCATGGGGAATTGGTTCTTCTCATTCTCCGATATCAGGTACGTAGGGGCTTACCTCTACCAGATCATGAACCTGACCATGGATGATTCGTACTCCGTCGATCAGGCGAAGGAACTGGTATTCAAGATGATCTCACAGACCTCCGATTTTGCCGGATACTGCGGGTTCGTGACGCTCAGGACGTTTGTATTCAAGGCACTGGACGTGCTTGATGAGATAGACAACAAGGAAGACCTGTTCAGCCTGCTGAACTCAGTCTTCCTCTATGCCTCACACCTGCATACATGGATCAATAACTACTTCCCATGGAGTTATAACTACGCATTCCCGATCAGGACACCTGAAGATGTCGCTGATATGCAGAAATACGTGGACTAGAAGGAGATAAGAGAATGGCAGATTATTTCAAGATCAAATGGGAAAGTTTAGGGAAAGAGGTCCGCTGCAAAAAGATAGAGCACAACCAGTTTATGTTCGACTGGTTCGAGGAGCAGCTTCCTGTCAAATCGATGCAGGGACATACCCTGGCCGCAGGCTGGGCGATCATGCACGTATCAGTGCCGCTGAACAAGCCTGTCAACTGGGAGATGCGTACCGAAGTGACCGAGGTCATCGGGGAGCAGAACGAAGGTCGTGTGACCATGTTCATGGGTAACGGCACCTCCGCAGGCCTTGTCATCAAGTACGGCAGAATCACAGAGGATATGAGCTACCCGACCTTCGCGGAAGTCGTAGAAGAGGACCTGGGTATCCTGAAGGAAGTGGGTGCAGCCCAGTGGGAAGCGATACTCTATACAAAAGAGATCATTATTGCAGAGTTCTGCAAGGTAGAGGATTAAGCATATGGCAGATTGGAAAGTTGTTGCAGATAAGCTGACGGTTGCCGCTGAGAAGATACGGCTCGAACCGGATCATGATGTGGTCAAGACCATCAAATATGGACTGATTAATACAGGAGCAGGGAACGGCGGTGCATTCAATGCCTGGGTGTTCGCATGCGGGGACGTCCGCCATGTAGGGGCATATTGCTATTACATCCTGTGGTTCGCAAACCACTCCGAGGATTTCACCCTCGACCAGCTCAAGGACATGACCAGGCTCTGGCCAAGACAGCCTGCTGAGTTCGCTGCGTACTGCGGGTTCGATGAGCTCTGGGGATATATCCAGGAGATCGGCGAATGTCTGGACACCATCACCGAGAAGAGTGAACTCGTGGAACTGGTGAATGCACTCTGGGAGTATGCGAACCTCGTGAATGCATGGATCTATCAGTACATCCCGTGGGGTGCTTTCAAGATCGCACCGACAGTCACAAAAGAATTCTATAAGGAATCATTGGATTTCTTGAATAAATAGTTTGGAGGCAAACAATGAGAAAGGGAAGAAACAGGATCGCTCTATTGGTTATGGTAGCACTGCTTGCAAGTTCCATGCTGTTCGCTGCAGGACAGATTGAGACTAAAGAAGCTGTGGATGAACCCGTTCAGGTCATCTTTCGACTGGACTGGCTGCCAAGTGCATATCATGCTCCAGTGTTTGTAGCTGTTGAGAACGGCTATTGGGAAGATGCAGGACTGGATGTAGAAGTGCAGTTCGGAAAGGGTTCAACTGATACTGCTAAGATGGTTGCAACAAAGCAGGCTGATTTCGGTTGGGCGAATACCGTAGTCACTACTCATGCGATCGAGACAGGTATGCCTTTGAAGACTATCTACGGTACCTACCAGAAGAACGCTCTTGGTGTCATGGTATTCAAGGATTCAGGTATCACTGATGCTTCACAGCTTGGAGGCAAGAAAGTGACTATGACAGGGTCTGGAGAAGAGGCAGTACTCTTCCCTCTCTGGATGGAATTCAATGGTGTCGATTCTGAGAATGTAGACAGGGTCATAATCGAATCACGGGACACGAGAAGGGCGATGTTCCTGGAAGGTGAAGTCGACGCATACTGGGAGACCCTGTTCAGTAATATCCCGGTGCTGCAGGAACAGACAGATCGTGAGATCACTGGCATCATGATCAGCGATGGTGACCACCCGCTGAACCTCCTGCTGCAGGGACTTATTACCAACACTACAATGATCGAAGACAGCCCTGAGGTCGTGGAGGCTTTCGTTGCCGGTTTCAAGAAGGCTATTCAGTGGTCCATGGATGATCCTGAAGGTGCGACTGACATCCTGATGAAGCTGGTACCTGAGATCCAGAACAGGGAGATCTCAATCGGGATCCTTGAGAATTCATTCAAGCTGTTCCAGACGAACAATTCTGAATCCATGGCCCTTGGGATGTACTCTGACAAGGACTGGGATGTGACTCTTGACCTCATGGTTGAGATGGGGAATCTGGAAACAATCGATTCGTACGACAAGTACTACACGAATGAGTTCATTCCAGAGGATTAATCTGATTCTATGATTACCCGCATGCTCCTGTTCGCAGGAGTATGGGGGATCTTCACTATTACGAAGAGGTTGAAGGACATTACATATGAGTGGAACCAATGTTGCAGAGAAAGAGCATAATGCAGTTATTGAGATTCAGAACCTTGGAATGACGTATACAAGAAACAATCTTGAGCCGGTAACTGCAATCGAAGATATCCACCTGAGTGCTTCTGAAGGGGAGTTCGTATCCATTGTTGGTCCCAGCGGATGTGGAAAGACGACGCTGCTCAGACTTGTATCCGGATTGCTGACTCCTACGAAGGGAGCAGTGAATATTCATGGACAACCAGTGACTGGTCCCAGCCGGAATGTTGGTATGGTCTTTCAGCAGCCAATATTATTAGAATGGCGTTCGATCCTGGATAATATTCTCCTACCGATCGAGGTGAGAAAAGAGAACAAGAAAGACTATCAGGAACAGGCTATGCAACTTCTTAAGTTATCAGGTCTGGATGGTTTCGGGAATAAGAGTCCTTTTGAGCTTTCAGGAGGAATGAAGCAGAGAGCCTGTATCTGCCGTGCTTTGATCGAGAACCCGGCAGTATTGCTGATGGATGAACCTTTTGGGGCTTTGGATGCATTTACCCGAGACCAGATGAATCTTGAATTATTACGAATCTGGCGAGGGGAGAGTGATGCGTTCAAAGATGTTACGCACCACGCTAAGAAAACGATCATTTTCATTACCCATAGTATACAGGAAGCAGTATTCCTCTCTGACAGGGTGATCGTCCTCTCGGCAAGACCTAGTAAAGTGATTAAGGAATATAAGATCCCGTTTGCACGACCAAGAACTGAAGAAGTTCTCAAGGAGCAGGAATTCGGTGAATTGGTATTTCAGATAACTGATGACATCAAAGCAAATTGTGGTCAGTTACTCTACTCATAACTTCTGATGGTTGGTGAAAAATGATAAATAGAAACGAAACGATAAAATCGATACTGTACCCGATACTGTTCATTGTACTGTTGATCATTATCTGGCACTATGCTGTACGAATCTTTGAGATTGCCGTCTATATACTTCCAGATCCGTATGATATTCCTGGTAATCTCGTTGACAACTTCGAGATTATCATGAACCATACGAAGATCACGTTATATGAGACCTTCCTCGGGTTAGCACTCAGTATCGTGTTTGCAGTTTGCATCTCCGTACTGATTGTCAGTTCTGAGGTTGCTGATAAAGTTCTTATGCCGCTGATGATCCTATCACAGTCCTTCCCGAAAACAGCCATAGCCCCGCTCATGGTCATCTGGTTCGGGTATGATACCCTCCCTAAGATCATCATGAGTTTCCTCATAGGATTCTTCCCGATAACCATGAACATGGTAATGGGTTTGCGATCCCCAAGCGAGGAGATGATGGATCTTATCAAGTCCCTTTCAGCTACGAAAGGGCAGATATTCATGAAAATGAGAATACCCGCTTCTATACCGTATTTCTTCAATGGGATCAAGATCTCTATTCCGATGTGTCTTGTCGGTGCAGTCGTCGGGGAGTTCGTCGGAGCTAATAAGGGACTTGGGTATGCGATTCTCATGGCTAATAACGAGTTCAACACCATCCTGGTATTCTCTTGCTTAGTCGTACTTTCCATCGTAGGTGCAGCATTGTATTTCCTGGCAGAGCGGCTCGAGAGGATGTCAGCTCCCTGGTACAAGAAGAACTAGAAGATCAACTATCCAGAATAATGAACTTTTTACAAGAGGTGTGTATATGAAGAAGTTTATGAATGATCCGATGAATTTCGTAAATGACATGATGTCAGGGATCATGTTGGCTCATGGGGACCTGTACAAACTGGCAGCCAATGACAGGAAGTGCCTGGTACGGAAAGAGACCCCTATTGAGGGGAAGGTTGCCATCGTCACGGGTGGAGGATCCGGTCATCTGCCGGTATTCCTCGGTTATGTTGGGGAAGGGCTTGCTGACGGCTGTGCCGTTGGGAACGTCTTTTCCTCACCGACTGCCCGACAGATCTATAAAGTTGCAAAAGCAGTCAGCGCCGATAAGGGAGTCCTCTTTCTCTACGGGATGTACCAGGGCGATATGATGAACTTCGATAAGGCTGCCGATATGGCACGGGAGGACGGCTTGACGGTCGAATCCCTCAGGGTATCGGATGATGTAGCATCAGCACCCGCCGATCGTTGGCAGGAACGACGAGGTGTCGGTGGTATCTTCTTCGCCTATAAGATCGCAGGGGCGATAGCCAAGACGGGAGCTTCCCTGGATGAGGTCATTGAAGTCACGAAAAGGGCAATCACGAACATCCGTACGCTCGGTGTGGCGATTTCCTCCTGTATCCTTCCCGCAATGGGGAAGGAGACCTTCGAGATCGAAGCGGACAAGATGGAGATCGGCATGGGGATCCATGGAGAATCGGGTGTCGAACGGGTGACTATGAAGAGTTCGAAGGAGATCGCTTCCATCCTCGTGGATACTGTCTGTGAAGATGCCGGCCTGAAAGCCGGGGAAGAGGTCGCGGTTCTGGTGAACAGCCTTGGGGGCACACCGCTGGAAGAGCTCTATATCCTCTATGGGGACATCTACCCGCTGCTCGAGGCACGGGGATTGAAGGTCTATAAAAAGTACATAGACCGGTATGCATGTTCTATGGAGATGCAGGGAGCATCCCTGAGCCTGATGCGCCTGGACCCGGAACTCAAGGAACTGCTTGATGCAGAAGCAGCTTCCCCGTTCCTGAACCTGTAAGGGGGGAGAAATCTATGGATACGAACAAGATGACAGGCATGATACAGGCTGTATGTGAAGACCTGATCTCCCGGAAGGATGAGTTCTGCGAACTTGATGCAAAGGCAGGTGATGGGGACCTGGGAGTGACCCTCGTATATGGCTGCAGGGCAATCCTGGAATACCTTGAAGAGTATGACCTTGATGTGATGACTCCCGGCGAGATCCTCGAAGGCTGTGGCGAGGCATTCGAGGAGAACACCGGATCCACATTATCGATCATCATCGCTGAGATGCTCTATGCAGCAGCGAAATCACTTGGGGAAAGTGAAGATCTCGGCAAAGCTTTGCTGGCAGCTGTAGACGGGGTGGCGAAACGGGGAAAAGTCACGATTGGTGACAAGACGATCTATGACTCCCTCAAACCATCGGCTGATGCATACATGCTGCAGCAGAACTTGGGTGTGGATGTTGCGGCATGCCTGGAACACGCTGTTGAGGCTGCAACTGCCGGTATGGAGAGTACCAGGGGGATGAAGGCGAGGACCGGACGAGCAAGCTGGATGGGCGACGGGGTCGTCGAGCATGTCGATGCCGGGTCTGTCGTCTGGGTTCGGATACTAACGAAAATACAGGATCTTGTGATCCAGGATTAATACTATTTATTGATGAAAGGTGAATATATGTTCAAACTCGAAAACGTAGCACGTGACTGTATCATGAAGAGTGATAAGTACATTCCGGGGAAACCCGTCGAAGAGGTTGAGAGGGAGTACGGGGTGAGCGACAGTATCAAGCTCGCTTCGAACGAGAACCCCTTCGGGGCATCACTCGTAGCGTTCAAGGCAATGGTGAAGGAACTGACGACCCATTCCCACCTCTATCCTGAAAGTTCAAGTTTTAAACTGAAGATGGCCCTTGCGGAGAAGCATGCTGTCGACCCAGGAATGATACTGGTAGACAACGGCCTTGACGGCGTCATCAACACGTTCGGCATGACCTTCATAGATCCCGGTGACAAGGTGGTTACCTCCGATATCACATTTCCGGCTTATAAGAATATTACCACGAAGATGAACGGGAACCTCGTTGTGGTTCCCGCTGCCGATGATCTCGGGTTCGATATCGACGGTATCCTTGAGGCTGCAGGGAGTGATGCGAAGATCATCTTCCTCTGTAACCCGAACAACCCGACGGGGAACATGATCGGGAAGGCAGATTTCGAGAGGATCATGAAAGCCGTGCCGGAGACGACCCTGGTCGTCTCTGACGAAGCCTATTTCGAGTTCGCAGTCGACGAGGAGTATCCCGATACGATCTCATACCTGAACGAGTATCCTAACCTGGTCGTACTGAGGACGTTCTCGAAAATCATGGGACTAGCCGGGATCCGGGTCGGTTATATGATCGCTGATCCCAATATCGTAGAGGTCATGATGAAGGCGAGACTCCCGTTCCCGGTGAACAGGATCGCTGAGGCTGGGGCCCTTGCATCACTGACAGACCAGGAATTCATAGAACGGGTCGTGACCCATACCGTCAGCGAACGGATATGGTTGAAGGAGCAGCTGGAAGCCATGGGGATGACTGCTGAAGAGAGTCATACGAACTTCCTCTTCGTGAAGCTGAACAGGCCAATGGGGACGCTGTATGAAGACCTGCTGCGAAAAGGGATCATCCTCCGACCAGTAGCCTATAACGGAGCTGACTATTTCAGGATCACCATCGGGACGGCTGAAGAGAACAGGATCCTTCTCGACGGACTGAAGGATATCCTGGGGTAGAAAGGAAGAAAGGGCTTGGGTATGGATTGCGATAGCGAGAGGATCAAAAGACGACTGGATGAGCTGTCCGGGTTCAATGCGACTCCTGGATGCGGTATAACCCGGTTCTCTTACAGCAGAGAGGACCGTGAAGCAAGGATCTATCTCATTGAACAGATGGAAGCGATCGGACTCTCGGTATCCATAGATGCTGTAGGCAATATCAGGGGAAGAATGGAGGGGACAGACCCTCAGGCTCCCCCAGTCATCACCGGCTCCCATATCGATACCGTGTTTCACGGCGGCAAGTATGACGGTGCGGTTGGAGTCATCTGTGCCCTTGAGGTGCTGTCGGTCTTGAAGGACAAGAGCTTATCGGGGAAACACCCCGTGGAGATCATGATCTTCTCAGAGGAAGAGGGGTCGAACTTTGATTCCACCATGGCAGGCAGTAAGGCATTTGCTGGGAAGTATACCCTGGAAGACCTGAAGAAGATCCGGAACCGAGATGGGATGGCCATGTACACCATGCTGAAGGATGCAGGGTTCCACCCTGACAACCTTCCTGCGGAACAGGACGGGAGAGCCCCGATCAAGGCATTCATCGAGCTGCACGTCGAGCAGGGAGGAGTTCTTGATGCCGAGAATCGTTCGATAGGTATAGTGAAGGGAATCAACGGCAGCCGGTGTTTGGAGATCATCGTGAAAGGCGAGGCCAACCATGCCGGGGCTACCCCTATGTATCTCAGGCGTGACCCTATGGTTGCCGCTGCCATGATCATTAGTGAGATAGACCAGGCAATGAGTAAGGATACTGATGCTACCACGGTTGCGACCGTAGGAAAGATCCATGCATCCCCCGGGATCTCGAACTGCATTGCTGAAGAGGTGAGGTTCACCGTCGATGTCCGGGATATTGTGGAGAGCGGTATCGAGCGGGTCTGCAGGGCAATCGATACGACCACTGCCAGGGCTGAAGAACAGTATGGGGTGAAGGTCTCGCAGGGGATCCTCGCGGAATCGGATGTCGTGACCTTGTCTGACACGGTGATCTCCGTCCTCAAGGAGAAGGCAGAAACCCGGGGTGTCTCATACCGGTGCATGAACAGTGGTGCCGTCCATGATGCAGCAATGCTGGGCTCTCTCACCGATGTAGGTATGATCTTCGTCCCGAGTATCAGGGGAAAGAGCCATGTCCCTGAAGAGGATACGAGGATCGAAGATATAACGTATGGGGCAGATCTCCTGCTGGAAGGCATCTGCGGACTAGCCGGGATAGAGATCTAGATCATATTACACAAACGATGTGAGAGGTGGACTATGAAGAAGCTGATAACGAACGGGACAATCATCACGGCGAAGGAAGAGTACCGTGCAGACCTGCTGATCGAGGACGGGAAGATCGTGAAGATCGGGAAGCAGCTGGAGGCAGAAGGCTCCGAGGTCGTGGATGCAGCCGGCTGCTACATCCTGCCCGGGGGCGTGGACCAGCACGTGCATTTCTCGTTCGAGTTCAACGGGACGAAGGTGCGGGGCTTCGAGACCTCGAACGCGGCAGCGCTCGGGGGGACGACGACGGTGATCGAGTTCGTGAACCAGATCCGCGGCAAGGGACTGCTCGAGTCGATCGAGGAGTACCGGAAGGAGCAGGTTGACGGGATCGCGCTGGTGGACTACAACCTGCATGGTATCATCACGGACCCGCGGGAAGAGGTCTTCGAGGAGATGGAGTCGCTGGTAGCGGCAGGGTATACGACGGTGAAGCTGTTCATGGCGTACAAGGGGATGTTCTTCCATGCGGATGACGATGCGATCCTGAAGGCGCTGAAGGCAGGGAAGAAAGCCGGTGTGACGATCATGGTGCATGCGGAGAACGCCGAGGCGATCGATGTGTTCCAGAAAGAACTCGTGGCAGCGGGAAAGACCGAACCCTACTCACATGTGTTATCGCGGCCGCCGCTGGTGGAGGCAGAGGCGACGAGGAGGGCGATCTACCTGTCGCAGCTGGCCGATGCGCCGATCTACATCGTGCATGTATCGTGTACTGAGGCGGTGAACGAGGTGAAGAAAGCCTACACCTCAGGACTGCCGGTGCGGGGAGAGACCTGCTCGCACTACCTGGTGCTCGATGACAGCAAGCTGGCACTGCCGGACTTCGAGGGGGCGAAATATGTCTGCTCACCGGCACTGCGAAGCGCAGACCACCATGAGTCGCTGTGGGAAGCGATCGATATGGGCTGGCTGAACGCGGTGAGCTCGGACCACTGCGGGTTCGACTGGGCAGAACAGAAGCACATGGGGAAAGATTCCTTCGTGAACATCCCGAACGGGGCACCGGGGATGGAACACCGGCTGGCGATCCTGTGGACCTACGGGGTGGAGACGGGACGGATCACGAAGCAGAAGCTGGTGGAACTGTTCGCGACGGAACCGGCGAGGAACACGGGGATCGATTACTGCAAGGGGCATATAGCCATCGGCTATGATGCGGACCTGGTGGTGTTCGACCCGACATGGAAGGGCGTGATCACGAACGAGCGAAGCCTGCAGGGCGTGGACTACACGCCGTATGAGGGGATGGAGCAGATCGGACGGGTCGAGAAGGTCTTCCTGCGAGGCGAGCAGATCGTCGACGGCGGGGAGTATATGGGAACGGCAGTGAAGGGAACGCACGTGAAGGGGAGACCCTTTGGTGCGACCTATAAGCAGAGATAAACGACAACGTACAATACAGGAGAACAAGCAATGGCAAAGATAACGGATCTGAAGGGGTACTGTTACCCGTTGAGCCCGGAAGGGAAGGCATCGCTGCTGGGGGACATGCCCTGGCACTACGGGACGGAGTACCTGAACATCGCATACAAGACGGATGCGGATGCGATCGCGAAGTGGATACCGGAGCCGCTGGAGCCGGGCCCGAACCCGGACACGGCCTACGTGGCATTCAGCAAGTGGTGGTCAGTATGGGATGACGCGAAGGACATGGCATACGTGAACCCGGAGCGGACGCAGTACACCGAGGCGGCGATCTGGGTAGGGTGTTCATACAAGGGACAGCCGGCACAGATGTGTCTGTCGATCTGGGTGGACAATGACTTCACGATGGCACGGGGCTGGTTCATGGGCTTCCCGAAGAAGTTGGGATCGATCAGTATCACGAGCTATAACGGGCTGAACCCGGGGATGAGCGAAGAGGGAGAGGGATCGATCCTCTCCGGGATCGTCTCCTCGCACGGGGAGCGGCTGATCAAGGGTACGGCTACGCTGGAGCGGAAGATCGACCGGGCAGAGCTGCCGAAGCCGATGGGGCTGCCGATCTTCCACCTGCGGCAGTTCCCGAGCCTGGTGCCGGGCGCACAGCCGTCGGTACTGGAGATCGTGAAGCTGGGAGCGAAGGACTGGAACTGGGGCCCGGATGTCTGGGCCGGGAGCGGATCGCTTGAGTTCCTCCCCTCGGAGCTGGAGGAGCATATGCCGCTCAAGCCGAAGGAGATCATCGGATCCTACCGGTTCCGTAACGGGTACACCTTCGACGGCGGTGAGGTCGTCTACGACTACCTGAAATAAGGGGAACGTCAACAATACTTGCTAATAGCAATTGTGTGCATCCTGTAAAAGAGTGGGGGATGCACACAGTTTTGGAATGTACACCATATAACACAGGATATCGTATCAAAACATATATAAATAGCATATTACGTTCTGTATTGGTTGCATTCTGTGGTATGATATCTGTATAATTGCTGGTTAAGAAGTGTGTAGATGCAGCAGTGAAGGTATAGTATATGAATGATATCCATAAAGGCGAATATAACAGCAGTCTCCTATCTCCCATAAACAGACCGAAGGTCACAGACCTGGTCGTGGAGAAGATCCTGGAACTGATTGAGAATAATACCCTGCTTCCCGGAGATAAACTCCCCTCACAGCGTGAACTTGAACGCCTGCTGAATGTCAGCCGTTCCACGCTGCGTGAGGCTCTGTCCGGTTTGATCATGACCGGGTATATAGAATCAAGGGTAGGTTCCGGGTTCTATGTGAAGGAACGGGAACCGGAGTACGGAGTAGATGGGGTCTCGGGAGAGGATCGTGATGAACTCGTACATTCGCTCTATGAAGCCAGGATCTATATCGAACCGATCCTTACCGGCCTGGCGGCAAAACGTGCAACAGATGAAGAGATAGCAAGTCTCTATAAGATCGTCGCTGATATCGAAGAGGCTCTTCCTTCCGAGGAGGCGATGCTCATCGGGCTGCAGCTTCACCAGAGGATCGGCGAAGTGGCGGGGAATCCCTTCCTGGCTGATGTCGAGAAGAAGCTACTCAATGAGTTCAGCCGATTCATCCTCCATGTGTTCGATGACCCGGTCCTTTCAGACAAGGAACTCAACCTCCATATGGAGATCGTGAAAGCTATCGAGTCACATGATGTGCAGAAGGCAAGGCAGATCGCTTTCGACCATATAAATAGTTTCGCTGAGGATCACGGCATAGAACTGGCTGGTTTCTAAGACCCTGTGAATTGACATTCCCACAAACAGAAAACTCGTAGAACCATGCTCAAGGGCTGATCACGTCCTATAACCGCTCGATGAACTCCATGTAGGGTTCATGGATGATGGATTCAGGGATGCTGATGCCTGCCGGTACCCCAGCGTCCCGGGTGATCAGCCTCCTGGCCTGCGGGGTAACGGATGAGCCCCTGACAGTCCGCCTATCTCACGCTGGAGTTTCCTTCGAGCAGGACTTCATATCCTCGCCTGATTGTCTGCTTTATCCTATCCTTATCCAGAAGGATAATATGCCACCAAATTATCCTTACAGATAAGGATAATACACTTCAACATATACCTGTACATAAGGATATAGAACGGGCTTCCCGGGACTATAGCCGGGAAGCCCATACTGCAGCTATCAGGGATGCGGTTACTGCTTCAGGTCGCCGACCGCCTTCACCCTGATCCTGGTCGCGTTGCCGGGCAGGTAGGCAAGGGGAATATCCTCTACCTCCACGATCCTGATGGTATCAGGGGCTGCGCCGGCCTTGGCGGCCTCTTCGGTAGCGATCCTCTTAGCATCAGCGACCGCATCATCACGGGACATGGTATCAAGGGAGTAGACCCGTTCGATCTGGCCGCTGACCTGGGCGATAGCCGCACCGAGGGCGTTCGCGACCCCGAAGTTCTCCGGGCGGATGATCTGTTCGGTCCCGGAGATCTCATCACTGATCAGCAGGGAGCCTCCCCCTACCAGTACGAGGGGTACCGGGTCCTTCGTGAGCTTCATCGAGTCGATCCCGTTCTGCACCAGCTGCATCATAGCCTCATGCGCTGCCTTCGCGGTATCGAGCGGTATACCCTCCACCCTGGACGGGTCCCCGAGTTCCGCCATGCCGAGGCGTACCGCGATGTCGGTAGCTGTCATGGTGGACCCGCCGAAGACCATGGCCTCTTCGGTGATCCGATAGCCGACGCTGTCAGGGCCGACGGTGATGCCATCTTCTGTCTCCCTGATGATCGTCCCGCCCCCGAGCCCGAGGGAGTTGAGGTCCGGCATCCTGAAATTCGTCCGTGCCCCGCCGATCTCGACAGCCAGGGAGGACTCCCGCGGGAAGCCCTGCCTGATGACGCCGACATCGCTGGTGGTCCCCCCGACATCAAGCACCATGGCATCCTCATAGCCGCTGAGGAACGATGCCCCGCGGATACTGTTCGTAGGCCCGCAGGCAATGGTAAGGATCGGGTATTCGATCGAATAGTCGATACTCATCAGCGTCCCGTCATTCTGGCAGAGGTAGACCTTCGCGGCAGTCACTCCCTCATCCTGCAGGGCCTTCCTGAACCCGAGTGCGGTAGACCTCGCGACCTTGTTGAGTGCGGCATTGAGGATGGCGGCATTCTCTCGTTCCAGCAGGCCGATGGAGGCGATCTCATGCGACTTGGTCACCGGGATATCCTCCCCGAGGATCTCCCGTGCCATCTCGGCGGCACGGTCCTCGTGGTCGTAGGATACCGGAGAGAAGATCGAGGTGATCGACAGCGCTTCCACCGATCCCTTCATGGACTCCAGCGAGCTCCTTAGTTCCTGCTCATCAAGCGGGAAGATCTCCTTCCCGTTGAACTCGTGCCCGCCGGTTACGTGGTAGACCTGGCTGCTGACCGCAGCTATGAGGTCTTTAGGCCAGTCTATCATCGGTTCTATAGCCATACCGGCCGGTTTCCCGATCCTGATGACCCCGGTCTTGAGCAGCCGGCTCCTGGTGACGATCGCGTTGGTGGAATGGGTGGTGCCGAGCATGGCATAGGCAATATTCCCCCGGTCTATATCGATTTGGCCCAGGACCGAATGAAGGGCATCAAGGATCCCGTCGAACACATCCGTAGTGGTCGGCCGCTTGACCGAGGCTATGATATTCCGGTTATCGTCAACGATCACCGCGTCGGTGTTCGTCCCGCCGACATCTATACCGATTCTGTATTCCATCATTGGGCCTCCTGCTTCGCGGCGAGCTGCTCTATCGGTGTGTAATCGAGGTCGTACCCGAAGTATCGCGGGCCGACCGTCTCGATCCCCTTCGGGGTCCTCCATTTCTGGTCACAGGGGATCCCGATGACCGCGACTCTCCTGCCGAACTTGAGGGTCTCGGTCGTCACGGGGATAGCCGTATCCACATCCAGGATGCAGATGAGGTCAGGTACTGATGCGACGACCTTTCCGTCCCGATGGGCGACCAGGTTCTCGTTCTGGAAGCTGACCTCCATCGACCCTCCGGTATACTCATCGATCCCGCTGAGTCTGCAGAGTCCCCGGTTGAAGCCCCCCTTGATGTCCCTGCTGACATCGGTGATCTTTCCCTTGAATAGTTCATACCCCCGGGTGATCTCCAGCAGCTCCCCGATGGGGTTCGCATTGTCCTTCCGTGCATCGGCGATGACCCGGCCGATCTGCTCGGAGAAACTCATGATGCCTGCGATCCCTGAATCCTTGACCTGGGACCCCAGCATCGAGTAGATACTGATCATGACTGACGCTCCCATGGTGACCGTGCAGACCCGTGCGATCTCCTCAGCCCAGTTGTTGGAGATCGTCTGGAGGATCACGCTGTTCCCCTTCTCATCGACGATCACCATCGGGCTTGCCGGGATACCGTCAAGGTGGTAGGTAACCATCTGCAGCTCCGGGAAGGCCCGTCCCATCCCGTCCGCATCGACGAGGGGGATCCCGAGCTGTGCCGCAACGGCGATCGGTATCATGGAATTGACCCCGCCGGCCTCGATGGGGATGGTCGCATAGACCTTCTTCCCGAGCACCTCCTCGAGTCCCTTGAACGCGGTGATGAACTCCTCCCCGTTGGGGATCTTCTCGATGATGACGATCGGTGCGCCCATCATGGCTGACGGGACGACCAGTGCATCATCAGGGAGTTCCTCAGGTGAGAGGAGTTGGACCGGGCCGTACTTCCTGATGGCATTCAGGGCCATCAGCCGCCCGATATGGGGGTCTCCCCCGCCTCCTGTGCCAAGTAAAGACGCTCCAAGCGCTATATGCTCTATAGCCTGTTCGTCTAACAATCTCATATATGTTGCCTCCAAAAACACACGTGCAGGACTGCCTGCAGATGAGTCAGTCCTGCATTCGTATGGAATGATCTCTTATGCTTCTGCTTCTGCAGCGGGAGCTGCCTTCGTGACCAGGACCTTGCTGAGGACGAGGTAGAGCACTCCCGCGATGACGATAGCGTTGACAGCCTGTGATCCCCAGCTGACGAAGAGCCCGACGAGGGAGCCTGCAAGCCAGGAGATGATCCCTGCCCAGTTGACGCCGGGAACCGGCTTCCAGTTCTCTGCCCGGCCCCGGTTCATGATCCAGTAGTCGGCGATCATGACTCCCGCGATCGGCGTGATCCCTGCAGTCAGAACCGTAAGGAAGGAGATGAAGTAGTTGATGATGCCCGAGATGGCGAGGATGGTCCCGATGCCGCCGGCAACTGCGGTAGCCAACGCCCGCTTGTTACCCTTGAGGTTCAGCATGTTCGTGATCGCCAGCCCGCCGGAGTATGCGTTGACCGCATTGGTCGTCCAGGTCGCCAGGATGAGGATGATGAACCCGAGTACCGGGAAGCCCAGTGTGCTCACGACCTGCGTGATATCATAGGTGCCCGCTACTACGGACATGAGTGCCCCTGCGACGAGGAGGGCTGTCCCGATGGGAAGTACCCCGACGACAGACGAGAGGATGGATCCGGACCGGTCCTTCGCATACCGGGAGTAGTCGCCGGCAATGACGCCGCCTACAGCGAACCCGCCAACCGAGATGGCGACTCCCTGGAAGAATGACATCCCGCCGGTCGATGAATGGGCAGCGAGCCCTTCCATGCCGTAATTCTTGAGTGCCATGGTCGTGCCGTAAACGGCGAGCAGGATGAGGGCGGGTACGGCGATGTAATTGAGGTAGGAGAGTGCCTTATACCCGAGTATGGCGGTTGTCAGCATGATGATCCCCCAGATCAGGGAAGAGAGCCATACGGGGAATGCGACACCAAGCTGGCCCATGAACCCTGAGAAGGAGGCTCCTGTCACGGCTGTCTGCACCCCGAACCAGCCCATGACTGAGACCCCGAGGACGAGTGAGATGATGAAGCCTGATCCTTTGATACCGAATGCGGAGGATGCGTTGATCACCGTCGGTCTGCCCAGGTCAGATCCCTGCATGCCCTGGAAGGTCATGAAGATCACGACGATGAGGTATCCCACGATACCTGCAGCGATTCCCTGCCCGAGCGGCATTCCCGAAACGATCGCCCCTCCTACCATCAGTGAGGGGACCGATATGACGGCCCCGGCCCAGATCAGCGCAATACTCAGCCATGATCGTCTCTGATTGGCTGGGACCTGTTCAAGGGCGACCTGCTCAACGAACCCTGATTTCTTTTCTTCTACCATGTGTAGCTCCTTATGTGTATTGCTCCTCTCTATGCAATCGGGATGCCAACTGTGTTCGTCTCATGCATGCACGGCAAAAAGTGAGAAACCACACTGGAAAGAGCAGGTTTAATGCGTGTGGTGAAAATATTTGAGAAAATATTGAGAAATAGTGAGAATCACGATAGAATACCCTATGGATTATACCATAGCAGCCCTCGAGGATTATTTCAGCTGTTCTATCTCACTGCTTACCACACCGCTCGCCTCTGCCGAGACGCAGGACCTCATTCCCCGCTACGACGGGAAGGAGACGACCATCTCCATAGATTCGAGGCGCCTCCCGGCTGAGATCCTCCTGAGGTGGAGATTCCCCGGGGAACGGCACTTCTCGCCGAACGAGCTCGCCCATATCCTGCTCTGCTCACGGATGATCGGCCAGAAACATGCCGAGCAGGGACAGCTGTACCGTACTGACCTGTTTCGCCAGTTCTCGATGGTTCTCGGGGGACGTTCAGGGGAGTCCATCGTGCTCATGGATGAGAAGCACCAGGTGATCTACCAGAACAGCGCTGCCAGGGACCGCAGGATCGTCAGCCGGTTCGAGGACTACCTGCAGCAGACGGAGGACAGGCTCGTTGATACCCGGATCGAGCACACCATCCTCCTCGGGGGTACCGCCCCGCTGCAGCTGCAGGTGAGGAACCTCTATCAGGGGAAAGTCTACCTCGGAAGGATGATCACCGCAGTCCTGCAGGTCCGGGTCCCTGAATCCCAGAAGGCACCCCGGAAGGGGGCTGACGGCTTCCTCCACATCCTCGGGAAGGGTGGACAGCTTCCCAAGACTATGAGGATCGCCAGGAAGGCAGCCCTCACTGACTCGACCATCCTGCTCAGGGGGGAGAGCGGGACGGGTAAGGAACAGTTCGCCAGGGCTATCCATGGGCTCTCCCAGCGGAGGGACCGGCCCTTCGTCGCGATCAACTGTGCCGCGATCCCGGAGAACCTGCTCGAGAGTGAGCTCTTCGGCTATGAGGAGGGATCCTTCACCGGTGCCGTGAAAGGGGGGAAGATCGGGAAGATCGAGGCTGCGGAGACAGGGACGATCTTCCTCGATGAGATCGGGGACATGCCACCGCATCTCCAGGCAAAACTCCTGAGGGTACTGCAGGAGCGTGAGTTCGAACGGGTGGGGGGGACCGACCCGATCAGGGTCGATGTCAGGTTCATCAGCGCAACCCACAGGGATCTCTCAGAACTCATGGAGCAGGGGACCTTCCGCCCGGACCTCTACTACCGGCTGAACGTCATACCGATCAATATACCGGCATTGCGGGAGCATCCGCAGGATATCGGGATCATGCTCAGCCATTACCTGAAGAAGTATGCCCTGCAGTCGAACCGCGGGTTCTGCTTCTTCTCCTATGAGGCCCTGGAACTGCTCAACTCCTATGCCTGGCCGGGAAACATCAGGGAGCTTGAGAACGTGGTCCAGTACTGCATGACCATGACCTCCTCAGATGAGATCGGGGTGGAGGACCTGCCGCCCGGCATCATCGTGAGGAAGCAGAGCATCCGGGATGAGGACCTGCTGTCTTCGACCGCGGGGAAGCGGAAAGCTGCACGATACGAGATCCTGAAGCTCATCGATTATTTCGGTGACTCCACCGAGGGGAAGCAGCGTGCCGCGAACCACCTAGGGATCAGCACTGCCACACTCTACCGAAGACTGCAGGGAGGCGGATCATGATACTGTTCACGAAGGAGATGATAAAACCGCTCTACTACGGATCGCTCATGACTGCCTGCGGGGGCGGCGAGTACTCTGATCACCTCCCGATCATCGTGGAGAAGATGGTCGAGCGCAACGGCCCGGTCCGGTGCATCGGATTGGATGAACTCGAGCCCTCGGCTACCTCCCTCACGACAGGCATCATGGGAAGCATGCTGGAAGCAAGCCTCCAGACCGGTGATGAGGGGAGGCAGGTGGTTGAACGGTTCTGCAGCCAGCTGCAGATCGATATCCAGGCCCTCTTCACGATCGAGGCTTCCAGCCTCAACGTGCTCTACCCCCTCCTCGTCTCCTCCCTCATGGGGATCCCGATCATCGATGGGGACTGTATGGGGCGAGCCTTCCCCGAGTTCCAGATGACCACGGCCGAGGCAGCGGGTGAGAAGATCGCCCCGATGAGCATCCTGACACCGAAAGGTGCCTATTATTTCTTCGAGGATATGGAGAACCTGCTCTTCGAGGTCCAGGCACGTGAGATCGTGAGCCATGATACGGGGATCGCCTATTTTGCCGGCTTCCCCCTCGATACTGCCAGGATCCGGTCGATCATGATCCCCGGTACCCTCTCCTTCAACTATACGGTCGGGAGCTGCTTCATGGGGGTCTCCTCCTATGCCGAACTGTTCTCACGGCTGCAGGAGGTCACGAAGAACAGCATCTACGGTTGTGCTGTGGAACTCTTCACCGGGACCGTCTCGACGCTCGCTACAGCTTCCGACGGGGGGAGGAGCTGGCTGAATGTCAGGGTGAAGGGGTACGGGACCTACCAGAACAGTGAGTTCTCCGTCCTCTCCCAGAATGAGGCCCTCATCGCATTCCGGGACAATGCGGTAGCTGCCATGGTGCCCGACCTGATCACCCTGGTCGATCTGCGGACCTTGAAGCCGTTCTCGATCACGGCGATACACGAGGATATGCGAATAGCAGTGATCGGGATACCTGCACCGGTCCGTCTGAAGACGAAGTCGATGCTGAACGTACTCGGCCCTGCCTGTTTCGGGTATAACAAGGAGTATGTTCCCCTTGAGACCATCTACTCATCCTGGTACTTCTCATAGGCGGCGGTATGGACAGACTTCTGGATTTGATCGTATATGCAGGGCATAATGGCTTTCACTTCGGCCTGTGCTGCCAGTTCGACTGGATCGCCAGGCGTAGCGTGGATGTAACCCCGGAGAGGAGCCTGTATGAGGAGGTCACCTCCTTCCTCCTGACCGCGGCGGACCTGTTCGACCGGATCGGCAAGATCGTGCTGGTCACCGATATCGCCGCCCGGTTTCCTGAAGTGCTCGCCGAAGATCCCAAACGTATCGGGTATATACGGATCGCGCCTGACCAGTAT
The DNA here is from genome assembly GCA_963677595.1 of Spirochaetia bacterium. Lineage (GTDB taxonomy): Bacteria > Spirochaetota > Spirochaetia > CAKZLE01 > CAKZLE01 > CAKZLE01. The sequence continues at coordinate 2,545,808 of OY782041.1, forward strand.
ACGCCGGAGTACATGATGAAGCTGGTCTCCGAAGCCGGTGGGGAGCTGCTGGTGGAGAATATCAGGCCGGGGGCGATCCTGAGCCAGGCAGATGCCGCAGGGGCGGCTGGGAAGTTCCTTGCTGCCGGCATCTCCGATATCGTGATCCTGAGCACCTTCCAGATCGAACATACCCATGAACGGCAGATGATCAGGGACCTCCTCAGCCGAGCCGCACCGGATAGCTTCTCCTTCCATACCCTTGAGGCGCCGGAGTATGAATCATTCCTTCTCCTGGAGAACCGCCTTCTGGCCGGGGTCTGCCTGAAAGATTCCCTCAGCCGGGAAACCCGGCAGGTGGAGTCCGCCTGCCGGAACCTGGGGATCGACTCCCCGGTATTCCTGCTCTCAGGCGAAGGGTACTGCATGGACCTTGCCACAGCACTGCGGGATCCTCTGAGGTGCTGGCAGGCTGACCATGCGGCAGTGCTGATCGGGGCCTCCCGCCTCTTCGGGCTGCCTGATGCCGTGGCGGCCTCATCTCGGGAGGACCATATCGTGATCGACCGCATCAAGGATCACCATCCCGTCGCGATGGGGAGGACCAAACAGTTCTTCGGGCTCCAGGTCTCAGGACCGCTCACCGGGGCCGTCGAGTTCGGCAGGACCCGGTACAGGCAGCGGGTCATCGATGCTATTGGGGCAGTGAACACCGAGCCAGGCCCCCTCCCGATCATCGATATCACCGGGGGGATCCTCGATGACCTCGAACTTGAAGCGCAGCGATTCGCCCTTGACTCCCGTACCTCTGCCCTGATCACCGGGGCGCAGTGTGCCCCCTTCCGTATGGATTTCTATGGGACTGCCCCAGCATCAGGGACAGATGAACTGCTCAGGTCATCGCTTAGGGAGGAGGCTGCCCGGTGGCTCGAATCATCAGGCATCAGGCTCAGGACGGTCACGGAAGAGTATATGAACCTCAAGACCCGGTATAGGAAGGAGGGCCAGCTGAGGATGCGGCTCCGGGTCACCGGCGGCTTAAGGTAATCGCCTCACGAATTCTTTCACCGCCGGTACTGTTTTTTCCAGGATGATGGGGTAGAATAATCTTAGGCAAGGAGGCTGTGCATGGAAACGAACCTTCCCCTGATCGATCTGTCCAACAACCCGACCGGCTGTTGTCCCGTCTTCGACCCTGATCCCTGGGATGGGAGGGAGTTCAGCTTCGAGGGACTCAGCTTCATCACTGCCAGGACGCGTAGTCTCTTCTATATCCCCCTGAACATGGGAAAGGTCATGAGCCGCACGCAGAAGGCTATCGGGGAAGCGGGGGCTGCGGACCCGGACCGGTACCTCATGCTCTCCGAGGACCTCACAAGAAGCCGTGCGGAGCACCATCTCCTGGTGACCGGGGATGTCCCCGGCTACGAGAGGGAACAGCTGCACGGCAGTTGGTATGCGAAGGTATTCGAGGGACCGTTCAGTCGGATGGGTACCTGGCATGCTGAGCTGCTCAGGCTGATGGAAGGGAAGGGGAAGAAGCCTGACAGGATCCTTGCCTTCTATACCACCTGTCCCAAATGCGCCAAGGCATACGGGAAGAACTATGTGGTGCTCTTCGGCCGCATGCCTTAAGCCTCTGTATGGTCAGCGATGAACTGGGCTACCTGTTCCTTGATCTGGTCCCTGATCCGCCTGACCCGTTCCATGATCTCCTCATCACTCCCGGTCAGGGCTGATGGGTCCTCGAAGGGCCAGTTCTCCCGGTAGCTCACCCCGGGGAAGATCGGACAGCGCTCCTCAGCCTCCTTGCTGCAGACCGAGATCACGTACCCATACCGCCGTCCCTCGTTGTAGAAGTCGAGGACCCCATTGGTCTTCTTCCCGGATATATCGATCCCCTCTTCCTGCAGTGCCCGCACCACATAGGGGTTCAGGCTGCCGGGCTCGAGTCCTGCACTGTCAGCCGTGAAGGTGGTTCCCGCCATCCTGTTCAGGTACTCCTGCGCCATCTGCGATCGTGCGCTGTTATGCACGCAGATGAACAGGACCCGGTTCTTCACTGATTCCATAGTCTTCCTCCTGCAGGGGGATTCCCTGTATCACGCTTATACATACAAGATACCTGAATTATGATGTGAGGATCATGAGGATTGTGTTAAAACGATGAGGGGCGGATCTCGATCACTGCAGCTCCTTCATGCTGGTGTACTGACCTCTCCGGTGTTGCGAGTTCCTGAGTATCGGTGCGAGGACCGGTAACGGGCAAGACTCAGGGTCCTCGGTCGACTATGGTAAAAACAGCTATATTTTTCTCTTATATCGGGTTATGATGCATGCTACAGGGGGAGGAAATTGAGAGATACTGAACGCATTCTCTATATCATGCTGCTGGGGATCCTGGTACTGGCAGTCGTGGTCGGAACAGCCTACCAGGGGCTGGTATCGACCCTGCAGGGCCTGCTCGAGATCCAGCTTCACCCGGCACGGCTGATCAATGATTTCGCAGTAGTCGGGGGGCCGGGGGCTGCCCTGGTCAATGCCTCGATCGTCGCTGGGCTGGCCCTGATGCTTATCGCCTTCAGCGGGGTATCGATCTCAGGGCCGACAGTTGCCGCCTTCTTCACGCTCTTCGGGTTCGGGCTGTTCGGGAAGACGCCGATCAACGTCATACCGATCATCATCGGGGTGGCTATCTCGGCGAAGATCGCGAAGAAGACCTTCAGGGAATACATCCTCATTGCCCTCTTCGGTACAGCTTTGGGCCCGGTCTTCAGTTTCATCGTCTTCGAGCTGGGCCTGGCAGGTCCCGTATCCGTCATCGTTGGCACACTTGGGGGTATCGTAGCCGGTATCTTCCTGCCGCCTGTCGCCATGGCGATGCTCCATCTCCATCAGGGGTACAATCTCTACAACATGGGCCTGACCTGCGGATTCGTCGGGCTGTTTGCCGCCTCCCTCATCGCTGCAGGCAACGGGGATATCACAGTCAAGGTCATCTGGCTCGATACCCCCGATACTCTGCTCACGCTGTTCATCCCCGTGCTCTCCCTCTACCTGCTGGTATTCGGGGCGTATCTCGGCAGGAAGAAAGCCTTTGCTGACATGATGGAGATTCAGAGACTTCCCGGGAGGCTGCCGTCAGACTTCATGGATATGGTCTCCTCTGGCGGGGCCCTCATCAATGCAGGAGTCCTCGGCATCATCACCTGGCTCTACATCATCCTCATCGGTGGTGACCTGAACGGGCCCGTGCTTGGCGGGATCCTGACGGTCATAGGGTTCGGGGTGTTCGGGAAGCATGTTCGCAACTGCATCCCTGTTATGATCGGGGTGATCCTGAGTTGTCTCGTCTTCGGGAAATCCCTGACAGCCCCTGGACCGCTGCTGGCAGTACTCTTTGCCACTACATTGGCTCCCCTGGCAGGTGAGTTCGGGGCATTCACGGGGATCGTTGCCGGGTTCATCCACCTGGTCATGGTAGAACGGACGGGAAGCTGGCATGGGGGCATCGATCTCTACAATAATGGGTTTGCCGGGGGACTGACCGCAGCCCTGCTGGTCTCAGTGATCGAATGGTACCGGTCATCACAGCCGGATGAGTTCGACGACTCATTCAACTAGATAAGGAGTACAAGCTTATGAAACGAAAGGAATTCCTGCTGCAGCTGATCGGGGAAGTGTCAAATTTCATCCTTGAGGGCAACCCGAGACGGATGGTCATCTCTCTCCACCAGGAGGCGGACGGTCTCCACCTCTGCGTGATCGATGACAATGCCCACAGCGATAAAGAGATCGAGGCTATCTCCCATGCCCTGGCTGGGAGGAAGCGTCCCGAGCTTTCTGGGTATTACGGGTCTATGACCGGCCATGACCTCTTTGGTTCGGCTCGGCTCGACTTGGTCGGGCTGCAGGTCAAGCATGGTGATGTCTCAAGAACGGATAGCGGGATCAAGATAGACCTTTGGCTTGGTTCCGATCGGTTTGATTCGACGAACTTCACTATTCCGGATGAAGGGGAGTAGGTCCCTGTTCAGCAGATTCTCATGATGAGCTGGATGAATTCCCCATTCCTCCAAGGGAGAAGGGAAAATCGTATGGCAGCAACGGACGATCCGTTGTATCATGGCAGGACTGCACCCAAGCTGAACGAGGTATCTACGTATGAAACGCACCCTGATCTTCCTATTCCTGCTCTTCACCTGCATGGGGTCCTTTGCTGAGAACGAGGGCATCGAACCCGCCCTTGGAGTGAGGACTGCCCGCTACTATTATATGCCGTCCTGCAGTTCCTGCATGGATTTCCTCCTCTCCATGGCATCGGAATACTCACCTGCCGGCCTAACGATCGAGCGGATAGATGTCCGTACCGCTGCAGGTTATGAACGCATGACCGCCGACCTCGAACGCCTGGGATCATCAGCCGAGGAGTTCCCCATCCTCATCATCGAGGAGGCGGTCTTTCAGGGAGAGGCTGAGACGGAGCGGGGAAGGAGGGAGGCTGAAGCCCTGCTTGGGAGTGGGGGATCCCTTACCAGCCTTACCGGGACGGTTCATGAACCTGCAGTTCCCGTGATCGGCATCGGGGCCATCTTCCTCTCAGGCCTCATCGATGGGATCAATCCCTGCGTCTTCTCGACCCTCATCTTCCTCTTCTCCATGCTGGCGATGCTCGGGCGGGACCGGCGTGACCTTATCGTGATCGGGTGCTGGTATACCCTCTCCGTGTTCATCAGCTACTATCTTGCAGGACTCGGGCTCTCGCACCTCACGCTGTTCGTCTCCCGGTACCAGTTCCTGGGCAGGCTGCTCGATGGGGCCCTGGTATTCTTCCTGGCGATCCTAGCCGTGCTCTCCCTCTATGACTACTACCTGGCCCGGACGGGGAGGGCTTCCGGGATGGTGCTGCAGCTCTCCCTAAAGGAGAAGCGGCGAATACACTCCGTCATCAGGGGACGTATGCGCAGCGGATCGCTTGCCCTCGGTGCCGTGATCATGGGGGTACTGGTTTCATTGTTCGAGCTGGGGTGTACCGGACAGATCTACCTGCCGACACTGCTCTACATGGCTTCTGTCAACCCGGAGGGGCCGGCGTACCGGCTGCTCCTCCTCTACAATGTCGGCTTCATCCTGCCGCTCGGATCGCTGTTCGCGGTATGTATTGCAGGGGTCTCCTCGAAACGTCTTGAGCAGTCCTTCAGGAATCATACGGCAGCCATCAAGCTGCTGACTGCCGTCCTCTTCATCATTCTGCTGGTCCTGACCCTCCTGAGCTAGGGGACTCTTCCTCCTGGAACTGGACGGTCTGCTCTGCGGAATCCCCGATCCGTGCGGCAGCCTGCTGTTCGTGCTGCCGGATGTCCCCGAGGACATTCTCCAGCTCGAGGACTGCCTGGTCAGCCTTCGTGAGCCCGACGGGGATCTCCTCATCGTTCCCGATCATCTCGAAGAAGTCGGGGGGAAGGGTATAGTCCTCGAGGTCGAAGGTAAGCAGGTTCTCACTGATCTCAACGGAGCGGGTATAGCCGAAGACCGCCTGCTCGAACTGCTTGGCTTCCTCCTCGTCGACATGAAGGCTGTTGTTCTTCAGGTACTTCTCCGAGAGGATTGCTGCATTCTGCAGGAAGAGCTCGGTGATCATCTCTATATTGAGCAGCCTGTTCCCCAGGCCGAGTACGTATCTCGGCTCGATGAACTGGCGCTGCAGTTCTTCAGGATTCTCCTGGTCGATCCGCTTGACCACATCCTCACGGCCCATGGATATCCCGTCCCTGATACTCCCATCCCGGTTGAGGAAGACGAAATGGAGGTCTTCCCGGATCTCCGGTGCATTCTCCGTCACGGCATTGGGGTGGAGCAGGATCACCCGCTCCCCGAGCTCTGCGGTCCTCGTGGCGATGGTCCCTACCACCGTCCGCTCCAGCTCGACCTTCGTCGTGGCATAGATGCCCCCGAGCACGACGCAGTCCCTGACCACTGCCGTATTGCAGAAGAGGTTGCCGTAGATGAAGGCATGGTCGATCTTCACCTGGTCGGAATAGACATCGCCCTCGATGACCAGCCGTGCGGAACCATCGTTCACCGGGCTGGTGACCAGGAAGGTCTTCTCAGCCTGGACGCATCCCTTGACGAGGGAGACGGCCCCCGGCTCGTCGAGGGTGAAGGCTGCATGCTCCTTGATGAACGCGCTCTGGTGGAGGGTACAGGGTCCCCCCTTCATGTCGAGGCTGCTGCCCATGATACCGCCCCCGATGGAGGTCTTGCCTCGGAGCGTGATGGTCTTCCACATCTCGATCTTCGTGTCGGGGATGATATCCCCGGGGTAGTGGTCATTCTCCAAGATGAAGGAGTGTTTTGAGTTCGAACGTATCGGCTGACTCATACGGCTACTCCCCCTTCTCGACGGTGAGCTCATCGATGAATGCATCGAGCTCCTCATGGAGTGAGACCCACTTGGTGTCCTCCAGCTGCCCGGTATCGAACATCCTGGTGATGGACCTCTTCATGATCTCCTTCTCCTCCCCGGTAAGCTGGGTATACCCGATCCGTCCTTTCAGTTCATGCTTCTTCTCCCGGACCCGATCCTCGAGCGGGATGAGGAGGCTTTCTACCCTATAGTCGATCTCCCCGTCATGGGGGATGAACTCACCGGGAATGTACTGGGTGAGCACGGATTCTCCCCGTTCCACCAGATAGACAGGTATCTGCCTCGGTACCGGGGAGGAGACCTCCTCCTCGATGAGGAACCGCCCGACCTCCTCGAAGAACGCATTGCGCTGCTCGGTGAAGGAGGCGATGGCCCTGCAGGCATCGAACCCGCGGCTCTCCACCGCCGAGGAGCGCACTGCCGTGCAGTCGAGGTAGTACTTCTCGGAGGTATTGGTCACGGGGATCGCCCGTGAATGGTAGGCGATCGCGCTCTTGTTGTTGAAGTAGTGCCTGTTCAGGTTGATCACATGGCCGTCGAGCTTCATGATAGAACTCTCGGTGTTGTGCTCGAGCTCCCGGTTGATCAGCTCGTACCGGCCCCGGATCTTCTCCAAGTCCTCTGCCAGGTTCTGCTTCTTCCGTTCGAGCTGGGCGGAAAGCTCATGGAGGAGGTTCTTGTAGGAGTTGAGCTCCGAACACTTCGAGATGATCATCATCGTCGCGTTGTTCTCCATGAGCTTCGCCATACCGGTCTCCATGGTCTCATGGATCTTCCCGAAATAGCCGATGACCTTCTGCAGCACGTTCAGGCTCTTGCCGACATCCTCCCGGATGGGGGCGACGTTCATGCTGACCTCTTTGGCCAGGCTGTCTATTGCTCTGATCTCATTGTATGACATACGCTACGCCCTCCCTTCTACAGTGGTGCTCTTCTCGCCGAGCAGGTCCCTGAAGTTCCTGAAATCCTGCTCGATCTCCCGGTCGATCTCATGTGACGGATGGTCGGGCACCTCTGCCCGACGGTCCCCCTTCAGGTCGAGTGCTCCGGCGACGGGGAGGATCTCCTCGCCATCCGGCTCTGGCTTAACCATCATGGCGGCAGTCTTGATGAGCCGTTCAGTCTGCTCCTCACTCCTCTCGGCACTCTCCTTGATGGCCTCGAGCTGCTTCAGGGTCTCCTGCTGCAGCCGGTCCCGTTCGAGATCCTCGATCTTCTCCTGGTAGGAGAGTTTCTGCAGGGTAGCATGGGTCTGGTTCCTCAGCTGGGCGACATCATCGCGTACCTGCTGGACGATGGCATTGTTCTCGGAGATGATGTCATGCTCGACGGAGTGGGCATACTCCTTGACCGAGGAGAGCCGGTTCTCGGCGACAGCGTTGATCTTGATCATGAGTTTCTCCATGGACTCGACCATGTCGCCGATGCTCTCCACCTGTGCCCTGAGGGTCTTGATCTGGAGGATCTGCCCGTCTATCTCCCGCCGGTTCTCCCGCTCGATCTCATCCCGCTCCTTCTCGTATGCCTGCCGGTAGTCGATCTTCTTCACGTTCAGGCTGGAATAGATGCGGATACGCTCCTTCTCGTTCTCCTGCAGGAGGTAGTTATAGGCCGGCATGAAGACCGAGGACTGGAGTTTATGGACGGGGATCGGGTGCCGTGTCTCCCGCTCACAGAGGTTGCACTTCCAGACGTCGTCCCTCCAGTCCTTCAGGTAGACCCGTGCATGCTCGTTCCAGGTGACCGGGTCGGTGGTCCCTTCTTTCAGGGCATTGAAGTCCTGGTGCAGCAGCTTCTCTATATCCTTCTCATGGCAATAGGGGCAGTAGAAGTTGTATGCCCCGTAGTGCATGATGTCCGAGAGCCTCGGCTCTATGGTCGCCACGACGTTCTTGACGCTGTGGTTCCGCAAGAGGCTGATCTTCGCCATATCCCTCAGGACCTTCCGGATGACGTTGTCGGAGAACTCGTCCACGCTCCAGGCGGTCCTGACGAGCTCGGCAGGCGCTTCGGAGATCGTAGAGATCGCGGGACTCTCAACCGGCTCCTGGGCAGCTTCCGCTTCTTCCTCAACCGTCAAATCTCCCGATTCTGCTTCTTCAGCAGTTTCGGTCTCCCCTGTGGAAGCATCAAAAGCGACAGATCCTTCAGCAGCCGGCTCTCCGGCCTCTTCCTGGATCTCCTCGCCCGGGAAATCCTCTTCCGGTTCTGTCACAGGAACGACGATCTCGGCTGATACGTCAGCAGAGGCTGCAGCAGGCTGTTCGCTCTCGGCCTGCTGCTCCTCCTCGACGATCCCGGGAAGCTCCTCTGCGAGGGTCCCGATCATCTGCTCCCACTTGATCCCCTGGATCTTCTCGAGCTTGTCCTTGATGATGTCAGTGTTGACGAAACCCGGGCGCTTCTGGTCATAGTCACTCGAAGCGATGAACCGCGTAATATCATCGGTGTTCTGCATGATCCCCATGTCGATGGTGGCATAATCCCGGTCGCTGAAGACCTGCTCGATCTCTTCGTAGAGGTCGTGGAGGGTCGTCTCCGAGTCATAGAGGTAGGACTCCTCGACATCAAGTTCCTGCGGTATCTCCACAGCGAACTTGTTGGTTGAGGCGAGCACTGCCGGGAGGCTTGCGGTCTTTCGCTTATAGTCATCCCAGAGCTCCTGCACGGCATCGGCGTCATCGAGGTAGGGGCAGGTAAGGTGTTCGAGCGGGAAGAGCCCGTCCTCGTCGATGATGAGGGAGCCGTCGGCAAAGGGGTACTGGGTGAAGTTGACCACCGTCCTGCCGATCCGTGAGACCGGTGCCGTGTACTTCATCCGATGCATCCTGCCCCGGTTACGCAGCCCGCCGATGAGCAGGATCAACCAGAGGAGGGAGGGGGCGAAGATGATGTAGGGATAGACGGCCATCAGTCCCCACTGCTCGGCGTAGGGATCAGTGAACCCCAGGAGCCACAGGACGACCAGTGCCGCCTGGACGGCAAAGAACAGGCCGGCGAAGATGAAGCCCCAGGTCATCTTCTTCTTCAGGCGGATCTTCTCGGCAACATAGTTCCTGAAATCAGGGAGGACCTGCCGGAGCAGGACCATGAGGAACTCATCATACGAGCTCTTCGTATCGAACCCTTGAATCTTGAATGCATCCATATCACAAGTCCTTTCATTACGGTATTCCGATCTTGTCAGGCAGCGGCTGTACTGTCTCAGTATAGCACAGAGTCAAGAGAGGGTGTGTATGAAAAACGTGTGAGGGTAGTGAGTATCGTTACGGAGGCTACCCCTGGTACGTCCCGCGGTGGACCTTATCGTACCGCAGGTCACTAGCCGTGTACCCGGGCTTCTCTTCGGCAGGGTAGCCGACAGCGATGATCGACTCGACCCTCCGGTCCTCAGGTATCGCGAGCAGCTCCCTGATCACGGCTTCGGAGCTGCTGCCGTCTTCTGCGGTACGGTTCCTGATCTGGATCCAGCAGGCACCGAGACCGAGGTCGGCAGCCTCGAGCAATAGGTTGGAGGAGAGGATCGCGGTGTCCTCCACCCAGACATCGCTCTCTGACGGGATGCCGAGGACGACGAGGGCAAGGGGCGCACCGGCGAGGAAGGCCGACCCATGGGCCTTGGCCCTGCTCAGGTCCCCGATCACGGCACGGTCATCGACCACGACGATCTCCCAGGGGCGGAACCCACGCGAAGATGCGGCATAGAGCCCTGCCTGGATGAGCGAGTCAACGAACTCCTCTGAGACAGCCTGGTCAGTGTATTCCCGGATGCTTCTCCGTTCTCTCAGCAGTGTCAGCATAATCTCCTCCTCGGTATCATGTAGGAGCAGTATACCGTACCTGCTGATGAAGTGTAAATGTCAATCAGTCTGCTCGACTTGGGATCGTGACCCATAATCATGTTCGCCGAACCGCTTTGATTGCCTCGGTTATATCTGCTTCGTCCAAACCCAGCTCTTCGCGTACTTGATCGCCTAGAGATATGAGGTTCTCAAACTGGTCCAATTCTGGAACCTTGATAGGTTTCAGGAGAATAGTATCCCCTTCCTGGATAATGATCATGTTCGTACCGGGTTCTAAATTCATGCGTTCTCGTATGGCATGTGGAATGACAACCTGCCCTTTTGTCGAGACACGTGTGACTTCGATTACTGCCATGTTATCCCTCGTAAGATTATCTTACCATGGGCATGCGCCGAAGCCAAGTTCCTATCACCATCAATAGCTGATGAAACTCTGTAGGGTATTCGTACTGTTCGAGCGTTTTGTTATCGCTTCTGCCCGCCCGCCTCAGCTGTGATCCCCAACGAACCTGACGATCTCCCTGATCAGCTCTGCCTCGTGGCCGAGGTCGGCGAAGCTGTGGTCTGCACCCTCTATCGCGTGGAGGGACGCTGGTTCACGGTAATACCCGCTGAATTCCCTTCCGGTCTGAAGCGGCACTGCCTCGTCTACCGTCCCGTGGATGATATGCACCGGACCGGTATAGGCTGCCGCCCTCGCCGGGAGGCCTGGCATGACTGCCTTGAGGTCCTCGTGGAATGCCGCTGAGACGAGGAACCCGGCATGGTCCACTGACCCGTCGTCCCTGACCCTGTCGGGGGCGTTCCCCTTGGCCTCCTCGAAGGCTGGGAGCATGTTCCCTGCCGGAGCCATGAGGATGAGTCCCCTCGGGGCCGGCAGACTTCCTGCTGCTGCAAGGTCCCCGCAGAGACGTGCGGCAACGACACCGCCCATGCTGTGGCCGAGGACGAAGATCCGCTCGTTATCGATCCGAGGGTCTTCACACAGGGTCTGATAGGCTGCATGGGCCTGCTCGATCTCGGAGGAGAGGGTCATCTCCCCGAACTCGCCGTCGCTCTCCCCGGAACCGATGAAGTCGTACCGTACGGCTGCCGTCCCGATCGACTCCAGTGCCCGTGATATATGGACATGGATCCGATGGGACCCGCCCTTGTGTCCGGTGAACCCGTGGTTGATGAGTACTGCGGGACAGGGTGTATTACCCGTTTCGGGAATGTGCTCCATCCCCCGCATGACCTGCCCGTTCCATGCAAGTGTCACTGCCTGCTGCATAGTTATTTCACCTTCTCCACCTCTTCGTACTCGAGGTCGATCTTGAATCGCTTGTCGTAGAGATTGATCTCGACGGTCACCCGGTGCTTGCGCTTATCGACCTTGGTGATCGCCCCCTCGTTCCCCTTCAGGGGGCCCTTGAGGACACGGACCCGTTTGTTCCGGTCGAAGACCACCTGTGACTTCCGGGCGATCTCCCCATCCACCGTGAGGGATGAGATGATCGTGCGGTCCTCATCCTTGAGCGGGATGAGCACCCCGTCCTTCTCCTTGAGATACCACATGAAGAAGGGCTGCTTCCGAAGCAGTTCCCGTGTCGTGAGGTCCGGGTCGTCGGTCTCCCAGAAGATATAGCCCGGGAAGATCGGCTTCACGAGCTTCATGAACTTGCCCCGCCGCTTTATGGTCAGCTCCCGTCTCGGCAGGATCAGCTTGCAGTGGAGGTCCTTCGTGCGCTTCACATGTGCGAGGTACCGTTCTTCCTTACCGGTGAGTACCTGCAGTACATAACAGTTCGTCATAGCGGGGAGTATAGCATAGAAGCCTCAGGATGGGGTAGTGGCTCAGTGAGAAGAAGGGAGAAACCCCTGCGGGTAGAGTTCCCCATTCTTGCAAACCGGAGGCAAAGCAGGTACAATCATCCCCATATTCAGTTAGGATGGTGGACAGATGGGAAAACTCTGGCAGAAGGACTACTCACTCGATTCTCTGATCGAGACATATACCGTGGGAAATGACTATATCCTCGATGTTCAGCTCGTGGAGGCTGACTGCTTCGCGAGTGCCGCTCATGCGACGATGCTGGAGTCGATCGGGATCCTGACCTCCGAGGAGCTTAAAGCTCTCAAGGCCGGGCTGCAGGAGATCATCAGGGATGACTCCTTCTCGATCGGTCGGTCTGACGAGGATTGCCATACCGCCATCGAAGGGTACCTGACAAGACGGGTGGGGGAAGCCGGGAAGAAGATCCACACCGGCCGAAGTCGCAATGACCAGGTCCAGACAGCACTCCGGGTTTGGATGCGGGACTTCCTCATCTCCATGGTCACCGAGACGGCGGAACTCGTCCGGGTCATGACGGAGTTCGCCGGGGCCAACACGAAGGTCCCCATGCCCGGAAGGACCCATATGCAGGTGGCGATGCCCTCCTCGGTCGGGCTCTGGTCAGCAGGCTATGCCGAGGAACTCCTCGATGAGGCGAGCCACCTCCTCAACATCCTGGACCTCATAGACCAGTCACCCCTCGGGGCAGCAGCCAGCTACGGTGTGCCGCTCCCGCTGGACCGGGAGATGACCGCGGGGCTGATGGGCTTCTCCAAGGTACAGAACAACGTGCTCTATGCCAATAATTCACGGGGCAAGTTCGAGGCGGTCATCGTAGATGGACTCGACTATATCTGCCTTACGTTGAGCAAGATCGCCCAGGACCTGATCCTCTACTCGATGCCCGAGTTCGGCTACTTCAGCCTCCCGGCACAGCTGTGCACCGGGTCGAGCATCATGCCCCAGAAGAAGAACCCCGACGGGCTGGAACTCACCAGGTCGAAATCTGCGATCGTATCAGCCTGTGCCGTACAGATCAAGAACATCATCAGGTCCCTCCCGTCCGGGTACAACCGGGACTTCCAGGATACCAAGGACCCGCTCATGCGGGCTGCACAGGCAGCCTACCAGTCGGTCCGGGTCATGCAGCTCACCTTCTCCGAGCTGCAGGTCCATGAGGAGGTCCTCATGCGTTCCTACCTGCCGGAGATCTACGCTACCGATAAGGCCCTGAACCTCGTGGCAGCCGGGATGAGCTTCCGGGATGCCTACCGTGAGGTCGGCCTCAACCTGGAGGATGTTGCCAGCATGGATCCGATCGAGACCCTGGAGAACAGGACCTCTACCGGGACACCTGGCAACCTCAGGCTCGACAAGCTCTCATCGGCAGTCGGGGAGGTCGCCTCAGCCGCTGGGCAAAAGAGAAGCCATGTACAGCAGGCTGTACATGGCCTCTTCCCTGAACTGGAGACCTGCGGTTCTTCTCCGCACTCTAGGTCGGATCTATCAGGTATAAAGACTCCGCTATATTGATGCAGTAGTCCCCAATATGCTCGAGGTGCCGTACCTTGTCGATCAGCAGCAGCTCGGTCTTGACGTGTGCCCCGCCCTTGAGGTCGTTCTGGGCCAGGATCCTCATGCTGTTCCGCATGGCATTGATCTGCTTCTCGAACTTGTTCGCCTCCTCCATGTCGGTGGTGGTGACCTTCCGGTCGAGGTGGTCCCTGGTGAAATCGATGAACCCCTTCACCAGTCTCTGGTACTCTGCCAGCTTCTGGTGTGCCTTCTCGGAGAAGTGGTACCCGTGGGTATAGCGCCTCTCGGAGAGGAGGATGAGGTTGTAGCAGCTGTCGCCGATGCTTTCGAGCTCGTTGATGATCCTGATCAGCGAGGTGATCTGCTTCGCACTGTGGGGATTGAGGTTCTCCTGGGAGACCCCTACCAGTGACTGCGAGAGCTGTTCCTGCATCTGGTCGGTATACTCCTCGAGCTGCTTGATCCTCTTGACCTCCTTGCTCATCTCCGTATCGGGATTGTCGAACACATCACAGAAGGTGCAGAACATGTCCGCCGTCACCTGGGCCATCTTCCTGACCTCGTCCTTCACGGTGATCAGGTAGAGCTCCGGGGTGTCCTGGTATCCTGACTGGATATACTTGAAATGGTAGACCATACCCTCCTCGATCTCCCCGGCCTTCATCGGGACGAGCTTCTCGACGAGTTTCGCGAACTGCGTGATCAGGGGGATGAACAGGATGGTGTTGATCACATTGAACACCGTGTGGAACATCGCCAGGTGCTGCGGGAGGTATTCAGCGCTGCCTGCCCCGGTGACCGGTCCCGGTACCAGGACATCGACCAGCCTGAGGAAGGGGGTGAAGAGGATCATGACCCAGACCGTACCGAGGACATTGAAGAGTATATGGGCCCGCGATGCCCGCTTCGCCGTGGTGGTGGTCCCGATCGAGGCGAGGAATGCCGTGACGGTCGTACCGATGTTCTGCCCGAGCACCAGTGCCGCTGCGGCAGAGTAGCCGATCCAGCCGGAGTAGGCCATGGTCAGGGTTATCGCCATGGCGGCCGAGGATGACTGGACGATGATGGTGATGAGGATCCCGACGAGTACGAAGAAGAGCATGCTGAACACACCTCTCTGCGAGAAGTGCTGGATGAACTCGAGTACTTGAGGACTCTGGTTGATGTCCGGCACTGAGTCCTTGAGGAATTCAAGGCCGAGGAAGAGCAGGCCGAAACCGACCAATACCTCGCCGAAATCCTTGTGCTTGAGACTCTTGATGAAGAGGAAGGGGAACCCGATCGCAATCGCGGGGATCGCGAGTGTGGACACCTTGATCTTGAACCCGAGGAGTGCCACGATCCATCCGGTGACGGTCGTACCGATGTTCGCCCCGAGGATGACCCCGATGGACTGGGTCAGGTTCATCAGGCCTGCATTCACGAAACTGACGATCATGACAGTCGTCGCTGAGGATGACTGAATGATCGCGGTAATCGCCAATCCGGTAAACACTGCCGCGAACCGATTCCCCGTCATGAACTTGAGGATCGATCGCATCCTGTCACCGGCAGATTTCTGTATACCCTCACTCATGACCTTCATCCCGTAGAGGAAGAGGCCGAGGCTGCCGATGATCTCTAATAATTGACCAATAATATTCATGATGGAATGGTAGCAACTGATGAGGAATATGTAAATACTGTAAGAGTAATGTGAGAAAAGTATGAGTTAATTTAACCGTTTTATAACAATTGGTCAGGCACGCTTCTTCGAGACGATGGCGCCGCGTATGGTAAGTCCTATGAATGTAATGAGATAGGGGAAGCCTGAGAAGAGGGAAGAGGGAAGGTCGAAGGCACCCTGCGCAAGGGTTGCCAGCATCTCGGCGAGTGCGAAGAACACAGTGGCATAGATGAGGCCGGAAGCCTTCCTGTTCCCGAGGTAGATCGCCGCGAGGGCGAGCCATCCCTTCCCCGATGAGATGTTCGGTACGTAGGCATGGACGGTCAGGGTGAGCATGGCCCCGGCCAGCCCGCTGAGCAGCCCGGAATAGCCGAAGGTGAGGACCTGGATCCTCACGGGATTGCCTCCCCGGATCTCGAGTGCCCGCTGGTTCAGGCCGGCAGCCCTGACCGAGAGGCCGGCCTTCGTCCCTTTCAGGAACCGGACTGATACGATGAATACCAGTGCCGAGAGGATGAGGAAGCCCGCTGAGACAGCCTCCGAGGAGACCAGGGCTTGCCGTACCTGCAGGACGCCGCCGGTCCCGTAGGCCCCCTTCGAGACCATGGTGATGATCCCGGGGATGAGGAGGTTCATGGCCAGGCCGGTGATGAATATATTCCCCCTCAGCCTGAGGGTCAAGGCCGCATAGAGGCTGCTGACCAGTGCTGCTGCAAGGGCTGCGATGACCAGTGCGGCCGGGATCGAGCCGGTGAGGGAGAGGACGGTGAAGGAGACGAAAGCCCCGCAGAGGATCAGACCCTCTGCCGCGATGTTCAGGAGTCCCGACTGGTCGGTGAAGAACCCGCCGAGTGCAGTGAGGAAGATCGGGAGGCTGTAGATCAGGAGAGAGTTTATCATGCAGTCCTCCTTCGGGGGAAGACGAGCTTGAGCGTGATGAAGAGCAGGATGATCCCCCGGATGACCTCGCTGATCTCGAAACTCATCGAGCTGCCTGCCATGGCTGCCCGGGTCCCGGTCTCCATCCAGGCAAGGAGGAGGGCTGACGGGATGGTCAGCAGCGGGTTGTTCCCCGCGATGAGCGCGATGACGATGCCGTTCCACCCGTATCCCGAGGTGAACCCGATGATCGATGCGTGCTGGGTCGAGAGGACCATCAGCGCCCCGGCAAGGCCGAAACAGGCCCCGTTGACCAGCAGGGGTAGGATTGTGTAGGTCCCCTGTGAGATGCCCCCGAACGCCGCGAACTCCCGGTTCGTCCCGATCACCCGCAGTTCATAGCCGCCGGGCATATGGTAAAGCCAGAGCCAGAGCGCTGCAGCCGTGAGACATGCGATGAAGATGGTGGCCGTGAGGTTCGACGGGGGCAGGATCGATGCCATGTGCATCGAGGTATCGATCTGCCTCGTTGTCTGGAGGAACGAGTCCGTATCCCTGAGCGGGCCGGAGATGAGATAGTCGACCAGGCTCAGCAGGGCCCCAGAGAGCAGGAACGATGAGATGAGCTCATGGATGTGGAAGCGATGCTTCAGGACCCCTGATACCCCCGCGATCACGGCTCCGGTGGCCATGCTCACCCCGATGACCAGCAGCATCCCCGGGATACCGGCTCCAGCCGGGAGGCTGAGTGCTGTCAGGGTTCCTGCAAGGGCTGAGGTGTAGATCTGTCCCTCCCCCCCGAGGTTGAAGAGCCCGGCAGTGAAGGAGATGGAGATGCCGCAGCCGCTGATGATGAGGATGGCGGCGATCGCCAGGGTGTTGCCTGCCGTGTACAGGTTCGAGAAGGGGCCGGTGAGGAAGGTGATGAATGCCTTCCCCGGTTCCGGGGAGACGATGAGGAGGAGGGTGAAGCTGGTGACGAGGGTCAGCAGGATCAGTATGAGCGGTCTTGCAGCACGTTTCACAGCATCATCTCCCCGATCTCCCGGGCAGTCATTCCCGGGGTGTTGGCGATGATCCCCTTGAGCCTCCCCCGCTGGAGCACGGCGATCCTGTCGGCTTCATCGAGGGCGGTCTTCACCTCGGAGGTGAAGAAGAGCACTGCCAGCCCCTCCTGCTTGAGCACCTCGATGGAATCGAAGAGGCTCTCCCTCGTCTGTATATCGAGTCCCCAGGAGATATCGGCGCAGATGAGCACCTTCGGCTGGTGGTAGAGAGCCCTGGCCGTGATCAGCTTCTGTATATTCCCTCCCGAGAGGCTGAGCAGGGAGTCTCCTGCCTTCCCCTTGATGGAGAATGCCTTGATCACCGAACGGGAGATCCTCTTCAGCTTCTTCGGTGAGTAGATCGGGATCCGCGGGTGGATGAAGAGCGAGGCCTCCCGCCTCCAACCGATCATCAGGTTCTCCGTCACACTCATCGATATCGCCCCGCCCTTGGAGAGTCGGTCCGAGGGGATGTACCCGACAGGCTCACCGGGAGTCCCCGGTTCCCGGCCGAGCAGGCGGACCGTACCCCCGGTCTGCCTGAACGTATCGGAGGCATGCCCTGAGACGATAGCCTCCAGGGCCCGGAGCCCGTTGTCCCGGATCCCGACGACCGCCAGGGTCTCACCCGGCGATACCGTCAATGAGATATCTTCCACGAAGTCCCGAGTCCCCGGCCTGCCGCCGGAAACCTGGTCCAGTTCTATCACCGGGGCAGCTTTCTCCCAGTCGATCTTCCGGCCATGGTGCTCCCGCCTGGTCCCGTCGTCGAGCAGGAGCCTCGAGTCATGGTCCCCCATGATCATGGCTGCCAGCCGTTCACGGGTCATGGAGCTCGTGGGGAAGGTCCCCTGGTGGGTCCCCGCGCGCAGGACGGAGACGGTGTCGCCGAAGGAGAGGGCGTCCTCTATGTTGTGGGTGATCACGATGATGGTCTTCCCCTCCTCATGCAGCCGCCCGGCAGCCTCAAGGATCTCGGCAGGGGGTTCGTCGAGGATGAAGATGTCGACATCCCTGCTGATCAGGGTCATGAGGGCGGTGAGCTGCCTGGATGCGGCATCAAGCCGCTCCACCTGCTCATCGGGGTCACAGGGGATGCCGTAGTGTTCACCGATCTGCCTGATGTGCTCATCGACATCGACCTTCCTGATCCGGCTGAACGGCTTGGCCTGCTTCATGCCGAGGATGAGGTGGTCCCGCACGGTGAGTTCTGGGAAGAAGTGGAGTACCTGGTGGATCATCCCGATGCCTGCATCGAGTGCAGCCTCGGGATGGCTGAAGGCTACCGGCCTCCCGTCGAGCAGGATCCCTCCCGAATCGGGAGGGATGTCCCCGGAGAGGATCTTCATGACAGTAGACTTGCCTGCACCGTTCTCTCCCACGATGATGTGTCGCTCCCCGGCCCGTATGGTCAGGGAGATGTCGTCACAGGCATGGATATGGTTCGATGCATAGGTCTTGTGGATATGTCTCAGCTCGATGCTGTCATGAAAACCCACCTGCTCCTCCTTACCTACAGGCTCTCCAGGTAGGCATGCTGGGCCTCCCGAACAGACTGCGGGACATGCTCGATGTAGAGCGGGTCATCCTCGATGAAGGAGATGAAGCCCGATTCGACCCCGAGCGTCACGGCGCTGCCGTAGGGGAGCGTTCCCGCCACTGCCTGCTTCAAGGTCTCGTAGGTAGCGGTATCCTGCCGGATGGAGGTGGAGCCCACCACGGTCCCCGGGGCTTGTGCGTAGCCGTTGGCGTCGAACCAGAGCACGTAGATCCCGGCCTCCCCGGCTGCGGTGATGACTCCCTGGTTCGCCCCTCCCGAGATGGGGAGGATGACATCGACACCGGCTGCGACCATCGCCCGGGCGAGTTCAGCACCTTTGGCAGCATCATACCAGTTGCCGACGACCCGGAAGTCGAGGTCGATGGAGCTGTCCACCATCCTCGCGCCTTCGAGGAACCCCGGTGCGATCAGGTCGGTCATGTCAGGGTACTCCTGGCCGGCTACCAGCCCGATGGTAAGGTCCCCGTTGGCCCCTTCCATGGTGCTCGTGGTGACGAGTCCCGCGATGTAGCCGTTCATCCGTGCCTGCTCGAGCTGGTTGTACCTGAGCGTGTAGATCTGGTCGTTCCCATCCAGGTACCCGTCCATGACGATGAACTGCTGGGAGGGGAACTTCGCTGCGACAGCCTCGCAGATAGCCGGCATGGCCGGGTTCGAGGTGATGATCACGTCATGGTCCCCGGAGGCGGCGAGGGTGGAGATCTTCTCCTCCCATTCCCCCTGGTTGCTCCCTCCCTCGATGACGCTTATCTGCGTCTGCTCGGATTCGGCAGCAGCCTGTTCGGCACCTGCGACCAGCATCTCATAGATCGGGCTCCCTGAGACGATCCCGGGTACGAATACCGCGATACTGAACTGTTCTGATTGCTCTTCCTGTTTTGAACAGGAGCTGAAGATGATTCCTGTGAGCAGGAGGCCCACCAGGATGACGGTTCGGAATCGAACAGCTTTCCCGCTGTCCTGATTTCCGGAAAACAATGTAGACATATGTATCCTCCATACATGTGTGTTTTCCGGGAGTTCTGTCATGTCTTGATTACACGTGTGCAGTAAAGCGCATGATGATTCAGGATATGACGTTCTTCTCCCATCCAGACTTTCACTGTCGGTCACGGAATTGCACCGTGTCACCTATGGAACCCATAGATTGCGGACTGTCACCGCCGGTCGGGACCGAAGTCCCTCCCTCGAAGTACGCTGCTTGATCTCACTCAAGCTATGAACCAAGCATACGAGTACGCGAGTGGGTTGTCAAGTTCCCATCCCCGCATTCTCCCTCCTTTCTTTCTTGGACACTGTTTCCCCTTGGGCTCTTCAGGCTCACGAAGGGGTCCGGCGATTCCCGCGGGAAGGGGAGTGTGCGGGAATTGCCCCAGTCTTCTTCGCAGTCATTGACCAAGAAAATTGAGGTGTGTTATTCTCAGCCTATGAGTATTGTCAAACCGAACAAATTAGGGGTCATCGCCGGCCCTGGCGCCGAGCCGTTCACCGGCAAGGTACTTCGACACCTGCGACAGCTGTATACCAAACGTTACAAGAAGCTAGCCAGTGCCCTGGTGAAACGCCATGATATGACGGAGGAGGAGATCCTCAAGTTCGTCACCCTCTACGAGGATGTCAACAGTAAGAAGATCCCCCACTACAAGCCCTCCAAGACCTATCATGCCCCCAATTTCGATATACCGGTGAAGTTCACGAAGTTCGCGAACGGCGAGGTGAAGGCAGAGATCCTCCAGTCGGTCCGCGGCTTGAGGATCTTCGTCATCTTCGACATGGCGAACCAGTACCCGGTCAGGATCAGCGGCTGCGACGAGCCGGTCGTCCTGAACGTCAATGACTACATGATGTTCCTCTTCACCACCATCAATGCCGTCAAGGTAGCCGGTGCGGAGAGTGTCCACCTCGTGCTCCCCTCATACCCCTATGCCCGTCAGCACAAGAAGTCGGGACGGGAAGGGCTCACGGCCAGCTGGTTCGGCAGGACCTGCGAGTTCATGGGGGTCGAGCGGATCATCACCCTCGATATTCACTCACGGGAGATCGAGAACTCCTTCGGTGACCTGCGGCTCGAGAACCTCCATGCCTCCTACCAGGTGCTGCTGCAGCTCAAGCGGCTCGTCGACTTCGATGACCCGGACCTGGTGGTCGTCTCCCCGGACACGGGAGCCGTCGCCCGGAACAAGTTCTATGCCGAGGCACTCCATAAACCGCTGGCGATCCTCTACAAGGAACGGGACTACTCGAAGGTCAGTACCAATGCGAAGAACTCGAACATCAGCTCCATCAGGCTGCTCGGGGATGTCAAGGACAAGATCGTGCTCATGGCTGACGACATGATCGGGACCGGCGGCACGCTGCTGATCGCCATGCGTGAGCTCAAGGCCCTTGGGGCGAAGAAGATCATCTGCGCTATCAGCCTGCCGTTCTTCAACGGCAATGCCATCGATACCTTCAACAAGGCATATGAGGACGGGGACTTCTTCCGGATCATCGGGACGAATGCCGTCTACCATGATGAGCGGCTTGCGAACATGCCGTGGTTCATCTATACCGATGTCTCTGACCTGTTCGCCCGGATCATCTCACGACTGCACCACGGCAGGACCCTCAGTCCACTGCTCGACAACAGGATGTTCATCACCCGATTGATCAATGGCGACTAGGACGGTCCTCGCAATAGACATCGGAACCTCCTCGGTGAAGATGGCCTTGATCACGGAAAGCGGGGAACTCTCCTCCTATTCCCGTACATCACTGCATCCCTACTACACAGACCATGACCCGGCAGACGCCTGGGTGAAGGCGGTCACCGAGGGGGCATCCGCCCTGGTCGGTATCGCATCCGCTGCTGCCGTCTGCGTCACGGGTAACGGACCGACGCTGGTTCCCCTTGATGCGGACCTGCAGCGAAGTGCCCCTGCCGTCACCTGGATAGGGACGAAGCCGAAGCCCCTGGAGGAGTGCCGGTCCCTCTACCTGCCCCGCCTCATGGCAGAGGCTGAGCAGGACCCCGGCCTTACGAGCCGGAGCAGCTGCTTCATCGGCTGCCCGGAGTACATCACGCTTCGTCTCACCGGCATTGCCTCGACATTCCTCCCCGATGAGCGGTTCACCCCCTATATATGGGATGATGCGCAGCTCGGGAAGCTGGGACTCGACGGGGGACTCTTCCCCCCCATGGTCGATACCGGGGAGCGGATCGGGCATGTCACCGCAGGAGCTTCTGCGCAGTTCGGGTTACCTGCCGGCATCCCGGTCTTCGCCGGCCTGGTCGATTTCCATGCCGCCCTTCTCGGCTGCGGGACGGTGCGACCCGGCATGACCTGCGACCGTGCGGGTACGTCTGAGGGGATTAACTATCTCTCCCCTGACCCGATCGCCGGGGATGGCCTGCGGACCCTTCCCGGGATCACTCCCGGTACCTGGACCGTCGCCGGCCTGCTGCCCGCCTCGGGAGAGGTCTTCGAGTGGTTCAGGTGGGAAGCCGGCTTGGAGGAGCTCTCCTATACGGAACTCACCCGCCTGATCACGATGAGTGCCCCCCAGCAGGAGTACCGGTTCTACCCCGTGCGGGATTTTTCCAAGGACCCGGGAGACCCCTTTGCAGGAGGGGTGTTCTCCGACGGCGGGAACTGCAGTGATGACCCCGGGAAACGGGGACGGGCTGTCGTCGAGGGGATCGGTTTCTCCGTGAGGAAGGCCCTGGACCTGCTCGGAGACCAGGGATGCCGGGTAGATTCCCTCCGCCACTGCGGTGGACAGGCACGCTCCTACCACTGGAACTACATGAAGGCGCAGATCCTCCGGGTCCCGGTCGAGGTCCCCAGGATCATCGATGCAGAGCTGCTCGGCTGTGCCGTCGTCGCCCTGACCGGTCTCGGGCACTTCGGCAGCCTGGTCGAAGCGGCAGAGAGCCTGGTCGTGGTAGACCGCATCTACAGCCCGCTCAAACGGACTGCGCTTCACTATGATTCGAGTTATGAGCTGTGGCTGGCTGGTCAGGCTCCCTCTTCTGCACTGTACTCTTCGTAGATGGCGTTGAACTCATCCTCATGGCTGAGGAAGATCTCCACGAGGGTAGGGTCGAACTCGGTCCCGCTATGGTCCTTCATGTAGGTCAGCGTCTTCTCGTGGTCCCAGGACTGCTTGTACTCCCTCTTTGAACGGAGGGCGTCATACACATCCACGATCGTGACGATCCTCGCCTCGATGGGGATAGCATCCCCGGCAAGCCCGTCAGGATACCCCTTCCCATCCCATCGCTCATGATGCGACTTCGCGATCCTTGCGGCCGTCTGGAGGGTCGGTACCTCGACGAGGATCTCATAGCCGATGAAGGTATGGGTCCTCATGATCGACCGTTCATGGGAGGTGAAGCTGTTCTTGCTCAGCAGGATGGTATCGGCGATCCCCACCTTCCCGATGTCGTGGAAGCGACTCGAGAGGGCGATGTCGTCACACTGTTTCTCGGGAAGCCCGAGCAGCCTGGCGAGGAGTCCCGAGTAGACGCTGATCCGCTTCATGTGCTGGCCGGTCTTGTTGTGCCTGAGCTCCGCAAGGTCCGCGAGGGCCGTGTAGCACTGGAGGCGGATCTCCTTCTCCTGGGTCTTGAGGCGGTCCTCCGCATCGATGAGCCGCTGCCCCACGGCGATATGGCTCTTGAGCACACCGGGAGAGACCGGTTTTGACTGGAAGACATGTGCCCCGCTGTTGATGGCCTTGACGAGGTCCTCCTCGGAGGTCTTCGCGGTAAGGAGGATGATGTAGATCAGCGGGGACGAATCTTTCAGGGCGGCGCAGATGTCGATCCCGGTGTACCCCTCCATCATCCAGTCCAGGACGGCGATACGCGGCGGGTCCTCGCTGGTGAGGTATCCCATGGCCTCGGTCCCGTTCTCACAGGTGATGACCTCGTATCCCCAGTTCTTCAGCTGGGCCTTGAGGATGAATCGTACTGAATGGTCGTCGTCAGCGATGAGTATCTTCATGGTTCCAAGGACTCCCGGTATGCTCTCAGTTCCGTGAAGAACTGCGTGATCTCTCGTGAGAAGATCTTGAAGGCATCCCTGCAGGTCCCGACGTCCCCCTGTTTGGCGGCTTCGTTGATGTACCGGGCAGTCTTGCTCGGCTGGTTCCCGCCCACGTTTCCTAAGGACCCCTTGAGTGTATGGGAGGTGTTCCTTATCTCCTCGATATCGCCTGAATCGATCGCCTGTTCCAGCTTCGTCACGGTCACAGGATAATCGGCCAGGATGATCTCAACGATCTCATCCACCATGGACCGGTCCCGCCCGAAGAGCAAGTCGAGGCGCTGGGCATCGAACACCTTCTCAATCATCTCTCTGATCCCCTCATTACGCTATCATACCATATACCGGAATGAACGTACAACCTGAAACTCTGTCTCCTCATGCATGGCCCTGCTGTATGAGTGCCCGGTCCAGCGGGTAGCCCCAGTAGGCTGCCTGCAGGATATGGCGCACATCGTCACAGGAGACCTGCTCCGGGTTGTAGAAATGGGAGCCGTCCCCGAGGGCCTCACACGCGATGAGGTCCAGATGGTCAGGGCGAACTGCCGGACCTCCTGCACGGTCGGTCACATCGTGGAGCCTGGTCACGTGTTTCCCTGCGGTTGCCCTGTTCAGCCGGTCATTGAGGTCCCTGATGGCCGTGATCATCTCCTCCGCGTCCCTTGGTTCCCCGAAGAAACAGAAGGAGAGGTCGGTAAGTTCCTTCCGGATCTTGTGCAGGTTGTACTCGAGCCCGTAGGGGAGCAGGATGCTCATCGCCAGTCCGTGATGCACGCCGCAGATCGAACCGACCGTATGGCCTACCATATGGACGATCCCTACCATGGAGTTCGAGAATGCCTGACCGGCGAGGTTGGACCCGACAGCCAGGGCGAGCCTGCTCTCAGTGTCCTTCGGATGCTTCACCGCATGCTCGAGGTTCTCCAGGATCAGCCGGATCGCCTCTAAGGCCAGCCCGTCGCTCAGGGGGTTCTTCCCCAGGCCGGTATAGGCCTCGATCGCATGGGTGAGCGCATCCATGCCGGTCGCCGCAGTGATGTGCGCGGGCAGGGTCACCGTCAGGGCAGGGTCGAGCAGGGCTGCGGACGGCTGGATGAAGGGGGAGGTGAAGAGCATCTTCCGCTTCCGTTCATGGTCCTTGATCACCGCCACGAGGGTGGATTCACTCCCGGTCCCCGACGTGGTGGGCAGGACCACGAGTGGACGGAGTTCCCGGGAGATGATGTCAGCCCCGGCAAATCGGCGGAGGTCGGGTTCCTCATCCTTCCCGGAGAGGGAGACCACGATGTTCACCCCCTTTGCCGTATCGATTACCGAACCCCCTCCCAGGGCGATGATCCCGTCGCATCCGCCGTCCCGGTAGGCTGCGGCGATCGTGTTCACCGTCCTGAGGTCGGAATCGGGAGGGATGTCGGTGAAGACGGGCGGCTGGTCATGCTCATCGCTGCCGAGAGCCTCGATGATGGTCCCGACCAGGCCCGCTTTCTCGAGTCCCTTGTCCGAGAGGATGATGGGGTTCGAGACGTGCAGGGAGTCGAGCAGGTAGGGCAGACGCTCGAGGGCGTGCTCCCCTGAGATGATCCGGGGCCGGGAGGAGAAGCGGTAGAAGGACGGAAGTCTCACAGTTCACCTCCCATGATGGTCTCACTCGACGAATGGGTGACGAGGTCCCTGATCAGGGTCAGGACCTCGGAGTTGTCTTCATGACTCATGAGCCGGTAGGACTGCCGGACCATCGATGCGATGATCGAACGGGTCCTGCCGCAGTGAAAATAGGGCTCATACCTCCCGAGCAGGTCGATGATCATCTCGTCGGCCCGCTTCCATGGGCGGGGACCGCTAATGATCTCCATCTCCCCGAGCAGCCGGTCATAGGCGGACCCCTTGCTGAAATCGAGCTGGTGGAGGAAGTAGGGCAGGAGGGCCGAGGCTGCCTGGGCCCCGGTGGAGAACCGCGATATCCTGCACATCTCGGCAAGGATCATCACCGGTCCCGGGGGGAAGTTGCTGTGGACGATCTGGGCTGTGACGGCTGCATCGACCAGTGCGATGCGGGAAGCCGGTGTGTCCATCCCGGCATGGTCTGAGAGGAAGTGATAGACCGATTTCGTCAGGCCGAGGGTGATCGGGTTCATGACCTGCTTCCGGTAGGCCTCACAGCTCTGGGCAAGGGTGATCACGGCGGCGGATGCGAGTGCTTTCCTGTCGGCGCGGCTCAAGACCCGGTCATCGATGACGATGCAGTCGGGGTAGAGCGAGGTGTCGTGGAACCTGAACTCGTCGATGAGCAGCCGGTCAGTCGCCTCCCACCCGTCGATGTACTCATCGAGAACTGCGATATAGGGCATGGTAACATAGGCATCACAGGGGAGAGCTCCGATCTCCTTCAGCGTGAGGCCGCAGCTGTACATGATATTGAGCAGTTTCGCCACCGACTGGATCGTACCGCTCCCGAGGGCGATGATGGAATCGCTCCCCGATTCCTTCATGAGGGTGAGCAGCTCCTCGAGCTCTCCTCGGCCGGGTTCGTCTGCGAGGCGGCAAACCGGGCCGATCTCGAGGGCGGGATCGCTGCATGCGCCTGCAAGGAGTCTCTCGATCCGTGCCCCCCGGCTCTCATGGCTGAGAATGACTGGATGGTGCACTCCCCGCGCACGCAGTTCACCCGGGATCGTCTCAAGGGCCTTCAGGCCTGAACAGACAGTCGGACGTGCAAGGAAATCATATTCAAAAACCGTTCTCATCCAACTCCCCTAATACCCGATGATCGTCCGCAGGTAGAGCCTGCCGCGCAGGGATGCCAGTCTCCCCGGCCTTCTGTAGCGTTTGACAGCCCGTTTCGAGAGGAAGGCTGGCAGCAGGAGTATCTCTATCTCATCGAGGACCCTCACGAAGGTGCAGCCGTGGTCCAAGTCCCCGACCATGCTGATCCGATCATGGGCCGCAGCTGCGGCAGTGCTCTCCCGGAAGGTGAGCAGCAGCATCGCAGACTCGATGTCATGCACCTGGAGGTCCAGGTCTATTCCACGCTCCCCTGCATCCCTGCCGAGGTAGCTGATACCGCCTGAGAGGCTCTTCCTGATGACCATGCGCGGTCCGTCCGGCATGACGCTCAGGGCGAAGGTATACTCCTCAGGCAGGGAGAAGAGCTCCTCCTTGATGAGCGGGTCCAGGTGGACCGACGCCTGGATGGACCTTCCAACGAACCAGAGCAGGGTCCTGAGGTAGAGTCTCTTGAACGGCTTCCTGGCCGGATGCAGCTTCTGCTTCACTCTCATAACGGTAAAAACTCCTTGCAATATTCTAATACACAAGCTCAGATATGTATACCTGTTATCGGGACAACCTCGCATGCACTTCTCATTGACAGAGACAACCCCGTGGTAGTAGAGTGGTTGGAACCTGTGTTTTTACCAATTTAGGAAATGACGGCGCTAACCTATTGCAATACAACACAATAGGTCAGCACCTGGCTAAAAAAACTTGTAGTACGTCCCTACCGTTTCCGGTTTTTTTTCGTCTCAGCGATCATCTTCTTGATCGCAGCTCTCGAGTATACATTCATGCCGAACGGGATTCCCATCTTTTCCTTCAAAGCCTTTTGGACTTCATCGTACTGCAAAGTCATGTACGTTGCCCCAGTGATCTCTGCGACATTCGCCTGATTCAGGGAAGTCCCTATCTGCTCTGTTGAGAATTCATGATCGAGTTCATGCTCCAGGATACGCAGGATGAGCAGAGCGATGAAGCAGGTAAGGAAGTGGGAATGAATTCGATCCTCTAAAGACAGAAAGACCGGACGGGCATCCAACTCACTCTTGGTGACCCTGAAGGACTGTTCGATCTTCCACAGCCCATGGTACATCGTAATAATATCCAGAGGGCCAATCGGCCGGTTGAGCTGCAGCATGCCCTCTTCTTTGAGCCAGCGGTGAGGTGTGGCAAACGCAGGCTCGAGTTCACCGGTCTCATGTCCCCTGGCATCGACAAACGGTCTGAGCCCCGTCACATTGGTCTCAATGACATAGAATCCGTCAAACGACTCATCTTCTTCAAGCTTGGCAGCATCAAACTCCGTCTTGGCCTTATAGTTGTCGGTATACTTCTTGGTCTGGGGATCATAGACCATGGTCATCAGATACTTGTTCTTCCCGTAGTTACTGTCGATGACTTCCTTACTCTGCCGTGATGATGCATCAAGCGCATGCTCTACCGCTTCCAGCCGCTGCGCTTTGGCTCGTTTGTCATACGCACGTGACCAATAGATGATCTGGTAGTGGCCAACACCTGAGGAGGCTACCCGCTTGCCGTCCGTGTTCGTCACATAGGTGGGTTTCTGCTCATCAAGGATCTTGTACTTGGACCAGACTGCCGTCTCGTTGTCACCAGGCGCAATGAGCTTCCCGTCTTCCGCAAACCGCAGATAGCCATGAGGATCCCTGACCGCCTGCTTGAGTTTTTTCGTCCCGCCCCGTACCGACTTGCTGAAGACATACCCGTTATGATGGAGGATCACATCTGCGATGTTGTTCCCCGTGAGCATGGCCTTGTCAGCTACGAAGATCAGATGCTTGGCCTCAAACAGGGTTCTGGCATGCTCGCTCATTGCTTCAAAGGTCAGGCAGTCATTGACATTACCGGGAAACAAGTCAAAGGACACCGGGAAGCCCTGTTCATCCATGAACAGCCCCATCTGCACGATCGGTAACGGACGGTGCTCCTTGCAGATTCCCCTTATGCGAAAATCATCAGCTTCGTCGATCTCAAAGTAGTAGTTGGTCACATCATAGTACATGAGGGTGGTATCCCGGTCATAGAGTTCTACCATCTTCGCATGCAGGTGAGCGATCAGGTCATCAGTCCAGGGGTTGATGTGAGAAAGGGTCTGGTATACCGCATTGAGATTGAAGTCCATCTTGTCAAAGTATCGCCTTCGAGACTTCCAGGTAGCGCGTTTGGAGGCAGGAGCCAGAATACGCTCATAGATGAGGAGTTTCATGACAGCGGTCAGATTGAACTGCACATCAAGCTTTATCCGGCGCCGATCAAAGAAGGTGTGGAGGTCAAGGGTGTGGAATACCTGACTGATCGCCGCATGGCCGATGTTGAATTCACGGGAGAAGCTGTGGGTATCCGGATCGAAGGGAAGCCGTGCATCGGGTTGGAGTTCAACCCCTATAGTCTTCTGCTGAGCTTTCCGCTCTGCTGTGATCCGCTTGGCCTCTGCTTTGAAGTGAGCGACCGGGTCATCATAGCGATCAAGGAAGTCCTCGACATAGCCGATGGTTTCCTCCGTGGTTTTCTTAGTCTTTTTCCCTTTGCGGGTACTTGTGACGTACTGCATCAGATGCTTGCCGGTTGCGTGTTCTGGGATAACGGAGACATACATGGGCTACCTCCTGTGTAATATAGTGTAACACATTTGGTAGCGTGGCGCAACGTGGTACAACGTAGCACAGTAATATTTCTTTAAAAATTCGTAATGGCCAAAAAAATAGCCCTAGACAGGGCTGAAATGGGGAAAATGGGCATACTCGCTAATTCTGGTAAAAAGACCGGATGGACCTTCCGACGAACCAGAGCAGGGTCCTGAGGTAGAGTCTCTTGAACGGCTTCCTGGCCGGATGCAGCTTCTGCTTCACTCTCATAACGGTAAAAAACTCCTTGCAATATTCTAATACACAACCTCAGATATGTATACCTGTTATCGGGACAACCTCGCATGCACTTCTCATTGACAGAGACAACCCGGTGGTAGTAGAGTGGTTGGAAAGGGGTGAGCCGGATGGCATTGGTGATCAATGAATCCTGTATCGGCTGCGGGGCATGCAAAGAGGTGTGCCCGGTCGGGGCGATCACGGGTAAGAAGAAAGGCAGGCACACGATCGATGAGAAGCTTTGCATAGAGTGCGGGGCTTGCGGCAGGGTGTGCCCCGCCGGGGCCGTGGATGACCTGTCGGGGACCCTCATGAAAAGGGTCCCGCGCAGCGAATGGCTCGTTCCCCACATCGACATCTCGCGATGCGTCTCCTGCGAGAGCTGCGTCGAAGTCTGCCCCGCGGATGCCCTCGTCATGGTCGATGATGAGTACCATGGCCGCCTGATCCCGGCACTCGCCTATCCACGATCCTGCGTCAGCTGCTGGTGGTGTTCGGAGCATTGTCAGTTCAGTGCCATCACCATGCACAAGCTGGTGCTGTAGCGGGAAACAAAGGATACCTATGATTAACGAGAAAGGCTTCAGCAACCACTACCTCTATATCAACCTGACCGATCGGAGCTGGTCCGTCAGGCGCCTGACGGAGAAGGAGCTTACCGACTACATCGGGGGGAAGGGGACCGGGCTGAAGCTCTTCAATGACCATTTTCAGGACCTCGCACAGATCGACCCGCTCGGGGAGGAGAACCTCCTCTGTTTCACGATGAGCCCCCTCCTCGCGACCGGTGCTCCCTGCAGCGCCCGGTTCGACGGCGTGACGAAATCTCCCCTCACCGGCATCATGGTCACCTCCTCCTGCGGGGGACCCTTCGGCTATGCCTGCAAGACCGCCGGCTGGGACGGCATCCTCATAGAGGGGCGTTCGAAGGAACCGGTCCTGCTCTCCGTCAATTATGAGGGGGTCGACTTCCTTGATGCGAAGCACCTGTGGGGGATGGGCACGGCACAGGCCCAGGGGGCCCTGGGGCTCAGTCCGAAGGATGCTGCCCTCGTCATCGGCCCCGCGGGGGAGAATCTCGTCCCCTATGCGAACATCTGTTCCGGTGAACGGTTCCTCGGACGCGGCGGTATGGGAGCGGTCATGGGATCGAAGAACCTGAAGGCCGTTGTCGCGAGGGGGAGGGCCTACCAGGTCTCCCCGGCACATGAACGGCAGTTCCGCAGGTTGTCGAAGAGGACCAGGAAGTATATCGAACGCAACAGGTACCTGCAGCAGTACCGGAAGTACGGTACCAATACCAATGTGGCGATCAGCATGGAACAGGGTTTCGCCCCCGTTGACAACTTCAGGCGCCGAACCGATAAACGGATCAGGCACCTGACTGGTGAACTGCAGCAGGACCGGTACCGCACCCGCTTCTCGGCCTGCCGGCACTGTTCCATCCTCTGCGGCCACAAGGGGTACTACCCTGACGGGAAGCTCCGCCAGATACCCGAGTATGAGACGACCGGCATGTTCGGCCCGAACATCGGGAACTACAACCCCGATATCATCGGGCAGTGGAACGAGCAGCTCAACGACCTCGGTCTTGATACCATCTCCGCGGGCGGGACCATCGCCTGGGCGATGGAAGCAACGGAGGAGGGGATCTTCTCAAGCGACCTTGCCTTCGGGCACCCGGAGAACATCACTGAGACGATCGCCGCGATTGCCTCCCGGACAGGCATCGGCGAGGAGCTCGCCCTCGGTTCCAGGGCATTGAGTGAGAAATACGGGGGGGCAGGGTATGCCTGCCAGGTGAAGGGGATGGAACTTGCCGCCTACGACCCGAGGGGGTCCTGGGGACAGGGACTTGCCTATGCGGTGAACAACCGCGGCAGCTGCCACCTCGGCTCATACATGGTCGGTCCCGAAGCCATGTTTGGCTTCCTCCATCCGCATTCCACGAGGTCGAAGGCCCATTGGGCCTGCTTCTTCGAGAATATCTATACCGGGATCAACTCCCTGCAGACCTGCCAGTTCATGGCGTTCGCCGTCCTGCTCGAGCCTCCCATCGTGAGGTTGACCCCCGCCCCGATCCTCAGCTTCGCCATGAGCCGGCTTCCCGGCCTTGCCGCAGCCCTGATGGACTGGGGCATCCTCAGCGGCTTCTTCGAGGCCTCGACCGGGCTGACGATGAGCCAGCGGGATTTCTATACTGCCGGTGAACGGATCCATGTGCTGGAACGGTGGATGAACACGAGGATGGGGATCTCCGCTGAGGACGATACCCTCCCTGCCAGGTTCCTCGAACCGTCGGAGGGAGATGGGTCAGGGAAGCAGGTCGACCTTGAGCCGATGGTACGGGAGTATTATGAGATCCGCGGATATGATGAGAACGGGATCCCGAGGGACTCGACACTCGAGCGCCTCGGGCTGGTCCCGCATGCTCAGCAGTAGTCCTTCAGGACCGATTCCAGGATATGCATCGCGGTCTTGACCTCCTCGGTGGAGACGACCAGCGGCGGTACGAACCTGACGACATGGGTACCTGAGCCGACGAGCAGCAGTCCCTTCTCAAGACAGCCTGCTATGACAGGCTTCACTTCCCTGGTGAGCTCCATCCCCATCATGAGTCCCATGCCCCTGACTTCCTTGACCAGGGAAGGGTAGGTACTTGCCATACCGAGCAGCATATCCTTGAGGAGCCTTGACGATTCCTGGATGGCGGCGAGGAACCCATGGCTCTTCAGCAATGATGTCATGTACCCTGCTGCGGCACCCGCGAGGAAGTTGCCGCCGAAGGTGGAGGCATGGTCACCCGGCTCGAAGGTATCTGCCGCCTTCTCCCCGATGACGAGCGCCCCGGTCGGGACTCCCGCACCGAGGGCCTTGGCAAGCGAGACGGCATCCGGCTTCACGCCGAACTGCTGGTATGCGAAGGGCAGGCCGGTCCTGCCCATGCCGCACTGGACCTCATCGAAGATCAGCAGGATGTCATGCTCATCGCACAGGTCCCTGACTCCCTTGAGGAATGCCTGTTCTGCAGGCCTGATGCCCCCCTCGCCCTGGATGGGTTCGATGAGGATCGCGCAGGTCCTGCTGTCGATCAGGGACTTGACGCTCTCGAGGTCGTTGAACTCGGCATACGTGATGTCCGGCATCATCGGGGCGAAGTTCTTATGGTACTTCTGCTGCCCGGTAGCCGTCACGGCACCGTAGGTCCTGCCGTGGAACGAGTTGGCCATGGAGATGATCTTGTTGGCATTGGGGCTCTTGTGCTTGTGCCCGTACTTCCGTGCCAGCTTCAGCGCCGCCTCGTTCGCCTCGGCGCCGCTGTTGCAGAAGAAGACGTTCTTCAGGCCGCTCAGCTCGACGAGGTTCTGTGCCGCCTGGATGGCATAGTTGTTCCAGTAGAGGTTGGAGCAGTGGAGGATCCCCCCCTGCAGCACCTTCTCGAGTGCCGCGGTCAGGCCGGTGTGGCCGTAGCCCAGGGCATTCACGGCGATGCCTGCCACGAAGTCGAGGTACTCCTTGCCGTCACTGTCGGTGACGGTACAGCCTTCCCCCGATTCCAGCACGATGGGGAACTGTGCATAGGTCGGTGCGAACACCTGTCCCCCTGTCTGTATGATCTCTTGCGTCTTCATTCTGCATCCCCCTCCGCGGTGATCATGGTGCCGATCCCCTTGTTTGTGAATATCTCGAGCAGCATGCAGTGCTCGATCCTCCCGTCGAGGATATGGACCCGCTTCACGCCCTTCTCGATGCCGTCTATGCAGCAGAGGGCCTTGGGGATCATCCCCCCTGAGATGGTCCCGTCCTCGATGAGCTTCTTCGCGCTCGTCACGTCGATACGCCTGATGATGGAGTCCTCGTCGTTGACATCCTTCATGATGCCCTCGACATCGGTCAGGAAGACGAGCTTCTCGGCGTTCAGCGCACCGGCGATGGCAGAGGCTGCGAAATCGGCATTGATGTTGTAGGTATGCCCCAGACTGTCCGTCCCGATCGGTGCGATGACGGGGATGAAGTCGTTCTCTATGAGTGAGGAGATGAGCGAAGGGTTCACCCTCCTGATCGACCCGACGAAGCCGACATCCTCCCCGTTGACGAGGTGTTTCTCCGCTTCGAGGGTGTTCGCATCCTTCCCGTTGATCCCGACGGCATTGATCCCGTGGAGCTGGAGGGTCGCGACGATCTGCTTGTTGATGTTCCCCGAGAGGACCATCTCAGCCACCTCGGCTGTCTCCTCGTCAGTGACCCGCAGCCCGTTCTTGAAGACTGTCTCCTTCCCCAGCCGGGAGAGGAGGTCGGTGATCTTCTTCCCGCCGCCGTGAACGATGACCGGCTTCATGCCGACCCGCTTCATCAGGACGATGTCCTCGATGACCTTCTCCTTGATGGTCTCGTCGGTCATGGCACTGCCGCCGTACTTGACGACGACGACCTGCCCGTAGAAGCTCTTGATGTAGGGGAGTGCCTCGATGAGCACATTCGCTTTCTCTATATATTTTTCCATTGTGTTTCTCCTAGGTCCTGTACTCACCGTTGATCTTCACATACTCATAGCTGAGGTCGCAGCCCCAGGCGGTAGCCTCGGCACTGCCTTCAGCCATGGTCATGGTCATGGTGATCTCGTTCTCTTGCAGGATGGTCAGGGCCTCCTCCTCGCTGAAGGGGACCGGTGTCCCGTCGGTGAGCAGCGTGATGCTCCTGGCATCACTGCTGATCACCAGGGAAACCCCTGCAGGGTCGAAGGCGACGCCGGAGTAGCCGGCAGCGCAGAGGATCCTGCCCCAGTTGGCATCCTCGCCGAAGAAGGCGGTCTTCACCAGGTTCGAGGTGATGATCGACTTCGCGATGGTACGGGCATCCCCGACTGAAGCGGCCCCTTGCACCACGGCAGTGAGGAACTTGCTCGCTCCCTCCCCATCCTTGACGATCTGTTTCGCCAGGTAGGTATGCACGGCATCGAAGGCCTCCTTGAACTCCCCGTAGAAGGGGGAATCCTCGGTGATCACGTCCGCACCGGATGCGCCGTTGGCCATCACGAGGACGGTGTCGTTGGTGCTGGTGTCCCCGTCGACGGAGATCATGTTGTAGCTCTCGCTGATGGAGGAACCCACCATGCGGGAGAGCAGCTCCTTGGGGACTGCTGCATCGGTCACGATGAACGAGAGCATGGTTGCCATGTTCGGGTGGATCATCCCTGACCCCTTGGCAAAGCCGGCGATCCGTACCGGGATGCCACCGAGTTCCACCTCGACGGCTATCTCCTTCTTGAAGGTGTCGGTAGTCAGGATCGCCTGTGCCGCATCGTCAGCGCTCTTCTCATCGGTGCCGAGCAGTCCCGCGATCTGTGCGATCCCCTTCTTCACCGTCTCCATCGGCATGGGGACGCCGATCACGCCGGTCGAGCAGACACAGACCTGCCCGGCGGCGATCCCGCCCCCGAGCGCCTCTGCCGTCGCTGCAGCCATCTCGAAGCAGTCTTGCTCTCCCTGCTTCCCGGTGCAGGCATTGGCGTTCCCGCTGTTGATGATGATGGCGTGGGCAGTCTCCCCGCTGGAAACCACCTGCTCGTCCCAGAGGACCGGCGCTGCCTTCACCACATTCTGGGTGAAAGCCCCGGCGATCTGCGCCGGAGTCTCACTGTAGATGAGGGCCAGGTCCTTCTTAGCCTTCTTGATGCCCGCATACATGCCCGCGGCCTGGTATCCTTTCGGGGAGGTGATCCCCCCTGGTATGATCTTCATATGGTATAGTCCTCTACATGGGGAAGCCGGGGATGAGATCAAGCCCGGTCTCTTCCGGCAGGCCGCAGATGATGTTCATGTTCTGCACTGCCTGTCCTGAAGCCCCTTTCACCAGATTGTCGATCGCCCCTGAGACGATGACCCGTCCTGTCCTCTGGTCTACCGTGAACCCGATATCGCAGATGTTCGACCCCTTGACCCAGCGGGTCTCGGGGAATGTTCCCGGCTGCAGGAGCCGGATGAACCGTTCGTTGCCGTAATGGGCCCGGTAGGAGGTCTCGATCATCTCAAGCGTCACACCCTCCTTCAGGGATGCATAGGCCGTGACGAGGATGCCCCGGTTCATCGGTACGAGATGGGGCGTGAAGCTCAGGGTCACCGGTGTGCCGGCTGCCCTGGAGAGCTGTTCCTCGATCTCGGGGGTGTGTCGGTGGCTCGCTACCCCGTAGGCCTTGATCGACTCGTTCACCTCTCCGTAGAGGGTAGCCGTCGATGCCTTCCTGCCTGCGCCTGAGACGCCCGACTTCGCGTCGATGATGATGCTTTCGATGTCTATGAGCCCGTCAGAGACGAGCGGGGTCAGGCTCAGGATCGAGCAGGTCGTGTAGCAGCCGGGGTTCGCGATGAGCCGTGCCCCGGCGATCTCCTCCCGGTAGAGCTCACACAGGCCGTAGACGGCCTCTCCCAGAAGCTCCGGTGATCCATGGCCGGTCTTGTACCACTGCTCGTAGACTCCCTGGTCCTTCAGCCGGTAGTCCGCCCCGAGGTCGATGACCTTGCACGTCGCTAACAGTGAGTCGCTCACCTGGTGTGATGCGATCCCATGGGGAAGCGCGACGAAGAGCACGTCGCAGCGTTCTGCGGCCTCCTCGATGGTGAGGTTCTCGCACGTCTTGTCCATATACTGGAGCGCATTGCCGTAGATGGAGCTGAACGGTTTCCCGTCATAGGACTGTGACGTGAGTACGGAGATCTCAGTCTCCGGGTGGTTATGGAGCAGCCTGATCAGTTCCTGACCGGTGTATCCTGTTGCCCCGATGATTCCAACCTGTATCATGTCTACCCTCTTATGTATAAATATACAATCAAATTCCCATTTAGTTGGATAATTATACAAGATTGTACGGTTTTGTATAGCCTTTTTGTATAAATATCTAATAATTTTCTACAGTTTCAGGTGCATATGCATCAGCTGCCTCGCCCGGTGGAGCTCCCGGACCTCGATCGCATCAGCAGTGATGATCCCGTAGGTCGCTCTCTGCCCGCCCCTCGGTTGTGCGATGGAGCCCGGATTGAGCAGGTAGAGGTCTCGCTCGGCGAGCCAGGAGGCCTCCGGGCGATGGGTGTGGCCGGAGATGAAGATGGCCCCCGGGGGGAGGAGCGGGGGGTGGGCAGGGGTGATCCGGTTCCCGTGGGTCAGGAAGACATGCCTCCCGGCAAAGGAGAACTGCTGGAACTCAGGCAGGGGGAAGAAGAGTACCTGCTCCTCCCAGGAGGAGTCGCAGTTGCCCCCGACTGCCGTGATGTGGTTCCTGAAGGAGTTGAGCGCCCCGGCGAGCTGCTCGCTGTACCGTGCGGTGATGTCCCCGGCGATCAGCAGGTGGTCTGCTTCCTCCTGTTCGTACCGTTCCCTCGCAGTGGTGAATGCCGCTTCCGACCCATGGAGGTCACTGATGACCATGATCCGCTTGTATGATGCTTCCCTCATAGGGAGATGGTATGCCGGTTATGGAAAACTTGCAATAAGAGGGGATGAAAGAAACGACTTGATTTCCCGCTTCCCGGCTACTAGAATATTAGATACAGACTGTTAAAGAAGTTATCTGGCACATATATGTCAGGCAACTCATCGATAGAGGGGTGTGTTCACAATATTCCCCATATAAAATAAGGAGCAGGTATGGCAACGACAACAACATTCACCGCAAGTGATGGCAGGACCATCACCTATTACACCTGGATCCCGAGGAAGGAGATCAAGGGTACCGTGCAGATCGTCCACGGCATGGCGGAGCACGCCATGCGGTATGACCACTTCGCAACGAAGTTGCGAACCAAGGGGTATGCGGTCTATGCCTGCGATCTCCGCGGCCATGGGAAGACAGCGGAAAGCCCTGAGGAGCTTGGCTATTTCGCTGAGGAGAACGGCTGGTCGCGTGTCGCCGATGATATCTACGAGCTGACGGGGATCCTCAAGGAGGAACAGCCCGACCAGCCGGTCTATCTCATCGGGCACAGCATGGGCTCATTCCTGGCTCGGACCCTCATGGTTGCACATGGAGATGCCTATGCCGGCGTCATCCTGTCCGGCACGGCAGCATCCCCGGGACTGCTCGGCGTCATCGGCAGGTTCCTTGCATCACGGGCAGTGAAGAAGGATGGGGGGAAGGTCCCGAATCCCACGCTTGACAAGATGAGCTTCGGGTCCTACAACAAGGCCTTCGCCCCGAACCGGACGAAGTTCGACTGGCTCAGCCGGGACGAGGCCCAGGTAGACCTCTATGTGGAGGATCCCCTCTGCGGGTTCGTATGCACCTCGAAGTTCTATGAGGATCTCCTTGGCGGGCTGCTCTTTGTCAATGATGCCCAACAGGCAGGACAGATCCGGAAGGACCTGCCGGTACTGCTGATCAGCGGTGACAAGGATCCTGTCGGAAAGATGGGGACCGGGGTGAAGAAGGTGTATGAGCTGTACCGGGCTGCGGGACTGTCAGATGTCTCGATTGAGTTGATTCCCGGTGCCCGTCATGAGGTCTTCAACGAGACGGACAGGAATGACAGCGAGAATCTCTGTATCGCCTGGATCACCTCGCACTAGATGAGGACATAGCCGAGGATGGTGTAGGAGAGGTAGAGGGCGAACATGACAAAGCCCTCCCTCCTGCCTATCAGCGGTCTCCCGAGGGTGAGGAAGAGCTTGAAGACAACGAGGATCAGCAGCATGAAGGGGATGTGGAACCAGTAGAAGTAATGAGGTACCACGATACCTCCCGTTGTCACAGCAGTCGATGCACCGATGACGAAGAGGATGTTCAGGATGTCGGCGCCGATGACGTTCCCCACGGCAAGTTCCCCGTGGCCCTTGCGTGAAGCCTGGATGGCGGTGATCAGTTCCGGCAGGGAGGTCCCGAAGGCTACGAGGGTCGCCGCGATGATGCTCTGAGGGATCCCGATCCGTATAGCAGTCTCCTCTACCGTCGGCAGCAGTACCTTCGATGAGAGGATGATCAGCGCAAGCCCGACGGCGAGCTTGACGAGGACGACCGGGACCGGTGCATGGTCATGCTCGGCGGCCTCATGCTCGATGTCGACCGACTCGAGCTTCCCCGTCTTCGCCTTCCTGAATGAGAGATAGAGATAGGTTATAAGCAGGATGAGGAGGATGAACCCCACCCACTGGGGGATGCTCCCGTCCCGTGAGAACATGCCTGAGAGATGCGAATAGGGGAGGGCTATCAGGACGAGGAGGAGCCCGGAACCGAGCTGGATCCAGCTCTGGCTGTCGGTCGTGGACCGGTGGACCGGCAGCGGCCGGATCATGCTGGCGATCCCGATGATCAGGGATGAGTCGCAGATGACCGACCCGATGGCATTCCCCAGGGCGATATCGGGATTGCCCCCGACCGCGGCAGCCACGGAGACCGTCGCCTCCGGGAGGGTCGTACCGAGACTGACGATGGTCGCCCCGATGATGACTTTGGGTATGCCCCACCTCACCGAGAGCGTTACCGCCTCGTCGACGAGGATGTCGGCTCCCTTGCTCAGGGTTCCCAATGTTCCGAGAATGATGATGAATAGGACGATGATCGGCAGTTCCGATGTGAGTTCAATGATCCATTGCTCCATAGTGATCCTCCGGGATGCTGTTCAACCACCAATCATAGCCGCAAGGACAAGATACTTCAATACGGTTTACCGATATTTAAGTTGAATTGCTTTCCCATAAACGATATGATGGACAGCAGGTGCACCGGGCACCGTATGAGGAGTGAGTGACCAAGTGAGTGCCAGACAATCGTCAGTATACCGTATCTACCTGTTCATCAAGATGGTGGCGAAGAAGTTCGACAAGGACAAGTGCTTCATCCTCGCATCGAGTGTCGTCTATGCCACCCTGATCTCCTCCGTCCCCTTCCTGGCATTCATCATCGCGCTGTTGACCGCCTTCGGGGCCTTCGATATCGCGAGGGAGGCCCTGCTGGAACTGGTAGCCCAGCAGTTCGGGGCGACAGCCGGGGGCCAGCTGCTCAATGTCGTCGAGGGGTTCACGCGGAATGCGAGCAGCCTCGGGGTCGTCGGGCTCGTCTCCTTCCTCATCACCTCGATCATCCTGATCAACCGGGTCTGGGTGACGATCAACCAGATCTACCATACGTCCACGAACCGGAACCAGGTGACCAGGTTCATCCAGTTCATCACCTTCCTCGTGGTCGGTACCCTGCTCATCAGCGCCTACTTCAGTGTGAACACCCTCATGAGTGACTTCCTCAGCCAGTACTATGCCCTTACCGCGTTCAAGTCCTTCATCGGAAAGGTCGGGCCGTTCCTGATCCTCTACCTGATCTTCTTCCTCCTGATCACCGTCATCCCGAACACCAAGGTGCGGATCCGGTCAGCCCTGCTCGGGGCCTTTGTCGGCACGCTGGTCTTCCAGACCGTGAACTGGGTCTTCAACCGGATCATCATGGGACTGCTCAACTATTCGATCATCTACGGCTCCCTCGGGTCGGTCCTCATGGTCCTCTTCTGGATCTACCTCTGGTGGGTCATCATCTTCTGGGCGATCGAGGTCGCCTATGTCCACCAGTACCGTCCGGAGGAGGTCACCCGCAGGGGGCTTCCCAATCCGCCTTCCGAGCAGATCGCCTGCGGCTTCGACATCCTCAATATGCTGGCGACCAACTTCAAGCAGGGACGGGGGGCGATGAACACCCGGGACCTGGGACTCAAGCTGAAGATACCGGACCGCACGCTCTTCACCTATCTCGACCTGCTCGAGCAGTGCGGCTATGTCATCAAGATGGACCGGACCGGCAGGCATTATATACCTGCACGTCCCCTGGATGATATCTCGACCGAGGAGATCGCAGCCGTGATCTACGGCTGCAGGGCCGATACCGAGAACATGAGCGAGGGGGAGCTGCTCGCGCGGCAGCTCTATGAGTCCGGAGTCGGCAGTCTGCCGAAGAAGACCCTCCAGGAGCTGGAACCTGACGAGTAGGGGGGCTCAGCGTTCCTCATCCATGGCGGCATTGTAGCCGAGCTCATCAAGGATGTTGATCAGCTTGACCGGCTGGGCATCACTCGTGAGCACCACCCGCTTCCTGTCGAGGTCCACCGAGATATCGGACACCTCGGCAAGCCCCTTGAGGGCATTGGTGATCTTCTCCCTGCAGTTCTCGCAGTGCATATCTTCGACATAGAGTGTGTAGTTCATACAGGCCTCCTCTCTCGTTCTTCTATTGTACATCGTTTCTTCCCGATTCGGGAGTGTTTTTGTGAAGAGAAAACGATGATACTGCCAGGAAAATAGCATATGCTAATAATTGACAGGTTCCCGATTTTCCTGTAGGATGTCAGCAGAGAATCTGAAGCAGGAGCGATCATGAACATAGCAGTAGCAAGTGGCAAGGGGGGGTACCGGGAAGACGACCCTCTCGACCAATCTCACCCACTACCTGGCAGGAGAGGGGTATGAGGTGGTCCTCACCGACCTCGATGTGGAGGAGCCCAACTCGGGGCTCTTCCTCTCCGGGGAGACGGTCCAGGCGAGTCGGGAGGTGAGGATGGTCCCCCGGTGGGACAAGCAGGCCTGTACGTTCTGCGGGGCCTGCCAGGCAACCTGCAGGTTCCACGCGATCGTGAAGCTGCCGACCGAGGTGATGATCTTCCCTGAGATGTGCCACAGTTGCCATGCCTGTTCCGAACTCTGCCCGGCCCATGCCCTTCCCATGGTGGAGACCGAGATCGGGACCCTGACCCATATGAGGAGTACGGCCTTCGATTTCATCGAGAGCAGGCTCGATATAGGGGAGGAGCAGTCCGTCCCGCTGATCCGCAGGACGATCGACTATGTCGGGGAGCACTTCAACCCGAACATCATACGGATCTTCGATGCGCCGCCGGGGACTGCCTGTCCGGTGATCGAGGTCGCGAAGCGGATGGACCTCATCCTCTTGGTGACCGAACCGACCCCCTTCGGGCTCCACGACCTCTCCCTGGCTGTTGAGACGATGCGCCATGTGGGAGTTCCCTTCGGCGTGGTCATAAACCGGTACGGTATCGGGGATGACGGCGTGGAGGAGTACTGCCGCCGGGAGGGGATCGGTATCATCGCGAGGATACCGAACGACCGCAGGATAGCGGAACGCTACTCGAGCGGTGAGCTCGCATACCCCGGTCATGCCGGGATGCAGGAAGCATTAGCAAAGGTCAGGGACCGGATCCTGGGAGTGGAGGTGCGTGTATGAAGGAGATCGTCGTGATCTCAGGAAAGGGCGGTACGGGGAAGACCTCGATCACGGCAGCCCTGGGCGTGCTCGGTGCGGACTGTGTGGTTATCGCCGACTGCGACGTGGATGCTGCCGATATGCATATGCTGATGTCCCCCAAGGTGGAAGCCAGTGAAGGGTTCCTCAGCGGGGCGGTCGCCGTGATCGATGA
The DNA here is from genome assembly GCA_963677595.1 of Spirochaetia bacterium. Classification (GTDB taxonomy): domain Bacteria; phylum Spirochaetota; class Spirochaetia; order CAKZLE01; family CAKZLE01; genus CAKZLE01. Next base: position 2,587,612 of record OY782041.1, read on the forward strand.
GGATGCCTGCATCCACTGCGGCAGGTGTGCCCGGGTCTGCAGGTTCGACGCGATCCCCTATCGGGACGGTAAGTTCGTCGTGGAGCCGCTCGACTGCGAGGGCTGCGGCTACTGCGAGCGGATCTGCCCGGCACAGGCGATCAGGATGGAAGAGCAGGAGGTAGGTACCGTCTTCTATTCGGAGACCCGGTACTCCTCCCCCATGGTCCATGCGGCCCTCCATATCGGGGCGGAGAACTCAGGGAAGCTCGTGGCCAAGGTCAAGCGGGAGGCGAAACGCATCGCAGAGAAGAACGGCAGGGAGGTCGTCCTGGTCGACGGGTCCCCCGGCATCGGGTGCCCTGTGGTCTCCTCCCTGACCGGGGCGGACCGGGTGCTGCTCGTGACCGAGCCGACCGTCTCGGGTCTGCACGACCTGAAGCGCGTCCACGAGGTGGTGAAGCGGTTCCAGATCCCTGCTGCCTGCCTGGTGAACAAGGCTGACCTGAATGTGGGGATGGCTGATGAGATCCATGCCTACCTTGCAGAGGAGCATATCCTCCACCTTGGCGATATCCCCTATGACGAGGCTTTCACGAAGAGCATGGTGGATGGGAGGACGATCGTGGAGACCGACGGGGACGGCAGGATCAGGGACCTGCTCCAGGCGGGCTGGGAGCGGATCACCGGGGAGTAGCCTACTTGGTAATCGATTGATCGATAATGAATTGCATATGACCAGAGTACCTTGGGACACAGCAATATAGAGCAAAATAGTGTAGATAAACACTCATATATAGAATCGCTTGTACAAAGGGAATATATGTGACACAATGTTAGGATAATACAAATCAGTAGAGGAGATTGAGTATGAAAAAAGCATTGGCACTCATCTGTTTTCTCATGGTGCTGGCTCCGTTTGGCGTGTTCGCAGGAGGAGCTCAGGAGACGGTAGTCGCTGAAGATGAACCATTCAAGGTCGCATTCGTCTATATCGGGCCCCCGGGAGACCTCGGCTGGACCTATATGCACGATGTCGGCAGGCTCGAGCTCGAGGCATCCTTGGGTGATGCAGTCGAGACGACATTCATCGAGAGTGTCGAGGAGGGTCCTGACAGCGCACGCATCATGGGCCAATACGCTCGAAACGGCTATGACATGATCTTCGCCACCTCCTTCGGTTATATGGACTATACCCTGGAATCAGCACAGGGGAATACCGATACCCTCTTCGAGCACTGCTCAGGGTACAAGGTAGCTGACAACATGGCTACCTACTTCGGCCGGATCTACCAGCCGAGATACCTCTCAGGTATCGTGGCAGGCTCCATGACCGAGACCGACACGATCGGTTATGTCGCTGCATTCCCGATCCCTGAGGTCATCAGGGGGATCAATGCCTTCGCCCTCGGCGTACAGTCAGTCAACCCTGCGGCCAAGGTGAAGGTCGTCTGGACCAACACCTGGTATGATCCGGTCCTTGAGCGAGAGGCTGCGATCTCTCTGCTCGACTCCGGCTGCGATATCCTCGCACAGCACCAGGATACCACCGAACCTCCCAAGGCAGCACTAGAGAGAGGCGCCATGAGCATCGGGTACGATGCCGACATGGCCAAGTTCGTGGGTGAGTCGGTACTCTGTTCCCCGATGTGGAACTGGGGCCCGTACTACACCGAGACCGTACAGGCTGCTATGGATGGCACCTGGGAATCACACCAGTTCTGGGGCGGTCTGACGGACAATACCGTGAAGCTCTCAGACCTGAGCCCGCTGGTTCCCGCAGACGTAGCAGCCAAGGTCGCTACAGCCCAGGCTAAGATCGAATCAGGCTCCTGGGACGTGTTCACCGGGCCGATCAGGGACCAGTCTGGTGCGGTTGTCGTTCCGGCAGGTGAGGTCATGAGTGACGGCGACATGCTCAACATGGGCTTCTTCGTCGAGGGAGTCGTCGGTACGATCAACTAGTATCCGGGCAGACTTCGAAAGAGTGAATGAAGATGGCGGACGGCGAGTCCGCCATCGTTCGTTACGACCAGTGAGAGAGAAGCTAATGAGTACACAACACGATACCGCGCTCCTGCGCATGGAGGGGGTCACCAAACGGTTCCCCGGGGTCATCGCCAATGACGGGGTGGACCTGGAACTCCATGCAGGCGAGGTCCTCGCCCTCCTCGGGGAGAACGGGGCGGGCAAGAGCACCCTGATGAACGTGCTCGCAGGGCTCTATCGCCCTGATGAGGGAACGATCTCCCTGCGGGGAGAGCGGGTGGCCATCCACTCGCCGCAGGACTCCATGCACCTGGGGATCGGCATGATCCACCAGGAGTTCATGCTGGTGCAGACCATGACCGTCGCCGAGAACATCATCCTTGGGCTGCAGGACCTGCAGTTCATCCCTCCCATGCCTGAGGTGAGGAAGCGGATCACCGAGCTCTCGGACCGCTACGGCCTCAAGGTCGACCCTGATGCATACATCTATGAACTGAGTGTCGGGGAGCAACAGCGGGTAGAGATCCTCAAGCTCGTCTACCGGGGGGCAGAGATCCTCATCCTCGATGAGCCTACGGCTGTCCTGACTCCCCAGGAGTCACGTGAGCTGAACGGGATCATCTCGACCATGCTCTCGGAGGGGAAGTCAGCGATCTTCATCACCCACAAGATGGATGAAGTGCTCTCCTTCTCCCACCGGGTCCAGGTCCTTCGGCAGGGAAAGACCGTCGCCGCCTGCCAGACCAAGGGCACGACACCGAAGGAGCTGGCGACTATGATGGTGGGTAGGGAAGTCCTCTTCCATCTCGAGAAGGGACCCTTCGACCCGGGACAGTCGAGGCTCCAGCTCGACCATGTCTCGAGTGTCGATCCGACCGGACGCCGCCTGCTCGATGATATCACCCTCTCCATACGGGAGGGCGAGATCCTCGGGATCGCCGGTGTGGCCGGGAACGGCCAGCAGGAGCTTGCCGAGGTGATCACGGGCTTGAGGAAGGCCTCGGAAGGGACCGTCAGAATAGATTCAGCAGACCTTACCAACCGGCAGCCGATCGAGCTGATCCGGGCCGGTATGAGCCACATACCCGCGGACCGTGGGGCGATGGGCATCGTCGGGGACATGAGCGTCGCCGACAACCTCGTCATGAAGCGGTACCGGAAAGAACCGATCGCGAGCAGGCATGGAGTCATGCATGCGAACCGTATCGTCGATTTCGCGAAGAGGATGATCTCCTCGTTCAGGATCGCTACCCCGAGACCGGAGACGCATGTGAAGTTCCTCTCAGGCGGTAACATCCAGAAGACGATCCTTGCCCGGGAGATCGACTCCTGCGGGGGAGTACTCATTGCCGTCTACCCCTCCCGGGGCCTTGATGTCGGTGCCACTGAGGCCGTGAGGATGAACATCATCGCGCAGCGGGACAACCGCGGCGCGGTGCTGCTTGTTTCCGAGGAGCTTGATGAGCTGATGTCTGTTGCTGACAGGATTGGCGTCATGTTCGAGGGACGGCTGATGGGTATCGTCGAGGCTGGAAAGACCAACAGGGAAGAGCTCGGGCTGATGATGGCCGGGATGCGCGGAGGTGATGCATGAGGATCGTACTGGAAAAACGTGAGACCCGTTCAAGGAAGGTGACCGCACTCGTGCCGATCGTCTCCTTCATCGTCTCCCTGCTGCTCGGGGCGATCGTCCTCGCCCTCTCAGGTGCCAACCCGTTCTCCACCTACGGCTATATGTTCCGCGGTGCCTTCGGTTCCTGGATCGATTTCACGGAGACCCTGGTGAAGGCGATCCCGCTGATCCTGACAGGGCTCGGCGTGGCACTCGCCTTCAAGCTCAGGTTCTGGAATATCGGGGCTGAGGGTCAGTTCATCTGGGGAGCCATCGGGACGGCTTGGGTCATGATCTTCTGGAAGTTCGTTCCCCTTCCGCTGCTGCTCCCGACGGGGCTGCTCATGGGAATGATCGCGGGTGCCGTGTGGGCCGGGGTTCCGGCCATCCTGAAAGCCCGCTGGGGCGTCGATGAGACGCTCACGACCCTGATGCTCAACTACGTGGCCATCAGGTTCGCCGAGTATCTCTACTACGGCCCCTGGAGGGACCCGAAGGGGTTCGGGTTCCCGGGAACCGAACCGTTCCCCGCTGAGGCATGGCTGCCGAGGTTCTCAGGCCGGGCACATGCCGGGCTCTTCATAGCCCTGGCCATCGCGCTGGTCCTCTGGTTCGTTCTCTCGAAGACCCGCTGGGGGTTCGAGATACAGATGATAGGCCAGAACCCGAAGGCGGCACGCTGTCTTGGTGTCAGGATCGAGCGAAACATCATCCTGACCCTGCTCATCTCAGGGGCCCTGGCAGGCCTTGCCGGTGCGACCGAGGTGGCGGGGATCTCCCACCGCCTGCAGAAGGGCATCGACATGGGCTACGGGTACACGGCGATCATCATCGCCTGGATGGCCCAGCTCAACCCGATAGCCTGTATCCTCGTAGCCGTCCTTATGGCAGGGCTCCTCGTCGGCGGGGACCAGCTCCAGATGATGGTTGGACTCCCCTCGGCCATGGGGCTCGTCATCCAGGGACTCCTGCTCTTCCCGCTGCTGGCAGGCAGCGTCTTCTCGGAGTACCGATTGAGAATCCTGCCGAAGGAGGAGGCTTGATATGCAGCTGATCACCACACTACTCGCAGTGACCTTGAGCGCTGGTACCTCACTGCTCTATGCCACCATCGGCGAGGTCTATACCGAACGTGCCGGGATCCTCAACCTCGGGGTCGAGGGCATGATGATGATGGGGGCCCTCTCGGCCTTTGCCGTCTCCTTTCATACCGGAAGCCTCCTGCTCGCGATGCTCATCGCGATGCTCGTCGGCGGTACGCTGGCACTGCTCCATGCCTTCCTCTCGATATCGATGCGGGCGAACCAGGTCGTGAGCGGCCTGAGCATCACGCTCTTCGGTACCGGGCTGGCCAGTTATCTCGGGCAGCGGTTGGGACCTGAATCGAACGGATTCAACCTCGCAGGGATGACAGCAGCGTCATTCAAGGATATACACCTGCCGGTACTCGGGGAGATCCCGATACTCGCGGCCTTCTTCAACCAGGATATCCTGACCTACCTGCTCTACCTGATCGTTCCGTTCGCCTGGTTCTTCCTCTACCGGACCCGCGAGGGCCTGTCCCTGCGATCGATAGGGGAGAATCCCCGGACCTCCTCGGCCATGGGGCTCAACGTGGCAGGGCTGCGGTATGTCTATACCGTGATCGGGGGGATGCTCGTCGGCCTCGGTGGGGCCCACCTCACCCTGGCCTATACCCCGGGGTGGACGGAGAACATCACGGGAGGTCGTGGATGGATCGTCATCGCGCTGGTCATCTTCGCAGGCTGGAACCCCGCACGGGCAGTTTTCGGGGCAGTCCTCTTCGGCGGGATCAACGCCATCCAGTTCCGCCTCCAGGCAGCTGGGACCGTGATCCCTGCCTCCTTCCTGAACATGGCGCCGTACATCATGACGATCATCGTCCTGGTGATCATGACAGTCGCGGGAAAGAAACGCAAAGGGAAGTTCTCCTCCCCGTCAGCACTGGGGACAGCGTTCTCCATCGAGGATAAGTAGATCCCCGGGTTCAGCATGGGGTGCCCTCCTCATGCTGAACCAGAATCGCTCATTGACTCAATGTAATGTTTAAAAAAATTGACAAAAAGACTTTTAACGTTTAACATAATAGACATTATGAAGAAGAAGATTACCCTGCTACCGAAAACAGAACGAATCCTCCAGCAACTGGGTGAGAATATCAGGCTTGCCAGATTGAGGAGGAAGATCTCTGTTGAGCTGCTGTCTGAACGTGCAGGTATCAGTAGGGCCACTCTCTGGTCGATCGAGAAGGGAAGTCCTTCAGTCAGCATGGGGGCTTATATCCAGGTCCTGGCAGTTTTGGGTCTCTCCTCAGATATGCTGAAAGTCGCTGAGGATGATGAGCTGGGAAGGAGACTGCAGGATGCAGGACTGAAGACCAGGATCAGGGCTCCAAAGAGAGGATCCTGATCATGGCTGAGAAAGTAGTATGACTGTAGTTGAGAAGTCATAGATGCTATCCTATTCTTGACGGAGAATGGGAACCGGTGATCGTGTAATGATCTATTGTGATGGATGCTGGACTTTCAGACATACCTCAATGAGAAAGATACACTGACCGGTCATCGAAGACTACTTGGAGACTTCCCGGGGAATTCTCCCCGGGAATGATCTCAATAATAAAAATGAAGGGCATCTACGCACTTCCTGTCATAAAGCTTCCCAACTATCCGTTAATTTTATTTTGAGGAGGCTGCCATGATAGACAGACCTTTACGATTGACGGCAACCAGGATCATCGGCTTGGATCTTTCCAAGAAGACTCTGGTTGGGTGTATGCTACTAGCAGAAGAAGGGTTCATGAAGAATCACTTCTTCAACGAGAAGATGAATGCTCAAGGACGTCAGCGACTCGCTGAACGGTTCAAAGCAGGAGATGCGATCTTCATGGAGGGAGGGACCTCTTCCTTCAACCTCGCACGGTATCTGCTGAAGCACACCGAAGCAGACGTGTATGTACTCAACCCCATGAAACTGCATATCATCTTCGAGTCGATCTGCAAGTCAGATCGGCAAGATGCTGCAAAATTGGCTAAGTATGCACGGGATGCCCACCCGGAGAACTGGGTACTGGTTCCTATCCCGACTGAACAGGAATCTGCTGAGCGCTCAGTAGTCAAGCTTCACATCGCCTATTCACAGTATCGTACGAAGGTCATCAACAAGCTTCATGCGGTATTCACGGGAATGGGGTTCCCTGACCTGAAGAAATCGGATCTGAAGGATCCTCGCAAGCGACGGGACTGGGTGGAGACCCTGCTCACCGAGGAGATAGCTCTATTCAGTGCAGGGCTCCTGCTCGAAGAGCTTGAATCATTGGAGTCGCAGATGGAACGTATTCATGAGAAGCTCAAGGAGATCATTCTCGCTCACCCACGAGAAGCTCTTTCCTGGCTCTCGATTCCTGGTATCGGAGACATCACGGCTGTAACGCTCATTGCCTTCCTCGGTAATGGGGACCGATTCTCTTCTGCTAACCAACTGAGGAACTATATCGGTCTCATCCCGAAGAAGGATCAATCCGGGACGGTCGATAAGCATCTTGGGGTCTCTCGTCACGGGTGTATGCCGATCAGGAGGCACATCATGCAGGGAGCTTGGGGGATCAAGAGCTTTAGGAGAGATTGTTCTCTTACTCGGTACTGGCAGCGTCTTGAAAGCCGACGGAAGCTTGGTCAGAAAGCATCAGTTGCCATTGCTAATAAGATGCTCTCTATCGGATTCGCTCTGCTGAAGAACGGTGATATCTACCGGATGCCTGACGGGGAACAGTATCTGTTGAAGAAACTGCAATACTATAAACTTGAAGCTCTCATCGGAACCCGATCCTGCAAGATTAATTCCGATAAGAGCTCAATAACCAGCTAAAGCCAATCTAACGGTTTTAGCCTATCACTAACCACCTCCCCACGCAAGTCCTTATTTTTAAGGTCTCGGAGAATTGTGTCTATTTGAATTGCCAAAACTTTCTTGTTTATACCTCTTGACATCTACAGACAAATAAAGAGATCTATGTCTATGCAGATTGGGAAGGGATTTCAGGTCCTGAACTCATAGGGACTCTTACCGTCGACAGGACCAGGGGGAAGGACTTCTACGGTTTCTCATATGCCGATACCTGGCTGAAAAGCGAACATCAGGCGATCCTGTCTCGTTCTGGAAAAGCACAGAATCCCCGAAATGGAACAATCCCTGTATGCATCAGCTTTCAAGGTTGAATTGACCTCATAGCTCTGTTTCTGGGATTAGGGATGATATAAAAAAACGGGATGGTGCACATCGTGTCGTTCAGGTAGTTGTTGATCCCCACGATCTTCTCAACACGCGGGGTAAGATATCCCTGTTCAAGGGCAGTCCCTGCCTCCGTGAAGAGGGGGGGGAGCGGCAGGTGAAGCTCGAGGTCGGGTATGGACTGGAAGGGTACCTGACAGACGGATACGTCAGCGCCGATCCTTGATACTTCTGTCATCCCGGCCTTCAAGCAGAGGAGTGACTGGGGAGACGGTATGGTAGACGGAACCATTGCTATCGGTGCCACACTGGCTGATAAGAGGGATTTGTCATTCGATATCAGTAACAGTTCTTCCTATTCGATCACGAACGAGGAGGGGAGTATCGTTGATATCATCGGAACGATCTGCACCCTCATCTTCGTGTTTTTCATGATATTCGGCAGGAGACGGCGTCTCCCGAGGATTCTAGCAATTTCAGGAGTATGGATTAATGAAAAATAATACACTGGAGTATCATTATTCTGGGTTTTCCCTATTCGATCAATGGCAGTAGATATCCCTTCAGGGCCTCCATCGAGTAGTACTTCGCTCCTATGGAATAGTTCCTTTCTACCGCTTTCATTCGGGAATTCCTGTCCGTGAGATAGGTGATCGCCTCATCTGCAGCCTTTCCGATGACAGCCTGTTCGACTGAGATCAGGCCTGTGGACTCATCCTTGGTATGCTCATGGCCCAATGAGATGTAATCGAAATCTCTCTGTTTGATATCAGAGAGGAATATCGGGTATTCATAGACTGCCATCGGTACCTTTGCGAAGAGCCCTTCGAGGAACTGATTTCCCCATCCTTCCCAGTAGGAAGGGTAGGTGATCAGGTCCGCATGGACGTAGGAGTCCCAGAGACTATAGACCTTCTTTCCTTCAATCTCTGCTCTCTCATGACCGATATGGTCACTGATGAAAAGAAGCCTGACACCGTTCTGCTGTGCATGGCTCTCTAAGCGTCTCACATAGGTGCCGGTCGCATCATCACTGGAGTATCCTGTAAGTACCAGGACGATCTCACTGGATTCAGTGAATATGTTACCGTTCCATAGAGTCTTTCCCAGTAATGCATCCCGTCTGTCATGGATTCCCCTGATCAGGTCTATTGCGAGCTCTATGCCCTTTCTTTCAACGATCCTCGTTGCCTGGAGGATGAGGATATCGTCATCTTTGAGTCCGATGGTCTTCCTGAAGTCACGGTTGTAATCATCTGCGACCCATGGGTCCATCCTGAAATCGAAGACATTGGGAATGATCGTTGCCTCAAGTCCCCGCCTGGTGAGCATCTGCCTCTGCCCATAGCTGTTGATCACGACATGCCTGTACGCTTCATTCAAAGGAGGGAGATAGTTCTCCATCAGGTCTTTCGCGGTCTCAGAGGTGATCTTCGCACCGCCGAGCCGCTCCCAGTAGAAATCATGGTGCTGGGCGAGGACCGGGAGCTGGTACTTCTCCACGATCCGTTGAAGGGCTATCGCTACAGCAGGATTCATGGCTACCGACCAGACATTCTGCGGGATGACGAAATCGATCCGGTTCTCCTGGATGAACTCATCCAGGACTGTCTGGGCTTTACGTACCTCTGCATAGAGTGTCTCCCGGTATTCCTCCTCGCTCTCAAAACCGACCGGTTCTGCGAATGAGTAATGGTAGAGCCGCTTCGCGATATCACTGGTGTGGTGGAGGGCAGGGTGGATGAGCTTCGCATCATCACCGACCTCCGCACCGAGGAGGATGACCTCATGACCTGCCTCCTCCAAGACTTTCTTCCATTTGTTCATCTCCAGGGAGACGCCGTCTGTTCCCATGATCTTGTAATGGATCATCCCGATCCGGTAGTGTTTCATCTTACGCTCTCACACCCTCGATCCACAGGACCTCATAGGGTTCTATTGAATCCCTCAATGCACTTCTGGTCAGTGGTTTTATCACGGCCCCGGGGAGGATCTCAGCGAAGAGCGCCTGGATATCAGGGGAAGGGCAGTTCTTATCGGCAACATTGGTGATACACAGTACTGCCTTGACTCTGTCCTTGCAGACCCTGGCATTGATGAAGAGTGAGGATTCCTCACTCCCAATGATCTGCTGGTCAGCATGCGGGGAGAAAGAACAGTGGTGATTCCTGATTCTCAGCAGTTCACTGAAACTCTTGAGGACCTGATGCTGCTGACTGGTCGGATCATCGAGTATTTCCTCGATCGCATCCAGAGAGAGTTTCTCCCGGTTGATGCTTCTCGGCATACCGGTCAGTTTCGGTCCTTCGGTCCAGTTCCCGGATCCGATGATGCTGTGGAAGTAGATACCCGGGACTCCCCGCAGGGAGAGCATGATTGATTGGGAGGCGATGAACCTCCTTACTTCATGATCAGTACTTCCTGCGATCGAGAGGGCATCGAAATAGTTCATGTTCATCTCATACGGGCTCTTCGAACCGTCCGAGTTGTTCTTGTAGGAGACATAGCCACCCTGTTCGATGATCCTCTCTGCCATCTGTGTGACATCCTCTTCCGGGAGGATGCCCCGTGCCGGCATGAGACCGACCCCATCATGGGAGGCGAGGAAATTAAAATAGGTGGTATCTTCTGACGGAAATTCCAGATCCTTAGCCCAGCCTGACAGATAGGAGGCATCCCCGACCATGAACGCATGGAGGGTGAGCGGCGGGAGCGGGAAGTTATAGACGAGGGCAGCCTCATCATGACCGTTCCCGAAATAGGAGATGTTCTCCTTATGGGGGACGTTGGTCTCGGTGATGATGCGTACATCCGTACCGGAAGCGTCGATGAGTCTCCTCATGAGCTTGATGATGCGATGAGTCTTTGGATGATGAATACAGCTCGTGCCGATCTCTTTCCAGATATAGGCGATCGCATCGAGCCTGATGAGATCAGCTCCATGCCTGATATAGTCGAGGAGGATATCGATGACTTCCAGCAGGACCGCAGGATTACTGTAGTTCAGGTCTATCTGATCATCACTGAAGGTCGTCCATACGTGCCGCTTCCCATTCGCTGTATCCACTTCGGTCAGCAGGGGCAGAGCCCTGGGGCGGAACACCCCGGATAAGTCGCTTGTCTCATCAGCTTCGATGAAGAACTCATCGAAGGGTCTCCTGCCCTGTTTGTACTCATCGAACCAGGTGCTCATGCTCGAGACATGGTTCGCTACCAGGTCGAACATCAGGCGGTGCTTACTCCCAAGCCTGCTGATATCATCCCAGCTGCCGAGTCTCTCATCCACCTGACGGTAGTCGATGACGGAGAAACCGTCATCAGAAGAGTAGGGGTAGAAGGGCAGGATATGAACGGAGTTCACCACGTCCTTGATATGGGTATGGAGGAACTCATACAGTCCCTGGAGGGGGGGGCTCCCGTCATCCGGCCTGATGATATCCCCATAGGTGATGAGGATGGAATCCTTCTCACATAACTGATGTGGGGTAATCTGCCGTTGTGCAGCAGCCTGCCGCAGATCTTCAAGCCGCTGCAGGACTGCAGGAAGGGTTTGACCCGCAATGTTGCTCCCATAGATGAACTCAAGGTCTTCAAAGACAGCTTCTGAAATCGTATTACCCATGGTGATTCCTTATCGTATTATTCTTTGACTCCACCTGAAGTCATGTTGCCTGCAAGATATTTCTGTACGAGCATGAAGAGGATGACGACCGGGATCGCTGTCAGCATGGAAGCTGCCATGATCCTGTCCCAGATCGCGTTCTTCGATACGAACAGGGCCTTCAGTGCGATCGGCAGGGTGAAGATATCCTTGAAGGACTTCAGGAATACCGATGCGAAGAGATACTCGTTCCATGCGATCATGAAGGAGTATACGAATACCGTCGCAAGTGCCCCGAGTGATAACGGGATGATGATCTTGATGATCGTCTGGAACCGGGTATAGCCTTCGACGAACGCAGCTTCCTCGATGGAGAACGGGATACTCCTGAAGGTGTTGCCCAGCATGTAGAGCGAAACCGGCAGGGTCTGTACCATATAGATGACCATCAGGGAGAAGACTGTTCCCCCTTCGGTCCTGGCAAGGCCGAGGGCCACGGAAATCTTGTAGAGCGGTATCAGCAGCAGGATCCCTCCGACCATATAGACGAAGAGGACTCCACGCTGGATCAGTTTCTGTCCGCGGTATTTCATACGGCTAATCGAATAGGCCCCGAAGATGGCTATGATCAGGGAGATGAAGGCTGCCGTGGTCGAGAAGGCCAGGGAGTTCCTGAAATACTTCGGGAAGGGGAAGATGTCTCCAGAATCCTTGTATTTGGCGATGATAGACTCTCGCTGGTCTTTCGTGAGGTCCGGGGTCTCATCGAGGAGGATCTTCACCGATTCCGGGAGATTCTTCTCATCCTGTCCGATGTTCAGCAGTTCCTTGTAGGCTTCCGTGTTGACCTGTGCGGGGATGAGGGACGGGTTCCCCCAGTCCCAGGAATGCTTCAATGAAGTCGAGAGCATCTGGAGAAAGGGGAAGAGGCTGAAGGAAACGATGAACAGTACCAGCAGGGTGAACCCGATATTCTTTACTACATTCTTATGTGTCACTACCATTTGAGTACCTTCTTTACATAGAACAGTATCAGGCCGATGAGCAGCCCGAACTGAATGACGACGAGTGCAGAACCCTGTCCCAGGTCCATGTTCCCGGTGAATGCCTTGAAGTAGGTGTAGATCGAGAGGACCTTGACATTGTCAGTCAGCAGGTAGACATCCTCGAACTTGTTGAAGTTCCAGATGAACCTGAGCAGTACGATAGAACCCATGACGAAATAGAGTTCCGGCAGGGTGATGGAGAAGAACTTCCTGACAGGGCCGCAGCCGTCGATCTCTGCAGCTTCATAGAGGTTCTTATCAATTGTCTGGAGTCTTGAAAGCAGCATGAGATAGGTGAACGGGAAACTCTTCCAGATACTGAATATGATCGCTACCCAGAGTGCATAATCAGGGGATCCGATGAGGTTGAACCGCTGAGTATAGATTCCGAACTTGTCGACCATCAGGTGCATGAAGATACCGTTAACTGGATCGAAGAAGAACTGCCAGGCGAAGACGACCGAGATGACCGGTGCGACATAGGGCAGCAGGAGAATCGATCTGACGAGCCACCTGAGTGGGAACTTCTTGTTCATCGTGAGTGCTACGATGAGACCGAAGATCGTGGTCCCAAAGGTTGAGAAGATCACGTACATGAACGTGGTATAGACCGACTTCCAGAAGGTTGGGTCGGTGATGACTGAAGAGTAGTTCTCTCCGCCGATATAGGTGCTCTCGCCGGTCATCGTCACATCGAAGAAGCTCAGATATATGTTGTACCCGACCGGGTAGAGGATTAAGAGCAGTATGATGGAGAGCGCAGGCAGGACCAGCTTCACTCCAAGACGTGCATCTTTCTGTTCCAATGTTAATTGCTTTTGCATAACATCTCCTGATCACAGATATTGTGAAGTACATGGTGTTTGTGATAATGTCTAGAAACTTGAAGGTCGAGCCTGCGGTCTGCAACAATCGACAGGCTCTTCCAGCTTGAAATGCGGTTTATGGGAGGGCTTCGTACAGAAGCCCTCTCCTAAACCCTTTTTTGTCTTGACTATTCGAGGACAGCCTTCATCTCTTTCTCAGCCCAATCCATGGCAGCATCAATGTCCATGCCTTCCTGGGTGATCTTGTAGATCATCTGAGGAATGATCTGCTGTGTGGTGATGACGGTCGCGTCGTTCATCTTCTTACCGTCGACGATGCTGAATGATGCGATATCATTCATACCTTCAGCGATCTCAGCCATCTTCTCAGGACCGTAGTGCTTGAAGATTCCATTAGGATCGTTCTGGAAACGTGCATTCTCTGCGATTCCCTTGATGACAGGGTTCATTCCGCCAGGTGCCATGTGCAGGAAGGTGATGTATGCGTTCTGGGTATAGAGGTATCTCAGGAAGTCTGAAGCAGCCTGTGTCTTTGCAGCATCCGGCTGGTTGATCAGCCCCATGGTTACGACGACACCATAACCTGCAGTCTCGGTGTTGGTGATCAGAGGAGACATCTTGGTATGGTCTACGAGTTCTGGATCGAAATCGTCACCTGCGAGGTCCGCGAAGTTCTCTGAGGTGAGGGAACCTGCAGCGACTTCTGCCAGTGAGAGGTCATCCATGATATAGGTTGAGTAGAAGAACATTGCCATCTTGCCTTGGAGATAGTAGTCTCGGGCTCTCCAGGTCTGTGGTCCTGGAGGATTGTATTTAGCGAGTTCGGTATAGATCTCGACTGCTTCTTTCATCTCAGGTGAGTTGAAGATCAGTTCTCCATCACTGTTGAACAGCTGTGCGCCGTTTGACATAGCGAACGGGGTGAAGCACTGTTCAGCGAAGTTCTCAGGTTTGGTTCCTACGAGAATACCATACTGGTTGTCTTCCGGTTTGTAGAAGTACTTTGCAGCCTTGAGGATGTTATCCCAGGTGTTCGGAGCTTCCAGACCTGCTTCCTCGAACCAGTCTGACCGGTACCAGATTCCCTGTACCCAACCATGGTATGGCAACGCATAGGGTTCACCGTTCTCGCTTTCTACGAGCTTCATAGCTCCTTCGTAGAAAGAGTCTACACCGATCTTGTCGATCAGTGCCTGGTTTGCATCTACGTTCATCAGTCCGTCAACACCGAATGCCACAGCGTTCTCTGCTCCGATCTCGATGAGAGCGGGGAGAGTCCCTGCTGATGATGCAGTCTGGAGCTGGGTAGCCATATCATTCTCATCTACCGGGATGAGTTTGATCTTGACATCTGGATTGAGTGCTTCGTAGGTGTCGATCAGTACCTGGATGGTAGCCTGACGGTCTGACTGAGTCTCTGTTGACCAGAATTCGAATTCCACAGGACCTGATGGGGTCGCTTCGACGGCTTCTCCTTCACCTTGAGCGAAGATAGCAGCAGGTGCTAAGAGCAGGGCGATGAGAGCTACTGTCATGATTCTTGACAGCTTTTTCATGGTAAACCTCCTTACGGTTCTCTATCGGGATAGTTCCAAAGATGCGTGATGCGGATGATGTCTGAAAAGTCCTGTTCTCTCTCCCGATCCATAATTCATACAGGGCTTAGGATTTCCCTGCATATCTTCTATTTCAAGATCACCTCAATGATGACCTGATAACCAGTTTTGGTGTGATACTGATCTCGTCGTTCTGTATATCCTCGATCTTCCCGGATAATCTTTTCAGCAGATAATCGACAGCCATCTCACTCTTCTTTATGACGAACTGTTTCATCGTCGTGATGCCCAGTGTCTCGGCTATGGAGAGATCATCGAATCCCATGATCCCCATGTCCTGCGGGACCCGCATGTCGAACTCTCTCAGGTACCGGTAGCCTCCCGCGGCCATATCATCACAACCGTAGAAGATCGCATCAGGCGGGACCTCGAGGGACATCAGTTCCTTGGTCGCCTCATAACCGCCGTCTGCGGACAGCGGGGCAGTACGGTAGTATTGCTTCAGTAATGGACGTCCAGCCTGCTCGAGAGCAGAGGAGAACCCCATGTATCGATCGCTGATATGCTCATCATCTGGAACCCAGCCTACGAAGGCTATGCGTTCATAGCCCCGGGAAAGCATATACTTTGCAGCATCCTGACAACCGACGAAGTTGTTGGTGCTGATCGATTTCTCGTTCTCGCATCTGGCCTGCATGAGGACCAGGGGGATTCCCAGGTTCTTGAAGAACTCAGACCCCTCTTCATTGAGGATCGCGGCACTGATGATGAGTCCATCCACTTTAGATAGATAATCCAGGTGCTGAGAGAAGTAGTGGTGGACATTCTGCCGTTTCCCGAGATTGAAGAGCAGCAACTGATATGGGCTTCCTGCCAGCTGTCTCTCGATAGCTCCCATGAGGGTGCAGGTAAAGAGAGACTGCGCATCAGAGAAGGTGAGACCGATGATCTGTTTCTGTTTGCCATATGGCTTTTTCAGAGTGAAATCACTAGTCTCCAGGTATTTCATGATAGCTTTCCGGGTCTCCTCGTTCACGAGTTCCGGATGGTTCATCACTCGAGATACCGTACTCGGACTGTACCCTGTGAGTTCAGATAACTCCTTAACTGTAAGTTTCTCTTTGCTGCCCATGATCTGACCTTATCATCGCTGAAATGAGAAGTCAATGAAAATTGCACAAAAAGTATAAAAACTTTCATTGAAATATATGAAATATTTCAGTAGGTGGTACAGATTCTTTCTTCTTGAATTTCAAGAGGGTTTTTTCTAATTATCTATGAATAAATAAGTAATGATCATAACAGGCAGGATTCTATGAGATTTTCCATATATTCCACGGTCTCATCCCTGTTTTCATGAGATTTCATAGTGGTCTCCCAGGAGGTACGGTAGGTCTCATAAGAATCGATCATGCCTTGAGCTTCAGCCTGCAGGGGGCTGACCAATCGTTCTGCTTCATCGTCACTGCAGAGATCGGGGAACTCCGTTCTGAGGGCATCTACGCAGTATCGATACAGGGACTCTCTATCATGGAGGAAGGGGCCGGGATAGGGGGAGAGATCGAGCTCCGGGTATCGGGACTGTTTCTCCAGAGCATAGAGGAACCTGCTGAAATCCGAGAGCATCTTCTGCATCTGTGCTTCACGGGTAATCCCTGAATGCTTCGGCGGCAGATGAACGATCGGTATATCACGGTGGAAGAACCAGGAGAATCCATGATTGAGCGCATTGATCACATAATCGAAATCCTCTCCCCTTGCGATATATTCATCATGACAGATCGAGGCCATCAATCTCCTGCTGAATACCATGTTCCCACCAAAGGCCACATGGGAAGCATGTGGCTGTACCGAATCCTGCATCGCCTCATCTACCGCAAGGTTGATCAGATGGGCTTTCTTCAGGAACGGGTTGCTCATAGTCTCATCACCTTCTGTCGGGAGCAAGTATCCCCCTTCGGGATTCAGATAGACCCCGGACATCCCGTGGATCTCAGGCTGGTCTCTCATCGTCTGAACGATCGTATCAAGATAGCTGCTATCCCCTATGACCTCATCATCATCGATGGCGACCACATATTCTGCCCCGCAGAGATAGGGGACTGCCAACTGGACGTTCCTGATACTGCCGTAACTCTTCAGACATAACGATGGGATTTCCAGTGATTCCTGTAGTGCATCTACATCCTTCCCCGTGACTAGACAGATGGGTTTCTTCTCTGTATAGGGTCCCAGGATTTTTCTGACTGCCTGTTCGGCAGCTTCCTGTAGGTGGCTGTGTGTCACGGCCAGGATAATCAGCAGTGTGAAGTCCTGCGGGAGACTGCAGAGACTATTGACGGTCCTCTCGAGGGTCTGTGGTCCATCTATCGGGGTCGGATGGTCGAATGCCCCGGTGTCAGCCGGATGCTCTTCAGTACCGTTCTCTCCCCAATATGTCGGTACGGTGATCCATAGTGGTCGTCTCATGGCAGTCCCCCTGCGAATCTGGCATTTCTGTCCAGTCTACTGTCCTTGTGGACAGAAAGCAATGAGTGTATGAATG
The DNA here is from genome assembly GCA_963677595.1 of Spirochaetia bacterium. Taxonomy (GTDB): domain Bacteria; phylum Spirochaetota; class Spirochaetia; order CAKZLE01; family CAKZLE01; genus CAKZLE01. Next base: position 2,605,018 of record OY782041.1, read on the forward strand.
TTTCAAGCAGATGCAAATAATTATTTGTACTGGCTTGACCAACTGTCACTGCTGAAGACGCTTAGTGATCTCAAAGGCGGGACGCAGAAGATCAGTAAGAAACGGCTTCGCAAGATGTTCGGCTGGAACTTCAATGATTCCCTGTCTGAAGCCCTGACCCTGATGGATCCCTACACCTTTGCCAGAGCCGTGGAGATCACCCCAAGGAAACCTCGGAAACGGTAACACATACCGTCAATACGAAGCAGCCCCCATTCCTGGCATGTGGGACTGCTTGGCATGCCCCAATACATTCCAATCTATTCAATAGTGCCTACCGATGAGTTTGTCCCGGCCCTGTGTGTGACCTTGAATTCTGCATCATGACTTGGCAACTTAGGCAACATGCATGTTGATGCGTAAGTCCTCCTAACCCAACCTTTTTGATCAGATTTCCTTGAGATATCGCATCAAAGGTATATACTGGTTATAAGAAGACAGTCATGGATCACATGGTCTGTATCGGGACTGCAGTCTTTCAGCTCGAACTACATGTGCCTGGCCGGGGTACCGGACCAGTTCAGACCTGTACCGATCCCATACCGGTGTATCGATGTCTGCACTTATAAGGAGGACTTTGATGAGTGAACATGGGAAATGCCCGGTGACCGGAGCAGTGAGCCAAGCAAAATCAGGAACGATGAATCGTGACTGGTGGCCGAACCAGTTGAATCTGAAGATCCTGCATCAGAACCCTGATACACTGAACCCGATGGACGAGGGCTTCGACTATGCCGAAGAGTTCAAGAAATTAGATTATGAAGCTTTGAAACAAGACCTGTACACCCTCATGACGGATTCCAAGGAGTGGTGGCCGGCCGATTACGGTCATTATGGTCCCCTGTTCATCCGTATGGCATGGCACAGTGCGGGGACCTACCGGACCAGTGACGGAAGGGGCGGGGGAAATACCGGGAATCAGCGGTTTGCCCCGCTGAACAGCTGGCCTGATAACGTGAACCTCGATAAGGCACGCAGGTTGTTGTGGCCGATCAAGAAGAAATACGGCAGGAAGATATCATGGGCGGACCTGATGATCCTGGCTGGGAACTGTGCCCTTGAGTCGATGGGCTGCAGGACCTTCGGCTTTGCCGGAGGACGGGAGGACATCTGGGAACCCGAAGAGGATGTCTACTGGGGGACCGAGACTGAATGGCTTGGTGATAACCGCTATACCGGGGAGCGTGACCTGGAGAATCCCCTGGCAGCCGTCCAGATGGGACTGATCTATGTGAATCCTGAAGGTCCCAATGGGGAGCCGATACCCGCGGCATCCGGGCATGATGTCCGCCAGACGTTCGCACGGATGGCTATGAACGATGAGGAGACGGTCGCTCTGGTAGCAGGGGGACATACCTTCGGCAAGTGCCATGGGGCAGGTGATGCCAGGAATGTGGGTCCGGAACCGGAGGCTGCCCCGATCGAGGAGCAGGGACTCGGGTGGAAGAGCACGTTCAGGAGCGGTAAGGGTGGTGATACCATAGGAAGCGGTATAGAGGGTGCATGGAAGCCAAATCCCATTAGATGGGACATGGGATACCTCAAGGTCCTCTTCAAGTATGAGTGGGAGCTGTTGAAAAGCCCGGCAGGTGCCTATATGTGGCTGGCTAAGGATGTGGAGGAGGATGATATGGTCGTGGATGCCCATGACCCATCCAAGAAGCACAGGCCGATGATGACCACTGCCGACCTCTCCCTGAAATTCGACCCGAAGTTCGAGAAGATCGCCCGAAGGTTTCTTGAGAACCCTGATGAGTTCGCGGATGCCTTTGCCAGGGCCTGGTTCAAGCTGACCCATCGTGACATGGGTCCCAAGAGCAGGTACCTGGGTCCCGAGGTCCCTGAGGAGGACCTGATCTGGCAGGACCCTGTCCCCAAGGTCGATTACACGGTCGTGGACGAGCAGGGGATCGCGGAACTGAAGGAGCGTATTCTCGCCTCAGGCCTGTCAGTCTCTGAATTGGTCTCTACCGCCTGGGCTTCTGCATCGACCTTCAGGAAGTCAGACATGAGGGGCGGGGCGAACGGTGCCCGTATCCAGCTGGCTCCCCAGAAAGACTGGGAGGTCAATGAACCGGACAAACTCGCACAGGTGCTTGAAACGTTCAGGGGCATACAGGATGCATTCGAAACCGGAAGCAAAAAGGTCTCCCTGGCTGACCTGATCATCCTTGGCGGCTGTGTCGGGATCGAGAAGGCTGCCGCTGCTGCAGGTTCGGCTGTGACTGTCCCGTTCTTCCCTGGACGGAATGACGCGACCCAGGAACTGACGGACGTCAACTCCTTCTCCGTGCTGGAGCCGTGTGCTGACGGGTTCAGGAACTTCCTGAAGACGAAATACAGTGTATCGGCAGAGGAACTGCTGGTAGACCGTGCACAGCTGCTCGACCTGACAGCACCGGAGATGACGGTTCTTATCGGAGGACTGCGGGTCCTGGGGGCCAACCACGGGAACTCCTCCCGAGGCGTGTTCACCGACAGACCCGGGGAGCTGACCAGGGATTTCTTCGTGAACCTGCTTGACATGGGAACTGCCTGGATGCCGGAGACCGCGGGCAGCGATGACTTTGCCGGCAGGGATCGTGCTACCGGAGAGCTGAGATGGACAGCCTCACGGGTCGACCTCATTTTCGGGTCCAATTCCCAGCTGCGTGCCCAAGCAGAGGTCTATGCGGCTGATGATGCCGATGACAAGTTCATCAGTGATTTCATCAAAGCATGGGTCAAGGTCATGAACCTCGATCACTATGATCTGAGGTAATGGCAAAGGGGAGAATCATCGACTATTAATAGGAAGGGAGCTGTGTTGACAGCTCCCTTCCTGCTAAGATATCACATGTAACTATAAGGATATGTTAGTAATTGGAATCAGCGAACTCTACCCAGCCCCCTGCCTCGACCAGGGTCTTGTCGAACTCGGAGAGGCTGAAGGGTACGGTAACGCTCTCCTTCCCTGATGTGAAGGTGAACTCCATGGCATCAAGGTCAGTGGTCACCGAGGCAGTGCTGCCGGCGAAGGTGCTGAAGAGCATGTCGATCTGCTCCTTGGGCAGTTCCACGGCCATCATCCCGCAGTTGTACATGTTCTGCCGGTAGATCCGTGAGAACCCTTCCGCGATCACCAGGTAGATCCCGTTGACCTCGAGGGCCCAGGGGGCATGCTCACGTGAGGAGCCGCAGCCGAAGTTGTTCCGGGTCACGACGACCCCGATCCCCTTAAGACTCTCGGCGGGGTCGAACCCCTCGAGTTTCAGGTCCTCGAGCAGGTAGGGCTTCAACGCCTCCTTTGAGATCTCGGTAAGGTATTTTGCCGGGATGATCTCATCGGTGTTGATGTCGTCCCGGTCGAGGAAGAGGATGTTCCCCTTGAATTTATCGCTTTTACTACTCATCTGATCCTCCTGTGAATGCCGGGGAGACCGACAGTGTTCCAGCAACTGCCGTTGCGGCAGCAGAGGCCGGGCTCATGAGGTGGACCATACCGCCTTTCCCCATCCGTCCGTTGAAGTTCCTGTTGGTGGTGGAGGCACAGACCTCATTGTTTGCAAGTACCCCGTTGCTCATCCCAAGGCAGGCACCGCAGGTCGGGTTCGTCACGCAGAACCCTGCATCCATGAAGATGTCGATGAGGCCCTCCTTGAGTGCCTGCTTGTAGATGTCGGGGGTGGCAGGGGAGAGGATACCCCGGACACCCGGAGCAACCTTCTTGCCCTTCAGTACCGCAGCAGCCTCCCGGAGGTCGCTGATCCGGCCGTTGGTGCAGCTCCCGATATAGACCTGGTCCACGGGAGTGGATTCGAACTCGGTTATCGGCTTCACGTGGTCCGGCTTGTACCCGAAGGTTGCTACCGGTGCGAGGTCTGAAACGTCGATCGTGATGACATCTGCATAGACGGCATCCTCATCGGCGACCCACTTGCTGTATTCGGCGAGTGCTGCTTCCTTGGAATCGAACTCATCGGAGATGAAGTCCCAGAGGTACTCGACTGTGGTCATGTCAGGGTAGCAGATACCGGTGGTACCGCCTGCCTCGATGGCCATGTTCGACAGCGTCATCCTCGACTCCATGGAGAAGCCGTCGATGACCGGTCCGGTGAACTCGATGACCTTGTTCGTCGCGCCGTTCACCCCGATCTTCCCGATGATCGCGAGGATCACATCCTTCGCGAACACTCCCGGCTGCAGGGTCCCGGTGATCTCGACCTTCAGGGTCTCAGGCGTCCTGAAGCTGCAGACCCCCTTGAGGATACCGACCTCGAGGTCGGTGGTCCCGACGCCTGCTGCGAATGCGCAGAAGGCCCCATGCGTACAGGTGTGGGAGTCCCCCATGATGACGGTGAATCCCGGTCGCACGAATCCCTTCTCCGGGAAGATCGCATGGCAGACGCCATTCTCCCCGATATCGAAGAAATCCTTGATCCCCTGGCGTTTTGCCCAGTCGCGCATGATCTTTCCCTGTTCAGCGGTCTTTGAGTCCTTCGCCGGTGTGACGTGGTCGATTACGGCCTTGATCTTGTCCGGATCGAAGACACGGTCCTTTCCCCGTGTCACGAGATCATTGATCGCTATCGGTGTGGTGATCTCGTGGCAGAATACTCTATCCAGCGAGAGGATGCTGATATCTGCACCCTGATTGTCGACCAGATGAGCTTCAAAGATCTTCTCTGCTACTGTCTTTCCCATATGTTCTCCTATCTATTACGGGCCATATCAGCCCGTGATCTAGCTTTCGCTGCGGAAGACCCTCGGCGGCGATACGATCCAGATCGCTTTGAGGCTGGTCTTCCCGCTATTCTTCAGGGTATGCGGGATGTGGGAGGAGAAGGAGACGCTGTCATCGATCCCCAACTCATACCGCTTGTTCCCATACACCAGCTCGGCGCTCCCCTCGAGGATGATCCCCATCTCCCGTCCCGGGTGGCCGAACTCCTCGCTCCCGCGTTCCCCGCCGACCTCGATCGTCAACTCCAGTGCCTCGAAGGCGAAATCCTCCGTCGAATCGATCGGGGGGGAGAGCTGTTCATAGCTGACCTGCTGCAGCCTCAGGTGGTTCCGGTCCTCCTTATGGACGATCTTCACCTTCCTCGGTTTCTGCAGGTCCCGAAACAGGTACTCCAGGTCTATGTCAAGTTCATCGGTGATGGCGAGCAGCGTGTCGAGCGAGGGTGAGACCCGGTTGTTCTCGATCTGCGAGAGCAGGCTCGTGCTCACCCCAAGCGATTCTGAGAGTGTCCGCAGCGTGATCTTCTGCCGTTCACGTATCTTTTTGATCTTCTCCCCGAACCGGTATGCCTCTTTCTTCTCTGCCATCATCTCCGCCTGGTTGTTTAAAAATACTAAATATGTATAAGTATTTATAAAACCAGATGGCTGGTTTGTCAAGGTGAAAGAAAGCGATTCATGGAATTGCATGATATATGGTACTATGGAGACTAAAGCAGTGGTACACTGAAGATTAACGACAGGGGGACAACGATGTTCATATCGCACAGGGACGAGATAGAGAAGCAGGTCCAGGCAGGGGATGCCCTCAAGGGGGTGACCAAGCAGATCCTCATCGGGCCGCATGAGGGATGGGATGACTACGTCATGAGGATGTTCACCCTCGAGTCAGGCGGCTATGCACCGATGCATGCACATGACTGGCCCCACATCGTGTATGCGGTCGAGGGGGAGGGGGTCCTCCATTTCGAAGGTGAGGAGCATCCGCTGCCCAGCGGGGCTACCGCCTATGTCGACAGCAATGCCACCCACCAGATCAGGAATGCGGGGGACGGGAAGTTCGTCTTCATCTGCATCGTGCCGAGGAGGGGGGACCCCGTCTGAGCATAAAGAAGCCGTCGCTGCGGGAAAACAATGACCTTGCAGCGACGGCCGATACTACATGCGATTCGGAGTGTCCTTATTCAGTATTACGGCAGCAGGATATCGTTGATAGCCTGTTCGAAGCTCTGTTTCGGCAGGGCTCCCATGGCAGCCTGGGGCTGTCCTTCCTTCGGGACGAAGAGTATTGTGGGGATACTCCTGATCTCGAACATCCCGGCCAGCTGCTGCTGTTCCTCGGTATTCACCTTGAAGATGTCGATCTTGCCCTCATAGTCCTTTGCCAGTTCTTCGAGGACCGGTGCCACCATCTTACAGGGACCGCACCAGTCTGCGTAGAAGTCGATGATGCAGGGTTTGTCACCTGCGAACTTCCATTCTTTGCTCTCTTCCCAATTGAAGACCTTTTCCTTGAATGTATCCAGAGTTAAATGTTCCATACGTTTTCTCCCGTTCTTATGCTTTGTATTAATTCATTATTAAAATACTAATAAATAGCAAAAAGTCAAATCAATTTTGACATATACCAGAAATCGGGTTTTTCCTCCTCATATTTATATGATACCATACCTACACTCAACATGAGCACTGTTTTTTTCTGAAGGAGATTCGGTGATGATACGAAGGACTGTCCTGGTCGTCTTGTTGGCTTGTTTGGTGATCTTCCCGCTCAGCGGGGCTCCTGCCGAGAGTGGGAACGCTGCGGCGGCCGGTGTGAATGGCTACCTCGTCATCCCCAGTGCGGTTCCTGCCTGGGCAGAGAACGATGGGACGGTGACGATCGGTTACTCGGCGAATCTCTCCGGTAACGGGTTCAGCCATATACCCTACCTCCAGGTAGGCGTGAACGGGCAGCTCGAGTTCGCCCTGAGTGCCGATCTCGGTACTGGCGCTGCGATCCTCTTCAACGGGAAGCTGCGGGTGGATAGGGCTACCGGCAGGTCCCTTGCCTTCGGGGTCAACGGGCAGCTCCTGCAGATCACTCCGTCGTTGGACTGGGCAGCCCAGCTCTACGGGGCCTACACCTTCTCCGGCAACATCCTGAACCGGTCTGCTTCGGCGACCCTCATGCTGGGGTATACCCTGCGGCCGAGTATCAGTTCCAACATCGATTATGGGATGGGGCTGGAGTTCCCGTTCCTCGAGGATGTCTTCAACGGGAAGGTAGACTTCGTCCTCGACTTCGGGAACATCTCCTACAGTGCAGCCCCGAGCATCACGGATGCCGGGAACCGGGGCATGGTGAACCTCGGCCTCAGGCTGCGCCCGATAACGCTCACGGACGGGATCTATTTCAGCGCCGACCTGCGTACCCTCGATATCATGGATGCGGCAGACCGGGGACTGAGCCTCGGGGTCGGTTTCTCCTTCGAACCCTGATCACCTGAATCTATATTCATGTAATACAATGCACGCATATTGACAGACACCCCCATCTGCAGGTACTGTGCTGGTGTCAACACAGCAGAGAGGTGAGAAGATGGGGAAACTGAATTCATGGCGAATACTGACGAATCATGCACGGGTGCTCCTCTACCTGCTGCATAACCCCACTGCCCGGGTTCGGACTATTGCAGGCAAGCTCGGGATCACGGAACGTGCCGTCCACAAGCTCATCTCGGAACTCGAGGAGGAGCACTACCTGTCCAGGAGCCGGGACGGGAGAAGGAACATCTATGAGCTCGACCTCTCTGCGCCAGTGACGATCAATGAGGATGACAAGCTTACCGTCCGTGAGCTGCTTGAACGGCTCTCGCTGGAGCGGATCGAGCGGCCTGCAGTCTTCCTCGACCGGGACGGCACCCTCATCGAGGACCGGGGGTACATCTCCTCACCCGACGATATCGTGCTCTTCGATGATACCATCGATGCCCTGCACAGTCTTGCCGGTACCTACGAGCTCTTCGTGGTGACCAACCAGTCCGGGATCGCCAAAGGGTTGATCAGCCGGGAGGATGCGGACCGGGTGAATGCCGCCCTGGATGCTATCCTGCGGAAAGCGGGGATCACGATCAGGAAGTGGTATGTCTGCCCGCACAACAGGGAGGACGGCTGTGACTGCATGAAGCCAAGACCTCGGTTCCTCCTGGAGGCCTCCAATGAGTTCAGGGTCGACCTTGCGAGGTCGTTCACCATCGGGGACCACCCCCATGATGTCCTGACCGGGAGCGAATACGGCTGTACCGGGCTCTACCTGCTCACCGGTCACGGTGAGAAACATGCTGCAGAACTCCCGCATGACAAACTGCTCTTCCACAGCCTCTCCGATGCCGTCTCCTGGATCGGGACGCATGGGGATGCGAGAGGATCCCTGGAAGAAGAGATCGCCCGGGGCGTGAAGGCTATCAGGGAGGGAGGGCTCACCGCCTTCCCGACTGAGACCGTCTACGGCCTCGGGGCTGATGCCATGAACGAGGATGCGGTCAGGAAGATCTTCATCGCGAAGCAGCGTCCCTTCGAGGACCCGCTGATCTCCCATGTCTCGAGCCGCGATATGGTGCTTCCTATGGTCGGGGAACTTCCCCCGAAGGCCGTGAAGCTCATGGATGCCTTCTGGCCGGGACCGTTGACCCTCGTCTTCAGGAAGTCCGGACTCGTACCCGATGCCGTCACGGCAGGGAACCCGACGGTCGCGATCAGGATGCCGAGCCATCCCGTGGCTCTCGAGCTGATCAGGAGGGCCGGGACACCGATCGCGGCTCCGAGCGCGAACTCCTTCGGGAAGACATCCCCCACTACCGCACAGCACGTGATCGATCAGCTCGAAGGTCGGTTCGATGCGATCATCGACGGCGGAGCCTGCAGGGTAGGGGTGGAGTCGACCGTCCTCTCGATCGTGGATGAGGAACTTCCGGTCCTCCTGAGGCCGGGCGGGGTGACCATCGAGGAGATCGAGGCCGTGATCGGACCGATCACCATGGCTCTGCCGAAGCAGGAGCTCGTCTTCGACAGCCCCGGGATGTTCCCCTCCCACTATGCCCCGAAGACTCCGATGATCATGGTCGATGACCCGTCGCTCTATGCCCATGAGTCCCATATAGCGGTGATGCTCTTCAGGCCGTCAGAGGTCGAGTATGCTGGTGAGGTCTTCACCCTGAGCAGTTCAGGTAATGCAGCCGCAGCTGCTGCGAGGCTCTATGAGACCATGCGGAGGATCGACCGGCTCGGCCTGCGGCTGATCGTCGCCGAGAAGCTCCCCGAGACCGGTATGGGGGTCGCGGTGAATGACAGGATGAGCAGGGCAGCCGCCGATTAGGCGATACCAGCCGGCATAGTCACTGCCGGGTCAGGGTATCGTCCTTGATGATGATCGATGCCTGTGAGAGGACCTCCTCAGGGATCGTGATCCCGAGCTTCTCCGCAGTATCAAGGTTCACCAGCAGCTGGATGTCCTCCGGTTCGGTCATGAAGCCGACCGGTATGGAGGCAGGGTCTGCTCCCTCCAGGAGTTCTGCAGCCATACGTGCCGTGGCTCTTCCGAGTTTGTAGTAGTCGAATCCCCAGGCGAGCATGATATCCAAACCCTCTGCCGAGGTAGTATCGGCACTCATGATCGGGATGCCTGCGTTCAGGGCAACATCAGCGAGGGCGGGAAGGGCCGAGACGACGGTGTTGTCATTGGAGACGTAGAACCCGTCCACCCTGCCCGCGATCGCCTGGGCTGCCTGCTTCACCTCCGAGCTGTTGGTAACCGAGGAGGGGACGTACTCGATCCCGAGCTTGTCACAGACCTCTTCGGCCATCCCTGCCAGCAGGACCGCGTTCGCCTCCCCGCTGGTATAGACGACACCGAGACGCCTGATCCCCGCAACCTCTTTCAGGAGGCTGATCTGTGCCGCTACCGGGGTCAGGTCCGATACTCCGCACACATTCCCGATACCATGGTCATAGGTCTCCACCAGCCCCGCCGCGATCGGCTCGGTCACTGCCGAGAAGAGTACGGGGCTGTCAGTGATTGTGTTGGCCAGCGCCTGGGACGTCGGGGTGGCGATCCCGATAGCGAGGTCCACCCGGTCCGCCTTGAACTTCCCGGCGATGGAGTTCGCTGTTGCGATATCCCCGTTGGCCTGCTGCAGGTCGAAGGTGATGTCATCGTAGCCTGCGTCCCGCAGCCCGTCGATGATTCCCTGCTCGATCGCGTCCAGCGCGGGGTGGGTAATGATCTTCGAGATCCCCACGGTGACCTTCCCGTCGTCCTTCCTGCAGCCGGTCAGCCCGGTGAGGCCTAGAAGTATGATGATGATCGCCGCAGCGATCGCAGATGACTTCTTCATGTCTTGTCCTTCCTATAATGTTTCTATCGATAGAAACAATTTGCAGGATTACTATATATGTTTCTACGAATAGAATCAATAGGGTCTGAAGAATTATAATGTCCACATAAGAGATTGATGCTTTCAGTCTCTTATTCTGGAAGGTTCGATGTTATTCTGGACTTGACGGAGTCCGGAAGCCGGTGGTCATGCGACTACGTTTGTGAAACACGTCTGTTGACGGTGATTTCTTTGAAGAAAATACACAGACGCCGGCCATCGAAGTATAAGGTGGGACTGATGGAGGATGGTGAGCATCCGGTCATATCCTCCATCTGAGCCCGATAATAAAAATGAAAACAACGAACTGCTAAAAAGCCTTCCGGATATCTTCCGCCAATCTATTTTTAGGAGGTGGCAAGATGAATGGAAACTTGCCAGAAGGTTCTCGGATCATAGGGCTCGACCTATCCAAGAAATCGTTCACAGGATGTATCCTCTCCGGTACGGGTTACGTGAAGAAGCAGTACTTTTCGGGGAAGATGACGCAGGAAGACCAGGGGTGGAAACTCATACGTGACTACATCCATGACGGAGACCTGGTACTCATGGAGGCAGGCACCTCATCGTTCACGTTAGCCCGGTACCTGCAGCGACGTTCGAAAGCGAGTAAGGTGATCGTCTTGAATCCCGGTACGCTGCGCATCATCTGGATGAGCCATCAGAAGAATGACAAAGCAGATTCGGCAAAGATTGCCTGTGTCGCCAGGGACATGCCTGAGGAGGCCTGGCCGGTAGTTCCTATACCTACCGATCAGGAGCAGGCAGAACGATCATGTATCACCCTGTATGTGTTCTTTAAACGGGAAGAGACGCAGTTGATCAACCGTCTGTATGCGCTGTATAACTCACTGGGCTATCCGGAGATCTCCCCAGCGATCCTCAAGGAGCAGCCGGAGGGACGGCATGCGTTAGCCCGGAAGTTGTTGTCTGACTGCCCGACAGCCTTGGATGGGGCAGTCCTGCTGAATGAGCAGCTTGAGTTGACGCAGCATCATATTGAGGTGATGATCGATAAACTGCGGAGCATCTGTCTGGCCCATCCGAAGCAGGCGCTCTCCTGGTTCTCGATACCGGGTATCGGCCTCATTAATGCAGCTACGTTACTAGCCTACATCGGAGATGGTTCACGATTCACCAAATCGTGCCAGCTGCTCAACTATGCAGGCCTCATCCCCAAGCAGGATCAAAGTGGTACAGTCGATAAGCATCTTGGGATCACCCATCGGGGCAATGCCTACATCCGCAGGAACATCGTCCAGGGAGCCTGGAGAGTCTCGAATATGAAGCCGGTTTGCCAGATTACCAAGTTCGCATATCATAAGAAAATGGCAGGAAAGAAGAAGCAGATAGTCGCTATAGCAGTCGCGAACAAGATGCTTCGAACGGGGTTGGCTATGCTGCATTCAGGAGAACTCTATTACCCCACGATCGAGGAGGGATACGCCAAGCTCGAAGCAAAGCTTCGATCGTACAAAGTACAGGCCCTTATGAATTCCATAGCAGAAAGGTAATTTCATAGGCTCTTTTCGTAAGTTTTAGTTATGGGCTATCGGCTGCAAGATCTTAGGAAATTCAAGATTTCTGACCTGCTTTGTCGTAGCCGTTTCCTTCCCCGGTACCATCAGAGATTTAAGAATGTCCACTTTTTCTGATAACCGTTTCGGTTTGTTCACTAACTTCCAAGCTTCCCACATAATATACAACTCAGCATTCTTCGTGGCAAAACTCGATCGGCTATGAGCTTTCTCTGCAATAATCGAGTGTAACGCATTCACCATCTGCAGATTGAACTGGCCATATCGCGATTCCGTCTTTGAATCAAGCGCAACATGGGATAGTCCAGAATCCTGGGCAAACTTTATTCCGCCCTTGCTCTTATCGGTTACCAGAATCGCCTGAGTATTCAGCCGAGTGTCAAACGCATACCCCAAGCCCTCACTGCTGACCGTACCTCTCCCGATGGGTTTGCCAATCACATTGCGATCTTCATCTATCGCTGTAGCGATGCAGACCTTATCCCTGCTCAACCCGCGTTTTTTGTCCTGGGAGCCACGCTGGTGAGGATGATCTCGGAATCCATACTTCTTATAGTCGGGGATCATGTCCGTATAGTCCTGTTCGATCCCTAAGTTTGCTACACTCTTCTTATTGCCCTTAAAGCTTGCTGGAAGATAGAATTCGTCTTCTTGGATGATCCCGGTTAGGATTTTCCCCTCGACCGAATTCCCCACATGATTGAACAGCTTCATCCGCCATGCATGTGCTGTAGCTAGGGATATGTGGCACTTTTCAGACAAGATGGTTAACGTATCATTACACAGCATGCCCTCGATGAAGGTATCCCAGGCTTGGTTTGAGGTTGCGCTGCCTTGCGATACCCGCCCTGTAGATACCCCAAAATATGATCGGCACTCATTGCATCGATATCTTGGTTTCCCATATGCAGAACCGTTCTTCACCACATGAGTCGACCCACAGGTCGGACAACATATTGGTGTCGAACCTGCCTCCGGCTGCTTCCTGCCAGCTTCCAATGGAGAAACAGATTCAGTATTGTCAGGGGAAAGGCCATTTTCCTCTATCAAGGTATTCACGATTGTGATGATGGCTTTTTTCTCTTCAACATCCTTCAGAGCATCCAGCATCTGCTGATAGATTTCCAATGCAATTTGTTCGTTACTTCCCATAGCTATAGTATAGCAGATTTAAGGCCTGCTGTATACAAAAATCACTTTATCTTACGAAAAGAGCCATTTCATAAGAGCCCCATAATTCAAAGTACCTCAGCGTTTCGCCTGTGTCTATTCATAGGCTAGTATCATTATATGCAGATGTCAAGATTTAGATATGTTTAAAGTTTACTCTTGACTTATGTGGACAAATAAAAACATGAGAAAATATCTCGTCAGGGAATGGCAGGCGGTCCCAACCTACTGGACAACCGTGTCGTGGCGATTATGCTTACCTCAAGGGAGGATACCGCATGCTCAAGGAACACCAGTTGAAGACGATACGATCATATGAGAAGACAGCCGGCCGCTTTCGTGATACCGTGGCTCTCCTCGATAACTACCATGAGACCTATGACTACCTGCTCTCCCTCCTGCATGCCGGTGACTCGGTGCTCGACCTTGCCTGCGGCCCGGGAAATATCAGCGGGTATCTTGCGGACCGGATGGGACTCAGGATCACCGGATTCGACCTGTCTGAGCATATGCTTTCGCTGGCTCGTGCACGGGTCCCAACTGGTGAGTTCCGGGTACAGTCGATCATAGACTTCTCCCTTACAGTCCCAGTCGACCTCGTGGTCAACGGGTTCGGCCTCCCGTACCTGGATGATGGACAGGTCGACTCTTCACTTGCGGCCTCCTGCAGTGTGCTCAAGGATGGGGGGTATCTCTATCTCAGCTTCATGAACGGCATGGGTGAGGGGTTCGAGATCACCTCCTTTGGCGGGGCTGAGGAATTCTATGTGCACTATCATGACCGGGAACAGGTCAGGGGAAAGCTTGCTGCCGCAGGGTGTACCCTGATCAGGGAATGGACCCTTCCGTACACCGAGCCTGATGGCTCGGTCACTGATGACCTCATCCTCCTGCTGCAGAAATGCATACAAATTTGACTTGACTTCTTTCTTGTGAAAGCATACCCTTTTAATATAGTAATACAAAGTATTACTTATGATCGGAGGTACGCTATGAAGAAGGAGAGTGTCATCACATTCAAGGCTGACCAGAAGCTGTCTGAGCTGCTGCAGGATATACCGAACCGGTCAGATTTCATCCGGAAAGCTGTCCTCGAGGCCCTAAACTCGACTTGCCCGCTCTGTAACGGGACCGGTATCCTTACCCCGTCCCAGCGGAAGCACTGGGATGAGTTCTCCGAGCATCACCATGTTGCTAAGTGCAGCGAGGGATGCGGGGAGCGGATCCTCTTCTGCGATTACCAGGAACCCGGAGAACATGGAGGTGAACTATGAAACGACTACTGCTAATTGTGAGCCTGTTTTTCTCCGTCCTCTCGCTCTTCGCGGGCGGGACCGCTGAGTCATCCGGGGATGATTCCCGGCAGGATGTGTTCGTATCGATCCTTCCCCAGACCTATCTCGTAGAGAAGATAGGGGGGGAGCGGGTATCGGTCGAGGTCATGGTACCTCCCGGGAAGAATCCCGCGACCTATGAGCCGACTCCTCGACAGGTGAGTGCCCTCGGAGCTGCTGATGTATTCTTCACGATCGGTGTCGCGTTCGAGGATGCGTTCCTCCCGGTCATCGAGTCGAACCTACCTGGCCTCCCGGTCATCGCAGGCGATGGTGGGATCACCAAACGTACCATTGAGGACCATGACCATGGGGATGAGGAGGAAGGTCATGATCATGAAGAAGAGGGCCCTGACCAGGAGGAAGAGGAAGGACATGAGGCTCCAGACCCCCATATATGGATGGACCCGCTGCTGATGAAGCAGCAGGCACAGACGATCAGGGACGCCCTGATCGAGCTGGACCCAGAGGGTGAGAGTATCTACACCACAGGCTATGCAGCCGCTGCTGAGGAGCTGGACTCCCTCCATGGGCACCTTACGGAGGTCCTGGCTCCCCATCGTGGGGAATCCCTCTTCGTCTACCATCCGGCCTTCGGGTACTTCGCCGACCGGTACGGGCTTACACAGGTCTCGATCGAGACCGGCGGGAAGGAGCCGACACCTGCACAGCTGGAAGCGATCATAGAGCATGCGCTCGAGGAACACATACAGATCATATTCGTACAGCCGGAGTTTCCCGTGAAGAGTGCCCAGGCTGTCGCGAAGGCAATAGGCGGCACCGTGATCCCGGTGACACCGCTTCGTTCCGATTACATCGAGGGCATGGAGGAGCTTGCGCAGGCCATCCTCGAAGGAGGGGCACATGAATGACCAGACAGTGATCACCGCTGAGCATCTCACCTTCTCCTACGGCAGCAGCCCGATCTTCTCGGACCTGAGCTTCGAGGTCCACGCCCATGAGATGGTGACGGTCGTGGGGCCGAACGGCGGGGGGAAGACCACGCTGCTGCAGCTGCTGCTCGGGTTCATCGAGCCCGAGAGCGGGAGCATCAGGATCATGGGACACTCTCCCCATGAGGCAGGGGCGCACATCGGTTATGTGCCGCAGTACGCGAAGTATGATGAGAAGTTCCCCATCACCGTGATGGAGGTCGTGCTGATCGGGAGGATCCGGAACTTCTTCGGCTACTACTCGGCAGAGGACCGGAGGATGGCTCTCGAGGCCATGGAACGGGTCGGGGTGGCGAACCTCGCCAAGGAGGCGTTCTCTGCGCTCTCCGGCGGGCAGCGGCAGCGGGTACTCATCGCGAGGGCGCTGGTCAGCAACCCGGAGATCCTCCTGCTCGATGAGCCGACGGCCAACATCGATGCCTTCATGAGTGAGAAGTTCATCTCGCTCGTCGAGGAGCTCGCGAAGGAGAAGACCGTCCTCTTCGTCACCCATGATACCGGTTTCGTCTCCGATTTCACCGACCGGGTATTCTGTATCAACCGGGGGCTTCATGAGCACCCCGTCGATGACATCTCAGGGACTCAGATCCTCCAGGCTTACGGGCACCCGGTCAGGAGTGTCCGCCATGATATTAAACTCAATGAAGGGGGGGTAGGATCATGTTAGAGTTCTTTTCTGCCGTAGCAAACCCCATGGTGCCGTTCATACGGTACGCACTCATCGCAGGCCTGCTCTCCTCCATAGCGTTCGGGATGGTAGGCTCATTCGTCGTCGTGAGGCGGATCACCTATATAGCGGGGGCGATCAGCCATGCTGCATTGGCAGGGCTCGGAGCCTCGGTCTATTTGAGTACCGTCTACTCGATCACCTGGCTGACTCCGCTGGCGGGGGCCATGGCTGCGGCAGTCCTCTCCGCCTGGTCCATCGGCTGGGTCTCACTCTATGCCTCGGAACGGGAGGACACGGTGATCGGGACGATCTGGGCGGTAGGCATGGCGATCGGGCTGATCTTCATCGCGAAGACCCCTGGGTACATCGACCCGATGAGCTACCTCTTCGGGAACATCCTGCTGATCGGGAAGGGGGACCTCCTGCTGATCACGGTGCTCAATATCGTGGTGGTCGGGGTGATCATCCTCTTCTACCCGCAGCTGAAGGCCCTGAGCTTCGACGAGCCCTTCGCAAGGACGAGACGGGTCCCGACCGGCTTCTTCACGATGCTGCTGCTGACGGTGATCGCCTTCACCGTCGTACTGATGGTCTCCACGGTGGGGATCGTCATGGTGATCGCCATGCTCACCATCCCGGCCGCGACCGGCGGGCTGCTGGTGAAGCGGCTGTTTCCCATGATGGTGTTGGCAGGCCTCTTCTGCGCCGTCTCGAATACGTTAGGTCTCGGGATCAGCTACACCCTGGATCTCCCCACCGGTGCGACGAGCATCCTGGTAAGCGGTGTGATCTACCTTGCGGTCCTGCTCTCTAAGAAGGTACGAAGACGCATCCGGCCTCAGACAGACTGATCCGGCAGCAGCCCGGCCTCCTGGAGCTCGAGGAGCTTCTCCTCCTCCAGGCTGTCAGTCTCCCCGGCAATGAACCGTGCGGTCTCCCGGTCCGCGTAGTAGAGTGCAGGTTCCCCCTCGAGGAGGTAGGAGACGATGATCGTCTCCTCTTCTCCCACCATCCCCGCGATATCTTCAAGGCTCAGGATCCCCTGCTCACATAACTCGATGACGGCGAGCGGGTCGTACCGATAGGTCGTCACGGTGACTGCCTGTCCATCCGCACCCCGGGCATCCCCCTCATGGAAGTAGGTGACCAGGTCCACTGCGAGATCAGTCAGTTGCGGTATCCCTGCAGCCTGGTAGACGTCAGTGATGGCCCTCCCCTGGTAGGAGAACGGCTCTTCCCCTTCATATGGTGGGGGGGCAGCCTGGAAGAAGGCTGAGGGGGTGAGCCCTGAGGCAGAGAGGATGATGTCGAACCAGGTGACGGCCCTCCCCTCATTGTAGAGACGGACGACCTTCTCGGTGAAGGCAGCAGCTGCTGCCATATCATCGGCGGAGAAGGTCGGCGTGGAGCAGACGAGGTACTCCTTTTCTTCGTCGTAGGTGATCAGGTACTCCTCAGCACGGTCGTAGAGTTCGGTCCCCGGCAGGATCGCGAGCGGAAAGATGTCGAGGTGGTTCGGCACCATGCCCATGGCATAGTCGAAGCTCTCATAGAAGCCCTCGAGGGTATCGCCCGGAAGGCCGTAGATCAGGTCGAAGCCGTAGGGGACCTCCCGCTCATGCAGGAGGTAGATATGGTCGCTAAACTGCTGCGCATCGAACCTGCGGTTGATCAGGGAGAGTACGTCCGGGTGGATGCTCTGCAGGCCGATCTGCAGGGCGCAGTCCAGCCCGGAGAGCAGGTCGCCGAGCTCTTCGTCGATGAACTCGGCCCGTATCTCCATCATGTAGTGGATCCACGGGGCTTTCTCGATCAGCATCTGCAGCAGCCCCTTGGCAGTCGGCAGGTGATAGTTGAAGGTCGGGTCGAGGATGAAGATCTCCCTGACCCCCTTCTTGACGAAGAGTTCGAGCTCATTGGAGATCCGCATCTTGGAGAATCTCCTCAGCGAGGTCTCCCCCCGTGACTCGAAGCAGAAGGCGCACCGGAATGGGCAGCCCCGTGAGAGTTCCCAGAGGACTCCTGTGTGATCGGCAAGGTCGATCGTGCCGTCAAGGTAGGGTGAGGGGAGGGTGGCGAGGTCCGGATGCCCCGGAACGTCTCCTCGTGCGGGGTCGAGCAGCTTTGCTGTCTTGAGCTCCCCCTCTCCCACGATGACGGAGTCAATACACGCAAGGGCCTCATAGAACCCCGGTCTGGCGGTCGGCTCGGGACCCCCGACGATGACCCTGCACCCCGGGAGGGCTTCCTTGAGCAGTGCTGCTGTCTGGAGCGAGAGTTCCCGGTTCCAGAGGTAGATCGAGAACCCGACGAGATCGGGCCCGAAGGAGATGATCCTCCCCAGGATCTCGTCTGCGTGCTCATGCAGATAGGCATTCATGACAAGGATCTCATAGCTTTCGTTCAGCTGCTGCTTCAGGGCTGCTGCCACCGATGCGGCGCCGAGCGGGACTGCCCGCGGGGACTCTTCTATATGGATTGATACGAACAGGATTCTCATAGCCATACCATACGGGAAAGAGGCGGAAATGTTTAGTCCCACATTCCTCACTTTCATGACGCACACATAGCAGGATTTTCCATTTCAGGAAAGGATTGAGACTACGAAGGGCTATTCATCCTTACCGATCCTCCACACGGCATAAAAATCGGCAAATCCGCCTGGTTGCTACCCCGTCTGAACAGACATGCTGATGATCAGGACAGTAACCAGCCTTCTCATAGGTTCTGAGGATCAGACGCAGGTACACCTACGAAGTTCATGCATGCAGAGAGGTCAGGACACACCTCACCCCCTTGTCGTAGAATACGCGTTCATCAAGACCCAATGCAGACAGGAAGGCCAACTGACGGGAAGAGAGCGGATTTACCAGCACCGCTTCTGCTCCCATCTCTGCCGCCATGATACCGCCAAACACGGTACTCATCATGAATGAAGTCGGCTTTGCCGTCGGTTTGTTGTCCCAGCCTGGTACCGTAGTACCTTCCTTCTGGAGATACCGCCGCATCTGCCGCTCCATCAACCGCCAGACCATCAGGGCGATCACGAGAATCATCCCCAATGCATCTATGCGGGAAGGGGTTTTCAGAAACAGGTCATTGACTACCAGGGGATCCTTGAGGAATGAAAAATCACTCTCGATCCCATACTGGCCTTTGTACGTACGCAGTACCGATGCGGCATCAAGCGATGCAACAGCAACATTGGTAAGCAGCACAAAACATCCTGCCTGCTCTCTGAGCACCTGCAGCTTGTCCGACTTTTCGGTGATCTCCCAGTTCAACTCATACCGCAGATCTACAGGCGGCGGACCCTCCTTCGGGGGACGTCCACGACGCCGAACCGCCACTTCTTGGATCGTAACCGTTAACGAGTGCAGCGGGGAAGAGACCGCAGCGAGGTTGGCAGCAGCAACCTGCGCATCTTCGCTGCAGTAATACTGTCGCTGAACTTTCTTCAATTTCCCGTTCAGCTCCTTCAACGATTGCTCAATCGCTTTGTCAATCTTCTTCTGCCTTCGCTTATCATGGGAACTCGAATGTATCACGACCCCGCGATAGGGCTTTTCATACAACGTTACCGTCGTCTCGCACCCCTTATAGATCGCAGGAGGCCGGTTCTTCCCTGTTGGTGTTTCAGCCATCATGCCTATGGGACTCCAGCGACCCGCTCCGATCGCTTCCCTTATTGCCTGGTCACATGCGCCGTAGGTTGCCGGAAGACGGCTGATGAATGGCATCGACCCTAAAGCCTCCAGATTCTCCTGCGTCACCATGGCCGAGTCTGCAACATAGATACAGGCCCCATCTCCCAACCCATGTCGGGAGAGCAGTGTACTGATCCGTGTGAGCATCGCATTGTTAGACGTCTTGTCTGAGGAGTTCCCATTGAGGGTACTGCTGAAGATTGGGACCCCATGATCCACGCACAGTAACTCCGTCATGAACTGCTTGAGATCCGGTCGGTGATCCTTGGAGTGCCCCAGGACGATCGAAGGCCCCGGGGTCTTTTCCTGCTCACTCCCCCGGTATTCCCCCCAGACACTCGTACTGGTAGTATCGTAACTGAGGGCATGCATATCCAGATCGAAGACCTGTGCTGCCCGAATCCCCAGTTCGGTCACAATCTTCGATGGGCCGGCATCGAAGATCGCATCCAGGGACCGAGCTATGTTCGTGTCATTGAACAGATGCGGATCTACCTCCTGTCCCAGCAATAGGCTGCGGTTCTGCTGCTCGATGAACTGCTCGATCCGATACAGCGGCGACCGTCCATGCAGGACATCGAGCACCATCGTCTGTACCACGAGCCCCGGAGATAGCTGCATACGGGTCTCCACCGCCGCATCCACGATGTCTCTCAACCCGAGCATGCGGCAGTAGGCCGCCGCAATGGGCAGGTAGGAATGGGTATAGATTCTGGTATGCTGAAACAGGGTTGAAAGGGGCGGAGTACTGGCCATCGGTATCCTCCTGTAGCGGTCGTGGAAACAGGACTTGACTGATCACTGAACCTACTGTATTATACAGTAGGACAAGAGAGGAGTCAAGTCATGACCACCGAGACGGCACAGAAGCGCCTTCAGGTACTTCGCCGCAAACAGCAGGAACTCGCCAAGGAACTGAGCACGATCGAATTTATCTGGTCAGGATCCATCTCCAAACGGTTTCTTACCTGCGGGAACCCCTCGTGCAAGTGTCATACAGACACTGAGGCCAAGCATGGACCGTATTACTATTGGACGACCAAAAAGGGCGGGAAGACCGTAGCCAGGAAGCTCACAGAGCAGCAGGCTGAGGTCCTCCAACCATGGATTGAGAACAGGAGAACCCTGGAGAAGACGATGAATGCCATGAAGAAGCTCTCTCAGGATGCGTATGAAGCCATTTTGGTCCTCTTGGACGATGAAGGGTAGCGCTTTTTAAACCGATTTTAGCCCGAAATTAAATACCCGTTTTTTGCTGAGAAATAGTGAGGAATGTGGGTTTAGTGGGCGTTTCGTGAAACAAACAAGAATTGACAGATGACCCGTTGCATATTACAATGCGTTATCGATAACGCAAAAACCATATGTATGATGATAAAGGGGTATTACGATGCAGGAAGGCACAGGGATCGCTCACATGATCACGGACGGGGAGGCAGTCCTCGGTATAGAACTCGGCTCAACGAGGATCAAGGCGGTCCTGATAGCCCCGGACTCCACGCCGATCGCTTCAGGTGGGTACGGTTGGGAGAACTCCCTGGAGGACGGTATCTGGACCTACAGCCTGGACCTCGTCTGGGAGGGGCTGCAAGCCTCGTTCCGGAAGCTGGTCGAGGATGTGAAGGGGCAGTACGGCGTCGAGCTCAAGAAGCTCAAGGCCTTCGGCATCAGCGGGATGATGCACGGGTTCATGGTTTTCGATGCCGACGGGAAGCTCCTCACCCCCTTCAGGACCTGGAGGAACAACATCACAGGGCAGGCCTCAGCCGAGCTTGCTGAGCTCTTCAGCTACCCGATCCCCCAGCGGTGGAGCATCGCCCACCTCTACCAGTCGATCCTCGGTGACGAGGCGTACATCGGCCAGATCGATTACATGACGACCCTTGCAGGCTACATCCACTGGAAGTTGACCGGCAAACGCGTGATCGGCGTCGGCGAGGCATCTGGGATGTTCCCCATCGATATCGCGACGGGGAGCTTCAATACGACGATGATCGAGACCTTCGATGCCCAGGTAGCAGGGAAACAGTACGGCTGGAAGCTCGGGGAGATCCTCCCGGAGGTCCTCTCCGCAGGGGCAGCTGCCGGGACACTGACTGAAGCAGGTGCTGCCCTGCTCGATCCCACCGGGACCCTGGAAGCCGGCATCCCGATGTGTCCTCCAGAGGGAGACGCGGGAACGGGGATGGTGGCAACCAACAGTGTCGCCCAGCGGACCGGTAACGTCTCCGCAGGGACTTCCGTCTTCGCCATGCTCGTCCTCGAGAAGGAGCTCTCGAAGGTCCACCACGAGATCGATCTCGTGACGACCCCGGACGGTTCCCTCGTTGCCATGGCCCATTCGAACAACTGCACCTCGGAATACGACCAGTGGGTATCACTGTTCGGCGAGGTGATCAAGGCGACCGGGGGAGAGATCTCCATCGGGAAGCTCTATGACGACCTCCTCTACCTCGCCCTGACCGGTGATGCCGACTGCGGCGGGCTGCTTGCCTACGGGTATATCTCCGGAGAGCACATGACCGGCTTCAGCGAGGGGCGGCCGCTCTTCGCACGGGAGTCGAACAGCTCGTTCACCCTGGCGAACTTCATGCGGGCCCAGCTCTTCACCTCCTTATGTGCCCTGCGTACCGGCCTCGACATCCTCACCGAGGAGGAGAAGGTCTCGGTGGAGAAGATCACCGGCCACGGCGGGTTTTTCAAGACGGCAGCGGTAGGGCAGCGGATCATGGCAGCGGCCACCAACACCCCGATCTCCGTACTGGAGACGGCAGGTGAGGGCGGTGCCTGGGGGATAGCCCTCCTGGCAGCCTATATGGCTGACCCCCAGGGGAAGAGCCTCCCTGAATACCTCGAGGGTGTGTTCGGGACCGAGGCGGCAGCCCCGGTAGCACCGGTGGCGGCAGATGTCGAGGGGTTCAACCAGTTCTTCGCACGTTATCACAAGGGCCTGCCCATCGAACAGGCCGCCGTGGACAACCTCGCTTAATCGAGGTCTGTAACACGCTCCCAGTCCGGGGCTGAGGGGATCTTCCCCTCAGCTTCCAGGAACCCTGCCAGTTCCTGCAGTTCTGCCAGATGCAGCTCAATCGGTTCGAAGGAGAACGTGTGGTGCGCAAGGCTCGAACGCAGGACTGACGGATCCAGAGCAGTCACTTCAGAGAGCCTCTGCAGTGATGCTTCATCAACGCCCCCAACCAGCTTCCCTGAAGACTCTCTCAGTGACTCGATGTATTTCGCGATCCTCTCCGGGGACTGGCTTACCGCAGTCCTTGATGCTGCGAGGACCAGTGGGAAGGAGCGTCCCTCAGACGAGAGCGGGTATGCCCTAACCCCGTCGATCCTCGACAATGCGATGCTCGGGGTGGGTTCGCTTGCCGCGAGCCCGTCGATCTCCCCTGAGGCCAGTGCTGCTGTCTGCAGGTCGGGGGAGAGGTCGATCAGCTTCGGTTCGTAGTCGAGCCAGGCAAGCAGGGCTGCATGTGTGCTGGTCCCGAACTTCACCCCGATCGTCTGGGGGCGGTCCGTGGCTGATACCAGCTGGTGCCTCTCTGCCCCGGCTCCATGGACCCCGAGCAGGACGACCGTCTCAGGATAGCGGGAGGCCAGGGAGACGGCCACTGCATCCCCCATCGTGGCAAGGTCGGCATTCCCGCTGATCAGGGCCTCAGCGGTCAATGAACCCGAAGAGAGCCTGGTGAAGGAGAATGCAGGGTCCCCTGTAAGCTCCTCTGCGGACAGGATGGCAGCGGCATCGCCTACCCGGTCCTGGTAGGCGATCCTGAGCGGCCGGGACTCCTTCGAGCCCCCGGCAGAGAGTGCTGCAGCGGGTATGATCATCAATGAGCAGAACAGTACCAGGAATCTCTTCATGAGAGCCCTCCTTGAGGTTGTGTCTTCTTCGGGGGACAGCATAATCCCATCTTCCCCCGTATATGCTGGACCATCGTCATGAACGGTATCGAGTCGAGAGCCGGCTTCTCACCGGAGAGGTCCCACTCCTTAATGATCCTCCCTGGCCTGACAGACATGAGGATGACCCTCGTCCCGAGCAGCAGCGCCTCCTGGATCGAGTGGGTGATGAACAGGATGGTCTTCCGCTCCCGCTCCCAGATGCCGATGAGTTCGCGGTTGAGCCGCAGGCGGGTCTGCTCGTCGAGGCTTGAGAAGGGTTCATCCATGAGCAGCAGGTCAGAATCCATGACGAGGGCACGGGCTATCGCCGCCTTCTGCTGCATCCCCCCGCTCAGTTCGTGGGGCATGGCGTGGTCGAAGCCCCGGAGCCCGACCGTCTCGAGAGCTGCAGTGATCCGCTGCTGTCCTGTCTCCCGGTCGACCCCTTCAAGGGCGAGCCGGATGTTCTCCTCGACATTCAGCCAGGGCATGAGTGCAGGTCGCTGGAAGACGACGGCACGTTCCCTGCCGGGAGCCGTGACCGGTTCTCCCTGAAAGAGCACCTCTCCATCATCCGGCTTGAGGAAGCCTGCTGCCATATTGAGCAGGGTCGTCTTCCCGCAGCCTGAAGGCCCGAGCAGGGTGATGAACTCTCCCGGTCTCACGGTGAGATCGAGTTTCTTCAACGCATGGACTGTTGTACTGGTCCCCTGGAAGTTGTGCTCTATGTTCCTGAATTCCAGCATCACAGCACCCCCTGCCGCCTGCGCACCCGGGCATCCCAGGGGGCGAAGATGAGCTTCTCGATCGCAAGGCCGATGAGGATGATGACGAGCAGGGCCCCGAAGGCTGTCTCGTAGTCGAGTGACCAGCGGGCACTGAAGAGGGAGTAGCCCAGGCCGAGGGAGCTGCCGACGACCATCTCTGCAGAGATCAGGACCCGGAACCCGTTCGCCGCCCCGGTCCGCAGCCCGCTCACCAGGGAGATCGCCGTGCCCGGTAGGATGATCTTCGAGAAGACCCGCCTCCGGGAGAGCTCCATCGTCTCTGCGGCGAGCAGGAGGTGGGGATCGAGCTGGTGAATACCAGCCTGGGTGTTGATGATGATCGGTGAGAGGGCGGTCGCGGTGATCATGAAGATCGTCGATGTCGTGCCCAGCCCGAAGAGGATCAGGGTG
The DNA here is from genome assembly GCA_963677595.1 of Spirochaetia bacterium. Classification (GTDB taxonomy): domain Bacteria; phylum Spirochaetota; class Spirochaetia; order CAKZLE01; family CAKZLE01; genus CAKZLE01. Next base: position 2,629,637 of record OY782041.1, read on the forward strand.
ATCGGGATCCAGGCAAGACCGGGGATCAGCTGCAGGCTGGTCACAGCAGGCGTCAGCAGGGAGGATACCCCGGGCTTGAGCCCCATGACCAGCCCGACGGGTACCCCGATGAGGAGGGCGATCAGGAAGCCTGAGAGCCACCTGACCAGACTGATCCCGGCATGCAGGAAGATGGACTGCTGCATCGGGGCGGGGGTGAGCACGGCCAGGATCGCCTGCCAGGGGTAGGGGAAGGGTTTCCCGTAGATTTCCTGCTCGACTGCTGCGAGGAGGATCCAGACCGCGAGGAGCAGCCCGATTCCCAAGATGGTGTTACTGCCTTTCTGTTGGTTCGTTCCGTTGATACGCATCCTCCCACTATACAGGGTTCTCTCTGCATGTCAAACACTGATTCCGGCATATGACGGAATTGGATAAGATACTGAAAGAAACAGTAATATCGTCCAACAGGTTCTGGTGGGGCATGTCCCGGCCCGATTGCAGGATCGGGCTAATATTAGCAGGATTGAATCATTGAACATTCGGTTCAGGGACCTCACAATATACGTATACATAGTATGTATAAGGAGGAATCAATGAAAAAGTTGGTATGTGCCTTGGCAGTACTCGTACTGTTTGCAGCTGTTCCCCTCTTCGCAGGAGGCGGTCAGGAGGCGGAAGAGGGTCCGATCACCCTGACGTTCTGGACCCATGAGGATCCCAACAGGACAGAGATAGAGGACCGCTATATCAAGGAGTTCGAGGCGACCCACCCGAACATCAGGATCGAGCGAGTCACACAGTCATCGACCAAGATCCAGGAGCTTGTCCTTACCGCATTCGCGGCTAACCAGGGTCCTGACATCTTCAATATGTCGATCGAGGACGAGTATGCCTACATCGCGAACGGTCGAGTCGCCCCGGTCGACCCGATCGCTGCCGGCTACGGCAGCATGAACTCACTGGTGGGCTCCTACCTCGAGGGCTCCCTTGACCCGGTGACCCTGGACGGCAAGGTCTACGGGCTGCCACTCGAACTGACGAACTGGTCGCTCTTCATCAACAAGAACGTCTTCAGGGATGCCGGTCTTGACCCGGAGAAGGACTACCCGAAGACCTGGGAGGAGATGGTCGAAGTATCAGAGAAGCTCGTCATCCGAGACGGTGATATCATCACCAGGAGAGGGTTCGACTTCCGCTATCCCTACTACCTCGTGTCCATGGTGCCGATGGTCGAGCAGCTCGGCGGGCAGCTGATCAGCGATGACGGCAAGAAGGCCATCGTTGGTGATGCTGCATGGTTGAAGTTCCTCGAGTACATGCAGATGTGGGGACCGAACGGGAACAATCTCGGTTCTCCCACCTACAAGAATGCCAGGAAGCTCTTCAACATGAACAACAACGATATCGCGATGGCGATGACCGGTCTCTACCAGGAAGGCAGGATCAGGGCAGATAACCAGGAATTCTACGACAGCGGTGAGTGGATGGTCGTCCCGTATCCCGTCTTCGAGGATGCCGTCAATGACACAGCAGGCTGCTACTACGGCCACTACTACATGGTCAACTCCCAGAAGAGCGCAGCCAACCAGCAGGCTGCCTGGGAATTCATCGGCTACATGCTCAGTCACGGGGAGGAGTACCTGAAGAAGGTCAACATCATCCAGCCGACGAAAGAACTGCTTGCATCGGATACCTACAAGAACATGCCGTTCTCCGATGTCTTCAGTGCAGACATGGAACGCGGCCATATCGTCTACTTCGGTGCCGAGAGTGCCAAGCTCCAGGAACTCATCAAGGGTGCCGTGGAGTCAGTCATGCTCTCCGGCGTCGCACCTGAGAAAGCCCTGGAGACACTCCGGGCAGAGGCTCAGGAACTGCTTGACGACATGTAGTCATCTCGCTTGAGTCAGATCAGATGCCTGTACCTGCATGCCCCGGGGCATACAGGTATGGGCTTTTTATCCTACGTACGACACGCAAAGGGAAATCATGAAGCGGAAAACCAAGACACGAAGCATAGAGAAGCAGCTCTCCCACTGGGGAATCACGTTCGTCATCCCCTCGATCGTCTTCTTCTCCCTCTTTAATTTCTACCCGATCATCAATGCGCTGTATACCAGCCTCTTCAAGAAGAATGTCCTCTCGCTTGCCAAGCCGGAGTTCGTGGGGCTGAAGAACTATATCTACCTCTTCACCTCCGGGAACTTCTGGAACTCCATACGGGCTACGGCAGTCTTCACAGTGGGCACGTTCATCCCGCTGCTGGTCGCGAGCCTCATCTTCGCCGTCTTCATCATGTCGGTGAAGAAGGGGAACAAGTTCTACCAGATGGCCTTCTATTCCCCGGCAGTACTCTCATCCGTCGTCTCCGCGGCCATCTGGCTGCTGATCTTCGACCCTCGGGGGCTGGCGAACCAGTGGGTGAACGCACTGCTCGGCCTGCAGGGGGTCAACCATAACTGGCTGGCTGATGCGTTCATGGTGCAGCTCTCGACGATGATCGTCTATTTCTGGAAATACATCGGGTATTTCATCATCATCTTCATCGCAGGGCTCGCCTCGATCCCGAAGAGCCTCTACGAGGCTGCCAGGATCGACGGCTCATCACCCTGGCAGGAGTTCTGGAGGATCACCCTCCCGCTGCTCAAGCCGACGGTCGTGCTGGTCTCCATCATGTCGATGCTCCAGTGCCTGAAGACCTTCGGGACCCAATACCTGTTCACCCAGTCGGGGGCCCCGCAGGACCCGATCAACGTCATCACGATGAATATCTACAACACGGGGATCCGGGACCACCGGATCGGGAGGGCGAGTGCCATGAGCATCATCCTCTTCGTCATCATGCTCATCTTCACCTGGGTCCAGTTCAAGACCTCCAGGGCAGATGAAGTCGAGTACTAGGGGGTGAAGCTGTGAGACGTACCAAAACCCATGCACTGCATCCTATCACCTGGCAGAAGCTCCTGATCTGGGCCTTCCTCGTGATCATGACCATCTTCACCCTGACCCCCATCCTCTATATGTTCACTGCGTCGGCTATGCCGGCACGGGACATCATGAAGATGCCCTACCGGTGGGTACCCCGGGGGTTCGAGTATGAGAACTTCGCCAAGGCCATAGCCGGCAATGACGGGTCCTTCATCTTCCTGCGGAACATCCTCAACTCCCTCGTCGTAGCTCTGACCTGTGCCGTGACGACTGTCCTGCTCTCGGCGATCACGGGATACGGACTGGCCAAGTTCAGGTTCAAGGGCAGGAACCTGCTCTTCATGCTGATCATGGCGACCATGATGATCCCCTTCGAGGCGATCATGATCCCCCTCTATATGGTGGTCACCAAGCTCGGGATCCAGAACTCCTATACGGGGCTGATCCTCCCGTTCCTCGTAAACGCCTTCGGGATCTTCATGATGAGGCAGTACCTGATCACCTTCCCCTCGGAGTTCCTCGATGCCGCACGGGTCGACGGGATGTCAGAACCGGGGATCTTCGCGAAGATCGTCTTTCCGAACTGCAAGCCCGCGATCGCCACGCTCGCGATCCTTGCCTTCAGGGCCCAGTGGGACAACCTGCTCTGGCCGCTTTTAGTGGCACAGAGCGAGAAGATGAAGACGGTCCCCCTCTATATCGTGAAGTTCACCACGGAGATGAATACCGATGAGGGAGCTATGATGGCTGTCGCCGCCATTGCGAGTATTCCCATGTTCGTGCTATTCTTCAGCCTGTCAAGCTACTTCATCAGCGGGACAGCAGTATACTCATCAAGAAAGGGTTAACCATGGCAAGACGACTCTGTATCTTCGATCTCGGGAACGTCGTACTCGACGAAGTGGATGTCACACCTGAGATCCTGAAGCGGATACCCGGTGCCTCGTCCCAGTTCCTCTCCCGCTATGGGCAGCATATGGAGGAACTGATGACCGGGGCCATGGGGCCAGACACGTTCTGGTCTCTCGTCAGCAAAGATTCCCAGGTCCCTATCGAATCGGACCTGCTCGCGGACTGCTTCAACCCGGTCCCGAACCGGGCAGTGATCGAGATCATCGATGAACTGCGTGAGACAGGCGTCCGCGTCGTCTGCGGGACCAACACCTATGAGAGCCATTATGAGCTGCTGCGGGAGAGTGAGCCGTTATCGCATTTCGATGAGAAGTACGCATCACACATCATGGCCTGTGCCAAGCCGGATCCTGCGTTCTATCTACAGATCATCGATGCTGAGGGGTTCTCACCGTCGGAGGCCTTCTTCACTGACGACCTGGAAGAGAATGTCGTGGCTGCCGCACGGTTGGGGATCTGTTCCCACAGGTTCACCGATGCCGTGAGTCTCAAAGAGAGCCTGAGGCGATTCCTCAGCTGACGGGGGTGTTCCCTGACCGATAGTCCCTCGGGGTGACCCCGGTATAGCGCTTGAAGAGCCTGCTGAAATAGCTGCCTGAGAGGAACCCGCACCGCCTGTAGATCTCGGAGACCTGGAGCGTGGTCTCCCTCAACAGCTTCATCGCCTCCCGTATCCTCCGGTTCTGGAGGTACTCCAAGACCGTATAGCCTGAGAACTCCTTGAACTGGTGGCTGAGATGGCTCTCTGAGAGCTGCAGGTGGGAAGCGACCTGGTAGATCGAGATATCTTCGTGGTAGTGCCCGTCGATATAGTCCATAGCTTGGCGTACGGTATGCTGCTGGACTGACGGTTCCTGTGGTGCGGGACCCGCCTGCTCATCAAGCTTCCTGCAGAGTTTCCTGACTGCGGCAAGCAGGTCCTCATGGTCTGCCGGCTTCATGAGGTAGTCATATACACCGAGCCTGATCGCCTGCTGGGCAAGCTCGAATTCCCCGTAGCCCGTGAGGATGATGGCGCTCCTCGGAGCTGCTCTCTCGATCATCTGCAACCCGCTCTGTCCCGGCAGCCTGATGTCGGAAAGGACGACATCAGGATGGAGGGCGCGGATCAGGGATTCCCCGGAGATCCCGTCCGAAGCATCCCCGATGACCCTGCAGTCGATCGATTCCCAGTCGACTGCGATGAGCAGCTCCTGCCTGATGAGATCCTCATCTTCTATGATTACCACGGTATGCATCGTTATTCCCTGTAGGGGATCAGGATCCGGACCACGGTCCCGACCTGCTCCCTGCTTGTAATTGTTATGTCAGCCTCTCCCTGATAGAAGAGTTCAAGGCGTCTTCTCACATTCATGATCCCGATATGGTCCCCGTTCAGACCTGCCAGGGATGCTGTCTCGAAGCCTATGCCGTCATCGATGATGGAGACGGCTGCATAGCCCCTGAAGCGGTAGACATACACCCGGATGGACCAGGTCCCGAGTTTTGGTTCGAGTCCGTGGGTCACTGCATTCTCCACGAATGGCTGGATGATGAGTTTCGGGGTGATGAACCCCGAGAGTGCAGGATCCGCCGTGATCCGGAAGTGAAGCCGCTCGGGGAACCTGACCTGGACGATCGTCAGGTAGCTCCCAACCAGTTCCAGGCTCCTGGACAGGGGGAGGGTGTCAGAGCTGCTGCTGATGGAGCTGCGCAGGAGCTTCCCCAGGGCTGAGGAGATCTGAAGGATCTGCTTCTCCCCATGAAGTGAGGCCAGGGATCGTATGGTGTTGAGGGTATTGTAGAGGAAGTGGGGATCTATCTGGGCCTGAAGGGCCTTCCTCTCAGCTTCCCGCAGCTGCTGTTCCTCTTCCTTCGTCAGGTCGATCAGCTCCCGTATCTGGGAGACCATGGCATTGAACCCCTCGGTGAGGGTCCTGATCTCCTCACTCTTCGCCGGGATCGTGACTGAGGTATCGAGTTCCCCCTGTTCGACCTGCTTCATGGCCCTCACCAGTGAGCTGATGGGTCTCGTGATATGGTTCGAGGAGATATAGGCAAGCAGCAGGGCTGCAATGATGCTGATCCCTATGATCACCATGCTCAGCAGCGATATCCTGTCGAGGACATCGGTATAGGCCGAGATCTCGATCGTCCCCGCCACTGCCAGGTTCGTACCGGGAATCCGGGCCTGGGCGATGATATGGTCAGGGGAGATCCTTACGGATTCAAAGGAGGAGGGCGAAGCTTCCTCGATCAGGGCGGGGAAGAGGCTGTAGTCTCCGTGCAGGTCTGTCTGCAGGAGGGAGGACGCGGAGAGGGTCTCCATATCGATGAGGATGATGTCGCTGAAGATCGGTTCCTCACAGAGATCTGAGAGGGTTGAGGAGAAGATATCGATGATGGCATACCCGATGGTACGGTCGGAAGCGTTCCGTACAGCCCGGACCATATTGAGCATGATGATGTCATTCCTGTTGTTGGCGTACCGCTCGTTCAGCAGCAGCACTGGTTCTGAGTCAAGCCTGTCAAGCACTGCCGCGATACTCTCGTCATTGCTGTGGTAGCGGATATCGTAGATGGAGGGGAACTCATGGGTGGAGAACTGCCTTCTCCCGTCGATGCTGACCAGGTGGGCTGACGCATCATAGATCGTGCCCCTCATCGTCAGGTAGAGCTGCTGATAGAGCTCCCTGGAGGTATAGGTCCCGGAGTTGGTCAGGACATCATGGATGACCTCATTGCCCGCGATCTCGTAACTACGGTGTCGGTAGTCCTCCAGACAGGTGCCGAATCTGGAGATGATCCCGGAAAGCGCAGCATCAGCCTGGGAGGAGAGGTGTTCGTTCACCGTCCGTGAGACCGAGGTGTAGTAGAAGAGTGTGAGGAAGAGCACGGGCAGCAGCGCAATGAGGAGGAAATAGGCCATGAGTCTTCGTGTGAGTGATCTTCGGGACATAGCTTGTATAGTACCATAGGAGAGAGGAGTTTTGTACAGGAATCTTTACATAGTATTCAGGACGATCACCATGAGACCCCGATGGGGAGAGACGGGGTCTCTAGTACTGCGGGAGCTTATCGCAGGTCAGCTCCGTTGATCTGCTTGACGATCAAGGGGTTTGTGAGGGCCATTCCGATATCGAGGCCGACATAGACATAGACTCCGCTTGAGAACAGCGAGGCATCAGACAGGGGAAGATCTATGACGCCTAACGAAGTCTCTCCCAGATAAACAGATGCCTGCCAATTGCTCCCCGAATGGGAGACTTTCAGGATGAGGTCCTTGCCGTCATAGTTCGTCTCTCCTCCAGAAACCCAGACCTGCGGTGGTGTGTTCCAGTTCGGTCCACCCAGGTCTCCCGGTGTCATCTCCATGGCATAAATCCCGGCTGGTTTCAGTTCGAACATGACCCCGTCAGCAAATGCCGGGTCTACACCGGTACCGCCTTCGCTCTCAGAAAAGAAGACAGAAAGCCTTTCTCCATCATCAAGCGTGTTCTCATACGCATCCCAGTTGATCGTCACCGAAAGGGAAATGTCGTTGTCAAGTTCATAGGGCTCCGGGGATCTTGCTGAGTTCATGAAACCCACTGAATTCCCAGTCAGGCTGATTGAATCATAGGAGCCTGTATCAGTGATGACCATGGGGGAGTTATTGGGCTGGACCATCTCCTTGAAGAATGCATCCTCACTGCTTGGGGTGGAATCCTCGGGGGTATTGTCATCAGGCGGATCGAATCCGAAGAACGGACAACTGATAAAGAATAATGATGCGGCACATACAAGCAGGACAGCATACGAAACGGAACACTTACTTCTTTTCATCGTACTTGTCTCCTCTATGCTTATACACCATGATATTCCCCGGGAGACGGTAACACAAGATTTCAGGGTGGAATAAAATGATATACGCCAAGCACAGACCATATGTGCACTGCTTGGTTTGGTGGTTGGCGAGAAGGAAACGTATTCTACCCCATAGCTGAACGGAAAGGATTCCATCGTTACATCCTTTCCAAATATGATTAATTTACTATATTTTTACAGTAGGAGGATAATCCGGTATTGCGTAACCTAGCATGATTCTGCATGATGATGTGAATCATAGAAAGTACATATCTATCTCAGATCGCTATGAAATTGGATAATGCTATATGAATGTGAAATATATATTTACGGGCTTTCACGAGCAGAAGCGCATACAGGTTCCCAGGGCGATCATATCGAGCCTGCTGGCTGCTCTGGTTGATTACGGTGTGATGGTCGTCCTAGTCGAGGTGTTCGAGGTCGCCCCGCTCACAGCTGGTACTGCCGGTATGATCGCTGGCCTGGTCAGCATCTACTTTGCCGGAAGGTTCTGGATCTATCCACAGGTAACAGGGGCAAAGGCCGCAGGGATCGAGATCCTCTGGTTCATCCTTCTCTCCCTCATCGGAGCCGGGATCCATACGGTAGTCCTGGCCTTCGGTCTCGATACCTTACACATACACTATCTTATCGCAAAGTCTCTCGCCGCGACCCTCATGTTTTGCTGGAACTTCTTCAGCCGCAGGGCTGCGAATCGAATGATCAGGAACAGGCAGAAGCTTCAGGAGGTGCAGGATGCAGAACACTGAGATCATCTTCCCACGGAACAGACTCAGAAGGAAGTTCAGCCGAGTACTGCTTCGTACCCTGCTGCCGCTGGTCTTCCGGGTACGGATCACCGGGCTTGAGAACCTCAAGAACTGCGGGCCAGCCCTCCTGGCAGGCAATCACAGCGGATTCCTCGAGATTCTCCTCATGATCGCCTACGGGCCGAAGTATATCGAGTTCATCGGCTCCGGGGATGTCCCGATGGACCCGAGCTATCGCCGACTTACCGAGTTCTACAGCTTCATCCCCGTGAATCGGGGGAATGTCGACCGGGCAGCCTTCAGGAACTCAGTCGATGTTCTCAAGCAGGGCGGCTACCTCGGGATCTTCCCTGAGGGAGGGATCTGGGAGGCGGAACAGGGTACCGCCCAGAAGGGTGTTTCTTGGATCGCCATGCAGGCCCAGGTCCCGGTCATCCCGGTGGGTGTCGGGGGACTCCAGCATGTCGGGGAGAGCCTCAAGCGATTCAAGAGGCCGCTGCTGACCGTAGGTGTCGGGGAACCGATACCGCCTGTCAGGAGCGACATCCGGACCGGGCGGAAAGAGGCGATGCAGATCCATGCAGAGAGTGTCATGAACGCGATCATGGAAGCGATCCCTGATGATCTCCGGGCCGTCATGAAGCGGCCGGTCTATGAATGCTTCAGTCTTGAGCTGAAGACCACTGATGGTACCGACCTGAGTGACGGGATACCTCATGGGGACGCCCTTGCACACCTGATGTTCAAGCCGGTCCTGATCCGGACCTTCAGGGTGAACCTCGGGCTTGATGTCCATGCTCTGGAACAGCTCGAGAAGAGACCGTCGGGGAGAGAGTTCGCGACAGCAGCTGATGCAGTCCTCTCCTACCTGAAGGTGAATCCCCATTTCTTCATCTACCGGTTCGGTGCGGAGACAGGCAACAGGATCAGGGATGCCTTTACTGGCCTTTCCGCACTGGGGCATGCCCATGCTGATGAACCCCTTGATCTGAGCCTGACGAGGATCTGGATGCCTGCAGACCGCAGCGGGGAACGGACCGTTACCATCCCTTCAGCTTCAGATAGTTGAAAGATGCATCACTCCGGTTAGGTCGGGTGAACCCTCTTCCCTCCAGCATACCTCATAGCGTCTCATGGTTGCAGCAGCCTGCTTCCCCTCATGATAAGAGCCCCTGGTAATACTGCTCCGTCCGGTCCTGCGCCAGTTTGTTCAACAGGAGCAGCAGACGGAGGATACCCGCCATGGCAGCGAGTATGAGAACCGAGGCTGCAGCTACCATGAGCCAGCTACCCATGACATCGGGATGGAGGAATCCGTAGATATAAGTGCCTGTAAGCAGTGAGTGACCTAGGTGGAAGACGAAGTAGAGCAGGGGGTAGGCAAGCACGGCGAGTGCTCTCCTGAACGGTATGTCTCTCATATCATGCAGGGCCAGGTAGTCGATGAGGATCAGCAGCGGGATGGTGTAGTGGGCTATCCCCGATATATGAAGACTGTAGAAGTGGATGAGCGGGGAGATCTTCCCGGCTATCAGCAGTGAGTAGAGGGTGCTCGTGAAGTACTCATCGAGCAGCAGGGAGAAGACGATGCCGGTGACCTGCATGTAGAGCGTCACGGCAAGAGGTATGAGCTTCTTACCGCGGATGCACCCGGCAGAGGAGAAGACCCAGTAGAGACCGCAGAGAATATTGCTCTGGACGGTGAAGTAGAAGATCGCCGGGATCTCCGTGCTCCAGGTGAAGATGATCCTGGCAGCGACATTGATGAGGGTGAGAATTCCCAGCACCAGCCGGATGATGGTCTTCACCCGCTGACTGATGAAACGCTCTCGCAGGACAACTCCTTCCATACTACAGGCCTCCGTATGAATCTTGCTCACCATTAGAGTGTATCAAAGAAGGCGAAGGTGTGGAAGGCCCGTCCCCGGTCATGTGGTCTCTTGACTATTGTCACCAAGTAGCCAATGATGCAGCTATGGGATACCGAGAGTACGATGTGCGGCTCCCGTCCGATTACACCGACGGGGAGCTGAAGGCAGCCCTGCAGAAGAAGAGCAGGCTGAAGGATTTCACCTATGCGATCACGCGGAAGAGCCTCGATGCACGGAAGAAGCACGATATCTGCTGGCAGGTGCGTGCGGCTGTCTTCAGTCCTGCATACCCCGACCAGCAGGAAGCATTCCCGGTCCTTGAGATCCCCAGGCTCACGACTGATCAGTCGGCTCTGGTCGTCGGCAGCGGTCCGGCAGGCTTCTTCGCAGCCCTGACCCTCCAGAAGGCAGGGTTCGATGTCACCCTCATCGAACGGGGCTGTGATGTCGAAGAACGGTCTGCAGGCATCTCCGATTTCGAGGCAGGCGGGAGTTTCCACCCCGATGCGAACTACGCCTTCGGGGAGGGCGGGGCCGGCACCTTCAGCGACGGGAAGCTCACCAGCAGGTCCAAACATATCAAGCCGGAGCGGCAGTTCATCCTCGAGACCTATATCTCAGCAGGGGCTCCGGAGGAGATCCGCTACCTTGCCCATCCCCACCTCGGGACGGACAACCTGAAGGTCATCGTCAGGAACCTGCGGGAACAGTTCACAGTCCTCGGCGGCACCATCCTCTTCAAGACGATGCTCGACGATATCACGGTACGGGACGGAGGGGTCACATTAGTCTCAACCTCAGCCGGCGTGATGGAGCCCGACCATCTCATCATCGCCCCAGGCCACTCCTCCTATGAGACCTACCGAATGCTTATACGCAGAGGGGTCCCGTTCAGGAACAAGAACTTCGCCATCGGCTCACGGGTGGAGCATCCGCAGGAGCTGATCAACCTTGCCCAGTGGGGAGTTCCCTCGATCAGGGGAGTCAAGGCCGCTGAGTACCGGCTCACCTCACAGGCAGATGAGCATCATCCAGTCTATACCTTCTGCATGTGCCCGGGCGGTACGGTCGTACCCGCGACCGCCTATGCCGGGCAGAACATCGTCAACGGGATGAGCCGCTACCGAAGGAACGGCAGGTTCGCCAATGCAGCCTGCGTGGCAGGACTGCAGATCGAAGAACTCCTCGGGCGGGAAGTCTCCCCGCTCGAAGCCCTTGACTGGCTAGAGCAGCTGGAGGCTTCAGCCTTCGAGGCGACAGGGTACCGTGCCCCCGCAGTATCGATCAGGGACTTCCTCTCGGGCAACCCTATCGGCAACCTGCCGGACAGCAGCTATCCCCTCGGGCTGCAGGAGTATCCCCTCTGGGAACTGCTTCCCGGGACCATCGTCCAGGCTATGAGGACCGGGCTGAAGGACTTTTCCAGGAAACTCAAGGGCTATGACCGGGGGTTGATCCTCGGGCTCGAGACCAAGACCAGCGGACCGGTCCAGGTACTAAGGGAGCAGGACGGGCGGGTTTCCGGGTTCTCCAACCTCTACCTCATCGGGGAGGGCAGCGGGTATGCCGGCGGGATCATCTCGAGTGCGGCGGATGGGGTCAAGGCTGTTATGGCTATAGCGTACGGTCAGCAGTAGAGATCTTTTCGCCTGATCCCCAGGAGGGAGATGAGGAGGAAGCATACGATCAGGCAGGCAGTCATGATGATGCCGTACAGCCCGATCGGGTCACCCCGCATGATCGAGACTGAAGAGAAGAACTCGAACGGAGTCACGTACGTGAGGAAACTGAGGGATTCATCCAGGTTGATCAGGAACGTGAGGACATAGAGGGCCATGGTGATCCCCGCACCGATCATCCCTGTCCTCTTGTGGTTCGTCGATAGGGTGGAGATGAGGAATCCGCCGGAGAGGAAGAGCAGCTGTACGGTGAACATGGAGAGGAAGAAGACCGGCAGGCGGGTGAAGAACGCGGGATCCGGATCGAACCTCATGAACGTCAGCAGCGATGCGGCATAGAGGACAGATGAGAAGAGAACACAATCGATGATGGCTGCATACAGCTTCATCCGGGTGATACGGGACCTTGAGACCGGCATGGTGAAGAGGATCTCAGAGGTCCTCTTTCGAAGTTCTTTCGAGATGATGTTCGTCCCTGCCAGTACCGCATAGATAGCCCCAAGCATCATGAGGTACTCTCCCATATAGCTGAAATAGCCTCCCGCTGTGTTGAAACTGATCAGGTCGAACGAAAGAGCCTTGTACATGGATTCAGGGAACATCTTCATGAGGGATCCCATGTCGAATGCCATGTTCTGGAGGCTCACGAGCTCAGTACTCGCCCCGCTGACAAGCAGGATGATCCCGGCACACCAGATCACCAGTCCTTTCAGGCTTCTGCGCAGTTCGTGCAAGATGATATTCATTCTGCCCTCCCTTTAGACCGATGACGTGATATCACGCTGTCCGTACAGCAGGTAACTGCTCAGAATACAGGCACCTGTAACGGCCAGACTGATGATGAGGCCATACGATTTCATGCTCCCGTGTTCCGCGATATAGGTGAATTCCACATAACCGAACGGCACGAAGTAGCGGAGGACCGTGTCGTCCATGATGATGTTGAAGGTATTCAGGACATAACAGCCCAGCGTGATCCCCAATGAGATCGGAAGAGGTGAATCCAGCTGCCTCAATAGCATGGAGATCACCAGTCCGATAGAGAAGAAGAGTACTCCCATGAGTAACACACCACCGATCATCAACCAGTAGGATGGGACGTCAAAGGTCTTCCCCTCTGTGAATATCCTGATGAACAGGAGGTCGGTCCCTGCGATGACCAGGGAGAAGAGGATGATCAGGAACAGGTCCGCTAGGATCTTCATCGTGAGGACCCGGGTCCTGGTCACTGGTTTCGTCAACAGGTGATCGGCAGTCCCGTCTGCCTCCTCGGGAAGGACTGCCCTGAGCCCGAGGTTTGTCGCAAAGATGGCGCAGAAGAGCGTCAGGTACGGACCGAGCATGGCAAGATACCCCAGGACCGTTGTGAAATCGGTATCCATGCCGAGAGCCTGAAGATATGCCTTCGGAAAATCCGAGATTACCTGTACCAGTGCATCACTGCTGAGCGCATCGAACATGGAGAAATAGACACCTGAGAACAGCACGATCGCTGCGAGCCAGATCAGCAGAGAGCCGATCCTCTGTCTCAGTTCGAGTAGGAATATCTGCATATGGGCTACCGGTAATAGTTCATGAAGATCTCTTCCAGTGAAGGTTCGGAGATCTTCAGGTCGATGATGCGGTGCCCGTTCAGCACGTTGAGTACCTCGTTTATATCGCCGGAGTGGAGGAACGAGAGCGTATTCCCATCAGCGATGAGTTCCTCCACTCCATCGATCCTCAGGTCCTGCCCCTTCAGGGTGTCGCAGACGACAGAGTACTTGCGGTATGATTCACGGTTGATCGATGCGATGTCATCGATACGGATGATCCCTCCCTCCTTGATGAAGGCGATCCGGTCGCAGAGTCGCTGCACCTCACCCAGGATATGGGAGGAGAAGAGGACGGTCACACCCCGTGCCTGCTCCTCCCTGATGATCTCGAAGAAGGTCTGCTGCATGAGTGGGTCCAACCCTGAGGTCGGTTCGTCGAGGATGATGAGCCTCGGGGAATGGAGCAGGCCTAGGACGATCCCTACCTTCTTGCGGTTCCCGTAGGAGAGGGAGTCAAGTCTCCTGGAGGTGTCTACTTCGAGCCTCGAGCAGAGATCGCTGATCCTCTTCGAGCAGTCCTTGTCATAGAAGCTCGCGGCATAGGAGAGCATCTGTGATACCTTCATCCGGTCATAGAAGAAGACCTCTCCCGGCAGGTAGCCGACTTCCCTCCGGATCTCAGGGCCGGAAGCGATGCAGTCCTTCCCGAAGATGGAGGCCCTGCCGCCCGAGGGGAAGATCAGGCCGACCAACAGCCTGATCGTCGTCGTCTTACCAGCCCCGTTCGGTCCGATGAACCCGAAGATCTCCCCCTCCTTCACGGAGAAGGAGACATCTTCGATCCCGCGGGCCTTCCCGTAGTACTTGGTCAGGTTCGCTATCTCGATGATATTCTTATCCATTCCTGCATACTCCCTGCCCTCAGTGTAGGGGATGGGAAGGCCTGTGTAAATGAAAAGTTCAAGACCTTCGGTCAAGACCACCGGTCAAACCTTCGGTCAGACCACCGGGACGATGGGACCTCCTGCACTCACAGGCTGCCTGTGCGGTAGTCAAGATGAAGACTCATGAGGTTGATGATCTCCTGCTTGTCGTCCCTGCAGTCATGTTCGAGCCACCTGGTCAGCAGGGCAATATACCCTCCCGCATAGAAACTCAGCATATACCCTTTCTGGAGGTCATCCCGGTAGGCAGCATGGATGATATCCTGGTTGACCCGGTTGATCCCCTCAGCCATGAAATCCATCAGGAGCCACTGCAGGTCAGCCTCGAAGATGGCTTTGTAGGCTTCCTTCTCCCGCTCGATCATGCTTAGGTACTCGTACCCTATATGGGTCTGGTCGGTGATGCCCTCTTCCTGGATCTGCCTGAAGAATCCCTGCTGCTGGCCAACCAGATACTGGTGGATCACATCCTTCATGTTGGAGAAGTTCCGGTAGAAGGCCATCCGTGAGATGCCGGCCTTGGTGCAGAGCTCGCTCACCGTGATCTCATTGAACGATTTGCGCTGCATCAGGATGAGCAGCGCCTCTTCGGTACTCTCCATGGTCAGCCGCTTCTGGTTCAGGTTATACCTGTTTGGCATTACACTTCCCCCCATACTGTAACAACTGCATCGTTTTCCTTTGAAATGACTAACTGCAGGTTGTATCATGAATTGTAAGATGTTTCAGGTGTAACGTCAACACGATGCACCAAAGGAGCGCCCATGAACGATTCCCAAGGAAGAACAGTAGTGGTCACAGGAGCCGGCTCGGGCCTCGGGCAGGCAACAGCCGTCATGCTCGCAGGTGATGGCTGGCGTGTCTTCGGCACGATCATCCCAAGCCAGGATCTTGGCATACTGAAGAAGCACGGTATAACCCCGATGGTCGTCGATCTCGCAGACACAGAATCGGTGGGAGCGGCCTATAAGGAGGTCGAGCAGGCAGTCGGCGAGGCGGGGCTCTCAGCCCTGGTGAACGTCGCAGGCCTTGCCGAGATAGCCGGCGGGATCATAGAAGGGGTCCCGGAAGACCGGGTACGAGCCCTCTTCGAGGTGAACCTCTTCGGTACCCTGCGAATGATCAGGACCTTCCTGCCCCTGCTGCGGCAATACGGGCCGGCGAGGATCGTTAACGTCGCAAGCAGCGGGGTACGGGTACCTACCTCATTCTCCGGTATCTATGCCATCTCCAAATACGCAGTGGAGGGGATCACGAACGCCCTCAGGTATGAACTGCCGATCTTCGGGATTCAGGTCACCTCGATCGAGCCGGGCGCCATGGATACGCCGATGACCGCGAATAGCGAGGAGAACATGCGCAAGACCTGGGAGCGGATGCCCGACGAGGTGAGGGAGCTCTATTATGAGAAGCTGAAGGTCCCCCTCGGCTATATGAACAACATGCTCAAGAACAAGAACAGCCCTGATGACGTTGCGAAGGTCATCAGGAAGGCCCTGTATGCAAAGAGGATGAAGATACGCTACATGGGCGGGAAGGATGTGCAGATCATGCCGTTCCTGCAGCGGTTCCTCGGGGAGAATCTCTTCGAGCGGATGATGCTGAAGGTTCAGAAGATGCCGAAAGGGTAGCATAGAGGGGGAGGGAGCTATGGTAACAGGACAGGATGCGATAGATTTCATGACCGGTGTGTTCAGCCCGGAAGAAGCCCTGAAGCTGAAGAAACGGGTGGTGGTGACCTATATCGTGGAAGGCGACGGCGGGGGGACCTGGCAGCTCACGGTAGCTGACGGGACCTTCGAGTTCTCAGACGGCGACGGGATCAGTCCCGTGACGGCGACGGTCGTCTACAAGGATGCAGAGAGCTGTTATAAGCTCGTCACCGGCGAGATGAGCGGGGTGAAGGGGTATGCAACTGGCGCGATCAAGTTCGAGGGGCCGGCGAATATCCTGGTGAGCCTTGGGAAGGTCTTCAACCCCAAGAAGAAGGCAGCAAAAGAAGGGGAAGCTCCCCCGCTCAAGGAGGGGCCGGTGACCGGGCAGGACTCCATCGACTTCATGACTGCCGTCTTCGACCGGGAAGAGGCCCTCAAGCTCAAGAAGAAGTCAGTCCTTACCTACCGGGTTCCCGGGGAGACCGGCGGCTCCTGGCAGCTGACAGTCGATAACGGCAACTTCGAGTTCACCACGGGAGAGACGATCCCCGGGGTGAATGCCACCGTGGAGTACCGTGACGTGGAGAGCTTCTACAAGCTCGTGACTGGGCAGCTCAGCGGGGTGAAGGGGTATGCCACCGGGGCCATCAAGTTCGAGGGGCCTGCCAACCTGCTCGTCAGCCTCGGTAAGGTCTTCCCCCCTGAGAAGAAGAAGCATGAGAAGAAGGAGCGCCGCCACCGGAAGCGGGGCGGGGGGCTCGGCGGCTATATGGGCAAGGTCCTTCGTGTCGACCTCGAGCGTGAAGTGATCACTGAGGAGAAGATCGACGAGGCGATCCTGAAGCAGTATGTGGGCGGCACGGGCCTCGGCGTCAGGATGCTGTACGACGAGGTGCCTGAACATGTGAACTGGGATGACCCTGCCAACCGCCTGATCTACATCACCGGCCCGTTCACCGGCACCAACGCCCCGGGTTCCAGCGTCTATACGGTAGCGACCAGGGGAGCGCTGACCAATATGTTCGTCGCCTCCCATGCCAACGGGTTCTTCGGCATGCGCCTGAAACAGGCAGGAGTGGACGGCATCATCTTCCAGGGGGTGGCAAAACGCTGGGTCTACCTCTATATCAACGATGGGAAGGCGGAGCTGCGGGATGCTGCACACCTGATCGGGAAGGATACCTGGGAGACCGAGGACGCCCTCATCGAGGAGGTCGGCGAGCCAAAGGCAGGGGTCTCCTGCATCGGCCCGGCCGGGGAGCATGGCGTACGCTATGCAGGCATCTGCTCGGACAAAGGCCATATCTGCTCGACCAACGGGGTCGGGACGGTGATGGGCCAGAAGCGGGTGAAGGCTGTGGTCGCCTTCGGCAAGCAGAAGGTCCCCCTCCATGATGAGGAGCTCTTCAAGGAGCTCGTCAAGGAGTGGTGGGATGAGGCGTTCGAGACCATGTGGGGATTCATGATCCCCTCCCTGGGAACGAACGGGCAGTACCGCTCCTGTTATGAGGGGAGTTTCGTGCCGATCAAGAACCTCACGACCAACATCTTCCCTGACCATGAGAAGTTCGCAGGGGATGCCATGCGGGACTACTACAAGGGGAAACCACGTCCCTGTGCGGCCTGCCGGTTCGCCCATATCCATTCGATCGAACTGAAGTCAGGCCCGGGGAAGGGGATGGTCGTCGAGGAGGCGGAGTTCGAGGGGACGAATGCCTTTGCCGGCCAGATCTTCAACGGGGATGTCGATGCCTCGCAATGGCTGAACCACATAAACGACGTGCTCGGGATGGATGTCAAGGAACAGGCCTTCAACATCGGGCTGGCGATGGAATGCTACGAGAAGGGGCTGCTGACCAAGGAGGACTGCAATGGCCTCGACCTGAGCTGGGGGAACGTGGACGCGATCGAACAGCTCCTCTACAAGATCGCCAACCGGGAAGAGGGCATCGGGGACCTGCTTGCTGACGGGGTGTACCGTTCCGCACAGAAGATCGGCGGGGAGGCACCGGAATACGCGGTGTATACCCATAAGGGGAACGCCCCGCACGTCCATGACGGTCGAGGCATGTGGAGTATCGCCTTCTCGATGGCTGTCTCTGACATGGGATCGATCCCTGCCGGCGATATGGGGGATGTCGGTGACCTGCTGGACACGATCGGGGCCGATGCCCTTGACCCGGAGCAGGCCTTCTCAGGCGACCTGATCGCCAAGGGACAGGCGATCACCGGCAGGAGGGGGCATTTCATCGACTGCCTCGGGATCTGCATGTTCGTCGCCGGCGTCCAGTTCACGACCATCGCCACCATGCTCAACACGATCACCGGCTGGAACTACAGCTGGAAGGACTGCGTGACGATCGGGGAACGGGTCATGAATATGATGCGTGCCTATAATGTGAGGTGCGGGCATACGAGGGAACACAACACCCTCTCGCCCCGCCTGCTCCAGGCACCGATCAACGGTGCGGCGGAAGGCATCTCGATCGAGCCCGATTTCGACCGGATGATCGATATCTACTATGACATGATGGGCTGGGATTCGGACGGCAGGCCGTTACCAAAGACCATGAAGAGGCTGGGACTCAAGAAAGAGAGCAGGGAACTGGCTGCCATGCATTGAAAGGGAGGATAATGTGGCAGAGATCGAACTCTATCCCCCGTTGTCTTACGGGTTCACGGAGAAGCGGGCAGGCACCTGGACGGTGGGAGTCCCGGTCCGGGAAGGGGAGAGTGTGGCTAGCCTCTTTACCCGCCTGTATGCGGAGGAGCCCGGGAAGTGGGGGAAGCTCTTCGACCTGAAGACCGGGAGGATGAAGCAGCCGATCCAGACATCCTTGAACGGGAAACCACTCTCACCTTCGGCATTGGAGAGTACCTTCGTCACAGACACGGACCGGATCGTGTGCAAATTCCTGATCGGCGGGGGATAGGTGGAGCGAGACAGACAGCTTTCGGGACAAGATAGTGCATCCACCTTGAGAAAACTCTATATCGAGGTGACGAACCAGTGCAATCTCGCATGCCGGACCTGTGTCAGGAATACCTGGCACCAGGAGACCGGGAGGATGAGCGAGGAGCTGTTCTCCAAGACCCTCGAGGGACTGGGGGCCTTCGCCAATAAGCCGACGATCTTCTTCGGAGGGTTCGGGGAACCGTTGAGCCACCCTGACATCGTGACGATGGTCAGGCGGGCCAAGGCGTATGCTCCCCGGGTGGAACTCATCACCAACGGGACGCTGCTTACCCCTGAGCTCTCACGGGAGCTGATCTTCGCGGGCTTGGACCTGCTCTGGGTCTCGATCGACGGGGCATCACCGGAGAGCTATGCCGATATTCGTCTGGGGGCGGAGCTGCCTGGCGTGATCAGGAACGTCACCGCATTCCATGAGATCCTCCAGAACCAGTTCGGGTCCAACAACTGCGGGGCCGTCCCGCTGTTCCGGACCGGGATCGGGGTGGTCTTCGTGGCGATGAGGAGGAATATCGCGGACCTCCCGGCAGTCCTGGAGATCGCACAGGGATTCGGGGCAAGCGATGTACTCATCACGAACTTCCTCCCCTACAGCCGGGAGCTGCGGGAGGAGATCCTCTATGGGATGACCATATCCAGGGCCCCGAAGCCAGCCCTGTTCCCCCATGTGCGGCTGCCGCTGATGGACCTGACCGATGCTACCACAGACCCGCTGCTCTCAGCCCTGCACTACGGCAGGTCGATCAGGGCAGGTGCCCATGAGCTCAACGACGAGAAGAACCACTGCCGGTTCATCGCCGACGGGGTGGGGGCAGTCAGTTGGAATGGGAACTTCAGCCCCTGCCTCCCGCTGATGTATGACCATGAGACCTTCTATGGTGAGAGGAAGAGAGTATCGAAGCGGTGGGCAGTGGGGAATATCAAGGACAGTAGTCTCAAGCAGCTATGGGAGCTTCCAGAGCATCTGGCCTTCCGCAGGAGGGTCCATGACTTCGATTTCGCCCCCTGTACCTATTGCGGGGGCTGTGACCTAGCCGATGACAATGAACAGGACTGCCAGGGAAACGAGTTCCCCACCTGCGGGGGATGCCTCTGGGCCCAGGGGGTGATACAGTGCCCGTGATACCATCGGGTGCTTCACATGTCCTGATTCGCATGAGGAAGGGTTAGCCAGCTCCTGAGGCTGAACACCCCGATCCCGTCCTGGCTGGTCCCGTCAAGGGACTCATCCTCAGTCACCATATACCGCCTGTACCCATCTCGCGGGATGAGCAGGTTCCCGAATTCAGTATCGATCTTCTTCTGTGTCGGGAACCTGTCACATACCTGGACGTAGATCGTATCCCCGGCTCTCTCTGCAACGAAATCAATCTCCCTGTCTTTGGCCATCCTCCCTGTGCGTACGGAATACCCCATCTGGAGAAGGGACAGGTAGACTGCCTGTTCAAGGATCTTGGACCGGTCGGCAGCCCTCATCCCACCACAGAGATGGTTCCTGATACCCGTATCCTCGAAGTAGTATTTTGACGCTGTATCCAGATGCTGTTTGCCGGAAAGGTCAAAGAAGGGTGAACGATGTATGAGATACGAGCGTTCCAATGTCTCCAGGAATGAGATGACGGTGGGGACCGAGATCGTTAGCTTCTGGTTCTTCAGGTAACGTGATATGGAGGCTGCAGACACAGGGGAGCCAACCGTATCTGCAAGGAAGCGGATGAGGTATCGGAAGAGCTCCTTGCTCGATCCCTTATGTGCCCCGATGACATCATTGAACAGGATGGTCTCCTCTACGGTCCTGAAGTAATCTTCCTGGAGTACCGCATCATCGGATATAGTATGCAGGTACGGGAGTCCCCCGATCCTCAGGAACAGGCCCAGGGATGCGTCCGAATCATCAAGTTTGTGGAACCTGAGGAATTCCTGATACGAGAGCCCGTGGATCTCTATCTGTGTATACCTGCCGGAGAGCAGGGTTGCCAGCTCCCCGCTCAACAGGTGACTGTTGCTGCCGGTGATATAGATATCGTAACCGCCCTGTTCGAACAGGGCTGATAGGGTCTCCTCAAAATCCGGGACTTCCCAGATCTCATCCAGCATGACTACTTTTATCTCATCAGTATCCTTGAACTGAGCGATGATATACTCATACAGTTCCCTGCTCGTCCTGATGGGTATGTGGAACCGGTCCCGGGGGATATTGATCGAAGCAATGGCAGCCCTCGGGGACTGTTGGTGAATAGTATCCGCTATCTGGAAGAGCATATAACTCTTCCCCACTCGACGCTGTCCCGTCAGGACCTTGATCAGGGGAGATCCGATGTGCTTAAGGATGCGGTTCATATAGAGAGGTCTGGGGATATAGGAGGGATGGTTCCTGTTCATGGTAAAAGTATAGTATACTCCGCTCATGGTGTAAAGTGTACTTTATGAAGATATGAAAATATGCAGTAATATAAAGTGTACTTTACGAAAGTGCCATAAATACCATCTCCATAAAGTACACTTAACAATAACCCTGCAAGATGATTCTTGTTGACTATTATAATACACATGTTATAATACACGTGTATTATACACTGAAGGAGATACAGATCATGAAAGCATATACGAATATAGTAGAACTGGTAGGGCAGATGACCCTGGAGGAGAAGGCCGGGATGTGCTCGGGCGAGGACTTCTGGTTCACTAAGGCGGTGGAGCGGCTGGGCATCCCCTCGATCATGATGACTGATGGTCCCCACGGGCTGAGGAAACAGGCAGGGGAGGATGCCGTCGGGCTGATGGAGAGCGTCCCGGCGACCTGTTTCCCCTCAGGTGTGGGGCTGGCCTCCACCTGGGATACGGCTCTGCTCCACAAGGTGGGGACTGCCCTCGGTAAGGAGAGTAAGGCCGAAGGGGTGGGAATCATCCTCGGCCCTGCGGTGAACATGAAGCGATCCCCCCTGTGCGGGAGGAACTTCGAGTATTTCTCGGAAGACCCCTATCTTGCGGGGGAACTTGCCAAGGCCCATATATCGGGGGTGCAGGCCCAGGGGGTAGGGACCTCCATCAAGCACTTCGCTGTGAACAGCCAGGAGAAGCGGCGGATGACCGTCAGCGCGGAAGTCGACGAACGGACTCTGAGGGAGATCTACCTCCCGGCATTCGAGACAGCCGTGAAGGAGTGCCAGCCCTGGACCGTGATGAACGCCTACAACCGGCTCAACGGTACCTACTGCTCAGAGCACAAAGAGCTCCTTACCGGTATCCTGAAAGAGGAGTGGGGCCATGAGGGGATCGTGATCACCGACTGGGGTGCCAACAACGACCGGGTCGCCGGCATCAAGGCAGGGCAGAACCTGGAGATGCCCGGCAACGGCGGTATCTGCGACCGACACATCGTGGAGGCGGTGAAGAGCGGGGAGCTCGATGAGGCAGTCCTCGATGAGAGCGTCTCACGGGTCCTGCGGGTGGTCTTCAATGCGGCAGAACTGCTGCAAAGTCAGGCGCAGCCTGCAGACCTGCAGGCCCACCATGAGCTTGCGCGTAACGTCGCTGCAGAGAGCATGGTCCTGCTCAGGAACGAGCGGGGACTGCTGCCCTTCAGCACAGAGGGTACCACTGCCGTGATCGGGGCCTTCGCGAAGCATCCGAGGTTCCAGGGGGGTGGTTCCTCCCATATCAACCCGGCCTACCTCGATACCGTCCTCCAGTCCATGGAGGACCGGTTCGGGGAAGTCCCGTATGCTGAAGGCTATGATCTCCATACCGGGGAAACCACTCCGGAACTGCTCGAGGAGGCAGTGAAGGCAGCAGGTTCCGCTGAGAAGGTGATCCTCTGCATCGGCCTCCCTGACATCTATGAGTCCGAGGGGTTCGACCGGGAACATATGCAGCTTCCGCAGGGCCATACCGACCTGCTGAAGACGATCCTGGCAGTCCAGCCTGACACCGCGGTGGTCTTGAGCAACGGCTCCCCGGTCGAGATGCCCTGGATCGATTCCGCAGATGCCGTGATCGAAGGCTACCTTGCAGGCCAGGGAGGCGGACAGGCCCTTGTCGATATCATCTTCGGGGAGGTGAACCCCTCCGGGAAGCTGGCTGAGAGCTTCCCGCTCAGGCTGGCAGATACCCCGTCCTACATCAACTTCCCTGGTGACATGAAGCGGGTAGCCTACCGTGAGGGCATCTTCATCGGCTACCGGTTCTACGAGAAGCGGTCAGAGGAGGTCCTCTTCCCCTTCGGCCACGGGCTCTCCTACACGGACTTCTCCTATGGGGAGATCTCCTGTCCTGATAACTGGACAGCAGGGAGCGGTCTACTGGAAGTCTCGATTCCCATAACCAACACAGGTGCCCGCAGCGGGGCCGAGGTCGTGCAGCTCTATGTGAAGGACCGTGAAGCGAGTGTCCTCCGGCCGGTCAAGGAGCTCAAGGGCTTTGGGAAGGTATCACTTGAGCCGGGCGAGCAAAAGATCGTCTCCTTCAGCCTTGATGAGCGATCCTTCGCCTTCTGGGATGTCGACATCCATGACTGGAGAGTAGAGGCAGGCGAGTTCATGATCTATATCGGCTCATCCTCCGCAGACATCAGGCAGAGTGCCGTGATCACCGTCGAACCTGCTGTACCCTTTCAGCCGGTATTCGATGAGAACACCATGATCATGGAGTTGGATTCACATCCCGCCGGCAGGAAGTTCGCTCAAAAGTTCCGGGACCTGTTCATCGGGCAGTTCGGCATCACCGAGGAGAGCAGTGCTGAACAGACAGCGATGGTATATGCCATGGCAGAGGAACTGCCGCTGCGCAATGCGGTGAGGATGACTAGCGGGGCAGTGTCGGAATCTGAGCTTGCCCTCCTGCTCGATATCGTGAACAATAGGGAACCGGCAGGACGGATCGATGAGATCCTGCAGGCAGGAGTGAATAGGATATGAGTAGCGATACCGCATCGAGCAGGATGATCTACCAGGTGGATGAGACACGTGACCGCATCCTCGATGCGGCACAGAGCCTGTTCATAGAGAGAGGCCTCTTCGACGTGACGATGAAGGACCTCGCAAGTGAGATCGGGATCAGCAGGGCCTCGCTCTACCGGTACTACCGGGACAAGCTCGACCTTGCGCTCGATGTGATGTCGAAAATGCTCACCGGGCTGCCTGCCGGGGAGGCGGCAGCACATGCAAAGAAGACTGGGAAGACTGGACTCGACAAGGCCTTCATCTTCCTCGAGCACTACTGGCTCAACCCCGGTTATATCGCGAACTATCGCTACCTGGCCGAGTTCGATACCTACTTCTCAGGGGCGAGAGCCCCACAAGCCTTCAGGCAAAGACTCGCTGGGGCCCTGGACCAGTGTTATCCCGGCATGCTGGAGGAATACCTGCAAGAGGGAATAGGAGACGGCTCTATCAGGAGTGACATCGAGCTCGACATCACCGCGGAGATGCTCCAGAATGCCCTGCGGGCACTGCACCACCGGGTCCTGCTGCGGGGGGAGCTGCTCATCGAAGTGCATGAGGAGAATCTTCAGGCCCTGCCTAAGCTGCTGCTATCCCACCTGAAGGAGAGCCTTGCAGCACGTGCATGATCGAACCCGGGGTGATCCCCTTGGGGGGGCGCGGAGTAGAGCCCAATGTCTGCGGTATGCATGAATAACAGAATTGGACTATTGAAGTGCCTGTTCGAGCAGGTGCAGCTGCTGGCTGAACTTTTGTGGATTGGATCGTTGCATGATCCTCAGGTTCTGCTGTTTCCATTGTATTGCAGGCAGTCTGGGGAAATTGGGAATAGAATCAGTGAATGATGTTTCAGTCAATGCGAAGAAATCGAGGAGACCTTGTTTCTGCGTATCTGTGAAGGATTCCTTGATAGTCGCTATGAGCGTCTCCAAGGTATTCGAGGAATCCGACAAGGAGAAGTCTGCATCTGTCATCCCCAGGAACTCCTGGTTGAATATCGTATCAAGAACCTTGAAGTTTGGCTGAAGCAGTTCCTGAGGGGGGCGATTATGGCAGCAAAGGTAACAGATGAACCCTGTAAGGATCTCAGGTGTTATGCCTTCGTCTTGAAGTAATAGTGAGATATCGAACAAATCCCTTGGGTGCTGACGATCAAGAGCAGCACATATCTTGCCTCCATAAAGGTCAGGTGTGGATGCTATAGTTGCAGAAATAAACCCTAATTCAGAGACTCTCCTGCTGACGGGCTTTCTTTCAGGTGCATATACGAAGCCTCTCAGGGTATAATTCGGTTCCACCTTGATGGCTGCATGTGAATCCGAGCATATGATCTTCCACAGGTTGCCTTTCCCTTTTTGCACAACCACTTTGATGGATCTGTTGCGTAGGTCTGAGGCGATTGAAGCCAAAGCTGAATTCAAGTTCAGCATGGCCGTATCCCGGGGTTCGAAGCCAATGTACGTGAGATCGATATCAACTGAGAGGCGGGGCATATCCCGTAGGAACAGGTTTATTGCCGACCCCCCTTTCAAGGCGAAACAGTGCTGCCGTTCGATCACCGGTAAGACCTTCAGGATCAGTCTAACCTGGGCAAGGTATAGATCATTGAACAATTCCGTATGCTCCTAAACTGATTTGGTATTTTGGGTTGTATATCCCTCCTGGTTCAATGACTCTCTTCCCTCGTCCAAGGTAGAGGTCTTCCTGGTTGATCTTTTCAAGCCAGTCATGGCCAATAAGGTCACTGAAAAAGAGGAATAGACGTTTAGTCTTCACCGAATCCGTATGCTTCAGCAGTTTCTGGAGAAGATCAGGTTGCAGACTAACCAACATCTCAAGTAGATTGAAAGCAATATCCAGACTTCCCTTGGCTGGGCAGAGACTGAAGTATTCTATGATTGCCCGTTCCGGGGTCGATATCCTGAAAGAGTAATCCAGATAGTGAAAATCCACCAGGCCGTCATCTGTTGTGATAACTGAATGATAGGCAGTAAATGCCGAGCCGAGTATATCAGGGGTAAACCAGGATGCCAGCTTGACAGGCTGTTCAAGAAACAGTTGTTCTGCTCTTGATTGTGGGTCCATGGTGACGTAATGCTGGTATCCATGCAGTCGTAAGGCTGACTCCCCACCGATATGTATATCTGAATTGTTCATGGTCTGGAGAGAGAATAGTGCCCCCTGCAGACTTGGTTTACCGTCAAAGGGAACATAGACACCCTTGCCGATCCTCCGTAGCCATCCGCTCTTCACATAGTACTGCTGTAAGTCGATAGATATCCCAAGGTCTCTCATATAGGAGGAGAACAGTACCGTTCCTGAATGAGTTGAATGTAAAAGGAAGATTAGATTGTTAGATTTATTTGGAGTCATACTACAAATATAATACAAAAAATAAACTCATCGTGCAACGTATTCGTATGCTTTTTTCAGGAGGATTGAATGTATCCCTTTAAGGTTTGGAAAGAACGATAAACAGGTAGACAGACTACCTCATATACGCTCCTCCCATGAACGGTCCAGGATCTCGATCGGTACCATGAGATTCCATCGTTTGATGAACCTGCTCTTTTCCCTGGTCTTTCGATCCAGGTAATGGGGAGCTTTGGGTCTATGACGCTCGAATAGAGCCAGGGTTGCCTCATCAACCATGAACTGTTCGGAATGCTGTTCCAGGAAGAAGCCCGTTTTCGCATAGGTGGTCGCATTCCCCAGTTGAGAAACGTATGACCATACCAGTTCAAGATTGAAGAACTCAATCGATTCAAGGGACCTCCATATCTCCTCCCAGGTCCCGGTCAAATCCGGTCTGTGAAGAGCATCCACGCAAGTCCGCTCGTATCCTGTGACCCTGATTTCCATCCCATGGTAGTCTATACTATCTATACCTAAAGATCGGTCAAATTGACTCAAAATCTGCGCAGGAAAGGATGTTCTTACAAAAGAGCAGCCTTGGAACTGGAAAGGAGCAGCCTGTGCAGCAGACTCATAGGTGATACGTGAGTAGACACTGTATGCTTTGCCAAGGACTTCAAGGGCAGAGTGGTGTGAGATTACTGCATCTGGAGTGATCCTGGCGGCGATATGAATCGGGTCCACTCTGAAGGTGTCTGCACAACTCTCCTCAGGGACTGCTGCATACAGGTTACGACGGATGGAGATGATCTTCCCTCCTTTCGTATAATACTGCAGGAGGGCTTTCCTTGTATGGGGATTACGTGAATGATGAGAATCAAGGAAGGTATGGAACTCAGGTAAGGAGAAGACGGGGTGGTTCCGGAAGAAGTGCGTACAGGTGTTTCTCTGTTTTTGACTATTTTCTATCATAGTATTAATAATATTAATACTAACACAATCATATGTCAAATACCATCACTGGGGAACTCCAAACAATCCCACGTAAGGTTTGGAAAGAACGATAACCAGGTAGCCGTACTACAAGTAAAGGCCAAAATATAAACTCATGGTAACGACTATGCTGTCGAGAGATACTCAGCAGCCATACGTGAGCGGGCAGAAGCTCTCGAAGTTCTTTGTATCTGTAAAGAATACGTTTAGACCAAAAACGTGTTTGTGATAGATACGTTTTGCTGTTGTAGAATGTTCATGGAACGAACGGGTTCAATCCTGAAAAGTAGTCTTTGCTGACATCCAGCACTGTTGTGTATGTCTCACTGAATCCATATTCAAACAGTCCGGTCCCGGGTCCGTACGTCAATGCTCTGCTACGGGGAAAAGTAGTTATTCACAACACAACAGTATGAGAGTATCACCCATAGCCCTTTTTTGATCTTTGCCTGCCACCAATCTTTTGCTGCAGCCGATGGTATAGTACTATTTCTATAAGGTATTGATAGTATGCATCGCTGCCAAGGGAAGAAGAAGTGAGTTTTGACCTTATCACGATATACCTGCTCTCGGTCCTGGCACTGCTCGCCTGGAACGAGCTCTACTGCCGCATCCTGGTATGCAACATTCACAGGGAGCAGCAGATCAGGCGAAGGGGGTCTTGGACTCCCGCCTCACCTGGATCTCGTCGATCGCGGCGTTGCCCCTCTGCCTGATGAGGAAGAGCACGATATCGGCGATCTCCTCCGGGGCGATGAGCTCATCCGTGTCGATGTCAGGCCGCATGCGGGTGACCATGTCAGTCGCGACCCCTCCCGGTGAGATCACATGGACCCTGATGCCGTCAGGCTGCAGCTCCTTCGCCAGTGACTTGCTGAAACCGAGCAGGGCATGCTTGGAGGCCGTATAGGCAGCCTGGCGCTCATAGCCCTTGGTCGCCACCACCGATGCGATGTTGATGATGAATCCCCGGTCCGGCTGCCGCAGGTAGGGTATCGCCTCCCTGCAGAGCAGGAAGGGCACCTTCGCGTTGAGGTGCATGACCCGGTCCCACTCCTTTGCGGTAGTCTCTTCCAGCGGCTTGGAGAGTGACCTGCCGGCATTGTTGATGAGGATGTCGATCCCGCCCATGGCTTCGGCAGCCTCCCTGATCAGGATCTCCGGGTCGGCTGTCAGCAGGTCTTCTTGCCAGGGCAGGAGGTTCCCCGGGAACCCCTCGCCGGCCAGCACGGAGAGACCTGACAGGTCCCGCCCGACGGCGAAGACCGTATGTCCTTCCTGCAGCAGTGCCCTGGTGATGGCAAGCCCAATCCCTTTTGTCGCCCCGGTAACGAATGCTCTCATCTTCTTCTCCCCCTGTTCCTCTCAGTCTACCGTATTTCTCCTTCGCCTGGTAGTTCGTATATGAATTATTACCCAAACTGCCTGCATGATATAGCGAAGTGTCCGAAAACATGATACAAATTCCTTATGTATACAGAACTGAACATCTCCTATATCAGGAACGAACTCGCACGGACACCGATCATCTACTCCCGGGGGGAGACCCTCTACCATCTCGGGGGTTATGCCCTGGTCGATTTCGACCCATCTACGCTGCGCTACCAGTACAGTTTCAACGGCACCTACGGTGAGTATGAGGTGGTCCTGCAGGCAGTCGAGATCAATGGGGAGGCGCACCTTGCATCCTCCTGCAGCTGTCCGTACCCCCACGGGGGCTGCAAGCATATCGTGGCAGCCCACCTGGATCTCTCCAGGCGGCTGCAGAACGCTGACTTCCCTGAGTACCAGGGAGTCGAGGAGCTCCTGGACCCGGAAGCAGAGACCGAACTGGGCAGTATCGGGGTGCTGACCCCGGAGGAGATCCGGGAGACGGCAGAAGCCTCCCGGTATGACCGAGCCGTACAGGAGACGCTCACGCTCATCCCGGGGGACCTCTTCAAGGGACAGCATACCGTCAGGAATGAGCAGTACCAGGAGTATACGGTGACCATCTATGATGCGGACGAGGTCCATGGTCACTGCACCTGCCCCGATTTCGCCTCGAACAACCTGGGGCTGTGCAAGCACCTGGCCTTTGCCCATGCGGAGCTGAAGAAGAAGCGGGGGACGATCGGGAAGACCCGCAGGGATCCCTTCCCCTTCATCCACCTCACGTGGAACTCTCGTATCAGGAAGCCTGTATGCTTCTATGAGGTCATCGAGGATGATGGGATCCGATCGCAGGTCGAAGGACTCTTCACCGCTCCCCTGAAGACCGGGGCAGACAGCGAGTATGAACAGAGACTCTGTATCTATACCAGGGAGAGTATCATGCCCCTGTACGAGCTCTTCACGAAGGCTTCCCTCAGCCCTGACGGGAGCCCGCTGGTCTTCGATGACCGCCTCATAGGTCAGATGAGCAGGATCTTCTCCCTTCAGGAACTCGAGCGTATAGCGCGAGACTACAGCTTCGACTACTCCTTCCTCAAGACCACACTCTATCCCTACCAGAAGGAGGGGGTCGAGTTCGCGGCTTTCCGGGACTCCTCCCTGATCGCCGATGAGATGGGGCTCGGGAAGACCCTGCAGGCGATCACGACGGCCGTCATCAAAAAGCAGGCCCTGGGGTTCACCAAGGTCCTGATCGTCTCCCCCGCATCCCTGAAGAGCCAGTGGGAGCACGAGATCGGGAGATTCACCGATGAGCAGGCCCTCGTCATCTCGGGTCCAAGGGAGGAGCGCAAGCGGAAGTACCTTGAGGAACCTGCCTTCTTCAAGATCACCAACTACGAGGCAGTCCTGCGGGATATCTCGACCATCGAGGAGTGGGACCCCGATTTCGTGATCCTCGATGAGGCCCAGCGCATCAAGAACTTCGAGACGAAGACCCACCGTGCCATCAACCGCATCCCAAGGAAGCACTCCCTCGTGATCACGGGTACCCCGCTGGAGAATCGGCTCGAGGACCTCTACAGCATCATGGAGTTCAGCAGCCCTGAGCTGCTGACACCTCTATGGGCATTCGCGGCGACCCATTACCGGATCAGCAGGACGAAGAAGAACAAAATCGTGGGGTACCGCAACCTCGATATCATCCACGATAAGCTCAAGCCCATCCTGATCAGGCGCACCAAGCGGGAAGTATTCGAATCGCTTCCCGAGATCACGGAGAACAACTTCTACCTGCCCCTCCACCCCAAGCAGGAGGAGATACACCAGGGGTGTATGTCGAGCCTGCGCAGGCTCGTGATGAAGAAGTTCCTCACCCCGATGGATGTGAGGATCCTGCAGAAGACCCTCCTGCGGGCCCGGATGGTCTGTGATTCCACCTTCCTCGTCGACAAGAAGACGAACTTCTCCCCGAAGCTCGCAGAACTTTCGAGCATCCTCTCAGAAGAGGTGGTCGGCAACGGCCGGAAGGCCGTCATCTTCACGGAATGGACGACGATGACCCACCTTGTCGGCAGGGTCCTGGAGGCGCAGGGGATCCGGTTCGTCGAGTTCAGCGGCAAGGTCCCCGTCGAGAAGCGGCAGAGGCTCATCGACGAGTTCATGGAGGATCCGGAGTGCCTGGTATTCCTCTCCACCGATGCGGGCGGGGTAGGGCTGAACCTGCAGAACTGTGACCTCCTCATCAATGTCGAACTGCCCTGGAACCCTGCCAAGCTCAACCAGAGGATCGGCCGGATCCACCGGATCGGACAGACGAGCGAGAAGATCAACGTCATCAACCTCTTGAGCCGCAACTCGATCGAGGAGCGGATCCTCGCATCCCTCTCGATGAAGCAGGACCTCTTCAACGCCGTCATCGACGGCACGGCTGATGCGGTAGACTTCAGCCGTGAGGAGCAGAACCGGTTCCTCGAGCAGGTACGTGCGATGTTCACTGATGATACTGAGATCGGTGTCCCGGAGGACCCGGAGGAGTTCCCGGAGGAGGAACTCTCCCCCGCCGAGACCATCGAGCAGGAGACGGAGGAGCTCCAGGTGGACCTGGAGGCTGAGGAATCGATCCCCCTGCAGGAGGAACCTGCAGCAGCCGCAGCCTCCGAAGGGGCAGCTTCCCATACAGAGAGCATCGGCTCCCCGGAGCCTGCTGCAGCTGAAGCACCCTCCATCGGCTACGATCAGCTGGAAGCGGTCCTGAACCAGGGACTCTCTTTCCTCAACACCCTGACTGCTGCGGCGACCGGTAAGGAGCTGTTCAGTGCCGATGATGACAGAAAGCATGTTGAGATAGACCGGGAACACGGAGAGGTCGTGCTCCGATTCAAACTCTGAAGATAAGGCGAGGAAGTGCATACGATGGATTACGTGAACGAACAGGAACTGCTGGAAGATGATTATTTCAGGTTGACGTTCAAGGATGGGGAGTTCGAAGGGAGGACCTTCCTCGGGGCTGTATTCGTGAGCTGTTGGGATGTGACCTGCACCTGCGGGACCATCGGTATCAAGTATCATGAGGATGTCAGCCCGGATGCTGACGGCAGCATGGTGAGCGTGCAGCCTCTGTACCAGATCGTGATCGATGCCAAAGAGAGGGAACTTGTCCTGCCGGCGCCCGAAGAACGTGAGAACGATCCTGAGCTCTTTCGGTTCGCGGAGGCTTGCCTCGCTGATTTCACAGACCAGGATTGGAGCCTGTTCGCGTTCTATGAGAACCTGTTCAAGGTGTCTCTCATGGAATCTGCCACGGATCTCTCTACCTATGAGATCGACTTCTCGGATCCCGATAGCATGGATGGGGAATTCATCAGCTATACAGAGATCTTCCCCTATGCTGAACGGATCTATGCGGATGTGGACGGAGAGAATTATTGGCTGGAGGATCGGTATCACCTCTACAACTCCCACCCCTACTGCTATATCGCGATGGTGGAAATGCCATTCCAGGAGGATAATGTTCCGATCCTGATGTTGTATAACTATAAGACTGGTGAATGGGGTGTTGCCAAAGAGGGGGATATAAAGCCTCCGACAGGGTTGGCCGCCGAGGCCATCTCCTACCTTGCTGCTGAGTATCCCGAATACCGCGATATGCTGAAGAAGCGGCACCGGACCCTGGAAAAGCTCTATGATGCCTACCAGAAGAGGACTGCCCGGACGGCAGCACCCCTTAAGCCAAAGACCCCAGGCCGCAACGATCCCTGCCCCTGCGGGAGCGGGAAGAAGTACAAACGATGCTGCGGCAGGTAAGGTGTTAATTTTCGACTATTCGCTGAATCGTGTGGGTAGGAGAATAAAAGGATAATAACACATTGAGGATTTCCCCAGCACTTGGTAAGCTTACTGTATAGATATACAGGAGGCTGAAGTATGGATAATTCTCAGTATCCTGACTGCTGCAGCGACCGGCAAGGAACTGTTCAGTGCCGAAGATGACGGAAAGCATGTTGAGATAGACCGGGAACGCGGAGAGGTCGTGCTCCGGTTCAAATTGTAATGAACAGGAACGGAGGATAGAGCCCAGATGGGGAGACCAGAACAACACGATATGCATGGGGAATTCCTGACGCAGACCTTTGACCGGGGTGAATTCTCAGGTCGGGTCTTCAAGGCACGGGCATCCCTGGTCTGTGAGAGTCCAGTGTGCACCTGTGGAGAGCTAAAGCTCTCCTTCAGAGAGATCAGTGACAGTCCTTCAAGTGATCGGCACAATTTCGATATGGTCTTGAGTACGGTGAGCCGGAAGCTTGCACAGCCTCGGGGGCGTCAGAGAAAAGAGGACCCAGAGGGGTATCGGTTTGCCGTTGACTTCATCAATGACGTTGATGATACGCTTTGGATGCTGCTTGCTAGGCTCTACGATGCATTGATGAGGGAGCGTATGGGGGCGATCAAGGACCCCGGTTCGATTGAGATCGATTTCTTTATGCATAATGTCGCTGAGGGAGACCTGGTCGGCTATACGGAGGTGCTTCCCTATGCGGACCCGTTTGTCATTTCAGTTGACGACGCAGTTTATCTGGTAGAGGATACCTACTGCATCTCTCCTGTCTGCCACTGTACTGACCCCCTTCTCAGTTTCTTCCTGATCGCAGACAGTGATCGCGCTGACGTCCCCGTTGCGGTAATGCAGTATGACTATAAGACACGAACTTGGTCGAACTATTCTGATTCATCTGCGCCGCTTCCAGGGATTGCCAGCATATTCAAGTCGGCCTTTGCCCTTCAGTACCCTGCCTTTCGGGATGAACTGAAGGAGCGGCACAGGATCATGAGAAGGCTGTATGCGGCATACCTGGACAGGTATGCCGCGGGGATACAGCCAGGCTTCGAGTCTGTGCAGGACAGCAGGGCACCTCAGCCAAAGACCCCAGGCCGCAACGATCCCTGCCCCTGCGGGAGCGGGAAGAAGTACAAACGGTGCTGCGGCAGGTGAGGTGCTAAACTGCCTTGCTCGCCTGGATGATCGCCGAGACGATGTACTCCTCTACATGGCGTCCGGGGGCCCAGTCCCTGAGGAACTCCCTGCTCGCATCCTTCGGCGTGATGGTTATCCCGGTGAAGCCTGCGGCGGTGAGGATCCCCTCGAGTTCCTCGATCGAGGATGCCCCCGACACACAGCTCGAGTAGAGCTTCATGTCCTCCCGCATCTCCTCCGGCAGCTCTGCGGTCGTCACGACATCGGAGATGGAGAGACGTCCACCTGCCTTCAGTACCCGGTATGCTTCATCGAAGACCCGCTGTTTCTCGGGCGAGAGGTTGATCACGCAGTTCGAGAGGATCACGTCGACCGAGTTGTCTGCCACCGGCAGCTTCTCGATCTCCCCGATGCGGAACTCCACATTGTCAAACCCGGCCTTCTCGGCATTATGGCGAGCCCTCCCCACCATGCCGGGGGTCATGTCGACCCCGATCACCTGTCCGGTCTCACCGACCGCGCGGGCTGCGAGGAAGCTGTCGATCCCGGCACCGCTGCCCAGGTCGAGGACGGTCTCCCCGGGTTCCAGGGAGGCGATGGCCACGGGATTCCCGCAGCCCAGCCCCAGGTTCGCCCCGTCGGGGATCAGCTCCAGGTCCGCTATGGTGTACCCTAGCATCGAAGAGAGCGTCTGTGGATCTGCCCCCGGGCTGCAGCAGCCTGAGTCTGATGAACAGCAGCATCCCGAAGAGATGACCTTCCCGTAGTCCTTTCTGACAGAGTCCCTGATGGAATCAGGCCTGAGAGCCTGAGGGGCTTGTGCCATATTGTGCCTCCTTACATTTAGTCATTTAGCTAAATATAGCGATGGTAAGGGAGAGTGTCAATGCCTCAGGTGCATGAGCTTGAGTGCTGTGCGATCCTTGGGGATATCACCGAGCAGTGAGATCCTCCGAGGCCTGTCGGGGAAGAGGTGGAAGCAGTTATCGCTGAAGCGCCCCTTCCACCCGGGAAGCTCGAGCCACAGGTAGAGGACCGGCACATCGGTCTCAAGGATGACCTCACTCCCCGTGACCGGGGTGACCTTCACGGCTGCTTCCCTCAGGCCGCAGCGCTTGGGTTCGGCAAAGAGGAGGGTGGTCTCCGCTTCCGGTATATCCCCATCGGGGATGAACCGGACCCGCAGGCAGGATGCGAATCTCTCAGCTTCCGAAAGCTCCAAACCGAACATCTCCATGGATGTTGATGCTTCAGCCTCGAGGACGGCCTTGTCTTCAAGGAGTCCTCTCACCGCACCGTCGAAGTCGACCAGGTCTACCTGGAGGCTGCCGCTAACCGGTGCCTCCGTATCGTTCACACCATAGATAGTGATGGTACCGGGAGACTCCTCCCTGACCGTGATCATGAGCGGGGCGAAGAAGCGGGCTGCAGCGTAGTGGAGGGTCTTCCACCTGCCCCCGTACTCGATCGAGGACCAGGAGGCTGCAGGCCAGGTATCGTTGAGCTGCCAGTAGAGGGCTCCCATGCAGAGTGGACGCTTCGAGCGCCAGTACTCGACTGCGGTGGTGATGGCCAGCGCCTGCTGCACCTGGCTCAGGTAGACCTGGTCAGAGAAGGAGGCGGGGAGTCGGAAGTACCGGGTGAACGTCGAGAGGATGATCGAGTTCCCGCGGTCGTTTCGCTGATGGTGCTCCATGACCGGGCTGCTGATGTTCAGGTCCTCACCTGTATCGCAGAAGGACTCGATCAGGGGGAGGGACGGGAAGGACTGGAAGCCGAACTCGGAACAGAAGCGTGGGGTAACCTCATGATAGGCCTCGAAGGGCTTCCCCTCGTGCCAGACACTCCAGTAGTGCATGTCGCCCTTCGAGTCATCATGCCAGTTGTCCGAGTAGTCGCCTTCGCCGGCTGAGGGGGAGGAGGGCCACCAGGTCCGGTTGGGGTCAAGCTCCCTGACCGTGCTGCCGATGATCCCCTCGTTGAGCCGGTCATAGTCGATGAGGTAGCGGTCCCGCTGCTTCCGCGACTCCTCGAACCAGGTCAACGCCCCGA
Organism: Spirochaetia bacterium; assembly: GCA_963677595.1. Taxonomy (GTDB): domain Bacteria; phylum Spirochaetota; class Spirochaetia; order CAKZLE01; family CAKZLE01; genus CAKZLE01. Next base: position 2,665,398 of record OY782041.1, read on the forward strand.
TATCTTCGTTATTCCCGCACCAGAGTGCGATGGAGGGGTGATCCTTCAGGCGCTTGACCTGGTGGCGAACCTCTTCGTTGACATTCTCAAGGAAATACTCCTGTGCAGGGTAGAGGGCGCAGGAGAACATGAAGTCCTGCCAGACCATGAGGCCGAGCCGGTCGCAGAGACCGTAGAACCAGTCAGGCTCATACCTGCCGCCTCCCCAGACGCGTATCATGTTCATATTGGCATCGACTGCCGACTGGAGCAGACCCTCCACGTCAGTCTCCCTGATCCTGCCGGGAAGCGAGTCGGCAGGTATCCAGTTGGCTCCCTTGCAGAAGATATCCTTCCCGTTGACCCGGAAGGTCATCGGCCTGCCGTGGGCATCTGGTGTGGTATCGACCTCTACCGTCCTGAACCCTACCTGCTTGTTCACCGCATCATGCCCTGTCTTCACGCGCAGCTCATAGAGCGGCTGTTCCCCGTAGCCTGCCGGCCACCAGGGTTCCACCCCGTCTATGGTGAGGGTCCTCGTTAGCTCGGTGCTGCCGACCTGCAGGAGTATTCTCTCCTCATGCCGGACTCCGGCACACGAGATCGTGAGCGTCGTCTCCCCGGTGCGTGAGGACTGCAGTTCGGTCACCACATCGAGGAGCCACCGATCCCCATCCCTGGTGAGGTTCGTGTGGACATACTCGATCCGCTCGAGGGGGGAGGCAAGGAGGACGGGGGCCTCATAGAGACCTGCGACCATGAGGCAGGGACCCCAGTCCCAGCCGCCGTGGCACTGGACCTTCCTGATGAGGTTCCGGTGGGGCGACTGGGTGGGGTAGGTCATATAGGGGACCGGGTAGGGGAGCCGGGTGCTCAACTCCCGGGCCTTCTGTTCGGCCGATGAGAGCTTGACGGTGATCGTGTTCGTCCCTGCAGTCACGGTCCCCGATACATCGAACCGGTATCGCACGAACATGTTCTCACAGGTGCCGATGACCGTCCCGTTGAGGAGGACCTCAGCGAAGGTGTCGACACTCTCGAGCTCGAGGAAGAGCTCTCCTGACTCAAGGAGGGAAGCCGGGCAGTCGAACTCCCTGGCCAGGATCCAGTCGACCCTGCCGATCCACTGAAGCTCCTGCTCCTGCATCCCGTGAAACGGGTCAGGGATCAGGCCCGCTTCCAGGAGTGCGGTATGGGTATCCCCGGGGATGGCTGCCGGGATGTCTATACCCCGTTCAGCCTGCTGAAGTCGCCAGTTCCCGTCCAGTGTGATCCGTTCCATATCGCATCCTCCTTGTGCAGCCCGTTACCGCCTGCCAGTGTTCGTAAAAATTCTACCATATTTTTGGTTGACAGCATGTAAGACTCATGTAATACTCTAGTTAGTTGATTTAAAAACCAACTAAAGAATCATAGCATGATTACGTACAGGATGCAATCAGAATAGGAGCAATCATAATCGATGAAGCGTACGAAACGGATTAACAGGGCACTGATCCTCAGGGAGATCTGGCAGCAGCATGAGACCAGCCGCATCGAGATCGCCCGGAGCCTCGAACTGGACAAGTCCACTGTTTCCAATGCCGTGAAGGAGCTCATCGATGCTGGCATCATCATTGAGACCGAGGAGGGGAGGTCCGGCCCCCAGGGGGGACGGAAGCCCAAGTTCATCTCGCTCAACAGCGAGTACGGCTGCATCCTCGGGGTGGAGATCACCCCTGAACAATGCACGGCTGTGGCACTGGACCTCACCGGGGAGATCATCGGCTCCTGGGTACACCCGCTCTCACTCCATGGGAAGGACCTGACCGAGCTCTTCACCGGCTGTCTGGAACGGCTCGTGGAGGAGGTCGAGAAGACGGGAAAGGAGCTGCTCGGCATCGGGGTCGGGATCTCCGGTGTCGTCAACGGTGAGGCGGGGATCATCATGTACTCCGAACCGCTTGGGATCACGGAGGATTATGACTTCTACCAGGAGGTCTCCTCCCATTTCAGCGTCCCTGTCTTCATCGACAATGATGCCAATGCCTGTGTGTGGGGGGAGCTTGCCTTCCACCGCAGGGCAGAGTTGAGGGACTTTCTCTTCCTGCTCCTCGAGTTCCGGGACTACGACCCCGCAGTCGATCCGGTCTGCAACCGGATCGCTGTCGGTATGGGTATCGTCATCGGCGGTGCGGTCCACTACGGGACCCAGTACTCAGCCGGTGAGTTCCGGTCGATCTACCGGCGTGATGATTCGGTGGGGCAGTTCTCCCTGACCGAGGACGAGCAGCAGCGGATCTTCTCCGACCCCGCGGTGATGGAGAAACTCCTTACCGAGCTCTTCGCCCATACCGGCCTGATCATGAACACCTTTAACCTGAGCCATGTGATCCTCGGAGGGGCGTTCGAGGAGCTTGGGGATTCGGTGAAGCAGATCCTTGAACAGGAGATCCGCAGGAACTGGCCCTATCCCTACCGGTATATGGTCAATGAGAATATCTGGTTCTCGTCATTCGGGAAGCAGGCAGTATCCTACGGCGCAGCCGGGATGGTGCTCAACACCCTCTTCGGCGAGGCTGATGTACTGGAAGGCATTAGCAGAAGACGGAACCTGCAGGACGGGATCGTCGTCTTCTCGAAATAGTAGAGTTGGGATTTCACAGGCCTGCAGCTGCAGGCCTGGAAAAAGAGTAAAGAATTTTCTCTAAGAAAGGAGAAAAGGGGGAAACATGAAAAAAGTGAAAGTGGTTCTTGCCGTGATCGTACTGTCGGTCTTCCTGATCGGGACAGTCAGCGCTCAGGGTGCAGTGGAATCAGCAGGTCCTGAGAAGGTCGTGGTCAAGGCAATGGCGTATGGCGACAACTCAAACCAGGAAGGTGTGAACTGGGTTCGAATCGTCAATTCGTTCGAGGAAGAGAATCCGAACATCGACATCGACTATGAGATGCTCTATGACGAGGCGTACCACCAGAAGGTCGTTGCACGGCTTGCTTCTGGCGACGTGCCTGACTTGGCGTACATGGGTGCAGACGCCCGATGGGGACTCCCCTGGAAGGAAGCAGGACAGCAGCTTGACATCACTCCTTACATTGACGCAAGCTACTACGACCTGAACCTGATCCCCTCGATGGGGCCGAACGGTGAGATCTATGAGATCCCCCTTGGGACGAGCAACATCACCACCGTACTATTCATGAACGAGAACCTGGTGAAGGAACTCGGCTTCAGCGCACCGAAGACCTATGAGGACCTCGTAGCCATGGTTCCTGCTGCCAAGAAGGCAGGCGTGGAAGTCGTGAGCATCGACGGTGCTGATGGTTGGGCATGGGGTTCCTGCCTGATGTCTACGGTCATCGCACGCATGTCAGGGGACGCTGCATGGGTCTCCAAGGCAGTCGCAGGCGAGAACAAGTTCAACGACCCGGCAATGGTCAAGTCGCTTGACTTCCTCTCACAGATGGTCGAAGACGGGGTGATCTCTTCCAAGTCAGTCCTCGTCGACTACGGTGCCAACGTATCGAACTACAGCAACGGCAAGGCTCTCTTCATGGTACAGGGACAGTGGGTCGCAGGAAGCATCGAGAATCCTGAAGTGGCTGAGGCTACCAAGATGATCGCTTGGCCGAAACTCCCCGGCGAGAAGGGAACCGCAGGTTCAGTCGCAGCAGCCATCCAGGTCGGCTACGGCCTCACCAAGCAGGGAGCTTCAGACCCTGCAGTCAGGGATGCAGCCCTCAAGTTCATCCAGTACTTCTACAGCCATGCTGAGACTACCCAGAGACTGATTGACGGTGCTATCGTGGCTCCTATCCTCAAGAACTTCAAGGTCCCTGCTGACCTGCCGACTATCATGAAGGAGAAGGTCGCCCTCGCACAGAGCGCACCAACCACAGACGTCATCGACGCATTCTTGAGCGGTGCAGCCAATGATGAGCTCAATGCCGGCATGCAGAAGATCGTCAGCGGACAGGCAACTGCCCAGGAGATCGCAGACAAGGTAGAATCCCTCGTAACGAGGTAGGTACCATACCAAGGTCAAGCGGGAGGGGAAACCCTCCCGCTTCATGTAACAGATACTGGAGGAGACGAACGTGACGAAACGAGACCTGCGGGATGTGCCGGCTTACCTGGCATTGATAGCCCCCGCCCTGATCATCTACCTGTTCATCATAGCCTACCCGATAGTCTACTCGGTTTGGCTCAGCTTCACCGATTTCAACCCGAACAGGGGCGGTGAGTGGAGTTTCGTCGGCCTCCTGCAGTATCGGGGGATGTTCACAGACCCCTACTTCTGGCATGCACTGAAGAACAACCTCATCGTCGTGGCCATCTCGGTCTTCGGCCAGATCCCGCTCGGGTTCGTCCTGGCCTACATCATCTACCGGAAGATGGTGAAGGGGTCCAACTTCTTCCAGGTCGTGGTGTTCCTGCCCCATTTCCTCTCGACGATCGTCATCGGTATCCTCTGGAAGCGGATGTTCCAGGCCGACGGCCCTGTCTCGAGGCTGCTGCAGCTCATACACCATGACCCGTCCGCCCAGTTCGAGATGATGCTCTACCCGGAGACGGTCATGATCCCGATCGGGTTCGCCCTCATCTGGATCTATACCGGGCTCTACATGATCATCTTCCTGGCCAATCTCCAGAAGATCGACGACAACCTCATCGAGGCAGCCAAGATCGACGGAGCGACCGAGCCCCAGGTCTTCCTCAAGGTGATCGTGCCGATCCTCTCGGGAACGATCATCGTCTCCACGATCCTCGCGATCGCCGGGTCCCTCAGGGGGTTCGACCTGATCTTCTCGATCACGACCCAGGGGCTGCAGCGGAACAATGCCATGGTGCTGCCGATCTTCATGTACCAGACAGCTTTCCAGGATTATGCGAATGATATGCGGTTCGCCTACGGTGCCGCGATCTCGAACATCATCGTGGTGATCAGCCTGCTGCTGATAGGCGTCAGCAAGCTGATCGGCAGGAACAGTGAGGAGTAGGCTACCATGAGACAAGACAGACCGAAATCGATCCTGGGACGCACCCTCTCCTATATCGTGCTCGTCAGCTGGGCGCTGATCACGATCATCCCGCTCGTCTGGATGACCTACTCATCCTTCAAGTCGAACGAGGAGCTTACCCGCGATATCTACGCATTGCCGTATGACCTGATCCACACCAGCGATGACGAATATGTGGTTATCAAGCCGCAGCTCAACGTCATCCCTGATTACGACGTGAAGAAGGATACCCGTGAGCGCCTGATCATCGAATCGACCACCATCTCCCCCGGGAGGAGGCTGATGGTCTACTTCCTGGTGAAGGAGGACCTGCCGGCAGAGCTTGCAGCCCTGGAGCCCGGCGATACCCTGACGGTCTCACAGCTTCCCGGCTCCATGCGTCGGGAGCTCGGCTGGAAGACGATGCTCTTCAACTACCGTTCGGCGATCTCGCGGGGCGGGCTGGGCCAGAAGTTCATCAACAGCATCATCTATGCCGGGGTCTCGACCTTCCTGGTGAACCTCTTCGCGCTGATGACCGCTTTCGCGATCAGCAAGATGCAGTTCCGGAAGGTATCGATCGCCATCTCGGCACTGATCGGGTTCGGGTACCTGATCAGCATCAACTCGGTGATCATCCCGCTCTTCCTGATGCTCTCGAGGATCGGGCTGACTGATACCCACCTCGGTATCATCCTCGTCTACGTCGCCTTCGGGCTCCCCCTGGCGGTCATGCTGACCACCAGCTTCGTCCGGGGCATCCCGAGCAGCCTCATCGAGTCCGCGAGGATGGACGGGGCCCCGACCTTCAAGATCCTCACCGCGATCATCACGCCGATCGCGACCCCGGTGATCATCACGGTGAGCATCATCACGGCCCTGGGTATCTGGAACGAGTTCATGCTCGTACTGGTCCTGGCGAGCTCCGAGTTCACCAAGTCCCTGCCGGTAGGGGTATTCTCCTTCTCGAGCCTGACGAGCACCCAGCTCGGCTGGCAGCTCGCCGCCCTCGTCGTCGCGACGGCACCGGCCATGATCGTCTACTTCACCTTCCAGAAGCAGCTGGCTGAAGGGGTCGTCGGAGGGGCGATCAAGGGGTAGGGAGAGACCGTTCTTTTCCAGATGCCATACACACAGGTTTGAAAAACCGAAAGGGGAGTCCTATGCAGATCTTACATAATCATGTCGGCTACCGTCCCGATGCCTGGAAGTTCATGATCCTCCAGGCAGACAGAGCATTCCCATCCGCCGATGAGCTCACCGCGGAGCTGCTGGAAGCAGGGAACGACCAGGTCATCTCCCGGTTCTCCCCCTCCTGGACGGGCAGCGTGCCCGGCTGGAAGGGACGGTACTTCTGCCGGTTCGACTTCTCCCAGGTCACTGACCCGGGAACCTACCGGTTCCGGATAGAGACAGGCGGGAGGACCCTCTACGGGAACCCCTTCACGATATCGGAGGAGGCAGCTGATGAGCTGATGGTCTCGAACCTTCTCTTCTACCTCAAGGGACAGCGCTCCTCAGGCAGCTGGGACGAGGTGGACCGTTCGATCCCCTTCTTCGGGGACCGGGATGGCTGCGTCGATGTGCACGGGGGCTGGTTCGATGCCGCCGGGGATTACAGCAAGTACCTCTCGCACCTCTCCTATGCGAACTTCCTCAACCCCCAGCAGATCCCCCTGACCGTCTGGGCCCTGGTGCAGACGGGGGAGACCCTCAAAGGCATCCCTGTCCATGCCGATACCCTGCTTGCCGACCGCCTCTTCGAGGAGGCCTGGTGGGGAGCCGACTTCCTCATGCGGATGCTGGACCCCGAAGGGTTCTTCTACATGACCGTCTTCGACAAGTGGAGCAAGGACCACCATGAGCGGATGATCTCAGCCTTCAGGACAAAGCAGGGGATCAGGATGGAGAACTACCAGGCAGGTTTCCGCCAGGGAGGCGGAATGGCCATAGCAGCCCTCGCACGGGTCTCTGCCCATGAACGGGACAGGATCCCCGCAGACGGCTTCACGCCCTCCCAGTGCCTTGCCGCCGCTGAGCGGGGCTACCGCCACCTGGTCGAGCACAATTCTGCATACCTCGACAACGGCCGCGAGAACATCATCGACTGCTACTGTGCCCTCACAGCTGCCGTCGAGCTCCTCAAGGCGACAGATCATGACTGGTACCTCGAAGAGGCACGACGCTGGTCAGGGAGGCTCTCCTCCCTCTATGATCCCACACTCCCAGGTTGGCTGGTTGAGGAGGGCTCAAGCCGCCCCTTCTACCATGCATCCGACTCAGGACTGCCGATTCTCTCCCTGCTCCTGTACACCCGTATCGAGCCTGAAGAGCCGCGAAGGAAAGAGACCGCAAGCCTGGTCCTCGATGCACTGAAGACTGAACTGGAACGTACAGCTGTCGAGGGAAACCCCTTCATGCATACCAGGCAGCCCGTGCAGGCTGCCCGGGGAGGGGAGGTGCGTACCTCCTTCTTCGTTCCCCATGACAACGAGTCAGGCTACTGGTGGCAGGGGGAGAATGCGAGACTCGCATCCATGGCTGCCATGATGCGGATCGCTGCCTCCTCAGAAGAGCTGCAGGGACTCGCGGGAGCAAAAGAGGAGATCACAGATCACCTGCGGCAGGCCGCTGATGCCCAGCTCGATTGGATCCTCGGCTGCAACCCCTTCGATACCTGCATGTTCCAGGGGTACGGGAGGAACAATCCCCGCTATGAGAAGCACTACCCGAATGCCCCGGGAGGGATCTGTAACGGGATCACCGGAGGTTTCGAGGATGAGGAAGACATAGACTTCCTGCCTGCAGCCGCTGCAGGCATGGGCGACCACCGGTGGAGGTGGAGCGAACAGTGGATCCCCCACGCTTCCTGGTTCCTGCTGGCACTGGCAGCAGAACTCGGGCAGATCCCCCTGGGATAAGCAGATGAACAGAAAGAGTGGTGATCCGGCCAGGCAGCTTGTCCCAGTACCGAAGGCCCTGGAACTCCAGGCTTCGTTATACCTCGAACTTCCAATAGGGACAGCAGCTTCCATCCGGCAGTATACCGTTGGTGACAGTTTGCCAGCCGGATTCTCCTGGGAGAGAACACAGCCGGCAGGACCGGGCAGGTTCGACTGGTACCGTATGACCATCGATGAGTCATCCGTCCTGATCGAATGCGTTGAGGAGAAGATCCTCTTCACCGCCATGCAGACGATACGGCAGCTGATTGACCATCACGGGCCTGCATACCGCCTTCCCTGCGGGATGGTGGAGGACTGGTCCGATCTCGAATGGCGTGCGGTCATGCTCGATATAAGCCGGGACCGGGTACCGACGATGGGGACGCTCCTATCCCTCATCGACCTCTTCGCCGGGCTGAAGTATAACCAGCTGCAGCTCTACATGGAACATACCTATGCCTACACAGGCCATGAGAACGTCTGGGAGCATGCTTCCCCTCTCACACCGGACGAGTTCAGGCAGTTGGAAGCCTACTGCGCCGCACGCGGCATCGAGCTGGTCCCCAACCAGAACTCCTTCGGCCATATGGAGCGATGGCTCAGGCACCCGGAATACCACCACCTCGCGGAGATGCCTGACGGGTTCATCGACCCCTGGGATGTCTTCCGCCCCGAATCCTCGACCCTTGCCCCGGCAGTACCCGGGTCACTGGAGCTGGTCGCAGACCTCTTCTCCCAGCTGCTCCCGGGACGCATGAGCCCATATGTGAACATCGGGGGGGATGAACCCTGGGAACTCGGGCAGGGCAGGAGCGAGACGCTCTGTGCCCAGAAGGGCCTTGACCGGGTCTATGTGGATTTTCTTGAAGGCATCCACCGCCTGGCAGCTGATTATGGGAAACGCATCATGGTCTGGGCAGATGTCCTGATGAAGCATCCCGATGTGGTGAAGAGCCTCCCTGGCGACATGGTCCTGATGGACTGGGGCTATGAGGCAGACCACCCCTTCGCTTCCGAGTGTGCGCTCCTCTCGGACTCCGGATTCGACTATGTCATCTGTGCGGGTAACTCTGCCTGGAACACGATCGGGGGTAGGTGGAAGAACGCGGAAGGGAACCTCCTCAATGCCGTGAAGCATGCGCATGCCAATGCGCATCCCGCAAGGGGGCTGATGGTCACCGAGTGGGGGGACAACGGCCACTGGCAGCAGCTGCCCATCGGGATCCCGGGCTTCATCCTGGGAAGCGAGGCTGCCTGGAACGGTACTGATGTACACCTGCTGGATATGCCCTGGGCAGTAGCAAGCAGCTTTCGGGAACATCCTGCCCTCCTGTACGGGGAATGGGATCACGGACACGAGCGGGAGGACGTAGTACCGGCTGTTGGGCCGCTTGCTCAAGCCCTCATGCGGATCGAGGGTATCGGGGAGATCTACCTGGAGGAGACCGGGAGACCCAAGATCCATAACACGACGCTGCTCGGTGCCCTGCTGCTCGACCACCTTGCTCCCTATTACGCGGAGGATATCGCGCGGTTCGCTGGCTACAGGTTCGAACGCGAGCTAACAGAACTCGACCGGGTCGATGGACTGCTGGCAACGGTCCCGACGGGGCTGCTCATGCAGGCAGAGCTTTCCTGGACTGCCCGGATGCTCAGGTTCTCCTGTGAACTGGGTACCGAACGGCTCTCAGGCAGCGGGCTGCTCCCGATCACAGGGATCCCGCAGCCACGGGCTGCAGAACTGGCTGCACAGCTTGAAGTGCTTATCGCCGAGTACCGGAGACTCTGGCAGGAGAGATCCCGTCCAGGCGGCCTTGGGGATAGTGCAGGGCGGCTGGAGTCGCTCGTAAAGCTTTTCAGGAATCTCCCTGAGAGATGATCTGCCAATACACATCGTACAATACTGTTTTATCATAAGCAATCGGTGGCTGCATCCCTTGATGCAGCCTTCCCTGACTCTTATAATAAGCTATGGCAAAAGAAGAGAAACCACTGATCCAGTCTGTCGACAGGTCGCTCATCCTCCTGAAGCATATCGCCTCAAACCCGGGGAGGAGCCACACGCTCAGTGAGCTGACCGAGGTCCTCTCCATAGACCGCAGTTCGGTCTTCAGGCTGCTCTCCACCCTGATCAGCCACGGCCTGGTCCGGCAGGAAGAGAACGGGAAGCAGTACCGGCTCGGCTACGGGATCTTCAGCCTGGCATCATCACTGCGCGCACAGGAGAAGATCACGACCATCGCCGCCCCCTACCTGAAGGAACTGGTCAAGCGGACCGGTGAGAACGCCCACCTGGCAGTCAGGTCCAAGACCTCCTGCATCTTCATCGACCGGGAGCTCGGCAGCAATACGTTATCGGCGAACACGAACATCGGGGATTCGGAGGAGCTCTACTGCACGGCAGTGGGGAAGAGCCTGATCTGCGATCTCGGGCTGAAGGAGCTCGAGGACCTGCTCGGGGATGTGGAGTTCACCCCCTTTACGAAGAATACCATCACCTCCATCGCCGACCTGCTGCCTGAACTGGCGGCAGTCCGAGAGAAGGGGTATGCTGTGGACAATGAGGAGTTCGAGCAGAACATCCAGTGTATCGGTGCCCCGGTCTATAACTTCGAGAACAGGATAGAGGCCGCCATCGGCATCTCCGGTCCCAAGGTCAGGATGAGCAGCAGACTCGAGGAGATCGGCCTGATCGTCAGGGAGGCTGGCCTCTCCATGAGCAGGCTCCTCGGACACCGGCAGTAAGCCCGGTCAGAACGGGTTGGTTATCCTCAATCGCTTGAGCTTCCTCCCATCCTGGAGGTCCTCTGAATAGAGGACCTTCACACCGCTGCGCAGCGCTGATGCAGTCATCAGGCTGTCATACCACGAGTACCCGGTCTCCATCCTGATCATCAATGCCTCCCGATAGATCCGTTGGTCAGGCCATACCGTACAGAGCGGCAGCAGCACCTGGTCAATAAAGGTTCCCAACTGCTCGATCGGCATCGGCTTGGTGAACTGCCGCAATGCCGCATTGGAGAATTCCTTAGATCACCTGAGGGCTGATACAACCTTCATCTCTGAGGGCTCGACGTATCAGCTCCCTGGCAGTCGCCTGTTTCTCCGGTGCGGTGGAATCGAACGAGTAGACGATGATATTGGTATCGAGGAAGAAGCTAGCGTTCATTGAGCTCCTCCCTCGAGTAGTGGCTGCCTGCCTCACAGACAGAAGAGAGGTTCTCCATCAGTACTTCATAGGCATCGCTGCTGCTGCCCTGCCTGAGCCACCCCTCCAGCCAGGACCTGAACAGCTCGTTGAGACTCCGGTGCTCATGAGCTGCTTTCTCCTTTGCCCTCATGAGCAGATTGTCATCCACGCTGAATGTGATATTCTTCATCTCATACCTCACGAATATAGTGTGCACGAGTTTCGTGTAGAAGCCAAGGGTGTAAAGACCAATTTCCTTCTGGGGAGTTCTTTTTTTGTTTTGACAATAGAACAATGCTATTGTAAGATATGCAACAAAAGGAGAATCTTACCATGGATAACAAACTGACAATGAAGACCAAGGTCGGCTTCGGCATCTGTGATGTCGGGGGCAACCTCTTCTTCACGGTGATGGCCTTCCAGCTGGCATCCTACCTGACCGATACTGTCGGCATGACGGCAGTGCTGATGGGTATCTCGATGATGATCGGGAGGATCGTGGACGCTGTCACCGATCCCCTCATGGGGTTTATATCAGATCGGACGAGAAGCCGGTGGGGGAGGAGGAGGCCATACCTCCTCTTTGGGGCTATCCCGCTCTTCGTCTGTATGGTGCTCATGTTCACGAACCCCCATATGGAGTCCCAGGGGAACCTGTTCGTCTGGATCACCCTCATCTTCTGCCTGCTCTCCGTAGCCTATACGGTGGTGAACATCCCCTACGGGGCCCTGACCCCTGAGCTGACGAAGGACTTCCACCAGAGGACCGTCCTCAACGGCTACCGGATGAGCTTCGCGGTTGTCGGGACGCTCCTCGGTGCCGGTGCTGCACTGCCGATCATCCAGTCGGCAGCTGACGAGTCAGCCGGGTACCGGCTCATGGGCATCATCTTTGGCGGGATCATGATGGTCACTGCCCTGATCACCTTCTTCACCGTGAAGGAGCCCTCACAGCCCGCAGCACAGAAGCACGAGAAGCGGTTCCTCCTGAAGGAGTATGTGACGGCCTTCAGGAACAAGCCGTTTTTGCTCATCCTCATCCCCTGGGCCCTTTTCATCACCGGGGTCACGATCACGAGCAGCAGCCTCAAGTACTATTTCGAGTATGTGGTACTCGATGCGAACGGGGTGACGATGGCGCTGCTCGTCCTGCTGGTATTCGCACTGCTGGGCATCCCCGTCTGGGTGAAGGTATCGAAGAGGATAGGCAAGCGCCTCTCCTATATGACCGGCATGGCGATCTTCTCTGCCGGCATCCTCCTGCTCTCCTTCCTCGGGGACCGGGTCTCTGTCACTGGGCTCTACTGCATCATGGCCCTGACCGGGGCGGGGCTGTCTACTCACTACATCATTCCCTACGCGCTGATCCCCGACGTGATCGAGTGGGATTACGCCCATACCGGGCAGCGGAGGGAAGGCATCTACTACGGGCTGTGGACCTTCATCAGCAAGCTCGGCCAGGCCCTCTCAGGCCTGATCATCGGCATCACGCTGAGCGCCTCGGGTTATGTGGCGAACACGATGCAGGGAGCTGCGAGCGTCAGCGCCATCCGATTCCTCACCGGTGCGATCCCGACGGTCGTGATCATCGCGGGGATCCTGGTGATACGGAGCTACCCGATCTCCGAGGAGGTCTACCGGGAGATCATCCTGAAATCAGAGAAGCTTGACCGGGCGGATGAGACCGTCTGACCAGCATATAAGAACACTACAAGAAACCTAAAGGAGAAAAACGAACATGAACAACCCAGAAGCTACCGAACAGGCTCTGGCCATCCTGAGGAACGGCAAGGACTTCCAGTGGTACATCATTCCGCTGCTGATGTTTGCCTTCTATGTCTATTTCAACGAGTATTCCAAGGGGAACTACCGTGGTATCGCAGCGGGGCTCTCCCTCTACATGGTCCACTGGTTCTTCGAGATCGTCAATGCACTGATCCAGCACTTCAGCGGGCACGCCCTGTGGACGGTCCCTACCGGGACCGGCTTCCTCCTGCTGGTGGGTGTCTGTGCCGAGCTCAGCATCATGTTCTCCATCGCGGGAGTCGTCTACAGCAAGCTGCTCGATGAGGACCCGAAGAAGAAGATCCTCGGGATCAACAACCGCCTCTTCATCGCCCTGGGTACGGCAGCCTTCTTCTCAGTCTTCGAGATCTTCCTTGCCAAGACCCCGGCCTTCATCTGGGTCTACTCCTGGTGGGGGTCTATCCCGGTCTTCCTAACGGTCTACATCCCCTTCTTCGTCGTGTCGATGTACTCCTACGACTGGAAGCCGAAGACCCAGAAGCTCGTCATCGGCTCGCTGTTCGCGGTGAATGCCCTGATGCTGGTCATCTTCGCCGGCTTCCTCAAGTGGATCTGACCTGCGCCTGAGAAGTCAACGAAATGCCATCGTAATAGCAAATAAACCGGATAATTTGTCATTACGATGGCAGAATACCGAGTTTCTACGATATCATGGGGGCTCGCCGGAAAATCTCCCTCTACCATGGTATCTTCTTAATCAGATAGTCCAAGGCTGCTTCTATCCGCTCATCTTGCGAGTCCTTGAATTCGAGATAGACAGAGAGGGGATCGGCAATCCCATTTCTTGAGAACAGCCGTGGGTCATAAGCCCATTTTTGGATGGTCATGTCTGTTTCGCTGATCTCTTTCTGTTCTGCAGGTTCCATGATTATATCTTTTTGCCTGTTGAACATGGCGAATGTTGGTTGATCCGGTTCCTGTATCAGCGAGTAGCAGGTTAGGGCAGATTCTCCCGCTCGTACCAGATGCGTATCAACCCGGAATGGAATAGTATAGGATGATGTGACAGGAGAACGCAGCAGGGGCAGGGTGATGTCCCAGAGTTCCCTTTTGTCTGCATCAAAGACCAAAGTCTTCTCTTTCCCAGACCTCCTGATGGATGCGATATGGTGCAGTTCCAACTCGCTAAAAGCCCGTCCAATCGACATGTTAGACAACCCGATCTTTCCTGACATCCTGGAAGGCGATTCCCTGATCCATTCATGTCCATACAGTTTGCCAAGGATCAAGACCTGTGCTGTGGGACTGAGTGTGCCAGATGCTTTTCTCTCAGGCGGGAAGAACTCCTTCAGATCCATTCCCATGAACGGTAGATACAGCTGTTTTGCTGGTATGATGAAAGGTATTCTTGCTTTGATCAACCGTGCTCTGTCTGTTGCAGACAGGCTGCTATGTGAGTAGATTACCCCTCCACTCCAGTACCGGCTCAGCATCTTCACATGCTTGGAAATTGTTGCCGGAGTATTCCTGTGTCGGTTGGTATCTATGAGAACCAGATTGCCCGAACCTGCTATACGCAGTATGAGGAAGGAATACCGTTCTCTGAGAAGCAGAGGGATGCTCCCCTCATCTTCCCAGAAACTGGTTTTGACAGCAAGGCTCAAGGTCTGCTCGATGTATGAGACAAGTTTGGCAATATATGGCTCAGTATTTACTAACATTGTATCTGAATAATAACATTAAGACTGTTATTATTCAAGAATAATGTTATTAAATATATATACCGCTACCCGTTCAACTTGGAGATCAAACTCATGGACTCCCTTGGTCCTTCATCGCAGCGGGTCCCGATTCTCGTACCTATCGTTCTCTTCCATGACCGTATCGATATCCTGTAATCCAAGCCCCACTAACTCGATCTCATACCCCCGGTATTTCCTGGCCAGGTTCCCGGCTTTCTGGTTCAACGTGTTCAGATTGACTTTATCCTTATTCAGTCTTATCTCACCTATAACCAGTTTCTTATGAATCTCATCTATACAGACCAGATCTATTTCGTTCTGGTTCCCCCGTTCCCAGTACGTACCGATCTCATTGAATCTCCCAGAACTGCGGTAGATCTCATGATACAGCTTTTCAAGGATGGGGCCGCTATAGGAACTCAGGCTCTCTTCCAGCTTCCTCTTGATAAACGCATGATTGTTATTCTCGATTGCCGATCGGTATGTATAGACGAATCTGAACCAGAACTTCAGGAAATTATCCTTTATGTAATATTTCTGGATCCTGCCAGTCGGCTTTGCACCGATTGGTTTCATCTTCCCGATCAGGTCATAATCAGTGACGAGCTTCTCCAGATACCCTCCAATATCCTTCTCCAGGATCGATTCTATCTCACTGCGGGAAGTCCTGCCCGCTGAGAGCAGCTCCAGAATCGAGAAGTAGGTGCCATACTCTTTACCGAACTCTTCGATGAGGATCGTCCTGCCCTCTTCTATGAAGGGGGAATCAGCCTCGAAATAGAAATCCAATAATTCCTCTTCGTCATATTTTTTATTATCGAGGAGTATCTCCTGATATCTCGGCACTCCCCCGGTCAGTAGGTAGTTCATGAACAGATTATGTATACTATACTTCTCATGATCGGACAGGATCTCTTTTATCACCTTGGGGGGGAAGGGTTTGAGGTACAGGATCCTGTCCGCTCTCCCAAACAGCGGTTCTTTACTGTTCTTGAATATTCTATGCATCAATGAGTAGATTGATCCGATGCATATGAGATGTACCTCTGTCGTGTCCTTGTATTCATCCCATAGATTCTGTATCTCAGCATATACAGCAGTATTCACGTGAAAGAACTCCTGGAACTCATCGATGATGACTACGATCTTCTCCTTCTTCCCGATTTCCAGGATCAATCTGAATACATCCCGGAATCTTCTCACGTCCCCGATGACTGGTATATCGAATTCCTGCTGTATCCTGCCTATGAACTCATCACACAGGAGTACTTCGCTCTTCTTGGAGACAAACAGGTAGAGACTCTTCTTATCCTGGGCATAGATTCGTGACAGTGATGTCTTCCCTATGCGTCTCCTGCCGGTGATCACGGTCATGATCGATTTGTTATGAACTTGGGAGTATTGTCTCTCGAGCAGCCCCAACTCCCGTTCTCTTGCGTAGAACTTCATGCGAACCCCTGTTAAAGAAATATATATTACTGTAACACAGGTTACTATAATTGGCAAGTTCGAAGTCGACAGCAACCTCTGCTGACGCAGAGAGGATCGGTATCATGCTGCCTGTGAGATGATGAAGGGATAGTGTTGGAGATGGACCATAAGGAGGCATAGGGGGCAGGAGAGAAATCCTGCCCCCTGTTGATCAGAAGAACCGTGTGAGCTTCGGTCTGGAAAGAATACCTTTCAGCATGACGTTCGTACCCTCTTTGGTGAAGAAGCGGGGTATGAGATCCCCTTCCGTCCATTCCTTGATCTCTTCGTACTCTGCATTCGTCGGGTCCTCAAGGACCTCCATCATGTACATATAACCGCCTGGTCCCCCGCAGTCCTCCCAGGGGGTATCACCCTTGCCGCCGGTGCAGGTGACCTCGCTGCCGACCGGTCTCAGGATTCCCTTTTTGAAGGTGATCAGGTGTTCCCAGTAGTCACCGAAGTCATAGATATAAGTGAACTGCTTGAACGACTGAGCGATCTCACCGACGGTGATCTCGTCTTCATTGATCGGCTCCTCCCGGAAGAAGGAGAACATCGAGCCTGCCTCATCCTCCTCCGGCCCGATCGTATAGGACCCAGCCTTGAATTCATGCAGGTGGGCATTGTCCCACTCGAAGGCTGCCTGGATGATCTCATGCAGCTTCCCGAGCGAGGCTGAGATCGGGACCTCAAGGTCCCGGTAGACCTTGTAGGGGGCGGGGAGGCGGAGGGTGATCTTCATCTTGACCATGGGGATCATCTCTGCTGCCACTTCGCTGCCCTTCGATTCCAGGGCTGCCTTCATGGCCTCGACGGGGACGATCTTATTACCGTCGATCCGTATGGCCTTGGAAGAGAGGCTGGAAGCAAGGTCCGTGAAGTCCTCCTCACTCTCCTCGAAGAGTTTCTTCCACCGGCTCAGGCGGTTCATCATCGACTGCGCACTAGCCCCAGATTTCATGGTTATCACGGCTCCCTCTGTCAGGTACGACTCGATGAGTGCCTCATCGAAGCCTTCCCGCAGGAATGCCGCTCTCATGGCAGAGAGGATGATCTCATCGTCATACTTCTCATAAAGGCGGCTCAGGGCCGCTATTTCATCGGGATCCGGATCCTCCCGCGTCACGACACAGAAGCCTGTGGCAATATTCGCGAGCAGGATCCACTGATCATACTCGTCATCAATAAACCCGGTGGCGACCCAGGTGAATCTCTCGGCATAGGATGCGGTAGGTCTCAGCGTTCGGTAGCCAAATCCCCTAAACAGTTTTGCAGAACATTCAATGAGCATATAAATCCTCCTTCTCCAGTCATGGAATTGTACCGTGTAATCATCGTTCATGTCGACTGAAACCTGCACCGTGAATGAAGAAAATACAAACAGGAATCTTGTTGTGCAGGGGTGGGATTGGTGATACGTTTGGGATGATCAAAGAAGTTGCTTTTTCAAAAACATAGGTATGGCAGGACTTGAACCAGTACCGTGTCTTTTTGCGGTGCTTATGGTGCGGTATTGGCGGTTTGCCAGCTGTCTTTGGCTTATCAGCAAGCAATCCATTCGTGTATGTATGAATCAAACGAGTGATCAATGTCTGGTACGGTAATCCTTCTTGGACTGCTGTTCTCTCAATGCCTTACTGGTCATTCTCCGATACCCTGATAGTCACCCTCTTGTTCGTCTTGAGTGTATTCGCAGCTATCTCGGAGAACCGCTCTTTTTCACTATCGCTGAGCCCGGAGGATTTCAGTTTCCCAGATTCGTAATCTTCGAGTATCTCTTTCTCATATTCATCGGGATCCATCTTTATCCTCCTCGATATACGTATCCATATGGTACTATACCGTCATGTGTGCCTTTTGGGAA
The DNA here is from genome assembly GCA_963677595.1 of Spirochaetia bacterium. Lineage (GTDB taxonomy): Bacteria > Spirochaetota > Spirochaetia > CAKZLE01 > CAKZLE01 > CAKZLE01. The sequence continues at coordinate 2,683,314 of OY782041.1, forward strand.
CAAAAGACGGCTCAAGTTCAGAGAATTGCAGCAGGTGACCATTGGTGCCACTTTGTGGCAAACAAAAAGGCAACCTCTTGTATTATTAGAAGTTGCCTTGTAACAAAAATGGGCCCACCAGGACTTGAACCTGGGACCCACGGATTATGAGTCCGTTGCTCTAACCAACTGAGCTATAGGCCCGTGAGATGTATCATATTGAAAACTGGTGATTCATGTCAAGTATGACAGGTCCATGAATCTTGTGAGGGTGTAATAAAATACGCAAATAATCCTTTTACTCGAAGATAGGGTAGGCTATACTTATCACTACATAGAGTTGGATAAGAATAGAGACTATCAAGTCCTTGGGAGGAATACATGATGAAGAGACTACTACTGATAACCATGATGATCTGTGTGATCGGGATACCGGCAGTGACTGCTGAGGGGACGGGGTTTGTCCTTGACTCCTTCGATATCAACAATGATGTGCTCGGCGGGGCCCTGCCGACCTACCTCACCTCAGGTTCACGATTCTCGCTCCCGTCGCTCATCGACGGGAACAACACCGACCTGCTCTTCATCACCGGGGGCGGGTATACCCAGAGACAGGTGTGGCGGGAGGCAGACGGTACGGTCCTTGACGTCAATATCTATCCGACTGCAGTTGATGCCCTGGATGATGTTGACAACCGTAAGTTCAATGCGATCACCGGTGAATGGAAGCTCCTCTTCAACCAGGGGATCTTCTGGAACGATGCCACCGATGATGACCTGATGACCCTGGAGGTCGGCTACAAGGGACGGTTCGAACGGTACCAGGAGAATGTGGGGGACTTGACAGGCAATACCTATTTCTTCGATCCTGCCTCAACGGTCTATACCGAATCCGAGCATGAGCTTCTCTCCAACACCCTGACCGCAGGCTTCACCCTCGATGCTGTGGTGAGCGACATGGTCACTGCCAGCGGGGTAGGAGTGGAGATCTCCGCAGATTACGCCCCGCTGTGGATGCTCAATGAACTTCTCGATACTGGCAAGGGCGTGGACTACTACAGCGTCTATGCCAACATCGAGGGGTACCTGCCGCTGATGCAGATCCTCACCAAGGACGAGTCGAAGAACCTCTTCGCCATGTACTTAGCTGACCGGATCCGTGTCGACTACATCGACGGGGACGCAGTCCCGGTCTATGCACAGAAGTACCCGTCCCTCGGCTACAAGATGAGGGGTTTCGAGGACTATAGCTATGCGACCAATTTCAATGCTGTGAATAACTTTGACTTCCGGATGACCGGGCCTGAGCTGATCGAGGGACTCTTCCCGAGACTCAACGTCTTCTGTGATGTCGGTTATTATATGGGACACTACCTGAATGATCTCCTGAACACAGACGAGGGACTCCTGATCTCAGCAGGCGGCGAGTTCGCCATCTCGGTCTTCGATTTCCTCAATGCTGGTATCCGTGCAAACTATGTCTTCAGCGGCGACCCGCTGACGCAGTCACCGTTCAGCACCGATATCTTCACTGCCCTCAAATTCTGATAAGCCGTTATCATCATATGGAACAGGCCCCTCTTGCGGGGCCTGTTCTGTTAGTCCCTGCTGTCGGGGTAGGTGACGGTCTTCTCGAAGCCGAGGTCCGCAAGGAGCTTCTCGGTGGAATCCCGCTCATCCTGCGGTACCCACCTGACGGAGATTCGAATGAGCCTGCTCTCCGTGATCTCGGCAAAGGGCTGCAGGTCCTTCTCCTGCAGGCGGCTGTAGACCTTCATAGCCGTCTCTACCGATGAGTATGCCCCGATCTGTATCCTGACCAGTTCTGCATCCTCAGCCCGGTCGTAGGCGGATTCAGGGCTCTCGGGCCTGAAGAGGACTTCGAGGGTCACCTCCGAGATCCCGTCCTCTACCATGTCGATCGCTTCAGCGGCTGCCATGGAGAGGTCGATGATTCGCTCCCCCACATAGGGGCCCCGGTCATTGATCCGGACTTCCACCTGCAGTCCATTCTTCAGGTTCGTCACCCTGACGACCGTCCCGAAGGGCAGCTCCTTATGGGCTGCCGAGATCGTATGGGTATCGAAGACCTCCCCGTTAGCCGTGAGCTTCCCCTGGAACTCACCGGCATACCAGGAGGCGATCCCCTGCTGGTAGATCTCTGCTCCCACCGCCGAGGCAGCGAGACACGGGAAGAGGAGAAGGATACATAGGGAGATGATCATGCTGTTGGCTTTCCTGTTCATGGATGCAATAGTATCCGCTGTAGAGAATAAAATCAAACGAATACTGATGATGATGTTGCGCAAATCCTTACACCTCAGTATAATCCGGCAGTATGAGTGATAAGAGCAACCAACCAAGATCAGTACACTGGGCGGATATAAACGCCGACAAGATTATCAGGGAGCGACGCGGGAAGGACCACTTCACCTGCGCCTCCGGGGTGACCCCATCGGGGACCGTCCATATCGGGAACTTCAGGGAGATCATCTCCGTGGAGCTGGTCGCACGGGCCCTGAAGGAAAAGGGAGAGAACGTCAGGTTCATCTTCTCCTGGGACGACTATGACGTCTTCAGGAAGGTCCCGAAGAACATGCCTGAACCGGAGCTGCTGGAGACCTATCTCCGCAAGCCGATCACCATGGTTCCCGATACCCGCGGGGAATTCGAGAGCTATGCCGAGTATAATGAGAAAGAACTCGAGGGACTCCTCCATATCGTGGGGGTGCATCCGGAATATATCTACCAGGCCTCCAGGTACCAGGCATCGGACTATGCTGCCGGGATCAGGACCGCGCTTGAGAAGAAGGATGAGATCAGGGCCTGCCTCGATGAGCACCGGACGAACCCGCTGCCCGAGGACTGGTGGCCGGTCTCGGTCTTCAGCTCCTTCACCCAGAAGGATACCACGACCATCCTCGGGTGGGACGGGGAGTGGGGAGTGACCTACCGCTGTGATGAGACCGGGAACGAGGAGACCGTGGACCTTCGGGAGACCTCGATCGTGAAGCTCCCGTGGCGTGTGGACTGGCCGATGCGCTGGGCCTTAGAGGGCGTGGACTTCGAGCCCGCAGGGAAGGACCACCATTCAGAGGGCGGTTCCTTCGATACCTCGAAGAACGTCGTGAAGGTCTTCGGCGGCGAAGCCCCGGTGACCTTCCAGTACGACTTCATCAGGATCAAGGGCCGCGGCGGCAAGATCTCCTCATCTTCAGGGGAGGTCATCAGCCTCCGCGACGTGCTCGAGATCTACCAGCCGGAGATCATCAGGTACCTCTTCGTCAGCACCAGGCCGAACACCGAGTTCGCCATCTCGTTCGACCTCGATGTCCTCAAGATCTACGAGGACTACGATAAGTGCGAGCGGGTATACTACGGCCTGCAGTCGATGAACGAGAAGAAGAAGGCGAAGGAAGTCCGTAACTATGAGCTCTCCCAGGTCGGGGAGGTCCCTGAGGAGATCCCCTACCAGATCCAGATCAGGCACCTGTGCAACATCCTCCAGAGTAACGAAGGCGATATCGAGGCCGTGATCGCCTCCTTGCCGGATGTGAAGGAGGCACAGGTCCCGAGACTGCGGAACCGATGCGAATGCGCATGGAACTGGGTGAGGAACTTCGCACCCGAGGACTTCCGCTTCTCACTCAACAAGCCCGGGACCGTGAGCCTCGAGATGAGTGATGCCGAGCATGCGGCAGTCGCGGGTCTGGCGGAAGAGGTGAAGAAGATCGATTCCCATGATGAGAAAAGCATGGCGGAGGCGATCTATGAGGTCGCCCATGCCAATGAGGTCGAGCCGACCGAGCTCTTCCGGATCGCCTACCAGCTCCTCATCAGCAAGGAGAAGGGGCCTCGGCTCGCAGGCTTCATCATGCTCTGCGGCAAGGAGAAGGTACTTCCCATTCTGGAAGCTTCCCTATAGAATAGCGAATGGTACCCATGACGTCTCTTGTCGTGTGTATGTGTGTATATTGTGAGCAGGGAGGGGCTGTCAGTCATCCCTGCTCACGTTTTTATCTGCCCATCATCCCTGAATAGACATCAGTTGAATAGATGAACTCGACCGTGCCATCCTGCTGGTACTGCCTGAACAGCCCTTCCAGTGCGGACTTGAACGCTTTATACCCTGACTGCGTCGGTGCAGGGGTATAGGACGAGGAGAAGACCCTCCCAAGGAATCCCCCCAGGCTAAAGCGCTGGCTGTTCGGGAAGGAGGCCTTATCGTACCCGTTCCCCAGGAAGTCCTGGATCTCATCATCGGTTATCTTTTGGTGGTTTGCCGTCGTGTAATCGGGACAATGGCCCTTGAGCAGCTGGTCGTAATCCTGCATGAACGAGGAGTCTCTCACTCTCCGATTCCAGATGAGGAATACCAATCCCCCTGGTTTCAGGATACGTGTAAACTCAAGCTTGCAGGCCTCACGGTCGAACCAGTGGAAGGACTGTGCCGCGGTGATGAGATCGAGCGAGCTGTCGGGTAATGTGGTCCTCTCCGCTGGTGCGGCTACTGAATGGAAGCGGGGTTCTTTCCCCAGCACCGATTCCGCATACCCACGCATCTCGTCATTAGGTTCCAGGGCAAAGACCTCTACACCCTTGGCGAGGAGCAGCGAGGTAAGGATCCCCGTCCCTGATCCTGCATCACACAGGCTGAGAGTCCTCTCTTTCCCGGAATCCAGGATGTACCCGATTGCCTCATCCGGATAGCCCGGCCGGTAGCGTGCATAATCTGCCACCCTGTCTGAGAAACGTTTCGTGCTCTCCATGATCACTCCTTCTCCTGTACTATAGCATGGCCAGTCCTTCTGGGATTCAATTGCCGTAAAGAAATTCTCAGTTTCTTGTGTTTGGGCTCTTGATTTTTTTCTGAAACAGGAATACACCAGAAGCAAGAGAGAGAAAATAACGGAAAATAGCGGAAGTTATTGGAGCTTATATGGAAGATACAGTCATGATACTATCCGAAGTGGCAGAGTACCTCAAGTTCTCTGAGAAGACGATCCTCAAGATGGCGAAGGAGAATCGCATCCCCTGTACCCGTATCGGGAACCAGTGGAGGTTCTACCGGCCCCTCCTCGATAAATGGCTGGTATCAGGGATAGATTTCAGCACTCCTCGACAGACTGAGGACCAGCTTTCCGAGGATCAACTGCTCGTCCCGCTCTCACGCCTTTACCGGGAGGAGTTGACCGTCCTTGATGTGGAACCGGGAAGCAGGGTCCATATCCTCCGGCAGTTGATCAAGCCCGTCCTGGAACAGGAAACGGGGATCGAGGGTGACGACCTGCTCGAGGGACTCTATGAGCGAGAGCGGCTCAACCCGACTGCCGTTGGCCATGGGATCGCCATCCCCCACCTGAGGACCCCGTCAGTCCAGTTGTCCTCAGGGCCCTCTTTCATCGTGGGGATCTGTCCCGAGGGTACCGATTTCAAGGCGCCGGACGGGAAACCTGTCAGGCTGTTCTTCCTGATCCTAACCCAGAACGAGAAGACACATATCCGTATCCTGTCACGGCTCATGCAGTTGTGCCGTGATGAGAATGTATGCACTAGACTGGTGCAGCAGAGCAGTGCCCGGGGCATAACAGAAGTGCTGCTGCAGCAGGAATACCAGAATCCCGGGAAGAGAGAGGAATAAGAGATGAACCTGAAGAACCTGATACGTCAAGAGCGCATATGCCTGCTCGAGGACACCAGGAAGAGCGAGGTGCTGATCCATATGTCAGAACTTGCCTGCAGCACATCTGATGAGATCACGGATCTCGAGGCACTCAAGAAGGACATCTTCTTCAGAGAAGAGCTGATGAGCACTGGGATCGGCCTGGGACTCGGGGTCCCGCACCTGCGGATGGAGGGGCTCTCGGAGCCCGTGGTATGCATCGGCGTACAGAAGAAGGGGATCTATGATTATCAGTCCCTCGATGAGGTGCCGGTGAAGGTGGTCCTGATGATCCTTGTCGGGAAGGAACAGCACAGGCAGTATATCAGGATCCTCTCACAGCTGACGGGGATGATCAAGAACCGGGATCTCATCCCGCAGATCGCTGAGGCGGAGAGTGCAGAAGCAGTCTACCGCATCCTGGTGGAGGACTAAGCTATGTTCCAGTTCGATATCTCCCACCTTAACCTCCTGCTGCTGCTCGGGATCATCCTCTTCGGGGGGACACTTGGGGGAAGGCTCTTCCAGAAGATCAGGATCCCCCAGGTCGTTGGCTACATCATCATCGGCGTGGTCCTCGGGCAGTCGGTGCTCAAAGTGGTGAATGCCGACATGGTCGATGCCCTGCAGCCCTTGAGCTATTTCGCCCTCGCCCTGATCGGGTTCATGATCGGCGGCGAACTGAAGATCAAGGTGTTCAAGAAGTACGGCAGACAGTTCATCTGGATCCTGCTGCTTGAGGCCCTGGTAGCTTTCGTGGTCGTCGGGGTCCTGACGACGGTCACCCTGCTGCTGATCACGCATGACGTGAACAGGAGTATCGCACTCGGGCTGCTGCTCGGGGCGATCTCCTCAGCGACTGCCCCTGCCGCGACCACGGACGTGCTGTGGGAGAACAAGACCCGAGGCCCCGTCACTTCGATCGTCCTGGGGATCGTCGCGATGGATGACGGTATCGCCCTGATCCTCTTCGCGCTCACCTCGAGCATCGCAGGAGTCCTCGTCGGACAGAACACCCAGTCCTTAGGGCTCAATCTGCTCTCCCTGGTCTATGACATCGGCCTTTCGGTGATCCTCGGCTTTCTCTTCGGCTTCGTCCTGAGCCGGATCATCCGACGGTACCGCGATGATGACAAGATCCTCGCGTTCTCCCTCGGGTCGATCCTGCTGCTCATCGGGGTAGCTACCGCCCTCGATATTGACCTGATCCTGGCAGCGATGTCCATGGGGTTCTTCAAGACCAACTTTACGCCGAGGTCGAGCCAGTCGACCTTCAAACTGGTCGAACGGTTCACCCCGCCAATCTATGTGCTCTTCTTCGTGCTGGTAGGGGCGAAGATGGATTTCAGTGCCTTGAGTCCCTTCGTCCTGATCATGGCCGGCGTTTACCTCTTCGGCCGTACTGCGGGGAAATATATCGGGGCTTCACTGGGGGCGAGGATCTCGGGGGCTGTGGAGAGTGTTCGCAAGTATCTCCCGTTCTGCCTGCTCAGCCAGGCCGGTGTGGCTATCGGGCTCTCGATCATCGCAGGCCAAAGCTTCCCGGGTGATGTGGGCAATACGATTATCCTGATCGTTACGACCACCACCTTCGTCGTGCAGCTCATCGGTCCCCCTTCGGTGAAATATGCCGTGGAGAAGGCAGGAGAGGTCGGGCTGAACGTGACGGAAGAGGACATCATGAAGACCGGAAGCGTCTCTGACGTGCTTCCTGATAACCCTCCCTATTTCCTTGAGGGCACTCCCGCATCAAAGGTGCTCGAGGAGTTCAGCAGGAATGACAGTTTCTACTTCCCGGTCCTGCGGCAGGCGAAGGAGAAGAAGGAGCTCCTGGGGATCATTACGATCGATTCGCTGAAGGATACCCTGTCCGATCTCGAGATGACCCAGTGGCTGCTGGCGCTTGATCTCGTCGAGGAGGTCGTCTGCACCGGTACCGATGACAAGAGCCTGCTTGAGGTCCGTGAGATCATGGGTAATAATTACGTGGAGTATCTCCCGATCATCGATGCCGGGGGAGACTATAAGGGGATCATCGAGGAACGGCTTATTCAGAAATATGTCAGCTCACGGATGCTGACAGCCCAGAAAGAATCAGAGAGGTTAGGCTAATGAAGTTGAAGAGTCTGTTAGACAGGGATTTTATCAATCCAAGAGCGAAGGTATCCACGAAGGATGAGGCGATAGACCTGGTCCTCAAGCAGTTCTTCCACGGGTACAAGTTCAAGAAGAGCCAGGCGGAGATCAAGCAGGCTATCCTCGAACGTGAAGCCCTGGGAGGGACCCTGCTCGAGAACGGCATGGCGATCCCCCACGCACGGCTGGACGGGTTCAATGACCTGCTGATCGGGATCGTGATCCCGGAGCAGCCCATCATCGATGAGGACGGGAGCGAGATCAACTCCCTCGTCATCTTCCTGACGACGAAGGCAGGTTCCACCATCTACCTGCAGACACTGGCGAGCTTCGCCAGGCTTGCCATGGATGCGGAGAAGTTTGCATCCTTCCTCGCAAGCTCTACCCCTGCTGATGTGATCAGTTCACTGGATGGGTTCTATGTGGAGAAGGGGATGACAGTCGGGGACATCATGTCAGATAACCTCTTTACGATCAGGAAGGAGGAGACCCTGAAGGACCTAGCCGACCTCTTTTACAAGCATCGGATCAGCTATGTCCCCGTCGTGGACGGGCAGGACAGGCTGATCGGTGAGGTGAGCATGAGTGACCTGCTCAAGGTCGGGATCCCGAACTATGCCGTGATGATCGGCAATCTCGATTTCCTCTCCCATTTCGAACCCTTCGAGGAACTCCTCAATAACGAGGACAAGATACCGGTCGGCTCGATCATGAGGAAGGTGACCCAGTCGATGAGGCTCGATACCTCCCTGATCGAGGCTGCGCTGATTCTGACCAAGTATGACAGGCGACATCTCCCCGTGGTCAAGGACGGGAAGATCCTTGGTGTCGTGAGCTATATGGACCTGCTGAGCAAGGTTCTGAGGGCGTAGTGAGCCGTATATGAGGAGTGAGTAGCATATGTTTCATATAATCCTGGCCGTTGCATTGTTCATCCTGGCGTTCCTGATGATAACGTTCGAGTGGATAAATAAGACGACTATCGTGCTTGTCGGGGCCGTGATCTATATCTTCGCGGGCATCATCGAACAGGAGAGCGCGTTCGAGGCGATCGACTGGAACGTCATCTTCCTGCTCATCGGCATGATGATCATCGTGGGCATCACGAAGGAGACCGGTTTCTTCCAGTACATAGCGATCAAGTCCGCAAAGCTGGTGAAAGGAGACCCCATGCGGATCCTGCTGCTGCTGTCGGTCATCACGGCATTCTTCTCCGCCGTCCTCGACAACGTCACCACCATCCTGATCATCACGCCGGTGAGCATCCTCATCGCCGTCGAGTTGGGGATCTCCCCGCTGCCCTTCGTGATCAGCAATGCCATCGCGTCGAATATCGGGGGGACGGCGACGCTCATCGGGGACCCTCCGAACATCCTGATCGGGAGCGCGGCAGACCTGAGCTTTATGGACTTCATCATCAACACAGCCCCTGCTGCGCTGCTCTCGCTGGTCCTCTCCCTGGTCGTGGTATACCTCATCTTCCATAAGAAGCTGCATGTTAGCAATGAGATGAAGGCGAGGATCATGGACTTCGACGAGACGAGGACCATCACGGACAAGGGACTGCTTGCCAAGTGTCTCGGCGTCATCGGCCTCACGATCATCGGTTTCGTCATCCATGGGGCCCTGAACCTCGAGCCGGCGACCATAGCCCTGGGCGGGGCTGCACTGCTCATGCTGCTGACCAATGAGCATGATGTGGACAAGTACTTTCATGACATCGAGTGGGGAACGATCTTCTTCTTCATCGGACTGTTCATCCTGGTAGGCGGACTGGTAGAGCTGGGTGTCATCAAGACACTGGCGACGAAGGCGCTCGAATTTACCGGGGGGAACATCACAAGCACCTCCCTGCTGCTCGTCTGGATCTCCGGTGTCTTCTCGGCGTTCGTCGACAACATCCCCTATGTGGCCACGATGGTCCCGCTCGTGGGCGATATCGGGTCGCACCTTGGGGCTGAGGCTGTCGTCCCTCTCTGGTGGAGCCTTTCACTCGGTTCCTGTTTCGGCGGGAACGGGACCCTCATCGGGGCCTCTGCAAACGTCGTGAGTGCCGGGATCGCCGGAAAGAGTGGGTATAAGATCAGCTTCCTGGAGTTCACCAAATACGGTGCCCTGATCACCCTGATCTCCCTGGTCGTTTCGTCGGTGTACATCTATCTGAGGTTCCTGGTCTGACATAGGGGTGACGGCTTCTAGAGGGCCTCTTGATTATATCGGTGAATTATGTATGATGCAGGGCATGGGAAAAGAACGGCCCTATACAGTCCGGCGGATCCTGCGGGTACAGCTCATTATTCTGATACTGCTGGAGATACTGTATGGTGTGGTGATTGGAACGGCTGGACTCCCGTGGATCCCCCACTTCCCGGCGATGGTGGTCTGCACGGCCTGCCTCATCCACGGCATGCTGGCCTTTGCGGTCCCTGAGCACAGGGTGTCAGACCATACACCTGGTCCTTCCGGGGAGAAGGACTCCCGGAAGATACAGAGACGGTTCACCAGGGGGACGGCCTCGTTCATCACCAGTGCCGTCGCGATATGCTATGTGTTCTTCCTGCGGCTCCTGGGCTTCTGGCCTCAGTAGATCAGCCTGTTCAGGATGTTGGACTTCTTCTTCCACTTGGCCTGGGTCTTCACCCGGATGTCCAGGTGGATGTTATAGGGGAACAGGTGCTTGAGCTCCTTCTGGGCCTCTTTCCGGATCGCCTGGATCCCTGATCCCTTCTTCCCGACCACGATCCCGACCTGTGATTCCCGCTCGACGATGATGAAGGCCCTGATCCAGAGCTTCTCTTCCTTCTCATCGAGTTCCATATCCGCGATCTCGACATAGAGGGCGTGGGGGAGCTCCTGGCTCACCCGGTTCACTACCTTCTCCCGGATGATCTCGGCCGCCCTGAACTCAGGGGGCTGGTCGGTATAGAACTCCTCGGGGTAGAGCATCTCTCCCTCCGGGGCTTCTGAGAGGAGGGTGGTAAGCAGGGCATCGATCCCGTCTCTCGACACGGCTGATACGGGGAGGATCGCCCTGATCGACGGGTCGTAGGAGAGGAACTGCTCGACCCGGTCTACGCTGCTTCCCTCGACATCGGTCTTATTCGCCGCGACGACCATGGGGACCTGTACCTCACGCAGGATGGAGAGGATCTTCTCCTCCTCCGGACCCGGGGCCCTGGTGGTGTCCACGACATAGAGGATCAGGTCCGACTCGGAGAGCGAGCCCTGGGCGACCTCGACGAGGCGCTGGTTGAAGTCCTTGTCAGAGAGGTGGTAGCCCGGGGTGTCGATGAAGATCAGCTGGCCCCGTTCCTCGGTATAGATCCCCCGGATCGCGTTCCGCGTCGTCTGCGGGGACGGGGCGGTGATCGATACCTTCTCCCTGCAGATCGCATTGAGGAGGGTGGACTTGCCGGCAGAGGGCCTGCCTATGATGGATACTGTCGCGCATTTCATAGCGGTATTGTACCGATAATACTCCTGATGTGATACCCCCGCTGATTCATATCTTTTCTTTTCCCCTGAATATGAGTATACTTTCTAACCAGAAGACTAAGACGGAGTGATGCATGGCCGAAGAAGAGAAAGAGAAGAAGGGGAACGAGAACCCTATCACCGAGAAACTGCTGGAAACACGATCTATCCTGATCTCAGGGGAGATCAACAAGGAACTCTCCGAGCGGGTTGTGAAGCAGCTGCTGCTGCTCGAGGCCGCAGGGGATGATCCCATCAAGATATTCATAGACTCGCCCGGAGGGGATGCTGATGCCGGCTATGCCGTGTTCGACATGGTGAGGTTCGTACGGCCGAGGGTCATTATGGTCGGGATGGGGCTGGTAGCCTCAGCCGCCGCACTCATCCTCCTGGCTGCACCAAAGGAGGACAGGATCGCCCTGCCTAACTCGAACTACCTCATCCACCAGCCGCTGAGCACCATCAGGGGGGTCGCTACCGAGATCGAGATCCATGCGAAGCAGATCGAGAAGCTCAGGAAGAAGATCAACGTCCTGATCAGCGAGGAGACCGGTACGGCCCTCGAACAGGTCGAGAAGGATACCGACCGCGACTGTTGGCTCGATGCGGAAGAGGCTGTCTCCTATGGCCTGGTCACACGGGTCATCTCATCGAGGATGGAACTCGACTAGTGCAGTACGTCCAGGATCGATGAACTGAACAGGGGGCACGGCAGGTACTGTCGTGCCTTTCGTCTTCAGGGCTTCCGCAGGGGCGGCAAACCGATGGTTGCCAATGCGGCCGTTGGGAGGGAGACTGCCATTAAATGAGAACGAAATACCTTACCCGGGAAGAGAAGAAGGCAGGCCAGCTCCACTTCTCACGATTCCAGATGCTCAACGGCGCCGGCTACAACTTCCTCGGCGATACCATCGTATACCTCCTCGCTATCTACTACGGGGCGACGAACATCCAGCTCGGCTATATCTCCTCGGCGGCCTTCATTATGGGGATTTTCCTCCCCGTGGTACCGAAACTGTTCCGGGGACGGAACCTTGTGAACGTCCAGGCCTTCGCCTGGTTCTTCCGGGGCTCGGTAGGCCTCGGCTACGGGGTCCTCTTCTTCCTCTCAGGCCAGACTGCTGTGTGGGTGATCCTGCTGCTCTATACCTTCTTCTGCCTCTTCCGGCTGACGGGGGTCGTCGTGATCAACCCCCTGCTCAACCATGTCTCCTCTACCCGGACCCGGGGGGAGGTGACGTCCCGGATGAACATCTCCTTCCAGTCAGTCTCGATCGTCGCTAAGGTCATCAGCACCCTCGTGATCTCCCTCCAGGCGTTATCGGGGGTGATCGGGCTCATCGCGATACAGTTCCTCGGCTTCATCGTGAACACCGTCTCGGTATTCGAGCTGAAGAAGGTCCCCTGCCGCGCTACCGTGGAGGTCGCCCGGGGAAGGAACCTGCGCACCATCTTCATGGAGGCTATGCGCAAGAAGCAGGAACGGACCGTCCTGCTCATCGTCTGGATCAATGTCTCCATGTTCGTCTTCATTGGCCTGATCATCCCCTTCCTGCGGAAGGAGTTCGGCCTCTCGAACAGCCTGGTCATGTTCTACTCAGTCCTGACCGGTATCGCCATGGTACTCGCGAGCATGTATGCGAAGGCGGTCGGGGACCGGCTGGGAAGCCGGCCCTTTCTCCTTATCGGCCACGCGGCCATGCTCGCCTGCCTGGTCAGCTGGATGCTCATCCCGACGTCGGTCTCCTTCGTGATCGTCTACCTGCTCGGGTTCGCTTCCAACTTCTTCCTCTTCTCCAACAACCTCTTCATCAGCCGCCTGCTGCTGCTCCAGATCCCCGAGGATGAGGGGGTCCTGTACAACACCATGAGCAACTTCGTGATCGCGATCATTTCGCTCGTCAGCGGCCTGCTCGGGGGCTACCTGATCGACCTCGGCACGAGCCTGCCGATCTCCAGGGTCACGGGCGGGCTCTCAAACAGCTACCTGCTGTTCTTCGCCCTTGCCGCTGTCGTGACCCTTAGCATGCTGCTGCTCTCCTACCGGCTCTCCGAACCGGGAGACGGCCCTCCCAGCTCATCGATTCGGCTGCTGTTCACCTACCAGGGGCTCAAAGCCTATGTCGATATCTCTCGGCTGGGGAAGATCAAGAACCCGCTGAAGAAGCAGACAGTCCTCCACTCCATCACCGACAATGCCAATGACATGGCTACCGAGGAGATCCGGCGGGTGCTCGCATCCCCGCTCTCACGGGAGAAATCGCCCGTGATACAGTCGTTGTTCCACCACAAGCGCTACTCCCTGGTGAAGCAGCTCATCGCCATCGCGACCGATCCTGATTCCTACCACCAGCTCGACGCGATCTTCGCGCTGGGAGCCTATGAGCGGGATGAGGTGAGGGAGACCCTGCTGAAGATCTACCAGGAGTATGAGAACCCCCGGTACCGGTCCTCGGCCATCAAGGGGCTGAGCCGTATCGGGTATACCGGGCTCGCAGACGATGCGGTCCGGGAGATAACTGCCGGCCACCCCATCTGGATCCAGATGAACTACCTGATAGCCCTGCGGAACATGGACAGCTCAAAGCTCTTCAGCGAGGGCCTGTTCAACAACGTGAGGCTCGGGAAGTCGAAGACCTACCGGCAGACGGTCTACTCGCTCTATGCCGATATGCTCGAGTATGAACCCTCCCTCTCTGATATCTACCGGGAGCGGAACATGAGGCAGGGGCAGGGGCTCAAGGAGTTCCTTGAGGACTCCCGGGATGCCCAGGGCGTCTATGACCGGTACGACGAGATACGGCTCTGGTTCCGGAACGGTGACTGGAAGGCAGTAGTCCTCTGGTGCGGGTCGGCCCTGCAGGGGAGGGCGTTCACCGGCTCAGATGAGAACCTGAGACGATCCGTCATGGGGGCGGGGGAGCTCGTGGGGTCATTCGATTATGAAGACGCCCTTGCCTGCTTCTACTACACCTACCAGCTGCTGCGGGAACGGTCTTGATCTGATTACAGATCTTGGCTGAAATACACCTCTTGAGAAGTACATCTCTCGAGAAATAGAAGCATTCTCACCTTTTTCGCGTTTAGTATAGATATGAGACGATATGGATTATTTCTGATACTGGTGCCGGTCCTGCTGGCCGGCTGCGTGATCGGGGGCTGTGATAGCCGGGTTGAGAAGCTCACCGTCATGTCCTGGAATGTTGAGAACCTCTTTGACGGGGACGTCGACGGGAATGAGTATCCCGAATACGATCCTGCCCGCTCGGACTGGGGATATGCTGACTACCATGCCCGGTTGACGGTCCTCTCCGGGATCATCACCTCGATCGAACCGGACATCCTCCTCCTGCAGGAGATCGAGGGGGGCGATGTCCTGCGGGACCTCTGTGAGAGGACCTCCCTCCGGTATTATGCTGTCAGTGACGATTCCCGTTCTGCCATACAGACGGGGATACTCAGCCGCTTTCCCGTCAGGGAGGTCACCACCCACCGTCCGTATGACGGGAGCCGGTCGATGCTCAAGGCGGCTATCGACGTAGGGGGAGAGCGGGTAGCCCTGCTGAATGCCCATTGGAGATCGAGGCGGGACGGGGCTGCGGAGAGTGAACCGTACAGGCTGCGGGCGTCCGTGCTTGCGAACCTCGTGATCTCCGATGAGCTTGCTGCCCACCCCGGCACCCTGCTCATCCTCGGCGGCGACCTGAACACCTCCGTACAGGATGCCCCGGCAGCCCCGGCGGCGATCGGGCTCGCAGCCGATGCGCTCCCCACTGGCCGGCTCACCGTGACTGGTGATCCTTCACAGGTCACTGGGCCTGTCCTCTATGATTTCCGGCAGGGAGAGGATGACCCCTGCGGCTCTTACTGGTATGACGGGGCGTGGTATGCCTTCGACCACCTCCTCTGCAGTGAGGGGGCTTACGATGGGAGGGGACTGGAATTCGAGTATGCGGGAGTATATATGAAAGATGCCCTCGCAGATCCTGCGGGGCATCCTCTTCGGTATGACCGGTATCGTAAGCGGGGGATCTCCGACCACTTCCCGGTGGTCATGAGACTCTCCTCTGACTAGATCATCTGGTTCTCTGCTATGTTGAGTTCGTAGAAGATCTGCTCGAGCTCGAGGGCGATGTTCACGTTATGGATGATGAGATTCTTGTTGTCCTCATCCTTCAAGGGTTTCAGGCCGATCGGGGTGAAGTTGAGGAATCCTCTGACCCCGGCATTCACCAGTCTCCTGAACACTTCAGCAGCCTCCTGTTCGGGGACGGTGATGATCGCGACCTGGATGCCTTTCTCCGTGATGACCTGCTCGAGCTGGTCGAGCGGGTAGATGGGGATCGGGCACTCGTGGTCGTCGCATACATGGGTGTTGATGTCGAACCCTGCCACGATCTGGATCCCGTCGCTGGCGAACCCGCGGTAGCGCATGAGGGCACCCCCGATACGGCCGCAGCCCACGATGACCGCCTCCTGTGACTTGTCCTTCCCGAGGATCGCATCGAGGCTCGCGATGAGGTTGTCGATCTCATAGCCCCCGCGCTTCTGGCCGATGATCTTCAATAGCGAGAAGTCTTTCCTCACGACCGTGGCATTGACCCCTGCGGCATCACCGAGATTGTTCGCGAACACCCGTTCGAGACCGAGTGATTTCAGTTTGTGCAGTATCCTGTAATATTTAGTGATTCGTATGATCATATCGCTGTGCATAATAACCGCCTTTGATAAGTGAAAGTGTTCACATAAAACTATAATAAATAGTAAGAATAAAATCAACTAGTTTTTTTATATCAACTGAGAAGTTTTTTATTGAATAAATCAGGGAATTAATTTAAGATTGCCGAAACAATGACCTTTTTGGGATTCGGAGGTTCCATGTCTGTTACAAACGATACTATCAAGTTTTCTGATGAACTCACCACGTTCATCATGGAGTGGAAAGAGAAACCCGGCAATCTGATCATGATCCTGCACAAGGTTCAAGAGGAATTCGGCTATATTCCTCGCGACGCTGCGGACAAGGTTGCCGAGATGATCAGGGTACCCCTGGCGAAGATCTACGGGGTAATCACATTCTATCACTTCTTCAAGCTCACGAAGCCTGGCAAGTACAACATCCAGGTCTGTATGGGGACTGCATGTTATCTGAAGGGTGGAGACGGACTCGTCGAGGAGATCGAGAGTCTTCTCGGGATCAAGACGAACGAAGTCACTGCTGATGGGAAGTTCTCCATCGAGGCTGTTCGTTGTGTGGGATGCTGCGGGCTTGCCCCAGTGTTAGTCGTTGGTGAAGAGGTCTTCGGTAAAGTGACCAAGGACCAGCTTCCAGGGATCATTTCCAAGTTCAACTGATCGTCATATGCACGAGTCGATCTGTGACTTCCTGCTGGATATCATCCAGAATGCCGTCGAGGCTGATGCAGCCGTCGTGACGGTGCATGTGCAGGATACCAGCGAGACGGTCTCCTGCAGGGTGACCGATGACGGGAAGGGCATGGATGAATCGGAACTCGAGCGGATTCGGGATCCGTTCTACACCGACGGGGTGAAGCATTCACACCGGAAGGTGGGGCTGGGTATCCCGTTCCTCGAACAGGCTGTGGACCAGGCCGGGGGGATCATGTCGATCACTTCGGTGAAGGGCAGCGGGACGGAGATCTACTTCTCCTTTCCTGCAGGCCATATAGACACACCGCCTATGGGGGACACCGCATCGACGTTCTTTGCTGCGATGACGTATCCTGGGGATTCCGAGATGCATATAGATTACAGCATCGTTCGGGATTCCACCTCAGACGGGTATGAACTGCACAGGGGGGAGCTCATAGAGATCCTCGGGGACCTGACCATGAGTCAGTCGCTGCTCCTGCTGCGGGACTACATACAGTCGCAGGATGATGGACTGGGAATTGACCGGAAGGACCGGTAGAGAAGAAGGAGGCCAATCAAATGGCAAAGATGACCCTGGAAGAGCTGAGAAAGCTTCGGGATGAGAAGAAGAAAGCGCTGAGCAAGCGTGATGTTGAAGGAAAGAATGCGCAGATCGTCGTAGGTATGGGAACCTGCGGGATCGCGGCCGGGGCAAAGGATGCCCTGGACGGGTTCCTGTCGGCGATCGATGAATTAGAGTTGGATAACGTGGCGGTCACCCAGACCGGCTGCATGGGGCTCTGTTATGTGGAGCCAACCGTGGAGGTGATCGTTGAGGGCATGCCCAGCGTGATCTACGGGAAAGTAGATGGTGAAGTTGCTAAGAGGATCGTCAAGGAGCACATCGTGCACAAGCAGATGGTATCAGACCATGTGTTCGACCGACCGGCAGCCGATATCATCACTGAGGGGGGCAGATAATGGCAATTAGAAACTACATACTTATCTGCGGCGGAACCGGATGTGAATCAGCCCGTGCAGATGACATCTACAAGAACCTGATCGCCGAGAGCGAGCAGCAGGGCGTCGCTGAAGAGGTCCAGATCGTCAAGACCGGGTGTTTCGGGTTCTGTGAGCAGGGACCGATCGTCAAGATCCTCCCGGAGGACTCCTTCTATGTACAGGTGAAGCCTGAGGATGCGAAGGAGCTGATCAGCGAACACGTCATCAAGGGCAGGGAAGTCAAGCGACTCCTCTACAACAAGAACGAAAGCAAGAAACATGCACAGATCGAGGACATCGAGTTCTACCAGAAGCAGTTCAGGATCGTCCTGCGAAACTGCGGGTTCATCAACCCGGAGAATATCGATGAGTATATCGCACGTGAAGGCTATGCCGCACTCGAGAAGGTGCTCTTCGAGATGACCCCGGATGACATCATCGGGGAACTCAAGACTGCCGGCATCAGGGGCCGGGGCGGTGCAGGTTTCCCGACCTGGATGAAGTGGAACTTCACCAAGCAGGTCGAGGGCGATGTGAAGTACGTCGTCTGTAACGCTGACGAGGGAGACCCGGGTGCATACATGGACCGGTCGACCCTCGAGGGTGACCCGCACTCGATCCTCGAGGCCATGACCATCGCAGGGTATACCTGCGGTGCCCAGAAAGGGTTCATCTACATTCGTGCTGAGTACCCCCTTGCGATCAAGAGACTCGAGATCGCCATGGATCAGGCACGGGAATACGGACTGCTCGGCGAGGACATCCTCGGCAGCGGGTTCAGCTTCGATATCGAGATCCGTCTCGGTGCCGGCGCCTTCGTCTGCGGCGAGGAGACAGCACTCCTTGCATCAATCGAGGGTGAGCGTGGTATGCCGAGACCAAGGCCACCCTTCCCTGCAGTGAAGGGACTCTGGGGCAAACCGACGGTCATCAACAACGTCGAGACCTGGGCGAACATCCCGGTCATCATCCTCAAGGGCGGCGAATGGTTCTCCAAGATCGGTACCGAGGACTCAAAGGGTACCAAGGTATTCGCACTCACCGGTAAGATCAGGAACTCCGGTCTCGTCGAGGTCCCGATGGGAACCACCCTCCGTGAGATCATCTACGACATCGGCGGTGGTATCGCAAACAACAAGGAGTTCAAGGCTGTCCAGACCGGCGGTCCTTCCGGCGGTGTGATCACCAAGGATCACCTCGATACCCCGATCGACTACGGCTCACTCATGGGACTCGGATCGATGATGGGTTCAGGCGGTATGATCGTCATGGACGAGGATGACTGTATCGTCGACGTGACGAAGTTCTACCTCGGGTTCTCAGTCGATGAGTCCTGCGGTAAGTGTTCCCCCTGCCGAATTGGTGGACGGACGCTCTACAACCTTCTCGACAAGATCACCAAGGGTGACGGCGAGATGGAAGACATCGAGAAGATGAAGGAGATCGGCGCAGCCATGAAGAAGGCTTCCCTCTGCGGACTCGGCCAGACGGCACCGAACCCGATCCTCTCGACGATCAAGTACTTCGAGAAGGAGTACCTTGCCCATATCAAGGACAAGCGATGCCCGGCTGGGAAGTGTAAGGACCTTATCTCCTACAACATCCTCGCTGACAAGTGTATCGGCTGTACGGCATGTGCAAGGAAGTGTCCGGTTGGCGCGATCGAAGGTGAGAGACGTCAACTCCATAGAATCGATCCGAAGCTCTGTATCAAGTGCGGCGTCTGCCTTGAGACATGTAAGTTCGGAGCAGTCTTCGTCCGTTAGGGCGGGGCTGACCAAGGAGGAAACAGTTGAGTACTGTACATATGAAAATAAACGGTAACCCGGTAGAGGTGCCTGCAGACTACACCCTGCTCGCGGCTGCCAAGATGGTTAATGTGAATATCCCGACGCTCTGCTATCACCCGGACCTGCCTGCATGGGCTGCATGCGGAATCTGTGTGGTGAAGCTCGAGAACTCACCCAAGATGGTCCGTGCATGTGCGACCCCGGTCGCAGAGGGGATGAGCATCATCACCCACGATCCCGAACTGCACCAGATCAGGAAGACGGTCATCGAGCTGATCCTGTCGACTCACCCCAACTCCTGTCTTACCTGCGGTCGAAACGGCTCCTGTGAGCTGCAGAGACTCGCTGCTGAGTTCGGTGTTCGTGAGCAGCCCTATGAGATCAGGCTGAAGGACCTCCCGAAGGATGAGTCCACCCCCTCGATCGTCCTCAACCCTGAGAAGTGCATCAACTGCGGCCGGTGTGCCCAGGTATGCCAGCAACTCCAGGGTGTATGGGCCCTCGAGTTCGTCGGAAGGGGAGAGGATACCATCATCGCCCCGGCTGCGAACCTGGAACTTGACGACAGCCCGTGTATCAAGTGCGGCCAGTGTTCAGCGCACTGCCCGGTCGGTGCCATCTTCGAGAAGGACCAGACGAGGAACTTCCTCAATGCCGTCAACGACGAGTCCAAGCACGTGGTCGTCCAGATCGCCCCTGCCGTCCGTGTCGCGATCGGTGAAGGGTTCGAGACTGAACCCGGCTGCGTCTGCACCCCGAAGATCTACGCTGCCATCAGGCGCCTCGGTGCCGATGCGGTATTCGATACCAACTTCGCTGCAGACCTCACCATCATGGAAGAGGGCTCAGAGCTCGTTCAGCGATTGACCGAAGGCTCAGGACCGCTGCCCCAGATCACCAGCTGCTGCCCCGCATGGACCGACTACATGGAGAAATACTACTACGACTTCATCCCCAACTTCTCCACTGCCAAGTCACCGATGATGATGCAGGGTGCGCTTACCAAGACCTACTATGCCGAGAAGGCCGGGGTAGACCCGAAAGATATCTTCTCCGTTGCCATCATGCCCTGTACCGCCAAGAAGTACGAGATCACCCGTGATGACAACATGTATGCATCAGGCCAGCAGGATGTCGACCTCGTGCTCACCACGAGGGAGCTCACCCGACTGATCAAGGCTTCAGGCATCGATTTCGCACACCTCCCGGCAGAAGAGGCTGACAGTCCCATCGGGAAGTACGCAGGTGCCGGTACTATCTTCGGGAACACCGGAGGGGTCATGGAGGCTGCCGTCCGAACCGCCTACGCACTGGTCGTCGGCAAGGAGATGGATGACTACAACATCGAGGTCGTTCGTGGTATGGATGGTGTCAAGCGCGGGTCAGTGGACTTCAACGGGACTGAGATCAAGGTCGCCGTTGCCCACGGTATGGCTAACGTCAAGGAACTCCTTGATGAGGTCAGGGTCGCACGTGATGCGGGCCAGGAGCCGCCGTACCACTTCATCGAGGTCATGGCATGCCGGGGCGGATGTATCGCCGGAGGCGGGCAGCCCTACGCTACCACTGATGAGATCAGGGAGCGAAGGATCGCGGGACTCTACAAGGATGATGTGAACGCCATCGTGCGATGTTCACACCAGAACCCTGAGATCCAGCAGGTCTATGCCGAGTTCCTCGGCAAGCCGCTGAGCGAGAAGTCTCACCACCTGCTCCACACTACCTACCAGGCAAGGCCGCTCTACAAGAAATAGGCTCAACGTATAGGGAATACTCTCAGCCGCTGTCCATACCGGGCAGCGGCTGAGTTATATATGTGTATAGTGTAAAATCGTCAGTTTTTTCCCCTCACCAGCCGCTAAATCTGGTATATTAGTATCAGGAGGCAAGCATGGCCAGGAATGATCAGTTCAAGAAGACCTTCGTGATCGACACCAATGTGTTCATCCACAGATCAGATGCTATCCTCTCCTTCAAGGAGAGCGAGATCGTCATACCCCTCTGGGTACTCGAGGAGCTCGATAAGCTCAAGTCCTTCTCCGATGAGCGTGGGCGCAACGCCCGTCATGCGATCAGGTTCATCGAGGAGCGGGCCAAGAAGGGGTCCCTCTCCGACGGGGTGCGGATCGAGAACGGTTCCCTGCTTCGCGTCGAGATGGATTTCGACCGGAAGTATGCCAATGAACTGGCCCTCGACCGGAACGACAACAAGATCATCATCTGCGCGCTGACCCTGCAGGGGAAGAGCGCCTGGGAGAAGAGCGGCCGGGAGGTCTTCTTCGTCTCGAAGGATATCAACGCGCGGGTCAAGGCACGGGCCCTCGGGCTCCATGCAGTGGATTATGAGAAGCAGAAGGCTTCGATGTCTACCCTCTACTCCGGCTATAAGGAAGCCTCCATCACCTTCGAGCATGCTGAGAAGTTCAGGATGGACGGGTCCATGCCCTGGCCTGAGGAGCTGGTCAGGAACCAGTTCGTCCTCTTCGAGGTATCGGACAACCATGAGATGACCGTCCTCGGACGGTATGACAAGGATCTCGAGATGCTCAGGTACGTCGAACCCCATATCGAGGGGATCTCCGGCATCCATGCCCTGAACCCCCAGCAGCAGATGGCGTTCGACCTCCTGCTCGATGACTCGATCTCCCTGGTGACCCTGGTCGGCAAGGCCGGGACGGGCAAGACACTCCTTGCCCTGGCTGCCGGGTTCAAGAAGATCTTTGACGCGAAGTCGTATTCGAAGATGCTTGCGAGCCGTCCGGTTATGCCGCTCGGGAAGGATATCGGGTTCCTGCCGGGGGACAAGGAGGAGAAGCTCTCGCACTGGATGAAACCCCTCTATGACAACATGGAGCTGATCGTCTCGCAGAACTCGCGGCCCGAGTTCAAGAGCGTCGATTCCCTCCTGAAGAGCAATAAGATCGAGATTGAGGCGATCACCTACATCAGGGGACGGTCGCTGCCGAAGCAGTATATCATCGTGGACGAGGCGCAGAATCTCTCGCCCCATGAGATCAAGACGATCGTCAGCCGTGCAGGGAAGGAGACGAAGGTCGTCATGACCGGGGATCCCTACCAGATCGACAGCCCCTACCTCGACAGTGACTCGAATGGCCTGACCTACCTGGTAGAGTCCTTCAAGGACCAGCAGCTCTTCGGGCACGTCACGCTGGCGAAGTCAGAGCGGAGCATCCTTGCCGAGCTCGCCGCGGAGCTGCTGTGATGGAGGTGTTCTTCCTTGATCTCGTCAGATGCCCGCTCTTCTCCCATTTCACGGCGAAAGAGCTCTCAACCTTGCTCACCCCTGACCTCTATACCATAGAGACCTATGAGAAGGGGGAGATCGTGCGGCTGCAGGGAACGCGGTATGAGTCGCTCATGGTGCTGCTCAAGGGAAAGCTCAATGCACGCTTCCACGAGTACTCAGGGAAGACCATGCTCGTGGAGACCCTCTCCGCACCGGATCCCATCGCGGTCGGGGTCCTCTTCTCGGATGTGAACTACCTCCCGGTGACCACCGAGGCTGACGGCAGCGTGAAGATCATCACCATCAGGAAGAAGGGGATCATCAAACTGTTCCAGGCCAATGAGGAGATGCTCCTGAGCTTCCTGCGGGAGGCCGGGTCGAAGGTCGTATTCCTCGCTGAGAAGGTCAGGCTCTCGAGCATGGCGAGCCTTAGGCAGAAGATATCGGACTACCTGCTCCGCATGCGGGACCAGTTCAATGCCAATGAGTTCACCATCCCCTACAACCGCGAGAAGATGGCGGAACTCCTCGGGGCAGCGAGACCCTCGCTCTCTCGCGAGCTGTCGAAGATGACAGACGAGGGTCTCATCGAGGTCTCCGGACGCGATATTCGCATCCTGCAGCCCGAAGAGCTGCAGGAGATGCTCGAATCCCTATAGGGCGAACTTGTAGAGCTGCAGGCAGTCCCCGCCTGAGGAGCTCACGAGGAGATAGCGGTCATCCGCGCTGACCGCACAGCTGTCGGGCACCAGGGCATCCGTCGACACGAAGGAATCATAACTCAGGTCAAAGTTCGCGAGGTCATTGTCGAAGCAGACGATCCCCTTGCCGGTCGAGGTCACGGCGAAGAGCCGGGAGACGTCGCTCGTTGAGTCGCAGTCCTTGGGGTTGAAGGCCACCGGGATGTGGGTCCCGCTCTTCAGCCGTGAAGTCTGCGTGAACTCCGGGACACCGAATGCAGCGTCAATCAGCTCATACTCCGCGATCGTGTCCGAGGCGAGGGTGAAGAGGGTGTTCCTCTCCGGGTGGAGCACCTGCTGGATCTCCGACAGGCCGTACCAGAGGCAGCTCGAGTGGCTGAAGGCATAGGAGCTCGAGAGAGCCCCCGAAGGCTCGATCTTCAGGATATGGAGCGAGTTCGTGGCATATGAGGCGAGGGAGAGCAGGGTGTCGTCATAGTCGACTGCCATGGACCTGATCGACACGATGGCGGGTTTGTTCTCCCCGAAGGTGAAGGCGTAGTTGCCCTCGAACGAGAAGGCCTGCCCTGCCTCCGTCCTGGTGAAGAGGGTGATCGTGTTGTTATCTGCGTTCCCGTCCGCCACGAAGAGGTGGGTCCCGTCGCTGTTGAGGGCTATGGCGCCGATGTCGCTGATCGCGTAGGTCGCCCCGGGATCGTTGCTGCTGCAGAGGATGGTCTGCAGCCGGGAGATCGTATCGCTGTTGATCGAGTGGTTGAAGATCATGATCGCGTTCGAGTTGTCCGACCCGACCGCGATGATGGTGCCGTCCCCAGATGCAGCGATCATGGACGGCCCGTCAAGCAGGTGGGCACTCCCGTCATGGGTGAAGGTCTGCTTCACGGTAAGGGTATCAGAGGTGTGCATCAGGGTCTGGACTGAATCGGAGTTGCTTGCCGTGGTGATGATCAGCCCGTCAGGCAGTACCGCGATGTCGGAGATGCCGTCGAGGAGCATATCGGTCTGTTCCCCGTGGACATATTCCGCGAAGAGCAGGGGGGTGCCTGTGGTTACCGTTCCGATCGCATGGAAGTCCTGGGCGACCGACCCGGTGGACCCGATGTTCGGTGCCGTTACGACCACGTCGAGCCGGTGCTTCCCACCCGGGGCGTTTAACTGGATGGGGTTGCCCGTTGCGACATAGGCGCCGTCCACGAACCACTGACAGGTGAGGTCTGTCTGGAGGGAGTCCTCATCGGGGATGAAGGTGACCGGGATGGTGGGCTCCTCACCCGTGATGGTCTTCGGGAGACCTGAGATGGTACCGGAGATCGGGGGTGCGGACGTGTCGGTGATCGGCAGCCCGAGGGTGACCTGCAGGTCGTTGAAGACCAGCGGTACCGTACCGGTGGTGGTCTTGGAGTCGATGATCCTGATGATCTCAGCCGACCCGCCGACCTTCGAGCCGTTCGAGGTCAGGGTGCTGCAGAAGAGGTAGGCTCCCGCAGGCCGGTCGGTGAGGGTGTAGGTGATCGATCCCCCTCCCGCAGCGGCGACCCCCTCGAGCACCTCAGCCTCCCCGGCGGAGCCGCAGAGCTCGATCGTCGAGGCCACGACCGGGTCGATGGTCTGCGAATCATCCCACACGACGGTGATCTCGGCATTCCCGCTGCCGAAGAACTCCTCCATGACGACCTCCCCGGAACTGTTGTTGTTCGACAGGACGATGGACGCCTGACCCTGGATCAGCCCGACATCGTTGCTCGAGTAGCCGATCGCCGTGATCTCCCAGGTGCCGGTTTGGAGCCCGGTCACGGTGATCTGGGATTCAGCTGTCTGCACCGAGAAACTGGTGCCGTCTGGACCGGCACCGATGACCGTGTACTTCACGACCGAGAGCGGGTTGTCGGGGTCGATAGTACGACTTCCCTGGTATCGCTCCATCCGGATGTGGAGATCCGCGATCTCATCGGACTGCGTGCAGCCCGTCAGTAAGGCGATGAGGTATACCAGCACGAGGATGATACCTCCAAGAGAGACCCGACTAGGTTTCTTCGTTTGGTTCTCTGTTCTCATTGTTTCCTCCTGTCTATTACCAACAGGAAAAAGGTGGAATTGATTCAAAACTTCGAACATATTATGATAAATTATGGTTTCCGTGATCATCCCTACCTTCGAACGTTATGAATTCCTCTGTGAGGCTGTAGATTCCGTACTGGACCAGCAAGTGAGTGACCTTGAGGTCATCGTCGTCGATGACGGCTCGTCTTCTCCGATCAGTCGGATCACGGAGCGTGACCCATCGGTCAGGTACCTGCGGGTCGACCACAGCGGGATGCCCGGGCTGGTGCGCAACCGCGGGGTGGCGATCTCCCGGGGTGCCTACCTGGCCTTCCTCGACTCTGACGACCTCTGGCAGCCGGGAAAACTCTCCCGGCAGCTCTCCTACCTCGAAGCGCATGATGAGTTTGACCTGGTCTATACCGGTGAGTTGTGGATGCGCAGCGGTAGGCGCATACGACAGAAGGCCTTCAGGCAGGGGGAGGGGGACGTATTCTCCCTGGCGCTGAAGCGGTGCATGATCGGTCCCTCCACGGTCCTGATGCGCAGGTCCCTCTTCGATGCGTACGGGGGCTTCCGGGAGGACCTGGAGATCTGCGAGGACTATGAGCTGTGGCTCCGCATCACTGCCGAGCATGCGGTCGGCTTCCTGCCGGAACCGCTGGTCACCAAGCGTGCCGGCCATGGGGACCAGCTCTCGGAACGGTACGGGTACATCGAGCAGTTCCGTATCCAGGCCCTGAAGGAGCTGGTAGATGGGGAGTGGTTCTCCTCACACGGCCTGCCGCTTCAGCAGCAGGAGGCGGTGGAGGAGCTCATCCGGAAATACGGGATCTGTGGTGCAGGGGCGATGAAGCGGGGCCGTGCCGAAGAGGGGGAAGCGTACCTGAGACTCCGCGACCTCTATCGTCAGCGCCCCATCTCCTCCTGAAGGATCTTCAGCAACGCAGGGTCCTGCTTCGCATAGGTGATGATGGTCCGCAGGTAGCCCTCAGGGGAACCGGTATCGAGCCTGGTCCCCTCGATGGGGGTGTAGACCACCTTCTTCATGTCCATGAGCTTCTGCAGCGCATAGACATGGTAATACTCGCCTGAGGTATGCTTCTCCCAACCCTCCCGCAGGTAGGTGAAGATCTCGGGGGTGTAGAGGTACCGCCCTATGGTGGCCTCTTTGCTGGGCTCCGTTCCTGGAGCCGGCTTCTCGACGATCCCGGTCACATGGACGTTGTCATCATCGAGGGCGAGGACCCCGTACCGCTCGAGGTTCGGGGGATCATGCATGGTGGCCATGACCGAGCATCCGCTTTGCTCGTACATGTCGATGAGCTGCCTGCTCAGCGGTGTCTTGCCGAGATGGAGGTCATCCGGGTAGGCGACGATGAACGGCTCATTCCCGATCGCTGCCTCTGCCTGGAGCAGTGCATGGCCGGTCCCGAGCATCCGGGACTGCCTGACGGTGGTCACGTTCACCGCGGGAGGTGTGATGAGCTCGAGCTTCTGCTGGTTCCCTTCCTTCTCGAAGAGCGTCTCGAGCTCGACCTCCCGGTCGAAGTAGTCATCAAGCGCCTTCTTCCTCCTGCTGGTCATCAGCACGATATCGGTGATGCCGGAAGCGATGAACTCATCGATGATGAAATCGATGGATGGCCTGTTGAGGATCGGCAGCATCTCCTTCGGGACGGTCTTCGTCACGGGAAGGAACCGGGTGCCGTAGCCGGCTGCTATGATCAGTCCTTTCATGAGTGAACTCCTGTGCAGTTGATTGGTTTGCCCCTACAGAGTACCGGGAGAGAGCGGAAAAATCAACACAATAGCAGGCTTCGAGGAGCGTGCTCTCCTTGAAACTGGACTATGCATTCTGGTAGGATAGTCCGTATGAAACTGAAGAACGTATTATCGAAAGAAGTCGTGAAAGTCGGCCTTGAAGGGACGACGAAGCAGGAGATCCTTGATGAGCTCCTCGATATCATCATGCTGACCGGGAAGGTCTCAGACCGGGAGACCGCTATGGACGGGCTCCTGGACCGTGAGTCGAAGATGTCCACGGGGATCCAGTTCGGTGTTGCCATCCCCCATGCCAAGACGAAGGCTGTGAAGGAGCTGACCGCTTGCATTGGGATCAAGAAAGAGGGGATGGACTTTGCCTCATTGGACGGGGAACCGAGCTCCATCTTCGTCATGACCCTCTCCCCGACAGACAGGACCGGTCCCCATGTCCAGTTCCTGGCTGAGATCAGCATGGTCCTGAAGACCGAGGAAGCGAGAAGGCAGCTGCTCGAGGCAGCCTCCCCGTCCGAAGTCCTTGCCGTGTTCGGGCTCTAGGCAGGCTGTCATGACACATAAGATGCTGCAGCTCGTAATCCAGTTGGGGATCATCGTCATTGCCGCGAACTTTTCCGGCTGGTTCTTCTCTAAGAAACTGAAACAGCCTCGGGTTCTCGGGGAACTCATTGCCGGGATGGTCATCGGACCGTATACCCTGGGTTCGATCCATATCGCGGCGCTGGAAGGGGCTCTCTTCCCCCATACCGGGGAAGCTATCCCCGTATCTCCCGAGCTCTACGGGGTAGCTACGATCGGTTCGATCATCCTACTCTTCGTCTCAGGGCTTGAGACCGACCTGAAGACCTTCCTGAGATTCTCGGCGAAAGGCTCAATAGTCGGTATCGGGGGGATCATCTTCTCGTTTCTCCTCGGCAGCGGGGTTACCGTGCTGCTCAATCCGGCAGTCGATTCACTGATGCACCCAACAGCCCTGTTCCTCGGAACGATCTCGACCGCTACATCGGTCGGCATCACCGCCCGGATCCTCAGCGAGAAGAAGAAGCTCTCCACACCGGAAGGGGTCACGATCCTGGCAGCGGCAGTACTGGACGATGTGCTGAGTATCATCCTGCTGTCGGTTGTCGTCGGGATCTCCATGGTCTCCGCATCAGGCGGGGATGTCGTGTGGGGCGAGATCGGGATGGTAGCCCTCAAGGCTATCGGCTTCTTCCTCATCTGTACCCTCTTAGGCATCTTCTTAGCCCCAAGGGTCACCAGGGGGCTGAAAGCCTTCCAGTCTTTGGATATCATCATCAGCGCTTCGATCGGCATCGCGCTGATCCTTGCCGGGCTGTCGGAGATGGTGGAGCTTGCCATGATCATAGGGTCGTACATAACCGGGCTCTCCTTCTCTCAGACCGATGTCTCCCACGCGATCAGGGAGAAAATCGAAGGTGTTTATGACTTCGTCGTACCGATTTTCTTCTGCGTAATGGGCATGATGGTGAACTTCATGGCCATGGTCGATGTGATCTGGTTCGGCCTTGCCTTCACGCTCATTGCCTTCGTTGGGAAGGTCGTCGGATGCGGTCTCCCATCGATGTTCGTTGGGTTCAATATACGGGGGGCGCTTCGGATCGGCTCCGGGATGCTCCCGAGGGGTGAGGTAACCCTGATCGTCGCCGGGATCGGGCTTTCCAGCGGTGCGATCGGCCATGATATGTTCGGTGTGGCCATCATGACCATGCTCTTTGCCAGTGTCGCTGCACCTCCGCTGCTGATCAGGAGTTTCTCAGGCGGCTCCGGCTACCGGTCAACCCTCGAGGAGAAAGATGAAGCTGTATCCATAGAGCTTTCCTTCCCCTCTCAGATGGCTGCCGATTTCATGCGCCGCTCCCTGGCGGAGGGCTTCAGGAGCGAGGGGTTCTTCGTCAACCGGCTAGACCATACTGCCCACGTCTACCAGCTCAGGATGGAGCTCGTGGTATTGACCCTCATCCAGGAGGGGGAGAAGATCATCCTCAACACGCCCCCGGAGCATGAACAGTTCGTGCGGCTGATGATGATGGAGCAGCTGCTGGACTTCAAGGACTTCCTCTCAGGACTCGAATCGATGAAGAGCCCTGACATGATGGGAGCTGAACTGCTCATAGGCATGTTCGCAGAAGAAGGGGCCAGGAAGTCAAAAGAGTCGGGTGCTTCCTCATGAAGAACCTGCTGCGCTTCCTCCTGCTCGGATGTTTTTTCGTCATCGTCTTCATCCCGATCCGCGTCGAGTATGAGTGGGTCGTCTGGGCCCTCATCGTCGCGATGTTCGGTCTGGTTGCCGCCTATTACTGGGCCCTCTACGGGGTGACAGCTGCTCAGGCTGCTTCCCTGGCAGATGAGGCTGAAGTGGTCAGGTATTCCAAGTTCGCAGGGCTGGTCACCGGGCATGACAAGTCCCTCGACCTCATCCGGGGCAGGTTCCTCATCACCGATACCCGAATCCTGTTCGTGAGGAAGGCGAAGAAGGGGTTCGAACTCGCCGAGACGATACCCCTTGGTGAGTTGAGCGAGTACCGCACTGCAAAGCTGCTCTCCTACCGGAGGGGGATCATCTTCACCCTGGAAGATGAGCGTGAGTACCGTTTCACCATCTCCCGGATACAACGGGAGGAGGCTCCCATCAGGTCTGCCCTCGGCTGGTAGATGATTCCCGGTATCCCATAAAGAAACCTCTTGACGACCTGTAGCTATTCAGGATTGTCCTCGCACATGCACCGCTTTAGAGTAGAAGTAGATTCCCTGCAGGGATCTCTTTTTCAAGGAGAGGTGTATGGATGTAAGAGGATGTATTGCAATACTGCTGCTGGCCTTCCTGGTCACCGGGGCTGCTGAAGCTGCGGAGCAGGAGTTGCAGATCGGTCTCTACGGTGATGTCTCAGCCGTGGATGCCCTCTGGACGGAGCATGTCTACCTTCACGGCGGCATCACCGTCGATACCGGCAGCAGGCTGGTACTTGAGATGCCGGTCACCTATGTCCGACAGGAGGACGGCCATGCGGTGCTCGATACCGGGCTGCTGCTCAAGTACGACCCATTCGACAACGGCTTCTGGCTCGGTGCGACGCTCTTCCAGGGGGTGACCCTGCTCGGGGAAGATCGCCCTGATGACTGGTATATCTACATGCAGGAGTTCTCCTGCGGCTATACCCACCCGGTAGGCGGTTCCTGGTATGTGGAGCCCTCCCTCGCACTGCGTGATCTCACCGGTGTGTTCCATGACAGCCTCTCCTCGGTCTCAGAATATGCAGCGGGCTACTCCCGCCTGCGGTTCTGTCTTAACTTCGGCTGGCGGGGAGTCGGGCTGACTCTCCCCCTAGATTGAGAGGATCAATCGAACAGGTGAGGTGTGTATGAAAAGGTTTCTGAACAGGGCAGTGGCTGTCGTGCTGATGGTTTCGCTGGCTGGATGTTCCCTGGCGGGTCCCGGTACCTATGGGCGGATCGAGGATGTGTCGGATGAGGAGATCGGTGACGTGGTGGAACGGGTCATCGATGAGCACTGGGATACCATCGGGGAAGCCATGGACGAGCATGGGTCAAGCATGAGGGCCTTCGGTGATGATATAAGCCCGGAGATGGTGGTCGAGGAGGCCTTCAAGGAGGAGAAGGGCCGGGAGCAGGTGGAGTTCTGCTATGCGGTCGCAACCGGGGCCGATGTCGACACGGTCCTCGGCCAGGCCGAGAAGCTCCTGACCGAGGAGCAGTATGCGGATCTGCTGCTGCAGGTAGAAGATAACCGGGAAGGTATCTACCGTGCCGCACAGCGGGCGGTCTTCGACATCAATGACGAGAACCGGGAGGATTTCTACGATGACCTCCAGAAGCTCGTCGTCTCGACGACCGTACTCCTGACTGCCTCGATCGTCTACTCGCTGATGCCCCATGTCTTCTACTGGGGCAAGATCACGGCCCTCGCTGCGATCAGCGTCTCGGCAGGTGCCGTCGCGGCGACCATCATGTCGATCTACAGCTGGTACCAGACGGACAAGGACGAGTTCGACGCGTTCAAGGACTGGCTGAACATGGTCACCGAAGAACCGCACGCAGCCTACCTCACGGTCTGCTCCGTGATCTCGCTGGGCCACTCGATGAAGTTCAGCCCGATCTGTACCAGTGCCATCCTCGGCATCTTCGCGATCTACAACGTACTGAGCATCGTCCGCGATATGCTTGAGTCCTACGGGGAAGAGGACTGACCTTATAAGGGAGCCTCCGGCTCCCTTTCTGCGCCCTCCAAAAAAACATGATGTTTCTACAAATAGTAACTTGACAGTTTTTCGTCTCTCTGCTATGATGCCGTAACGTTACTATAAATAGAAACATTGGATGGATGGGATGAGCGGGATACAGAAGACCAGACAGCAGAATACCTCATGGTGGCATAGCTTGCATTAGCCCTGAAACACGTCAGGGCTTGAGTCTATGCTCTGGGTGTATGTGAAGAAGCAACAGATACAGGATCCCGGATGAGGGGTCCTTTTTTTGACTAGGAGAGGAGAATGAGAACAGACAGTATATTACGGATGGTGGGAGGAGAACGGTTCACCCCCTGCGGCCTGGCCGGTAAATTCTCAGCCAAGGTCCTGCTGGAGTCATCGTCGCTGATGAGCGGCAGGGAGCGCTACTCCCTGCTGGTCCTCGATGAGGCGTTCAGCGTCGTCCAGGACGGGGATGATGTCCTCTTCATCAAGGATGGGGAGAAACAGAAGATCAGTGAGGGTGGAGAAGATATCCTGGACATCCTCCCGAGGTTCGCCTCACAGAACCCGATCCTTCATGACTTCCCCTGCCCGACAGGCGGGGTGGGGTACCTCTCCTACGAGTTCTCACGCAAGTGCGATACGATCAGCTTCCGGGAGAAGCCGGACCCCTTGGGCATCTATGATGCCCACTTCCTCTTCGGCCACCTCTACATCATCTTCGACCATGCGACGGACCTCATCTACATCCTGGGCGTGAACTACCATGAGTCAATCATCGAGCTGGAGGCGGCGGTCGAGGATGTGATCAGGAGGATGAACGACCTGGACTTCAACTACTTAGCGGAGCCGGTCCCTCCGAAGGTGATGCGGATCATCGAGGATGCGAAAGCCGACGAGGATTTCAAACAGGGAGTCGAGGTGCTTCGGGAAGAGATCATCAAGGGGAACCTCCTGCAGGGCGTGCTCTCACGCAGGCTCTATGTGGAGACCGACCTCGAGGCCTTCGATGCCTATAAACGGCTGCGAACGATCAACCCCTCACCCTATATGTTCTACCTGGACTTCACCTCCTTCGAGATCTTTGGGGCATCCCCCGAGGTCATGGTCAAGGTCCGTGATGACAAGGCCATCGTACGGCCGATCGCCGGCACGAGGAGGCGGGGGAAGGACTCGAAAGAGGACAAGGCTCTGGAGAAGGAGCTCCTTGCGGACCCGAAGGAACGGGCAGAGCACGTGATGCTCATCGACCTGGCACGGAACGATCTCGGCCGGGTCGCGAAACCCGGTACGGTGACCCTGACGGAGACCATGGGGATCGAACGCTACTCCCACGTGATGCATATCGTCTCGGAAGTCGAGGCGAAGCTTAAGGACGGCATGGCTGCCGGGGACGTCATCCGGGCGACCTTCCCGGCAGGGACGGTATCGGGGGCACCGAAGATCCAGGCGATCAAGACCATCGACACCCTCGAGAACGAGAAACGCTCCTTCTATGCGGGACTCATCGGGTATATGGAGGGGGACGGCAACCTCGATACCTGCATCTCAATCAGGACGGCGCTGAAGAAGGGTGACCGGCTGATCCTCCAGTCCGGGGCGGGGATCGTCTACGACTCCGTACCTGAGCGTGAACTGGAAGAGACCAACGAGAAACTCAGGGGCATGGCTGCATGTCTCGGACTGGAGGTGTAGCATGTACATCATGATCGATAACTATGATTCATTCACCTATAATATCGTGCAGTATCTGTCAGAACTGACCGAGGAGAAGATCGCGGTCTACCGGAACGATGAGATCACCGTCGAGGAGATCAGGAAACTCGACCCGTCGGGCATCATCATATCCCCCGGGCCGGGGAGGCCTGAAGGGGCCGGGATATCGCTCGAGGCGATCAGGAAGCTTGGGGCTGAGTACCCCATCCTGGGAGTCTGTCTCGGCCACCAGTCGATCGGGCAGGTCTTCGGCGGGAAGGTGGTTCAGGCCGACAGGATTATGCATGGCATGACCGATACCGTCATGCATGACGGGAAGGGCCTCTTCCGGAACATTCCGCAGAACCTGACCGTGACACGCTACCATTCGCTCTGCGTCGAGGAGGAGAGCCTCCCGGCATGCCTCGAGATCACGGCACGCTCCTCCGACAACCAGATCATGGGCCTGCGTCACCGGGAACTCCTCATAGAAGGGGTCCAGTTCCATCCTGAATCGATCTCGAGCGAGCACGGGAAGAAGATCTTCCAGAACTTCCTCACCTACCGCCGGGACCCCTACCCGGTCACGAAGACCCTCATGACCGTCATGGGTGGGAAGGACCTCTCTTTCAGTGAGGCTGCCCAGTTCATGGATGAGCTCACCGAGGGGAACTTGGATGATGCGCAGATAGCATCCTTCCTCACCGCACTCAACATGAAGGGGTTCACCGAGCATGAGATAGCCGGCTGCGCCTCCATCCTCAGGAAGAAGTGCGTACCCCTGCACCATGAGAAGCCGATGCTCGATACCTGCGGGACCGGCGGTGACGGCCTGGGGACCTTCAACATCTCCTCCTATGTCGCACTGGTCTGTGCCTCCTGCGGGGTCGAGGTCGCCAAGCACGGGAACCGGGCGATCAGCTCGAAGAGCGGCAGTGCCGATTTCTACGAGGCCCTGGGGATCAACATCAACCTCTCGCCGGAGCAGGCGGAACAGCTGCTCGAAGACACCTCGTTCACCTTCATGTTCGCACCCAGGTACCATGGGGCGATGCGGTTCGCAGGACCGGTGAGGAGGTCCCTCAAGCTGAAGACCATCATGAACGTACTCGGCCCCCTCGCGAACCCGGCCTCCAGCGAGTACCAGATCATCGGGGTCTATGATCGGACCCTGCTCAAGAAGGTCGCCAGAGCCGCGAAACTCCTCGGGGTCAAGCGGGTCATGACCGTCCACGGGTCGGGCGGGGAGGACGAGATCTCGACCTCCGGGCCGACAGAGCTCTTCATGATCGACGAGATGGGGATCGAGGAGTCGATGGTGATCACCCCCGGGGACTTCGGCCTCCAGGCCTATGATGGAGCAGAGATCAAGGGTGGGACAGCCCCTGAGAACGTCGCTATAGCCAATGCGATAGAGAAGCATGCGGCGGTCCTCTCTGCCGTGCTCCTCAACAGCGGAGCCGCCCTCTATACCGCAAAGCGGGTAGAGTCCATCGCTGACGGTATCAGGATGGCTGAAGAAGCTGTCAGGAGCGGGGAGGTAGAGCAGAAGATCACCGAAGTGGTCGAGCGGTCGAGACGGTTCGGGAAGTGAGCATGATGAACGATGATATTCGATTGAGGATCTTCAGTGACCGGAAGAAGCGGATCGCAGAAGAGGGCTTCTCCCTCGGGGTGTATGTACCGGATGAGCGGATCCTTCCCTGCGTCGATGCACTAGCGAGCATCACCGACACCCGCCTGATCTGCGAGGTCAAGCGGTCGTCCCCCTCGAAGGGGATCATCGACGGCAGGCTCGACCCGGTGAAGCAGGCAGGAGTCTACCATGCAGCTGGTGTGCGCGTGGTGTCGGTCCTCACCGAGGAGGACTACTTCAGCGGGTCGCTGCAGGACCTCATCGAGGTGAAGCGGGCTTACCCCGACCTGGCAGTCCTGAGGAAGGACTTCCTCTACTGTGAGGAGGATATTGACATCAGCTTCCGTGCGGGTGCCGACCTCGTGCTGCTCATCGCCTCGCTGCTGAGCGCGGCAGAGCTCGGGCATCTCTACCGCTATACCCTGGAGAAGGGGATGACCCCCCTCGTGGAGGTCCACTCAACAGATGATATCGACAAGGTACGGCCCTTCAGGCCGCTCCTGACCGGGATCAACTGCCGGAACCTGAAGACCTTCACCATAGACCGGCTCTTTCCCGTCGGGCAGAAGCAACAGATCGACTGGGAGACTTCCATCGTCTATGAGTCGGGGATCTGGGGCTACGAGGATGCCTTCCTTGCTGGAAATCAGGGATTCAGCGCCCTGCTCATCGGGGAGTCCGTGGTCCGGGACCCAAAGCGGATCCCGAAGATCCGGGACGGATTAACAGATGGTATAGCAGCGATGGGTGCGAAGAGCCGGTTCTGGGAGCGGATAGCCTTCCTGAAAGGCCGGAAGAAGCCGATCGTCAAGATCTGCGGGATCACCAACCGTGAGGATGCCGAGGAGGCAGTACGCTGCGGCGCTGATATCCTGGGGTTCATCTTCGCAGATTCCCCGAGGGAGACAGATCCTGGTTTCGTGCGGTCATTGGCAGGCCTTGAGGTGCTCAAGGTCGCGGTCATCGTCGATGCCGATACCGACAACCGACGTCTGAGGGATGTGAACGACCTGCTTGATGCCAGGTTCATCGATGCCGTGCAGTTCCACGGGGATGAGCCTGCGGATGCCTGTTTCGACCTTTCCTATCCATACTACAAGGCCTTCCGCCTGAAGGATGAAGAGAGTATCATGGGGATGCGGGCATACCACTGCCCGAGGGTGCTCATCGATGCCTACCACCCGGCGCTCCATGGGGGCACGGGGAAGCAGATCGATGCGGCGATCGTCGAGGAGGTCTCCAAGGGCTATGATCTCTGGATCGCCGGGGGTGTCACCCAGGAGAACGTCGCGGAGCTGGTCAGGACCTTCAGTCCTGAACTGATCGATATCTCGAGCGGGGTGGAGTCATACCCCGGGAAGAAAGACGGACAGCGGCTCAAGCTGCTGTTCGACACGATAGAGGGACTGTATGAAAACCAGTGACCAGGGATTCTTCGGCCGGTTCGGCGGCATGTACGTGGCAGAGATCCTGCGTTCCCCGCTCGATGAGCTGAACGAGGCATTTACCGCAGCTATGGGGGATGAGGATTTCCTCTCACAGCTGCGTACGGAATCGAAGGACTATATAGGCAGGCCGACACCACTGATGCATGCGAAGCGCTCTTCAGAGGCCCTCGGCGGGGCACAGCTCTACATCAAGCTCGAAGGCCTGGCAAATACCGGGGCCCATAAGATAAACAACGCGATGGGACAGGGGCTGCTGGCGAAACGCATGGGCAAGACGAGGATCATCGCGGAGACCGGTGCCGGTCAGCACGGCGTGGCCACTGCCGCAGTCTGTGCCCGTCTCGGCCTCGAGTGCGTTGTCTATATGGGTGAGGTCGACATCAGGCGGCAGCACCCCAACGTCTTCTGGATGGAACAGTACGGGGCGACTGTGGTCCCGGTCACGTCCGGGTCGAGGACCCTCAAGGATGCCGTGAACGAGGCGCTGCGTGACTGGGCGAGGAACTATGAGGACACCCACTACCTGCTCGGGTCTGCCCTCGGCCCCGCCCCCTATCCCGATATGGTGCGCGAGTTCCAGAGCGTCATCGGGAAGGAGGTCTCATCCCAGTCGAAGGGGCTCGAGGTCGAGGCGATGGTCGCCTGCGTCGGAGGCGGGTCGAATGCGATCGGCTTCTTCTCGCCCTACATCGAGTCGGGGACGCCCCGGCTCATCGGCGTCGAGGCCGGCGGGAGGGGCTCCTCCCCCGGGGAACATGCCGTCAGGATGGACGGCAGCGGTTCGGTGAGTGTCGTCCAGGGGTATAAGAGCCGGTTCCTCCTCGATGGGGAGGGCCAGGTCCAGACGACCCATTCAGTCTCAGCCGGGCTCGACTATGCCGGGATAGGGCCACAGCTGGCCCACCTCGGGGAGATCGGGCGGCTCGAGTTCGCCAGGATCTCCGATGCGGAGGCGATCGATGCCGTGAAGTTCTTTGCCCGCCATGAGGGGCTCTGCTTCGCCCTGGAATCGGCGCATGCCGGGGCCTATGCCATGAAGCTCGCGAAGGAGCTCCCGCCCGGAAAGGCGATCATCGTCAACATGTCCGGCCGCGGCGACAAGGATATCTTCATCACCGCCCGGGCGATCGATGAGGATAACTGGATCTCTTTCCTTGAACAGGAGGCCGTACGATGAACCGATCGATCATGTCACACCTTATCGCGGGCTACCCCGATATTGAGACCTCCAGGCAGGTCGCCCTCGGGCTCTCCCGGGGTGGGGCTGCCTACCTGGAGATACAGTTTCCCTTCTCGGACCCTACCGCGGACGGTCCGGTCATCCAGGCTGCATGTACGGATGCATTAGAGGGCGGCTTCACGCTGAAGAGAGGGTTCGACCTCATCGGGGAGATCACCCGGACCGTCGATACCCCCGTCTACATCATGACCTATGCGGCGCCGGTCGTCCACATCGGGGTGGGGGAGTACCTCGGGAAGGTACAGGCCGCAGGGGCTGCGGGCTGCATCATCCCCGACCTCCCGGTAGGTTCGGATGAGGGACTCTACACCATCGCTGCAGAGCTCGGCCTTGATGCCGTTCCCGTCATCGCGCCGAACACGAGCGCCCGAAGGCTGGAGGAGATCCTGGAAGTAGGTCCGAAGCATATCTACTCCGCCCTGCGTGCAGGGATCACCGGCAGCAGGACCGAACTCAGTGAAGATTCATTACAGTTCTTGAAGAAGGTACTCGGCAGGGGGGTATCAGTCCTGGGCGGTTTCGGGATCAGGTCCTCAGGGCAGGTGCATACCCTCGCACAGATGGATGTCACCGCAGTCATCGGTTCCTACTTCGTCGAGGAGCTCAATCGGCTCGTCAGTGAGGGAACTAATGTGGAAGAGGGCATGAGGGCCGCGATCGCGGCACTCCTCTGAAGTTCTTACGGCCGGTGGTTCCAGCTGCAGAGGCGTCGCTCGAGCAGCGCGAAGAGGCCGAAGAGGAGGGATCCGAGCAGGCTCAATGATATGATGCCCGCATACATGTCCAGGTAATCGAGCCGTATCCACCCATCCATGATGTACCACCCCAGGCCGGTGACCGAGGCGAAGGTCTCTGCCAGGAATAGGACCGCTGCGGCGGTCCCGGTCGAGATACGCAGCGCGGTGAAGAGGTTCGGCAGGATCGCCGGGATGATCACATGCCGGAGTATCTCGAATCTCCCCGCCCCGAGACTCCTGATCGAGTCGATGTATCGCTCATCGATCGCATGGGCGGCATCCCTGACCACGAAGAAGAGCTGGAAGGTGATGACGATCGTGATGAAGATGACCTTCGAGAGGTCGTTCAGTCCGAAGAAGAGCATGATCACCGGCAGCAGCGCGACCTTCGGGATCGGGTAGAGCGCCCCCGCGGCGGGGCTGATGAGGGCGTGGGCCCTCCGGTTCCTCCCTGCTGCCAATGCGGCGGGGACTGCCAGGAGTGAGGCGGCTCCGATCGCGAAGATGATCCTCTCTGCCGAGATCGCCGTATGGACCAGGAGCCTCCCGTGGAGGAACTCCTCAGCAGTCCTGATGACGGCATCTATCGGGGTCGGGAGGAAGGGCTTTGCGATCAGCAAAGATGCCAGGTGCCAGATGACTGTCAGGATGAGCAGGGCAAGTACCTTCATGCCTCAAGACCTCCCTTCAGTGCGGACCTGATCGTCCGGACCTGCTGAAAATAGGCCTCATCGGTCCGTGAGAGGGCTCCCGGTAGACGAGAGAAGCTGCGGGTGAAGGACGAGATCCCGTTCTCGGGGTCCTTCTCCATGAGATGGACCTCCTCACTGAGGAAGGCGGCCTCCTCGATGCTGTGGGTGACCATCAGCACCGTCATATGGTGCGCCTCCTGGATGCGGAGCAGCAGCTCCTGCATCTGCTCCCGCTTCATGGCATCGAGGGATGAGAAGGGCTCATCCATCAGCAGGATCGAGGGGTTGAGCACCAGCGTCCGCGCGATCGCGACCCGCTGCCGTTCACCTCCCGAGATCGCCTGGGGATAGGAATCTCTCAGGTGCGAGATCCCGAGCTCCTCCATCACCCCGTCAGTCAGGCGTCGGATCGTCTTCCGGTCCCTGCCCTGTATCTTCAGTCCCAAGCCTATGTTCTCACCCACGCGTTTCCACGGGAAGAGCCCGTAATCCTGGAGGATGATCGCCGTCCGGACCTCCTCGGCCGACCCGGGGATCTCGATAGACCCCGAGTCAGGCTTCAGGAGCTCGCTGATGAGATAGAGCAAGGTGGTCTTCCCGCAGCCGGAGGGCCCGATGATGCCATGAACCTTCTCTCTCTCGAAGGTATGGCTCAACTCCTGGAAGATGGGATCTCCCCCAGGATAGGCGAACTGCAGGGAGTCCAGCTTCACGGCTGCAGGAACTCCAGGTCCCAGTCCGGGTCGAAGAGGTCCGAGAAGTCTGACCGGGGACCGATCAGCCCCTTACCAGCCATCCAGTCAGCTACTGCTGAGATCTCCAGGTCTGCCGGGAGCCTGGGGGTCCCGTAGGTGACGAACTCGTAGGCATCCCTGACCGGTGCAGGGAAGCCTGCATGGTCGATGAGGAAGTCACGGTAGCCGTCCGGATCGGCATCGATACGGGAGGCAGCCTCCGCATAGGCTTTGTAGAGGGCCTCCATGTTGGCGCGTTTCGTCTGGACCACATCAGCTGTGAAGATGAGGATGCCGGGAGCACTCGGGAGGATCGTCGTGTCGATGATCGGTCTCGCACCGCGAGCGATCACGAGGGAGTAGAGCGGCTCCGGCAGCGTCGCTGCGTCGAGGCCTCCCTGGAGCAGCAGCTCCATGCGGATGGGGATCTTCGGTACTGCGGTGAGCCCCAGATCGTCGGTCGGTACCCCCTGGTCCTCGAGCAGGGCATATACGGCATACTCGATGATCGTGTTCGAGGAGATCCCGTTCGTTTTACCGATGAGGTCCTTCGGCTCCCTGATACTCGAGTCCGGGGAGGCTGCGATACCGTACCGGCCCTTCGTGTCAGAGGTGATCGTGATGTCGATCCCGGCCTCCTCCAGGAAGAGGGCTGCCAGGGTGTCGCCGATGAAGCCGTCTATCTCCCCGGCCTGGAAGGCTGCATCCCGTTCCACCGGACTGTGGAAGGAGACAAGCTCCACTTCAGCCCCATTGGTCTCGAAGAGCGACTCATACTCAGCCACGAGGAAGGGAAGGGAATCGGCATCGGGGAGTACCCCGAGCCTGATCGGTTCGAGGGAGGTCTCCGTAACACCTCCCGCGGTAAGGGCAGCAGTCGCTGCGGAGAGGATCAGTATGATCCCGATGATTCTCATTACACTACGTATTCTCATAATTACTCCATTAACTCATTTCTCTTGGTATATTTGAAACAGGGATGCAGCTCGTGCTGTCGCCTGTAGTATGTGGATGCCTCGATGATCATAGGTGCGTCACCTCTCACAGGTAGACCTCCAGGACGATGATGATGAGGAAGAGGACGCTGACGATCTCGTTTATATGATAGGAGGCCCGCTTCACCTGCGTGAGGTTCTTCGGGGCGACGATGAGGTGCTCATAGGTGATCAAGGCCGTGATGGGGACGAGCCCGGTGTAGAAGATCCAGCTCACCGGGTAGAACCAGGCGATCGCTGCCAGGCAGACAAGGGCC
This sequence comes from Spirochaetia bacterium, assembly GCA_963677595.1. GTDB lineage: Bacteria > Spirochaetota > Spirochaetia > CAKZLE01 > CAKZLE01 > CAKZLE01. Next base: position 2,724,163 of record OY782041.1, read on the forward strand.
GCAGCATGGGCGAGGGTGGAGATGACCAGCGCGCCATGCGCCCCGAAACGGGCCGGTACGGAGTGCAGTCCCTCCCTGCGGTCGAACTCGATATCGAGACAGGCATAGATGATGTCGAAGCCCGCGACCCAGAGCGTCACAGCAGCGGCGATGGGGAAGAACCGCAGTTCGATCGACCCCGTCAGGGCGATCAGCGTACCCATCGGCGCGATCGCCACGCAGGCGCCGAGGATGAAGTGCGAGAGCCAGGTGAACCGCTTGCTGTAGGAGTAGAGGATGATCATCCCTGCCGCGACCGGTGTGAGGAGCAGGCAGAGGGGGTTGAGCATGTAGGCTGAGAAGAGCAGGACCAGCGTACAGAAGAGGATGAAGAGGGCGAGGTCCTTCTGCTTGAGCAGTCCTGAGACCAGGTGCCGGGCTGCAGTCCTCGGGTTCCTCGCATCGATCTTGCGGTCGACTACCCGGTTGAGGGCATTCGCCCCGTTCCGGCCGGCGGTGACTGCCAGCAGGATCCAGAGCAGTTTCCCGAAGGGGACCTTCCCCTGTGTTTCCAGGAGCATGGCCGCCAGGGCAAAGGGGAGGGAGAAGAGCGTATGCTCGATCATGACCGCCTCCGAGATGAAGGCGAGCTTCCGTCCGATACCGATCCCTTCCCGGTTCACAGGCCGAGATCCTCCCAGATCGCATCGACTCTCTCCCGTACGTCCTCACTCATCGTGATATCATCGGGCCAGGGTCGGGTATGCCCGTCCATCGGCCCCTTCTTCGTGGCATCGATCCCGATCCGGGTGCCGTAGAGGGGCGTCGGGGAGGCATGGTCGAGGGCGTCGAGGGGACCGTCGGAGAAGATGAGGTCCCGCTTCCCGTCGATGTTGTTGAAGACCTTCCACATGACCGTCGACAGGTCATGCACATCGACGGAGCTGTCGACGATGATGATCATCTTCGTGTACATCATCTGGCCGAGCCCCCAGATGCTGTGCAGGACCTTCCGTACCTGCCCGGGGTAGCGTTTGTGTATCGACACGATAGCGCAGTTATGGAAGACCCCTTCGAGGGGTAGTTCCATATCGACGATCTCGGGTATGAGCTGTCTGAGGAGCGGCAGGAAGAGCCGCTCGGTCGCCTTGGCCATATAGCAGTCCTCCATCGGGGGCTTCCCGACGATGGTGGCATGGTAGACCGGCTGCTCCTTCCGGGTGATGCAGGTCACATGGAAGACCGGGTATTCATCCTGGAGGGAGTAGTAGCCGGTATGGTCCCCGAAGGGGCCTTCTGTCCTGAAGGGTTCAGCCGGGTCGACATAGCCCTCAAGGACGAACTCCGCATGGGCTGGGACCTTGAGGTCGTTGGTGATGCACTTCACCATCTCGACCGGGGCTCCCCTGAGGAAACCGGCAAAGAGGATCTCGTTGATGCCGGGGGGCAGGGGGGCAGTCGCCGCATAGGTGATCGACGGGTCACAGCCTATCGCCACAGAAACCGGCATCTTCTCGCCCCGTGACCGGTATTTCTCGAAGATACTCGACCCGTCTTTGTGGATATGCCAGTGCATGCCCGTCGTATCCTTTGAGAACCGCTGCATCCGGTACATGCCCATGTTCGAGGAACCGGTATCGGGGTCTTTGGTGAAGACGGCAGGCAGGGTGATGAACGGGCCGCCGTCACCGGGCCAGCAGGTCAGGATCGGCAGGGTGAAGAGATCCGGCTCCTGCTCGATCACCTGCTGGCAGGGGGCCTTCTTCACCGTCTTCGGGAAGAAGAGCCTCACATACTTGAGTTTCGGGATGATCGCAGTCAGGTCGATGGACCGGGCCTGGGAGAAGGCGAACTCGATGAGTTCCCCGATCTCGTCGGCCTTCGCGTCGAGTGACTCAGCCTCGAGGGCGAGCGCCATACGCTCATACGAGCCCATCGCGTTCATAAGTACCGGGAACTTGGATCCCTGCACCTGCTCGAAGAGCAGCGCAGGGCCATCCTTCTTGCTTACCCGGTCAGTGATCTCGGTGATCTCGAGGTAGGGATCCACGGGATGGGTGATCCGTTTGAGCTGGCTTGATTCTTCCAGCACCTGTATGAATGATAGCAGATCTTTATATGCCATAACTATAGTTATATTCCATTTAACGGAGGAATGAAAGGACTACCCGTTCCCAGGTAGTCCTTTACATCATAGGTTTTTAGGAGTATCCAGCATCAGATGCCGGTTCACTCGCTTATTCGGCCTCCACAGGTCCTGCAGCCAGTGCCTCGGCAGCAAGCTCAAAGAGGGAATTCACATGGATCGATGCTCCGGCGATCTCATCGACATGACCTTCGTCATCTGAGTAAACCACAGCTGACGGGTCCTGGATCTGGATCAGGTAAGCTTCAGCGGCAACAGCCTGTTCATGCCATTCAGCTATGGCTCCGCCGTGAGCGACCATCCCATAATTTCCTTCAGCGGAGTAGGTCTTCTTGTCGTTGCCGTCTGCATCAAGGGGGTTCCAGCTCACTGAGAAGATCCTCCCGTCGAGAACTGACAGGTCCACGACGTCCTTCCATCCGTTATCGCCCATCTCGCCCTCTGCATGGTAGGTACCGTCTGCATAGGGACCTGTGACGACAGGAGCTGACGCAAGGGCCTCGGCGGCGAGTTCGAAGAACTCGGTCACATGGATGGAGACACCGGCGATAGCATCAGTATGGCCTTCGTCATCGCTATAGGTGATAGCTGCAGGATCCTGGGTCTCAAGCAGATAGGCTTCAGCAGCGGCAGCCTGTTCATGCCACTCAGCCTGGGCGTCGCCGTAGGCGACCATACCGTATGCCCCGCTTTCAGACCTGACTTTCTTCAGGGTACCGCCGTCAGTGCTTGCACCGTTCCAGCTGGCTGCCACGATGTTGCCGTTCACGACAGTGAGGTCAACTGCATATTTCCAGCCCGAACCTGAGAACTCAGGCTGCTCAGCATGGAAATGGCCGTCTGTATAGGGTCCCCGCCCTGCAGGACCGGCTGCCATGGCTTCCTCAGCGAGGTTGAAGAATTCAGCTACATGGATCGAGACCCCCGAAATAGCGTCAGTATGCCCTTCAGCATCGGTGTAGGTGATGGCTGCGGGATCCTGGGTCTCGACGAGGTATGCCTCAGCACGTTCAGCCTGCTCATGCCATTCTGCCTGTGCCCCGCCGAAAGCGACCATGTTGTACCGTCCCTTGGATGAGACACTCTTCTTGTCTTCCCCGCCGTTGACGTTGGCGCCGTTCCAGTCAGCGGAGACGATCTTGCCACCGTCGACGGTGATGGTTGCCATATACTTCCAACCGGTACTTCCGAAGCCGTCTTCCTGGGCAAAGTAGATACCGTCAGCATATGCGGCGGCTGCTTCAGCCTTCGGAGCAGGTTCTGCCGCAGGTGCGGGAGCTGCTGCCGGTGCAGGTGCTGCTTCCTCTTTCGCGCAGCCTACGAATACCAATACAAGAGACAGGCACAGCAAGAGTACCAATCCTTTTTGTAGAAAAAATCTCATAACACACTCTCCTTACAGATTCTTCTTTTAACTTAGCAATATAATAAGCTATTTATTTATCGATAGCAAGTAGCACTTTGACATAACGCACCTTTGCTGGTATCTTCATCTCATGAGACGAGTACGGATCGGGGATATCATAATCGGTATCCTGTCATTGGCTGTCATCTTACTCATTGGGATCGAGTCCTGGTCACGGTCAGGCGGGAGTCCCGAACTCCATATACAGGTCGATGATGACAATTTCGTCTATTCCCTCGCTGCTGACCAGCACCTCGAGATCTCCGGGCCGATCGGTACCACCTATGTCACGATCGAGGACGGGCACGTCCATGTCGATGACTCTCCCTGCACGCAGAAGATCTGCGTAGCCGCAGGGGAGATCTCCCGGACCGGGGAGTGGATCATCTGTCTCCCGAACCATGTCTTCATCACCATAGAGGGGGTCGAGGAGACCTCGAAGGAAGTAGATGATGTTGTCTTCTGAGCTGCATGGGAAGAGGGCACTCCCCGTTGGGCTGATCGCACAGCTCGGGGCACTGGCACTCTTCCTCTCGACGATCGAGTACATGATCCCGAAACCGATCCCCTTCATGCGCCTCGGGCTGGCGAACGTCCCGATCATGCTCGCCCTCCCGCTGCTCGACCCCGCGGGGTTCTTCCTGCTCGTGCTGATGAAGATCCTCGGGCAGGCCCTGGTGAACGGGACGTTATTCTCCTATATCTTCCTCTTCTCCCTCTGCGGGTCGGTCTCGAGCAGCCTCGTGATGTTCCTCCTCTACCGCCGGCTCGGCAGGTTCGTCTCCTACCTGGGGATCAGTATGGCCGGTGCCTTGACGAGCAACCTCGTCCAGCTCCTGCTCTCCCGCTATATCATGTTCGGGCCCTCGGTCTGGATCATCGCCCCGCCGTTCCTGATCATGGGGTTGGTCACCTCCATCGTGTTGGGGCTCTTCGTCATGCGATTCTCTACGCAATCAGCCTGGTTCGCCGGGAAACTGCTGAACGGCAGTGAACCGGATGACCGCTATGACCCGGCCGCCCCGGGCGGCTTCTCCTATGACCGTAGGGTCCTCATCGGGCTCCTTGCCCTCCCGGCATTCCTGCTCCAGCAGCGGCTCCCGGGAACCCTGATCATCACCGTATGTGCGGTCATCCTTGCCGTGACCCACGGCAGGCGGTTCCGCCTCCTGCCAAACCTCCTGGTGATCATCTCCGTCACCGCAGCAAACCTGCTGCAGAAGAACGGGATCATCCTGACAGAGATCCTCGGCTTCCCGATCACCCTCGGGGCCCTGGAGCTGGGACTGAAGAAGGCCCTGACCCTGATAGGATTGATCTACATCTCCCAGTTCATGGTCTCGAACAGGCCGCGTATCCCCGGGAGGCTCGGTGCGCTCATCTCCCTGCAGCTTTTCTACTTCGAGCGGATCACCGAGTCATGGGATCGGAAAGCCCAGGGGAACCTCCTGGGTAGGATCGATACGCTGCTCTTCACTGTCGAGGGCGCTGAGTATGCGAGTGAGGCGGGAACGGGGAGAGGCAAAGAGCCTGCTGTCGGCTGGCAGTGGTCTTTCGTGGTGATCAGCTGGGGAGTCCTGGTTGCGGGGTTCGTGCTCTAGCGGAAGGTGTAGGAATCATCCTGGAGGGTCAGGGTTATATCCCCTCCGGTCATGCCGGCACTCATCAGGAGCTCCTTGTCTGTCGTGACGAACACTGCCTCTGTACCTTCGTATGAATCCACAAGCTCCATGCCCCGTTCGATCCCGAGCGAGAACGCCGCCGTGGAGAGGGCATCAGCGAGGAAGGAGTCTTCCGTGATGATGGAGACACCGAGCAGTCCCGATTCCACGGGGTAGCCTGTCGAGGTATCGAGAATATGGTGGTAGCGGACATCGTCGACGATGAAATACCGTTCATAGACACCGGAGGTGACCACCGCGTGTTCGGTCATGGCAGCGATCGCCAGGTACTCCCCCCGATCGGAGAGGGGGTCCTGGATCCCGATCTTCCATCGTGACCCGTCAGGCTTGGTCCCGACGGTGAGGACGTTCCCTCCCAGGTTGACGATGGCAGTCCCGATCCCGCGGTCGAGCAGGACCTCACGGACCGCATCCGCGGCATACCCCTTGGCGATCGCCCCAAGGTCGAGGGCCATCCCCGCCCTCGGCAGGAGCACGGAACCGGAGGCCTCATCGATCTCGACCTCCCGGTAGTCAACGTAGGCGAGGAGGTCAGTGATCTCCTGCGCTCCCGGAATCCTGGCATCATCGCTGCCGATCCCCCAGGCACTGACGAGCGGCCCTATGGTAGGGTCGAAGGCTCCATCACTCACCTCGGCGATCAGGAGGGCCTCTTTGAGCACCTGCAGGGTGTCTTCGCTGAGTTTGGTGTAGATGCCGGACCCGGCCCGCTCATTGATCAGGGAGATCTCGCTGTCGGCGATACTCCTGCTCATGAGCTGCTCGATCTCCCTGATCCTGTCGAAGGCGGCCGTGAAGTCAGCCTCCTCATGGTCGGAGTAGATCGTGATCCTGCAGGAGGTCCCGAGCAGCAGTTCACTCTCTGATTCAGGTGCTGCTGAAGTCGGGGTAGATTCAGCCTGCCGTGTGCAGGAGATACTAAAAAAAATTACAAAAAAACTAATGATTAGAGAAATAATTATCGACACTCTATTTTTCATACGTTATACTCTTCTTGAATGGTAAGGTATTATGTACGATTTATCGGTACATGTGCAAGATGTTAAATTTATATACTGGATCGGGGTTTTAATATGAACAAAAAGAGAGTTGTAGTCCTGGGTGGCGGTTATGCCGGTGTGCATGCCGTAAAGATACTCCTGAAGACGCTTAAGGGTCTGAAGGATCAGACTGAGATCGTTCTTATCGACAAGAATGAGTACCATACGCTGATGACCGAGCTTCACGAGGTTGCCGGCGGCAGGGTGGAGGAGGAGTCCGTGAAGGTCTCCTACAAGAGGATCTTCGCAGGAAGGGACGTGAAGGTGATCAAGGATGAGATCGATGAGATCGATTTCGATAACCGTAAGCTGATCTCAGCCCATGCAACCTATGACTTCGACCAGCTGCTGATCTCTACCGGTGCCGAGGCCGCTGACTTCGGGGTCCCGGGGATCAGGGAACATGCCCTGATGCTCTGGAGCCTTGATGACGCCATCGCCATCAGGGAGCATGTCAGGGCGACTGTAGAGGCCGCCTCTGATGAGAAGGACCCCGAGAAGAGGAAGGAACTGATGACCTTCGTCGTCGCCGGTGCGGGATTCACCGGTGTCGAGATGGTCGGGGAGCTCATCGAATGGCTCCCGATCCTCTGCGACGAGTATGAAGTGGATCATTCCGAGATCACCCTGATGAACATCGAGGGACTCGGCAAGATCCTCAACGTCCTCCCTGACAAGCCAAGGAAGAAGGCCGAGAAGTACATGAAGAAGAAGGGTGTCGACATCATGGTCAACTCCCTGATCGTCGAGGCTGATGATGACGGCTTCAAGCTGAAGAGCGGCGAATATATCAAGACGAAGACCCTCATCTGGACCTGCGGCGTCCGGGGTAACCGGTTCTGTGAACGGCTCCCGCTCACGGACGGGAAGGTCGGCCGGAAGCAGGTCAACGAGTTCATGGGCTGCCCGGACCACAAGAACGTCTTCATCGCCGGGGACGGGTGCTGGTACCTGGAGAACGGGTCCCCGCTTCCCCAGATCGTCGAGGCAGCCGAGCAGACCGGTGCTACCGCAGCCCATGCCATGACTGCCAACATCTGCGAGGAACTCGGGATCGCGTACAAGGAGCCGAAGCCGTTCAAGTCACGGTTCCATGGCCACATGGTCTCGATCGGCGGCCGGTACGGCGTCTCCCACAACATGAACATGTCGATGTCCGGGCTCTTCGCCATGGGCATCAAGCATGTGGTCAACGTCATCTACCTCAACAGCATCGCCGGCCTCAACGGCTGGTGGACCTACCTCAAGCATGAGATCTTCGATATCAAGAACAACCGCTCGTTCATCGGCGGGCTGGCAGCAAACAAGGTGCCTGCCTACTGGACCACCTTCCTGAGGATCTTCCTCGGGGTCATGTGGTTCATCGAAGGGGTGAAGAAGATCATCGAGGGCTGGCTGACCGACGCGACCGGTTCCCATGTCTACTGGGTACAGGCTGCTGCTGATGCAGGCAGTGCTGCCAGTGAGGAGGCTGAGCAGGTCGCTGAGCAGGCGGTCGAGGCTGTACAGCAGTTCGCCCCGCCGTTGATCAGTGAACCGACTGCCCTCTATACCTGGGTCTCTGATACCTTCGTTGCGGCAGCTCCCTATTTCTTCCAGATACTCATCGTACTCGGTGAGGTCGGCCTCGGCCTCTGCTTCATCGGCGGGCTCTTCACCTTCCCTGCGGCAGTCGCCTCCATCGGGCTCTCGATCATGCTCATCATGGGTGCCATGGCAAGCAAGGAGATCCTCTGGTACATGGCTGTGGCCGTGGTGATGATGGGTGGTGCAGGCCGGTCGTTCGGTCTCGACTACTGGGTGATGCCGTGGCTGAAGAAGCAGTGGAACAAGACCTGGCTGGCTAAACGGACCCATCTCTTCATGGATGAACCCCAGTTCACACGCAAGCAGAAAGAGATGCGATCCAGGATCATGGACTAGCCCGGGGTACGACGTGATACCATTCTGGGAAGAGGAGGCTGCCCTTGAAGGGCAGCTTCAGCAGGTCACCGACCTGATCCTGGAGCTCATCCAGGACGCAAATGATTATATCTCATCATATCTCCGGTCCATGGTGGAATCCCAGGGCAAGATGCTCAGGCCTGCCCTAGTCATGATCGGGTCCCGGCTCGGAAATGATCAGGATGAATCCAGGGCCGTCAGGCAGGCGGCCCTCCTTGAGATGATCCACCTGGCCTCCCTCGTCCATGACGACATCATCGATGATGCCGACATGAGGAGGGGAATCCCGTCGCTCCAGAAGCAGCTTGGGGTACGACGTGCCGTCGTTGCCGGGGACTACCTCCTCGTGCGGGCGATTTCCCTGCTGACGGACAAGGGGCGGACCCTAGAGCCTGCCGTCATGTCCCATGCGATCGGCAGGCTGTGCACCAGCGAGATCGACCAGGACAGCGAGGAGTGGGACTTCTTCATCAGCCCGACGCATTACCTTCGCAGGATCGCCGGGAAGACAGCGACCCTCTTTGCCCTCAGTGCCTTCTCCGGTGCGTTCATCAGCGATGCTGAGCCCCTGGTCCAGCGGAGGATGCATGAGTTCGGTTACTGTCTCGGCATGGCATTCCAGATACGCGACGACATCCTTGACCTGAAGGGGACGAAGGCCTCCATGGGGAAACCCGTAGGCAAGGATATCACATCGGGAGTCGCCACCCTGCCGCTGATCTATGCGCTCGAACGGGATGAGACCGGTTCCCTGCAGCGCCTGCTGCAGGGAAAGCGGAAGTTCTCCAAGCGGAAGGTAGGGCTCATCATCAACCGGATCCTTGACTCCGGGGCACTGGCTTCAGCAGAATCTCTCTCAGAGAAGTACCTGAACCGTGCTTTAGCCCTCCTCGGTGAATTACCCGACCAGGAGACTGCAAAGATCCTATCCCGGATGATCGAACGTCTCGTTTCCCGGGTCAGTTAAAAAACAACGCTTTACCCCGTACGTTCCCTTTGGTATATTGAATAGATAGACTATGAAGAGGGGACAGATTAATGGCACAGAACGCAGATATCGGATTGATCGGACTGGCTGTCATGGGACAGAACCTGGTGTTGAACATGAATGATCACGGCTACACCGTCGCCGTGTACAACCGGACGACCTCGAAGGTTGATGAGTTCAAGGCGACTGCCGCCGCCGGCCGGGAGACGATCATCGCCACCCATTCGGTCGAGGAGTTCATCAGTACGCTGGGGCGGCCGAGAAAGGTCATGCTCATGGTCAAGGCCGGCAAGGTCGTTGACCTCTTCATAGAACAACTAATTCCCTACCTCGAACCCGGTGATATCATCATCGATGGGGGGAACTCCCAGTTCGGCGATACCGAACGGCGGGTCGCAACCCTGGCTGAGAAGGGTATCCTCTTCATCGGCTCCGGTATCTCCGGAGGCGAAGAGGGGGCGAGGCGAGGCCCTTCGATCATGCCGGGGGGTAACGCCGAGGCATGGCCTCTGGTGAAGGAGATCTTCCAGGGGATCGCCGCGAAGACCGATACCGGCGAGGCCTGCTGCGACTGGGTCGGCGAGGGTGGTGCCGGCCATTATGTGAAGATGGTCCATAACGGGATCGAGTACGGCGACATCCAGCTCATCGGCGAAGCATACCACCTGATGCATGAAGGGCTCTCCCTGGGCTACGATGAGCTGCACGATATCTTCTCCGAGTGGAATACCGGCGAGCTTGACAGCTACCTCATCGAGATTACCCGCGACATCATGGCCTTCAAGGACACTGACGGCAGGCCGCTCGTGGAGAAGATCCTTGATACGGCAGGCCAGAAGGGGACCGGCAAGTGGACGGGGATCAGCTCCCTGGAACTCGGTGTCCCGGTCTCCCTGATCTCCGAGGCGGTTTATGCGCGATGTCTCTCGGCGATGAAGGAGGAGCGTACGGCAGCCTCCCGTTTCTACGGGAAGCAGGATGGCGGTGCCGCGAAGCTGACGAAAGAAGAGAAGGCCGCCCTCATCGATGACATCAGGCAGGCATTGCTTGCCTCCAAGATCATCTCCTATGCACAGGGCTACATGCTCATGCGTGAGGCAGCCGCCCAGGAGGGTTGGGACCTCAACTTCGGCGGGGTAGCCCTCATGTGGCGTGAAGGCTGCATCATACGAAGCGTCTTCCTAGAGCACATCCGGGATGCCTATGAGAAGGACCCCGGGCTAAGCAGCTTGCTCATGGACAGCTATTTCAAGGAGCTGCTCCAGCGCTCTGAGGCTGCCTGGAGGCGGGTCGTCTCCTTTGCGGTGCAGCGAGCCATACCCGTGCCGGCTATCTCCTCGGCATTGACCTTCTTCGATGGGTACCGGACCGAACGGTTGCCTGCCAACTTGCTGCAGGCGCAGCGGGACTACTTCGGTGCGCATACCTATGAGAGGGTAGACGGCAAGAGGGGTGAGTTCCACCATACTAACTGGACCGGGACCGGCGGGGATGTCTCCTCGAGTACCTATGAGGTGTAGTTGCTGCTAATAAAAAGCAAAAGGCTGCAGTGGGGTAATCACTGCAGCCTTTTCAGGTGTATGCTACTTCTGACAGTCTGAGAACCAGAGGCAGTCTGTAAGACCGCAATTGGTTATCCCGCTGTCAAAGCAGGCAGCATTACCTTCTGCTTCCTGAATTGCACGGATCAGTTCCGTTTTCTTCTTCTTGCCCACTGACACATTGAGTGTCTTTGCGATTTCTTTGATTTCTTTTACTAACATGCATAAATCTTAGAGAGAAGCGGTTTGCGTGTCAAGAATACCGCTTCTCCCTAGAGCGAAATAGCTGGTAATATGCTAATTAACCGCAGATTCCAGTATCTTTTCCGAGTTGTAAAGCCTTGAAGTCCCGGTAATAAGCACCCCGATCATTGCTGAGAGCGAGATGACCGTGAGCAGGAGCTGCAGTATGGTCGAGGTCCCGAGGATCGCTCCCTTCATGAGGAATATCGAGTTCACGAAGGGTACGAGGAAGAGCAGCGGCTGTGTCGCCGGGTCGAAACTCATCGTCAGGACCCCCGTGAGCACCACGATGATGTAGATAGGCATCACGTAGCTCGTGGCTTCCTTGGCTGTCTTCGCCAGTGAGCCGAGTAGGACGATGATCGATGCTGCGAGCATGCTGGTGAAGGCGAGCGCGAAGAAGAGGGTGACCAGGGACGGGATGCTGAAGCCGGTGAAGTCGGTACCGTCAGTGAACATACCCCCGGTGGTGGAGAAGGCGATGAGCAGTCCTGCGAAGGTCATGAGGCTCGAGGCGATCCCGGCGCTCAGGACGTAGAGGACCTTCCCCAGTGCGATGGAAGACCTTGATACCTGGTTCACCAGGATGATGGCAATACTCCCGCGCTCCTTCTCCCCGGCTGTGGTGTCGATCCCGACGCTCATGGAACCGGCGAAGGTGTAGATGATGACCAGGTACGGGATCATCATGACGAGGAACTCAGTGCCCTGTGACTCCTCCGGTGCCGTGTCGACCCTGAAGGTCCTGATCGTGTAGAGCGAATCCAGGTCGAGCCCGACCGAGAGCAGGGTCTGGTTGGCTAGTACCTGATCATACCCCTGGAGGGCAGAGATGATCTGTCTTGATGCGAAGGATAACGCTTGGGATGTCGAATCATAGTAGATCGTGACATCGGCTTCGTCCCCGACCCGGTAGCCTTCGGGGAACTCGATGACCAGAGACCCTGGTGAAGGGGCCTGTGTCAGCTCGAAGTTGAGCTGCTTTGAGAGTTCTCCCTGAAGCCTGGGGTCATCGTTGTTCCTGATCTCCAGTGAGTAGACCTGCTCCTGGGCTTGGGCCTCCTGCCTGCTCATGACGGCATTCATGCCGATGAAGATCGCCGGCATGAGTACCAGGGGGAGGATGAGGGTCGCGAAGAGGGTCCGCCTGTCCTTGATGACGTTCCGCAGCTCCTTCCGGTAGATGATCATGGCGTCGCTGAACATCGAGCTCCTTGGCTTGGTTTGCTTTATTTGTCTATGCTTCATGATACGATCCCCCGTTCCCGTGCAAGGTCGAAGAAGAGGTCATCCAGCCTGCCCGACGGCTGTGCTGAGAGGATGTCAGCCTTCTTCCCGTTAACCACGAGATCTCCCTCGAGGAGTATCCCGATATCATCACAGAGCATCTCCGCCTCCGAGAGGATGTGGGTGGAGAGGATCACGGTCTTCCCCCCGTCCCGGGAGTCCAGGAGGAAGTCGTTGACCACCTTCGTGGCGAGGATGTCGAGGTTGCTCGTCGGCTCATCGAAGATGATGACCTGCGGGTCGTGGATGATGCTGACGGCGATCGAGGTCTTCTGCTTCATGCCTGAGGAGAGCTTGTCGAGCGGCCGGTCGAGGTACTCCTCCATGCCGAGGCTCCCGGCGATAGAGACGATTCGCTCATCGATGAGCTCCCGCTTCATGTGGTTGAGTTCCCCGAAGAACCTGAGCGATTCCCGCGAGGAGAGGTTCCCTGAGAGTTTCATCTCCCCGGTAAGCAGCCCGATGCGGTCGCGGACAGCCCTGCTGTCACTGATCGTATCGAGCCCGTCAACGGTGATCGTCCCTGAATCGGGCTTCAGCAGGGTCGCGATGAGCCTGAGGCTCGTGGTCTTCCCTGCGCCGTTCGGGCCGAGCAGCCCGTATATCCTGCCGGGTTCAGCGGTGAAGGAGATACCGTTGAGTACCTCATTGCGCTGCTTCTTGGCCCGGAAGGACTTATGCAGTCCTTTCACTTCTACCATGTACACACTCCATGTTCATACGTCTTGTTCACCAGATAGTGTATCATCTGCGCAATGGGTTGTACACCGGGATGAGGATTGCCGTCAACACCCCGTAAGAGAGCGATGGCTAGAAGAGCCCCGAGATCGTACCATCCCCTGCGATGTCTATATCGCAGGCGGAGGGGCGTGCGGGCAGCCCCGGCATGGTCATGATCTCGCCCGTATAGACCACGATGAACCCCGCGCCGGTCTTCGCCTCGACCTTCGAGACCGAGATCGGGAAGTCCCTGGGGCATCCCTCGAGCTTTGGGTTGTCAGACAGCGAGGACTGGGTCTTCGCCATGCAGATCGGGTAGGAGCCGAATCCCTGCTTCTCGAGCTTCCTCATCGTGGTGATCACGCCCTTGGCATAGACCACCGAGCCGGCCCCGTACATCTCCCGGCAGACCTTCTCGATCTTCTCCCTGATTGGCTGACCCTCCTCGTAGAGCGGGTGATAGCAGTTTTTCTCCTCGCAGAGTTCCACCACGGTACGTGCAAGGTCGACTCCGCCGGCACCCCCTGACTCCCTGAAGTCGGTGATGTGGGCGGTGACGCCCTCGTCGGAGAGTTTTTCCTTCAGCCGGGCGAGTTCTTCCTCCGGGTCGTCGAGGAACCGGTTGATGGAGACGACCGGTTTGACGCCATGCTTCTTGATGTTGCCCACATGCTTGAGGATGTTGTCGAGCCCATGGATCCTGTAGGCCCGCAGGGTCACGACCAGGACCGCGACAGCAGGGGTGAACCCGCCGACCCTGCTCGTGATATTGAAGAACTTCTCCGCTCCCAGTTCCGATGCGAAACCTGCTTCGGTGACGGTGTAGTCTGCCAGGTTGAGGGCTGTTCTCGTCGCGATGATCGAGTTCGAACCGTGCGCGATGTTGGCGAAGGGCCCCCCGTGGATGAGGACCGGCACCCCCTCTATGCTCTGGACGAGGTTCGGCTCGATAGCCTGCTTCAGCAGGGCAGCCATGGCGCCTGCCGCTCCGATCTCCCCGGCCGTGACCGGTTTCCCCTCATAGGTATACCCGATGGTGATCCTCCCCAGCATCTCCTTGAGGTCGGTGATGTCTTCGGCGAGGCAGAGGATGGCCATGATCTCGGAGGCTGCCGTGATAGTGAAGCCGTCGACCCGGGCGATACCGTTCTCCCCATGGTCGCTCAACCCTACCGTGATGGAGCGCAGGGAACGGTCGTTCATGTCGATGACCCGATTCCAGATGACCTTGGCAGGGTGGAGCAGGGGCTCGTTCCGCTGGTGGATATGGTTGTCGATCATCGCCGAGAGGAGGTTATGGGCGATCGTCACCGCGTGGATATCACCGGTGAAGTGGAGGTTGATCTCCTCCATGGGGAGGACCTGGGAGTAGCCCCCGCCGGCAGCCCCTCCCTTGATCCCCATGCAGGGGCCGAGGGACGGTTCCCTGATCGCCGCTATGGAGGAACACCCGATCTTCTTCAGGGCCTGGGCAAGCCCGATCGTATTAGTCGTCTTTCCCTCGCCGTAGCGGGTGGGCGTCATGGCCGTCATAAGGATGAGGTGCCCGTGTCGGTCCCCCTTCGAGAAGGAAGTAGGCACCTTCGCGATATACCTCCCGTAGGGGTGGATATCCTGCTCGATACCCAGTGAAGCCGCGATCTCCGTGATCTTCTTCAGCTCTGCCTGCTGTGCGATCGTGATATCTGATACCATATCGTACCTCCCGGTCTGGATTGTCTCTGTATCCTTACTATACAACCACCTGCAACAGAACGCAACAACTATCATCTATGAGGATTTTCCCCATACATCTTGGCTGCCTCTTGACCGGAACCCGTATCGAAGCCATGATAGGACCTAGGCGGTAATACGAATAGGAGAGAAGATCGTATGAAACAGACAATTCCGTACGGACAGGGCATGGTGGAAGTCACCCTGCCCGGGCAGACCGTGAGTATCGAGCCGAAGGATGTGCCGGAGTATAATGAGCAGGCCGTCCTGGCAGAGGCGATGAAGAACCCTGTAGGCGCTGGAAGCATCGAGGAGTTCCTCGCAGAAGGGGAGAAGGTCCTCATCATCGTCAACGACGGGACCAGGCCGACACCGACCGGTGCAGTCATGGAGTCGCTGCTGCCGCTGCTCGAGGGAAAGGACGTCACCGTCATGGTCGCAACCGGGGTACACCGCGGTGCGACCGATAAGGAGATGAAGCGGATCCTTGGGCCGACCTATGAGGCCCTGAAGGATACCGTGGTCTCCCATGATGCCCGCAAGGACGAGGAGATGGTCTACCTCGGGGTCAGCAAGAACGGGACCGAACTCGCCGTGAACAAGGCCGTCATGGAGTCGGACCGGATCATCGCGATCGGGTCGGTCGAACCCCACTATTTCGCCGGCTATACCGGGGGCAGGAAGGCGATCATGCCCGGGGTGGCGGCATTCCGGTCGATCGAGATGAACCATAAGAATGCCCTCGACCCACGGGCCAAGGCCCTTGCCCTCGAGGGGAACCCGGTCCATGAGGATATGATCGACGTGCTCGAACTCCTCGAGGAGAAGCAGATCTATGCGATCATGACCGTCATGAACAAGCACCACAAGGTCTATGCTGCCACTGCGGGGGACATCACCGACTCGTTCTATGCCGCGATAGACAAGGCGAACGAGGTCTTCTGCGTGGACTTGGAATCGAAGGCTGACATCGTCCTCACCGTGGCGAAACCCCCGATGGACATCGACCTCTACCAGTCCCAGAAGGCGATGGACAATGCGAAGCTTGCCCTCAAGGAGGGAGGCATCATGATCCTGGTCTCCTCCTGTGCCGACGGGGTGGGGGAGAAGGCCTTCTATGACCTCCTCTCCTCCTGCGATACCGCAGCAGAGGTCCTTGAGAAGATCAAGGGAGAGTATCGCCTCGGGTACCATAAGGCCGGGAAGATGGCGGAAGTCATCAACATGGCCGATATCTGGGTCGTGAGCGACCTCACTGATGAGCTGTGGAGCAGCATCTTCATCAGGCAGTTTCCCTCCATACAGGAGGCGATCGATGCCGCACTGGAGCAGAAGGGGAAAGATGCCTCCTTCGTATTCATGCCTGACGGCTGCGTGACCGTCCCGAGACTCGCCTGACCCTACTACTGCAAGAGCCCCTGCCTGGAAATGAGGCAGGGGTGTTCTCTCTAAGCTCGAATGGGGCTCACAGGTAATCCGGATAAAAAATCCTGACAAAAAATACATCTTTTTATTGACAGGCGAACGAACCCTGTGTAAAATCTATTCATGAAATAAAGAATACGTAGTCATGCAGATACGTATATCACCTTATGAAAATCAATAGAATAGTATGTATATGGTTCATAATTACGTTAAAGATTATACTATATAAAGTAGATAGTCTCTAACTATGTAGAATATGTTTATCTATAGAAGATTACGTAGTCATATAGCTATGTGTTGTTTTTACCCTGTCCACCTGGTGGCCGGGATAAGAGATCAAAAAAGGAAAAAGGAGAGAATTGTGAAACGATTACGAGTAATTGCATTGATGATCTGTCTGGTACTTGTCTCTGTGTCAGTCTTTGCCGGCGGGCAGCAGGAAGATGGTGTGAAAGTCATACGAGCTGGGCATGGTCAGCCGGTTGGAACAGGCCTGCACCAGGGATTCGTCTATTTCAAGGAAGCTGTCGAGAAGAAATCAAACGGAAAGATCACCGTCGAGATATATGACAGTGGGCAGTTAGGTGGAGACCGGGAGTTGACCGAAGGGGTACAGCTCGGGAATGTGACGATGACTGCAGTATCCGCAGCTAACCTTGGGACGTTCGCCAAGGAGTTCTATGTCCTTGATACCTATTTCATGTTCAGGGATAGAGAGCATGTCTACAATGTCCTTGATGGTGCTGCAGGACAGATGATGCTTGACGGGCTTACTGAAAAGGAGATCAAGGGGCTTGGCTACTGGGAGAATGGATTCAGGCATCTGACGAACAGCAAGCATGCGGTCAATGAGACTGCAGATATGAAGGGGCTGAAGATCAGGGTCCCTGACAACCCAGTACAGATCGCTGCCTGGAACTCTGTAGGGGCCGGTCCTGCACCGATGGCATGGGGAGAGCTCTTCACCGCCCTTCAGCAGAAGGCGCTCGATGCCCAGGAATCGACACTGGAATCGATCCAGACGATGAAGTTCTACGAAGTACAGCCCTACATGACCCTTACCGGTCATAAGTACAGCCCCTATGTCATCCTGATGGGAAAATCCTTCTATGAGGGCCTGACTGCTGAGGAGAAGAAGTGGGTTGACGAGGCTGTCCTCGAGTCCATCGACAAACAGCGGGCATTCGCCCAGGAGAATGAGAAGAAGGCGCTTGATGCGATCGCTGCTTCCGGCAAGACCGAGATCGGTGAGCTTACCAATGAGGCAAAGATGGAATTCAGGCAGAAGATGTCCACGATCTACAGTATGGTAGAGGAGAAGAGCGGGAAGGAGATGTTCGACCTCTTCGTCTCCGAAGTCGACAAGTATTAGGACGCGACCAAATCGCGTAGGGGCTGTCTCTTCGGGAGACAGCCTCTTCGAACACAAGGCTGGTTATTATGAAAGTTTTACGTTGGTTGGATGACTATTTCGAAGCAATTTTCCTGATCGTGACCCTGTTCAGCATGAGTATCATCATCGCGGTCCAGGTCTTCTTCCGGTATGTGCTGCTCAACTCGATCTCCTGGTCTGAAGAGATCGCACGGTACCTCTTCATCTACATGGTCTATTTCGGGATATCATATGCGGTCAGGACGAACCGTCATATCAGGGTGGAAGTGGTCCTGAACATGCTGCCAGACCGCGGCCGCAAGATCCTGACGATCATTGCTGATATCTTCTTCATGATCTTTGCAACAGTGGTAACCGTGAAATCAGGTGTCGTTGTTGGAACGATCAGCAGGTTGGGGCAGATCGCTGGTGTGACGGGGATCCCGATGGGGATCATCTACAGTGCCGTACCGGTCGGATACGGAATGGTCGTCGTACGGCTCCTGCAGAACCTGTATCATAAGATAACCCATATCAACGCTCCGTATGAGGAGTTCATCCATAGGAAGAATCCCGGGGAACGTTCCGGGGTCGGTACGGAGACTGTCGATGAGGCAGTCGCTGAAGCAGCCGGCGCTGCAGAGTAGGAGAGTAGTATGGCAACAGCACTTTTATTCGGGGGCTTCATCTTCTTTGCGGCAGTAAGTGTGCCGATAGGTATATCGCTTGGTATGGCCGTGATGCTGGTGATCATTGCGACCGGGACGGTGGATCTCACGTTCATGGCCCAGGGACTGACAACCGCAATGGACTCCTTTCCGCTGATGGCGGCCCCCTTCTTCATCCTGGCCGGTGAGGTCATGGGCCGTGGAGGTATCTCGCGACGCCTGCTCAAGCTGGCAGATATCGCATTCGGCAGGTTCACGGGAGGCCTGGGGCTGGTGACCGTAGTCGCCTGCATGCTCTTTGCCGCTATATCAGGCACGGGTTCCGCCACCGTGGCCGCGATCGGATCGGTCATGGTACCCGAGATGCTCAAGAAGGGGTATAACAAGGGGTTCGCAGGAGGGCTGGTCGCATCCTCCGGTGCGATCGGGGCTATGATCCCCCCGAGTATCACGATGGTCATCTATTGTGTCACGGCAGGTGTCTCCATCACAGCGCTCTTCAGCGCCGGGATCATACCGGGGATCGTCATAGGGATCTCCCTGATCATCTATACGCTGATCTTCTCGAAGAAGAACGGTTATACCGGTTCTACGAAGCGGTATAGCGGCAAGGAGGTACTCGCATCAGTCAAGGAGGGCATCCCGGCCATCCTGATGCCGGTGATCATCCTCGGCGGGATCTATGGGGGCGTCTTCACCCCGACTGAAGCTGCTGCCGTGGCAGTAGTCTATGGGTTCATCGTCGCCTTGTTCGTCTATAAGGAGATATCCTTCAAGGATATCGGTGATATCGTGCTGAAATCAGCACTGATGACCTCTGTCATCCTGGTCATCATCGGGACGTCTGCAGGCTTCGGCAGGATCCTGGCCCTCGAACGCATCCCGCAGGTGATCGCAAATGCCATAGTCGGGTTCTCCTCGAGTAAGATCGTCATCCTGCTGCTGCTGAACCTGCTGCTGCTCTTCGTGGGAACCTTCATGGAGACCCTGGCAGCCGTCATCATCCTGACTCCCATCCTGCTTCCTATCGTGACGAGCTTCGGGATGAGCCCTGTCCACTTCGGTGTCATGATGGTCATCAACCTGGCTATCGGGTTCGTGACCCCGCCGCTGGGAGCCAACCTCTTCGTGACCACCCAGATCATGGACATCACGTTCGAGGAGGTGTCGAAGGCGATCATACCATTCATCATAACCATGGTGATAGCCCTGCTGTTCATCACCTTCGTCCCTGTCATATCGATGGGGCTGCCGACACTATTAGGATTCTGATCCCAGGGGTAGTTATCCCCAGGATAGTATACATACCTTGATAACGTTGTTCATTTGCCGCCCGCGAGGGCGGCATCTTGTGTCTTTGGGTGTATAGCCGGGATCCTTTTGTCAGTATCCTGCATGAACCTCCAGCGGACGTACCAGGATCCCTAGGTTACAGTATGTAAAAAAAACTCCTTGAAGACAGGTAGAAGGCCCTGTATACTGCATGATGATACCAAGTAAAAGGATATATCATGAAACGTCTTGCGATCATACTTTCCCTGTTACTCACCCTCCTGTTCTCTTCCTGCCTCACCTCGACCCAGCTTGCACAGCAGGCCCTCTCCGAGGGCTCCTACCATGAAGCGGTCAGGCTCGCGCTGACCTCGCTGCAGGAGGATCCTGATGATGTAGAAGCCCTGCTGGCCTTGACGGAGGGCTGGGATACGGCGAACCGGCAGTGGAGGGAAGCTATCGAGACACTCCTTGCGGAAGCGACCCCGGAGGGGAGGGAACCTGCCCTCGGGTACTACCGGGACCTTGCCGCCCTGCATGGCCTGGTACAGGAAGCCGGCGGCTACCGCCTCGACCCTGATCCTGACGCGGTGAACCGGGAGGCGGAAGAGGCCGCAGCCGATATCGCACGGCAGTATCTCGATGCAGGGTCAGCTGCCTCTATACGGAGACACGAGAAGGAGCCCGGAAAGCCGTCCCCCTGATCGGGAAGGCTTTCGGCCTGGACCCGGGGCTGGAGGATGAATTCACCTACCTCTACGAGCGGGCAGTTGAACAGGCAACCCTCCGGGTCCTGGTGTTCACCGGACCTGACGCGAACTTCAGGCTCAATGGGATCCGGGTCGTTGCCCATATCGAGGACCTCCTTGACCGGCTGGAGTTCGTCGAGGCGGTACGCGTCCCGCAGCGGTATGCAGCCCCGGTGGATGATGACCACCATGCAAAGGACTGGGCCAGGGGGCACGGAGCTGACGTGATGCTCCATATCGAGCTTGATACCACCTACTCATCAGGCCTCAAGACGGCGAGCGAGCCCCTGGCTTCAGTCCCCTGGACCAGGGATACGGCATGGCTGGAGGCTGAAGGCTCTTCAGACGTTCGCCTCGTGCTCATCGACCTGTCCGATGACTCGGTCATCAGTGATACCACGATCGTATCAGCTCGAAGGCAGTCAGGTGATATCGTGCTCTCGGGTATCCACGGCACTACCAGGCAGGCAGTCCTTCAGCTGGGCGGTATGAGTGCTCCCCGTGAGCTTATCGTGCAGGCCGCTCCGGTGGGAATGAGCAGCCCGACGCTGGCTTACCATCTAACCCGGACTGATGGGCTCGACCTCCCGTCCTGGGGGTTCGAGACCGGTGCGGACCCGCTGGTGGGCGAGCGGCTCGACCCGACTTCCTACAGCACCCTCGAGGGGCTCGAATCCTTCAGCCGGATCACCGGCCATGATTTCCTGCTCTTCGATGTGCTCGAGTTCGATCCCTACGGTGACGGTAACCTGACCTACCAGTATGCCTATGCCCCGATGGGGGAGGGAGCTGACGGCTGCCTTGCAGCCTCAGTCTATGAACGGGAACTCTATTACGGGCTGCAGGAAGCCATGGAGTCCCGCGAGGTGCAGCAGGAGTTTGCAGAACGGTTCTTCACCACCTTCTATGAGACCTCGATCGGTAACGATGTGGTAAAGGCAATAGCCCCGCTCCTCTGATCGGGAGGCTGCATCCTTCGGAGACTCCGGGGAGGATGCAGCCTGTCTCCTATACGATATGACTACGTATCTGAAATCGTATTCAGATGAAAGTAAGTATGACAATACTCTGCAACTTATTGTATAATAACTAGTAACAATGTTCTTCGCAGCCATGCGAAGGTGACCGTGCATCATATGACAGGTTTTCTCGCTTCGGGGACGATAGGCCGGGAATCGGTATGTGCAGGCTTGTCCCAAGTGTTTGTCCGAAATAAGAGGAATCTTCTAAATGCCTATATTATAATAAGTAATATATATTTCACCGCGCTTTTTCCTGGTGGTTCACAGGAAGCTGGTAATTTCATCAAGAAAAATATGGACAAGTAACAGGGAGGTATGTATAATAAGACTACGTAATCATTCTGAGTCAGAGGTGAATCACCTGACTCGACAACAATAGAGGTGACCATGGAACAGCCGACCGTATCATATACCGACCTGAACGAATACCTGACCCGGCTCTATGAGGCTGCAGGGGTGCCGACAGCGGATGCCGCTGTCTGTGCGGACTGCACGGTGAAGACCAATCTCTGGGGAGTCGATTCCCATGGGGTGCTCCGTACCCCCGATTACATCGAACGGCTCCTGAAGAAGGCCGTCAACCCTGAGCCTGATGTAAAGCTTGTCGCGAAGGCTGACGGGCCCTTCTCCCTGATGGACGGTGATGCCGGCATGGGCTATGTCGTTGGGACGAAGGCTATGGAGGCCGCGATGGAGAAAGCGGAGAAGTTCGGGATCGGGATCGTCCTCGTGAAGAACAGCAACCACTTCGGGGCTGCCTCCCTCTTTACCCGGATGGCGGCAGAGAAGGGGATGCTCGGGATCGCGACGACTAACGTGAGGCCCAACATCGGGATGCCTGGGGGGAAGGCCCCGGTCACCGGGAACAACCCGCTGGCGCTCGCTGCCCCGATCGGGCAGCCGTACCCGTTCTCCCTCGATATCTCGATGAGTGCCGTATCAGGGGGGAAGATCCTGCTGGCGCAGAAGAAGGGCGAGAAGATCCCCACGACCTGGGCGATCGACAAGGACGGGAACCCGACCGACGACCCCTTCGCCGGGTTCGCCGGTATCCTGCTCCCTACCGGGATGCATAAGGGACTCGGGCTCTCCTTCTTCATCGACATCGTCACCGGCGTCATGAGCGGCGGCCCCTTCCTCCAGGATATCAAGAGCATGTACAAGGACGCCGATGAGCCATCGCTCACCTCACACCTTGTGTGTGCGATCGACCCGACCATGTTCCAGAGTCGCGAGGAGTACGAGGCGAGCATGGAGAAGTGGGTCGGCATGATCAAGGCGACCCCGATGGCAGACCCCGAGGCGACGCAGATCATTCCCGGGGAGATCGAGTACATGCTCGAGAACAAGCGAAAGACGGAAGGGATCCCGGTCCCGCCCCAGTTGATGAAGGACCTTGCAGCCCTGGACGAGAGACTCGGAATCTCTTCAGGACTGACAGCAGATAACCAATAATTCAAAGATTGCAGGAGTATAGAGATGAAGAAACAGACAGAGTTCAAGCTGAACAAGAGAGATTCCGTATGGTTCCAGGAGAACAGCGCCCATGTAGTCGTCAACTACGCGAAAGAGGTATGTGACGTGGCGATCCTCCCGCTTGGGGCGATCGAGCAGCATGCTGCCCATGCACCGACCGGGATGGATACCTACAACGCCATCGGCATCGCGGAGAAGGTCGGCGAGGCTACCGGTGCGATGGTCCTTCCCTGCCCGATGTACGGCTCCCATCCCCACCACCACTGGGGCATGCAGGGAACCATCCCACTGACCTATGAGACCCATATCGGGCTGATCATGGATATCATCAGGGGTGCTTCCGTTGCCGGCTATAACAAGTTCATCATCATCTCTGCTCACGGCCAGGTCTCATCGGTGATCGTCGCCACCCACAAGCTCGGGATCGAGGGACTCTTCACCATCTCCTCTACCTGGTATGACTTCCTCCGTGACGACAAGAACGTCCTCGAGGACTATATGTGGCATGCTGACGAGGCAGAGACCTCGGTCGGGCTCTACCTCTATCCCCAGTGGATCCAGATGGACCTCGCCGAGGCAGGCGGCGGTACCCCGCTGATCGACTCCAAATGGAAGATCGCCCCGGGACAGGTATGTGGACCCGGTATGCTCTACCACTTCGAGGGAACCTTCGCGCTTCCCGAGAAAGATGACCTGGAAAACGGTGTCATCGGTGACCCAACTAAGGCTACCCTCGAGAAGGGCGAGGCCTGTGTCGAGCGGGTCGTCGGCTACTATGCTGAACTCATCGAGGAGATCAAGACGAAGTTCCCCATCGGGATCAACCCCCTTGGCTTCAGGAACCCGGGCGGCTATGCGACATCTGCTGACATCGTATATGACAAAGATCACGACGAGAAAGGACAGCTGAAGAAATGAGACTGAAGGACAAAGTAGCGGTGATCACCGGCGGTACCAAGGGTATCGGGCTGGGGATCGCTATCGAGTTCGCGAAGGAGGGGGCGTCTGTCGTGATCGGCGGGCGCAACCCCGAGACCGGAGAGGAGGGGCTCGCAGAGCTCCTCGCCCTCGGCGGCGAGGCGATGTATGTTCCCTGCGACGTGGGGAACCTGGAGAGCCTGCAGAACATCATAGACAAGACCGTGGAACGGTTCGGCCGTGTCGACATCTACGTCTCCAATGCGGGGATCAACGACTCGCAGAAGACACCCTACCTGGAGATCACCCCCGAGCAGTACGACCGCATCATGGACGTGAACCTGCGGGGGATGTTCTTCGGGGACCAGTATGCGGCACGCGAGATGGTGAAGCAGGGGACCGGCGGGGCGATCATCAACATGTCCTCGGTCAACGCCTACCTGGCGCTCAACAGCCAGATGGTCTACACCACGAGCAAGGGCGGGGTACAGCAGCTGACGAAGGTACAGGCGGTGGACCTGGTCCCCTACGGGATCAAGGTGAACGCACTTGCCCCGGGACCGATCGAGACCGAGCTCATGAGGCGGGTCGGGTCGGACAAGCAGCTGATGGACACGATCCTCTCCCGGACACCGATGGGACGGATCGGGACCCCGAAGGAGTGCGGGAGACTGGCAGTCTTCCTCGCATGCGAGGATTCCGACTTCATCATGGGACAGACGATCTACAACGACGGGGGACGAGGCTTCCAGGCCTTCCCGAACCCGGGCTACAAGACCGTTACCGACGAAGACTATGCACTGCTGCAGCAGATGAAAGAAGGCGAATGAGTATGAGATACCCGAAAGCAGGACTGATCACCTTCGGTGACCACAGAGGCCCCGAGTGGGCGAAAGTATTCGAGGGACTGACCGTGCCTCGCCATGAGAAGGCGGCACAGATCCTAGGGGAGCTCCCGCTGGAGCTGGTCTCGTTCCCGACGGTCGCACGTACCCGCGACGAGATCAATGAACAGGTGGATGCCCTCAAGCAGGCAGGGGTGGAGGTGTTCATCGCCCATACCCCCTGCTGGACCTCCCCGAACCTGGTCGTGCACGGGGTGCAGAGGATGGGGATCTATACCATCGTCCTCGGTAACCGCGACATGGGAACGCACGGCTGCGTCGGACTCTTCGGTGCCGCAGGGGCCCTTTCCCAGATCGGCAGCGAGCACAAGCGCATCAGGATGGACTATGAGACTCCCACCTATGAGCAGAAGCTCCTGCCCATCATCAGGGCGGCCTCCGCAGCAGCACGGCTGAAGGGCTCGGTCATGGGACACTTCGGCGGGCGGTCCATCGGGATCGACACCGCGACCTTCGACCCGATGGGCTGGAGGAAGCAGTTCGGTGTAGATGTCGAGCATATCGACCAGGTCGAGATCCTGAGGATCGCAGAGACAATCGAACAGGGGCGGATCGACAGGATGCGCACCTGGATCGAGCAGAATGCCAAAGAGGTCCTCTACAACGATGACAAGTTCACGAAGGAGAAATTCGACTTCCAGCTTGCCTGCTATATCGCGACGAAGGATATCTGCAGGGAATCGGGACTCGACTTCACGGCGATCAAGTGCATGCCGGAACTCTCGAACTCCTATGTACCCCAGTGCATGACCGCGACCTTCCTTCCCAATGACTATGACGGGGAAGAGGGCGAGAAGGATGCCATCGTCATGGCCTGTGAGGCCGATGCCGACGGGGCACTCACCCAGCAGATCCTCAAGCTGCTCTCGGGCGGGATGCCGACCTTCTTCGCAGATGTCAGCCACATCGATGATGCACGGAAGACGATCTACTGCGTCAACTGCGGGGCAGTATGCGCCTGGTATGCCGGGCGGGATGCCGACCCCAACAAGAACCTCAACCAGATCGTGATCAAGCAGTCGATCAGGCCCGGAGGGGCTGCGATCTCAGGCTTCTTCGCCGCAGAGGGACCGATGCAGCTCGCACGGCTCTATCGCGTGGACGGGAAGTACCGGATGGCGATCATCCCCTGCGATGCCGTCACCCCGAGCGAGGAGATCCTCGATGAGTTCGTGGAGGCTCGCGGCCCGCACCAGCTCCCGGCACTCTTTGCCAAGGTCGATTTCGACCTGGATGCGTTCGTCGACGAGTACGGTTCCAACCATATCTCCGGTGTAGCCGGCGCATATGTCGAGGAACTCGTGGAACTCTGCCGCATGCTCGATATCGAGCCGGTCGTGTTCAGATAGGAAGGAATGAGATGGAAATAACCAATACGAACAGGGTCAAGAGACTCCTGAAAGAGGGAAAGCGCGTGACCGGGGCCTGGGCCCAGGCTGCGAGCAACATCACCACGGAGATCCTCGCAGATGCGGGCTTCGACGTGATCATGGTCGACATGGAGCATGGTCCCGGGAACATCCTGACCCTGATCTCACAGATCCAGGGGATGAAGGGACAGCCGACCGTACCATTCGTGCGGGCTCCCTGGAATGACTTCGTGCAGATCAAGAAGATCCTCGATGCCGGCACCTTCGGGCTGCTTGTCCCCTACGTTAACACGAAAGAAGAGGCAGAAGCGGCAGTCAAGGCTGTCAAATACCCGCTGACCGGGATCAGGGGAGTCTCAGGCTCACCGAGAGGGCCCCACTTCGGGAACAACTCGATGGACTACCTCAAGCAGGCGAATGATGAGATCTTCCTCATGACTGCAGTCGAGACCCTCGAGGCGGCAGAGAACATCGATGAACTGCTCACCGTCGAGGGACTCGACGGGATCTTCATCGGGCCGATGGACCTTGCCACGAGCATGGGCTACTTCGGGGACGCCTCAGTCCCTGAAGTCCAGGCCGTGATCAGGAAGGTGGAAGAGAAGGTCTTCGCCAGCGACAAGATCCTGGCTACCGTCGGCGGCAGCTGGGAGCAGGCGACAGCGAAGTACGAGCGAGGATACCAGCTGCTGATGCTGATGTCCGACACCGTCTCGCTCGGTGCCTATGCACGGGGCCTCGTGAACAGTTTCTCCCAGGCATTCCCTGAGAGATAGAGCCTCAAGACTATAACGAATGATGGAGAGACATATGGGAAAGGTAAAAGTAGGAGTAGCAGGATACGGCGTGATCGGGCAGCGACTGGCAGACGGGGTAGCGGCCCAGGGAGACATGGAGCTCGTAGGTGTTGCCGACATAGCCCCGACGATATCGGTGCGGGCGCTCAAGCACCGGGGCATGCCGTATAAGATGTTCAACGTGGACCCGAAGAACACGTCGATGGCAGATGCCGGGATCCCGGTATCGGGGAGCTTCGAGGAACTCGTACAGGAGTGCGACATCATGCTCGACAGCTCACCTGGCGGCATCGGCGCGCGGAACAAGGAGCTGTACGTCAAACATGGGACGAAGGCCGTGTTCCAGGGCGGCGAGAAGAACGATATCGCAGACGTCTTCTTCCACGGGTATGCGAACTACGAGCAGGGCATCGGGGCGGACTACCTGAAGCTCACGAGCTGCAATACCACCGGGCTCATCCGTGCGGTAGATATGCTCGACCGGAGTGTAGGCCTTGAGAAAGTGGCGATCACGATCATCCGTCGGGTGGCAGACCCGGGTGACTACCATCGGGGGCTGACCAATGCCCTGCAGGTGGAGAAGGCACCGAGCCACCAGGCACTCGACCTGATGACGATCATGCCCCATATCCCGTGTACGGGAATCCTGGTACACACCCCGGTGACCCACGGCCACATCATCACGGTGACGGCAACGCCGAAGAACAAGATCGAGAAGGAAGAGCTGTGGGAGATGGCGCAAAACCACCCGCGGATCATGCCGGTACGACTGGCAGACGGGTTCTTAGGGAACGCATCGATGTTCCGCTGGGCACGCGATATCGGGAATGCACGAGGTGACATGTATGAGATCGGGCTGTGGGAAGAGTCGATCGTGAAGTCAGGAGATGACATCATGTTCGCGATCAACATCCCGCAGGAGTCCGTGGTGATCCCGGAGAACATCGACGGGATCAGGGCCGCGATGGGGATGCAGGCGACCAGGGAAGAGGGGACGGCAGCAACGAACCAGTACCTGGGCATGAAGTAAGAGAGCACCGATGAAAGAGCATACGTTAGGGTTCAAGCCGATGGAGGAATTTGATGTCTCGGGTAAGCGGGTATTGCTGCGGGTGGACATCAACTCCCCGGTGGACCCGAAGACGAAGGCAATAGTCAACGAGAACCGGCTGGAGAAGAGCGTGCCGACGGTGAAATGGCTGCTCGATAACGGGGCGAAGCTTGCGTTGATCGCGCACCAGGGGGATACGCTCGATTACCAGAACCTGATCCCGTTGAGAGAGCATGCGCAGAAGCTGAGTCAGAAACTCGGCCGGAAGGTCAGGTACATCGACGATGTATGCGGGCCGATGGCGCAGAGCGCGGTAGAGGCATTGGATGAGGGTGAAGCGGTACTGTTGGGGAACCTGCGGTATCTGTGCGAGGAGATCTCGACCTTCGAGGATGCGGTGAAGCTGAAACCGGAAGAGATGCTCGACACCTGGCTGGTGCGGTCATTGGCCCCGCTGTTCGACCTCTACGTCAATGACGCATTCGCCGCGGCGCACCGGAACTGCCCGAGCATGGTGGCCTTCCAGGAGCTGCTGCCGAGTGCTGCGGGACCGCTGTTCTTTAACGAGGTATCGGCACTCAACCAGGTGATGACTGCCCCTTCCCACCCATCGGTGTTCGTGCTCGGGGGCGCGAAGATCTCGGATGCGTTCGGGATGATGGAGCAGGTGTTATCAAACGGGACAGCAGACGAGATCCTGACCTGCGGGGTGACCGGGGAAGTGTTTCTCATCGCCTCAGGACAGTCCCTTGGCAGCAAGGTCGATGAGTTCCTGGCGGGGAAGGGGCTGACGAAGTTCATCGGTCAGGCAAAGGAGCTGCTGGATACCTATGGGGCCAAGATCAGGATGCCCGAAGATCTGGCGTATGAACAGGAAGGAGCGAGAGCGGAGATCAGCATCTCTGAGCTCCCTGCCGAACTGATGTACCTGGATGTGGGGCATAAGACGATCGCCTCCTACCGGGAGAGCATCAACGGAGCAGGGACGGTCTTCGTGAACGGGCCTGCGGGCGTATTCGAGGATGAGAAGTTCGAGGTCGGGACGAGAGAGATCTGGCAGGCGATCGCGAAGGCGCCTGGCTATACGGTGATCGGGGGCGGGGATAGCGTGAGCGCGACCTCGCGGTTCTGTGATCCTGCAGATATGGATTATATCTGCACCGCAGGTGGTGCCATGGTGCGGTACCTGTCAGGGAAGAAGCTGCCGCTTATCTCCGCGATGGAGAAGGCAGGAAAAAAAATGTATACGAACCCATAACCGCCGAAGGGGGGGCACCTCCGTTGGATGTGCCCCCCCGCTTTCTTTCTATGATCGGCAGTTGGATGAAATAGGATAGGATAGGAGAGAGAACCATGAAAAAGAAGGTAGGAGTGATCCATACATTCCTCTACTCGGTAGAGGATCTGAAAGCCCTGTTCGCAGAGCTCATACCGGAAGTCGAGATGGTCAACATCATCGATGACAGCCTACTCAAGGAAGTGCTGTCAAACGGGGGGCCATCGCCGGCAGTCGTGAGGAGGATGACTGAATATGCGGTAGAGCTGGAAGAGCTCGGCTGCGACATGATCCTCAACCAGTGTTCGTCGGTGGGTGAAGTATCTGAGATCGCGCAGAAGTCAGTCTCGATCCCGTACGTGAAGGTCGATGAACCGATGGCCCATGAGGCTATCTCATTAGGGAAGAAGATCGGTGTGGTCGGGACTGCATACACCACCCTGGGGCCATCGGTGCGGCTGGTCGAGAATGTAGCTAAGAAACTTGGCCGGGATGATGTGGTGGTCAATACCTGCTACGCGGACGGAGCCTACGATGCGCTGCTCAATGAAGGTGACAAGCCCAAGCATGACCGGATCCTTATGGAGACGATCGACAAGGCCTGTGCTGAGAACGAGGTCGTCTGCCTTGCTCAGGGATCGATGATCTCCCTGGTAGAGGTCTGCAAGAGCAAGCCGGTTCCGGTACTCCACAGTTTCCGCAGCGGGGTCGCCCAGATCCGGGATATACTTGCGCTCTGACGAGTTGGTAGGATATAATCTATCCAAAGGACCGGGGGGCACATGCCTCACGGTCCCGAGGTATGGTCTGACGAACAGCATCCTCCTGGAGAGTGACAGGCATGGCAAAGAACAACAAGCGAGTATCATCCAAGGACGTGGCACGGGAGGCAGGGGTCTCCCAGTCGACGGTTTCGCGGGTATTCAATGACAGCGGGATCCCGGTATCGGAGGACAAGAAGGCACTGGTCCTCGAGACTGCTGCCCGGCTCGGGTACCGCCCGAGCCTGATCGCGCGATCGCTGAACCAGCAGCGCACCAGCATGATCGGCCTGCTGATCCGGAACTTCTCCAACCAGTTCTATATCGATGCCATGAAGATGTTCACGGAGAAGTTCCAGGAGCATGGGTACACGATCATGCTCTTCAACATCAAGGATGATGAGAACGTCGAACAGGACCTGATTCGGGCGATGGAGTATCAGGTAGACGGCCTGGTCATCACCTCCGCGAGCCTGGACTCCGACATCGTGGGTCAGTTCCATACCTATGAGACGCCGGTCATCCTCTTCAACCGCCTCAATGAGGGGCAGAGCGTGAACGCGGTCTGCTGCGACAATGTCGCAGGCGGGGAGGCTGTCGCTGAGTATCTGGTCTCAAGGGGCCATAAGAAATTAGTCTATGTCGCCGGTGAGGAGGACTCCTCGACGAACCGCGACAGGAAGAAGGGGTTCTTCTCCTATGCGAAGTCTGCAGGCCTCGATGACATCATCGTCGTGCATGGGGATTTCTCCTATAAGTCGGGGCTTGCCGCGGCTGGGGAGCTGATCGCTTCCGGGCGTGAGTTCGACGGGGTGTTCTGTCCTTCCGATACCATGGCGCTCGGGTTCATGGATTATATCCACCATAAGACCGACCTTTCGATCCCGGGGGATTTCTCCCTTGTCGGGTTCGACGGTTTGCCGGTGCCGGACGAGGATATCTATCCGCTGACAACCTATGAGCAGCCGCTCGGGCGGATGGTCCAGCGGACGGTGGACTTCATGATCGAGAAGATCGAGAATTTCTCCCCGGACCCGGTCTCCTACCTCTTCAACGGAAGGATCCTTGAACGGGGGTCGGTGAAGGACCGGAACTGAATAGCCGTAAAGGGAAACCAGCATGAGAGAGAGAACCATCGAGGCGGTAACAACTGCCTTCACCCACTACATTACCGATTCCAGTGAACTGTACCCCGTACGTACAGGCTTCAGGTTCCTCGAGGGACCCGTATGGGATGCCGCAGAAGCACGTCTCTTCTTCAATGACATCAAGGGCAATGCCATCTATGTCTACCGGGAGGATGGGACGCTTGAGACCTTCCGGGACAACAGCTACCTTGCCAACGGCAACACCCTCGATCGGGAGGGGAGCCTCATCACCTGTGAGCATGGGACGAGCAGGGTCTCGAAGACGACGCGCGACGGGGAGTACTCGGTCCTTACCTCACAGTACCAGGGGAAGGAGCTCAACAGCCCGAACGACGTGATCGTCCGCAGTGACGGGCTCATCCTCTTCACCGACCCGACCTCCGGGCGGGGGGCAGGCTTCGGGATCCCGAGGACCCCCGAACTCGATTTCCTGGGGGTATACTCCTATGATCCGGCTACCGGTGAGACGAAGCTTCTCATCGATGACTTTACCTTCCCCAACGGGCTCTGCCTCTCGGCTGATGAGCGGCTGCTCTATGTCAACGATACCCGAGACCAGCTGATCAAAGTCTATGATATCGACGGGGAAGGGAAGGTATCGAACGGGAGGCTCTTTACCAAGTTCGTCGAGGACCTCCCTGGCAAGGCTGACGGCCTGAAGATCGACAGCGAGGGTAATGTCTTCTCGACCGGTCCCGGGGGTATTCTCATCTTCGATGCGGCAGGCACGCTGATCGGGAGGATCTACATCCCCGAACAGGCGGCGAACTTCTGCTGGGGCGGGGAGGACCTGAAGACCCTCTACATCACGGCCTCGACCACGCTCTATGCGATCAGGCTCGCAGTCCCGGGCAGGGCTTGACTACGGGGCCTGCTGTTCACCTATTGCCATAGCCCCCTATTTGTATTACTGTCTTTGTATGAAGCATGCATTCGGTTCAGATCGTGTGATCCTGTTCACCTACTTTCTGGGCCTTATACTGATCGGCACAATCCTCTTGAGTCTCCCACCGGCTTGGGCCGGTGCCGGCAGTCTGTCAGGGCTCGATGCCCTGTTCACCTCGGTCTCGGCTGTCTGCGTGACCGGGCTCATCACCGTCGATACCGCACAGTTCTCCATCTACGGGAAGTTCGTCATCATGTTCCTGATCCAGTTCGGGGGACTCGGCATCCTGACCTTCACCACGGTCATCTTCTTCTCCTCGAACAAGAGCAAGAAGGTATCCCTGCGTAATCTCCAGATGGTCAGGAGCTTCTACCTTGATTCCATCGAGTTCAAGGCCTACCATATCCTCAGGAACATCCTGAAGCTGACCTTCATCATTGAGGCATTCGGCGGGTTCCTCCTCTTCCTCAAGTTCAGGAACAGTATGGATACCCTTCCCGCGCTCTTCTACGGGCTGTTCCATGCAGTCTCGGCCTTCTGCAATGCCGGGTTCTCGCTCTTCAGCGACAGCCTCATGGGATACAGCTCCGATCCGGCGCTGATGCTCATCATCATGGTACTCGTCATCGCCGGTGGACTCGGGTTCCTCGTCTTCAACGATGTGCTGAATGTGGCCAGGAAGCAGCGGAAGCGGCTCTCTCTCCATACGAACATGGTCCTGAGGACGACGGCCGTCCTCATCCTTACCGGCTGGATCCTCTTCCTCATCCTTGAATGGCATGCATCAGCTGCCGGGATGCCCGTCTTCGACCGGATCATGAATGCCCTGTTCCAGTCGGTCACCCCGAGGACAGCGGGCTTCAACACCGTGGACCAGGCTGGTCTTTCCGCTGCCTCGAAGGTCCTCACCATCTTCCTGATGTTCATCGGGGGCTCTCCCGCCTCGATCGCGGGAGGGATCAAGACGACGACCTTCGCGATCGTCTTCCTCACCGTCGTCAAGGGGCTGGACCATAACGGGAGGATCCGCCTGAAGGGGCGGGCCCTCTCGTCAGGCATCGTGACGAAAGCGATGATCTTCCTCGGGAAGGCGTTCACAATCCTGGTGGGAAGCATCTTCCTCTTGACGATCACCGAGATGGGAAGCCGCAGCGATGTGAGCTTCCTCTCCATCATGTTCGAGAGTGTTTCCGCGTTCGGTACGGTCGGTCTCTCGACCGGGGTAACACCGGACTTGACCGCAGTCGGCAAGCTGGTCATCATCATGACGATGTTCGCCGGACGAGTCGGTCTTATTTCGATGACCATACCCCTGTTCAGGGAACAGGATTCGAATATGGTTGATTACCCGGAGGAGGAGGTCCTGATAGGCTGATGAAACAGTATGCGATCATAGGAATGAGTACATTCGGTAAGTATATGCTCGAGGAGCTCGCGAACATCGACTGCGAGGTCCTTGTCATCGACAAGAAGCGGGATTTGATCGAAGCCCTGAAAGACAAGGTGACCAGCGCGTATATCGCGGACGCGATCAACGAGGAGACGATCTTTCGCTTGGTCCCGAAGAGCATCGATGCAGCGATCATCGATCTCGGGGACCGGATCGAGGTCTCGGTCCTGGTGACCAACTACCTGAAGAAGCTGGGCATCAAGAACATCATCGCGAAGGCCCAGTCCCGTGAACACGGGGAGATCCTCGAGATCATCGGGGCGACCCACGTTGTCTTCCCCAACCGGGAAGCCGCCAAACGGCTGGTGCCGATGATCCTCTCAGAGGGACTGTTCAACTACTTCCCGATCGGGGATGACCTCGTCATCGCGGAGGTGAAGATTCCCGAGGAGTATGCCGGCAAGACGATCGTCGAGGCTGACCTCCGGAGGAATGCAGGGGTGAACATCATCGCCTTGAAGCGTGATGACGGGTACCACCAGTTCATCAACCGGGACTATACCCTCGATCATGAGGAAGTGGTCCTCGTGGCATGCTCACCCCAGGCTCTCGCCGCATTCAGCGGGGCTCCCATCGCCGAACCTGAAGTGAAGAAGCGGGGAGCCGGCCTCATGAATCTCTTCGGGTAGGGGAGCGTAATGAAAGACTCATCGTTCGATTTCCAGGTATTCTCGGAGATAGCCCCCCTGAAGAGCGTGCTGCTCCACCGGCCGGGACGTGAACTCGAGACCCTCACCCCGCGCTACCTCGACTCCATGCTCTTCGAGGATATTCCCTTCCTCGAGCGGATGCAGTCCGAACATGACCAGTTCGCAGCGCTGTTGAGGAAGGAGGGGAGCGAGGTCCTCTACTTCGATGACCTCCTTACCGAGGTCCTGCAGGATGATGCTGTCCGTGCTGATGTGATCAGAAGGAGTGTCGGGACCTCAGAGGTCCGTGACGTGCGGATCAGGGAAGCGCTCATCTCGATGCTCTCCTCCCTGGAGCCGGAGGCCCTTACTTCCTACCTCATCGGGGGCGTACAGAAGACCGATGTGGGGGAGACCACGGAAGCCAAGGATCTCTCGTATTACATCAGGGACGAGTATCCCTACTACATCAGCCCGCTGCCGAACCTCTACTTCACCCGAGATCCCGGTACCACGGTCGGAAGGCGGTTCTCCGTCAATACCATGAATACCTCAGCGAGGAGGCGGGAGACCCTGCTGCTCTCGGTGATCATGCACAACCAGGGTGAGTCCCTCCCCGGCAGGCTGCTGGAGGACTATACCGGCGGGGCCTCGATCGAGGGAGGGGACATCCTCATCCTCGATGAGCATACGCTGGCGGTCGGGTGCAGTGCGCGCAGCGAGGCCTGGGCGATCGAAAGGCTGGCTGACCGAGTGCTCACTCAGGAGGGGTTCTCACGGCTGCTGGTCATCCAGATTCCCTTCACGAGGGCTTACATGCACCTTGATACGGTCTTCACCATGGTAGACCATGACAAGTTCACGATCTACCCCGGGGTGGAGCGCAGGCTGAAGGTCTTCAGCCTGACCAAGGACCACAGGGGTTCACTCGGGGTGACGCAGGAGCGGGACCTCGGCAGTGCACTTGCAGGTGCCCTTGGACTTCCTGCAGTGGACCTGATCGCCACCGGCGGCGGCGATATGATCACTGCCGCACGGGAACAGTGGAATGACAGCACAAATACCCTGGCAGTGGCCCCGGGGAAGGTTGTCACATACCGTAGAAATGTGGTATCTAATGAGACACTGACCACTCACGGGATTGAGGTCTTGCCGATCGATGGATCGGAACTCGTACGGGGAAGGGGCGGCCCAAGATGCATGAGCATGCCGTTGTACCGGTCCCGTCTGTGAGGGGAATCATCTGCGAGGAGGGTGTGCGATGCCTGTGAATTTACGAGGAAGGAGTCTGCTGACTCTGAAGGATTTCTCACCGGAGGAGATCCGGTACCTGCTCGATCTCTCGAGAGAGCTGAAGATGAAGAAGCGTTCCGGACTGCGCGGCGACCTGCTTGCCGGGAAGAACGTCGTCCTGATCTTCGAGAAGACCTCCACCCGTACACGCTGTGCATTCGAAGTCGCTGCCTTAGACGAGGGCGGCTGCGTGACCTTCCTGACCAACTCCCAGATGGGTAAGAAAGAGTCCATCGAGGATACCGCGAAGGTCCTCGGCAGGTTCTATGACGGGATCGAGTTCAGGGGCTACAAGCAGGAGACCGTGGAAGCGCTCGCTGAGTACTCAGGAGTCCCTGTATGGAACGGGCTGACCGACCTCTACCACCCGACCCAGGTACTTGCTGACTTCCTCACTGCTGAAGAACACCTGAACAAGCCGGTGAGCAAGATGAAGATGGTCTTCGTCGGGGATGCGAGGAACAACGTCGCGAACTCCCTCATGCTCTCTGCCGCAAAGATGGGGATGGATTACACCGCCCTCGCACCGAAGGAGCTCTTCCCCTCGGATGACCTCCTCAAAGAAGTGAACGAGTATGCTGCCTACAGCGGTTCGGTCATCGAGGTGACCGATGATATGGAGCAGGCCGTCAAGGGTGCCGATATCATCTATACCGACGTATGGGTCTCCATGGGAGAGGAAGATATGTTCGAGGAGCGGATCAAGCTCCTGAAACCCTACCAGGTGACCATGGAGATGCTGAATGCCACGGGGAATCCCGACGTGATCTTCGAGCACTGCCTCCCGTCCTTCCATGACCTGGATACCCAGGTGGGCAGGGAAGTGTACGAGAAGTACGGACTGAAGGAGATGGAAGTGACTGACGAGGTCTTCAGGAGCCGTCACTCAGTCGTCTTCGACGAGGCAGAGAACCGTATGCATACCATCAAGGCCGTGATGGTCGCTACTGCGGGCAACCTGTAGTAGATAACCGGGGAGAGCGATGCTCTCCCTTTGTTTTTTCTGGGTGTGTAATAAATAGTTGCATTATTTGGAATATACCTTGATACAAATCAGTAAGATGATATAATAAATTGCAAATCGGTCTGCAGTACCAGACCTGTTGGAGGAGTTTCGCTGTGAAAAAGCTATCGACTGAGAAACTGGCGCTCGAAGTTAAGACAAAGAGAGCTCAGCAGGAACTGACACAAGACAGATTGGGAGAACTCACAGGCATTAATCGGGTCATGATAGGTAAGATTGAAAAAGGATCATTCATCCCTTCCATTATGCAGCTGGAAGCATTGTCTTCCTGCCTGGGGTTTGCTATTGAGAAACTCTTCATCGAGGAGACACAGGCTCCTTCCTTTATGGCCTTGAGAAGTGAAAGCCTTTCGGATACTGAAGGGGATGGCTTCGATACCCTGATCTCCATGATGCTGACTCTCAGGAAACAGATCATGTTACGGAAGAATACACTGCATGCATAGAACATATGAGCTTTCCCCGATAGAACTGCAGGAGATACGCAAATTAGCCGCTGATAAACGCCGGGAACTTGGCTTTATCGGGAATACTCCCATCGGATGCGAACTGTTCCCCCTCCTGAAGGAGATTGGCATAGAGTTGGTTGAGTTTCCCGTAGACAGTGGTGTTGAGCGGCAATCGTTCTCTGCCGTCCTCCTGTATGTGAGAGTCGATGGGAGTGAATTGGCATGTATCGGATTGAACACTGCTGATTATCTCGATAACCAGGTTTTTGCTCTGGCACATGAATTGTACCATTATTTTGAGAAATCTGAACCTCACCTCTGCCGTCTCGAAGATCTCACTGACAGCAATGGTATAGAGGCGAGAGCCAACCGATTTGCAGCGGTGTTCCTGCTTCCAGAAGAGAGTGTAAGGGATATTATTTCGAATGAGTTCAAAACAGTTGACTTGAAGTCAATACCGGAGCAGGTCATCCTGAGATTGACCGCGAGGATCCATTGTCGGTGGTGGGTCCCGTACCGTTCCATCATCAACAGGTTCAGGGAACTCGAGATTATCACGGCTGAACAGTATGATCTCCTGTACACACAAGATGTACGGTCCCCGGACAGTTATTATGGGAAAGTCGGATTGGCTACGCAGGAGGAGACGTTTCGGAAGTTGAACAGCCGGCCTAGAACCATCGGGACCTCTCCTGAGAATATCGATATGATAATCAGGAACTACGAGGAAGCTCTCATTGATGAGGATGAGTTTCATGAGACTATGGCCGTATTCAATAAGTCCCCTGCTGACTTCGGGTATGAACGGGGTATATCACAAGAGGACCTGGATGAACTAGCTGAGTTCTTCAACGGGGATGGGAATGAAAGTTGAGACAGGAAGGCAGAATCCTGCTTTGATACGTATAATCGAGAATAGAGATCAAATCATAACGCTTGATGTGCTTCATCCATAGAGAAGTACCCCTTCGTTGACAATAGCCCGCTCAAGACTGGGAAGTAATGATTTTTCATTGAACATGGTCTTATTACTTACCAGAAGATCAACGGGATGGGTCTTGTGTAGCCCAATAGCTCTTCGTATTCTTCTCGTAATGGATAAGGGTCTTTCTGACTGATCATGCATAACAACATAAAAATCATAGTCACTGTCAGGGTTCGGTGTTCCCTTCGCAAAGGAACCGAACAGGTATACCCGTTCTGGATGTACCGTCTGTACGATGATCTCTGTAAGCAGTGAGATCTCTTCAAGCTGTGTGGTTCGAACCTTATCAAGCACGTTTGCAGTATATACCAAAATTCATTTGGATAAAAGGATTCCCTTGTCTCAGCATAGAATCCCCACCCAACAGCATCATTGAATGTAGAACCTGTTTTCCTAGCCAAACAAAAGGGTTACCTGATCCCCTGACCAGGACAGGGAGGGATGATTACCTTGGAGACACCTTGGAGAAGACAGGTCTAGCGTAGAGGAGCTTACCGACTCTCTCGATATGATCGATAAGCGCTCGGTTCTGCAGCGTTTCGAGCTGGCATATATCTACCTGGTAGGGGAGGTCAAGTTCCTCAACAGCAGCCTTGAGCGAGACGATCGTCTCGAACGTGAGATCTTCACCTGTCAAGGCTATGTCTATATCGGAACCATTCGTATTGGTTCCTATGGCCCTCGATCCATACAAGATAACGGTATCGATCTCAGGGAACTGTGAGAAAGTTTCCTGAAGCAGTTCCCATAGGGTAGCCTTGGGATCTGGGCTCATGCCTCCTCCTTACGGAAGTGTTCCATGGTGCCTGAGAATGTAACGAACAGGTCAAGGTAGACATCAGAGATCAGCTCAAGCACATTGGTCATGGTAGACTCATCATAGGTATGGGTACAGAGGTTCCTGGTCTGGATCATCTTCATCCACGGTTCCCCGTCTGTCACAAGATTCAGCCTGAACGCTTCCCGTATGGCATCCCGTGACCCATAGAGGTCAGAGACCCCTCTGGCCTGGAGGAAGTCCTTCATGACCTTCCAGGAGAGCTCATAGGTCAACTCGAACAACCTGATCATGCCAAGTCGTTCCAAAACAGACAACTTGCGGGAATTCGATGACCCGTGGGCTTCTTTCAGACTTTCCAGTGCACGTTTGAAATTACCATAACGCTGAACCCATCGTATATCCGTCATATACAGTTCCCTTTACCTGATCATACCATAGATTGACCCTTATTCAAACGTGATGCTCATATCGGTCGGCAGGGCAAGGCCGGCTGCCACCTCGGTCGCCCTGAGGATGCCTGAGAAGACCGGGCAGGAGGGGTGGGGACACCCCTTCATCATGACCTGGAATACTTCAGGTCCCCCCTCGGACTGGAAGGCCATCTCCCGGAACGGGTCGAGGCTCTCCAGCTCTCCTGCCATCTTCGTTATATGTGCACATTCGCTCTCTATGGTGAGATGGACCCGGAAGTCATCTCCCATCTTCGTCTCTACGGTCGTGGTGAAGTTGCAGTTCCCTGCGAAGATCGTCGCTTTTGCCATGGTAGTGGTCTCCCTACAGTCTTTGAGAATTCCTGAGTAATTCAATATAGAATATAATACCTTTCTCGATATTTTCAAGGGAGATCCTCTCATTGTAGCTGTGCATCCTCCCGAGCTCCTCTGACGGGAGCTGGTAGGGGCCGAACCGGTAGACCTTGTCCGAGACCTCCTCGTACTTCCTGGCATCAGAGCCTCCCACCATGAGGTAGGGGGAGACGACCGCCTCGGTGAAGACCGAGGCGACAGTGTCAGCGATGAGGGTGAACTCGGGACAGTTTACGGGGGAGAGGTTTGATGGGTTCTCGGCCCTGACCGGGGTGATGGTCACCTCTTCGTCAGCTATGGTCTTCCTCAGGTACTCGACCGTCCTCTCGACCGTGTCGCCATGGAGCTGCCTGATGTTGAGCATGACCGATGCCTCGGTCGGCAGGACGTTGGCGGCATCGCTCCCCTTTGCCATCGTGGCCGCGATCGTCGTCCGGATCATGGCGTTGCTCGCATGGTTGTTGGTCATGACGGAGAGGAAGAGCGGCTTGAAGAGCCAGAGGTTGGAGAGGATGATCCGGTTGGTCAGTGACATATGGGGGCCGAGGGAGGCGAACATGGCCTTTGGGGCGAACTCCAGGCGGGTA
This sequence comes from Spirochaetia bacterium, assembly GCA_963677595.1. GTDB lineage: Bacteria > Spirochaetota > Spirochaetia > CAKZLE01 > CAKZLE01 > CAKZLE01. The sequence goes on from OY782041.1 coordinate 2,763,951, forward strand.
GGCATCGGGTGCTTCTGTACTCGGGTAACGGCTGCAGCGACCCGGCTGAGTGCCGTATGGGGCATCGGCATGGAGGAGTGCCCTCCCGGGGAGGTGCTCTCCAGCTTCACGTCGAGATATCCCTTCTCCCCGATGCCGATCGTGGCGATCGGTTTGTCGATGCCGGAGATCATCCCTTCGGAGACGGCACCGCCCTCATCGAGGACATAGGCGAACCGCATGCCGCGCTCCTTGAAGAGCTCCACGGCTGCGCCGGCGCCGGCGTAGCCGCCGACCTCCTCATCGTGACCGAAGCAGAGATGGATCGAACGTGAAGGGTTGAACCCCTCAGAGAGGAGGTGCTCGACCGCCTCGAGGATCCCGATGATCTGGATCTTCACATCCAGTGTCCCGCGTCCCCAGACATAGGTGTCGTCGATGAATCCTTCGAAGGGACCGTGTTCCCAGCCAGAGAGCTCTCCAGGGGGGACGACGTCCTGGTGGGCAAGCAGGAGGACCGGCTCCTTCTGAGGATCCGATCCCTTCCAGGTATAGTGGAGGGTATGGACCCCGATCTTCTCGAGGGAGAGTTCTTCATGGACCTTCGGGTAGGTCTCTTTGAGCCACTCCTGAAAGGCCTCGAAGGCATCCCAGTCGACTCCTTCCCCATGAGGGTACGAGATCGTCTGGAAGGAGACCGCCCGTGCCAGGTGTTCTGCCCCGCTGTTCTTCGGCGGGGTGAGAGGTTCTGCGGCTGCCTTCACGGCAGGCTTGAACCGGATGGTCCTGATGGTGATGATCCCTACCAGGACCAGGATGAGCGCGATGATGATGATCCACAGCATGAGAGCCTCCTAATAGCCGATCCCCACTGCCAGCAGCAGGAAGAGGATCGAGACAGCGAAGATGATGAGTTCGATCTTCCAGATGAACCTGAACCACCTGCCGTAGCTGATGCCCGTGATCGAGAGACAGATGAGCAGCAGGGCGTTGGTGGGGTAGAATATGTTCGAGAAACCGTCCCCGAAGACGAAGGCGAGGATCGCCGTCTGTCGGGAGAGCCCGACCAGGTCAGCCAGCGGGGTGATGATCGGTATGATCAGGAATGCCTTGGCAGAACCTGATGAGATGAAGAAGTTGAGCACGAGCACGAGCAGGTAGATCATCAGCACAGCAGTCAACGGACCGGAGCCTGAGATCTTCGTCGATGCGACATAGAGGATCGTGTCCATGATCCCCGCCTGTGCCATGATGTACTTGATGCTCGATGCCATCAGCACCAGGACGGCACCGGGAAGGACGTTGAGGATGCCTTCACCCATATAGGAGCCGAGCTGCCTGGCTCCCATGCCGGAGATGATCCCTGAGCCGAGGCCCGCGATGAGGAAGAAGAGCATGACCACGACGAGCACCAGGGAGGAGAGGGCCTCGATGTTCGAGGCGATGATGATCATGGCGACCATGATGATCATGACCGTCACGAACCAGGTCACCGCCCGGCGCATCTTCGGGTTCGTCTCCCCCGATACCGCTAACGTCTCCTGCAGGGCAGCAGGGTCGATCGACTCGATGCTGTTCGACCGTTTCGAGTGGTAGATGACATAACCGGTATAGAGGAGGTAGATGACGATGAAGATCACGATGCGGTAGGGGGCTCCCGAGAAGAGCGGCACATCGGCGATCTTCTGCGCCACCCCGACGGTGAAGGGGTTCGAGATCGCCGATGCAAACCCGAAGGCTATAGCCCCAAGACTCAATCCCAGGCCGGTGAGGGAGTCCCAGCCCATCGACCTGGCAAGCAGGACGAGGATCGGCACGAGGACGATCACCTCCTCCATGCTGCCGAGGATAGAGCCGAAGAGCATGAAGATGAGGATGATGGAAGCCTCCATCAGGAACCGCTTCTCGGAGAACCTCCCCACGATGGAGATGATGATGTAGGAGAGGATGTCCCCCTTGTTCATGACGTGCATGGCGCCGGCGATGAGGCACATGAAGAGGATGATGCTGATGATCGTCACGGCATCAGGTCCCCAGAGGACCTCGACCGGGGCGGTGAACCATCGCCAGACGGGGACCGGTTCGGACTCGGTATAGGCGAACGAGCCCTCGACGACTTCTGCCCGTCCGCCGGTCTCGATCCGTTCATACGAACCGGACGGGATCGCCCGGGAGAGGACTCCCGTGAGGATGATCAGGACCAGGAGGATCGAGGCGGCAAGCGCAAGGGAGCGCAGGCCGATCTTCAGCTCGATCGAAGGCTGCTGTTCTTTCGTGTTCATGGCACACAGTATAGCACGGAATGCCTCACGTGCGTACTAGGTATTCCAGCTTCTCCCGTCGGCCTCTATGAGCTTCTGTGCCGCAATGGGCATCGTATGGTCGGGGTAGGTCTCGACGACGTTCCCGCTCAAGGTCGGGGTGATGATCCGCCAGGCCTCGCTGATCTCCTCGAAGAAGGGGAAGAGCGACTTGTCCGACTGGAGGATCTTCTCCACGATCTGCTCATAGGCTTCGGGGGTGTTTGCCCGGAAGGTCTTCGCATGGTCGAAGTTGAACCTGACCGGCTGGGTCTCCCACTTCCTGTTGGGAACCTTCATGTTCAGCGTGATGTCGATCGTCATCTCCGGGTTCGTGGTGATGATCACCGAGTTCCCCGACAGCCCGGCATCATCCATAACACGGCCCATGGTGTTCTTGAAGTTGACGAAGATCTGGGAGCGCGCCTCCTTCTGCATCTTCCCGGTACGCACGTAGATGGGGACCCCGGCGAACTCGTAGGTGTCGACATAGAACTTCAAGGCGGTGTAGGTCGGGGTAGCCTTGTGCCCCTCCTGCTTCTTCGCCAGACTCTCGTACCTGCAGAGCGAGAAATCCTCGACGGGCTTCATGGCCCGGAGTACCCTCGTCTTCTCATGGGAGATCTCCTCGGGAGTGAACTGGGAGGGTTCGGACATCGTCAGGTGGGTGATGATCTGCAGGATGTGGTTCTGGACCGTGTCCCGGACGACCCCGATCTGCTCATAGAAGCCGAGACGCTGGTCCACCCCAAGCGTCTCATCGAAGATGATCTGGATATTGTCGATGAAGTGGTTGTTCCAGATGCCCCGTATGATGTCATTGTGGAACCGCATGATCAGGAGGTTCTGCATGAACTCTTTCCCCAGGTAGTGGTCTACCCGGTAGATCTCCTTATCGTCGAAGACCTGGGTCAGGATGTTGTTGTAGACCCCGGCACTCTCACGGTTGAACCCGAAGGGCTTCTCCACGACGATCTTCTTGTGGATGCTGCAGTGTACCCCTTCATTGACCCTCTGGATCTGCTTGATCGCCGTCTCGTAGAGGGTAGGCTGTAAGGCGATGTAGTAGATGAGCTCGGAATCGCAGTCAGGAGTGATCCTGCTGTTGATCTCATCGATGAGGCCCCGTTCGCAGTCCTCGGCCTTCATGTCATAGTGAAGGTAGGATACCCGCGAGGTGAACTCCTCGCTCACCGTCGGGATGACCTCGTTCATGAAGTCGGAAGCCTCGGTATACCGCCGCCCGAGGGCTATCAGGTGGAAGTCATAGCCCTTCTTCAATAGGTTGATATAAGCGGGGATGAGTTTCTTGCGGAACAGGTCCCCCGTCCCGCCGAACTGTATGATGATCTGCTTCATCTTCATGTGTGTACCTCCTGCAGGTCTGTGATGACCGTGACGCTGTTCATGGTATCGCGGAAGAACGCTGACGGGAGGGCATAGGGAGACTCCCCGGTCATGAACCGCCTCAAAGCATCGCGTTTTGCCTCCCCGAGGAAGAGCAGGAGATACTCAGCATCCCCAGCCAGCTCCCTGAACCCCCGGTAGGTGATCGTCACCCGGCGTTTCGGCGGCTTCGGTGAATTCGAGATCTCAGTTCTTGCCGGGGTATCATCCCGGTCAAGGTGGGGGAAGGATCTTGGGAAGAGTGAGGCGACGTGGCCGTCCTCCCCGACCCCGAGGAAGACCAGCTGCATGGGTGCAGGCCCGGTAAGGACCTGACTCGATGAGAACCTCCCTGCGGCGATCAGGTCCGCCAGGCCTGACTCCATGATCCCATCAATATTCTTCTCTCCCTCGAGCCGCTCATCGACGAGCAGCAGCCTGATGCGGCTCAGCTGCCCATCCCCAATGGAGGCAAGTGCCGTGATGATGTGCTTCACCGACCTCCCGCCGGGGATCCCGATGGTGATGGTCCCCCGTGCCCCGAGAGCCTTCATGATATGTTCCCGGATGGTATCGACCAGCTGGCCGGTACTCTCCTGATACTGGACTTCAAACATCTTACTCCCCCCGTATGCTATAAACATACGATATCGGTCAGGCATTGTGAAGAGAAAAAGAACTATTCAGCGATGTTCTTCTCGCTCGGAGGGATACGCGCCGGGGAAGGATACCAATGTTCCTGCTGAACAGTTTACTTGCGAATCGTGCAGGCTTATACTGAGATTACCTTGAAGAGGGAGGTCCCCGTGAAGAACCTGCGGTATCTGCTGGTACTCATCGCCATAGTGCTCGTCACCGGCTGTGCCACGTCTCATGAGGTGTATCTCGATCCCCATCTCAGCCTTGATGCCCGCGGGTCTGCGATCCCGGTCATGCTCAGCATGACAGATACGCCTGCCGACAGCCGTGAGGACACCTTCAAGAGCGGCAGGACCGAGAGTTTCCAGATCCTCAATATGGGGTACGTCACCATGACGATCAATGAGAGCTCGTATGTGGACGCTCCGCTGGGAGAACAACTGCAGGCGGTGTATGCTGCGGGACCGGAGTGTATCATGGTGCGGGAGCTGGAGATCCATGAGCAGGACCTCATCTCCTTCCTCATGGGGATGTTCATGAGCCAGACCAGCCTGGTCATGACTACCGAATCCGGGGGCCTGCCGTGAGAAGCTACCTGCATACCCTGCTCGCGCTCCTCCTATCCCTGGTCATGCTGGCCTCCTGCGCCACCTTCGAACAGACCGTGTCGGTTCTCCCGATCGATGTCGGGTTTCCGGTATCGGCAAGCTCTGCATTCCTGGTGCAGGACCGCATCTACCAGACGGGAGCCTACCGCGTGATCGAGGAGTTCTCCTTCAGGTCTACGGTAGAGAGCCCGGTCAGGGGCATGGATACGCTGGATCTTGACTTGAGTGGCGAGTTGAGGAGGATCCTCGATGAGACCGGGGCCGATGCCCTCGTAGAGCTGAGGTTCCAGCTCGTCGAGGCGAACACGGCCCCCCTGTCATGGATGAGCATCGCCTCATCGTTCGCGGTATTGGGTGCAGGCTGGCTCGGCTACGGCATCTACTACCAGCTCGCAGAAGACCCCGATATCCTGGCGTATACGATCTCAGGCGGGAGCACAGCAGCCCTCGGTCTCGGGGCCTACGTTCTCCTCCAGGCGACCGGCAGGGTCGTCTATGTGTATGAGGTATCAGGGAAAGCTGTTCGTATTGAAGAGTAACGGGAAACAGGTACAGATGATCTTTTCGGGCAAAAAAGTATGCCGAGTTGCCCCGGCATGTAGAGTTGGTTGAGTGCTTACCAAAGAGATATGTATCTTTGGTAGATTTAAAATAACATAACTATGCTTAAATGTCAATATAAACAGTATCATAATATTTGTTAATAAAAATACCCGGCATCCTCCCTGTTTTTTCTGGATATTTCTGACAAAATGGACTAAAGTGTTACTAATAGTAACAGCCTAGAAAAGGAACCATCATGCCCAAGATCATTGACCACGAAGAGCGAAAAGATGAGATACTCACCACTGCTCTGAAGGTTTTCGCCCGGGAAGGGTACAAGGACAGCAATCTCTCCCTCATCGCACAGGAGTGCGGGCTCTCCCGGCCAACGATCTACCAGTACTTCCATGACAAGGAAGAGATCTACTATTATGCGGTGAAGCTCGTCACCGGGGATATGTTCCGCAAGTATGCCGATATAGCCTGGAACTCGGCCGGTTCCATCTCGGAGAAGCTCAAGGCGATCTGCATCGACATCATCACCATGGGGTACCGGAACCAGAAGTCGCTCATGGCCCTGGTGGATGTCATGATCCTCCTGCGCAAGGAGGGGAAGAACTTCACCGACGTCATACTCAAGCGGACCGCCAAGCTCAACATCCTCCTCAAGCGGCTGCTGAGGCTCGGGATCGAGAGTGGGGAACTCAAGCCGCTTTCGGTGAACGATGTCACCGGGCACCTGATGACCCTGCTCGAGGCCTTCTGTTTCCAGATCGCCTTCCTCGACTCCTATAACCCGAAGGCCTCGATCGATCTGCTCACACTCTTCGTTGACGGCCTGAAGCAGGACGCCGCATAAGGTTTCACCATATTCTCATAGAGCTCCTCACTGGTTTCGCTGTATACTGTGTGTATGAACAGACGACAACGTATTCGTGGATGGATCATCTTTCTCTCATTCCTGCTCTTCCCCGTCACCCTCAACTTCCTCTCCCCCTACCTGATCGCCGCGGGGGCAGGTGAGGGGATCCTCTCAGGCAGCTCCCTGTTCTTCCTCGGGCTGCTTGGTACCTCCCTCTTCTTCGGCAGAGGCTGGTGCGGCTGGGTCTGCCCTGCAGCAGGCTGTCAGGAGGCAGCCTCCCGTCTCACGGGAATGACTCCCCCGAAGCGGGTCCGCACCTGGGTGCAGTTCCTCATCTTCGGCCTATGGATGGCGGGAATCATCGCGCTCTTCATCTCAGCCGGAGGGATCATCGCCGCCGACCCGCTCTACATGAGCGATTCGGTCATCTCAGTGGATGCACCGGCGAAGTACATCGTCTATTACGGAGTGCTCCTCATCATCCTCCTGCTGAACAGGTTCATCGGGAGCAGGGGGTTCTGCCTCTACCTCTGCTGGATGGCACCTTTCATGATCTTTGGCAGGAAGATCAGGAACCTCACCCACCTGCCGGCACTGGTGCTGAAAGCTGAAAGGTCACTCTGTATTTCCTGTCGTAGATGTGATAGAGTATGTCCAATGGGACTCCCGGTCACCGACAGTGTCCAGCAGGGGAGGATGGAGCATCAGAACTGCATCCTCTGCGGTTCTTGTGCTGATACCTGTCCCAAAAACGTACTGAAACTCACATGGAGCAGAGATGAGTCATAAGAAGATACTGATCGTTGAGGATGAATACCCCATCGCCAAGGCGATCCATGACGGCCTGGTCGACGAGGGCTATGAACCTGAGATCGCAGGGAGCGGGGAGGAGGCGTTCAAGAAGGATATCGCATCCTTCTCGATGGCCATCCTCGACATCAGGCTGCCGGGGATGGATGGCTACGAGGTCTGCCGGAGGATCCGGCAGGAGGAGCACAACTTCCCCGTCATCTTCCTCTCGGCACGCGATGAGGTGACCGATAGGGTGATCGGCCTCGAGATGGGGGCTGATGACTATATGGTCAAGCCCTTCTCCTTCCGGGAGCTCCTCTCCCGGGTGAAGGCCCAGCTGAGACGGGCCTACGGGACGCTGGCGAACGAGCCCAAGAGTCCTGACCGGCTCGTCATCGGGCAGCTCGCCGTGGACCAGAAGTCCATGCGGGTCTTCCGGGACGGGAAGGATGTCTATCTTACCCCGATCGAGTACCGCATCCTCTCGCTCTTCCTCGAATACCCGGGACAGGTCCTCACCCGCGACCAGATCATCACCCATGTCTGGGGTGATGCCTGGACGGTGGACGATCCCAGGAGCGTCAATGTCCATATCAGGCATCTGCGGGAGAAGATCGAGGAAGACCCTGCCCAGCCGGAGCTGGTGAAGACCATCAGGGGCTACGGGTACCGGTTCGATCTCCAAGATTGAGAAATCTTAATCTTGGCACAACCTGGTTTGAATACTCGATGACTATAGTAGAGACATCAAGAGAATGAGTATTCGAATGGAGGAATATCATGAAACGAATTGATCGATACCTGAGTATCCTGGTACTTGGAGGACTGATTTTCTCAACATCAGCCATATTCGCGAATGGGACGCAGGAACAGTCCTCTGAAACCCCGGAATACATCGGGGAGGCCGAGAAGCCGGAAGCAGCCGCAGCACCTGAAGCAGCCCTCCCTCAAGACGAGGCGACTGAGACAGCCGACGATGAACTGGCGCTCGTTGCCGGTGCAGGCGTGGTGATCACTGACGTGGTCGAGGACAGTGCCGCTGCCAAGGCAGGTCTGCTCCGGGGAGATGTCATCCTCTCTGTGAACGGTACCGAGGTAGCATCTGTCGCTGGGATCACCGACAGCATCAGCGGTCTCTCCCATGGCGACGCGGTTACCCTGGCAGTCACCAGGGGTGGTGAGGATATGGAGATCACCCTCAACCTGGAGACAAGGATCGGCTGGCCGCTGATCGGCATCTACGGGATGGGACAGCAGGAGTCACGAGGCCAGCGAGGCGGTATGATGAACAACGGCTGGCAGGACCTTGAGGACCTGTTCGGGCGTATGGGCGGCGGTAATAACTACCGATGGGAGGACATGACCCCCGGTAACGGCCTGAGCCTCCGCTTCGACGAGAACTTCCCCGAGGAATACCTTGACCAGTATTATGCAGGGGATGCGGTCATCGTCACCGATGTCGTCGCTGACAGCCCTGCAGCAACAGGCGGGATCAACGCTGGTGCGGTCATCCTCGATGTTGACGGAAAAGAAGTTGCTGACGGGGACCTGAAGAGCGTCATCCTCAGCTACAAGAGTAATGACGAGATCACGCTGACCGTCTACCAGGACGAGGAAGTGAGCGACATCACCATCACCCTCGGCGATGCCGACGGGAACCCGTCCCTCGGTGTCTACTACCATCCGGCAGGCGAAGCCATGATGCAGTACAACAACCAGTACGGCGGACAGGGGAATATGATGCCCCAGGGCTTCCCCCGGAACAACTTCGACAGGCAGGACGGCTGACCAAGAAGCTGTCCCGTAAGGAATGAGTACGATGAAGAGTTTGAAGAATAGGCTGATCCTGAGCTACTTCGGTTTGACCCTGCTGACACTGCTGACGCTCGGGGGGCTGTTCTTCTTCATGGTGAACCGGTATTCCCAACAGGCCGAATCGGCGCTGTCCGAAGAGGTCCGGCAGCGGGCTTTGGGCCAGGTCTACGAGTTCATGCAGGAGTCCCCCGATATCGGGGAACTCCGCATCTTCATCGACAGTATCGAACGCGCACAGGGTGTGGACATCCAGCTCTCCGATGGGGAGGGTGAGGATGTCTTCTCCCAGTATACCGACAGTGCCATCTTCACGATCTCATCAGATGATGAACTCTCCCAGATGCTCAACATGATGGGGCAGCAGGGGATGCGCAGCAACCCGAGGGGCCCCGGGATCCAGTGGCAGTTCTTCTTCGGGAAGTCGGACCATGAGGACCTCGCAGGCCTCCTTTCTGACGGCCTGATCGATTTCTCCATAGCGGGAAGCGTCCAGACCGGTGAGCTTACCGTACACCCACCTGCCGGTGACCGGTTGAGCTATTTCAACCCCATCGGCATCATCTTCCTCATCGCAGCAGGATTCGTCCTGCTCATATCGGGTATCCTCGGGTGGAGGATCGGCGATTCCCTCACCAGGCCGCTGAGAGACCTGACCGGGGTGGTGAACCGGATGAGCGAGGGCGACCTGGATGCCAGGGTGGAGACCTCCTTGAAAGATGAGGAACTCAGCCAGCTTGCCGAGCAGATCAACACCATGGCCGGTGAACTCCAGGGGACGATCACGAGCCTGCAGCAGGAGCGTGACATCATGCAGCGGTTCCTCATGGATGCATCCCATGAACTGCGGACCCCGGTCACCGCATTGAGTGCCTATCTCGAACTCCTCTCCGGCAAGGCCGGATATGACCCGGACCGCAGGAACGAGTACATCGAGATGTGCATCTCCCAGAATGACCGCAGTCGCGATATCATCGTGAACCTCCTCGACCTCCTGCGCATCGAGCAGTTCGAGGGGAAGGAGCAGAAGCACCTCGAGTCGATCAGTGTCCCTGAGCTTACCGACCAGGTCGTATCGATGATTAGCCCCATAGCTGAGGCCAAGGGAATCGGAATCTCCGAGACCGGCAGCCTCCCGGAGGATGCCTCCATCATCGGGGATAAGTTCCAGCTGACTACTGCATTGAAGAACGTCCTCGAGAACAGCATCAAGTACTCCCCAGCCCAGAGCCATATCTCGCTTGCCTCAGATATCACAGGTGGCGATGTGCGGTTCACCATCACCGACGAGGGCCCCGGGATACCCGAGGAGGACCTCGAACGGGTCTATGACCGGTTCTTCCGGTCTACCAAGGCCACGGGTACCGGCTCCGGTCTCGGGCTTTCCATGGTCAAGCGCATCATTGAGAACCATGGCGGGCACATCGAGATCACTAACAGGACGGAGAGTCCCGGACTGCAGGCTGTGATCAGTCTGCCGTTGGCAGAAGCTTGAGCTCTGCCTTTGCAAATTGTGACTGTATCAGGTATACTGGTCATAAGGAGCGGGGGATGCCGAGAAAGTTCACGACAGCAGAACAGGAACTCATATCTGGGAAACTGGTCACCGAAGGGATCGACCTCTTCACCGCATCAGGCTATGCCCATGTAACAGTCGATGAACTCGTGGAACGAGCAGGCATCTCGAAGGGGGCATTCTACCTCTTCTTTGACTCCAAGCTCTCACTCTACTGGGAGGTCGTCCGCATCATCTCGGAACGGGTCGATGAACAGGTCCCGGAGTTGATCGACCAGGAACGAAAGCATCCTGACCGCATATTCCTGAGCCTTATAGAATTGTCCCATGACGTGCAGCAGCGCTATGCACTCTTGAATTCCACGGAGACCGCTCTCCTCACCGGGACCCCGCAGGTCAGGATCTCCGGGAAGACGGTCGTGAACACCCTCAAGTCGATCGGGGTGGCCTGCGACTTCACACCGGCAGCTGTCGAACAGCTGCTTGCTGCTGTGGGGAGGGTCTCCTTCGGGGAGACAGAGACCGAGGGCGAACGGCTGTTGAACGAAGTGCTCGACACCGGGTTCTCGGCTTTCATACGGTACTGATCCGCAGTCTACGAACTTATGATGCCCGTATCTCCTTGAGGTAGTTGTAGAGGGTGGCTTGCGAGATGCTCAGCAGTTCGCAGACCTTGGGTACAGCCTTGCGGACATCGAAGACCCCTTTCTCATCCAACTGCTTCAGGATGTTCAGGCGCGCATCCCGGGAGTTGATGTCGATACCAGTGTGCTTCATGCGTTCGATCTCGCTGAAGATCAGGTTGTTGGTCAACAGGTCGATAGAATCTTCAGGATTCACCTCGGTGTGGTTCTGCTGCTTCGAGAACGGTTCCCTGATGTCCGTGAAGAAGGAGAGGAAGCTCTGGAAGCGTTCTATCTCGGCGATGTTCTGGTTGACGCAGAGGACATAGCGCAGCTCCCCGGAATCATCCCGGATGAACATGTTCGATGACCTCAACGGCAGCGAGTTGCTTGAGGTCCCCCGATACCCGCAGACGAAATCCTTGTTATGCTCGGCGAGTTTCTCCATGATCCGCACCAGGGCGGCATCGTCCTTGGCCCCGACCTGCCGGCCGGTGATCACCCCGTTCTCGAGTGCGATGATCTCTTGCTTCACCACATCATGCAGGGCGATCTCCGCGGAGGGCCCGATCACTTCAGCGACGAACTGTACAAATTGTTTCAGTAACTGTTCCATACATTCAACCTTCTCTTTCTATTATATGCATGGTTTAGAAAAAAATTACAAGTACTATTGACATATTTGAAATATGGATGTAAAAATATTATTGCTACTAGAAAAATATTACAATTTTTCATAGTGATCGATCTTGGGGAGAAAGACGGTCATGGGAGATCAGGTTCACGATCAACATTCTGGATAGGATGAAAGCACTGCAAAAAGAGGTAATGAGATGAGTTTTCAATTGATCGCTACATTGATTATTATAGCTGTCACTATAATAATGTTCGTGTCAAATAAAGTGGATTATGGTTTGGTCTGCTTCTTCATCGTTGTGTCCTTGACTCTTACGAAAGTCATGACAGCGCAGGATGCCCTGGCAAGTTTCGCGAATAACAACGTAATCCTGCTCGGTGCCATGTTCATCGTAGGTGCAGGTCTGACCAAGACGGGTATCACAGCGAATATAGCATCCCTGCTCTATGGAGCCAAGGGAAAACCGAAACTGCTGATTGCGATTGCCAGTATTGCCGGAGCTCTTATCTCTGCCTTGGTGAGTCCCGTCATCGCAGTCCCGGTATTGCTTCCTGTGTTGGCAGAGTTGGCTAATGAGAGCGGCATCAGCAGAAGCCGCCTCCTTTTCCCCATGGCAGCCAGCGTGAACTATGGTGCAGCTGTCACAATTTTAGGGTTTGGAGCATTCAACCCGATCTCCAACAACCTCATGATGCAGGCAGGTGGTACGATTCCGCTTCGCATGATCGATTTTACCATCGCAAGGGCGCCTTTTGTCGTCATCGCGATCCTCTACTTTGTATTCATCGGGTATAAACTACTGCCTGACACCCCTAACAGCAGTTTTAACGACTCATTTTCGTACAACCCTGAGAAAGAGGCAGAGATTGGCAAGCATAAGAAGCACCAGGCAGCTGTTATCTCAATCCTGACTGTTGCTGGGCTGTTTGTCTCTGATTATATCGCAATAGCACCCTGGATCATCGCAGTTGCTGGAGCTGCTGCATTTATTGCCTTCGGCATCCTGAAACCCAATGACGCATACAGTTCCATCAGTGCCCCGACCATGTTCCTGTTTATTGGTATCCTGACCCTGAACAATGCGATGAATGCTTCTGGAGCATCCGAATTTGTCGGCGGGGTCCTGGCTAATGCCCTGGGAGGAGCGGTGAATCCTTACTTCGTGCTCTTCATGCTGATGCTCGTCACGTTGGTCATGACCCAGTTCATGTCAAATATGATCATCGTTGTCTTTGCCGGAATCGTCGCCATGGTCTGTGTCCAGCTCGGATTCGATCCTCGAGCGGCTGTCATGGGAGTGCAGATCGCAGGAAGTGCTTCGATCCTGACTCCGATGGCCAGTCCCGTACAAGCTATGATCGCTGTTCCAGGACAATACCAGATCAAGGATTTCGTGAAGAGCGGGTTGCCGCTCGTTATCATAACCATCGTGATCGCGACGTTCTTCCTGCCGATGCTGTTCCCGTTCTGAGGTTATAGATGAAAAACATATTGATCCATGGTGGTGATATCATACCATGTACGGGAGATGGGATTCTCAAGAACCATTCAGTTCTTATAGAGGAAGGCCGTATTGCTGCAATAATCCCTCAAGATACCCAATTGGATACAGAGGAGGCAGAAATCATTGATGCTGCAGGGAAATTCATCCTTCCTGGACTCATCAACTGTCACGAGCATGTCTTGTCGAATCCGGACAACCTGTCTTCTGCACCGGAAGTCTATGAGCACGTGATCATGTATGGGACCAAGAACCTGGAGACCCTGTTGAACCATGGGTTTACGACGGTTCGCTCCATGGCTGACTTCCACAACCTTGAGATGGTGTTCCGGGATGCCGTCGAAGAGGGGATCATCAATGGACCGTCACTGGTGGTCACCGGTATTGCCCTGTCCGCGACCGGGGGACACCTCAGTGAGAAGCTGCACTGCTGTGATACGGTCGCTCTTGCTGAACAGTATACGCAGGAGCAGTTGGCGAAAGGGGCTGATTTCATCAAGGTAATGGTGACTGGAGGAGTCACTACTGCCGGTACAGCAGACGAAGTCAAAATTGATGAGGAGTGTCTGCGTGCAATCGTGAAGATCGCCCATGCGTCCGGGAAGAAGGTCTCAACGCACTGTATTGGCGGTAAGGGAGTCCAGATGGCTGTAAGAGCTGGTGTTGACTGCATTGAACATGGAAGCGGCTTGGCTGCGGAGAGTGCTGCACTCATGAAGCAGAACAATATATTTCTGGTGCCTACACTGATGCCTGCTTACATGAACGCAGTCTGCCCGAAGAACAAAGGCTTGCCTGAATTCATCAAAACTAAATCCGAGGAGTACCTTGCAGCTTCACGAGAAGCCATAGCGCTTGCACATCGTGAGGGACTCAGGATTGTCATGGGGACGGACGGTGGTGCGGTTAACACCCCGCATGAGACGGGTGCCTTCGAATTGAAACTGCTGCATGATGCGGGATTGACTCCCATGGAATGTATCCTCGCTGCTACGAGGGACGCAGCGGACCTTCTGGAACTCCTGGAAGACAGGGGTACAGTAGAGGTCGGGAAACGTGCTGACCTCATCATTGTGGATGAGAACCCCCTGGACAACCTAGAGGTCCTTCAGCACGTGACCCATGTAATACAGATGGGTATGCTGGTGCGCTGATCGGGACTCTTGTACGATCCCGTGGTTCATCTTCTTAGTTCGTGGGGTCGGCATCAGGTATGATACAAGTCAAGGAAGGTCGAGACGATGAAGTCAATACTGCTGAAGAATGCCCAGGTGATCAGCTGCAATGGGGATGAGGTCTTACACCACCAGAACATCCTGATCGAAGATGGTGTCATCAGATCCATACAGGGAGATGATACGTTATCCATCCCGGATGGTGCTGAGGTGATCGATGTTGATGGGGGCTACGTCCTTCCCGGCCTGATCACCTGTCATGAGCATGTGCTCATGCGACCTGACAGGATGCCTACTGATCCCGAGGTCTATGAGCATGTCATCATGTACGGTGCGGTGAATGCCCTGGAACTGCTCCAGAATGGTTTCACCACGGTACGGTCGATGTCTGACTTCTGGAACCTCGAGATGGTGCTGCGGGATGCGATCGATACCGGGGTCATCGAAGGTCCGTCCCTAGTCGTCACCGGTAAAGGTATGACCGCGACCGGCGGCCATTTCGATGATAAGCTGCACTGCTGTGATACCGCCCAGCTGGCTGAGAAGTATACACAGGAACAGCTGGACAAGGGTGGTGACTTCATCAAGGTCTTCCTGACCGGTGGAGTCACCACCGTCGGGACAACCGATGAGGCAAAACTGGGTGAGGCGCAGCTGAAGGCGATCATCTCAACGGCTCATGCCGCAGGGAAGAAAGTGGCTGCCCACTGTATCGGGCAGAAGGGTGTGATCCTGGCGGCACAAGCCGGAGTCGATTCCATCGAGCATGGGTGCGGCCTGGATGAAGAGAGCATCCGCTATATATTGGAGAAGAATATCATCCTGGTTCCCACGATCCTGCCCGGGTACATGAACTATATATCGCCGAAGAGGAAGTTCTTTCCCAAGTTCTTCCTGGAGAAATCTGACCAGTACCTTGCGGACTGCAGGAAGGCTGCCGTCATGGCAAGGGAAGCTGGTGTGAGGATCGCCATGGGCACTGATGGCGGAGCTCCGAACACGCCCCATTCAGGAGGGGCACAGGAGCTCATCCTCCTTTCCGAGCTTGGGTATACACCCATGGAATGCCTGCATGCTGCAACGGATACTGCAGCGGAACTCCTTGGTCTTCTGGATGACCGGGGGACGGTTGAGGAAGGCAAGAGGGCAGATCTCATCATCGTCGATGAGAATCCGTTAGAGAACCTTGCAGTGTTGAAGGATGTAAAGCATGTCCTGAAGGCGGGGAAGATTATTCGCTAGTCACTGCAGTATCCCCTATGGATGAATCATCCATAGGGGATCTTCATCTCTTTAGCCTGTGATTACAACGTAAGGAGCATAGATCGATGAACCACCTGTTTGCAGGACGGATGTCCAGGATGAAGAGTTCAGATATCAGGGAGATCCTCAAATTCACGAAGAACCCAGAGGTGATCTCATTTGCCGGCGGCCTTCCAGCCCCCGAGCACTTCCCGGTAGCTGAAGTCATCGAGGCAAACCGGTTGGTGCTGGAGGAAGAAGGAGCGAAAGCGCTCCAGTATGCTCCAACAGAGGGGTACCTGCCCTTGAGGACCTGGATCGCCGAACGGATGAACCGGATTCTCCAGACTACCTATACAGCTGATGAGATCCTCATCACGAACGGGGCACAGCAGGCCCTGGACCTTACCGGCATGGTATTCCTCGATCCCGGTGACATCGTGGTATGCGAATCCCCAACCTACATGGCGGCGCTCAGTGCGTTCAAAGCCTATGAATGCCGGTTCCTGGAAGTCCCGACCGATGAAGAGGGGATGGACCCGGCTGTACTCGAGGATATCCTGAGCCGGCATGAGCAGGTGAAGCTCATCTACACGGTCCCCGATTTCCAGAATCCCACCGGGAGGACCTGGAGCGCAGAGCGCAGAAAGCAGGTCGCGGCGCTGGCTGAGCGGTTCGGGGTTATGATCGTCGAGGACAATCCCTATGGTGAACTGCGCTTCGAGGGTGAAGCACTGCCCTCCATACGGTCCTTCGTCCGAAGCGGGCAGGTGGTGAACCTCGGGACCTTCTCCAAGATCTTCTGTCCCGGTTACCGGATCGGCTGGATAGCCGGGAATGCAGAGCTCATCAGCAAGTTCGTCCAGGTGAAGCAGGGTGTGGACCTGCAGAGCAGCACGTTATCGCAGATGGTGATCTCCAAGTACCTGGAACTGAACGATATCGATGTGCAGATCGCCAGGATAGTCGAGACCTACCGCAGCAGGCGTGATACAGCCATTCGTACGATGGAAGAGGTCTTCCCGGACAGTATTGCCTTCACCAGGCCGCAGGGAGGACTCTTTATCTGGGTGGAACTGCCCGAATACCTCAATGCAAGGGAGCTGCTTGAGCGCTGCATCGAACACAACGTCGCCTTCGTTCCCGGAGGAGCGTTCTTCCCCAACAGCAGTCGTGAGAATACCTTGAGGATCAACTTCTCCTTCATGGATGAAGGACTCATCGAACAGGGCCTCACGACCATGGGTGAGGTGATCAGGGAGATGGTCCAGGCAACCTGCGCTTTCGTATAACGAATCCAGTCTTTCCCTCTCCACAGATCGATCTTACGTACTCCCTTCGCCGCTTTTCCAGTTCACGCTTCCATCAGTTCTAAGATGAGATATAAAAATATTATAGAAAATATAAAAAATTTCTAAATACATATTGACGACTGCGAAATGATGGTGTAAAAAATATATAAGTACTAGAAAATAATTCTAACAGGAGTTGTACATTGAAGATCCTTGTGATAAACCCCGGTGCGACATCGACGAAGATCGCGGTATTCGATGAAGACGAAGAAGTCATGAAGCAGACGATCGACCACAGCGCAGCTGATCTTGAACCGTTTCGCCGCATCATCGACCAGGCGGCATACCGGAAAGAACGGATCCTTGCGACTCTGGAGACTGAAGGTTGGAGGATCGCAGATTTCTCTGCTGTCTGCGGCCGGGGTGGACTGCTGAAGCCGATCTCATCCGGGACCTATGCCGTGAATGAGTCGGTCGTGGATGATATCGTCAATGCAACCTATGGGGAGCATGCATCAAACCTGGGAGCATACCTGGCGAAGGAACTCGCGGATGAGGCCTCGATTCCTTCATTCTTCGTTGACCCCGTTTGTGTCGATGAGATGTCTCAGATTGCCCATATGACGGGATTCAAGAGGATGCGGCGTGTGAGCTTCTTCCATGCACTCAATCACAAGAGCATTGCCCGCAAGGCTGCCGCTAAGCTGGGGAAGACCTATGAGGAACTCAACCTCATCGTTGTGCACCTCGGCGGCGGGGTATCGGTTGCAGCGCATGAGAAGGGGAAAGCCGTCGATGTCTTCAATGTTACCGATGAGGGCAGTTTCAGCATGGACAGGGCAGGCGGACTCCCCGTACGTGCCCTGATAGACTACTGTTTCACCGGGAAGTCGAAGGCGGAGATCAAGCTGGAGTTCGCGAAGTCTGCAGGGGTATTCTCATATCTCGGCACGAAAGACTTCCGTGAGGTGGTATCCCGTGCTTTCGGCGGGGATGATGAGGCTATGGAGGTATTCAAGGCGCTCGCCTACCAGCTATCCAAAGATATCGGGGCGATGGCCGCGGTCCTGCGGTACAGGATCGATGCCGTGGTCCTGACAGGCGGGATGGCCTATAACGAGGAGTTCTGCCGGGAGATCAAAAGCTATGTGGAACCGTTGGGCAAGGTCCTCGTCCTACCCGGGGAGGAGGAGATGAGGTCCTTAGCTGAAGGGGCCCTGCGGGTGCTGCATGGTGAGCCTGCGGGTACCTATTGATGGAGGGGAAGAAGTTATGATGAAGACGATAGTCCAGATCATGGATAGAGCTGCCGGCTTCGGCGGCAGCACGATAGCGGTAGCTGCCGCACACGATGAGGAGGTGCTTCAGGCCGTCGTCACGGCACGGAAGCAGAAGATCGCAGAGCCGATCCTGATCGGTGATGAAGCGAGGATCATCGACCTGCTGCGATCTATCGGAGAATCACCCGAAGTATATGAGATCATACCTGCTTCCGATGATGCCGACAGCGCCGCACAGGCGGTAGCCTGCATCAGGGAGGGAAGGGCAGGGTTCCTGATGAAGGGGATCCTCTCCACCGGTGACCTTATGCGGGCAGTCCTGAACAGTGAGACTGGGATCAAGGCGGGGAACCTCATCAGCCATGTTATGGTCTATGAGTCAGCTTCCTACCATAAACTGCTCTTCCTCACTGACGGGGGGGTCAACACCTTCCCGGACCTGGAGAAGAAGGCAGGGATCTTAGAGAATGCCGCGAAAGTTGTGAGAGCTCTGGGGTATGGGAGCATCAATGCTTCCTGTGTCTGCGGGGCGGAAGCGGTTGACCCGAAGATCCAGTCGACGCTCGATGCCGATGCGCTCTCCGGGATGAAGGATCGCTGGGAACCGTACGGCATGGAGGTCATCGGGCCCGTAGGCCTCGATATGGCCTTGAGCAAGGAGGCCTGCCGCCATAAGAACTACCACGGACCGGGTGCCGGTGATGCGGACATCCTGCTGATGCCGAACTACGAGATGGGGAACGGGATTGGGAAGAGCTTGAGTTTCTGCGGTGCCGGGAATGCGGGGATCGTCGTCGGGGCGAGGGTCCCCATCGTCCTGGTCTCACGTTCCGACAGTGCTGAGTCGAAGCTCGCCTCGATCGCACTGGGGACCGTGATCGCACATGAGAATAGTCGTTAACATGAAGGAATCTGAGTTATGAAAGAGTTACTTACCGGGAACGAGGCCGTCGCACGCGGGGCCTATGAAGCCGGGGTCCGGGTCTGCTCAGCATACCCGGGGACACCGAGCACGGAGATCTTCGAGAATCTTCCGCAGTATAAGGATGCACTCTACAGTGAGTGGGCGCCGAACGAGAAGGTCGCCACTGAGGTTGCCTATGGTGCCTCTATTGCCGGGGTGCGGTCCCTTTGCGCGATGAAGCATGTCGGGGTCAACGTCGCAGCAGATCCTATATTCACTGCGACCTACAACGGGATCGGCGGCGGTTTCGTGATCGTCTCCGCAGATGATCCCTCCATGCACTCGTCGCAGAACGAGCAGGATAACCGGTACTATGCCAAGGCTGCCAAGATGCCCATGGTCGAACCTTCTGACAGCCAGGAGTGCAAGGACTTCCTGAAGGAGGCATATGCTGTCTCAGAGCGATTCGACCTCCCCGTGCTGTTTCGCATGACGACCCGGGTCTGCCATTCCAAGAGTGTGGTCGAGACCGGGGAACGGGTAGTAGTCGAACCCCTTGCCTACAAGAGGAATGCCAGGAAGTTCGTCTGTACCCCAGCTAATGCTTATGAGAATCACCCACTCCTTGAGAAGAAACTGCAGGAGCTCGAGATCTTCGGCAATACCAGCGGACTGAACAGGATCGAGCGAAACGGTTCCGCTGTCGGGGTCATCACGGCTTCTGTCGCCTACCAGTATGCGAAGGAGGCATTCCCGATTGACACATCCTTCCTGAAGCTCGGACTGACCTATCCCCTGCCGATGGGCTTGATCAGGGAGTTCGCAGCAAGTGTCGAGAAGCTCTACATCGTAGAGGAACTCGAGGGTTTCATGGAGGAACAGATCAAGGCTGCCGGGATAGCCTGTGAGGGAAAGGAACAGCTCGGGAACATCCATGAGCTGAACCCCCAGCTCTTACGGGAACGGATCTTTGGGGATCCGGTAAAGACAGGTGAGATGGGAGTTGACGCGGTCTCCAGGCCGCCAGCCCTCTGTCCGGGCTGCCCGCACCGGGGCTTCTTCTATACCATGTCGAAGAACAGGAACTTCGTGATCTCCGGCGATATAGGGTGCTACACACTCGGTGCGTCTGCCCCGCTCAATGCCATGGACACCTGTATCTGCATGGGTGGGGGGTTCTCCATCGCGATGGGAATGGCCAAAGCTTTCGAGGTCACCGGGGACAGTACCCGGAAAGTCTTCGGGGTCGTCGGGGATTCCACCTTCTTCCACAGCGGGATGACCGGTGCTGCCGAGATCATCTACAACAAGGGTAATGTCATCCCTGTGGTACTGGACAACAGCATCACGGCGATGACCGGACAGCAGGACAACCCGAGTACCGGGGAGACCCTCATGGGGGAACCTGCGGTGCAGATCAGTATCGAGAAGCAGCTGGAAGCCCTCGGGTATGAGAGGATCCTCATCGTCGATCCCCAGGACCTCAAGGCAATGAAGCAGGCCGTCGATGATGCACTTGCAAGCGAGGTCCCTGCAGCCATCATCACGAGAAGGCCCTGCGTGCTGATCAAGAAGATCGCCCACGAGTTCAGTCTCTGTACAGTGGATCCGGACAAGTGCATCGGCTGCAAGCTGTGCCTCAAGGTCGGTTGTCCGGCGATTTTCATGAAGGACGGGAAGAGCATGATCGATCCGACGCTCTGTGTAGGCTGTACTGTCTGTGCACAGGTATGTCCGAAAGACGCGATCAGCAGGGAGGCTAGGTAGTCATGGAACATGTTAAGAGAGTCCTGTTAGTAGGTGTCGGCGGCCAGGGGACCATCCTGGTCTCGAAGATCCTCACGAAAGGGTTGATGCAGGCCGGGTTCGATGTGAAGATGTCTGAGGTGCATGGGATGAGCCAGCGGGGCGGTTCAGTCTCGACCCAGGTCCATTGGGGCGAGAAGGTCTATGCCCCGGTGATCGGGGATGGTGCGGCAGACTACCTGGCGGCGTTCGAGAAGATGGAGGCCATACGGTATGCCGGTTTCCTGAGAAAAGGCGGGATCGCCGTGATCAATGATTATGAGATGGTCTCCTCGAGTATCGCCGCTGGATTGGCTGAGTATCCCTTAGGCTGTATCGAAGCTTTGGAGGAGCAGTTCTCCTGCACTGTCCTGAATGCCGGTGATACAGCGATCAGCCTGGGCAACGCGAAGTGCATGAACGTCGTCCTGTTCGGTGCGATGGTTAAGGCCTTCAAACTCGATGGTATTGACTGGAAGCAGGTGATCGCCGATACTGTCCCGGAACGGTTCCGGGAGATCAACCTGAAGGCGTTCGACGCCGGTTACGACCGGTAACAGCTTCAACCGGGGAGGTGGGTATGGTCCATTATGTAATGATCAAGTTTCAAGAGGGGTATTTGGGTGAAGAGCACATTGCAATGATCCGCGATACCTATACAGAGATGCTCGAGGCGA
Organism: Spirochaetia bacterium; assembly: GCA_963677595.1. GTDB lineage: Bacteria > Spirochaetota > Spirochaetia > CAKZLE01 > CAKZLE01 > CAKZLE01. The sequence continues at coordinate 2,785,504 of OY782041.1, forward strand.
TAGACGGGATCCTCGGTGTTGAGATCCATGAGAATATTATAGAGCGGGACTCCAATGCGGACCTGATGATCCGCATTGAGCTGGAAGGGGCAGCTGCCCTGGATACCTACCTGAACCATCCCCTCCATGTCGCGTTCGCTAAGGAAGCCAGGCCGAACATCGTGAAGATGGTCACCTTCGACCGATAAGGACCGATACATGCTCCCCTGCAGATCCCTGCAGGGGATGATCCATACAGATGAAAAATCTCCCCAGCTGCAGTCTCCCTGATTGCCGTAATCCCTCTCTGATGGTAGGATATGCCCGTATCAACACAACAGGAGTACGACCGCCATGCGAACTTTCTTGGAATGCATTCCCTGCTTCATGAGACAGACCCTCGGAGCCGGCAGGCTCATGGGACTGCCTGAAGAGACTATAAAGGACCTTATGGATATCATAGGGGAGGGATTGAAAGATGTCTCCCTCGATACCCCTCCGCCTGATATGGCGAGGCAGCTGCAGGCGCTCATCAATGCGCGTATCGGGGATGTCGATCCCTACCTTGAGCTGAAGAAGGAGAGCAATGCGAAGGCTCTCGAGTACTACGACATGATGAGCGGGCTTGTTTCCCAGTCAGATGATAAACTGAAGGCAGCACTCCAGGTAGCGATCGCCGGGAACATCATAGACTACGGTGCCATCCATGACCTCGATGCGGCAGCTGAGCTCAAGGCCCTCATGAACGAGGAGCGGCTGCAGATCGAGCGGGAGGAGTCGGAGAACTTCGCCTACCAGGCATTCAGGAACGACCTGGATAAGGCCCGGACTCTCGTCTATGTGGGGGACAATGCCGGAGAGATCGTCTTCGACAAGATCCTCATCTCCACGATCAGGGAACTCTATCCTGACCTGAAGATCACCTTCGCCACACGGGGAAAGCCGATACTCAATGACTGCCTGCTCGAGGATGCGCACCAGATCGGGCTTGATGAGCTAGTGAACGTGGTCTCCAGCGGTTCGGATGCCCCCGGGATGCTCATCGACCGGTGCAGTGATGAGTACCTGGAGGAGTTCTATGCTGCCGATATGATCATCAGCAAGGGGCAGGGGAACTACGAGTCCCTCTCCGAGGTGGAAGCCCCGATCTACTTCCTGCTCATCGCCAAGTGCGACATCGTCGCCCGCGATATCGGCTGCAGCCTCCGTGATATCATCCTCAAAAAGTCTACTTCACAGAACTAGATCTTCCAGAATTCTATCTTCGAAGAAGTAGACCTTCCAAGTCCTGTTTCAGGAGATCCTGATGCACTGAGACCCGCATATATCTGCGGGTCTCAGGTCCAAACCATGTTCATAGTAGAAAGTTGTGACTGCTCCGGTATTATCCCTTCACGGACCCTGCCATCAAACCGCGTACGAAGAACTTCTGCAGGGCGAAGAAGACCGTCAACGGCAGCACCATACTGACGAAGGCCCCTGATGTGAGCAGGTGCCAGTCCTGTCCTCTCGTTCCCACGATGCTCAGCAGCCGCTGCGTGACGACCTCGACTCCCTGTCCGGCGCCGCTGAGGAATACCAGGGCTACCAGCAGGTCGTTCCATACCCAGATGAACTGGAAGATGGCGAAGCTCGCCAGTGCCGGTACCGACAACGGCAGGATCAGCCTGATGAAGGTCGTGAAGTGTGATGCACCGTCGAGGAACGCACTCTCCATGATGCTTCGCGGTATGGTCGAGATGTAGTTGAACAACAGGTAGGTGGCCAGTGCCAGGCCGAACCCGGTATGTGCGAGCCAGATCCCCAGGTATGAGCCGTTCAGGCCGATCTTGAGGTAGTCCCGGAGGATCGGGATCAGCGCGATCTGCAGGGGGACTACCAGGAGTCCCACGATGCATCCGAAGAGGATGCGCCTCCCCGGGAAGCTGAGCCAGGCGAACCCGTAGGCGGCGAAGGCCGCGATGAGGATCGGTATGATGACCGCTGGGATGGTCACGGTGATACTGCTCAGGAAAGCCCCGAGCATGTTGTCCCCGCGGGCGGAGACGACCGTGCCGTCTGCCTTGGTGAAGGAGTAGTCCTTCCCGGCAAGTACCTGCTCATAGTTCTGCAGGGTGAACTCCGACGGATGGGTGAGGCTCGCCCACCATCCGTTTTCGAGGACCTTGTCCCGGTCCCTGAAGCTTGTGACGAAGACACCGAGGGTAGGGAGCGTCCAGGCAAGGCAGATGAGGATGAGCAGCCCGTTGACGATGACTTCCTGGACGGTACGTGATTTCTTCATGCTGTTTGTTGCTGTCTGTGCCATATCAGAATACCTCCCGTTTCCCGAACTGCTTCAGGTTGTACCAGATGACCGGTGTGACGGCGACCAGGATGATGATCGCTATGGCCGAGCCCCTGCCGTAGTGGAGGAACTTGAACATCTGCTTGTACTGCTGGCTCGCCAGCACCTCCGTGCCGTAGAGCCCGTTCGTCATCGAGTAGACGATGTCGAAGACCTTCAACGTGATCAGGAGGATCGTCGTCGAGACGGTGATGATCGATCCCTTGATCGAGGGGATCACGATGCTCCAGATGATCCGGAGCTCGGAAGCCCCGTCGATGCGCCCGGCTTCCAGGTACTGGCTCGGGACGGTCTTTATCGCTGCTGATAACACGACCATGGCGAAACCTGTCTGCAGCCAGATCAGGATGATGATCAGGAATATGGTGTTCCAGGGCCGCATGACGATCCAGTTCTGGGGATCTCCCCCGAAGAAGGTCACGATGGCGTTGAGCAGCCCGATCTGGTTCTGGGTGACCGGCCGGTAGGCATACATGAACTTCCAGATGACGCCTGCCCCAACGAACGAGATGGCCATCGGTGCGAAGATGATGGCCTTCGCGACCTTCTCGAACTTCGAGCGGTCGGCCAGTAATGCGATGATCAGGCCGAGGATGACGCTTCCTCCAGTTCCTACGATCAGCCAGACCAGGTTGTTGATGAATGCGGTCTGCATCGTCGCGTCGGTGAAGACATAGATGTAGTTGTCGAGGCCGACGAAGTTCTGGCTTGTCCGATCATAGAAGCTCAGGACGAATGACCTGATCGTCGGGATGAACAGGTACCAACCGAGGATGGCGACTGCAGGCCCAACGAACATGAACGGTGTCAGGAGTTTCCTCCAGGTCTCATTGGTACGCTGGATGACCCAGTTGGTGACCCAGTAGAGCGCCGCTGCTCCCCCGACACCCCAGATGATGGCGCTGATGGTGATGACCACCTGCGGGGCTGCGCTGTCTCTCAGGAAGATGAACCCGAAATAGAGCACGATGAACACGAGGAAGGGGACGGCGAGGCTGACGACCAGCCGGGCGACCCAGCTCAGGACCCGTTGGAGGGGACTCTGAAGCGGGTCCTTCTTCAGTGAATCCTTCATGGTAATATTACTCATAGATTACTCCCGGATACGGCACACGTGCAGGAGTCCTGCACGTGTACGCGTGGTATGAGTGCTGTCGATGCTTACGGCCAGCTCTTGTCGATCTGTGACAGGACCTTGTCGATGTTCACACCGCTCACGAGATCAGCCATACCGGTCCAGAAGGTCCCGGCTCCCACCTCAGCAGGCATCAGGTCTGATGCGTCGAACCTGAAGACTTCCGCATTGACCAGGATACGTGCCAGGTCAGCCTCAAGTGAGCTGCCGTAGTCGTCGAAATTCTGGTCCTGGTGGGGGAAGAGTGCGCCGCCGGCTTCTGCCCAGCCCATGCATGCTTCCCAGGTCGTCAGGTATTCCATGACCTGGACGACTTCCGGCCTGTTGTCGAAGATGACGAACTGGTCGCCGCCGCCGAGTACCGGGGTGCCCCACTTGGGGTCGATAGACGGGAGTGCGAAGACCCCGACTTCCTCTTCGAGGTTAGCCTGGACGGCTTCCGGCATGAACCCGGTGATGAAGTTGCCCTGTCGGTGCAGCATAGCCTGCGGTGGGTTGGTGAACAGCGGGGTGATGGCATCGCCGAAGTTGGTCGTCAGGATGTTGGTCGGTCCACCAAGGACGTATGCGTCATTCATCCAGAGGTCAGACATGATCTGTGCTGCCCGCTTGACTGCCGGGTCGTCGAATGTGATCTGGTGGTTGACCCACTGGTCGTAGACGTCAGGACCAGCTGTCCTCAGCATGATGTCCTCCATCCAGTCTGTTGCCACCCATCCGGTTGCGCCGCCTGATTCCATACCGATGGACCAGGGTACGATACCGTCCTTTACCATCTGGGCAGAGAGTGCGAGCATCTCATCCCAGGTCGTTGGGATCTTGTACCCTGCGGCGTCCCAGGCTTTCTTCGGGTACCAGACGAAACTCTTGGCGTTGACCCGGTGGAATACCCCGTAGACATCGCCGTTGTAGGACCCGAGGTCCTTCCAGGCACTGGTGTAGTTCGCATCGATCTTCGAGACCACGCTCTGGGGGAGCGGGGTAAGGAAGCCCCTCTCTGCGAGGTTCTTCATAAGGCCAGGCTGTGGCAGTGATGCGATGTCCGGCGGCGTACCGGCTTCAGCCTGTACGAGGATCTGCGTCTCGAACTCGGGACTTCCCTCATAGACTACGTCGATGCCGGTCTTCTCGATGAACGGCTTGAGTACCAGGTCGGTGAAGCGAGCTGCCTCATCCCCCCTGAATGCACCGAAGATCCGTACCGTCTTTACTTCCGGTTCTGCTGCAGCTGGTGCGGCAGCCTCCTGCTTGCCTCCTGCGAAGACCATCACTGGTGCGATGAGCAGCAGTACGATTCCTAGCAGGACCATTCTTCTTACTGATTTCATAAAACCTACCTCCTCTTATAACATAGGTTGTTATCAAATATGCTGACGGGACTGAACTGTCCCGAAATTCCCTTATACTTCAGCTGCTCTCCCGTATGATCAGGTACGGTTCGATCAGCTCCTGTTCCTTTTCTGTCCTGTCAACCTCGTCCGAACGGATCAGGTCAAGGATCCTGCTGCAGGCTTTCACCGTGATCTCCTCCCTCGGCTGGTGGATGGTCGTGATGAACGGCGGTACGAGCGTGCTGTAGAAGGAGTCGTCGTAGCCGACGACCTTCTTGTCCTGCGGCACTGCGATGCCGTGTTCCCTCATCGCGGTGATGCAGGCCGATGCGAGGATGTCCGCCTGGGCGAAGATACCGTCACACTTGCGTACCAGGTCGATATGGTCATGGATGAACCGGTAGGCATTGATGTAGCTGCAGGACATCTCGAAGGTGTACAGCCTGTCCCCTGATAACCCGGCATCTTCCATCGCCTGAAGGCATCCAGCACTCCTCTGACCGAACTCATCACCGATATTCGGTGAGCAGGAGAGGGTGATGATGCTGCTGCAGCCTTTGTCTATGAGGTGGCCTGCAGCAAGGTACCCGCCCTTGAAATTGTCTGTCAGGAAGTAGTCCATGGAACCCAGGTCGATGAATCTCGGCCTGAAATGGATCATCACAGCGGGGATATCATGGTCCTTGAGCAGCTGGTACTCCTCCTGGGTGATCAGGTCATGTACCATGAGGAACCCGTCAACCTTGTGCTGCCTGATCAGGCGGCTGGTATTGCTCAGCATGGTATCGGGGTTGATCGCCTCCACGAGGATCGTATCAAGCTGGAGTGTCTCCAGGTTATGCCGGAGCTCCAGGAAGAGCTCGTTGATGTAGGCAGATGAGCCGAAATCCTCCAGGCCCTGCTGGTAGATGAGGCCCACGACCCCGGTCTTCTTGGTGCTCAGCGAACGTGCACTGCTGTTGACCTCGTAGTGGAGATCCTTCGCGATCTTCAGCACCCTTGCCTTCGTCTTCTCTGAGATCATGGGGCTGTCATTCAGGCATCGGGAGACGGTGGTATGGCTCACGTTTGCCAGTTTTGCTATATCCTTGATCGTGACGGAAATGACGGACTCCTTTTTAAGCACACGGTAACATCGACAGCTGTACGCCTTTATCATACAACTCTTTAACGTAACGCACACGTGTGCATAACTAGAGCATAGACCCGGTCAGGGTATTTGTCAAGGAAAAATGAAAGCACTTTCATAATTATTTTCATAGCTCTCATCTTCTCCACTTCTCTTGACACACCGCCTAACTTTCCTTACACTGTGCAGGCTATTGAAGATAGATGCTCCCTTAGCTCAGCTGGATAGAGCGACTCCCTCCTAAGGAGTAGGTCATGCGTTCGAATCGCGTAGGGGGTAACATACAGGTTACCGACAGGTAATACACGTAACAGTCTTAAAGGAAACGCATGCGGCAGGAGAGGTCCTGATGCATGCGTTTTTTATGCCCTCAGCAAAGCCGTGACTACGCCTATTCGTAAAGTTCACAAAAATAGTAAACAATTTGCCTCAAACCCTTGCTTTCCTGTTTTTCCCTAAGTATTTTCACCTTAACAGGGAGTTCTTTCAGTAGGGGATGGAATCCTGCTTGATAAGTCGATCTCTGGTGAAAAGCTAGTTTTACCGGCATGACCGGTGATTTGAATTGTTTACATTCTTAGAGGAGTTAGCCATGCATACAGGAAATGTTCATAGGAAAAAGATTATGATCAGAACCGCTGTGGTTGTACTTGTACTATTGCTGGCATTCACAGCTACAGGCTGTGATCTGATCTTTGGTTTCTTTGGGGAGGGCGGTCCGGAAGACCTCAGCGCTTCCCTGTTTGATCTCTCGGTTTCTGATGGAACGCTCAGTCCAGTATTCGATCCATTAGCAACGGATTATACCGTGAATGTCGATAACAGCGTAGACAGCATCACGGTGACCGGAGATCCGTTCGACCCGATCGCTTTCGTCAGTGAGAACAGCGGGGCAGCACAGAGCCTGGACGTGGGATCGAACGATATCGTGATTACGGTGACTGCCGCTGACGGTGTTACCACGAAGAACTACACCGTTACCGTCATCAGGGCGGCATCAACCGGCAATGCGGCATTGTCTAGTCTTACCGTCTCAGAAGGGACGCTCAGCCCGGCATTCGATGCATCAACCATCGCCTATAGCGTGTCAGTGGCGAATAGCGTAGACAGCATCACGGTGACAGGAACTGCTGATGACTCAAACGCATCGCTGAGCGCGAACAACGGGGCAGCACAGAGCCTGAGCGTGGGAGCAAATGATATCGTGATCACGGTGACTGCCGCTGACGGTGTTACCACGAAGGACTACACCGTAACGGTGACACGAGAAGCACCATCGGACAATGCGGCATTGTCTAGTCTTACCGTCTCAGAAGGGACGCTCAGCCCGGCATTCGATGCATCAACCATCGCCTATAGCGTGTCAGTGGCGAATAGCGTAGACAGCATCACGGTGACAGGAACTGCTGATGACTCAAACGCATCGCTGAGCGCGAACAACGGGGCAGCACAGAGCCTGAGCGTGGGAGCAAATGATATCGTGATCACGGTAACCGCAGCAGACGGGACCACCACGAAGGACTATACCGTAACGGTGACCCGAGAGGCACCATCGGACAATGCGACATTGTCAGGTCTTACCGTCTCTGAAGGGACGCTCAGCCCGGCATTCGATGCAGCGACCATAGCCTATAGCGTGTCAGTGGCGAACAGCGTAGACAGCATCACGGTGACAGGAACTGCTGACGATGCAAACGCATCGCTGAGCGCGAACAGCGGGGTAGCACAGAGCCTGAGCGTAGGAGCGAACGATATCGTGATCACGGTAACCGCAGCAGACGGAACCACCACAAAGGACTATACCGTGACAGTGACACGAGAGGGAGCACCAGTCTCTTTTAACTCTCCTTATGGGGTAGTGAAGGTCGGCAGTTCTTTATATGTCGCTGATTTTTCCGCTCATAGCATAGTTAAAGTCAATCCTGAAACATTAGAAGTGACAACTTTCGCCGGCAACCCATTAATGGGGTCAACTGACGGCACCGGAGAAGCAGCATCATTTAATACTCCAATTATGGCAGCCACAGATGGGAATTACTTGTACGTTACGGATTATGGTGCGGGATCGATTAGAAGGATCAATCTAGCCACAAGAGAAGTCTCCACTATCTTAGGTACTGGGACATATAGTGCTCCTACAGGGATAGTGTATTCTGCAGGTACCCTCTATGTAGCAACAGAATCTGGTCAATTATATACGATAGATATTTCAGATCCTGCCAATGCGGTGTCAACCATGATAAATCTTTCAGGTGGTTTTTTAGGTTCAGTGTATGAAATGGTGCTGAGCGGCACTACGTTGTACGTTGCAGATCATGATTATGGGAATATTAAAAGCATAGCATTGACCACTGATGGGAATACAGTCAATGGTGCAGTTTCATCCATAGCTGACAGCGTCCTAACCAACCCGGTTGGTTTGTTCTTGGAAGGAACGGATCTCTATGTGACGGATTATGGTCAGGGGAAGGTACTTTCTATCGATATCTCTGAAGGCGGTGGTTACAGCAGTTCTACAGTCATTCCTTCGATATCTTACCCCTGGGGTATCGTAAAAGACGGGACGACTTTCTACATCACTCTGCTCCAAGATGCAACCCTGCAGAAAATAGAAGTACTGTGATAGTTTGATCCATCATCGTATTACGGGCTGTCTCTACCAAGAGGCAGCCCGCATCGTGTATACCCAGGGAATGATGCTTCATCGTATGCACCAATGCTCCAGCTGACCGAACTATCTCTTTGTTCTAAAAGAAACACAGTAATTTGATCGAATAATATTGACAGCGCTGTCATTCGGTGGTAGGATGCTGTTATTCTGATTGACAGCGCTGTCAATAGTTGCAGGAGTAGTTTTGAGTGTAACGATGCTTGATGTGGCAAAGAAAGCAGGAGTCTCATTGAAGACGGTCTCACGGGTCGTCAATGAAGAGGCCTCGGTCTCTGAGAAAACCCGGACCAGGGTGTTGGAAGTGATCAGGGAGCTGAAGTTTGTTCCCAACCTCGCCGCAGCGACCCTCGTCCGGAGGAAGGCCATGGCAATAGGGCTGGTCCTCGGCTGGCCGTTGAAGTCCACGTTCTCCGCGGCTCTTACGGATTCTGCCTTCAGCAGCTGCCAGAAGAGGGACTACGGACTTGTGCTCTTCTCGCGGAACACCCATATCAGACGTGATATCGAGAAAGCGATCACCGGTAAGCATATCGACGGACTCATCCTTGATTCACCATCGAGCATGGACAGGGAACTGGTGAGCCTCATCGAGTCGCTTGGTATCCCCTATGTGATCGTTCACCCCATCGAACTCCCGCATGCGGATGTTTCGTTCGTCGATATTGACGATTACGGCGGAGCGAAGCTTGCGATCTCGTATCTGATCGAACTCGGGCACCGCCATATCGGGCTGATCCTCGAGGAGTCGAAACGCTTCCGAAAGCATAAACGCTATGCAGGGTACCTGGATGCCCTGACAGAGCACGGCATACCAGTCAGGGAAGAGTATCAGTTCTTTGTCGGCAATGCCGTCAATTCCGGATTCCAGAACGGCCATGCAGGAGCAAGGGAACTCATGGAGAAGCATCCGGAGCTTACCGCGATCTTCTGCGAGACCGATGAGACCGCCATGGGTGCCATGAGTGCTGTCTGGCAGGCAGGTAAATCCATCCCCGAAGATATCTCGATTATCGGCTTCGATGATATCAGGTATGCCGAGATGGTGAACCCTCCGCTGACGACGATCCGGCAGCCGGTCGATGCCATCTCAGAGGCGGCGGTAGCTGCGGTGATCGGGATGATCAAGGACCCTGAGCGTGAACCCGTACAGGAAGTCCTGTCGACCGAGCTGGTCGTCCGTAATTCCACACGGCCTCTTTTCGCGTGAAGCATGGTCCATTGGGGCTGGATGTATGTGTATGAATCAATAACTGTGTTCGGAGAGAGAAGCAGTATGAAATAAAACAGGATCGTTCCAGATCCTATGATTGGAGAAGAAGATGGAAACTAACAGCTTTATAAACGATTTAGTACAACAGCAGTCCTCACTCGTCAGGGAGGAGGGCGGCTTCACCTACCGTGACTTGAACAAGAACGGCAAGCTCGATATCTACGAGGATCCCCGCCAGCCGGTAGAGGCACGTGTCGAGGACCTCCTGAGCCAGATGACCCTGGAAGAGAAGGCCGGTATGCTCTTCATCAACGGGTCAGTAGTCTCTGAGGACGGCTCGATCGATGCGGCTGGCTCGTTCGAGGACAACCCTGAGAAACCCTCTACGGCAAAAGGGCTGATGGAAGAGTTCTACATGACGCACTTCAACCTCTGGTCTGTACCGAGTTCGGGAGCCGTCTCCATCTGGTACAACAACATCCAGCGGTTCGCCGAGGAGACACGTCTGGGTATTCCCCTCACGATCGCTTCAGATCCGCGTAACCATTTCAGCAACTGTATCTATGACCAGCAGTCCAAGGACTTCTCAAGATGGTGCGGCCCATTGGGTCTGGCTGCAGTAGGGGAGCCCGAGTTCGTCAAGGACTATGCCAAGCACGTCAAGGCAGAGTACATGGCAGTGGGTATCCGTATGGCTCTCCACCCGCAGATCGACCTTGCGACAGAACCACGCTGGCCGAGGATCAGCGGCACCTTCGGTGAAGATGCCCACTTGAGTGCCAAGATGGTAAAGGCCTATATCGAGGAGTTCCAGGGAGAAGAGCTTGGTCCGGACAGCGTTGCCTGTATGACCAAGCACTGGCCCGGCGGCGGACCCCAGAAGGACGGTCTCGATGCCCACTTCGATTTCCACCAGGGCCAGATCTACCCTGGTGACAACTTCGAGTACCACATCATTCCCTTCAAGGCGGCCTTCAAGGCAAAGACAGCTGCGATCATGCCCTATTACGGTGTCCCCATGGACCAGACGGATGAGAACGTCGGTATGTCATACAACAAGATGATCATCACTGACCTGCTGCGGGAGAAATACCAGTATGATGGTGTGGTCTGTACCGACTGGGGCCTGGTCACGGACAAGAGGATCGAAGGTACGAACCTGATGAACCCTGCCAAGGCATGGGGTGTCGAGTCCCTCAGCATCATTGAACGGGTGCAGAAGATCATCGATGCCGGTGTAGACCAGTTCGGCGGGGAGAACTGCCCGAAATATGTATTGGAGTTAGTAAAGCAGGGCCAGATCTCTGAGGAGCGGATCGACCAGTCGGTCCGGCGACTGCTGCGCATGAAGTTCGAACTGGGCCTCTTCGATAACCCCTTCATCGATCAGAGCATCGCCCCGGCGATCTTCGGCAGCGAAGAGCATATCACTGCAGGGATGACAGGCCAGTCACGCGCCATGACGCTGCTGAAGAATGAAGGCGGGGTCCTGCCGTTGAAGAAGACAAGCAAGATCTATGTGGAGAACATCGAGGCGGATGCGGCAGCCGAATACGGCGAAGTCGTATCGACTCCTGAAGAGGCTGATATTGCGATCATCCGTCTGTATACCCCCTGGATCCCCGTAGAGACCGAGAACCCCGTCGGGCGCAACTTCCATCATGGTGACCTCGATTTCAAGGGTGAGGAGTTGGAAGCCATCATGAAACTGCTCAAGAAAGCACCTACCATCGTCGTCATCGGTATGGACCGACCTGCTGTCATCCCCGAGATCAGTGCTGCTGCGAAAGGCCTGCTCGTAGAGTATGGTGCCTATGATGAAGCAGTGCTGAACGTCATCTTCGGTAAGGTACACCCGGAAGGCAAGCTGCCGTTCGAGCTGCCGTCTTCGATGGAGGCCGTACGAAAGCAGCGCGCAGACGTACCCTATGACTCAGAGAACCCGCTCTACCCCTTCGGCTTCGGGCTGTCGTACTAGACTGACCGTGGTGACGAACCACAAGATAGCATCGAAGGACTGATCGCAAAGACAGGGCCTGCTCCCTCCTGAGGGGGCAGGCCCTGCTGTCACATAGCCTGGCATCCTCCGTCCCTCTGCTCCCAAGATCCCGGGAAATGGTGTAGTATACTCCTAACGTACGTCACAAGATACAAGCAAAAGGAGACTGCCATGAAGAATCGCTGTGCCTGGTGTGGTACTGATCCCCTCTATAGCGCCTACCATGATGAGGAGTGGGGCGTCCCGGTCCATGATGACCGGAAGCTCTTCGAGTTCCTTGTCCTAGAGGGGGCGCAGGCCGGCCTGAGCTGGATCACCATCCTTCGCAGGAGGGAGCACTACCGCAGGGCCTTCGATGGTTTCGATTTTACCCGTGTCGCTCGCTATACCGATGATGATATCTCGCGTCTCCTTGCCGATGACCGTATCATCCGCAACCGGCTGAAGGTCCGTGCCGCGGTGACCAACGCACGGTGCACGCTTGCAGTCATCGAGGAGTTCGGTTCCCTTGATGCATACCTGTGGGGCTTTGTCGGTGGAGAGCCTGTCATGAACTCCTGGGCTTCCCTCGCAGAGATCCCAGCCTCCACTGAAGCTTCTAAAGAGATGAGCCGGGAGCTGAAGAAGAGGGGCTTCTCCTTCGTCGGTCCCACGATCTGTTACGCCTTCATGCAGGCAGTCGGGATGGTCAATGACCATACGACCGACTGCTTCCGGTATGCTGAGGTTAAGGAATCTCAATCTTCGCGCAACGGGAACTGAATCCGGCAGTGGTACCCTCTTGGTATAGATTACGCAGATGAAAACCATCTGCCATATAACCGGAGGTCATTATGTATCGTGGATCATATATGCTGTTCGACCATGGGTTCTTTCCCTTTGGGAGTATCATCGTCATCGTGCTGGGCGTGCTCATGCTCCTGGCGATCACCTACATCATCGTGAATGAGGTCAGGAAGGGCCGGAGTATGAGACATACCCGGACCCCGCTCGATATCATCAACGAGAGGTATGACAAGGGTGAGCTCTCGCTCGAGGAGTATGTCAAGCTGGTAAAGGAACTCTCCTGAGACATAGATGAACATACCGGCTGATACCAGCCGGTATAGTCATCATCAATTACGCCCGGTCCGCTTCCGCTCGTTCTTGAACTCCTTCTGGAACTTCGCGATCTGCTTCCACTTATCCCGGTGGGCACGTGCCGCCTGCTCATCCTGTCTCGTCTTGAGGTAGTTCAGTTCCTTCATCAGGTCAAGATAATTCTCATACCTGCGGTAGTCCAGTTCCCCGGAGGCCAGTGCTGCCTGTACGGCGCAGCCGGGCTCCCCCTGGTGTGAGCAGTCTGAGAACCTACAGTCTTGCGCCAGTTCTGCGATATCACTGAAAGCAGCATCGGCACTGTCGCCGGTCGCCCAGAGCTGCAGTTCCCGCAGCCCGGGAGAGTCGATGAGCATGGTCCCGTCCCCGAGGAGGAAGAGGTCCCTGCTCGTGGTCGTGTGGCGGCCACGCAAGTCCCCCTCCCGCTGTGCACGGGTCTTCTGCAGTTCCTTCCCGGCAAGCGCATTGATCAGGGTCGACTTGCCTACTCCTGAAGGACCGATGAAGGCGATAGTCTTCCCCGGTTTGAAGGGGAGGGCTTCCAGCCCCATGCCGGTCCCGGCACTGATGAGGAAGATATCGACCCCGGGAGCTGAGTTCTCAGCTGTCAGGATCGCCTGCTGCTGCTCTTCCTCGGTCGCGAGGTCAGCCTTGTTGAGCAGGATCACCGGTTTCGCACCGCTGTCCCAGGCGAGGATGAGGTAGCGTTCGAGGCCGCCGGCGGTGAAGTTCCTCCCCCCGTTGATCCCGAAGACCAGCCCGATGGTGTCGATATTCGCCGCCATGACCTGTTCACTGGTACGATCTCCTGCCTCATTGCGGGAGAAGGCGCTCTTTCGTGGGAGCACCTCCTCGATGACCAGGAGGGTATCATCGCCCCTTCGGCACATGACCCAGTCTCCGATGACGGGGTAGTCGGAGCTGTCTGCCGCCTTGTACCGGAATGCTCCTGACACCTCGGCACGAAGCTCCATGCCTTCTGCTGCAACCAGATAGATGTGACGGGCTTCACGGATGATGCGCCCGGGAACGAGACCCGTCCCTTCGTATCGTGCAAGGGATGACTCGAAGAAACTGCTCCATCCCCATCTTTCATAGTCTGTTCTGTTCATTGTATCCTCTCCAATGCATCGACTGCCGGGAAGGGCAGCCGGGTGATCGGCTTCGCCGCAAGGGCGAAGAGTCGTAGTTCGTTATCATCGGCGGCGATCCTGTTCGCCCTGATGAACCCGCAGCTCGTGCACCTGTGGATGATCGACCACTCGCCTGAAGGCCGTACCCAGATGCCAATGGGCTCCATGAGCCCCCTGCATCCGCACCTGCGGTCCCCGCTCCTCAGGTCTACATGGAGACTCCACAGGCAGGAGGGGCAGTGGTTGCGTATCTTCCCGCCTGCCTCAGGAGGCGGTACTGTCTGACCGCAGTTGCGGCAGATGAATGTTTCTGTCGTGTTCTGTATGATATGGCTGTGCCTGGACATGCGTGTACCTCTCGTTGTGATGTCGTAAGTAAGAGTCGGTAGATAGATGTCCTGTTTATAGGCGAATCTGTTCGGATGAATGAGTTCGTGAGGATCAGAATGGATGTGTGACGGGTATCTGTATAAATCTCTGCAGTCAGTATCCAGTCTGTTCCCTAAACAGGAACATCCCCGAATGCAATAGCTGACATGAACGCCTCCTTATCCTCAAAAGTTTCTTTTTCTACTATAGTGCATGAAACCATTCCATGCAAGCAGTGAATGAGTTTCCATGATAGAATCACAAGGGAACCACCTCACACAGACAGGAGCGGTCATGAACCAAAGGATATCAGGATTCGAGCAGAAGCATCTCCATGACGCAGCACGGCTGCTGGCATACATGCAGGAACCCCTCCCCGGTGGGGCAGCCTTGACGTATGAACAGGGTGAGCAGGGTATCAGGGAGAGCCTGAAGCAGGAACAGGCTTCAGGCTATGCCCTCATCGAATCCGGTGAACTCGTCGGGTTCCTGATCGCCGTGATCGAGAAGGATGAGGTATGGGGACGCACAGGTTGGGTACGGTCGGGCAGCTGGGCTGTCGCTCCCGGACATGAGGGCCATCTGTCTGCCCTCTATGCAGCCGCAGCCTCCCGATGGGTGGGGGACGGGGTGCTCAGCCACTGCATCGAGGTTACGGCCGGCAATCCTGCGCTGCTCGAAGCGCTCTATGACCTCGGGTTCGGCAGGGAACAGGTCTATGGGTATCTCAGCCTTGAGGGACAGCTACCAGAATGGGTGCGGGATCCCCGGTATACCGTGAGGCGTTCGGTTCCTGAGGACCAGCCTCAGGTCGCGGGGTTCTCCCGTATCATCGCGGGGTACCAGACCCGATCCCCGGTATTCGCGCTTGCTCCAGAAGCGTACCTCAAGGCACTCGATGAAGGATTCAGTCTACTGACGGTCGACCCTGATGCAGAGCTGTTCGTGATCGAGGATGAGACCGGTGAGATCCCCGGGATCATCGTCTATGACGTACATCCCCGGCATGGGTCCCAAACGCTTGAAGGCAGTGTCGAGCTGGTGATCTGTGCCGTCATGGAAGCATCAAGGGGGAAGGGGATCGGGAGGCAGCTCGTAACTGAGAGCCTGCAAACCTATCAGGATGCGGGGTCCCGTATGGTGATCACCGACTGGAGGAGTGCCAACCCGCTCTCCTCGAGGTTCTGGAAATCTATGGGATTCATCCCATACCGGTATCGGATGCTACGACGCATCGACCACGCCAGTTCAGTATAACAGCCCCTTCTCTGCTGCTGCCTGCTCACGCTTCGCTCCGACTCTCGCCCCGAAGGCCATACCGATGGCAATCGCGACACCGACACCGACTGCCGTATTCCCCAGTGCCGTCCCGACCCCTGCCCCGAGGGCGAGGCCAAGTGCAAGGCCTGTGCCGGTGTACTGCTCCCTGATCGAGCCTGCGGGGACGAAGCCGAACTGTCTCTCCACCTGCTTCTGGATCGCGGAGAACTGCTTCCGGTAAAACCTGGGGGAGGAGCCTTGCACGAGCGTCTTCTCCAGGTGTTCTCTCAGCGGGATGAAGAGGGACGCTATATACTCATCTTCCTGCGGTTCGAGCTTCTCGATGAGCCGGAGGAGCATCCCGACCTTCAGGCTTCTCTCCCGCTTGTCACTAATCCCCTGGGTCATCTCCCTGATCGTCTCGCCGTATCCTTCAAGCATGCGGATCTCCTTGATTCATAGTGGCTGTCAGTATACCATGAACAGGGAAGAACGAGTACAGGGAGGAAGGGCCATGCCGGTAATCAAGTTGAGTATCAGTGAATTGGATGAGATGAAAAGAATAGGGTTGATCTCAGGTCTTACGAAAACCGCATCGGAGGTCACCGGGATCCCCGAGAAAAGCTTCATCGTCCTGCTTGATGAGTATCCTGCGCAGAGTATCGGGGTGGGCGGGATCGACCTGGTGGAATTCCGGAAAGACCAGAACCGGGGCTGACCCATGGCAGGTACCGTATACGGGACGTTCGATGACCTGCTGGATATCGCCCCTGATCTGTTGAAGCCGATCCTGGCCGCACTGAGAAGCAGGATCCTCGAGATCGAGCCGGAGGCGGTCGAGACCGTCCGTCCCGGGGAGCGGGCAGCCACCTACGGGGTCGGGGAGAGGAAGAACACCGAAGGGTACCTCTACCTCATGCCCCACAAGGATTGGGTCAATCTCGGGTTCTATCAGGGGGTCAGTCTCCCTGACCCCGGAGGCTTGCTTGAGGGGACGGGAAAGAAACTTCGCCATATGAAGATACGGGACGCTCGTCAGGTCGACGACCCTGCTGTCAGCGATCTGATCAGGGCAGCAGCTGCAGAGCGGAAGGGGTCACTGGGCCTCTGAGAGGTCTGCATCCAGGACAATTCTTCCCTGTATGGTGATCTCCCGTTCGGTCCCCTGGTATCGTATCGTGGTGCGCTTCTCCGTATCAGTGACCAGCACGGCTTCCGTGAGCCTGTGGTCATCCCACCTCAGGTCGACAGTTACTCTGCCCCGTGCCCTCAGGCCGGTGACCTGTCCGCAGGACCAGCTGCTTGGGAGGGCAGGGAGGAGGTGGATCGTCCCGTCATGGCTCTGGAGCAGCATCTCGGCTATACCCGCCGTCAGGCCGGTGTTTCCGTCGAGCTCGTAGACATTGGCGAAGGAGGGAGCCCCCCTCGTAGGCGGATGGATGATCATCCCGTTCGGTTCACGCAGGCCCTTTACCATCTCCATGATATGGAACCAGGCATCACCAGGTCGGTGGAGCCTCGCACAGTAGAGGATGAGCATGGACCGTGCCCAGCCGGTATCCTCCCATCTGTCATAAGGTTCGAGTTTGTCCTCTATCGTCCGGAAGGCTGCCTCCGCGAGCTCCGGTGTCTTCTCCGGCGTGATCTGTGAGAAGGGGTAGAGTCCGAGGAGGTGACTGGTGTGACGGTGCTGCACGTCCTCGGCGGGGAGATCATGCTCCCACTCCGCGATCCTCCCCTCCGCAGTGATGCGGAACGGCGGGACCTTCCCGACCATCAGGGAGACCTGCTTCCAGAGATCCTGATCATACCCATGCATATACGTTGCGGCATCGAGATAGATCATGAAGAGTTCCCTGATCATCGTATACTCGAAGGTCGTACCGCAGCTCAGGTGAAGCTTCGTATCGGAAGAGAGGAAGCCGTTCTCCGGGGAAGTCGAGGGACCGCTTCTATAGGATCCCCCCTCCTCGAAGAGGTAGGCGGTGAAGAACCGAACCGACTCCTCGATGATGGGGAACGCCTCCTCTTCGAGGAACTCCCGATCCCCGGTGAAGAGGAAGTGCTCATACAGATGGGTCAGGATCCAGATGCCGCAGCCCGGTGCGGCCGTGATCGGTGCGGCCCAGTAGGGAGAAGCGAACCCCCAGGCGTTCGAGACGATCTCGGCAGACCAGCCAGGCAGCCCATAACTCTCCCTGGCGGCACGCTTTCCCTGCGGGAGGAGGATCTCCCGGGTCCACCGGAAGAGCGGCTGGTTGACTTCTCCCATGCTGGTGACCTCCGAGGGCCAGTAGTTCATCTGGGTGTTGATATCGAGATGCATGTCGCAGGTCCAGCCGATGCGGCAGGCGACATTGTCATTCCAGATACCCTGCAGGTGGGCTGGAAGCGGGGAATCTTCCCTGCTGCTGGAGTAGAGCAGGTAGCGCCCGTACTGGTAGAGGAGCGGGATCTCACAAGCTGTCTGGTCCTCTCCAGACTGCAGGTCGAGTCTCGACCTTGAGAAGAGTCCCGACATCTCGTCCTTATGAGCAGAGAAGAGCGTCTCGACTTCGGGGAATGAGATACCCTGCAGTCTTGCTTCCAGGGCCCCTGCCTCCCGGATGAAGGCTGCGACGTCACGGGAGAAATCCGTGATGCAGGAGTATATGACAATACTATGCCGTGTGTCGCTGACCGTACCTGCGTCAGGGTCAAAGACCCCATCGGTGATGATGCGGACCTTCCCGTGGAGAATGACCCCGGTCTTGCCGTCACTGTGCAAGGACTCGACCGCCTGCGTGGTGAAGCTCATCCCCGAAGCAGTGGGTGTGCAGGTATAGACCGGGCTGTAGGGGGTGAGGGCTAGCTTGATACTGATCGGGCTCTCAGAGGTGATCTCATGGACGAGGAGGTTGCCTGCAGAGGAGGTGAAACTCCTCCTGCGGACCTCCTGATTCCCGTACTGGGTAGTGCTTGAGGCGACTGCATCCTGTATATCGAGTTCCCGGTAGTAAGCCTGTGGATCGTGTCCTTCGATCGGGAGCAGGGTCGTGATGCTGAGCTCCCCGACGGGAAGGTTGGTCCCGTAGTTGTTCTTCCTCCCGATGAAGCCCTCTGCGGCTTCCTCAGCCTCCTGGTACGCTCCCCTGCGGCTGAGTTCCCGCATCCTCCTGAACGCTTCGGGTGCCCCGGGCTGGTTGTCGGCAGGTGAGGCTTCACCGCTGTAGAAGGTGTTCTCCGAGATGAGGATGCGGTCCCCTTCCGGGGACCCGAATACCATGGCCCCGATGCGGCCGTTCCCCAGGGGATAGGCCTCCCCGAACCGCGTCGCGGCGGTCCGGGAGGTGAACCTGCAGGAATCCATGGGGGCTAGCCCTTGACTGATCCTGCTGTGATCCCCTGCAGGATGTACTTCTGGCCGAGGAGGTAGACGATGATGACCGGGAGTGTCGTGAGGACGATGTCAGCGAAGATGAGGTTCCACTCGGAGTTGTACTTGCCGAAGAAGTTGTAGACCGCGAGGTTCATCGGCCACATGGCGCTCTTGCTCGTGAGGTAGAGCGGGGTGATGAAGTCGCTCCAGACCCCCATGAACTGGAGGATGAAGGCTGTGACGAGGATCGGCTGCAGCAGCGGTACGATGACGATGAAGAAGAGCTGGAGCGGTCCGGAACCATCGATGATCGCCGCCTCGTCGATCGAGAGGGGAATCGTGGCGATGAAGTTCTTGATCACGAAGACACAGAACGGGATCATGGAACTCAGGAACACGATGATCAGTCCCATCCTCATGTTCGACAGGTGCGTCAATTGGAGGATCTTCGAGAGCGTGACGTAGTTGATCGGCAGGAAGAGCCCGCAGATGATGAAGTAGTAGAAGAGGTTCATCTGCTTCGAGCTCCTTCGGTGGAGGACGAAGCTGGCCATGGCCGCGAGCAGGACCGCGATGCCTGAGGAGACGGTCGAGTAGAAGAGGCTGTTGAAGAAGCCCTGTACGAGCCGTCCCTTGTCGATGACGTCACGGTAGTTCTCGAAGTGCCACTCGGTTGGCAGCCTCAGGTTGACCCGTGCTGCCTCCCCCTTGGACTTGAACGAGTTGACCAGCACCAGGTAGAACGGGGTGATGATGATCAGGCAGAGGATGATGAGCAGGACCTGCTTTATGGTCTTATTCAGTAGTTTCTTGGTTTTCGTGTTCATCTTAGTGCTGGACCTCCTTGCGGCTCATCCTGACGACGATCAGGATACCCGCTATCGTCGATACGATGAAGAGGATGGTGCTCATGGCGACCGAGAGGCCGTAGAGGCCGGTGGCATAGAGCTTGTAGGCATAGGTGGTGACGACCTCGGTCGCATGGCCCGGCCCGCCGTTGGTCAGGACATACACGATATCGAAGACCTTCAGCCCGTAGGTGATGCCGAACACCAGGTTGATCATGATCGAGCCTGAGAGCATCGGCAGGGTGATGTACCAGAGCTTGTGGAAGAAGCGGGCCCCGTCAATCTCCGCAGCCTCGTAGTACGAATGCGGTATGGCACTCAAGCCCGCGAGGAAGATCGTCATGACATACCCCAGGCCTCTCCAGGCATCCACGAGATAGATCGATTTCCAGACTACCTGCAGGTCGGAGAGCCACTTCTGCTGGAGGAACTCCAGGTGGAGTGCCCCGAGCCCGACATTGAGGATCCCGTCCTCGTAGTTGAAGACTGCCTTGAAGATCAGCCCGATGATGAGGAAGGGGAGGATCGCCGGCATGTAGAGGATGGTCCGGTAGAGATTCTGTCCCCGTAATCCGAACTGCAGGAGTATAGCGAGAAAGAGAGCGGGGATGAGCTTGACGACATTCGATACGACGGTGAACTTGAGGGTGTTGATGATCCCGCTGCCGTAGCCCTTGTCCGAGGTGAAGATCTCGATATAGTTCTGCAGTCCGACAAAGCTTATCTCGCCCTTGTTCCTGACGTTCCAGTCGGTGAAGGAGTAGAATACCCCCAGGATACTGGGCATGAGGAAGAAGACGACATAGAAGAAGAGCGGGATGAGAACGAACCATAATGGATAGATTGAGCGCTTGTTCATGATAATCCTTTTTCCCAAGAGATGGGGGATGACCCCGGGCGGGGTCATCCCGTTAGATGAGATCCTACCAGTTGGAGTCTCCGGCGATCTTCGCTGCCTGGGCGCGGTTCGCGTCCATGTTCTTGAGTACGTCGTTCGCACTCATGGTCCCCTGGCAGAAAGCCACCATGTCCGCACCGAAGTCCATCCAGAAGTCATTGGTGTACTTGGTGCCTGACTGGAGAACGGGGGTTACCATCAGGTCTGCGGGGATCGAGTCGATGAACTCCTTCTCTTCCGGCAGCCAGTGCTGGTTGACTGCATCGTCGTTCACGTGGATGTTCGTATAAGCCGGTGAGTTGTCGAGGATCTCCTGCAGGCTCTGTGTCTCGGTCACGAAGGAGAAGAACTCCTTGACGAGGTCTTCGTTCTCGGTCCCCTTGTAGCCGAACATGGTCGGGCCGGCAGGGTTCGTCGGGAAGTACTTGTTGTCAGCGAGCGGGATGAGGAAGAGGCCGTAATCGTCGGTCGAGTCCGTCTCGTCCTTGATCTGCTGGATGTAGCTTGAGTTGGCCATGGCCATACCGATCTTGCGGTCAGCGAAGAGGTTGACCATGTTGGTGCTGTTCGAGCCGATCCAGTCCTCGCCGAAGTAGCCGAGGTCTGAGAGTTCCTTGAACTGGTTTAGGACCTTCAGCATCGTCTGGTTGCCTGCGAAGGTGGCTGTGTTGGCATTGAGTGCATCATAGAGACCGGGCTGTGCGGCTTCATAGACACCGCCGATCTGGAAGAAGCTCAGCTGGTGCTGCCACCCGTCTGCACCGGGGACGAACCACGGGGTGATGCCGTTGGAGTCAAGGGCCTTGCTCACGGCAAGCAGCTCATCATAGGTCTTCGGGGCTGTGAGGCCGAGTTCGTTGAAGAGGGACTTGTTGTAGACCATGACGTACTCAGGTGAGTTGTGCCAGAGCTGGAGGCCGTAGAGGGCATCGTCGATCTTGCATGACAGCAGCCGTGCCTCAGGTACCACGCTCTCCCATGCCTCGCCTGAGAAGTCGATGCAGTAGTCTTCGTAATCGACGATGACTGACTCGATGGCGAAGGGGTTCGACTGGATCCAGAAGACATCTGCGCATTCGCCGGTCAGCAGTCTGACCTGGAGCAGGTCGCTGTACTGGGTAGCAGGGATCGCCTGCAGGTCAACGGTGACATCATAGGTGTCCTCGAATCGTGCGATGGTCTCATCGTAGCGGCTGTCCATCCACCCGGTGGATACGAGGATGCTCAGCTCCTCACCGGCATAGGGATTGGACGGGGTGCTCTCCTGGGAGCCCCCCGCAAAGATGTTCTGTCCTGTGAATAGTATTGCGCATACGATGAGCGCAAGCATGACAGACCTGAAATTAACCTGGTTTTTCATAAAATCCTCCATATATGATGTTTTTGGATATATACAAGTATAAACCCTCATTCCCAGCAGTCTATGGACATAATAGTTCAGTAGTTGTACTTTTCGGGACACAGAAAGAGCTCCCCTGGTGTGAGCGAGGGAGCCTCAGCATCCCGGACACGGATAAAGAGTTTGACAGCGGTTTTGTCTTGGTCCTATACTGAAAGGGCTATGAGCGTATCATCCCGTACGAATACCAGGGCCGGCAGGAACAGGAAACTGAAGCTGTCGGTCAAGTTCTTCCTCTTCTTCCTCCTGGTGTCACTGGTATCGCTCGGGAGCATGGCGATCTTCTCATCAGCCTATTTCTCACACATCCTCGTGGAGCGTGAGGTCTCATCCTTCAAGGCGCTGACCTCCTCGTTCCTGAGCCAGACCGAGAACGAGATCCAGGTCATGGATGACGTCTCGATCAATATCCTCTACAGCAATCTGGTCCAGGACAACTTCACCCGGTTCCTCGATTCCGAGTCGGACCGGCACGAGATGTTCTCGAACCTCATCAGTATCTTCGGGGCCTTCAACGGGGCCAACGTGGCTCTCCCGGTGATCTCGGTCTACAGCAATGAAGGAGAGAAGGTGAGCATCGGGGCCTATTCCACTATGGAGACCGTCGATATGGATACGCTCCCCTGGATAGAGGGGGTGGGTGAGCATCGGTTCCGTAAGTACATAAGCCTTCCGTATGCATCGACCATGATGCAGAGCAGCAGGAGCGTCTCCCATTATTACATCTCGCTCTACCGCATGATGCGGGACCAGCACGGGAGCGATATCGGGTATATCGAGACTGCACAGTATGCCGAGGATGTCTTCAGCAGCATCCTCACCTACCGGAAGCGGATGGACCCTGACCTGACCGTCCTGGTATTCGACGGGGAGGGGGAGCTCATCTTCCCCTTCTACCAAATCCAGGTTGATGAGGACCTGCAGGAACACTATTACCGGACGGCAGTGGGGCATGAGGAGGCACGTGAGGTGAAGAATCCGATCACCGGCAGTATGGAGCTGATCTTCGGGGAGAGTTCGGGGTACACCGGCTGGACCTATATCTGCGTGCAGGATACCGACGCGGTCCTGGCCCCGGTCCACAATGCCTCGATGATCCTCATGGCCGCGACCCTCCTGATCCTCCTCATCGTCACGGGGATCTCCTACTACCTCTCAAGATCGGTCACCAGCCCCATCAGGGACCTGCTCAAGACCATAGACACGACGAACATCGAGACGCTCTCCGGTGAGAAGCGGCACCTGGACTCCTCCTATAATGAGTTCGATGAGCTCAATGACGCCTTCCACGACATGAGCGCGAACCTGAAGCAGTCCATGGATGAGCTGATCTATGCACGGCAGCGGGAGATGGAGTCGAGGTTCCTGACCCTGCAGGCACAGATCAACCCCCATTTCTACTACAACTCCCTCTCGAGCATCATCGCCCTCTCCGAATCAGGGAAGTCAGATGAGGTGGTCCAGTTCTGTACCAACTTGAGCAGGATCATGCGGTATGCCGCGCAGAGGCGGCCGAGCATCGTGACCCTTGCCACCGAGATCGAGTATGCCGAGAAGTACCTCTACTGCATGAAGGTCCGCTACCAGAAGAGCCTGAATTATACCATAGAGGTCGACGAGTCGCTTAAGGAGACCCCCGTCCCGCGGCTGGTCATCCAGCCCCTCGTGGAGAACGCGATCAAGTACGGTACGGACTGCGCGCCTCCCTGGACGATATCGATCAGGGCCGAGCGGCAGGATGACGGCTGGGTGATCCGGGTCTGTGACTCGGGGAAGGGCTTCAGCAGCGAGGCGCTCTCGGAGATAGAGGGGAAGATGGCAGCCTGGAATCTTGAGACTCGCATCCCGGCAGATCCCGCCGCTGAGGGGGGGCTCGGGCTGATCAATGTATATGCACGATGGAGGATCTTCTGCGAATCCTCGTTCTACTTCCATATCGACAGCACGGAGACCGGTTCCTGCGTGACCCTGGGCCGGAGAGGTAAGGAGGCATGAAGTGAAGAGTCCCTACACGGTAGTCGTCGCCGAGGATGAGGAGCTGCTGCTCGACAACCTCATCGACAAGATCCACCAGCTTGACCTGGGGTTCATCGTCACCGGCATGGCCCAGACGGGCGAGGAGGCCCTCGAACAGGTCAGGCTCCACTCTCCCGACCTCCTGGTCACCGATATACGGATGCCGGTCATGGACGGGATGGCGCTGCTCTCCCGGGTCGCGGATGAGTACCCCGATATGAAGTCGGTCATCATCAGCGGGTATTCCGACTTCGAGTATGCCAAGGAGGCGCTCAAGTACCATGTGCATGAGTACCTGCTCAAGCCGGTAGACCGGGAGGAGCTGAAGAACACCCTGCTCCATATCAGGACGGAGCTCGACCTGAAGAAGGAGGAGCTGATCTCCGAGCTCTCCCTTTCCTCGATCACCACCAAGGAGAAGGCTGCCGAGGTCCTCAAGGATTATATCAGGGCGAACTACGAGCGGAACTTCAACCTCGAGGACATCGTCTCCCGGATCGACTACAGCCCCGATTACGTGACGAAGGCCTTCACGGCCCTCTACGGGATGAGCCCGGTGAAGTATGCCATTTCCCTGCGGGTCCATAAGGCCCAGCACCTACTCTTCCACAACCCCGAACTCAGTATACAGCAGGTCGGGGAGATGGTCGGCTATGAGGATATCAGCTACTTCAGCCGGATCTTCAAGAAGTATGCCGGGGTGAGTCCCGGGCAGTACCGGGAGAAGGAACTCAAGGAGATCCCCGCTACAGAGGATCTTCCCTACCCCGAAGAGCCGTAAGCCGCCCCTATTCGCCCCCGGCGACCTTCAGCACGAGGGCACAGTCCTCAGTACGGTGTCCCGTTACCGTCAACTCGATCCCCGCTCCCCGCTGTTCCCAGGAGCATGCCGTCTTCGTATCGAGCGGTACGGGAGTGCCCACGACATCGGGGATGAAGCGTGTCGAGTCCCCTGCCGGCAGCCCGTCGAGGATCACGTATAGGTCGGAATCCTTTCTGGTGAAGTGTATATCGCCTGAATCCGTGGCGATGGAGGTTCTCCTGCTGCACCGTGTCCCGTAGATCGCCTCCCCGTTGACGGAGACCCACTTCCCGAGCCCGCGCAGCTTCTCTGCCTGGATCTCCGGGATGCTCCCGTCAGCCCTGGGGCCGACATTGATGAGCAGGTTCCCGTTGTTCGCCACCGTCGAGACCAGGAGGCTCACCAGCTTCTCCACGGAGAGGATGTGCTCCTCCCCCTCGACGGCGTTATAACCGAAGGAGAGCCCCAGGCCTCGGCACATCTCCCACTTTTCCTCCCGGGAGACAGCCCCCGCCTGGTACTCCTTCGTGCTGTAGTCCTTCCATAACCCGTTGAACCGGTCATCCACGACCCCATCCTCACAGGTGTTGTAGTAGTGCGATAGCAGGTAGGGCAGCTGCTGCTCCCCGGCGAACGGCCACCCGATATCATTCCAGAAGACCGACGGCTTGTAGGTGTCGATCAGCTCCAGCGACTGCTTGTAGGCATAGTCCGCATACTCATAGGTGGGGCAGCAGTTGAGCTTCACGTCCTCCTCGGTGTAGATCGGGTCGTCGGCATACCGCCAGTCGATGATCGCCGAGTAGTAGAGCCCCATCTTCAGCCCCTCAGCACGGACTGCCTCTGTCAGGTCCCCGACGAGGTCCCGCTTCGGACCCCGGTTTCCCGCATGGTAGTCGGTATGCCTGCTTGGGAAGAGGCAGAACCCGTCATGGTGCTTGGTGACCATGACCACGTAGCCTGCCCCTGCTTCTCGGAAGAGGGAGGCCCATTGTGCGGGATCGAAGTGCTCTGCCTTCCAGAGGTCGGTGAAGTCCTCATAGGGGAAGTCCTCCCCGTAGTGCTCCCGGTGGTATTCCCAGGTAGGTCCTTCCCCCATCTTCAGGGAGTTGTAGTACCACTCCGCATAGGGGTTATTGCAGAACCACTCCTCGTCGGTGACGACCCCGAGTTCTACCGTCGGGGTGGCGAAGGCCGGTACCGAGTAGAGGCCCCAGTGGATGAAGATTCCCAGCTTGCAGTCATGGTACCAGTCGGGGACCTGGTGCCCCCGAATAGATTCCCAGGTCGGGACATAACGGTGTTTCATCTGTGATCACTCCTCGTGTATATGATTACGAACGATAGGGCTCCACTGCCCTGATGACCTGCTCTATTTCTCTCTCATCATAGCAGTCCACCATGACGTAGGTGCCTTCAGGCCCGATCACGTCGAGCAGCGGCACGACCTCCTCCGGCTTGACCTCGACGACCTGGACGCACTTCCCGGCCTGCTTGATCTTCCGGTACATATCGAACCAGTGGGGATCCCCGCCGCCGGGGACGTTGGGCCCCGGGGTGTATTCCACGGCATCGAGCGACTCGATCTCGAGGATGGCGTCCACGGTCTTCACGGCCATGGGACCGTCCACATGGTAGATGGAGTAGTCCTGGTAGTCGCACTGCCTCCTGAGATAGGGGATGACGAACTCCTCGTACATGTCGAGGCTGATCATCGCCGCGGTATCGCATTGGGCAAGACAGACCGTCCCCGGTGCCCAGACCATGAAGTAGCCCATGACGGAGCTCCCGTCCTCCTCCCGTATGATATCATAGAGCCTCGGGTAGACCTCCTCGAAGGCGTGCTGGATCTCATCGAGTTTGGCATGCACCCAGTCAGGGGTGAGGATGAGGTCCATCATGAGGTCCTGGGTCCCCCTGATCTCAGCAAGGACATCCAGGTTGGGGCAGACTGCCGGCAGCCCGGTGAAGTAGTTCCCGCCTGAGAGCTCCTTGACTGCCCGTGTCGCATCGGAGATGATCTTCCACCATTCACTCGATGCATCGAAGGTGAGCGGCCGGTCGTTCTCGGGGCCGAAATCCGGGGCATGGTTGTACCAGATGTTGTTCTCCCCGAAGTCAGGTACCGCCCCGAGCATCGCCGCGAGTGATACGGTCCCGATGTCCGGGAAGGCGATCGGGAACATGTCGAGCGGGGTAGCGCTGCAGGCAAGTCGGTAGTGCTCGCTCTCGGCGATCCACTTCGGGTCCCGGTACTTCTGGGAGAGTGATGCATACCCGCCCGGGTCCGTAGCAGCCCGGAGCGGTGCTCCCGTGGGGATCCCGCTGCCCCAGTTGGCCACGATGAGCCCTTCGCGGTCCCACCACTTCTGGAAGTTCTTCTTCGACCCTTCCCAATCATCCTTCCATGTGCAATACATCAGTCAACTCCTCTCACAGGTCGATATAGCTTCCGAGACAGGTGTCGCGGCAGCCGGTATAGGTGTCATCGAAATTCACGAGCTCAGGGTCCTTCACCATCTCATCGGTACAGGCGACCGCCTCGGGGTAGAGCGGCAGGACCGCCCCTTCCCGTACGAAGAGCGGTATCCGCTCCATCGGCCAGACCTGTTCCGGGAGCCTGATCGGCCCGGAGGACCGCTCCCCGGTCCAGAAGTCCACCCAGGTCCCCTCGGGGAGGTAGACCGCCCGTCTCGACTCGCTGTTCATGACCGGTGCGCAGAGGATGTCCCTGCCGAGGAGGTACTCATCAGAGATACCCCAGCAAGCAGGGTCCTGCGGGTAGTGGAGGACCAGGGCCCGCAGCATCGGGTAGCCGGAGTCCCTGCCTGCCTGGGATTGCTGCAGGAGGTAGGGGATCAGGGCATACCTGAGCTTGAGCCACTCACGGACGGTATCTGCTACCCCCGGGTACTCCCAGGGTTCCCTGGCACAGGTCCCGTGGTAGCGCAGGTGCGAGGAGAGGACGCCGAACTGGGTCCACCGCAGGTAGAGCTCCTCTGACGGGAAGCTGTTCATGAAGTTGGGGACCCCGTGGAAGCCCGGGACATCATGGCTCCAGTAGGCGAAGCCTGAGAGGCCGAGCTGCAGCCCGCCGATGAGGGAGGCCGCCATGCCGTCCCAGGACGCGGCCGCATCCCCGCCCCAGTGGAGCGGGTATCGCTGGCTGCCTGCCCAAGACGAGCGTGCCCAGATGATCCCCTCACCGAGGTGTTCCTCGGTCGCCTCGAACGCGGCTTTCTGGTAGAGGAGGGCATAGAGGTTGTGGAGCTGCCGTGCCGGCATCCCCATATAGTCTGCGTCGAAGGAGATGTCCTCCCCGAAGTCGGTCTTGATCACGGAAGCCCCGAAGTCGAACAGGTCTTTGAGCATCCCCTTGTACCAGTCGACGGCTTCAGGGTTCGTGAAATCGATCTGGCCGCCGAACTGCTGCCCGGAGAAGTCGGAAGCGGTGGAGGCCGTGCTCTTGGCAGGGGCAAGGTACCGTCTCTCCTGGGCGAACTCGAGCAGCCGGTTTCCCTCGCCGATGTTCGGCGTCTGCCAGAGTGAGATGCGGTAGCCGGCAGCCCGCATTCGGCTCATGAACTCCGCCGGGTCGGGGAACCGTTCATCGCTGAAGGTCCACTCACAGACCCAGTCCTTCGCGAACCAGCCGGTGTCGATGTGGATGACATCGCAGGGATACTCCTCCTCCCGCATGCGGGTGAAGATCCCGGTGATCTCCTCATCCGAGAAATAGGTCATCCTGCTCATCCAGGTCCCGTAGGACCAGCCCGGGAGGACGCCGGGGAACCCGGTGACCTGGCGGTACCGCTTGAGGATGGCCTCCGGCGTACCCCCTCCTATGATGAAGAGGTCAAGCGTGTCATCCTCGATGAGCCCCTGGGCCGATCTCGTGGAGATGTCCGCGAGCGAGAGCCTGATATGGGAGGGGCTGTGGATGAAGAGCCCGTAGCCGGCACTCGAGAGGTAGAACGGTATGTTCTTGTAGGCACGCCGGTTGTTCACGCCGAGTGCGTCGATGTTCTCGAGGGTGATCGTCTGCCCCCTCAAATCGAAGGAGTGGAACCGTTCCCCCGTCCCGAGGAAGTGTTCCTGCGGCCCTGCATGGAAGGAGAAGAGCCATTCCCGTTCGGCCCGCTGGTCGTCATGCCGCTTCACATACCCGAGCGGGATCGATTCCAGCTTGGTCGGTACGAACTGGTCCCAGGAAGAGAAGGGGAGCTCTCTCCCCCCGTCGGGGTTGAGGGTCCCGGTGAACCGGGAGAAGGGGGCTTCGATCTGGTCGCTCCAGAAGTTGATCGGTTCGGCGGGGAGGTTGAAGCTCCCCCGTACCGTCCCGCTGGCATCTGTCATGCTGAACTGCCCGCCAGCTTCAGAGACCCTGAGGGGCACCTCCGCGACCTCCCCATCGAGGCTGATCATCGGGCTCTCGGACAATGGTGTCGTGGAGTTCGTGATCCGGATGATCCCCGGTTCCAGGTAGGAGATGGTGAAACGTACCGTCTCGGTGACCGGCGGTTCGGAGATCTTCATCCCAGTCTTCCAGCCCAGCTGTCTGAAGCGGATTTCCGCATCAAGATTGCCCAGGGGATTCTCGCACAGCGAGACCATCTCCTCAGCGATCCAGATCTCTGAATCGGGGTATTGGTCGAGGTCGATCATATCATAGTTGAAATCATTGCGTTGTTTCATAGCCTGCTCCTTCCGGTTCCCTGCTGCACGGGACGCACTGCTGGTGAAGATTATCCTCAGGGGGATGTTGAAAGTATAGATCGGATTCCCCAGCAGTCTATGGACATATTAGTTCATTATTTGCACTTTTTCGGCTGGGTGTGTGTAATTTTCCTGCACACAATGAGTTGCTTTGCTCTTCGGCTGATCCTGGAACGGCTTTCCAGATATGCTTTTTAAAAAACCGGCAGGTTCGCCTTCCTGCTTGGGGCAATCCGTTCTAGAATAGGAGGCAGTATATCATCGGAGGGACACATGGCTGAAGTAACAGGACTCAAGACGGACTACCGCAACGGCATCGTCGGGATCACGGGATCCCCGCAGTTCTCCTGGCAGATCGAATCCTGCTTCCGCAACTGCCGGCAGAGGGCATACCAGCTCCAGGTCTCCCGGGAGGGGAGCTTCTCTTCTCCCCTCCTCGATACCGGGCTGGTTGAGAGCGGGGAGTCTGCCCATGTCCGCATCGAGGGGTTCACCCCCGACGAGGGCGGGATCTATTACACACGGGTTCGGGTCGTGACCGATGATGACGGGGAAGCGGGGGGCTTAAGCAGGTACAGCCAGCCGGTGAGGATGGTCGGGGGCCTGCGGGACCCGGAGGTTTTGAAAGGCTGCTTCATCACCGCGGAACGCCCCGGGGATCGGGAACGTGCTGGGGGGACCTACCTGAGGAACGAACTGGTCCTGAAAGGTGAGGTCCGCTCAGCGGTAGCATACTCGACGGCACAGGGACTCTACCAGCTCCATATGAACGGGTGCAGGGCCTCTGATGATGAACTCTCACCGGGATGGACGAGTTATGACCATCGCCTGCTCTACCAGAGCTGCGTCGTCACCGGGTACCTGCACAAAGGCCGTAATGCAGTCGGTGCCCATCTCGGGGCCGGCTGGTACAAGGGTGATATAAGCTTCACCCATGTGCGGAACTACTACGGGGACCATGCCTCCCTGTCGTTCCGCCTCGTTGTAGCATATACCGATGGAACGTCTGAGACCTTCTACAGCGACGAGAGCTGGACTGCTTCTGACAGCCCCGTCCTGCAGGCCGAGATATACGACGGCGAGGCCTACGATGCCCGGCTGGAGCAGCCCGGGTGGGACCGGGCCGGGTTCGATGATTCTCTCTGGCGTACCGCTCGCCCGGTGCCCTGCACCTCCCGGCTCATCGAGCCGCAGCAGGGGACGGCGGTCCGCCTCATTGAGACGGTCTCCCCGAAGCTGGCATTCTACACACCGAAGGGTGAGCGGGTGATCGACTTCGGGCAGAATATGTCGGCCCTGCCGGAGATCTCCGGCCAGGGACAGGCCGGCGATACCATCGTGCTCACCTGCTTCGAGGTGCTCGATGCGGAGGGCAATGTCTACACCGACAACCTGCGGGAAGCGAAGCAGCGGATCGTCTATATAGTGAAGGATGACAAGCCCTTCACCTACCGTCCCCATTTCACCTTCTTCGGGTTCCGTTTCCTCCATGTGGAATCCTTCTGCGGACGTGCGGACCTCGATAACTTCACCGCGCGGGTGATTCACTCAGACATGGAGCCAACCGGCTCCTTCGAGTGCTCGAACCCTGAGATCAACCAGCTGCAGCACAACATCCTCTGGGGCCTCAAGAGCAACTTCGTCGACGTCCCCACCGACTGTCCCCAGCGGGACGAGCGGCTCGGGTGGACCGGGGATGCCCAGATCTTCTGCAGGACAGCCTGCTTCAACGTGAACACCTACGGGTTCTTCACCACATGGCTGCGGGACCTTGCCCTTGACCAGGCTGCAGCCGGAGGGGTGCCCCACGTCGTTCCAGACCTCTTCAACAAGTACCCCTTCGAGAACTGGCTGCTCAACCAGGGGACCCACTCCGCTGCCGCCTGGGCAGATGCTGCCGTCATCATCCCCTGGAACCTCTACCTGTCCTTCGGGGACACGGCTGTGCTCGAACGGCAGTATGGGAGCATGAAGGAGTGGGTCGACTTCATGCACACGCATGCGGTGGGGAATATATGGAACTACAAGCTCCAGTTCGGCGACTGGGTAGCCCTCGATGCCGAGGAGGGCAGTTACTTCGGTGCGACCCCGAACGACCTTACCTGCACCGCCTACTATGCCTATACCACCGGCCTCTTCTCGAAGGCCGCGAGAGTCCTGGGGAAGGAAGAGGTCGCGGATGAGTATGGGAGGCTCCATGGTGAGATCGTCCGCGCCTTCAGGGAGACCTTCTTCGATGGTGAGGGGAAGCTGACTGCACAGACACAGACCGCCCATATCCTGGCGCTCCATTTCGATCTTGTCCCCGAGGCGTACAGATCGCAGACAGTCTCCGGCCTGAAGCGGCTGCTGGCCGAGCAGGATGGACACCTGGTCACCGGGTTCGTCGGTACCCCCTATTTCTGCCATGCTCTGAGCGCTAACGGCTGCCTGAAAGAGGCCTATGAGCTGCTGCTCAAGGATGATTTCCCTTCCTGGCTCTACCAGGTCCGCAAGGGGGCGACGACCATCTGGGAACATTGGGACGGGATCCGTCCTGACGGCTCCATGTGGAGTCCGGGGATGAACTCCTTCAACCATTATGCCTACGGTGCCGTCGGGGAGTGGCTCTACCGGGTCGTCGCCGGGATCGAGATCGATGAGCAGGCCCCGGGCTATGCGAGGAGCATCATCGCCCCGAGGATCGGCGGTGACCTGTCATACGTGAAGGCGTCCTATACCTCGAGCTACGGGGCTGTGGAGGTCATCTGGGAGGTGGCGCGGGATGCTGCCCATCCCGAGCTGAAGCATGTCCTGCTCCATGTATCCATACCGGTGAACACGGCTGCGGCGATCAGGCTCACCGACAATGCGGTACTGACTGACGGGGACGGCCTGGGATTCAGTCAGCAGGGTGAGTACCTGGAGGCAGAGGCCGGATCGGGACGGTATACCATCGGGTTCGACCTGGCTGATCAGGCACGCTGATTCAGCTGTCGATCTTGATCCCAAGGAAGGATAGAGTAATTCATCTTGAATTTGTGAGATTTATAACTTATAATTGTTTTATGCAATAAACTTGCATAAAAAGCTTGTAAGGTTGGTAGAATATGCTGCTGGAGTTCTCTGTTGGTAATTTCCGCTCTTTTAAGGAACGGGTGACATTCTCTGCTCTGGCTGATACGAAGATCAGGTCATTCACTGAGAATATACACATGGTAGGGAATCTTTCGGTATTGAGGGCGAATATCGTGTATGGTCCGAATGCCGGGGGTAAATCGAATTTTGCGCAAGCGTATTACAGCATGCTGCGGTTATTGCGCAGTTCATTCCAGGATGAGAACTCGCTCAGCCTCAGATATGATCCTTTTTCACTTGATGGCGCCATGAAGGGCAGGCCCACATATTTTGAGCTGCGGTTCCTGGTACAGGCTAAGGAAGATGCGATCTATCGGTTAGGGTTCGAGTATACTGCCGAAAAAGTCGTGCGTGAGTGGATGTACCGGAAAGCACTCAGCCCGAAAAGCAGGGAGAACCTCATCTATTCTCGTGATGGGCAAACTGTCCAGGCGGGTAACAGCATGCCTGACAAGGCCGTGATTCTCACCATCGAGAAGCAGAACCTGCTGCGGGAGAATACGCTGCTGTTCACCCTGCTTGATTCCTTGAACAACTCCATGGTCGCTGAGGTCCAGACTGAGTTCTTCCAGAAGAACATCGCTGCCAGTGCACTCTATCTTCATAAGAATGCCATGATCGATGAATCTGTCTTCGAAGATGAGACGTTGAAGGACGCGTATCTCTATCTTCTCCGGAAGGCAGATACCGGGATCGAGGATTTCAAACTTGACGATACGCCGCTGATGTCCAAGAAACGTAATATCCTGACGGCCCATACCGTGAGGAGGGGGAAAGAGCAGGAGCTCGAGTATTTTACGATGGCCACCATGGAATCTCAGGGAACGAAGAAGATCTTCATGCTGATAGGAGTAGTACTGACAGCCTTGAGGGACGGCGGCGTGGTGGTCATAGATGAATTGGATACTCAGCTCCATCCGTTGTTGACACGGCTCTTGTTCAATCTGTTCAATGACGCGACGATGAACCTGAAGCATGCACAGTTAGTTGCTATGACGCATGAACATTCATTGCTGAATCATCCTTCGATCAGGAAGGACCAGGTCTGGTTCATACAGAAGAATTCAGGTATGGAGAGCGAGCTCTTCTCTCTTGCAGATTTTAAGGATGAGCGGTCAGTCCATTCTTTTGGTAAGCGATATATGAGTGGGCAGTACGGTGCAATTCCTGACGTAGGAGACCTGGCATTCCTTACTGAGCACCTGTTTGGTGAAAGCCAGGTATAGAGTTGCCGGAAAGCCCCGGTTCAGGCAAAGGAAGATCCTTATTCTCTGTCAGGGGAAAACTGAAGAAGTGTACCTGTCATCTTTTCCCGGGGTGCGAAACGGCAGCGAGTGGTCAGTGTCTATCAATATTGAATCTCTGGCTCTCGATCCGCTGCAGCTGGTACAGCGTGCGGTGGCGCTGCGGGATCGTGAAAAAACCAGAGGTACAGGTTTCAACCAAGTCTGGTGTGTCTTTGATAAAGATGATTTCAAAAAGAACTTCCGCGAGGGGGTCCAGCTGGCGGATGCAGAGAATATCCACCATGCATTCAGTATTGAATCCTTTGAGTTGTGGCTCCTGCTGCATTTTCAGGCAGTTTCGGTTGACAGCCCTCTTGATCGGAATGATTACATCACTGAACTGGATTTTGGGAATCGATTGCCGGGATACTGCAAGCAGGAGGAGTGGTTGCAGCAGCATGTGACATGCAGGAGTCTGGGTAAGGTTCGGCGGGATCAAGCGCTGAGGAATTCTAAGAACCTGGAAGATAGGGCGAGGAAAAGAGGATCGGTCTACAAGAAGCAGAATTGCACCATCCATAAGATAGTTGAGTTTCTGCTTCAGCTTTAGACAAAGGAAATAGAGAATAGGGCATGTTGCCTTGAGTCAGCTGTCGATCTTGATCCCGAGGAAGGAGAGGAAAGACTGTGCCTCGGGCAGGGTGAAGACGGCATTCTTCAGTGCGTTGGACTCGGGGTCTATCAGGTAGCCCTCAGCAGTCCTGAAGTCGGCTTTCTGCAGGTCGCAGTGGCTGAAGGTGACATCCCTGAACCTTGTCTTCGAGAAGTCCGCCTCCCGGAAGTCAACATACCGGAATTCAGAGCCTGAGAGGGTGCACTTCTGGATCGATGCCTTGCGCATCTTCCTGTTGGCGATGCAGACATTGTCGAGGATGCAGTCGGAGAAGGTGAGGGCGAAGAGGAACTCGTTGCAGTAGGTGAAGTCGACCCCGGCGAGCTTGCATCCGGAGAAGTGGACATCGTGCAGGGCGGTGTTGTCGAACTTCGTCAGGACGAAGGAGGACTCCTCGAAGATGCAGTCGGAGAAGTGGGTGCTCGCGAGCGTCATCCCGTCGAACGAGCAGGAGCGGAAGACGCACTCCTCGAACGAGCGGTCGGTGAGGTCCTCTACGGTGAAGTCTACCCCCTCATAGTGAATGAGCTCCTGGTAGTCCTGTATCTCAAGGGGTGATTCCCGGTCTATGGTCTGTATGCAGTTCACTGGTTTCATGACGGAGCACAGTATAATCCATAAGCCCGGCTGTGGGAAGGAGCAGCTACCCTGCTGTGTCATACTGTTGACCCGATGTAACAGGAGCGAGCAGTCTCGGTATAGGTGAACGTATTTTCACCCGTTATGCCTGTTTTTGTGCATAATTATTCCTGATTACTTGACTGTATTCTCATCTTCTATGATATAGTCATAGAAACTGCTGATACAAGAACACAAGGGGAGTATGGCTTCAGAAGTCGTTGAGAACCAGACAAAGAGATCTCAGAGCAAGGACTCATTCCGCATGACGCTGCCGAGGAAACTGATCCTCCAGTGCCTCCGGGAAGCCGAGAACTACCTCACTGCTGATGACATCTTCGTTGCCCTCTACCCCGAATACCCGGGAATAGGCCTGGCGACCATCTACCGGACCCTCAACCTGCTTGAGGAGTATGAGATGATCAACAAGGTCAATCTCGGGGACGGGAAGGCCCGTTTCGCCCTTACCGAGGAGGAGGAGGCAGCCCGCAACTACCACCAGCTGATCTGCAAGCGTTGTTTCAAGGTGATCAAGATCGATGAGTTCTCAGAATCGGAGATCGACTGCTTCTCCTCCGTCGAGCAGCAGTATGCTGAGCAGTTCAATTTCACCATCGAGAGTCATATCGTCCAGTACTACGGGGTCTGCGAGGAGTGCGCTGCCAAGGCGCTCCAAGAGGATGAGGAATAGCTGACCCCCTGCTAAAGATTACAAAAATAGTAAACTTTATCCTGAAAGTGTGACAGTCTGGTTAATTCTGATTGAATAATTATGCAGGAATCTGTATAACTAAATATGGCATGTAGAGGAAAAATCCATTATTCGGCAGGGTTGATCCTCTTCAAGCATCATAGAACGATACTAAACAATGGAGGGTTTATCGTGAAAAAAAGTCTAGCTTTCTTATTGATTCTGATCCTGGCTGCAGGTTCCCTGTTTGTCTCATGTCAGAAGGAAGAGGCTGCTGAAGCAACTGCTGCTCCAAAAGCCGAGGCCACCGCTGCCGCCCCGGCTGTGGTGAAAGCTCCTACAGCAAAAGTAGGGTTCATCGGACCGATGACCGGCGACTATGCCAACTATGGTACCCTGATGTCCCAGGCTGTCCGTCTCGCTGCTGAAGAGAGGAACGCAAAGAATGGTGCTGACGGGATCCAATATGATATTATCGTAGAGGATTCTGAAGGAACTGTCGAGAAGGGCCAGGCTGCCATCGAGAAGCTCGCATCAGTAGACAAGGTGAACGGGATCATCGGAACCGTGTTCTCCGGTGTCGGGATCGCGATCGCACCCCGTGCGAACGCTGAGAAGATCGTCATGATCTCACCGTCCGGGACCCATGCAGACCTCACCGGCCTTGGTGAGTATATCTTCAGGACCGTACCTTCCGATGCACTCCAGGCAGATGTTGCCGGTGCCTATATCGCGAATGTCATGGGCATCAAGAAGATGGCTGTCCTCTATGTGAAGAACGACTACAGCCAGGGACTCTATGAGTCCGTAGCTAAGGTGTTCGAGGCTAACGGCGGAGAGATCGTCGCTGTCGAGACTGCACTGCAAGGAGACAAGGACTTCAAGACCCAGCTGACCAAGATCAAGGCAACCGCTCCTGAGGCGATCTACATCCCCAACTATGTTGCAGAGATGGCTCAGATCCTCGAGCAGGCTGCCAACCTCGGTATCAACGCCCAGTTCATCAGTGCTGACGGATTCACCAACCCCGAGATCTTCGACCTCGCAGGAGACTTTACCAACGGCGTCATCTATACCGGACCGGTAGAGATCGCGGCTACCAGTGGAAGCGCTTCTTTCGTGAGCGACTATACCGCTAAATGGGGCGTGGAGCCGGACTCCTTCTCAAAGAACGCATATGATGGTGCGAACATCATCTTCGATGCTATTGAGAAAGCTTACGAGGCAAGCGGGGAGATCGATCCTGCAGCTGTACGTGATGCAGTCGCAGCGACCCAGGACTATGCAGGCGTGTCAGGTGACATCAGCTTCGCATCCAATGGTGACCTCATCGCTGTCCAGGGTATCTTCGAGGTACAGAACCAGAAACCTGTACAGATCGGCGTCTACTCAGTGGACGGTGGGAAACTCGTAGAGATCAAATAGTCTTTCGGGACTGAGAGAAACGTATCGGAAGCCCTGGGTATACCGGGGCTTCTGCCATACTGTTATCCGTAGAGACGGTACAGGTCCCTGTGCCGTCTCTACGCATAATTGTGCAGGTGTAAGAAAATAATTCGTTCGGGCAGCAGGACCATCCTGTTGCGGATAAGGAGGATGTTTTGGGTTCAATCTCAGAAGTTCTGCAGCATTTCCTCAACGGGCTGACGCTCGGGGGCATCTATGCGCTGATTGCTCTCGGGTATACCATGGTCTACGGTATTCTCAAGTTCATCAACTTCGCGCATGGAGAGATCCTCATGGTCGGCGCCTATGTCGGGATGTTCGCGTTCGATTTCCTGCGGGGCGACATGCCCTACGGCCCCCTGATGATGGTGGTCTTCTTCATAGCGATGATCATCGCCATGTTCATCAGCGCGCTGCTGGGGATGACGATCGAGAAGATCGCCTACAAGCCGCTGCGTAAGGCGACACGGCTCGCCCCGCTGCTGAGCGCGATCGGTGTCTCGTTCATCCTGAGCAACCTGGCAGCCTTCATCTGGGGTACGAAGTCACGGAAGTTCTCCTATCCCTTCGACAACACATCGTTCGATGTCGGCGGGGTGGCGATCACGCCGCACCAGATCCTGGTGGTCATCGTGTCGTTCGTGCTCATGATCGCGCTGAAGCTCTATGTCGACAAGACCCGAATGGGCAAGGCGATGAGGGCGACCTCCCTTGACCAGGATGTCGCGGCCCTCATGGGGATCGACGTCAACCGGGTCATCTCGCTGACTTTTGCCATCGGCTCGGGCCTCGCAGCCACTGCGGGGATCCTCGTGGCCCTCGACTTCAAGGTCTACCCGACCATGGGAGCCATGGCAGGGCTGAAGGCCTTCGTCGCGGCGGTCGTGGGCGGCATCGGGAACATCACCGGCGCCATGATCGGGGGGATCCTGCTCGGGCTCCTCGAGACGTTCGGCGTCGTGGCACTCGGCATCCCGCAGGGACTCAAGGACACGATCGCCTTCGGCATCCTCATCGTCATCCTGCTGGTAAAGCCGGAAGGTCTGCTCGGAAAGGCAGAAAGGGAGAAGGTGTAGTATGTTCAATTTTCTCTTACTGATCCTGATCTATACAGGTCTCTATGCCCTGCTCTCGCTGGGGCAGAACATCATAACGGGATTCACCGGGCTGCTCTCCTTGTGTGCAGCAGGGTTCTTCGCCATCGGCTCCTACGTCACGGCGATCCTCACGGTGAACTTCGGCTGGAACTTCTGGCTGACCATCCCGCTCGCCGGTCTCCTCGCCGCATTCTCCGGGGTCCTCATCGGGCTCCCGACCCTGCGGCTGAAGGGGGACTACCTGGCGATCGCGACCCTCGGGTTCGGGGAGATCATCAGGAACGTCATCCTCAACTGGGACGCCCTCACACGGGGCCCGATGGGGATCAACGGCATCCCGATGCCCTCGATCTTCGGGCTGGTCATCAACCCCTACCGGAAGTACGGCTTCCTCGTCTTAGTCTGGGCCTTCGTCATCATCTTCTACTTCCTGCTCAAGCGGCTGACCCGCTCAAGGATGGGTCGTGCACTCGAAGCGATCCGCGAGGATGAGATCGCGGCCTATGCCATGGGGATCAACACGACGAAGTACAAGGTCTGGGCCTTCATGGTCGGGGCCTTCGTCTCAGGCTGTGCAGGTTCCCTGCAGGCTGCCTTCACCCTGTCGGTGACACCGAACACCTATACCTTCATGGTATCGGTCATGGTGCTCTGCATGGTCGTCCTCGGCGGCATGGGGAACCATCTTGCCGTCATCTTCGGGGCACTGATCATCCAGCTCGCTGCCGAGTTCCCGAGGCTCCTCGGGATATCGAGCACCGTGCCGCCGCAGTTCAAGCAGATCGTCTTCGGTCTGATCCTCGTCATCATGATGATCTATCGGCCGCAGGGACTCATCGGGCGAAAGAAGGTGAACTATGACAGCAATGCCCCTGACGATACGTCCGGCAAGAGTGAGGTGAAGTAGATGAGTCTGTTATATACCAAGCAGCTTACGAGGGCGTTCGGCGGGGTCATCGCCGTATCGGATGTCGACTTCGCCGTGGAGAAACACTCCATCAGCGGCCTGATCGGGCCGAACGGGGCAGGGAAGACGACCCTCTTCAACAACGTGACGGGCATGGACATCCCCACATCAGGGACAGTCTATTTCAATGATAAGGATATCACGGGGGTGCCGGCATTCAAGATCAGCCGTCTCGGCATCGCGAGGACGTTCCAGAACATCAGGCTCTTCAAGGAGATGTCGGTACTGGAGAACGTCATGATCGGCCGGCACTTCAAGTCAGGCAAGTCCATGATACACGGCAGGACGATGAATGCCCTGACGAGCTACCTCAAGATGGGAGCCGAGGAGAAGGCGGTCTATGACAAGTCACGGGAGTGGCTCGAGTTCTTCGCGCTGGACAGGGTTCGGAACGAGTCAGCGAAGAACCTCCCCTACGGGAACCAGCGGGAGCTGGAGATCGCCCGGGCGATGGCGACAGAGCCGGAGCTCCTCTTCCTCGACGAGCCGGCTGCGGGGATGAACCCGCAGGAGACCGAACAGCTGATGAGGACCATCAGGAGGATCAGGGACCTCGGGGTCACCGTCCTCCTGATCGAGCATGACATGAAGCTGGTCATGAACATCTGTGAGCAGATCACGGTGCTGAACTACGGCAAGAAGATCGCAGAGGGTACGGCTGCTGAGATCCAGCAGAACCCGCTGGTCATCGAAGCCTACCTGGGGAAGGAAGACTGATGAGCGAACTATTGACAATCGATTCCATAGCCGTGAAATACGGCAACATACAGGCCCTCCACGACGTCTCCATGAAGGTCGACGAGGGGGACATCGTATGCCTGATCGGGGCGAACGGGGCAGGGAAGTCCACCCTGCTGAAGGCCATCGTCGGGCTGGAGCCGCTGGTGAACGGTTCGATCACCTTCGAGGACACCGTGATCGCCAAGAAACGTGCCGAGGCGAAGAAACGTTTCGGCTTCACCCGCTCGCATGATATACTGACTACTGACAGGATCGCCGAGATGGGCATAGCGCTCGTCCCGGAAGGACGCCGGGTCTTCACCGACATGACCGTAGAGGAGAACCTTGACATGGGTGCCTTCATGATACGTGACGAGAAGGTCGTCGCGAGGAAGAAGGAGGAGATGTTCGAGTTCTTCCCCATCCTGAAGAGCAGGCGGAAGCAGAAGACCCGTTCGCTCTCAGGGGGCGAGCAGCAGATGATGGCTATCGCCAGGGCGCTCATGAGCTCCCCGAGGCTGCTGCTCCTTGATGAACCGGGGCTCGGGCTCGCCCCGCTGATCATCCAGGATATCTTCCAGAAGATCGACCTGATCAACCGGGAAGATAAGGTGACGGTCTTCCTCGTGGAGCAGAATGCGAAGATCGCATTGAAGGCCTCCACCCAGGGGTATGTCATGGAGAACGGCAGGATCGTCCTCTCCGGGAAGAGTGATGACCTGCTGGAGAACAGCAAGGTCCGCGCCGCGTACCTTGGGGAATAGCTGTCGTATTCAACTTGTGTTAGACGGAGGTTACCATGATCGTTGAACGTAGGATGACGAAGAATCCTGTCACCATCAGACAGGATCTCCCGATCACAGAAGCACAGAGGCTCATGAGGCAGGAGAAGATCCACCGCCTCCCGGTCCTCGATAAGCATAACCGCCTTGTCGGTATCGTCACCGAGAAGGATCTCCTCTATGCATCACCCTCACCGGCGAGCACGCTTGATGTCTATGAGCTGAACTACCTGCTGTCTAAGCTGACGGTGGGGAAGGTGATGTCCTCCCCGGTGATCACTGTGTCGCCCGACACCGTGATCGAGGAGGCAGCACGGGTCATGGCCGACAATGACATCGGCGGGCTCACGGTCGTCTCAGATGAGAAGGTGGTGGGAATCATCACCGAGTCTGACATCTTCAAGGTCTTCATCGAGCTCTTCGGCGCACGGGAGA
The DNA here is from genome assembly GCA_963677595.1 of Spirochaetia bacterium. Classification (GTDB taxonomy): domain Bacteria; phylum Spirochaetota; class Spirochaetia; order CAKZLE01; family CAKZLE01; genus CAKZLE01. The sequence continues at coordinate 2,826,974 of OY782041.1, forward strand.
CGGGACTGCGCATCAGCATGCTCGTGCCCTCCGACCCGGGAGAGCTCTCGAAGCTGGCGACAGCCGTCTACGGGGCCGGCGGCAACATCATCTCCTTCGGCTCCTTCCTCGGCACAGACTCGACGAACCAGCTGTGTGCCATGAAGGTCTCCGGGCTGGAGAAGGACGAGCTGCTGAAGATCCTCAGGCCTGTCACGATAGAGATCGAGGATATCAGGGAAGTCTAGGTGGATTTCGGCAAGATCCTCGAGGAGTGGGAATCCGAGCATGCCGGGGCGGCGGTCGATGACGGCCGTTCCCATAAGAGTGAACACTCTTTCTCAGGTCCCACGGTCTCCGAACTGAAGAGGATGGCACCCCAGCGCACGCTCGACCTCCACGGGTATACAGCCGAGGAGGCGCGTACTGCGGTGATGGCCTTCCTCTCCTCAGCGGGGAAGGGCGGGCTCCACAAGGTGATGATCGTCCATGGGAAGGGGTACCATTCGAAGGGCGGCAGGCCGGTGCTCCAGCAGGTGGTCTATGAGTGCCTCGATGCCTCACCCTATGCGGGAAAGCGCGGGGTCCCCTCGCGGGAACTCGGGGGAAGCGGGGCTGTCTGGGTGGCCATCAAAAAACCCGCTGTCTCGTGAACAGCGGGATCGTGTTTCAGCATGAACTGATCAAAGGCTATCGTTCCCGATAGATGATCCTTCCTCGAGTAAGATCGTAAGGAGAGAGGGCGACCCTGACTTTATCACCGGGCACGATCCTGATGTAGTGTTTTCTCATCTTGCCTGAAAGGTGAGCCAGAATGAGATGCCCATTCTGGAGCTCGACACGGAACATCGTGTTTGGCAAGGACTCCTTGACGATACCTTCTACTTCAATAGCTTCTTCTTTAGCCACAATTCCTCCTGTGTGTCATGAGAGCGATACGCTCTTTTTCACAACACTGCAAATTTTATTGCCATCTCACTGTTTTGTCAACCGCAGGGAACCAATCGCGGCTATTGAGTAAAAAATCATTAATTATGGGCAAAACGAACCTCCAATACTTGACAAGTATTAAGCAAAAGATATTAATAGGTCATAAAATATTTGTCTTAGCAGGAGGCTCTCCGTGGATAGTGCATTTGTAAAAGAGATGGAAGCTAAGCTTATCGGTGCCCGTGAGGAGATACTGAAGAAGTTCATCTCTGAGAGTGAAGATTTCAAACGGATCGTCAATGGGTTGGAGTCCAAGGATTTCGGGGACATCGCGGCTGATGATGTAGCGACCAAGAAACTGGAAGCGATCAACCGCCATGAGTCGATACGGCTGAAGCAGGTTGAAGCTGCTCTCGCCCGAATCAGGAACCACCGCTACGGCATATGTTTGCAGTGTGGCAAGAAGATACCGGAGGACAGGCTCAAGGCCATACCCTACGCGGTCCAGTGTATCGAATGCCGGAATGAGCAGGAACGGGCGAACCGGAAAGTCCGGGCGTAGCCTGTGAGAGCTTGTTGGATCGGGGGTGCTGAGTCTTCAGGCCCCGCGATTCAGCGAATGAACGGGTTATGTGCCTTCTCGTACCCGATCGTCGTGGAGTCCCCGTGCCCGGGGTAGACGACCGTCCCCGCCGGAAGCGGCAGGAGCCGTTCCCTGATGCTCCTGACCAGGGTCTCATGCGACCCGCCTGCGAAATCTGAACGTCCCACAGAATCCCTGAAGAGTGTATCCCCAGAGAAGAGGATCCCGGCAGACTCATCATAGAGACAGACCGAACCCGGCGTGTGCCCGGGGGTATGGATCACCTGCAGCGATGATCCGGAGACCGTATCCCCGTGTATGAAGGGGGAGGTCACCTCAGGCAGCGACTCGAGACTCTCCCGCGCGTAGGAGAGCAGCTGCGGGATGAGGCTCCGCAGGTGTTCCTGCTGGTAGCGCTTCCCGCGCTCCCCCATGTACTCCCGCTCGGCTTCATGGGCATAGACCGGCAGGTCGCCGAAACGCCTGATGAGCTCGCCGCATGCGAGGATATGGTCAAAATGGGTATGGGTGAGGATGATCGCGGCAGGCTGCAGCCCGCAGGCAAGGATCTCCCCCTCGATCGCAGCGGCCTCATCGGCCGGGTCTATGATGAAGAGGGATTCTCCGTCACTGCTGTAGAGGTAGCAGTTCGTCTGGAGCGGGCCCGATGGTATGGTCTTGACCATTGCCTATTTCTTCGATCTCGCCGGGTTGACGACGAGTTCCTTCCCCTTGAACTGCTGGCCGTTGAGCTTCTCGATGATGAGTTCGGCAGATTCCTTCTTCACGGTGACGAAGGAGTAGTTGTCAAGTGCCTTGATCGCAAGGACCACATCAGCCTCGAGACCGGTCTCGGTGGTGATAAGTTTCGTGAGGTCCTTCGGGTAGGCTCTTCGTGACCTGCCGATCCCGAAGAAGAGGGTAGCGCTCTCCTCCTCGGAGAAGTTCTGTGCCGGGGCCTCGGTTTTCCTTGCCCTACTCTTCGTCCTCGCGGGTTTGCCTGCCCCGGCAAGGTACTCCCTCAGGAGGTAGGCGGTGAGGTACCCTCTCCGGTAGAACGGTACTGATTTCTTGATCAGCCGTTTCAGGCTGTTGAGTTCTTCCGGGTTGGAGTCTTTCTCGATGGTCTCTATGAGCAGCTTGATCTTGCCTGCCATAACTTCTGCTGTTTCCGGTGTTTCGAAACGTGTACTCATGCTGTAATTCTCCTGAATTGGTATTACCGATGCGGCATCCTGAGCAGTATAGATGATATGGTGTGTTCCCGCAATAACGGGATTGATACTGCTCATCTGATTGATCCTTCTCTCCTCCATCGGCAGCCCTGCATACAGGATATGGCCTGCTGCAGACGGTATCGTCGCTGATTCGGAGAGATGCTTGAGCGTGACTGAATAGAGTGTCTGGTTCTGTGCGAAGTAGGACTCGAGTTCTCGGTGGACCTTCGGATACGAGGTGATGACCTGCACCTCACTGATCCCCTGGGCATAGATGTAGTCTGATATGGCCTGAGGAGAGAGGCTCCCTGCCCGGTAGAGGACCACCAGACTGTCTGCCCTGAGTTGAGCGGAGGTGAGTACCGAGGCGCGTGGCATGGTCCCGCGGAACTCAGCGAGCCTTGCGGACCTGCCGGCGAACAGGAGCTTTCCCGCCTTGTTCGGGACCTTCTCGTTGATGTAGAGGAGGTCCTGGTCGAAGCTCTCGATATACCCGGAGTCATGGACCTGTGTCGGTTCCACGACACCGAACTGCCGGACTTTCGCCAGGGTCAGGTTCGCCCTCCGCACATGGTCGATGATCCTGCTCGGCGTACCGATGATGACTGGTGTCCTGCCCCTGAGGAGCTTGAGGTCAGCCCTGACATCCCCGGCTGAACCGAGGAGGACGGGGAGGTGCACACCTTCCCTGACCGGGTTGAGCCCGCTGATGAATGCCTGTGCGAGTGGGAGGTGCTCATCGGCGATGACCAGCACTCGGAGGGGTGCTTCCACGGGAGCGGAGGCGTTCGCCTTGCGGGCATGGGAGAGCAGGTACATGAGTGCTGCGGTCACCTCATCCCCGGCGAAGTCGATCTCAATGATGGTGCTGCGCCGGCGGCTGCGGAGCGTATGCTCGGCAAAACTCTGTATGAGGCTGATGTTTGACTTGTATTGGATCTCATCGCACAGATTGAGAATCTGTCTTGTGATACCAGCTGATTGTTTTGACACTCTAATAACAGTTTCCGTATAGTCGTTTTTCATAGGATATAAAGAGTAATCGGCTTTGTCAAGAAACCAGTTCTATGCTACTATGCATAATAGGTGTCACAGATGCTCTAACGGGAGATTCAATGGAAGAGATTCGTACGAAGATTGCTGAACTGAAACATACTGGTGCAACCCTGGATGCCCAGCTGAAGACCAGGTACCAGACCTTCGGGGAGCAGATCTATCCATTTGAGAAGCTCTCGGACGACCCGCTGCTCGAGGAGACCAGGGATCTCGTCGAGCAGAAGAGGGCAGCTGCCGCATCGTTAGAGGATGAGATCTCAAGGATTCGCCAGGCGACCTCCGCTTCGGAGATCGCGAAGGAGGAGATCGCGAAGATCGAGCAGCGGCTTGCCTCCATCGAGTTCGAGAAGAACTCCCTCTACAGCAGGATCGGCGTCATCTCCTATGAGGAGTATGCCGCCGGCGAGATCGGGGAGGAGTTCTCCCTCCTGTTCACCTCCATCACCCACCAGAACGCGGAACTCTCCCGGGTACAGAAGGACCTCAAGGAGAATGAGCTCAGGTATGTCGCCGCCTCCTTCTTCGAGAAGATGTCCCTGCGGATGAAGCGGAACAAGCTCAAGGCCGAGCTCGAGAAGATGGACGGGGCGAGGGAGGACCTCTTCAAGAACTCCGGGAAGCAGATCTGCAACTCAGAGTTGATCAGCCGCGTGAAGAGCAAGAATGCCGTGTCGATCTCACGGGACTTCAGCCGCCTCGACCAGGAGCGGGACCGTATGTATGCCCTCCTCGAGTCACGTAAGTTCGAGTACAACCAGAACCGCGACCTGCTCAGTCATGCAGGGGTCGAGGGGGACGTGAACAAACGGGTGAAGGAGCTGGAGAAGCAGGCTGACAGGGCCAGGAGGGAACTTGGTGATGCGTACAGCGAACTCGGTACCCGGGCTTCCGTTGATGAGGCCTGCCAGGGGAAAGCTGACGTCGAGGATGGGCTCAAGCCCGTCATCAGCGAGATCGCACAGCTTACCGAGGAGCGCCGCTTGGTCCAGCAGCAGCTTGACATCTTCGACTCCCGGCTCAAGATCAAGGAACTCGAGTCGACCATCGATGTCGACCACCAGAAGGAGCTGCGCCTGAAGAGCCAGGTGAAGGCCCTCAACGAGCAGCTCGATGACCTGAAGCTCCGCATCTCAGGCAACAGGAAGCAGATCGCCGCCCTGAAGAAGCTGATACAGGATGCCGAACCCCGGGATGACGAGCCGGACGGTGAGTAGGAACGATCAGGAAGGCCTCTTCTCCGAAGAGGACCTGCACTCCACGGGTGAACAGGGCAAACCACTGGCCCTTCGTAAGAACGCATCAGCCCCGCAGCAGAAGAAGCCGGAACCACGTGTTACCGCACCGAAGAAGAAGCCGAAGAAGAGGAAGCGGTTCACGCCCAAGGAGCGCCAGGCACTCGTACGGTTCTCGATCGCCTTCTCAGCCGTCCTGGTCGTGAGCCTCGCCGTCGCCCTGGTCCTCCGCTTCGCGGGCCCCTCCTATGAGCAGTATATCTCCTCCGATACGGTGACGAACCAGGAGTTCGTCAGGAGCTTCTCATCAGAGCTCCATCAGCCGGCGATGCCCTATGAGGTCTATACGGAGATCGGGGATGCCGAACACATCATCTACACGATACCCTACGGGACGTCTGTCCCCGCGATCTGCCGGGAGCTCTCGGAACTCGGGGTGCTCGGTGCCCGCAGCGCCCAGGAGCTGCTCGACCTGCTGACTGCCAACGGGTTCGACACCTCCATCCGGTCCGGGACCTACCTGATCCCGAAGGGCCTCGACCTCCAGACGATCGGGCTCATCCTCTACAAAGGCTTCTCAGACCTTGCTGTGGTCTCCCTCTATGACGGGATGACCCTCGCGGGGATCGACTCCTACCTCTCCGGCAGGGGGCTCATTGGGGAGGGGTCATTCCTCGAAGCGGCAGAGCAGGCAGCGGTTCAGTTCGACCTGCCTTTCGCCGAGGGGTTCTGCCTTCCCGGGGCCTATGTGCTGCCCGTGAGTGGTGATGCACCGGAGGAGCTGGCCGAGGTGATGGTCCGTTCCGTGCTCGACCTGCTCAATGCACATGCCGACCGGCTGGGCTTCCTCGGCCGGACGAAGGAGGAGATCCTCATCATCGCGTCGATGATCCAGCGCGAGACAGCGAGCATCGGGCAGATGCCCCTGATCTCAGGGATCATCTACAACCGGTTGGACTGCGGCATGCCGCTCGGCATCGATGCCACCACCCGGTATGAGACAGACAACTGGACCCGCCCGATCACGGCAGCCGAGCTTGCCGCGGACACCCCCTACAACACGAGGACCAAGAGCGGACTGCCGCCAACGGGGATCGCGAATGCCGGGATCGAGGCGATCGAAGCCGCCCTCTTTCCCGATGACACTCCCTATTTCTACTATCTCCATGATGCGGAGGGAAGGATCCACCCTGCCGTCACCTACGGTGAGCACCTCGAGAACGTGGAGAAGTACCTCCGCTGATTTAACGGTAATCTTACCTGTATTTCAGAGTCCGCTCATGAACCTCTAACACAACAGCTTTACCATGCTCCTAGTTCTTATAGACAAATAGGAGATTAAGACATGAAGAAAATGGTACAAGGTTTACTGATCTCGGCTCTTGTCCTCTCAGCAGCATGCGTAAGCGCTGAGGGTGTCCAGGAGCAGGCGATGGCAAGTTCTACCGGCTCATACGGGACCGCCAAGAACGTGATCCTCCTCATCGGGGACGGTATGGCGATGCCGCAGATCTCTGCTACCGAGGCGTTTCTCGGGACGAAGAAGGGTGTCATCGTGGACCCGCTCTCATTCGAGGCATTCCCTGCACAGGGTATGATCACCACCTATGCATCTGACCGGTTCATCACAGACTCAGCAGCTGCCGGTACCGCCCTGGCTACCGGGAGCAAGACCTACTGCGGGGCGATCTCGGTAGATGAGAGCGGCGCTGTCCTGAAGAATCTCGTCGAGTATGCACAGGATCAGGACAAGTCTACCGGTATCGTCACCTCGACCCGAGTGACCCATGCTACCCCGGCTGTGTTCATCTCACATAACGCGGACAGGGATGCAGAGAACGAGATCGCCGAGGATGAGGCTTCCAGCGGCGTGGATTTCCTCGCAGGCGGCGGGTACCGGAATTTCGTTGCTCCCGCAAGCGGTCTGAGCAGCAAGAGGACCGACGGTGTCGACCTGATCGACCAGATGGAAGCTGAAGGCTACATCTCCTTCATCTCTGAGGATGAGACGGATGACTTCCTGGCGTGGACCCCGAGAGCGGGCCAGAAGGTAGTCGGCCTCTTCGGTTCTTCACACCTCGATTATGACATCGACGATACCGATCAACCAAGCCTCGCCGAGATGACCGAGAAGGGGATCGAGCTCCTCTCACAGGACGATGACGGGTTCTTCATGATGATCGAGGGCGGACGGATCGACCATGCCTGCCACGCGAATGACGGTATGACCGCCATCCAGGATACCATCGCATTTGATGATGCAGTGAAGGTCGCGATCGACTTCTACAACAAGAACCCGAAAGACACCCTGATCGTGGTTACCGGTGATCACGAGACCGGTGGTCTTACCCTCGGGTTCGCCGGTACGGCGTATGAGTCAGCCTACACCCTGCTTGCAGGACAGGATACTTCGTATGAGTTCTACCAGTACGGAGACTTCGCTGCCTACAAGGCTTCACACACGAAAGCCAACGCGAAGGTCGCTGACCTTGCCGGCGACCTCGCAGACCAGTTCGGCCTGACCGACCTCAACGCAGCTGAGACCGAGATGCTCCAGGCAGCACTCGTGAGGAGCATCAGCGGTGAGGAAGTCAAGTCTACCTACACCGATGACTACCTCCTCTACGGCGGGTATGAGCCGTTCATCATGACGGTGACCCACATCCTCAACAACCGTGCAGGTCTCGGGTGGACCTCCTACTCACACACAGCCGTTCCCCTGGGTGCGTATGCCCTCGGACAGGGTTCATCATCATTCCTCGGGTACTATGACAACACCAACGTGTTCGACAAGATCGCCGATGCGATGGGACTCCAGGTACAGTAACAAGACTCTCGAAGATATCTGATGAGGACAGGCCGGGGTGACCCGGTCTGTCCTCACTACCGTAAACAAGGACGATGCAGGGAGGACTTTTACCTATGGGACTACAGATAGATAGGAGCAACAGGAAGCAGATGGACCTGCTCTTCATTGGACTGCTGGCCGTGATCACGGCCATTCTCTTCATGCTGCCGATCGGTGTCAAGTCAGGCAGTACCAAGGGCGAGAATGTCCGGGTCCGTGTCCTTGAGGTCGACAATACCAATGTCGAGCAGTACGGGCTCGTGAAGACGGGGAACCAGTCGGTCTTCGTCGAGATCCTCAGCGGGGCCCACAAGGGCGAGCAGCTCAAAGGAGCCAACCTGCTGGTAGGGAAGCTCGAGCTCGATACCATCTATACTGAAGGGAACAAGGCCCTTGGCGTCGTCTATACCGATACAGAAGGGAATCCGAGGACGGTGACCATCGTAGGGCTCTACCGGGTCAATGCGGAGATCGCCCTTCTCGGGGTATTCATCCTCTTCCTCTTTCTCTTCGCCGGGCGCATCGGGGTGAAGGCGGTTATATCGTTCGCCTTCTCCGGGGTCATGATCCTCAAAGTGATGCTCCCGCTCTTCCTGCTCGGGATCGATCCCTTCCTTGTCGCTCTTGCTGTGGTGCTGATCCTCTCGGCGGTCATCCTCTTCCTGGTCGGGGACTTCTCCCGCAAGGGGCTTGCTGCCTTCCTTGGGACCTTCTCCGGGGTGCTGATCACCTGCATCATGGCGATCATCTTCGGGCGGGCCTTCCATATAAGCGGTGCGGTCAAGCCGTTCTCGGAGACCCTGCTCTACTCGGGCTATGCCCACCTCAACCTGACGAGGATCTTCCTCTCGAGTATCTTCATCGCCGCTTCCGGTGCACTCATGGATATATCGATGGATGTGGCTTCCGCCATGGAGGAGGTCCAGTACCACCATCCCCGGATCTCCCGCGGCAAGCTCATCCTCTCGGGGTTCAGGGTAGGGCGATCGGTCGTCGGGACGATGACGACCACCCTGCTGCTCGCCTATTCGAGCAACTACATGGCACTGCTCATGGTCTTCATGGCACAGGGGACTCCCGGGATCCAGATCCTCAACCTGAGTTATGTCGCAGCTGAGTTCCTCAATACCATCGTCGGCTCCTTCGGCCTTGTCGCCACGGCGCCGCTGACGGCCCTGGTCGCAGGGTTCCTCTATACGGAAAAGAAGCCCGGTCCGCATGAGAGCAGACCCTGACCTGCGGTCAGTCGGAAAGATCAGGAATACACCAGAAAAACATTGACAACTGACGTACTGCGGAAGTACAATGCGAGATGATGAAAGTGCTTTCATTCTACTGTTGTGCAGTGTTGGAGAATATATGAACAAAGTCCCCACGATCTATGAAGTGGCCCAGAAGGCCGGGGTGAGCATCACCACGGTCTCACGGTTCCTCAACAACCCCGATAAGGTAGCCCCGAAGACGCGGGTGAGGATCGAGGAAGCCATGAAGGAGCTCGAGTTCGTCCCGAAGGCGGATGCCGTGGCGAGGGCACGCCAGGGGGCGAAACGGATCGGGATCCTGACCCCCTTCCTCACCGCCCAGTCGTTCGTGGAACGCCTTGACGGGATCCATGAGGTGCTCAAGCCCCTCGGGTACGAACAGGTCACCTATGTAGTGGACTCGGTTCGACAGTTGCACGGGTACCTCTCGATGCTGCCGGTGAGCGGCAGGATCGACGGGCTCATCGTCATGGCGCTTCCCCTTACCGACGGTGATGTCGAATCCTTCGCCTCCCACAACATCCCCATCGTGGGGATCGAGGTGGAACACCCGAAGATCTCAAGCATCACCATCGATGACCGCCGCGGGGGCGGTCTTGCGGCAAGCTACCTGGCAGGCAGGGGATACCGTCAGATGGGGTTCTTGGGGGAGGGCGGGGAACCGCACTACTCGCTCCATGCCACCGACAGGCGGCTCGAGGGGTTCCGGGACAAGCTCCAGGTCCTCGGCCTGCCGATGGATGAGGAGCATGTCTGCTTCCACCCCTACGGGATGGATGAGACGATCGCCGCGGCGAAAGTCCTGCTTGCGGGGAAATACCGGCCCGATGCGCTCTTCTGTGCCTCTGACTTCCAGGCTGTCGGGGTGATCAAGGCCGCGAAGGCCCTGGGGATCGCCATCCCGGAGGAGCTTGGGGTGCTCGGCTTCGATGATACCCTCATCGCCGATTATATGGAGATCAGTACGATCAGGCAGTCCCTGCGGAGGTCGGGGGAGAAGGCAGCCGGAATGATCATCGACCGGATCAGGGACCCCGGCTGCGGGCAGCTGCAGATCGGGCTGAATCTGAATATCGTGGAACGGCACACCACTTAGGAGCGATGATGGAGCGATATGAGATCATGGGACGGGCGATCGGGAGAATCACCCCGGAAGAGAGCAACCCTCTCTGGGAGGAGTTCGAGAAGCGCTGCAGGGTCTATAGTGCGGAGCTCTATGCACGCCTGTTCGAGCTCTACGGGCAGGAAGAGGGGTTCCTCTACCTGCTCGAAGACCTGCTCTCCGATGCCTGGGAGTCGTTCCGTGAGCGGAGCAGTTCCCTCCATGCGTATGACCGGGCCCATGCCGCCGATGATATGTGGTATGCATCCCATGAGACGGTGGGAGGGGTCCTCTATGTGGGGCTCTTTGCCGGGGACCTCACCGGGCTGCTGGACCACATCGACTATATCGAGGGGCTCGGGATCAACGTGATCCACCTCATGCCGCTCTTCAGGACGGCAGAGGGTGAGAGTGACGGCGGATATGCCGTGTCGAGCTACCGTGAGACCGACCCGGCCCTCGGTTCCATGGAGGACCTGAGACAGGTCATCTCCGCCTTCCATGGGCGGGGGATCTCCGTCATGATCGATTTCATCCTCAACCATACGTCAGAAGAACATACCTGGGCCCGGAAGGCCATTGCCGGGGAGCAGCAATATCGCGACTACTACTTCCTCTTCCCCGACCGGTACGAGCCGGACCAGTACCAGTGGAGCCTCAGGGACATCTTCCCCGAGGTCCGACAGGGCAGCTTCACCTGGCATGAGGAGTGCCGCTCCTGGGTCTGGACTACTTTCAACTCCTACCAGTGGGACCTCAACTACCAGAACCCCGATGTCTTCCGTGCCATGGCCGGCGAGATGATGTTCCTGGCGAACGTTGGGGTCGATGTGCTCCGGTTCGATGCCATAGCCTTCACCTGGAAGGAGAAGGGGACCTCCTGCGAGGGGCTGCCGAAGGCACATACCCTCGTCCGGGCCTTCAGGGCCCTTGCGAGGATCTGTGCCCCGAGCATGGCCTTCCTCTCCGAGGCGATCGTTGCCCCCACGGAGGTGCTCTCCTACATCTCACGGGATGAGTGTGAGCTCTCCTACAACCCGCTGACCATGGCCACGGGCTGGGAAGCCCTTGCCACGAGGGACGTGAGGCTGCTGAGGAGATCTCTCCAGGACCGGTACCGGCTTCCTTCCGGCTGCTCCTGGATCAACTACATCCGCTGTCATGATGACATCGGGTGGACCTTCGACGACGGGGATGCCTGGTCGCTCGGGATCGACCCGAAGGGGCACCGGGGCTTCCTCAATGACTTCTATACCGGGAGGTTCCCCGGGAGTTTCGCCTGCGGGCTCCCGTTCCAGGAGAACCTCATCACCGGAGACTGCAGGATCTCCGGCACCGCTGCTTCCCTGGCAGGGTTGGAGAAGGGGCTGCTCTACCATGACGAGGAGGAGATCACCTTCGCGATCCGGAAGCTGCTGCTGCTGCACGGGATAGCCTCCACGCTGGGAGGGATCCCCCTGCTCTACCTGGGGGATGAGAAGGGGCAGCTCAACGACTACTCCTATCGTGACGACCCGGATAAGGCTGATGACTCACGCTGGGTGCACCGGATCGCGGCCTGCTGGGATGAGGAGTGCGAGGATATCCTGCAGCGCGAGAGCGCACAGGAGATCTACGCTCTCATCCGGGGGCTCTATTCCCTGCGTAAACGGCTGCCGGTCCTCTCATCCGGGGACCTCAAGGTCTTGAGCAACCCCTCACGTCACATCCTCTCGTTCACCAGAAGAGAGGGCAGCACACAGGTGACGGTGATCGCCCACTTCTCGGACCATGAGAACTCCCTCGAGACCGAGGGGATCCTTGACCAGCGGAAGCTCTACCGGGACCTGCTGACCGGGGAGGTCATCACGGCCTACAGCTTGGTTGGCCCTTGGCAATTCCTGATCGTGGAGGAGCATGAAGATGAAGAGTGACTGGGTATTGACCGAGGAGGGGTTCGACCCCTCACGGACCGGGAGACGGGAGAGTCTCTTCTCCCTGGGGAACGGGTATCTCGGGTTCCGCGGCTTCTATGAGGAGCAGCTTCCCTCCTACCACCGGGGTATCTTCATCAACGGGTTCTACGACCTGGAGGAGATCGTCTACGGCGAGGAGGCCTATGGGTTCCCGAAGGTGAACCAGAAGATGATCGATCTCCCCGACCTCAGGGGATTCTCCATCATGGTTGACGGGGAACGGCTGAACCTCGCCGAGGGGAAGGTCCACTCCTGCAGCAGGACCCTTGATCTCCGTGAGGGGGTGATCCGTCGAAGGGTGGACTGGGAGAGTGAGTTCTCCTCACGGGTCGTCCTCACAAGCGAGTTCACTGTCTCCTATACCAACAAGCACCTTGCGGCAGTGCGGCTTACCGTAGAGCCGGTACGGTGCAACCGCCTCGAGGTGATCTCATCAGTCAGCATGCCCGCAGCACCTGCGGCCGATCCCTCGGACCCACGGGTCGGGAAGGGGAGACATGCCCACCTGGAGATGACCGGCATCTCCTGCGGGGAGCATACCCTGGCGGCCTCCTTCCGGGCAGTCGGCAGTGACCTGAAGCTTGCCTGTGGTGCCGTCCTGACTGACATCTCCTGTGATGAGGAGCTCATCGAGCGGGAGGAGTATCCTGAGATCGTGCTCTCCTCTGAGTTCGGCAGGCCGGTCTCCTGCACCAAGTACTGCTTCTATACCCATGACACGGAAGAAGAGGCAGCTTCAGCGGCACTGAAGGAGCTGATGGAAGGGGTGGAACCTCTCTGGTTCGATACCCTGGCTGCAGGCCAGAAGGAGACGCTCTCCGGGTTCTGGGAGACCTCATCTGTCGAGATCCCCGATGATCCGCATCTGGAGAAGAGCATTCGGTTCAATCTCTTCGGGCTCTACCAGTCGGTCGGGAAGGACGGGAGAAGCTCGCTCGCCGCAAAGGGGCTGACCGGTGCCGGTTATGAGGGACACTACTTCTGGGATACCGAGATCTACGGGATGCCCTTCTTTACCTATACCCGCCCGCAGATAGCGAGGAGCCTCCTGGCCTACCGCATCAGCACCATCCCCGAGGCTCGGAAGCGGGCTGCCGAGATGCGGCAGAAGGGGATCCTCTTTCCCTGGCGGACGATCGACGGGCGGGAGGCGTCAGCCTACTTCCCCGCAGGTACTGCCCAGTACCATATAAACGCAGATATCGCATACAGCCTGGTGACCTATCTCGAGGTGACCGGCGATGATGCTATCCTCGCCGAGGGCGGGGCTGAGCTGCTCTTCGAGACTGCCCGGTTCTGGTATGACCTCGGGTTCTTCAACCCGAGGAGGAAGGGGGCCTTCTGCATCCATGAGGTCACCGGTCCCGATGAGTACACGGCCTTGGTGAACAACAACCTCTACACCAACCTCATGGCGCAGTTCAACCTCAGGAAGGCTGCCGGGATCTACCGGGAGTACCCCGGGCTCGGGGAGAGCCTCGGGTTTACCCCTGAGGAGGCAGGCGGGTGGGATACGGCTGCGCACCTGATGTATATCCCGTATGACCGGGAGACCGGGCTCCACCCGCAGGATGACCAGTTCCTCGACCGTGAGCGGTGGGACTTCGCCTCCTACCCGGCAGACGGCTACCCGCTGCTCCTCCACTGCCATCCGCTGGTGATCTACCGGTACCAGGTACTCAAGCAGGCTGATGTCGTGCTGGCCCACCTCCTGCTGCCCGATGCCTTCCCGCTCTATGAGCGACGGCGGGACTTCTCCTATTACGAGGAGTTGACAACCGGTGACAGCTCGCTCTCTGCCTGCATCCAGGGGATCATCGCGACCGAGGTCGGGCAGTTGGATACCGGCTACCGGTACCTGCGCCGGACTGCCCTCGTGGACCTGGATGACCTCCAGGGCAATACGAAGGACGGGCTCCATACCGCCTCGATGGGTGGGTCCTGGATGGCCCTGGTCTACGGCCTGGCGGGGCTGCGCTGGAGGGATGGGCATCTTTCCTTCGCACCGAAGGTCTATGAAGAGCTTACCTCCTACGGCTTCATGATCCAGTCGGCAGGGGTACTGCTCCATGTCACGGTGAATGAAGGGGAGACGACCTATACCGCGACCGGCGGGAGCCTGGGTATCATGCACCATGGGAAGGCCCTGCGTATTACCGAAGGGAGCCCCGTCACGGTAGGGACTACCCCATCGCTGCAAGCGGTGGTCTTCGACCTCGACGGGGTGATCACCTCCACCGACGGGCTTCACTTCCAGGCATGGAAACAGCTCGCAGACGAGGAGGGGTGGGCCTTCGACCGTGAAACGAATGAGCACCTGCGCGGGGTCTCGAGGAAGGAATCCCTGCTGATCATCACCGGGCACAACGGGATCGAACTCACTGATGAGGCTCAGATACGATTGTTCACCGACCGGAAGAACGCTACCTACCGGGAACTGCTGAAAGGGATCACGCCAGCGGATCTGCTCCCCGGGTTCGTACGGCTTGCTGAGGAACTCAAAGGTCGGGGTATCCTGATCGGGATCGCCTCGGCGAGCAGGAACGCCCCCTACATCCTGGAGCGGCTCGGGATCGGGGAGCTCATCGATGCCCTCGTGCCGGCCGCGGAGGTCTCGGTCGGCAAGCCCGACCCCGAGGTTTTCCTCCGGTGTGCCGACATGCTCGGGGTCTCCCCGCTTTCCTGTGCGGCAATAGAGGATGCGAAGGCAGGCATCGAGGCGATCAAGGCTGCCGGGATGCACTCGATCGGGATAGGGGAGGCTGCGAAAGAGGCTGAGATGCCGGTGGGAGACCTCACGGAGGTCTCGTATGGGAGGATCAGCTCTCTCTGGGGGGATCAGGTCCAGTAGTCCCTGCTACAATCTTCTTCATCAGACCGCTATCCCTTCAGTCGCTATCGTATGCTCGAGGGTGCCATGCAGTTCTTTTCGATCCTCAAAATCCACAGCTTTGATAACCAGTACATCTAGTGCCATGTTGATATATTTCCTTGCCTCGACACGAACCTGATAGGCTATCTCAAAGGGGTCTCCATATTCAGGGGGTATCACGACACAGAGGTCAAGGTCACTGTCGGCTGAGGCAGATCCATCAGCTTGAGACCCAAAGACAAAGAACTGCATCTCAGGGAAGCTGTTATGTATCTGTTCCACAGCTGAACGTATTGTGTCATTCACTTCTGATCCTCCTTATTGCTTTCGTCCCATGTAGGTATGAATATGCCGTCAAGTAGTACGAAGACAACCTCTTAATCCAATATATCAAATATCCCTATGTATTCATAGTTTCAATCCGGTAGATCTCTTAGGCCAACATACTCTCCCATCATCACAGATCTGTCTTTTTAGGCCCAGTAGTCTCTGGTGAAGTCCGGTTCTGCACCTTCTTTGAGGGCTTCTGGATAGGGGGCGAAGAGACTCTGGTCCTCGAAGCCCTTCCCGAGGAGCTCGAAGCGGAGCACCTCGATGCAGCTCTCCTCAGAGATACGGTTGGCTGCATAGTCATTCACTGCAGCGGAGAACTCAGCCGGATGGCTGACGATGGGGATGAGTTCCCGGAAGAACGCGGCGACCGTTTTTGGGTTGGGCGGGTGGGCTATGACTCTCCTAAGCAGTGATTCATACTCCGCGGAATCGGGATCCGTATCATCGAGCGGGGGGAAGAGGCTGTGGTCATGCTTCATGATGAGCAGTCGGTTCTTTCGGTGGAATTCCTGCAGGCTGTGGTCTTCCTTGTGCTCCCTGAATGAGGCGAGGAGGAAGACCCGCAGGAGGAAGTAGTGGCGTACCTTCCGGTAGGAGAACCTGCCGTACTCCTCGATGGGGTATCCCCGGAAGCGTCTGGTGACCTCGTCTGCGAAGAGGAGGCTGCAGGACTCGGTCACGGGGATGGCCCTGCTCCCTGAGTACACGGTTGCCTTGTGGGATCGGGCAGGACGGTTCACACCCTGGAGGATGAAGCCGTCGACCGGCTTCAGGCTGTCGAGGTACCTCCTGGAAAGCTCGCTGATCCGTTCGGTCAGGTCGATCCCGGTCCCCGGGTCGATCAGCCGCAGCGTATCCCCGTCACGGGTGAGCTTCAGCGGTTGGGCAGGAAGGTCTCCTCCCGCCTCGAGGACGGGACAGATGCTCCTGAACTCGACATAGGGCTCGAGTTCCCTGATGATCCGTGACGTGGAACGATCCAGGACAATATCCTGTCCCAGACAGGCACTCGTACAGATGACGGGCTTCCCGAACGTGGACATCAGCTCCTCCTTGGAAAGGCCTGCTACAGGGTCCCCTCCTGGTACCTTCTCCTGCATTCATCGAGGATCGCGACGGTAGAGGTCGTCCCGACACGGGATACCCCGACCTTCCTCATCAGCAGGAGGTCGTCCAGGGTCCTGATCCCCCCGGCTGCCTTGATCTTCGTCGGGGGTTTGACGAACTCCTTCATGATCTCAAGATCCATGAGGGTAGCCCCCTTGTAGGCATAATACCCGTTCGGCTGCTTCAGGAACCCGTAGCCGGTGGAGGTCTTCACATAGGGGACTTCCAGTTCGCTGCAGATCTTGCACAGCTCGATGATCTCCTCCTCCCCGAGATAATCGTTCTCGAAGATGATCTTGAGCAGTACACCGTGTTCCCTGGAGAGCTCGAGGACCGAGTTCACCTCGTACTCGATGAAGTCCCAGTTCTCGCCCAGGGCCTTGCCGGTGTTGATGACCATGTCGATCTCCTCGGCACCGTCGGCGATCGCCTGACGGGCTTCCTCGACCTTGACACGGGTGTCACAGTTCCCGTGGGGGAAGGAGACGACCGTTCCGACCTTCACGGTGGAACCCTTGAGGATGGAGACCGCGATGGGCAGCGCATAGGGTTTGATGCAGACAGAGGCGGTCCGGTACAACAGGGCCGTCTCGCACCCTTTGAGCAGCTGGTCATCGGTGAGGATCGGGTGGAGCAGGGAATGGTCGATCATTCCCGCGATATCGTCGTATGTAAGTGCCATAGGTTTACCCTCCTGATAGGACATTATACCATAAGCAGCCTGCTTGTCATCAGGATTTGAGGAATTGTCTGTCCCCGTACCGGCGATGGAGGATCAGTTCCACATAGTCATGGGGGAGGTCCGTCATGGTGACGATCTCCTCAAGGTTCTTCCCACGGTCATGGAGACGGAGGATGACCTTCTCCATCGTCTCGCCGACTTCGATGAGGTGCTTGTCCGGGTCGAAGCAGCGGAAGATCTGCTGGTTCCAGGGCTGCATCTCGATCTCGTTCTGGAAGGCAACGCCGGCCTTCTCCAGCCTGGAGAAGTCGTCGATGATGTCATCGGTCTCGAAATAGATCCCGGAACGGTGGTCCGAGAGGTTCAGCACCACCGATTTCCCGGTGGTCCGCTGGTAGTGTTCAGCATCATGGATGGCGAGTCCCCCCTCGAAGGTGACATGGTGCTTGAAGTCATGGACGACCTTCAGACCAATCTGGTCGCAGTAGAACCGCTTCGATCGCTGGATATCGGAGACAAGCAGTATGGTATGTCTGTATCTCATCTTCTGTATACCTCCCTGTAATACATTACTATAAAACTAATATATAGGGCATGACCCCTGCAAGCAAGGAAAATCGACTCTGCAGGCAGGTGATTCGCCCGGCTCTATGCACGTTCAGTCCCTCTATAGTATACTCTGAAACGATCATACGTGGAGGATATTTTATGGGGACGGTCATCGGCTTGGTATTCATCTTCTCCGTGGGCGCCTTTGCCGGCTGGGTCCTGGAGCTCTTCTACCGGCGTGTGTTCAGCGGGAAGCGGTGGATCAACCCGGGCTTCCTCAACGGCCCGTACCTGCCGCTCTACGGCTTCAGCACCATTGCCCTGTACGGCATCTCACACCTCTCGCTGCCGTTCTGGGGCCAAGTCATCCTCTTCCTCGCAGTACCCACCCTCCTCGAGCTGGTCACCGGCCTCATCTTCACCTCCTGGTACAACATCAGGCTGTGGGACTACTCTGACCAGCCGCTGAACTATAAGGGGATCATCTGTCCCCTCTACACCCTCTTCTGGGGGATCCTGGGGACGGGGTTCGACCGCTTCATCTATCCGGTCCTCTCCTCCCGGCTCGACTTCCTGCTCTCGCACCTTGAGCTCTCCTTCTTCGTCGGGTTCTTCCTCGGGCTCTTCATCCTCGACACGATCTACTCCCTCGACATCGCGGCCCAGATCAGGAAGGTGCTGACCCAGACCGAAGAACGGTTCCATGTCAACTACGAACGGCTCAAAGTGGAGGTCCGGGACTGGGCCTTTGAACATACCAACCGCAGGTTCCATCTCCGGTTCATGCTGCCCTTCAGCGGCAAGGCACACCCCGGCCTGCGTGAGACGATGGAGAAGCACCTCGACCGCATCCGCCGGGGGGTGAACGCCGCTGAGAAGCTCCCGGTGATCAGGAGGAGACGGAGATGAGTCATCCATACGAAGACTGTTGTCTCTGCCCCCATCGGTGCGGGGCCGACCGGAGCAGGGGAGAACTCGGGGTCTGCGGGGAGGGGACCGCTATGCGGATCGCTTTCGCGGGTATCCATCGGGGGGAAGAGCCTCCCATCAGTGTCCAGGGCGGGCAGTTTCGCGGTTCCGGCACGATCTTCTTCTCGGGCTGCACCCTCGGCTGTCGCGACTGCCAGAACCTGCAGATCAGCTCGCAGGGGAGTAACCTGGGACGGGCGGTCACATATGAGGAGTTCGCCTCGATCTGCCTGTCTCTGCAGGAGCGGGGTGCTGCCAACATCAACCTCGTGACCGGCACGCAGTTCATCCCCTCGATCATCGAAGGGCTGGTGAGGGCGAAGACCCTCGGCCTTGACCTCCCGGTGGTCTGGAACACCTCCTCCTATGAATCAGCGGAGGGCCTGAAGCTGCTGTTCCCGTTCGTCGACATCTTCCTTGCCGACCTGAAGGCTTACGACGGGGATGCCTGCAGGCTCTTCTGCCGTGCTGGGAATTACCCAGCTGCCGCGAAGGAATCAATCATACGCATGGCGGCAGGCAATCCCCTTGTGTTTGACGGGGAGCGGCTGCTGGGCGGGGTGGTCTTCCGCCACCTGGTCATCCCCGGTGCACTGGAGAACACCAGGAGGGTGATGGACTGGTATGCTGCGCATCTTCAGGGCAAGTCCCTGCTCTCGGTGATGGTGCAGTACATGCCCATAGGGGATGCGCCGGCCTCCGACCGTGCAGTCACTGAAGACGAGTATGATGAGCTTCTCGATATCCTATCCGATGCGGGGATCGAGGAGGGCTTCCTCCAGGAACTCGAGGACGAGAGTCCATGGGTACCGGACTTCACGAGGGCAAACCCCTTCCCCCCTGAGTTCTGCGACCCCCTCTGGCACTATGCCTCGGGGCCGATTGATGTCCCCTCGTAGGCTTCCCGGTTGAGGATAGCCGTCATGTTCGCTATATTCCGTCCCTCTGCAGTGATGACCTCGAGGGAGAGCTCCGAACCGCGCTTCGCGGCGATGGGATCGAAGGGGACGTTCTTCCCGGGGACCCACTCGTCCCCGACCATCTCCCTGAAGGCAGCCCAGCCGATATGGTCGAGCGGCACGGCATCGGGATCGAGCTTGGGGTCTGCAGAGTAGACTTTCGCGATGTTCGACAGGTTGATCACACGGTCCGCGGAGAACCGCTCAGCCAGGACGACCGCGTCATTGTCGGTCGAGAATCCGGGCTTCCAGCCCGCGGCGATGAGCACGCGCCCGGTGAAGGAGAGCTCAGCTGTCGGGTCTGTCACCAGGGCATCGGTGCACCAGCCGGCAAATACTGCCCTGAGCAGGGTCCCGTTGAGGTGGGTGGCAGCGATGCCGATCCAGTCCTGGTCATGCGTGGAGGGCGTCTCCACGATCTCCCGGTAGGCCTGCTGGTAGCGTCGTGCCGGGGCTCCTCCCCCGGTGACCATGACGATCTTCCGGGCCTCATCGGCCTGGAGGTAGGCGATGATCGCTTCCCTGAACTTCCGGATGAACGGGCTGTCTACCCCGTCCGGTACGATGATCGATCCCCCGAGGGAGAGTATGGTCACTTCTGGCATGGAGTGCCTCCTGGTTTGTATTTCCTCTCAAGCATACACACTTCACCCTGTTTTCTCAATCATCCTGATGGAGAAAAACAAGGTTCAGCAGCATGCAGTATTCAGCGTGAGAAGGTGACCCGATCCCTCCCGTCCCGCTTGCTGCGGTACATGAGGGAGTCAGCCCGCTCGATGATGGAATCACGCGTGTCATCTCCCCTGACCATCGTGGCCCCGATGGAGATCGTTACACTGATCTGCCCCTCCTTATAGGGGAGTGATGATGCTGCGGTGAGGATCCTGAGCCGCTGTGCGGTACTGATGAGATGCTCCTCGGTGGTGTTCCTGATGATCCCGATGAACTCCTCGCCCCCGAATCGCCCGAAGAGGTCGAACGGCCTGCCGTTCGCTGACAGGGTGTTCGCGATGAGCCTCAGGACGCTGTCTCCGGCAAGGTGGCCGTAGGTGTCATTGACGCCCTTGAAATGGTCGATATCGAGGAAGATGATGCCGAAGGGGACTGAGAACTTCCTGAACTCATTGATCCGGCAGTCGATCTCGTTCTCGATATAGGTCCTGTTCGCGAGCCGGGTGAGGGGATCGAGCATGGCGAGCTGTTCGAGCTCCCTGATCCTGATCTCCTTCGCGGTCTGTTCCGAGATGTCGGTGAAGAGCTCTATGGCCTGGATGGCACTTTCCTTCTCCTCGAGGAGGGAGGTCCTGATCTGGACAGGGACCCGGTGCCCCTCCTTGTGGTGGAGGAAGACGCTGGCATCCCGCTGCTTCCGGTCGCAGATCGTGCTGCCGAGGGGGCAGTCCCCGGTGCAGAGGTTGGTCCCTTCCGCATCGACATGGACGAGGATGTTGTCAGAGCAGGACCTGCCGACGACCTCAGCGCTGCGGTAGCCGGTGATCCGTTCTGCCCCCTTGTTCCAGTAGATGATCCGCCTGTCGGCGTCGGTGATATAGATCCCGTCCTGGATCAGGTTCAGTACGGTAGCGAATCTTCCCTGATGAGTCTGTCTATGAGTTTCCATACGGTAAGTATACCATAGAGATAGGCTATGATGCACGATATATCACATAGGAGTGAAGGTGTTTTATCAATCACGACGCCGTTGATTTTTCAGCAAATATGCCCGATAATCAATCAAGACAAACCATGCAAACGGAGGCCCTATGGGAGAGACGATCCGCTTCGGCGTATCCATGGACAGTGACCTCGTGGAACTGCTGGACCGGCTTACCCGTGAGGGGAACCATGACAACCGGTCGGAGACCCTGCGCACCCTCGTGCGCAATGAGATCATCGCCAAGGGGATCGAGGATGATGACCGTGAGGTCATCGGCACGATGACGCTCCTCTACCACCACAAGACCCGCCTCCCGAGGGTCTCGATCGCCCCGTACCCGTCAGTGAGCATCAAGGCGAACTTCCTCTTCCACGTGGAGGGCGAGATCTGCGCGAAGATCCTCATCATCAAGGGGACAGGCCGTGAGGTCCAGGCCTGGGCGAGGAAGCTGCTAAACAGCACGAACATCATCGGGAAGCTCAGTTTCACCGCCACGGATGAACTCTATCGGGAACTGGTCAAGTCCTGAAACTGTACAGGTAATTCCGACTGTTTCTCTCAGGCAGGGGATTGACCCGCTGTTTTGGATCAGTGTATCCTGACAGAGTAACACGTAAAAATATAATCGTGTTACTCATATGGATCACAGATTGGAGAGAGTAATGAGTTATCACCATGCACACAGACATTCTTTCAGGATCCCCCTGACGGGTATCCTCATCATCCTGGCACTCGTAGTCGGTACCGCGGGGCTCTTCGCGGCCCCGCAGCAGGAGGAGCTGGTACGGCAGGATTCAGTCACCGTGACTGACATGCGCGGACGGAGCGTGACGGTCCCCGGGACCGTTGACCGTATCATCGCCCTCGGGGCGGGATCGCTCAGACTGGTGAGCTACCTCGGTGCGGTCGACAAGGTCATCGCCGTCGAGGATGCCGGACACGGCAGGGAGATCACCGACTACAGCTTCTTCCCCCTGGCTACCTACCGGCTGGCAGAGCCGGGACTGCGGGACCTGCCCTCGATCGGCAGTGGTGAGAACCATGAGGGGATCATCGCAGCCGCTCCTGAGCTCATCATCTCCTCAGTCGTGGATGTCGCACAGCTCGATGCGCTGCAGGAGGTGCTCGGTATCCCGGTGTTCGCCGTTGATGTCGATGTGGAACTCTATGATACCGACCTCTTCTTCGGGCAGCTGGAGAGCTTGGGGAGCATCCTGGGTGCCGAAGAGCGGGCAGGGGAGCTGGTCTCGGGTATCAGTGCCGCCCTTGGTGATATAGCCTCCAGGGCTGCCGAGGTGGAGAGCCCGGTCCGTGCCTATGCAGGCGGGATGATGTTCTACGGGCCAGCTGACCTCCTCCGCACGACCGGGGACTATATCCCCTTCGACCTCACCGGGACTGCCAACGTGATGCCGACCAACCCCACGGGGAACCGGCAGCCCTACATGACTTCCCTCGAGGACCTCATCGCCGCTGCCCCGGAGTATGTCTTCATTGATGCGGCGAACCTCTTCCTGTCGAAGCAGGGGTTCTCTGACAATCGGGCCCTGCTCGAGGAGCAGGTCCCGGCCTTCAGGGACCGGGAGGTCTATGCTACCTTCGTCTACAAGTACTACGGGACCAACTGGGAGAACCAGCTGATCAACGTCTATGCAGCAGGGAAGGTCCTCTACCCCGATCTCTATGCTGATATCTCCATCCGCGACAAGGCAGAGGAGATCTGGGAACTCTTCTTCGGTACTCCCCTGGAGTATGAGACGGTCGTCGCCGGGCAGAAGGCCGGCTTCGGGCAGGTCGACTGGTTCAACTAGATGCGCGACGGTAACGTCACGGACGTGAAGCTGGCTCCCGTCAGTTCGCTCTACCGGGGGTATGTCAGGAAGAAGACCCTCTTCCTTGCCGGCACGGCTGTGCTGCTCGGTATCCTGGTCATCGCCGCGACCTGTGCGGGGTCGATCAGGATCCCCTTCTCAGAGGTAGTCTCCTTTATCGTCCGGCTTGACCGGGTGGGGACGGGCAGGATCATCTGGGATGTGAGGATGCCGCGCATCATCGCAGCCCTCCTGGTAGGGGCGGGTCTCTCCCTGTCGGGGACCGTCATGCAGTCAGTACTCCGCAATCCGCTCGCGTCTCCCTATACCCTCGGTCTCTCGAGTGCCGCTGCCTTCGGGGCCTCGGTCGCCATCATCTTCTTCGGGGCAGGGACGAGCACGACCTCGACGATCATCATCAGCGATTCGGTCACGGTCGCCTTCTCGGCGTTCTTCTTCGCTGCGGTGTCGACCGCAGCGATCCTGCTGCTCACTGTGCTCACGAAGATCTCGGCGGAGAGCATGGTGCTCGCCGGTATCGCGATCGGGTCGATCTTCTCGGCAGGCCTCACGCTCATGCAGTACTTAGCCGACTCGATCCAACTTGCGAGTATCGTCTCCTGGACCTTCGGTGACCTCGGCAGGGCGAACTGGCGTGTCATTCCGATCATCGCGCTGGCCCTGCTCCCTATCTTCCTCATCTGTTTCTACTACCGCTGGGATCTCAATGCCATGGATACCGGTGAAGACTCGGCGAGGGGGCTCGGGGTACGGACCGGAGCAGTCCGGATCATCGGGATGGTGGCCTCATCGATCCTCGCGGCGGTCATCGTCTCGTTCTTCGGCACGATCGCCTTCATCGGACTGCTCGGGCCCCATATAGCGAGGAGGCTCCTCGGGAGCGACCACCGCTTCCTCCTTACAGCCTCCCCGCTGATCGGGGCATTCATCCTCCTGGCGGCAGACACGGCCGCACGGACGATCCTCTCCCCGATGGTCCTCCCCGTCGGCATCCTGACCTCTCTGCTCGGGGGACCATTGTTCATCTACCTCCTCGCAGCCGGGAGGAGACGATGATCCTTGAAGTCAAGGGGCTCGAGTTCGCCTACCGGAGCACGCCAGTGATCGGTGATATAACCTTCAGCGTGGGGGAAGGGGAGATCCTTGCCATCCTCGGGCGTAACGGGGCCGGGAAGTCCACCCTCCTGAAGTGCCTCAACCATGTCCTTTCCCCGAAGGGAGGGACTGTTTCTGTGGACGGGTCCGATACTCGTTCCATGCGGCCGGCAGAGATCGCCCGGAAGATCGGCTGGGTCCCGCAGCAGGGTGAGGTGACGAGGATGAAGGTCTTTGACCTGATCCTGCTCGGCAGGAAACCCTATTTCCGCTGGGAGCCCTCACCGGAGGATTTCAGGAAGGTCGAGGAGGCTATTGGCCTGCTGGGGATCGAGGAGATAGCCCTGCGGTACGCAGATGAGCTCAGCGGCGGGGAGTTCCAGCTGGTCCAGATAGCCCGGGCCCTGGCCCAGGACCCGAGTGTGGTCCTCTTCGATGAACCGACGAGCAGCCTCGATATAAGGAACCAGCACCGGCTCATGGGGAGGCTGAAGGAGATCATCCACGGCACTCCCCGGGCAGCCGTCATGACGATGCATGACATCAATCTTGCCCTGCGGTATGCCGACAAGCTTCTCCTGCTCTCCGGCGGTACGGTATGTGCGGCCGGTACGGGGGATGCTATCACCGCTGACCACATCCGGGAGGTCTATGACATGGATGTCTCCCTCCTGGAGGCCGGGGGGTATCCTCTGGTGGTCCCCGTATGATGCAGGGCCCTCTCAGGGATGCCGTGCTCAAGATCGTCGGCAGCATACTGGAGCGCTACCCCCTCTCAAGGCTCCCCGATATCTACAAGAGCTTCTTCCAGGACGAATTCGGCCCCGGGCACCTTCTCTCAGATCCCGGGAGGGCACGAGCGTATCTGGCAGAGGAACTGGGCAGCATGGTAAGCCGCGGCAGGAGGGCCGCAGAACCCTGCGGACTGGGGCTGCGCTTCTGCCGGCTGCCGCTTGACCTGGTGGCAGACGGGATCATACCCGAGGAGGCCTACTTCTCTGCCTTCGCAGCCTCCGCTGCCGCGTTCGGAATGCCTGATCCGGAGACCTGGAGAGAACGTTGGATGCTCATCGAGTCGGTCATCGCTGAGGAGTACCGTGGTCTGGAGGGGTTCGCTTGGGATTCGATGCGTATCAGGGAATCCCTCGGGAACGGGGTCAGCGCGATGGGCCACAGTGAAGTATACCGGAGGGCGTATGAGCCGCACTACCGGGTATTCACCATCGAAGGGCAGCAGCTCTTCTCTAGCCAATGGGGTGTATGAGATGGTACACTGCCTGCAATCTTTACTTGAACGGGGAATACTATGCTGATACTGATAAGCGGCGGGAGCTGCGCAGGAAAGACCACCTTCTCAGCCGCGCTGCATGAAGCACTGAACCAGCACGGAGTACACTCCCTGGCTCTCTCCACCGACCTCTTCTACACCGACATCCCGGCAGGAGAGCCCCTTCGTGAACATGATTTCGATGCTGAACAGAGCGTGGATGCAGGACTCATGCACCGGATCTGCTCCTCATATGAGAGTGGGATTTCTTCCTTCCCGGTCTTCGAGTTCCGGACCCATGCACGCAGCGGCATGCTGGAGGTCCCGCCGGTCCCGGTCCTGCTCCTCGAGGGGATCTTCGCCCTCTCGTTCCCTTCTATCACCGCCCTGCCGTCGCTGAAGATCTGTATCCGCACGGAGGCAGCCGAACGCTACCGGAGGCGGCATGAGTTCTACTCGCATACGCTCGGCCACACGGATGAGTTCATCGACTTCAAGTTCTACGAACAGGCAGAACCCTACTACCAGGCAAGCATCGCTCCCTGGGAGCACCGGGCTGACATCGTGCTCTCCGGGGAAGATGACTTCGGCCCCGGTATCGAGGATATCCTGCGGCGGTACTTCTGACCGGGGCAGCACCGAAAGGTCTCGTAAGTTTTTAGAAAGCTTTGTCTGGAAATTTTATCGTATTCAGGTAATAATGCTCTATGAGGGACAGGTCTCATCCTGTGATGGGGCCGCCTGCCCTCAGATAGGTGTCGTGATATGGATCACGCGTGATCCCCATCACGGAATCAGCAGGTACAGCGTAGTACTCTTCTTCTAAGAAGGATCAGGGCAGCGTATGAAGCAGGTGATTGGTAAGATCGTAGAGACAGAGAAAGAGGCAGACCGGATTCTCTCCGAGGCACGCGAGCAGGTTGCTGCGAAGCTGGCTGCTGCTGATGAGGAGGTAAGCCGGGATGTGCGCGCTGCCAGGGAGGAGGGCCGCAAACGGATCGCCGAGGAGATGCACCGCATCGACGAGGAGGAATCCGCCCGGGTGGAGAAGAGCCTCTCCTCGATCCCCGGTGCCGATACCGAAGATACGGAGCTCATCGAGACGCTCGCCCGTTCGGTCGTGGAACGCATCACCACGACCATATTCGATACAGGCCTATGAACTCATCCCCCGTCAGCCGCTATGGCTTCATCAACGCGAAACTGCGGGCAAAGATCAGCTCGATCCTGCCCGACGAATTCCGGGACGGTCTCCTGCGGGCTCCGACCCTTGAGGACGTGTTCGCATTTCTGAACGAGAACGGGTTCTCCCGTCTTACGGAGGTCTATACGCGGACCGGGGACCTGCAATCAGTGGAGGCCGAGCTCTTCATCGGGCAGATCGAGCAGTACCGCGAAGTGGTCCGCAATACCGAAGGGTCCGTCCGGGACTTTAGCTCAGCCCTGACGGTGAAACTTGAGATCGAGAACCTCAAGAACCTGCTGCGGCTCTGGTACGGCAGCCGTATCAAGAAGCGGCCGATGGACCATCGCGTGGGCTATATCTACAAGGAGAGGATCCTCCATGCCATCCCCTGGGATGCCCTGATCAATGCCGCCTCCCTTTCTGATATCGCGGAGGCTCTGGGAGACAGTCCCTATCAGGCGGTCGTACAGCCGTATGTCGGGACTCCTGTGGAACAGGAAGGGATCTTCTTCCTTGAGACCTCCCTCGACCGGTTCTACTACCGCTTCCTCCTCGATGAGGCCGCGAAGCTCCCGACGGCTGACCGCCGCACCGTGAAGAAGATCCTGACTGCCGAGATCGACCTGCAGAACCTGAGCTGGATCATCCGGTTCAGCCGGTTCTATGCCCTGACCCCGGAGGAGCTCACAGCCATCCTCCTGCCGGGAGGGTATCCCTTCAGCCGGGAAGAGATAGCCTCCATCCTCGCACGGGAGGGAGAACGGCCCGGGCAGGGTCCGGGGCCGGGGATCCCCCGTGAGGAGGGGAGCCATATCACACGGGCTGCCGGGCTCCTCTCCCGCCGCTACCCTGCACTGCAGGCAGTGGCCGGTGGGGAGCGGGGAGGAAGTGCATCTGCCCGGGCGGCGATGTTCGAGCAGCTCCTCGACCAGGTACGGAGGAAGGAGTTCGTGAAGATCATCACCGGCTATCCTTTTACCATAGGGATCGTCCTGGTGTACTTCTTCCTCAGGAGCCGGGAGAGCCGGTTCCTGACTACTGTCTTCAATGGTAAATTCTACGGTTGGGAGGGCAGCCGGATGAGGGAGTTCGCAGAATGAGAATGTTCACTTCGAAGATGAGAATGCTGACTGCCGTGGTCCTCGAGGAAGATGCGGACCGGGTCACCCGTGAACTGCTGAAGCAGGGGGTGCTCGATTTCGTACAGATCAGCAGCCTCTCCGATGTCGATACCGAGTATATAAGGCCGCATCAGGCTGACGGACTGAGGAACCGGCTCTCCGAGCTGCGCCGTCGTATCGAGGGCTACTACCAGCAGGGCGGCCTGCCCCTGCCGGTGACGGATCGACTCGATGTCTCACAGCTCAAACACGCTACGATGGAGTCGTATGAGCGGGAGCTCTCCCGTATGGATGAGAAGATCCATGAGATCAGGGAGCGACAGCGGAGGACGAACCAGGAGATCCTGAAACTGCAGGAGCTCGAACGCTACCTCGGCGGCTCGTCCCAGAAGGGCGGCGGTGAGTTCCTGGCTGTCTATACCGGTGAGGTCGGCCGGGGGACCCTGGCCGATCTCGAGAGGCGTATGGAGGGGATGCCCTGCTTCCTGACCGAGACCGGAGACGGGACTGCAGTACTGGTGACCCTGAAGCGGGACCAGGGGACCGTTGCGGAACTCCTGGAGAAGTTCCAGTGGGTCGAGCACCAGGGGAAGGTCAACGGGAGCGGTGCTGCTGATCTCCTGAAGGAACTCGGGCAGAAGATCGCAAGCCTGAAGGACCTCCAGCACTCCGGCAGCGATGACATGAGACGGGAGGTCTCAGGGCAGAAGGATGCCCTCGATGCCCTCTGGGCCAACCTGCGGATGCATGAGCTCTATACCGTGATACAGGAGTACTTCTCCCATACCCAGCGGACCACGCTCTTCTCTGGATGGATCCCGGCCTCTGCGGCTGGTTCCCTGGAGACGGGCATTCGCACTGCTGCCAACTCACGCTGCGTGGTGGAGTTCTCGGAAGCGGAGGAGTTCCCCCGGGAGAAGGTCCCGGTCCAGGTGGAGACGCCGAAGGTCATGGAACCCTTCAGGATGCTCGTCGATAACTATGCCACCCCTGAATACGGCTCGGTGAACCCGACCCCCTTCGTGGCTGCAGCCTACCTGATCATGTTCGGCCTGATGTTCGGTGATGCAGGGCAGGGGCTGGTGATCGCCCTTATCGGCCTGCTCGGCAGGCGGTTCTGGAAAGGCGCGAGCGCGGGTGTGCGTAAGCTCCTGCAGCTCTTCATCTACTGCGGGGCGGCCTCGGTCGTGACCGGGGTGCTCTTCGGCTCCTACTTCGGCTTCCAGCTATTCCCCCCGCTCTGGTTCGACTATCATGGGATCATCCTCGGGCATGAGGGCGGGGGCATGATCACCGATGTCTATGACATCCTGAGGATCACCATCATCTTCGGCATCAGCGTCATCGCCCTAGGGCTTGTCCTGAACTGGGTCAACCTGATCCGCAAGAGGCAGTGGTTCCTGCTCCTGCTCGACAAGGCAGGGCTGCTTGGCGGCTGGTTCTATGGCTGCGGCGTCTATACCGCCTTCTATTTCGTGGGGCATGCCTACAAGAGCCTGCCCCCGGGACTGTTCATCCCCCTTGCCTTCGGCATCCCCGTGGTACTGCTGCTCTTCAAGGGGCCGCTGCACCACTACCTGCAGCACGGGAAGCAGGGAGGTTTCTCCCTCTTCACCCTGATCGACTTCTTCATGGAGTGGGTCGTGGAGCTGCTGGAGATCTTCTCCGGCTACCTTGCAAACACCCTCTCATTCATGCGGGTCGCGGGACTCGGGATCGCCCATGTGAGCCTCATGGCAGCGTTCGCATCCATCGC
Organism: Spirochaetia bacterium; assembly: GCA_963677595.1. Classification (GTDB taxonomy): domain Bacteria; phylum Spirochaetota; class Spirochaetia; order CAKZLE01; family CAKZLE01; genus CAKZLE01. The sequence continues at coordinate 2,856,523 of OY782041.1, forward strand.
CGCCATGACAGGGAATGACGGCAGGACGATCGGCGGGATCATCATCCTCATACTGGGGAATGTCCTGGTCATCGCACTTGAGGGTCTCTCTGCCGGGATACAGGCGCTGAGGCTCAATTACTATGAGTTCTTTTCCAAGTACTTCACCGGTGTCGGGGTGGCTTACAACCCCGTATCGCTGAGGCCGAAGGAATAGAGATAGATAATCGTACACCATCAGGAGGATGAGTATATGACAGCAAGAATGTTTAGTCGAAGAGTCGTTATGAGCCTGGTCGTGACCCTGCTGCTGCTGGTGGTCATCGGCGGGGCATCTCCCTTGTTCGCTGCCTCGGCTGATACCACAACCACGGCAGTGACCACCGCTGCCAATGACAGCCTGAAATGGGGTCTCATCGCCGCGGCAGTAGCCTTCGGCCTGGGTGCCATCGGGGCGGGGATCGCCATCGCCAATGTCGGTGCGGCAGCCATGGGAGCCATCGGAGAGAAGCCGGAGATCGCCTCCCAGGCACTGATCTTCATCGCGCTTGCGGAAGGTCTCGTGGTCTTCGGTTTCATCACGGCACTGATGATCCTCGGCAAGGTGTGAGGCATGACCTACTTCGTCATCGGTGATGAGGATACTGTGCTCGGCTTCGAGCTGGTCGGTATACCCGGTGCACGGGCTGCCGATCCTGAAGAGGCGCAGGCAGCATTCGGGAAGGCACTGGCTGCCGGTACGACCGGCATCATCGTCATCACCGAGACGGCGGCGGACATGATCCGCCCCCTCGTGGACCGGTATCTCTTTACCGCCACATTCCCCCTGATCGTCGAGATCCCTGGTCCCGATGCCTCAGGGAAGAAGAAACGGGACCTGCGCGCCCTGGTGAACCAGGCGATCGGGATCAAATTGGGATGAGTGTTTGATGGAAGATAACAGACTGCTGACTGGAATAATCGAGGATGCACGGAACGAAGCAGAGAAGCTCCTGGCACAGGCTGAGGAGCAGGTGAAGCAGCGTCTTCAGGCAGGGAAGGGCCGTATCGCCTCCCTCCAGGATGAGGACGAGCGCAAGATCGCGGCACACCGGGAGGCCGTCAGGCGGAGGAGTGATTCACTGATCTCCTCCCAGCGGCGCCGAATGGCACTGGAGCGGCGGGAAGTGCTCACCCGCAGGGTGCTCTCCCGGGCGGCAGAGCTGCTCCGGGAGGAGATGGACGGGCCTGGGTACCCGGAGTTCCTCTCCAGATGCATCGCAGAGGGGATCATCGGCGTGGACCGGGACGAGGTGGCAGTCAGCTGCTCTCACCGGGAGGAACTCACCCCGGGGATCCTCTCCGCGGCAGTCGAGCTGGTGCGTGAGGAGACCGGCAGGGAGGTCAGCGTGAAGGCATCAGGCATTGTGCTGGCAGACCAGGGTGTGGTCGTCTCATCAGCGGACGGGAGGGTCTCGTTCAACAACCAGGCAGCTGCCAGGTTCAGGCGGTACGACCAGGAGATCAAGGAGATCATCGCAAAGGCGGGACTAGTATGATAGGGCAGGAACTGAATACCGTGATCGGCACGATCAAGCGGGTGAACGGTCCGGTGATCGAAGTGAAGGGGATCACCGGGGCCATGATGATGGAACTCGTCAGGATCGGGGAAGGCCGGCTTGTCGGTGAGCTGATCAAACTGGAGGGCAGCCAGGCTGTCGTCCAGGTCTATGAGGATACCACCGGCATCGCCCCGGGAGACAACGTCTACGGGAGTGGTATGCCCCTTTCGGTGGAACTCGGCCCGGGACTGATCGGGACCATCTATGACGGCATTCAGCGGCCGCTCGAGGAGCTGCTTGCCGCAAGCGGTGAGTTCATCGAGAAGGGGATCACCCGGCCGGGACTCAACCGTGAGAAGAAGTGGGCCTTCACCCCGACAGTCGATGCGGGAACAGAGGTCTCCGGAGGAGCGTTCCTCGGGACCGTCCAGGAGACCGAGCGGGTCGAGCATCGGATCATGGTTCCCCCTGAGACCAGCGGGAAGGTCAGCTTCATCGCCGGGAAGGGAGAGTACACCGTCAACGACGTGATCGCCCGGATCGATGGGAGCAGGGGGGAGGTCCCCCTGACCATGATGCAGCGCTGGTCGATCAGGAAGCCGAGGCCGGTGAAGGAGCGCAAGCCCCTGCGCATCCCCCTGGTCACCGGACAGCGGGTGATCGATACGCTCTTTCCCCTCGCAAAGGGGGGGACGGTCGCCATACCAGGAGGGTTCGGCACCGGGAAGACCATGACCCAGCATGCCATCGCGAAGTGGTGCGATGCTGATATCATCGTCTATATCGGCTGCGGCGAGCGGGGCAACGAGATGACTGACGTCCTGCAGGAGTTTCCCCACCTCATCGACCCCCGTACCGGGGCATCGCTGATGGAGCGGACCATCCTCATCGCCAACACCTCCAATATGCCGGTCTCGGCAAGGGAGGCCTCCATCTACACCGGGGTCACCCTCGCGGAGTACTACCGCGACCAGGGTTATCATGTGGCGGTCATGGCCGATTCGACCAGCCGCTGGGCTGAGGCCCTGCGGGAGCTCTCCGGACGGATGGAGGAGATGCCGGCCGAGGAGGGGTTCCCGGCCTATCTCCCGACGAGAGTGGCCGAGTTCTACGAACGTGCCGGCTATATGCAGACCCTTGCCGGTGATGAGGGATCGGTGACGATCATCGGGGCGGTATCGCCCCCGGGCGGTGACTTCTCCGAACCGGTGACCCAGCATACCAAGCGGTTCGTCCGCTGTTTCTGGGGGCTTGACAGGCAGCTTGCCAATGCCAGGCACTACCCCGCGATCAGCTGGCTCGAATCCTACAGCGAGTACCTCGGCGACATCACTCCGTGGTGGACCGGTGAGGTCGGGGATGACTGGCCAGAGCTCCGCTCCGAGATGATGGAGCTGCTCCAGAAGGAGGTGCGGCTGCAGCAGGTGGTGAAGCTCGTCGGGCCGGATGCCCTGCCTGACAGCCAGCGATTCATCATCGAGGTATGTACCCTCTTCAAGAACGCCTTCCTCCAGCAGAATGCCTTCGACGACATCGACCGGTATTCGACCAGCCAGAAACAGGCGAGGATGCTCCAGATCATCATGACCTACTGGACCCGCGGGGCTGAAGCCATCAAGCGGGGGGCCACCGTGCTGAAGCTGAGACACCTCAAGGTGGTGCAGGATATCACGAAGATGAAGTTCAACATCTCGAACGATGACCTGAAGGGCCTCGATAAGCTGCAGGCACGTCTGGAGCGGTCCATGGACCAGCTGGGAGAGATCTATGAGTGAACAGAGACCCATGGGGAGTTTGGAGAAGAAGCTGCTGTCCGGCAGGGAGTATGTCGGGCTGAACAAGATCGAGGGCCCGCTCATCTTCGTGCGGAACACCCACCCGGTGGGCTATCGCGAACTGGTGGAGTGCGAGGACCGGGACGGTCGTCTCCGGATGGGGATGGTGCTCGACACCTCGGACGACACGGTCGTGGTGCAGATCTTCGACGGGACCTCGGGGCTCACCATGCCGGAGACGAAGACCCGGTTCATGGGCGAGCCGCTGACCCTCGGGGTATCGGAAGCGATGCTCGGGCGGGTCTTCAACGGGCTGGGCAAGCCGATCGACGGTGGGGGCGATGTCCCTTCAGAGGAGCGGATGGACGTGAACGGCCGTCCCATCAACCCCACCGCACGGGAATACCCGCGGGATTTCATCCAGACCGGCATCTCGATCATCGACGGCATGACTACCCTGATCAGGGGCCAGAAGCTCCCGATCTTCTCCGGGAACGGGCTGCCGCATAACGAGCTGGCTGCTCAGATCGCCCGGCAGGCGAAGATCAAGGGAGCCGGGGAGGATGGGGGCGACTTCTGCGTCGTCTTCGCGGCAATGGGCGTCAAGCATGACGTGGCCCGCTTCTTCATCGACAGCTTCGAGGAGACCGGGGTGCTGAATAACGTGGCGCTCTTCCTCTCCCTTGCTGATGATCCCTCCATCGAGAGGATCATCACGCCCCGTACCGCCTTGACGCTGGCGGAACACCTTGCCTTCAACAAGGGCAAGCACGTGCTGGTGATCCTGACCGACCTGACCAACTACTGCGAGTCCCTTCGCGAGATCAGTACCCTCAGGGGGGAGATCCCCAGCAGGAAGGGGTACCCGGGCTACCTCTACTCAGACTTAGCCGAGCTCTATGAGCGCTCGGGCATGCTCAAGGGGTTCAAGGGCTCGATCACGCAGCTCCCGATCCTTACCATGCCAAATGATGACATCAGCCACCCGATCCCCGACCTGACCGGGTATATCACGGAGGGGCAGATCGTCTTCGAACGGGAGATGTACGGGCGCGGGATCTATCCCCCTGTCGCGGGACTCCCCAGCCTGAGCCGCCTCATGAAGGACGGCATCGGGGAGGGCATGACCCGGGAGGATCATCCGCACCTGTCCAACCAGCTCTTTGCCTGCTACAGCTATGTGAAGGATGTGCGGAACCTGGCATCTGTCATCGGCGAGGAGGAGCTCACCCCCCTCGACCACCAGTACCTGGAGTTCGGGGAGTTCTTCGAACGGAACTTCGTCACCCAGGGATCGCATGACGACAGGACCATCGAGGAGACCCTGGACCTTGGCTGGAAAGCCCTCAGCCTGCTGCCGCAGGAGGAGCTCCACCGGGTGACCGAGGACGAACTCGATGAGTACTACGGAAGGTAGGGACCGATGCGGAAGAACGTAGCGCCGACCAGGTCGAACCTCCTGAAGCTCAAGGATGAGCTGAAGTTCGCGAAGCTCGGGTATGAGCTCCTCGACCAGAAGCGGAACATCCTGATCATCGAGCTGCTGACCCTCGTCGACCAGGCAGTGGACTACCAGAGCCGGGTGGAGGAGACCCTCGCAGGAGCCTACGGCAGCCTCCAGGGTGCCGTCATGGCGATGGGGAAGCTCAAGGTGGGGAACCTCTCAGGGGCGGTTAACATCGACACGTCCATCGTCCTGAAGGAACGGCGCGTCATGGGCGTCAGGCTGCCGAAGGTAGAGACTGCCTTCGAGGAGCGTGGTCCCTACTTCAGCCCCCTCGATACCAGCTTCCAGGTGGAGGATGCACTCGAGAACTTCAAGGAGGCGCTGAAGATGATGGGACGCCTTGCGGAACTGAAGGTCTCCATCATGCGACTGGCCCAGGAGGCGAAGAAGACCATCAGGAAGGTGAACGCCCTGGAGAAGATCGCCATCCCGGACCTGGAAGAGACCCTTACCTACACGACCGGGCGTCTTGAGGAGGCTGAACGGGAGAGTTTCCTGCTGATGAAACAGGTGAAGAATCGTCTTGATAAGAAGAAGGAGAGAGTTCATGAACAGTCCTTTTAAGAAGATCATCGTCTATGTGGACGGCTCGGAGGCTTCCATCACTGCCGCCATGTATGCGATAGTACTTGCGAAAACCACGGGGGCATCCCTGACGGCTCTCTATGTCGTCAACACGAGGGCCCTGCAGGACCTGGTCGCTGCCAGGATCTTCCTGGAGATCGAGCAGGATGAGTACAAGCAGGATATGGAGGCAGATGCCTTCCGGTACCTGAACCATGTGAGGAAGCTCGCCGAGAAGAAGGGACTTGCGATCGAGACGGTCACGGCGAGCGGGAGCATCAACCGGGAGATAAAGACGCAGGTCAGGGACCTGGATGCGGACCTCCTGGTGATAGGCGGGATCTCCCAGATCCGGAGCCGGCGGGACGAGATCATCAACGAGACGGAACGGGCTATGCGCTCAGTCCCCTGCTCAGTGCTGATCGTTCGGGATGATGATAGAACATGGGATCTCTATGAGGCCCTGTAAGCAGAGGATGATACTATGGCATTGATAGACCTGATCCGTAAAGAACATATTGCAGTACCGATGAGAGCCTCGACCAAAGCGGCTGTATTGGAAGAGCTGGTGGACACGCTCATAACGGCGGGGTCCCTGTCCGACCGGGACGGGGTGCTCTCAGCCCTGAGGCAGCGGGAAGCCCTGTGCAGTACCGGCTTGGAGAACGGCATCGCCATCCCCCACGCCAAGACCGATGCGGTGGACTCCCTCGTCCTGGCATTGGGCATCAGCCCCGGAGGGATCGATTACGAGGCGCTGGACGGGAAGCCGTCCACCATCTTCTTCTGCATCCTCGCTCCGCCGAACCAGGCGGGCGCCCACATCGAGGCGCTCTCTGAGATCGCACGGGCGACGAAGTCCGCAGCCTTCCTGAGGCTCCTCCTCGCTGCCGAGAATGCTGATGAGGTGATCGAGCTGTTCCACGAGGACTAGGTAGTCCTCCTCGCTACACTACCGTTACCTCGAGCACGGTCTCGCCCTCGAGCTTGGCGACGAGCACATCACCCCTGCCCACCGGGCCGACCCCCTCGGGAGTTCCCGTCATGAGGATGTCCCCCTCATTGAGCGAGACGTAGCGGGAGACATGGGAGATCAGCCTGGCGACGGGGAAGATCATGTCTGCCGTGTTGCCGGCCTGTCGGGTCTCCCCGTTGATCTCGAGGGTGAAGCTGATCCCCTGTACAGGCTTACCCAGCTCCCCAAGCTTCTTCCATACCCCTGTGGGGGCAGACTCCTCGAAGGCCTTGCAGATCTCCCAGGGAAAGCCGAGCTGCTGCTGGCGCCGCTGCAGGTCCCGGGCGGTGAAGTCTATGCCGAGGGTCACCTCAGAGTAGTAGTCCCCTGCTTCCTCGACGGGGATGTTCCTCCCGTCGAGGTCGATGCGTACTGCCAGCTCCACCTCGAAGTGGAGGTCTTCGGAGAAGTCGGGGAGGGGGAATACCCCCGGGACTTTCGGGATGGCGTTCTCCGTCTTGAAGAAGTACATCGGTTCCTCAGGGACCTTCCCGTTCCCCAATTCCTTCACATGGTTGTAGTAGTTCTTGCCGATACAGATATATTTCATACCCTCTCTCGCTCCTTGTCTGTTGTTCCCATAATCATATCGCAGGAATGGATGAACTGCTACGGGGAAATGTGCTGTTCAGGGGTATTCAGTCTCCTGCGGAGGATCTGAGTATCGCGGATAGCTCCCGGTGGTAGGGGACATAGAGTGTGACCGCGACGGTGAACGAGAGGAGTATCCCTGCTGACATGGAGCCCATGAGCCCAGGCACCCCGAAGATGGAGGAGAGTCCCCAGATGCACAGGAGTGTGAGCAGCTGCCGTGCAGCGGTGAGCGTGATCGCGGGTCGCGGCCGCCCGAGGGCCTGGAAAAGGACGAGGGTGACGAAGAAGAACCCCGATACCGGCCAGGACGCCGCGAGGAACCGGATGCCGGTCACGGCGGGCCCGATGACTGCCTGGTCTGATGAGAACCAGCGGGCTAACTGTTCGGGGAAGATGAGCGATATCCCCGACAATACGATCCCGAACAGTCCCGTCACGAGGAAGGCGAAGGTTATTGCCTGCCGTACCCGGGGATACTGCCGTGCCCCGTAGTTGTAGCCGATGACTGGCTGCAGTCCCTGCCCGAACCCCATCATGATCGTGTAGCCGAGCATCGAGAGCCGGTTGATCACCCCCGCTGCCGCGACCAGGGAGTCCCCAGCCGCAGCCCCGCCGAGTCTCACTGCTGCCTGGTTGGTGAAGGCCATGGTGACGGTGACGAGCACCTGCTGGATGAATGCGGCGCCCCCCACAATGAGGATCTCACGGTACATGAGGGCATCCGGGGTGAACTGCCTGGGATGGAAGGGGACCAGGGTCTTTCTGCGGAAGTAGAAGCTGAAGAGGATCAACGTCCCCACTGCCTGCGAGATGACCGTGGCGAGTGCGGCTCCCATGACCCCGAGATCGAAGGTGAACATCAGGATCGGGTCGAGGATGATGTTGAGGACCGAGCTCAGCCCCATGCCGAGGAGGCTGTGCACGGCACTCCCCTCTGCCCGCAGGAGGTTGTTCGCGCACATGGAGAGGATGGGGAAGACTGCCCCGATCGAGAGCACCCGTATATAGAGGGTCGAGGGTTCGAGCAGCTGGTCGTTGGCCCCGAAGAGCACGGCGATCGTGCTTGAGAGGGGGGTGGTGACCAGGGTGGTGACCACCCCGAGGATGGCCCCGCTGACGAAGACAGTTGAGACGGCCTTCTCGGCCCGGTCCCGATTCCGCTCACCGAGCAGGCGTGACTGGTAGGAGGCACCGCCCATCCCGAACATGAGGCCGATGGCCGTGAGGATGATGAAGTAGGGGTACCCCACCGTTGCGGCCCCAAGTGCTTCGGTCCCGAGCATCCCCATGAAGATGGCATCGGCGAGGTTGTAGAGCGACATCACGACCATGGCCATGATGGCCGGTGCTGACATCCTCATGACGAGCTTCGGGATGGCTTCCTCCCGCAGGGCGACCTCTCTCCTGTCTGATGCTTCATGCGCCATGCTGTGTCCCTCCATGTTCTGTGGTGTGTACTACGATCCCTTGCGTGAAGAGTTCCACGATCTCGGCGGTATCGACTACTCCTGGGAGCTCCCTGAAGATCAGGGAGCGCTGGAATGAGCCGTGGACCAGGCTCAGGAAGTAGAAGGCTGCCCGATCGGGACTCATGCAGAGTGTGACTGTCGTGGAGGATTCGAATCTCCTGAAGAGGTCTGCCAGGTACCGGTAGGCTCCAGGTCCCATCCCTTCCGCATAATAAGCACGTTCTTCCGGGTTGACCACGCTGCGGTAGAAGATCTTCATGAGGTAGGGGTTGTCCCGGTAGAGGTCCCCGTAGAGGTCCGCGATCTCCTTCAGCAGAACTGAGATCCCCTGTCCCAGGTCACTGCCCTCGATCACCCTGATGATGTTCCCCAGGCCGTCGCTGAGGGAGAGGATCTCCCTGAAGAGGGTATCCTTGCTCTCGAAGGTCCTGAAGAGGGTCGACTCATTCACCCCTGCGGCTTCGGCGATCTTCCTCGTCGTGGTACCGCGGTATCCCTCTTCCGAGAAGAGCCGTACCGCGGCCTGCATGATCTTCTCCCGTGTCTCCTGCGACATGAAGCTGCCTCCTACCATATGCATGCAAGTACTTGCTTGCATACCCAGTATACTGAAATACAGGGAGGAGTCAATACGGGAGAAAGCCGTCAGCTGTGGTCTGCGGTAAGGTGATCGGCGAGCAGACTCTCACGGAAGAAGATGAGCATCACGACCCCGCCTGCGAGTCCGGTCGCGGCGATGAGCGGGGGTGCCGCTGAGAGGGCGATAGAATCCGAGATGAGCCCGACGACGAAGGGCCCGACAGCTGTCCCGGTCTCGGTGATGATGCGCCAGATCCCGATGAACAACCCGGTGGAGGTGGATGGGGCAAGGTCGGTGCTGAAGATCATGTTGATGCCACTCCCGATCCCGTTGCCGAGGCTGATCAGGAGCGAGACAGCCAACAGCCCGGTGAAGGACCCGGCAAGGGGGATCAGCGACAGGCCGACGGCACTGATGAAGATGGTGATGAAGAGGGTGGGCTTGCGGCCGAGCTTGTCGACAGAGAAACCCGCGGGTATGACCAGGGTGATCTCGAGCAGTGCGGAGATGCTGATGATCAGCCCGAGCTGTGCGATGCCCACCCCGATATGGGCAGCCCACAGGGGGACGATGAGCAGGCGTGCCGCCCGCAGGAGGGTGAGGGCGAAGATCCCTGTCATCGCCGAGGAGATGTTCCGCCTGTTCCCCGCGATATGGTCCCTGACGGCTGTGAAGGACTCCTTAGAGCCCCGGGGCTGGTGGAAGGATGCGGGGAGCCTGAAGCCGGTGATGAGCAGGAGCAGGGCGGCGAAGAGCAGGAGCGCCTCCCCGAGGAATATGGAGCTGTAACCGGCTGCTGCGATGAGTGCGCTCCCGATGAGCGGGCCGATGACCCGGGCAGTGCGCAAGATGCCGCCGAAGCCGGAGAGGACACGGCCGCGTACCTGGAGCGGGACATCCTTCCTGATGTAGGTAAGGCGGCTGAGGATCCATAACGACTGCCCCGCACCGAGGGCGAGCCCTGCCGCGAGCAGGGTCCCGACCGTGGGGAAGAGCGACCTCAGCAGTGCCGCAGCCCCCATGAGGAGGAAACAGCCGGTGAAGATCCTCAATGCCGGGTACCGTTCGGTGAGGAACCCGCCGGGCAGGTTGACTGCCATGCTCCCGAGACTCGCTGCCGTGGCGATGAGGCCGACCATGGTCAGCCCCGCCCCGAGCTCCTGGGCATAGAGCGGGACATAGGAGACCGTCATGGCCGTACCTGTCTGTACGAAGAGGCTGGCGAGGTAGAGGATTATGAGGTTCTTCGAGGAGCCGCTGATTGTCTGTATCATGATCAGGGAGGATGATAGAGCGGCACAGGGGAAAAGTCAATATAGGAGGGTACAGGGCCCGGAGTACCGGGCGCCCGGAGTACTGGGCTTTCGATAAATCGGTTCATATTCATGCACATCCTCATCTATCCTGTGGTATACTTGACAGAAGGTAAAAAAGTATGACATCACCACCGAAGTACCTGCAGAATATCCTGATCGCCGTGATCCTGCTGCTCCTGGTAGCGGGGCTCTGGTATGCGGAATACACCAGCTACCTCTTCTTCCATAACCTGGTTGAATTATTCAGCATCATCATCTCCTTCAGCATCTTCATCCTTGTGCTGAATGCGAGGAAGTGGCTGCAGACCGGTTTCTTCCTCATCCTCGGCTTCTCGATGCTCCCCGTCTCCGTCCTGGACCTGATCCATATGCTCTCCTACCGCGGGATGCCCTTCTTCCAGGACTTCCCCATCGACCTCACGCTGCAAGTCTGGATAGCCGCACGCTTCCTCCAGAGCATCTCCCTGCTCGCAGCGATCCTCTTCATGGAGAGATCCGTCAAGCCGGGTCTCCTCCTGTCCTCCTATGCTGCGGTCACCCTGGTGTTCCTGCTTGTCATCTTCTCAGGCCTCTTCCCTCCCTGTTTCAACGAGTCTTCCGGCCTTACCGGGTTCAAGGTCATCAGCGAGTACGTGGTGATCGCCATCGCGGCGGCTTCCCTGGTGCTGATCTTCAGCCACCGGGAGTACCTCTCCCGGTACGGCTTCTGGCTGATCTTCGCCGCGATCGGGGGCAACATCCTCTCCGAGTTCGCCTTCACCCGCTATGCCGACCTCTATGACTTCATGAACAAGGTCGGGCATATCCTCAAGGTCGTCAGTTTCTACTGTTTCTACCTTGCCATCATCGCACGGGGGCTCATGCACCCCTATGAGGTCCTCTTCGGTGACCTCAAGCGGAAGGAGGCCCAGCTCGAGGAGATGAAGCGGGCCCTCGAAGTGGACGTGCAGAACAAGTCCAAGGACCTCGATACCACGCTCAGCCGGCTCGTCGATGAGGAGAGCAGGCACCAGAGCACGCAGGATGCGTTCCAGACCCAGACCGGCCGGCTCTCCCAGCTCCTCTCGATCGGGGCGGTCATGTCCAGTAGCGATGATATAGCGGTGATCAGCCGGTCCATCCTCGCATTCCTCCAGCAGGGCATGAAGGTGGAAGCCGGTGCCCTCTACCTGATCAACCCCGATACCCCCCGTCCGGTCTTCGTCGCACAGACGGAATCGGGGTATATCCACAATGACCGGGAGAACATGGAGATCGACATCACCACAGGCTCCTGGAAGGAAGCCCTCACGAGCGGGGAGCTCATCATCCTTGATGAACTCCAGGATAACCGTGAACAGGTGGTCCCTGAGGTCGTCAGGGATGAGGGCTTCGTCAAGTTCATCGGTGTGCCCCTCATCGTCAAGGAGGGGGTGGTAGGACTGCTCAAGACCTTCTACCGGACAGACCTGCAGCCTGATGAACGGTGGCTCATGGTCCTGCGTTCTGTCGCGATGCAGGCTGCGATCGCGATCCATACCTCGGAGACCGTGCAGGCCCTGGAAGATTCCAACAAGGCCCTTGTGGGCACCTATGAGGAGACCCTCAATGCACTGGTCAACGCCCTCGATATTCGGGACAGCATGACCAACGAGCATACGAAGCGGGTCGTCGAGAAGACGCTCTGCTTCGCGAAGAGGATGGGGATCACCGCCGATGATCTGGTGAACATCAGGAGGGGGGCCCTCCTCCATGATATCGGGAAGATTGCGGTCCCCGACCATATCCTGCGGAAGCCCGGCCCGCTGACCGATGAGGAGTGGGTCATCATGAAGACCCATCCGGCCGTCGCCTACCAGATGATCAACCCCGTCTCCTTCCTCCGCCCCGCGATCGACATCCCCTATAGCCACCATGAGAAGTGGGACGGCACCGGCTACCCGCAGGGTTTGCAGGGGGAGGAGATCCCGATCGCTGCCCGGATGTTCGCCATCATCGATATCTGGGATGCCCTCACCTCGGACCGTCCCTATCGGGAGGCATGGTCCCATGAGCGGACGATCGATCACATCAGGGGGCTCTCCGGCACGCACCTCGATCCAGCGCTCACGGACGTCTTCCTCAAGGAGATCGTCGCAGGCTGCATGACCCCCGATCCCTCCTGTTTCCAGCCCTGAAAGGCCTGATGAGAGCCTTCTGCTTCTTGGCGCAGGCAGGTTAGTGATGCTATACTTCACAGCTATGAATGCACTACTTTATATCGTGACAGCACTGCTGCTTACCCTCTCCTTCATCAAGGACCGGGGTAAGACGAAGAAAGCCCTGAAGAAGGCCTGGAAGTCGTTCGAGAACATCCTGCCGCAGATCCTCGTGGTGATCATCCTCGTGGGCGTCATGCTCACCCTCCTGGATGAGGAGACGATCCTCAGGGTCATCGGTTCCGATTCCGGGTGGATCGGTGTCGTCCTTGCCGCGATCGTCGGGGCGATCACCCTGATCCCGGGGTTCGTGGCCTTCCCGACAGCTGCCATGCTCCTCTCCGGCGGTGCGGGCTATATGCAGATCGCGGCCTTCGTCTCCACCCTCATGATGGTGGGGGTCATGACACTGCCGGTGGAGATCCAGTATTTCGGCAGGCGCCTGTCGGTCTACCGTAACCTCATGGCCTTCGCCTTCTCCTTCCTGGTCGCCTACGTGATCGGGTTCGTGGAGGCCCTTGTATGAAGACGATCGTGAAGAAATACCGGAACCTGCTCATTGCCCTCGTGGTATTGGCTGGTATCTCAGTCTTCAACCTGGCTTTCGGCAAGTCGGTGGTGAACCTCGCCGCGGCCCAGTTGAAGGAGATGCTGCTGATCATCCCCCCGATCTTCATCCTGCTCGGACTGCTCGATGTATGGGTGCCCCGTGAGACCATGACCAGGTACATGGGAGAGCACTCCGGGCTGAAGGGCGTCGTGCTCTCGTTCCTGATCGGCTCAGCGGCTGCGGGTCCCCTCTACGGGGCCTTCCCCGTGGCGGCGGTCTTTATGAGGAAGGGAGTCAAGTTCACGAACATCCTCATCTTCATCGGTGCATGGTCGACCACGAAGGTCCCGATGTTCCTCTTCGAACTCTCCTCGCTCGGGGCGCGCTTTGCCCTGACGAGGCTGCTAATCGACATCCCGGGGATCATCATCATCGCGCACCTGCTTTCCCGGATCGTCTCGAAGGAAGAGATCAGCCGTCTCTATGAGAAGGCAGAGAAGCTCTAGCAATCATACCTGCCCGATTGTTACCAGTTCGCACAGCTGTATGGTCATCAGTGCCGGGGGGGAGCTGAAGCATCTGTCCTGTCGTGGGGATGCAGTTGGAATAGTCCAGCATCATCCTGCGATCCTACCCGACAGACAGGCCATGCCCTTGCCTCCGCCCTTTGAGCTCGTCCCTCACCAGCTTCGGGACGTCATCCCGCAGTTGTGAAGGCTTGACCACCTCAAAGATGTAGAACAGTTTCTGTACTTCAAGAGGCAGGTCGTCCCAGGAGCCTTCTGCGGGTACCTTCCCTGCCGGCTTTTTCAGCTTCGCATCGAAGACCTCATCTCGAAGGTCCTGAAACGTATACTGGTCATACAGGAGATATTCGTGCATGATTCGTCTGATGTGCAGCTCGAGTATCGTGGTCAGGAATGCAAGAAAGACCTTCCCTTCAAGATGCTCGTCGAGACTGTGGTTCGGTCTGTGCATCCTCGCCCTGTACCCCTCGTAAGCCTTCTCGATGCGGTCCCTGCCGCGGGTCAGCTTCAGTACCTGCTCAGGTGAGAGCCCTGCAGGCCCGAGGTATCCTGAGAACCCACATGCGGTCATCCGTCTCCGCTGTGCCTCGTTGTTATGGGAGACAGAGATGATGTTCCCCTCACTGTCCTGTTCCACCGTATAATAGGTCCCATAGAATCCTGTCCCACTGTACAGACTCCCGTGCTCTTCCAGGTCAGCCTTGCCTCGGGCGAACCTCTCAGCTAACTGCTGCTGCTCTTCTGCCTGTCTGTCGGGGTGCAGGAACAGGTAGACAGAAAGGTCCCGGGAACCTGTTCCACGTACACTCGGAGTCTCGTTGGTGACCATCCTGGTATAGCAGTACATCCTGATCGCTGCATGGTAGTTCTCGGTATCAAAGATCACCCCATGTGCTTCTTGAACGGCATCTTTGAACATCTTGGCAGCAGGCGGCAAGCCGGCCAGGAACCGGAGGTCCCCATCCTTTAGCAGCTGAATGGTATCAAGGGAGTGGAACTCCCTGTCCAGTATCAGCGTGGTCCCCGCCTTGAACTCTTTCACATAGGGTCCGTTCAAGACGTTCCTGACTGAACAGTTCTCTAACAGCGGCTGGTAATAGAGGGGAATACCGGTTAGCTTGTCGCAGATCATCAGGAGGTCGATCTGCGCATGGTCTGATCCCTCGTTATTCCTGCCATATTTCGCAGCTTCGAGCAGGGCTGAATACGTCGAGATCCTCCTCGTATCCAGGGGGTACACTACGATCTCCCCGGCAGTGCTCGCCCCCTGACGTGCATACAACCGCTCCTGATAATAACCGAAGAACCGTTCGATGGAAGCGGAGTCCACTGCGTCAAGGGCTTTCGCGATCCCATCCTCTGCAGGCGGGTCGACTAACGTATGCAGACAGACGTCATGGAAGTGTTTGGGACGGTACAGGTCACGGTCAGGGTAACTCATCATCGCTTCTACACAGGTGAGCAATTGTTTCCAGTCATTGGGGAAGACCCGCTTCAGAGCATCCCAGACGCCTGTCTTCTTTGCGGTGGTCTCGAGGAGTGCGACGAAACCATACATCTTGTATTCATGGGCATCGGTATCTCCCCGGGTGAAGAGCGCATAGCAGGGATCATCGACGAGACCGGTCTCCAGCTGCTCCTCAGGGGGAAGGGCGAGAAAGTTCTTGTTCGGTTCGAACGCTCCTGCTGCATTGATCCTGCCTATGCCTATCTTCGATACGACGGGATAGGGCTTGCCGGGGACATAGGTCGAGTGTCCCCAATAGAGGTATGTAATGCCGGATTTCTTGTTCTTCTGCTTGATTACAACGTTTTTCCTATTCATATATGCATGGAAATTATGCCTATACCTTCACGGGTCTGTCAAGCCGGCATCTGCCGTGAACCGGTCTGCCTTCCCTGTTTGTACGACCCATGAGCGGTTGAGTTGAAATAGGAGCGCCCTCCGGAAACATTCCTGTTGATACCATACCCCAGGTGCGTTATCATAGAGGAATTAAAACATATTCATACACGGTAACTGGAGAATACGATGTCTGTGCTCAACGACCTTCTCTATATGCACATCTACAACCAGGCGATAGTCGCCGTCGTCATGGTCGCCCTCTACCTGAACCGCAACACCCGCGTCCAGGGTGCAGGATACTGGGTAGCCAACCTCCTCCTCTACAGTGTGAGCCTCGTGTTCAACCTCCGGTACCAGCAGACGGGCGTGCTGTCCATGGCGCTCCTCTATTATGCCAGTCAGGTCGTCCAGATGATGCTCTTCATCCTCGGGTTCAGGGCCTTCCTCCGCCTGCGGATCAGGTGGGCTTGGGTCCTCGGGGTCATTGCGGCGATGCTCCTCCTGCTGTGCATCGTCTTCTTCATCGACCACCGCAAGCTGCAGCTCCTCTTCGCCGTCTACTGCCTCGGGATGGGTCTCTGGTACCTCCTGGTCTTCTCGAAGGGTATTCGCCAATCCCTGTGGGTGAACCATCTCTTCAAGCTGCTCTTCTTCCTCTACTGCCTGCTCGACGGGGTATTCCTGTTCAATATCATCACCTTCATCACGGGGGTGCATGTGCTCCTGAACCATATGGTGCGCGGCTCTGCCATCGCCATCCTCACGGTGGTGAACTATGTCCTCATCCTCCTGGTCAATAACGAGCTGCTCTTTCGGAGGATCAACGAAGGCCTCAGGCGGGAGAGGGAGATGAAGGTCCTGAAGGTGCTCTCCGAGACCGACAGCCTGACCGGCCTCTTTAACCGGAGGTCGATGGAGGAGCACCTGGCGATACTGCTCGATGAGGCGGAGAGGGGCGGGGAGCCCCTTGCGCTCTTCATCCTCGATATCGATGAGTTCAAGAAGATCAACGATACCTATGGCCATGATGCCGGGGACAGGGTCCTCAAGGCGTACGCAGCCTCGCTGAGGAATTGCATGCGTGAGGATGATACTGCAGCACGCTGGGGTGGTGATGAGTTCATGGTGATCAGCAGGGGGACTGACAGCCGTTCCGCTGGTTCGATCCATGAGCGTCTCATCCAGCCTGTGCAGGTGGAAGGGATCGTGGAAGCTCCCCTGCAGGTGAGCCTCAGCTGCGGGTACGCGCTATTCGTGACCGGTGATACCGTCACTACCATCACGAAACGTGCCGACCTCATGCTGTATGAGCAGAAGGGGGGAGGAAGGGGTTGAGCCTCCCTGTATAAAGAAGGACCGCTCCCCGCGGGAAGCGGGGGAGCGGCCAGGTTCGGAGGCTGCCGGGGCTTACCCTGTCAGTGGACGAGTACCGTACACATCTCGGGGAACATGAGCACGAGGATCAGGACCGCATAGTTGATGAGCAGGAAGGGGACCGTCTCCTTCATGATCTGCCCGAAACTGACATTGCAGAGTTTAGCCGCCATGAATATTGCCACGCAGAACGGGGGGGTTACCGCGCCGAACTCCAGGACCAGCAGTACGACTGCCGCGAAGAAGATGGGGTCGATCCCATAGGTCTGCAGCATGGGGGTGAGCAGCGGGATGAACAGCAGTGTCGCCACCGTCGCATCCACGATCATCCCGCAGATAGTGAACAGTATGACGACAGCCAGCTTGAACTGCCAGGGTTCCGTGAGGTTCGTCAGGAAGAAGTTCTGTACCATACCGGAGATCTGTGCGAAGGAGAGTGCCCGTCCTGCCGCTATGGCGAAGGCCATGATCAGCATGATGCTGCCGACGACCCCGACTGCGGAGGAGGCGATCTTCATGAACGAGCCCTGCACGGATTCGGGGTTCTTCTTCTTCTTGATGAAGTAGTAGACTGCCCCGTAGATCGCTGCGATAGCACCGGCCTCGGTCGGGGTGAAGACCCCGCCGTAGATCCCGCCGAAGATGATCACGGGCATCAGCAGGGCCCATACGGCATTCTTCGTGCTCTTCCCGATCTCTTTGGCATAGGGGACGAACTGGAACTTCTCGGCGATCTTCGTCTCGACCTTGCGTCGTACGAGGTAGTTGTAGACGCTGTAGCAGAAGACGATGATGATCGCGGGGATGACTGTCGAGAGCCATACATCCGAGATACTCAGCCCTGTCACCATCGCATAGATGATACCTACCGAACTCGGCGGGATGAGCTGCCCGAGCATGCCTGAGTTTGCGACCAGGGCACCAGAATAGGCTCGCGAGTACCCCCGCTTCTCCATCTCCGGGAATACGATCTGCCCGATCGCTGCGACGGTCGCCACGAGGGATCCGGTCAGCGTGCCGAAGAGCGCACAGGTCGCGACTCCGACTGCCCCGGTACTTGCCCGGAACCGGCCGACGAAGGCATTGATAAAGTTGAACAGCTTCTCTGACAGGTTCGAGTACTGCATGATGAAGCCGGCGAACACGAAGAAGGGCATGGCCAGCAGGTCGAACACATCGAGGCTGGCATAGGCGCTGGAAGCCAGGTTGGTCAGCGCGAACCCGTGGGTGACGAAGGTGACGGTCGCCGCTATGCCGAGTGAGTATGCCAACGGGAATTCAAGGAGGATCGCGAGCCCCAGAAAGATAATCATAAACAGTAAGAAAGCATTCATCGTTACATCTCCTCGACTTCTGAAGCAGGGTTGCTCTTGTATTCTTTATGGATGATCTGCCCGATCATGATGAAGACCTTCAGGAATGAATGGATGACCATCAAGACGCTTGCTATGACGATCGAAACCATGGGGATCCAGTTCGGCACCTGCAGTGCCGGGGATACGTCATGCATCGGTATGACCAGTTTTGTCAGGTAGGTGAGGAAGTTCCTCAGGAAGAACAGCATGAACAGGCCGATGATCAGCTGTGTGGTCAGTTCCACCAGGGTCAGGATGAGTTCCGAGTGCTTCGAGAATCTCTTCACCAGGCCGCTGACGGCATTGATCCTCAGGTGGTCATTATGGTAGGTGCAGTATGAGGCGCCGATCCAGCCGAGTGCCACCAGGACGAATCTCGCGATCTCATCCGACCACGGCACAGAGATGTGGATCACGTACCGGCAGGAGATGAAGATCATCGTGGTGATCACCAGTGCGAGCATGACGATCACGCTGAAGAGGCGCTCGATGTTCCCAAGGGAATCGTTGACCGTTTCAGCGAAAAGAAAAGCTTTGTTTTTTTTCATAGATTAATCCCTTCGTCCGCTTTATAAGAAGATCAGCCAGACAGGGCATACGGGGCTATGCCCCGCAGCCTGTCCGGCTAGTATCCTCAATCAGTGGAGTCCAAACAGTAAGGTGTCTACAGGACGTCTGCGAAGTTCACTTCGTAGTAGTCTTTCCTGAGTCTCTCCATCAGGTCCGCATCGTACTGACCGCTAGCGAATGCCCGCTCCCATACAGGGATCACGGCCTTCTTCATTGCGTTCTTCCATGCCCTGTCAGGATAGACGACTTCGACGTTGTTCGCAGGGAGGGTCTTGTTGACATAGTCTGAGATAGCGTTCTTAGACAGGACGTTGTACTCATAGGAGATCTCGTTGACCATGTCATCGAGGATGGTCTGCAGTGACGGGTCAAGGCCCTTGAACCAGTTCTCGTTGCTGACATAGAAGACTGACCCGTAGGTGTCGTGGATCAGGACCAGTTCCTTGATCACTTCTTCCAGGTTGAAGACCTCATGTCCTTCCTCTCCCTGGAGTACGGAGTCGACCGTCCCGTTCTGCAGTGAGGTGTACATGTTGATACCGGCAACCGTCTGCATCCCGTATGCACCGCAGAGTTCATGGAACATGGGGTTGTTGGGGACTCGGACCTTCAGGTTCTGCCAGTCATCATAGGAATGGACATCCTTGGTGAAGCTCAGGCACTTGAACCCTGAATAGACATAGTCATACACGTGGATACCGCCTTCAGCAGCGAACTCCTTGATCTTGTCCAGCATCCAGCCGCCTTCTTCATAGTCAGAAGCTGCCTGCTCGTCAGAGTCGAAGAGGAAAGGAAGGGAGATCCAGTCTCCGGCACCGGGGATCATCGTCGACATCTGGTCTACGGTATAGACTACGACCTGGATGTCTCCGTTCATCATCATCTGTGCTGATTCGACCTGGTTCCCGGCAGTACCTGCCTCGATCAGGTTACCGACCATCTTGCCGCCTGATTTCGCTTCCAGTGTCTTAGCCATCTTGGCTACAGCCTGGCTGGCAAAGTTTCCGGTGTTCGGTGAGTAGAAGGTCACCCTGATAGGTTTGTCAGCTGCGGCAGCACTGTCTTTCTCCTGTGCTCCACCGGCAGTGACCAGCGAGGTTGCCATAACCAATACGAGTACCAACGCGATGAAAAGCTTCGTCCTAAACGATTTCATACAAAACCCCTCTTTGTTTTTATTATAAATCCCCTACGGGATCTATTTCCTTGGTATACCACTCAGGCAGCTGAGCTTGGGAAGGTCCCTTCCGCACTGGGACGGCCTTGGTCTGCATCATGCAGGCAGCTCCCGTATCTCTTGGATCAGTCCTTGGTGATAGGTGCAAAACAGGTATCATGTGCATCAGGTCACGATCATGAAAGTGCTATATCCTGGTCATTATCACTTTAGTATATGCTTGCACTAAGAATCTTTAATGCACAGTAATACAGGTATTGTAATCCTAAGAGTGATTGATTGTCAAATAAAAAATGTAAATAAGTAATCATTGTAGGAGAATAAATAATCATAAGACAGCAATAAGTGATATTGATAAGATAATAGTTGTGTATTGTATACAGTATAATTATATAGGGTTATACTGTGCTAGTACAGCTGGATGTGGTTTTGCCTATTACAGTATATGGTAATACAGGCTTGTATATGTATCATATTGTTGTTGTTACTGATCGAAACGAATGCACAGTATGTATGAGTCTGGTGGTGCCGACTTCCCGGCGGGAGCATGCCGATGCGGCCTGTGTATCGTAGAGGGCAGCCGGTATGGTGAAATATCATCACGCAGCAATTCGTAGTATGCTATAATCATCACAAGAGGAGGGGGATCTGTGGGAATGAAGAGGGGACGTACGATATCAAGGGGACTCATCGTGTTCCTGCTGATCATCGTTCTGCTCTCTGCCGGGACTGCCGGCTATATGCTCATCGCGGACCTCTCCCTCATCGATGCCCTCTACATGACGATCATCACCATCTCGACGGTAGGCTTTCGGGAGGTGACTGACTTGGATGCAGGGGGGAAGATCTTCACCATCCTCATCATCCTCAGCGGTCTCGGTCTTGTATCCTATGCCGTGGTCCAGCTGGCATCGTTCCTGATCGAGGGCGGGGTGAAACAGATATTCAGGAGGCGGGCCATGAAGAACCGGATAGCCGAATTGCAGGAGCATATCATCATCTGCGGGGCAGGGCAGACCGGGGCGAGCGTCATCGAGCAGTTCAGGCTCGCCGGTACTCCGCATGTGGTGGTCGAGCAGGATGAGGAGCGGATCAGGGAACTCGATGACGGCAGCCTCCTTGTCGTGAACGGGGATGCCACGAACGAGGATGTGCTCGAGGAAGCGGGGATCCTGCGTGCGAAGGGGGTGGTCTGCTGCCTGGATTCAGACGTCGACAACGTCTATGCGGTACTGACCGCAAGGGGTATGAACCCCAAGCTCCATATCGTCTCGCGTGCCATTGAGAAGGGGGCTGCAGAGAAGCTCAAGCGGGCCGGTGCAGACAAGACGATATCGCCGAACGAGCTCGGCGGGGCCAGGATGGCCTATATGATGCTCCGTCCCCATGTCGTCTCCTTCCTCGATATCGTGACGAGGTTCGACGACGAGGTGCTCGACCTTGGTGAGGTCACCGTCGAGGCGGGGTCCCAGCTTGCCGAGACGATGCTGAAGGATTCGAAGCTTCCTGAGAAGACCGGCCTGATCATCATCGCCATGCGAAAACCACGGGGGAAGCTCCGGTTCAACCCCGGCCCACGAGAGGTCATGGTCCCCGGCTGCAGCGTGCTCGCGCTCGGCAAGTACGACCAGCTCGAGAAGCTGAAGCAGATGGCAAAGGGACCGGAGGTGGAGGAACCCGCCTGAGGATCAGGAGGTAATGGTGATACCCAGCTCTTCGCAGTAATCGATCAGGGACCGGTACTCACGCTCCGCGATGGCCTTCAAGATCTTTCTGTCGAGCTTCTGATACTCATGAATAGCGCTTCCGGAAGCCTGTCATCCCCATCATCGCCTTCGCTGTCTTGTGGGATATGACGCTAGCGTTCTCGAGAACAAGGAATGCGGCTGCACTGTTCTCCGGCATGCCGAGCCGCTGCACTGCCACAATATGCTGGGCAAGGTCAATGGCAGCCTGGCATGCACGCTCGATGTTCAGGATCATAGCATCGATATGGGTATAGTTGTCTAACGAGGGATTCGCTGCATACGCTTCGAGTATTCGCCGTATTGATCGCTCTATCACAGCTGCCTTGCTGATGCTGATATTATCGTTGTCAGTAGCTATCTTCAGGATCGCTGCACGTATACATGCCATGCGATCCTCGTCTTTCACATAGACAGCCATGCCTTTCAGCAGGGCCTCACGGGAATAGGCCAGGCTCGTGCTGATGATATCTCCCAGGTCAACTGTTCGTGCTAGATCAAACGAGAGGTCCCCGATCCATCGCATCTTCTCTGTTGCCGGAATACTGATACCTTGCTCTGCCATCACAGCTAGATCTATATCACTGTCGGGTCGGAGATTCCCCGTGACTGCACTTCCGAGCACGAAGACCGCGAGTATATGCTCCTTTCCTGCAACATACCGGGATACGACTTCCCTGATCCTTTCTACCATAAGGAGAGTATATCATGAAGGAGTGAATTAATGGAGCAAATGTGGGTGCATGGATTCTATCCAACTGAGCCTGGGCAGATGGTCTGTATGCTTCATGATCTTATGAGATCACCTAAATAGCATTGTATCTCTCGGATCCTTGAATCTATACACGCTGACTGGCGAGTGTTTTTCCCAATTCCCAGATATCATATCTATCTATATCAATCTCTTCATTCCAGGCAACGGCAAACCCGCTATCAATTACACGTACAGTGTTAAAGAACGTAACATTCTTGATAGGGCGAAACATCTCAAAGTCCTGAATATATGGGTGTACATCAAACTCTTTAATAGTACCATCCAGAAATTCTGTCTCAAGGTGAAAATCTGGTAGTGGAATAACTCGTTTAATTCTTGGAACCATGTACTCCCTCCTACTGATGAGGTGCGATCTTATTGAATATCTGGTCTTCCCAGATAGCCAGAAGTTCGGTTTTATGAAGATTCGCCCACTCTTTCACGAGAGTGAGAGCTCGAACAGGTAGATCACCGACGATTACGTCTAGTGACTGTATATCTATTTCAGCTATATATTCACCGTACAGCGCATGAAAGTGCGGAGGTGGTGTTCACTTTTCCGGAAATACATCTTTATGATGATTCCATAAAATCTGGATATTTCTGGCATTCCAACTTCTTTCGTATGGATGAATCATACCACATCATGGCAGTATTTCCAAATACCCACCCGACAGAATCAAGGTAGTGAGCCTTCCCCACATTGCTCGATCAACTTCTGGAATTGCTCCCTTCCGGTGGTTCGTATTCCAGAGATCCCATGATCAACAAACACACCGGCGAACACCCAACCGGGATGCTGCTAAAATGAACTGCGTGTAATACTGATCTGGTTTACAAGCGAATGCTCATAATCTCTCGAGACACGGGCATAGGCGTGGAGTAGGGTGCACGTGTGGTAGGAAGTTCCACGATAGATGAGCCCCTTCCTGGACGTTTATGCGTCTTTTTACCTCTTTGTTTCAACTGTCATGACAATTCCCCAAAATTCTTGAATCAAATCCACCCAAATCATGTTTATAACTTATAGATAGATACAAGGAGGCATAAGCCATGAACAATCTGAATTCCATCATTCTCGACGTAAGAACAAGTAAATATTTACCAAATAACGAGTTAACTAGGTGTGGCTAAGCAAATTTTGGTGGTGGCTAGTAGGATTATCTGATGCAACCTTTTGCCACAAACTCATGCTTTGCTTAGAGATAATAGGGTATAGGAAAATAACAGAAAAGGGTAGCGGCTAAGAAGTTTATGGGGATTTGCCACATCAAAACTCATACATCATTTATGAATGATATTGAATCTTGAGAATAAACTCTTTTGTAAGGCTAAATATAATGGGTAGTGGCTGAAACGAAGGAGTTATTGATATTGAGAGTACTGACAGGTTTGTTGGTGGATAACGAGTTTCTTGGATTGATTTCTTCATGAGGTTGTTATACTCTATCTGTAAATGAGTAAATAGTTCTATAACGTAACTCTTTATAAAGTGTATGGGATAAAGTGGGGGAACTATGCTCAAAAGAACTCAAGTCGTATTTATCATACTGGTATTAGCTTACATATTCAGCTCAATCAGTTGTGATCTACTAAACGGAATCTTAGATTCTACAGGAACAATAACTGGAAAGGTTACCTTTTCTAATAGTTCAGACCATGCAGGCATAGTTATCTCGTTAGAAAGTAAAGAAGGTGAGATCACAAAAAGTGTATCTCATGCTCTGCAGGGTGATACTAGATCCTTAACATCTCGATCTTTATCCGATCAGACAACCACCAATTCAAATGGTGAATACCAATTTATCGATGTACCTGAAGGGGATTATACCCTGTATGCATCTTCCCAGGATTCATCAGAGAAAGCCGTCTATACCTCAATCCATATTGATAAAGGTAAAACAGTCACTGCCCCTGATCTGCAACTTACTTCTGTAGGGAGTATTCATGGAAGAATCGTGTTGGATGGAACAGCGACTGGGAATATTGGTTTTATAATTTTTATTGCTGATACTTCCTATATGGCAATTACAGGAAATGAAGGGAATTTTACCATATCTGAAGTTCCCTCTGGAAATGATTATGATCTTGTTATTATGCGAGGTACAGATACTTATAGTTGGGATAATGTATCCGTATCTGCGGGCTCCATAACAGAACTGGGAACAAAATACTTATTATCAGAAGATTTTCCTGGAAGTATTACTATCGCATGGCAGGGTTCACTGGATGCTCCCCCGGTTAACCCTGAACTCTATTGGGCATACTACAATATGACTGATGGTGTCTCATATCTCTATACGGGAAATGGTGAGTGGCAAGTCCTCGCGCAAAATGGTGAAGACGGATCTGCTGGTGAGACAGGAGCTGCCGGAGCAGACGGGATCTCGATTATCTGGAAAGGTGGATATGCTAATGTGGCAGATATGTTGGCCGCATTAGGGGTAACCAAGCCAGAAGAGAATTGGGCATACTACAACAGCACAGATGGGATTTCGTATATCTATGATGGATCAGACTGGAACATCCTTGCCCAGGATGGATCAGATGGAGCAGATGCTATATCGATCATATGGCTGGGAGAGTACAGTAGTGCACCGAGTGGAGCAAGCCTGAACAATGCCTACTATAACACCTCAAATGGTAATTCTTACATCTACAACGGTAGTTACTGGGATCTGTTGGCACAGGCAGGATCAGATGGTGCTGATGGAGAGACAGGGGCAACGGGGGCAGCAGGAGCTGACGGTATCTCGATCATCTGGAAGGGAGAGTTGACTGAAGCGCCGAGCAGTCCTGAGGTTAACTGGGCATACTACAACAGCACAGATGGGATTTCGTATATCTATAATGGATCAGATTGGAATATCCTGGCGCAGGATGGAGCCGATGGAAGTGATGGAGTTGATGGTGCAGATGGTGCAGATGGTGTATCAATCGTCTGGCTGGGCGAGTATAGCAGTGCGCCAAGTGGAGCAAGCCTGAACAATGCCTACTACAACACCAGTGATGGGAACTCATATATCTATAATGGCAGTAGCTGGGACTTGCTGGCAGCGGCAGGTGCAGATGGAGTTGATGGTGCTACAGGTGCAGATGGGGCGGACGGGATCTCGATTATCTGGAAGGGCGAGCTTACGGAAGCGCCGATCAGTCCTGAGGTTAACTGGGCATACTACAACAGTACCGTCGGAATCTCCTATACCTACGATGGAAGTCAGTGGAATATCCTGGCCCAGGACGGATCAGACGGAGCGGATGCGATATCGATCGTATGGTTGGGAGAGTTTAGCAGTGAGCCGAGCGGGGCAAGCCTGAACAATACCTACTACAACACGAGTGATGGAAATTCCTATATCTATAACGGAAGCAGCTGGGACCTGTTGGCAGCGGCAGGGGCAGACGGAGCTGACGGTGAGACAGGGGCAGCCGGTGCGGACGGGATCTCGATCATCTGGAAGGGAGAGTTGTCTGATGCACCGAGTGACCCTACAAATAATTGGGCATATTATAATATAGTTGATGGTATTTCTTATATTTATGATGGATCAGACTGGAACATTCTGGCCCAGGACGGATCAGACGGAGTGGATGCGATATCGATCGTATGGCTGGGAGAATCCAGTAGTGCACCGAGTGGATCGAGCCTAAATAATGCGTACTACAATACGAGTGATGGGAATTCATATATCTACAATGGCAGCGACTGGGACCTGCTGGCAGCGGCAGGGGCAGATGGGGCTGATGGGGAGACTGGAGCAAGTGGAACCGATGGAATATCAATTATCTGGAAGGGAGAACTTTCTTCAGCACCGAATAGTCCTGGAGTTAATTGGGCTTACTATAATAGTTCTGATAAAAAGGCTTGGATATGGAGTAATAACTCTTGGAATTTATTAGTTAATGATGGGAATTCATTATTGTATATTTCTTTTTATAATAATAATGCTACTAGTGGATATTTACCTGAAACTATTTTTGGATATGAAGGAGATCAATATGGAGTACCCCAAAATTCAAGAGGATTAGAAAAAGTGGGGTATTCTTTCTCAGGTTGGAATTCTAAATCTGATGGATCTGGAGATGATTATATATTAGGATCATACTATATGTTTAGTAATGAGTCATTAAGACTTTATGCACAATGGACTCCAAATAACTATAAAATCTATTTAAATGTCCAAGGTGGGGATCTCCTTGAAAATGATTCTTTGGTAGTTACTTATGATTCGTTTTATGGAGACCTACCAACTCCTACAAGAGCTGGATACAATTTTGATACATGGTGGATTGATACCGAAATTACATCTACAACCATTGTTAAAATACCATATAATCATGTTATTGACGCTCATTGGATACCTAGAACTGATACAAAGTATCTAGTTGAACATTATCAACAGGATGTGAGTGGGGATGGATATACCTTGGTTGATTCTGACATCCTGACCGGTACGACAGAAGCTACAGCAACAGCTGAAGTAAAGGCATACACTGGGTTTCATGAAAATCCAATCCATGAATTGCGAGTGTCTAGTGGGGAAATAAGAGGAAATGGATCTCTTGTTTTGAAACTTTATTATGATAGAGATAACTTTACCGTAAGTTTTAAAAGTAATTGTAACAGTATTGTTGATGATATTGAAGGTGTGAGATATCAGGCAACAATAAGTGAACCAGAGTTACTAACAAAAATTGGATATACTTTTAACTATTGGTATAAAGATATTTTTTCTTGGACCCCCTTTAATTTTTCATCAGCTCAAATAACTAGCGATCTTATATTAACTGCTAATTGGTCCGCAAATACTGATACTCAATATAAAGTAGAACATTACCAACAAGACATTTCTGGACCTGGGTATACATTATTTGAGACAGAATATTTAACAGGTACAACCGATAGTGAAGCGCTGGCATACTCGAAATTCTATTATTATTTTAGAAATACTAATGATGATATATCCATCTACCGTAGTAACATTTATGGCGATGGGAGTTTAGTCCTGAAGATATATTATTACCGTAACACTTATACAATTAGTTATAATAGCAATGGTGGTTCTATTATTGAGGATATGGAAGCACGGTATGATTCCACACTGAATGAACCAATTCCTACAAGAGAAGGGTATACATTTTCTGGTTGGTTTAAAGATGATGATCTGACTACAACTTGGGATTTTAGTAGTGAAAAGATAGAAAGAGATATTTCTTTATATGCCAAATGGACTGCAGATGAACATACTTTGTATTTATTACCAAATGGTGGAATTGGTACAATGGATTCAATTACTATTAAAACTAATGAGAAAATACAGTTGCCAATTTGTAGATATACTCAAGAAGAATTTGGTTTTTATGGCTGGTCTGAGACAAGTCAAGGTGAAGTCGATTATAGTGATGAAGGATTCTTTACAATGGGACCTACTGATGCTGAACTATATGCAATTTGGGGACCCTTTGCAGTAGGTTTTAGAGGTCAAGCTGGCGGATATATTTTCTATGATGATGAAGCCGATGGTGTTGATAATATACCTGGTTATCGTTTTCTGGAATTAGCTCCTTTTGGGTGGTATGACACCGATGGGGATGGAGAATATTGGGAAGATCCTGACCCTAGACTTTTTCAATGGGGAGTTAATGGGTATTATATAACACCAAATGGAACAGCACCTGAAATTGGTGCTGGCTTGACTAATACTATAAATATTGTAAATTTTCATAATAATTTAGGGACAGAAGGTTATATTGGATATGATGAAGGTTGGGGTAGTTTCTACGAAAATCCACAAAACTATTTTAGAATGAATGATGGGAGTGTAATTGCTAAAATATGTACTGATGCCGTAATTAATGGGTATGATGATTGGTATTTACCTTCAATAGATGAATTAAAAGAAGTATCAAAACAATTATACTCAAATGGAAAAGATAATTTTGTAGAGCTATGGTATCGATCTTCAACAGAAAATTCTACCACAACTGTAAAGTCAATATGGATGGAATATGATGTCATAAATGAATATACCGAATTGTCTCATGGCATGTTTAAGTATTTTGATCTTTACCCATTTCGACCAATTAGATATTTTTAACATCAAAAAAAGTTTAGAGTGATAATCATCAGCCGAGACTGGAAACTTAACTGTGTAACTGCCTATTCCCATCAATCTACAATCCTATCTTCATATTCGGTGAAGAAACCGATTCATCGCTGGACCCCAATCCCTGATTGGCATGGTCCAGCGCCGTGAGGCCTGCTGAACAGCCAAATACACGATCTTCAAAGTTGGTGTGTCATGATCTATTCCACCTACTATCAACATAACACTTACGGCAGCAGTATTTTCGACCTTTCCCGTAAGCGATGAATGTCTTACCGCAATGCTGGCATACAACGCTATAGGTAGCTCGTTCAACTCCTGATTTCAACTGCCCGAATCGGTTCCACCAATTATTGATCTCCACATTAAATTAAAGCAAAACTGACGAATAGTTTTAGCAAGAAAAAACCGTAACATGGCATGACTGCTTGTGTATGAAATATTGCCTCCAGCTGAGAAGAAGCGCCCATACCAAGGAATCCACCATGCATCTGCAAAGACTTTCTTAGAATTAATCACACATGAGTTTCATAGAATTATTCTACGTAGACATTTCAACAATCATGTAGGATGAACAACCGATTCGGCAATTGTTTGAACACAGCTCCCACCGGTAGTAGGAGCTGCTGAAGGGCGAGTAATCGGGTCGTTGTGAGTATCAGCTGGAGAAGTCGAATTCCTGCTGGATTGGTGAATCAGCGGTGGTTGTATCTGTCAACCACAGATGGGGGACGATCACTTGGCAAATCTGAGTGAATAGCCTGCTGAGTGAATCGTCAAGTGTGGAGAAATAGGAACGATACAGCCAATGCAGCCCTTCAGGGATTCCTGTAACATGCAGGAGCTGATCCTCAAGTTCAAGAAATGCTACGGACAGCTGTTCCAGGGTTTCTATGGTACGGGAAACAGTCCTGTAGGCGGCTCTATCATCCTGTTCAAGCGTAGTAAGGAGCTGCTCAAGATCAAAGCCCTGTGTAGATGGAACGATCACGGTATTCATCAGCATTGCCACCACTCCTTTGTCACGATCCGAATTACCTCAGGGGTAATGACCTGCAATTTCTCATCCATGCCATGTTTCAGGGCTAGTAAGCAGATGGTATTGATGTTTCGCGGGATACCGCCTGAAGCCTGGGTAACGGCAATTACTGCTTGGGAAGAGAACAAGTCCTCCTGTCCTCCGGCAACTGTGGTCATGTGGTGTTTGACATACTCAATACATTCCTGCTGAGACATGCTCCGAAGATTATATCCATTCATGACCCGATTCATCAGTGGCCTGGCATAGGGATTGCGCAGCTTGTCGAACAGGGTATCCTGCCCACACATGACGATGGGCAGGATTCTGCTGTCATTGGGATTCTGCTGGCAGAGGAGATGGAGTTGCGAGTAGACACTCGGCTTGAATAGGTCGCACTCATCGATGAACAGCACCGGGCTTCGGCCATCGGCACGAATCTGAGAAAAAGCCTCATAAAGCTGCTTGAGCATGGTCGTCTGCTGGTTCGTTCGTGCCGAGATCCCGACGGCATGCATGCATTGCCTGAGCATCTCCGTGAAGCTCCAGGAGCCGCCACAGATGTGGATGACCTGGTACTGCTTCTTTGACAGCTGACTGATGGTATACCGCAGGGCTGTGGACTTTCCAGACCCTATCTCACCGATGATCGCGAAGATCATGGCATGAGCGATAGCGAAGACACAGCGCTCACTGATCTCGATCATGGAGGTAACGGTATACAGCTGATCAACCGGCATGTGGCTGGCAAAGGGCTGACGCTGGAAACCATAGTAGGTCTTGATGTCATGATTCTTATTCATCGCACACCTCCGGTGGTGGCTGCCGGCAGCTCTTGACGGTGCGCCTGTGAATTAGCAATCTGATCACAGAGCGGAAGGAATCCAAGAGAGGTATCTTCATAGAAGGCTTCTACATGTGCCGGGTCAGAGAATCGAAGATCGAGGGTGAGGCCAGCATAGCCGAGGGGAACCTCATACAGATGATTGTTAAGACTAACCGTTCGTGCTAAGGACACTTTCCTCTTCACGTGAGACCGGAAATAAGGCAGCATCTCTGGTGGAGCAGGTCTCACGGCCTCGATCTCCTGAAGATACACCTGTAAAGGGCTATCCTGGATGCCTGAATGAAATCTTCGATTGTACTGCTGCAGGTAGGTCATCCAGGCTTTGTTGAGCTCATAGAGCGAGATAGGGGACGTGCCGATCGTCGGGAGAAACTGCATGCGAACCGTTGAGAAGAATCGCTCGATTTTTGCCTTCGATGCCGGCGAGTACGGTTTCGCGAAAGATAGCTGAACCTGCAGAGATGCCAATCCAAGTTTCAGTCGGTGGTCTCTCATGGCCGAACCGTGGTCCGTGAAGATCTTACGGGGTAACCCCCGTGCGGAAAAGGCTTTGATAACGCAGTCGATCAGGCTCTCTGCTTTTTCGTCTGGATAGAACTGGGCATAGGTAATGAGCCGGCTCTTGTCGTCAATGAGCGCCCACAGCTTTGCGGAGATCGTTTTCTCCCCTCCGGCGACCATGATGGTGACCTTTGGACCATTCATCGCATCCAGCATCCAACAGTCGTTGCAGCTGGCCATGCTGAATCGCCGCATGTCTTTCGTCCGTTTTGCCGTTTGATCCCGATCATAGGATTTGAACATCCGATAGATCACTGACATCTTCACCGTTTCATGGGGAAGGAAGATCCCTTCTTTGATCGCCATCGCTACCAATGTCGTGAGCTTTACCTCGGGATGCTGATCACGGAAATGCCGCAAAGCTACTTCCGTCTCACTGCTTACGCTTCGATGATGCCCCTTGTCTTCGCGAGATGCAGGATACAGATCTTCGATCTCTTGATGCTGGCTATACCGTCGAAGCCAGTTATACACCGTCGCTTTGCTGATGCGAGTCCTCTCGGAGAAGGGAATCTCATACGATTCTGCACAGATCTTCTCGACGATCTGGCTCTTCTCTCCCCATTGCAGACGCTCATCGAGCAAGGGGAAGATAATGCCGAATCGAAACAATGCGATCTTCTCTTGTTTCATCCTGTCCATGGTTACCTCCTGATAGTTGGTTAGGTATCTCACAGCCTATCGTAGTCACCGGAAGATATGCAGAACAGAAACTGGTAGGCAGCCCCCGGAGGTTTGAAGGTTCGCACCTCCATAACCCCCTGAAGCGGCTTGGTGACCATTCGAATGGAGAGAGGAGCCGTGATACAGGATCTTGGGCAGGAGAGCTCCTGCAGGTCGAATCCCTTCAGGTGGTACAGGTTCTCCTTAATACTTGCTCGTTTGATCAGGTGATCTCTCCACTGTCGTTGAAGCGTCTTGTTGATGGGGATGTGGTTCCCCATATGTCCGGTTTCACACGCTGCAGAGAGTACGGCTAAGATGGTTTCAAGGCTATAATTCTTGAATACATGTACCCAGATGGGCAGTAATGTAAAGGTGAGAAAACACTTAGGGCACCGTTTCCTATGGATCCAGAAGCAGTACTCCTGTTTCTCGAGATCAACGAGGAAACGAAGCCTCCAGCCATGACCATGCAGGATCGTGCCACAGCAGGGGCAAGTCATACTGGGCATGATACCTACATCTGGAGGATCAGAACAGGGATTCTGGACTTGAACTTTTTCGAAATCTACGTCAATCTGGATGAGCATTTATTGCATGTGAGGAGAAGCGCACATCTTTCCAGGGACGGTGCTTCTCCTCTTTCCTTTTTACGAGAGTTCCTCTATTTTACCACAGATTATTCGCTCTAAGAGATTGTGTGATTTTCTAGCTTATTTTTACTAAGATAAGTTACAGGTTAATACCAATCCTGTCGGCACCCATCAGAGCAGAAGATCTTCTTTCTATAGCCTGGGGTATGCACAAGAGGCTTCCCGCATGTTTTGCAATACCCCGATTCTCCTTGTTGGGAAGTTGTGTTCTGGTCTGATGTCCTGGATAAACAATACGATCGAACCTGCCCCTGCGTGAGGTTCATGCGGGATGCGATCTTGTTATACGATATGCCTTCTCTGCGGAATTCAGCGATTTTCTTTTTCTGGCGAACGGTGAGGGCAGGGAGTTTCTTTTCTATTGCAGCCTTATCCACTGTGATAATTGAACCATCACAGAAATGGAATCGCACATCATGTGGAGAGTAGACCGTGATAAAATCCAGTAATGCATTCCAAAGATCAGAGTTGAATGTGGTTATGGGTTCCTTAGAATTCTGCAACTCATCATAAAACTGGGTGGCTACATGTTTCTTCTCTACCTTATCTGCAATAGCTTTTTCTAACTTTTGAAGTCGTTTGGAATCTTTCTTGAATCGTTGCTGGAGAACCTGATACTCTCCCTCAGATGCTGTGGGTGTTTCAGACTCTTCTGATTCTGCTGCTTCTCGGGCCGCCATGGTTTGCATCAACTCTGTTGTGACAGCTAGGTCTACTTGCATTTGATCACGTTCTCTTTCAAGAGCAGATGTATCGAATAGCAGTTCATAGGTGAGTTTCTGGGTTTCGAGAATCGTTGGGGCGCTCTTGAGAACTCGGTTCACGGCGATCACGAACATGCTCATGATATCCCGTTCAGTTACGTTCCCTGAAGTGCATGGTGCATGGGATGCATCGTACTTGCCATTACATTGCCAGAGGATCTTCTGACTGCCGGTATGTGGATGCCAGGTTTTCTTCCCAAACCATGAACCGCATTGACCGCATTTTACTTTCCCCGATAGCAGTCGTTCACGATTATGTCGTCCTATCAATCCTTTCCGTCGTTCGAGTTCTGATTGGACGAGTTCGTATATGTCCTTGCTGATAATCGGCGTATGATTTTTCTCTACATAGTATTGCGGGACTTCCCCTTCGTTATCTTTCAACTTATGGGTGAGAAAATCCACCGTGAACTTCTTCTGCAGCAGTGCATCGCCAATATATTTTTCATTCTGGAGAATTCGGGTAACACAGCCATCGTTCCAGGTTGTTTTCTTCCCCGGGGTAGGGATTCCCTGTTCGGTGAGTTTCACTGCAATCGAGGAAGGTGCGATACCTTGGAGAAACAGGGAGTAGATAAGCCTCACCGTCTCAGCTTGTTCTTCATTGATCACGAACTCTCCGTTCGGTCCTCGATCGTATCCAAGGAATTGACCATATGCGACACTGACCTTACCGGCTTTTGCAAGTTTCCGCTTACTCCAGGTGACGTTCTCTGAAATCGATCGGCTTTCTTCCTGAGCGATAGAGCTCATGATCGTGATCAGCAGTTCTCCCTTTCCATCGAATGTCCAAATATTTTCCTTCTCGAAGAAACACTCAACGTGGTTCTTTTTCAGTTTTCGGATGGTGGTAAGGCTGTCTACCGTGTTTCTAGCAAATCTACTAACTGACTTCGTGACGATCAGGTCAATCTTACCGGCTAGGGCATCCGCTACCATCTGTTTGAAGCCCTCTCGATGGGTTGTAGTGGTGCCGCTGATCCCTTCATCAGTATAGACCTGTACGAATTCCCAATCTTGACGGCTCTTGATGTAGTGTGTGTAGTAGTCAATCTGTGCCTTATAACTCGAGAGCTGTTCATCATGATCAGTTGATACCCGGGCGTATCCGGCAACACGTCGTATATGGGTTCTCCTCCCGGTATCCCTCGCATTGATGTTTTTGGTTGCTGGTATGGTTCTAATGGTTGGCATGAGGTTTCTCCTTGGCTTGGTGTGTACTTGCGGCTATTCGAGCTCGATGCTTTGCATCCCAGAACTGGGTATGAGTTCGTCCATTCGTGAAATGGAAGGTAAAGGTCCCATCACCGCTTCCGGTGATATGATCCACTTCTCTCGTGAAGGCATCTTCGTTAAACGCTTCATGTTTCATCTCGAAGGCTGAGAGCTGTTTTAATTGCTCTTCGTTGATCCCGATGCTCCTACAGCCCGTTGGTCCATATTTTTTGTTTGATGCACATCGCCAGTTTGCATTGGTGGGTGTCTTGTAAATCCTGATATACTTCCTGCCGCATTTCTCGCAGCTGATCTTCCCGGTAAAACACCGTTTGACCATCTTCGGCATGATGAATACGCCGAGCTCTTTTCGTCTCGTTATCTCTGCAGCTACGGCATCAAAGGTCTCTCGACTGACAATCGCCGTATGGGTATCTGATATATAGTGCATTGGGAATTCCCCTGTATTCTTTTTGCGCTTATGCTTCATGAAATCCGCACAGTAGGTTTTCTGGAGTAGGGTATCCCCGATATATCGTTCATTGTGGAGGATGGTGTGGATTGCGACATCATTGAAGGGTTTTTCGAAGTGATCTACTTCCCGCTTATTCAGATCATCTGAGATCCTTTTCATCGATTTCCCTTTCAGGTAGTGCTTGAATATGCTTCGTACTACCCGTGCCGGTTTCGGATCTATGACCAGCTTCTTACCATTCCAGCGATATCCATAGACTCGATGGTTCAAGCTGATTCCCTGCTCATATTTCTTCCTCACTGCCCATCTGAGGTTCTCAGATATACTCCTGCTTTCCTCTTGGGCGAAGGTCCCGAGTATGGTGACCATGAGCTCATGAGACAGGGGCATAGACAGCAACTTGAAATGGAGTAGGGTGCGCGTGTTGTGGGAAGTCCTACGATAGATGAGCCCCTTCCTGGACGTTTATGCGTCTTTTTGCCTCTTTGTTTCAACTGTCATGACAAATACCTCGGATTCTTGAATCAAATCCACCCAAATCATGTTTATAACTTATAGATAGATACAAGGAGGCATAAGCCATGAACAATCTGAATTCCATCATTCTCGAGGGGAACCTGGTGCGAGACCCAGAGCTCAAGATGACCCAGAGCGGGACCAATGTCTGCAGAATGCAGATCGCCACGAACCGGTACTACCGGAAGGGCGAGGAGCAGGTCAAGGAGGTCATGTATCTCTGTGTCGAAGCCTGGGCGAACACGGCCCTAATCTGCCAGGAGTACCTGGGCAAGGGGAGCTGGGTGCGTGCCGTGGGGAGGCTCCGACAGGATCGGTGGAAGAACCAGGAGGGACAGAACCGGGAACGGTATGTCCTGGTCGCCGAGCATGTGGAGTTCCGCTCTCCCCTGAGGAAGCAGGAGGAGGAGGGGACCCCCGAGAGTGTCGCTGCTGAGGCGCAGAAGGTCCTCTCCCCTGAGAAGGGCTGATGAGTATGAGCCCCGCAGGAAAAGCGGGGCTCATCTTTGAATCGGACGTGATAGGCACTCTGTGTTCTTTCCTTTTTTATCGATTAGCACTATATTGTAGGGGAGTGAAGAACGAACAACCATTTGGAGGTACCATGGGTAAGGAAGTGACCATAACGATGGCAAATTTCGAACAGGAAGTCCTCAAGTCAGATAAACCTGTTCTCGTAGATTTCTGGGCTGAATGGTGTATGCCGTGCAAGATGCTCGGGCCGGTAGTCGCAGAGATCGCTGAAACACACGGCGATAAGATCACTGTGGGGAAGGTCGATGTCGATTCCGCAGGCGAGATCGCCAGCCAGTACGGCATCGTGAGCATCCCGACACTGATCCTGTTCAAGGACGGCGAGCCGGTGAACCAGAGGATCGGGGCAGGCTCCCTGCAGGCGATCGAAGGGTTCATCAAGGATTATATCTAAGAGGATGTTCTCCTAAAGACAGAAGGGGTGGGTACCGTATGCGGCCCACCCTTTTTTCATTCATACACTTCATCACTGTTCACCTCCCCGAATGTGGAACCCGAGGTCGGTACCGTATGCCAGTCAGCTGCTGAATCCGTGTCCTTCGGTACAGAAGCACGGCAGGCGGACCTCGTGGCCGTGGTCTTCGTGGACCGTACCGCTCCCTCCGGCTTGAGTGATCCCCAGGCCCCTTCCCCTACCAGATACTTCACCTTCTCAAGCA
This sequence comes from Spirochaetia bacterium, assembly GCA_963677595.1. Lineage (GTDB taxonomy): Bacteria > Spirochaetota > Spirochaetia > CAKZLE01 > CAKZLE01 > CAKZLE01. The sequence goes on from OY782041.1 coordinate 2,892,950, forward strand.
TCAAGGTGCTCCCGAAGCCCTGGTACTTCTCATCAGAGTCGCTGAACCGGTTGGAGTAGACGACTGCATCCATGAGGTTCCCGCTGCAAGAGGTATAGAGGCTCAGGACCCCGTTGTTCCCGGAGAGCCCGACAGGCTCTTCCATGGAGAACTGGCGTTCAGCATCGAATGCCTCCGGGGTATCCGTGCAGTGGATGATGAGGTACTCCCCCTTCGTTACCTCCAGGGCGGGGAGGATGCACTTCTGCCGGAAGTCACCAGCAGTCCCGTCGAAGAGGCAGACTCCTGCGGTGTTCCCGGCAGAGGTGACGTACAGTTCCACCGCGTCAGGATGCCGCTTCGACCCTTTCGTGGTGAACTCGTTGATGATCATGCCGGGAGGGGAGGGGTTCCACCCGTAGACTGACAGGTACGCCATCGAGGAGTTCCCGGCAGTGTCGCAGATCCTCCCGGTAAGTTCATATACCCCTCCCGGGATGAGTTCCTCTGCGGTCGTGAGGCGAATCGTCTCATCTGTGACGATGATCCCCTCCAGGGTGATGTCCTCCCCAAGTGAGAACGTGTCGGCATCGGCTTCTGCGGCTTCGCTGCAGGTGATCGTGATCTCCCGCACTCCAGTGGCTGAACAGCTCAGGATAAGCGGTGGGGTGGTATCCTGTGAGGATACAGCCTGGTAGGCCGCGATCGGGGTGCAGCCTGAGCAGGCGGCGAAAAGAAACAGGGATGAGATTAAGATGGCAATGGATTTCATAGGTTCCTCCTATAGGATTTAACCGCATAAAAGGGCGTTTTGATTCAATACCGTTGCAAAAACCTCCATTCCTTGAAATAATGAGCCTTATACAGTGGAAAGAGAGTAATGAACTATACAGATTGAGGGGGACAATATATGTGTGGTATCGTAGGATATTGCGGCCCGAGGGCGGTCAGCGACGTGCTGATCGAGGGGCTGAGAAGACTTGAGTACCGGGGGTATGACTCAGCCGGGATCAGTGTGACTGACGGGAGTGAGTTCACCACCGTGAAGAAGAAGGGCAAGATCAAGGATCTTGCTCAAGCCATAGAGGAGCCGATCACCGGCCTTGCAGGTATCGGCCATACCCGCTGGGCTACCCATGGAGAGGTGACCGATACCAATGCCCATCCCCATGTTGACGATACCGGCAAGGTGGTAATCGTCCATAACGGCATCATCGAGAACTACGAGGTGCTCAAGACCCGACTGATGAGCAAAGGCCATGTGTTCGCCACCCAGACCGACTCCGAAGTCATCGCCCACCTGATCGCCGACTACTACGACGGAGACCTTGAGAAGGCGCTGCTCGAGGTCCTGCCGATCCTCAAGGGAACCTATGGGCTTGCCGTCATGCACCGGGATGAGCCGGGAAAGATCGTCGGCGTGAGAAACGGTTCACCGCTGGTCCTCGGGGTAGGAGAGGGAGAGATGTTCCTCGCATCCGACGTGACCGCGATCCTGCAGTATACGAGGAATGCGATCTACTTCAACGACGGGGACCTCGTTTCCATCACCAAGGACGGCTACAAGACCTTTGACTTGAACAACAATGAGGTGTCCAAACATATCGAGGAGATCAACTGGGAGATTAACCAGATCGAGAAGGACGGCTTCAGCCACTTCATGGAGAAGGAGATCTTCGAGCAGGTCGAGTCGATCAAGCGGGCCTTCACCGGTCGGCTCAACCGTGACTCGGCTACCGGCCACCTAGGCGGGCTCGATATGGAGCCGCGGGACCTGCTGCAGGTCCAGCGGGTGAAGATCATCGCTGCCGGTACCTCCTATTACGCCAGCATGATCGGCGCCTACCTCATCGAACGGATCGCGAGGATCCCCGCTGCCGCGGAGCTCTCCTCCGAGGTGCGGTACAAGAATCCGATCGTGGAGGCAAACACCCTCTATTTCGCCGTCTCCCAGTCGGGAGAGACTGCGGACACCCTCTATGCCATGCGGGAGCTGCAGCGAAAGGGTGCCCGGGTGCTCGGTATCTGCAACGTCGTCGGGTCGACCATCGCACGGGAGTCGAACGGGGGCGTCTACCTTCACTCAGGCCCTGAGATCGCCGTCGCATCGACCAAGGCATTCACCTCCCAGCTCACCATCTTCTATATCTTTACCCTGATCCTGGCCCGAATGCGCCATATGGGAGTGGAGGACGGACTCGATTTCATCAATGCCCTGGAGCAGGTACCTGCAAAGATCTCGGAGATCCTCACGAAGACAGACGAGCTTCGTGCCCTGGCGATGAAGTACTACCGGAGTGCGAACTTCCTCTTCCTCGGACGGGGGCTCAACTACGCGGTAGCCATGGAGGGGGCCCTGAAGCTGAAGGAGATCTCCTACATCCATGCCGAGGGATTCAGTGCCGCGGAGATCAAGCACGGACCGATCGCCCTGATCAACGAGACCACACCAAGCCTCTTCATCGTGCCGAACGATGCGCTGCGTGAGAAGGTCATCTCCAACATGAAGGAAGTGAAGGCCCGAAAGGGCAAGCTCATCGCCTTCGCCGTGGAGGGGGATGATGAGGTCGCCGGCATCGCCGACGACGTCTTCTTCGTACCGAAGGCCCACGAATTGATGTACCCCTTCCTCATGGTCGTCCCTGCCCAGGTATTCGCCTACTACTGTGCCATGGATCTCGGAAGGGATGTGGACCAGCCTCGTAACCTGGCCAAGAGCGTCACGGTGGAATAATCTTCCTATACTACATAATTCGGAGAAACTGATTCCCTTGAACAGGAATCAGTTTCCTCTGGATGATACGTGGATAGATGTCGTAGTGTTGTTCGATGCTTCTGGTGAATCCGTATGACAGTGCTGGTCGTTTGATCCAGATACCATCCCAGGATCTTAGCAGCGATGGATCAGTTTTCCTTGCCCAGGAAGCGAAGACAAACCGTTTCTATTCTTTCGTCACAGGCGCTTTCCTTCCGTTTTAATAGTCGATTCCATCGTCATTGGCAGCGTTGCGCGGTCCTCGAAGGTTTCTTTGTCATATACAAGTATATCCAGTGGTTTCTTCAATGCTGGATATATCTCTTTGCGTAGTTTTCGGGAGAGTGATCGTAATCGTTCATCAGGTTTTTCAAAGATAAAGCATAGATCAATATCGCTGTCCTCTGTATCAGTGCCCTTTGAGGTGGATCCGAATAAGAAGATTTCAACCCCGGAATATTCTTCTTTGATCTTTTGTGAGATGTTAGAGATCTTTCTCGTAAGCGCTGGGCTCATAATGGGCTCCTTGATAATAAGATATCATATCTGGATGATTTTTTGAAATAGTATCGTGCGTGTTTTCTGACCAGCTGCGAAACTCGGGAAGGTCGCCTTGATACGGCGTCCTTCTGAGCATCATGGGCATCCTTGGACTGTGATCTCCACCTTTTCCGTGAAAATGATGGCAAGATGGAGTCGGAGGACGTATAATCGAAGTACCGACTCGCTTCAGCATCACGGGACGTACGGTATAAGGAGGGGTACGCGATGAGACCTGAGGGGGAGCATCTGCAACGGTCCTTGAGGACGAAAGAGGTATTCTCTATCGCTGCTGGTGCCATGATCAGCACGGGGCTGTTCGTCCTGCCTGCCGTGGTCTACCTCAAGGCAGGACCCTCGATCCTTACCGCCTACCTGCTGGCTTCGATCTTCATCGTCCCCGCGATGTTCTCGAAGGCAGAGCTGGCAACGGCTATGCCCAAGTCCGGAGGGGTCTACTTCTTCATCAACCGGAGTTTCGGGGGGCTCTTCGGGACCTTCACCGGTTTCGCCTCCTGGTTCTCCCTCTCCCTGAAGAGCGCGTTCGCCCTCATCGGGATCGGGGTCTTCCTCGAGCCCCTCGTCCCGGTCTACTCCCCGGACATGATCAAGTACATCGCCCTTGGGTTCATGGTGGTCTTCACCATCCTCAACCTGCTGAGCGTCGAGGCGAGCGGCAGGGTCCAGTTCATCATGGTCGCGATCCTGCTGGTCATCCTGACGGCCTTCGTCATCTTCGGCCTTCCCCATGTCGATATGCGCCGTTTCCACCCCTATGCTGCAGGAGGCTGGGAACAGATCTTCCTCGTCACCGGGATGATCTTCATCTCCTACGGCGGGCTGACGAAGGTCGCCTCCATCGCGGAGGAGGTCCATGACCCGACACGGTCCATCCCGCGAGGGATGTTTAGCGCCTTCGTCGTCGTGTCTGTCCTGTATATCCTGAGCATCATCGTCACCGTCGGGGTTCTCCCCGTCCAGACGATCTCGACGACCCTGACACCGCTCTCCACTGCTGCCCGTACCTTCCTCGGGGCACCGGGGTATATCATCCTGTCGATCGGTGCCATGATGGCTTTCGTAACCACGGCAAATGCCGGCCTGATGGCTGCATCCCGCAGCCCCCTAGCCATGTCGCGGGACAATATGCTCCCGCCGGTCTTCCGCCGGGTGAGTTCCCGCTTCAATACCCCCTATGTCTCCATCCTGCTCACCTCCGTCTTTATGTCGGCCTGCATCGTCTTCCTCGATATCGAGAGCCTGGTGAAGGTCGCATCCACGATGAAGCTCCTCATGTTCTCCCTGGTCAACATCTCCGTCATCCTCATGCGCCAGAGCAGGATCGTCTCCTACCGGCCGACCTTCCGCTCCCCGCTCTATCCCTACCTGCAGATAGCCGGCAGCCTCATCTACGTCCTGCTGATCCTGCAGATGGGGAGGCTGCCGCTCATCCTCGCGGGAGTCTTTTTCCTCGTATCGGTGAGCTGGTATTATCTCTATGTAAGACCCCGGGTGTCACAGAAGTCGGCGTTCATCCACCTAGTCGAGAACCTCACGAACAAGGAGATCGTCGAGAACGAGGTGAAGCTCGAGGAGGAGCTCATCGATATCCTCCGTGAGCGGGACCAGATCATCGAGGATCGGTTCGATACGGTCATCAGCCGTTCCCCCGTCATGGATATGGACCATACCGTCACCAGGGAAGAGTTCTTCACCGAGGTCGCGAAAGTCATAGGTGAGCGTTGGGATATCGACGCGGCGAAGGTCAAGAAGAAGCTGCAGGAGCGGGAGGAGCAGGCTTCCACCCTGATCTACCCCGGGGTGGCAGTGCCCCACGCGATCCCCCATATCATCATCGAGGGGAAGCACAGCTTCGATATCGTGCTGGTGCGCAACAAGTACGGGATCGTCTGGAACGATGAGGGGGAAGTCGTGTATACCGCCTTCTGCCTCGTCGGGAGCAAGGACGAGAGGAACTTCCACCTCAAGGCCCTCATGTCGATCGCCCAGGTCCTGCAGGACCCTGAGTTCCATAAGCAGTGGACCCAGGCAAGAACCCCTGATGAGCTGCGGAGTGTGATCCTCCTGACGAAAAGACGGAGAAATTGATCCACATCTTCCCACAAAGCCCGTAGTTTGCCGTATACTTGAACTACCAGCACAGATAGGGGAGGATTTACATTGAAGACACTGATCTCATGGAACGTCAACGGCATCAGGGCAGCCGGGAAGAAGGGCCTGTTCGACTGGATGCAGGAGAAGGATGCAGATATCGTGTGCCTGCAGGAGACGAAGGCGCAGGTGGAGCAGCTCGATGAGACCTTCACGGCCCCTGAGGGCTACCGGTCATATTTCGCGTCTGCCGAACGGAAGGGCTACAGCGGGGTCGTCACCTATGCGAAGGAAGAACCGCTCTCTGTTTCGACGCTCGGGATCGATGAGTTCGATGCCGAGGGAAGGAGCATCATCCTCGACTACCCCGATTACCGATTGATCAACTGCTACTTCCCCAACAGCCAGGAGGCGGGCAAGCGCCTCGACTATAAGCTGCGCTTCTGCGAGGCTGTCCAGGACTACTGCGACCAGACTGTAGCGGCAGGGAAGGACATCATCCTCTGCGGCGACTACAATGTCGCGCACAAGCCCATCGACCTGGCGAACCCCAAACGGAATGAGCAGAACCCCGGCTACCTGCCGGAGGAACGGGCCTGGATGGACCGCTTCACCGATGCCGGGTATATCGACACCTTCCGGAAGTACTGCCCGGACCCCGACCGGTACAGCTGGTGGTCCTACCGGTTCAAGGCCAGGGAGAAGAACACGGGGTGGAGGATCGACTACTTCTGCGTGAACGCCCGCTTCGAGCAGCGATTGCAGGCTGCCGATATCCTGGACCAGGTGATGGGCTCCGACCACTGCCCGGTCGAACTGCGCATCAGTTGACGGTGTCGATCGGCGAACTGAGGGAGTCCTCCCTCCACGAAGAACTCAAGGAGTTCTACCAGGCCTCGTTCGGCGGGGAGACCGAAGTACCCGTCGACGGGTATATCGTGGACCTCTATACCGGTTCCGAGGTCATCGAGATCCAGACGGGGAGCTTCTCGAACATCTCCGGGAAGCTCTCGAAACTACTAGGCTCCCATCCGGTCCGTCTCGTCCATCCCCTGGTTCGGAGGAAGTCACTGCTGCTCTATGACCAGACGGGGACAGTCCTGCAGAGGCAACGGAGATCCCCGCTGCGGGGCATCCCTGCCCATGCGGCCAGGGAGCTCATCAGGATCCCTGACGTGGCGATGCAGCCCGGGTTCACTTTCGAGCTGCTGATGGTCTCGGTGGAGGAAACCCGCCGTGACGACGGGAAAGGGAGTTGGAGACGGAAGGGCGTGAGCATCGCAGACCGGAAGCTGCTCTCGATCGACGACGTCCTGGTCTTCGAGAAGCCGGCCGACTACCTGACGCTCCTTCCCCCTGGCCTCCCAGACCCCTTCACCAACAAGGATACGGCCAGCCTTGGGGGAATGACCGCCAGCCAGGCCTCGAAGCTCTCCTGGTTTCTTAGGAAGGTGGGGGTGGTGGAGGCTGTCGGGAAGGAGGGGCGGGCCTACCTGTTCCATGCTGCGGCTGGTGTATGATATGTGTGTGAAGATGTATGATGTAAAAAGTAAAAAATTACACATATAACGGGAATATATGATATAATAAGAAATAAATTACTCGTAAGAGGATTTCTATGGATTATACTATGATGTCTGATACCCAGATCATCCGGGACCTCGCCCAGCGAGTGGACCAGCTTCGAATAGCCCGACGACTCAAGGACTCCGATATCGAGAGAATTTCAGGTCTCTCAAGGAAGACCATCTACAATTTCAGGACCGGCAAGACCGGGATAAGCCTTCGAAACCTCATCAGGCTGCTTCAGGCCCTCGGGGAGGTCGATCGTCTGCAGCGGATGTTCCCCCCCGAAGAGACGTACAGTCCGTTGAACGGGACGAAGAAGAAACCCCCGAAACGTGTGCGGGATACTGCAGCCCCTGAGTCGCGATTCCGATGGGGAGATGAACGGTAGGGAGTATGGCTGTCCCTTCAAACAGTGGACCCGCTTCCTGCTGCAGGTCATCCATAGGAAAATAAATTCATCATACCGCCAGAACCCCTGCCTGAACCTGGGGGCCGAAGATACATACCCGCATGCCTGATAGATACCAATCCATGTTCTATTACCGTGGTCATACCCTGGATTAATCTGTCAGGTATGCCGGTTAATCGTACAAGGATCATTTTATTGCACGGACGATGCTCTGGGAAGAGTGCGTATTTTCATTCACGACAAACATATATGTGGTATAATCGATTATATGCCAATCATTACGGAGGTTTGCCCATGAGAATCGAGAAGACGCTCTCGCCGGTATTCAGCAACCTTGCGAAAGCCGCTGAAAAGCAGCAGCGGTACGAGGATGCCGAGCTGTTCCAGCAGCTCTCGGAACAGATGTATGTCGAGGTCCCCGGACCCGGCGACCTGGATTCGCTCAAAGCCCGGATCGATGAGGATATTACCGCCCATTACCCGGCCGTGCGGGAGGCCGCAGAGAAGGTCCGCGACCGGGGGGCCCTGCGAGCTGTGACTTGGGGCGAGAAGGTGACGAAGATCCAGAAGAGCCTGATCGCGCGGTATGAGACGAAGGGTGATGACCTCCTTGAGGGGAATGACCTCTTCATCTGCGAGGCCTGCGGGTTCATCGCCGTCGCCCCGTCAGTACCGGACCGGTGCCCGATATGCAAGGCACCGTCATCACGATTCTCCCTGGTGGGATAGGAGGTAGGGAATATGTATGCATCAAGGAACCTGGACTACTGTACGAAAGACTGCGTGTGCCTCTTCGTCTGCCCGACAGGGGCTACCGATACGGAGAATGGCCAGATCAATATGGACAAGTGCATCGACGGCTGCCGGCTCTGCGTGGATGCCTGCCCGTCCCATGCGATCTTCCTCGTCCCGGAGACCTTCCCCGAACCCCTGTGCAAGGACAAGGAGGTCAATGCGACGCTCATGAAGCTCTGCGAGCGGAAGTTCACTGAGGAGGATACCGCCCTTTCAGTCTCGGAGTACTCCGGGAACAGGACCGAATCCCGCCTGGCCAAGGCCCTGCAGCGCTCGGCACGGATCCTCTCCGAGGACTGCGCCCGCGAGGCGGGCTACCTGACACCGCAGTGCAGGAAGACGAGGGAACTGTTATCGCAGTTCCCCGACTCCGAGAATGCCCATAAGCTCCTGAAGCACTGACGGCCTGTCAGCCCTCGAAGGTCGTGAGCACATCCTTGAGCAGTCGTATGATCGGCAGGTGCTGGGGACAGAGTCCCTCGCACTGGCCGCATTCGATGCAGAGGGAGGCGTTCCCGGCTTTCGAGAGCACGAACCGGTAGGAGTTCCTTAACTTCTTGTACTTTTATTACTCAAACCACTTTTTCGCGACAAGCCAATACATAAATCTTTAAAATATAAGGAGAAATAAACGGTTTTCAGTTGAATTCCAGGCCCAGGTCTGCTATACTTAAGGTATAAAGTATTACTCAATGCGAGGTGAATATCATGTACCTAAAGACCCTGGTTGACCTGCCGGATGTCCCCGGTAAAATCGTGATTCAGACGAAGAATAATTCGTCCTACGTGCACTTCGAATACGATCGGATCTATGATGCTGACAGGAAGTTCAATGTCCCCAAGCGGGTTGTCATCGGCAAGATTGCTGGCAACGATAAGCACAAAATGTATCCGAATCCAAATTTCCTGAAGTACTTTCCTGCCGTTGATGTTTCGCCCAGTCGTACGACTGATCCAGACCGAAGCTGCTGCCTAAAGATCGGTTCCTGGTTGGCGATCCGCAGCATCATCGAGCACTATGGGATCGAGAAGACCCTCAACCCCATCATCGACAAGGATACCGGGTTCTTCCTGGACCTTGCCGCATATTCCCTGATCAGTGAGAACAATGCCGGTCAGTACTATCCTGACTATGCTTATTGCCATCCGTTGTTTACCAACGCCATGCATATCTACAGCGACTCGAAGGTCTCAGACTTCCTTACCAACATGCCTGAGCACTGGAGTGTGGAGTTCCTGAATGCGTGGAATGCACGTAGGGATCACCGAGAACGGATCTACATCTCCTACGATTCCACGAACAAGAATTGCCAGGCCGGGGACATCGAGATCGTCGAGTTTGGGCATCCAAAGGATGAACAGGGGCTTCCCGTTTTCAATTATTCGATTGCCTATGACAAGACGAACCAGGTCCCCTTGTTCTATGAGGAGTATCCCGGCAGTATCGTAGATGTCTCACAGCTCCAATTCATGCTGGAGAAAGCACTCAGCTATGGATACCGGCATTGCGGGTTCATACTTGACCGAGGATACTTCTCCAAGGCGAACATCCAGTACATGGACGCCTGCGGCTATGAGTTCGTCATCATGGTCAAGGGCATGAAGGACCTCGTCTCCGGCTTGGTACTGGAGCATCAGGGGAGCTTTGAGACTGACCGGAGATGTTTCATTCGTGGGCACCGGGTGTATGGGAAGACCATCAAGGCACCGCTGTACGCTGATGATACACGAGAGCGGTATTTCCACATCTTCCATTCCTCAACGCTTGAATGCAGCCAGAGAGGCAAGCTTGAGGCTAAGCTGGAGCGGATGGAGAAGAGTCTCCTCAAGCATCGGGGACAGGCGATCACGTTCCCGAAATCGTACTCCCAGTATTATGAGCTCTATTTCAATGAGCAGGAGGGATCAGCCAAGACCCTGGTCCACTGGCGGGAACGGAACGATGTGATCCAGCGGGAATTATCTCTGTGCGGCTACTTTGCTATCGTCACCTCAGAGCAGATGACGACTCAGGAGGCGATGGATCTCTATCGGAGCAGAGATGCTTCGGAGAAGCTGTTCAGAAGCGACAAAACCTTTTTGGGCAACAAGAGCCTGCGTGTCCATTCCGACCAGGCTGCGGATGCCAAGGTGTTCATCGGGTTTGTCGCTCTCATCATACGCAATCGTCTCTACAACCTGCTTAAGGATGCGATGGCGCGGATGGAAAAGAGGCCAAACTACATGACGGTCCCGGCGGCAATCAAGGAGTTGGACAAGATCGAGATGGTACGCCAGTTTGACGGCATCTACCGGCTCGATCATGCCGTAACGAAGACCCAGAAAGTGATCCTGGAGGCCCTAGGCTTAGATCCTGCCTCGGTACAGACTACAGCTCAATCCATTAGTGGGATATTGGCTGCAACAGACACATCTGACAAACAGGAGGAATCGTGATGGCACGCACAAGGACGATGGCATCGGTTGATGCAAAGGTCAAGAAGGCCCAAGATGCAGTGGAACAAACAAAAGACCGGTATGATGCTGCCGTAACTGAACTGGAACGATGGTACGAAGAGAAGAAGAACCTTCAGCTGCAGGAACTTGCCCAGGCGCTCAACAAGAGTGATAAGAGTTTTGAAGACGTGATGCGATTCATCAAGGATGGTACCCGCTGAGGCCTCGATGCAGGCCTTGAGTAATAAAAAGTCAGGAAGTTAAGGGAGTTTCGTGAGTTGGGGTTCCCGTAGACCTTCAGGTCGTTATAGAAGGCGAAGTTCCTCGGTATGTTGACCCCTGAAGGGCAGGGCATGCAGTAGCCGCAGTTGGTACAGCCGATCTGCCGGCTCTCGCTCAGGGCGGTTATGACCGATTCGGTGAGTTCCTGACGCCGTGCATCGAACGGTTCTTCCACCGCCCGTCCTGCGATCAGGACATTCTCCTCCACCTGTTCTGCTGTCGACATGCCGCTCAGCAGGAGGGAGACACCGGGATGGCTCCATACCCACTGCAGGGCGAGTTCCACCGGCTTCCAGGACGGCTCTGAGGCTGCGAGGAGGGCTGCCGCGGCGTTCGGGAGGCTTGCGAGGTTCCCGCCCCGCAGCGGTTCCATGACGACGATGCCCAATCCCTTCTCAGCGGCGTACTCATACCCTTCAGTCCCTGCCTGGAAGGTCTGGTCGATGTAGTTGTACTGGATCTGGCAGAAGTCCCAGTCGTAGCCATCGACGATCCCCTTGAAGACCTCGAGTTCATCATGGAAGGAGAAGCCCATGTACCGAACCTTCCCTGAAGCCTTGGCTCTTTCCATGAAATCGAAGATCCCGAGCTCCTTGAGCTTCGGCCATCTCTCATGATCAAGGGCATGGAGCAGGTAGAAGTCTATACGGTCGGTCTCGAGTCGTTCGATTTGGGCGTCAAGGTAGGAATCAAGGTCGGCACTGGTCTTCACCATCCAGGTGGGCAGCTTGGTCGCGATGTGCACCTTATCGCGGTACCCGTCTTGCAGGGCCTTCCCCACCAGCGGTTCACTGGCACCGCCGCCTGCATGACCGAAGCCATGGTAGGGCCATGCCGTGTCGATGTAGTTGACGCCGTTATCGACGGCGTAGCGGATCATACGGATCGCCTCAGGCTCATCGATGGCATTGAAGTCATCCTGGGCATGCGGCAGGCGCATGGCCCCGAATCCCAGAGCGGAGACCTGTTCCCCGGTCCTTCCCATGGTCCTGTATCTCATTGTGCACTCCTTCTCTCATTCAGTTTCCTCTACAGTATGCGGGTTACGGTACCCAGATGCAAGGGGCTGAAGACCGTCTGCTGGTGAGGGAGGGATACCCGGCAGATGCATATCTGGCAGAAGCACAGCTGCCCTGCTTGTCGCGGGTTTCCCGCTATGATAGTATTCCCCTATGGATAGAGAGCATTTCACAGTAGGGGAACTCGCGAGACAGAACGAACTGCTCACGCAGGTACTGAGCCTCGCCGGCTTGGGGTTCTACGATCTTGACCTGATTGGGAACTCCCTCTACTGGAACGATGCGCTCTACCGTATGTTCGGTGAGGAGCCTGGGAGCTTCGAACCCTCCTATGAACGGTTCCTCGGGTATGTCCATCCCGAGGACCGGGAGCGGGTCGATTCGCTGTTCTATGACCTGATGGTGCACAACCGGGATACCGGACTGCAGTACCGGATCATCAAACGTGACGGCAGTATCGCCGAACTGGATGTCTCCATCCGTATGGAGGCGGACCCTGACGGGAGTCCTTCCCGGATGCTGGGGACGGTCCGTGACATCACGGAGACCGTTACCTACCGGGATGAGCTCCTGCGGAAGAATCGGCTGCTCGAGGAGACCCAGAGGATCGTGAAGCTCGGCTTCTGGGAATTCGATGTCCCGAAAGACCGGCTCCTCTGGAGTGATGAGGTGTACCGGATCTTCGGCCTGGAGCCTCAGAGCCTTGCGGCCACCTATGAGAAGTTCTTAACCTTCGTCCACCCAGATGACCGTGAGATGCTCAACCAGGTGTACCAGGGATCCCTTGAGCAGAAGACCTCGTATGACGTGCGGCACCGGGTAGTGCGGGCAGACGGGTCGGTCATCCATGTCAGGGAGCAGGCGTACCATGAGTACGATGCAGGGGGGAAGCCTGTTCGGTCGATCGGTACCGTGCTCGATATCACGGATACGGTGGCATACGAGGAGCGGCTCGACCAGAAGAGGAAGCAGCTTGAGCATATCCAGCAGGTAGCGAACCTGGGTTCCTATGAGTATGATATCGTCCATGGTGAACTGAGCTGGAGCAGGGAGATGTATGAGCTTTTCGGGGTCGACCCCCAGCAGTACACTCCCTCCTACGAGGGATCGTTCAGCAGGGTCCACCCTGAGGACCGGGAACGCGTAGAGGGTGTGTTGAAGGCGGCGCTCAAGGACGGGAAGCCCGGGATCCAGGGGCAGTACCGGATCCTCAGGGATGACGGGACGGTCATCTATGTGAAAGGGGATGTGAACCTCCTCTACAACGAGGACGGTGTTCCGGTGAAGGCCATCGGCACCACCCAGGATATCACGGTCCTGGAGGAGTCCCGGCAGGCGCTGAAGGAACGGAACGACCTGCTTTCGCTGGCCCAGAGGATGGCGAACCTTGGGTATTGGAGCTTCGACATCGCCAGGAGACATCTCGAGTGGAGCGATGAGCTCTACCGCATCTTCGGGATGGATCCCGAGACCGATACGGCATCGGTCGAGAAGTTCGTCAGGATGATCCATCCTGAGGACCGGAAGATGGTGATCCGGACCATCCTGGCATCCGAGCACAAGGAAGAACAGCAGGTGCGCCATCGCCTGCTCAAGCCGGGCGGGTCGGTCCTGCACGTGAATGCCGTCATCCATACGGAGTTCGATGCTGCAGGGAAGGCGGTCAGGAACGTCGGCTCCTTCCAGGATATCACGGGGATCGTCAAGAACGAGCTGGAGATGCAGCGGTTGAAGGAGCAGCTGGAGTCTGTCGTCAACAAGATTCCCGATATCCTCTACAGCTTCAGGATCGACGGAGCTATGGAAGTGGTCTATATCAATGACGCGGTGAAGCAGATAACCGGCTACCCCGCCAGTGATTTCATCGGCAACCGGGTCAGGAATTTCGAGAGCATCATCCATCCTGAGGATACCCCGAGGATAAAACGTATCATAGACTATGCGCTCACACACCATGAAGTCTACTTCCTCGAGTACCGGATCATCGCTGCGAACGGGGAGATCATCCATGTCGCCGATACCGGGCAGGTCGTCGCACGGGAGGGGGAGAGCTTCCTCCTCGAGGGGACCATCTCCGATACCTCGATCCATAAGGACTACAACAAGCGGTTCACGAAGTTCCTCGACCTGCAGGATAACATCATCATCCTGACTGACGGAGAGCGGCCGATCTTCCTCAACACCCAGTGCTTCGAGTTTCTCGGCTATGAGAGCCAGAAGGCCTTCATGGAAGAGCATCAGTGCATCACCGAACTCTTCATCGAGGAGTCACCGTTCTTCTACGTTCCCGATGATAAGAAGTTCGGGAACGAATGGGTGACGACCCTGATCGGGCTCAACGACCGGCAGCGGATCGTCGCTATGAAGGACAAGTACCGGATCCCCCATGTCTTCGCGATCACGGTCAACTCCTATGACCAGGACTATTATATCCTCAACTTCACCGATGTGAGCGAGAACTTCTCCGAGAAGCTTCGGCTCGAGCAGATCGCCATCACTGACACCCTCACCGGTGCCTACAACCGTGAGTTCTACCAGATGAACATCGAGCGGCTCATCGCTGACCATGCGAAGGAGGCTCACCTCACCGGGTTCACCATCTTCGACCTCGATCACTTCAAGCTGGTCAATGACACCTGGGGACATGATGTCGGGGACAGCGTGCTCCGGAAGGTGATCAAGGTGGTCGGGTCCCACCTGCGGAAGGATGACCGCCTCATCCGCTGGGGAGGGGATGAGTTCCTCATCATCACCCGGGCCGATACGCTCTCCAGTGTCTATGCACAGGCTGAACTCCTGAGGTCACAACTCGAGCAGACGGCCTTCGATACCATCGGCAGCCAGACCTGCACCTTCGGCTGTGCGGTACATGCGGCGGGGGAGGCTCCTGAGGCCACCATGAAGGCTGCCGACCGTGCACTCTACCGGGCTAAGGAAGTCGGTCGGAACCGGGTCGAATCCGCTGGATAGCACGACTAAAAGGTACTGCTTTGCCGAATAGTCCGGACTATTTTGCAAAGTGCTGCAAGATGGTCTTGATTATTCCTTGTGTCGTACTATACTACCTATATGGAACGTACGTTGTATCCCCTGATACGGGAAGACCTATCCCGGAAGATGATCCTTCTTACCGGCCCGAGGCAGGTTGGGAAGACCTATCTCGCAAAGCAGTTGAGATCGGAATTCAGATTCTCGCTCTACCTGAACTATGATGACCCCCAGCATATGAAGATGATCCAGGAGGGCAGCTGGTCTCCAGAGACGGATCTTCTCGTGCTCGATGAGCTTCATAAGATGCGCCAATGGAAATCGTTCCTCAAGGGTACCTATGATACAAGACCTGATGGGATGTCCCTGCTCGTGACAGGCAGTGCACGGATGGAGACGTTCCGGCAGGAGGGAGAATCCCTTGCAGGACGATATTTCCATCACCGTCTGCATCCCCTGACCGTTCGTGAGTTGTCAGGAGTGATGAGCGGGCCTGACGCCCTGGCTGCATTGAATCAGTTGGGCGGTTTCCCTGAACCATTCCTCTCCGGCAGTGACCGGTTCGCACAGCGGTGGAGGAACCAGTACTTCACTGATATCATCAGGGAGGATATCCTGGATTATAGCCGGATTCAGGAGATCCGGGTGATGCACCTGCTGCTGGAACTTATCAGGGGCAGGATCGGTTCCCCGATCTCCTACAGCTCCCTTGCCCGGGATCTGCAGATCTCCCCCCATACGGTCAAGAGTTACCTCGATATCCTCGAGAGCCTGTTCATCATCTTCCGGGTCTACCCCTTCGGTAAGAATATCGCACGGGCGGTGATCAAGGAGCCGAAGGTCTATCTCTATGATACCGGTCATGTGAAGGGAGGTCCTGGTGTGCGCCTTGAGAACACGGCAGCCTGCTGCCTGCTTCGCCATGTGCAGTACCAGCAGGATGTGAAGGGTGAACAGGTGAAGCTCCACTACCTGCGGACAAAGGACAAGCGTGAAGTGGACTTCCTCATCGCTGAATCTGAGCAGCCGGTCGAGATGATCGAGGTGAAGCACTCTGATAAGACGGTCAGTAAGCATCTCCACTATTTCAAGCAGCGGTATCCCCAGCTGAACGGGGTGCAGATCGTGCAGACCCTGCAGGAGCCTATATACCATCGTGAGGCTGACCTGCACATCAGGAACGCCGCGGAGTACCTGGCCGCCCTGGATGGATAGTATCCAGAGGTTGCGGCGAGGGCCGGGGTGGGTAAGCGTAGTCTGAGACCTCTCAGTACTGGTATTCCCTGACCACCTCGGATGCCATCCGTGCCCACTCGTGCAGCCTGTGCGGTTCCCTCTGTATGGTGGAAATATCCTTCATGACGATCTCAACTGGGATACCCGCTCCCACGAGGGGGGCGAGGGTCTCGACCAGTTCCCTCCTGGCCAGGTCGATGTCCCACTCCTCATAGGCGAAGATCGCGGGATTCGGCTTACAGGAGTAGACGATCGCATCCCCGATCGTCTTCACCGCCTCCATGGGCTTCGACCAGGGGCTGAAGGAGGCCTTCCTCAGGTTGGGGATCCTCATGACCTGTTCGGTCTTCAGGTGGAGCGGTTCGCAGCAGCCGTAGTAGTTCGCCCCGAACCGGGAGAGCCAGGGGAGGTCATGCTCGATGGCGAACTCCCAGTGCATCGACGGGGAGACCTCGCTGAAGACCTGGGCGTTCGAGCAGCCCCAGACCTGGGCAGGTGAGCATGCACTGACCTTCCCGTCATCGTCAGGGAGTGATGCGGTATACCCGTAGCCGCCTGAGCCTACACGGGTATTACCGCTCCCGTCGGAGAGCAGGCCTTCTGCCTCATAGGCGTCGAGGAGCCTGCAGGACTGGGAGACATAGCGTGAGAGGGCGTAGTGCACGAGATCAGGGTTGAGGACCAGGTCCATGAGTGCCTGCTCGATCCCCCAGACTTGGATGAGCCGGTCCCAGGGGGTGAACCAGATGTGCCGGCTGCCGGTGAGTTCCACCGGTATGATGTCGCAGAAGAGGTCCTTCGCAGTCGAGAGGAGTGCTTCAGTCTCCTCCCTGTGGTAGACCGGCAGCTGGAGGTCGATGACGCGTTCCGCGTCCTCGATGGAGGTGATCTGCTCGGTGTAGTGGTGCGAGTGGATCGCTCCCACCGCCGTCTCCCCGATGGTCGACTCCTCCACATCAAGGGTGAAGGACCCGTCGGAGTAGAGCTTCTCCACGGCGAAGAAGGGGGAGGGGATGTAGTCGGCGGGGAAGTGCTCCAGCCGGTAGATCTCCTTACGCAGGGAGAGCTCCCATTCACGGGCGATCGGGTTGGTGATCACTGGCTTGAGTGAATCCTCAGCCCCGATGAGCTCGTTCCACGGCTCCTCGTTGATGAAGAGCATCGGCCGGTCCGGCTTCCGGTCATTGAGGTCCCTCCACAAGCCTGCCAGCTCATTACTCCGTATCCTTGAGGCAAGCTCCTGCCTCTGCCCTGCCAATCGCCTGAGCAGTGCTCTCTCGTCCCGGTCCATTCCCTGCAATGCGCTGATCTCTTCGCTCCCGTAGGTCATCATCAATCCTCCATGCCATCGATCTTGTTTGCATCATAATTCGAGATATATGCTTTTCATATGGATAGAATCGATATTTCTTTTGTCTGTTCGTGACATTCGTGGTATATTTGACCTATGTTCGAACAGCTGCAGCTGAAACTGCTTACCGCAGAGCGGAGGGCCCTCGATACCTCCTGGCATTTTGAGGATATGTCAGATCCCTTCTCGAGGATCTACTATGTGACCGACGGGGAAGGAGTGCTCCGCATCCATGGTGAGGGTGGGCTGGGGGAGCAGGTGATCCCCCTGCTGCCGGGATCCCTCTACCTCATCCCGGCCTATATCCGCTGCTCCTTCTGGACGGATGCTACGGTCACTATCAGCTATGTGCACCTGCAGCTCCTCATCGAGGGGTTTCTCCCGTTCTTCGATTCGGTACCATTCCGCTTCGAGCGTATCCCTGACACCTCAGAGGAGATCGAAGGGACCTTCGACCTCCTTATATCTACGCTGTCTGCCCAAGGGCCTTCTCCTGCTCCAGCTTCGCTCCTGCGCTGCCAGGGGAGTCTGTACCTCATAGCCTCCCGATTCTGTGTGGCCGAAGGGAGCGGCCGGACGATCTCCAGGAAGGAGATACCCAGCTGGTTGATTGAGGTCGCAGGATACATCAGGGATCACATAGAGACGAAGCTGACGGTACAGGGAGTAGCAGATACCTTCGGCTATGACCGGTCCTACCTCTCGAGGATGTTCTCCACCTGCCTGCACCAGCCGATCTCCCGGTTTGTCAGGGAGAGACGCATAGAGCGGGCTGTAGAGCTGCTGCTCTCCGGTGAGCCGCAGAAGTCTGTAGCCCAAGCCCTCGGCTATGCTGATGTCTTCCACTTCTCCAGGCAGTTCAAGCAGGTAACCGGCCTCTCCCCGGGAACATACATCTCTTCAGTGTCATCAGGATGATTGGAATAAGTTAGCTAATATAGTACATAATAATTATCTTATATTTATTCTTAAATTAGCTAAAAGTATGGTATAATTAGCTAAGAAGAGGAGGGGCGTATGCGTGTTTCATCTACTGAGTTCCAGAACAACTTCGGGAAGTATCTCGAGAAGTGTAAGCATGAGAATATCATCATCACCCGGAACGGGAAGCAGAAGGCGATCCTGCTTCCCCTGCCCGATGAGGATGCGAACTATACCGGGGAGTCGATCCCTAAGTATGTCACAGTCCGCAAGGATGACCGGTATGTCTCCTATTCGAAGTTTCGTGAGATGTGCGAGGCCAGTGATACCCGCATGGAGCTCATCGACGGGGTCGTCTACATGCTGCCCTCGCCGGGGTTCACGCACCAGCACCTGGCTAAGAAGCTCTTGTACCTGTTAGAGGAGTTCTTTTCCACATATGAATCATGTGATGTCTACTTTGCTCCCTTCGATATCGAGCTGCGCCGCATGCTCGACCGGGAAGAACGGGACCTGGATGAGGAGGACGTGAATGTGGTGCAGCCGGACCTGATGGTGCTCTGCGACTATATCGATGATGTCGATGAGAACGACCGGTACCGGGGCACGCCCTCGCTGGTGATCGAGATCCTCTCCCCGTCAAACAGGGGCCACGACATGATCCGGAAGCTCGGTCTCTACGAGGAGACCGGGATCAGGGAGTACTGGGTCGTGGATCCGGCCCGGAAGTCAGTCACCCTCTATTTCTTCGAGGAGTATACATTCAAGGAGTATTTCGGTACAGGTGATTCATGTGTAGTACAGTCCCTGGCTTTCGAGGGGCTGTCGATCAGCTATGAGGATATCTTCTCATGAATTACGTGAAGTGATCGTGTCTCACTAAAGGCCTAACTGCGCTATTTGTTTGCGATACTGCATCTCGAGATTGTTCAAGAAGCTGGCAGCAACACCTGTCACCAGTTCCAATCTGGCAGCTAGCTCATACATAATGGGTTGGTCCTCACCGATGATCCTGATGATCGACTGCTCGGTCAGACCGGTCCTGGCCGATAGTTCTTCTTGTGTCATCTTCAGTGTTTCACCAGGTGGTACAGCATAATCTAGTTCATAGGTATGAAGACGTTTGGCTTTTAATGACCTACTCCTTGTATAGATGGCTGCAGACTCCTGACTCTGCAGAATTCAAGCATGCTCCGTGGGCGGCCGAAAGAGCCTCCCTACTATCTATATTCCACTAAACATCTCGGCCGCTTCCACCGCAGTCATACAGGCTGTCCTGCCGTTAATGAAGTCCCTGATATTCCCGGTTATGATGCAGTCAGCGTGTGCCCCGGCGGCTGATTCATCTATGACAGCATCTTCAAAATCACTGATATGTGAATGCAGGGCTTTTTGCAGGATGCGAGCATCAGCAGTCAATATTACGAAATTATCCAGAAGTGTCTGGATCACGGTTTGATGCTGCTTAGGTGGGAAATTCCATTTCCCAAGAAAGTATGCCAGGGTCGTGATCTCATGGGCACAGATGCAGCCGATAAGCTTCTTTTGGATGCAAAGATCGACTACTGCCAAGGCAGCTTCATGATGATGTCTCTTCAACAGCATGTCCAGGATAACATTAAGATCTATAGTTACTTTTTTCATGGCATTCCTTTCTCATCTCATGCTTATCAGGCACATCCTTACCCTCAAAGATCCCATAGAGGGCAGCAGATTCTGAAGCGATGTCGCTTTGATAGACGTTAGACTGTAGTCTCCTCAAGTAAGCTTCGAATAGATGAGAAATGGACTGTTTTGTCATGTTAGCGTACTGGTGCGCAAAGGCTATCATATCCGCATCCATACTCAAGGTCAGTTTTTTATTCATATAATACCTCGTACGTATATAATATCACATCTATACGTACGAGTAAAGATGTGACTCAATGAGTATCATAATTTCCAAAGTATGCTGGGAGTTGCGAAGGCAGATATCTGCCAAGACAGAACGTTACCAAATCTTGAGGAACCTCTAGCCTTGCTGTGGGAAGATCGGTGAGAGGCTGGCAAGGTCTGCTGTGAGCTTCTGCTGTTCTTCCGTACTCAAGGGTCCCAGGGGACCCTCTGCCGCTTCAAGGGCATGGCGGAACTGGTAGAGTTCCCCTGATGGGACGATCGCGGTGACCTGCTGGGAGAGGGTCCAGCGTGCTGCGAGCCGCAGCAGCTCAGGATCCTCATGCGGCTCGTACCAGCACTTGGACTGTTCCCTCCGTGCATCGCCTGGCTGCCACTGCTGCCGGGCGAGGGCCTTCAGGGCCATGCATGCAGCTCCCTGCCTGGTCGCAGTCTCCAGGATCTCTTTCCCGAACCCGTTGGAGAGGAAACAGGCATAGTTGAGGGGGAAGAGGACAGAGTCGAAGGGGTATCGAGCCAGGGCAGCAAGGGCTGCCTCGGTCGAATGGGCAGAGAAACCGAGATAGCGGATGCGTCCTTCAGCCTTTCGTTTGATGAGGAACTCCATGACCCCGCCGGGGGCGAAGGCTGCGTCGACGTCCTCCTTGACTGAGAAGATCGCATGGAGCTGGTAGAGGTCGAAGTGGTCGGTCCTCAGTCGGTCCAGGGACTGGTAGAACTCAGCTGATGCGGCCTCTGCATCCCGTTTGGTCGTCTTGCAGGCAAGGAAGCACTCCTTCCGGTAGGGTTCGAGGGCCGGTCCCATACGCATCTCCGCTTCCCCGTCCCCGTAGCTCGGTGCGACATCGAAGTAGGTGACCCCGTGGTCTCTGCATTCCGAGACGATCCTGTCAGAAGCATCCTGGTCGTAGCCCATGAGCAATACGCCTCCGCATCCTATGACTGACAGCGATACATCATCCTTGTACGTCCGGTATTCCATCTCTATCCCTCCTGAATGTTATATCAGTATAGCATGGTATGGGCTCCTCAGGTCATGCTCCATAGGGTAAAACCTGATTATCCTCAGACAGTAGGCCACCTCACGATGTCTGGGGGCTAACAGGTTACCTGTTAAAGAACTGTGTCGTATCGCGATCAAGCGATTTCCTGCTTTGAGTGGATGGCAGATTGTCTCTTGACCGACAATGTTGTATATATTATTATATAGATTGATATTAATATCGATATTGATACCGACAAGGAGCAGCCATGACCGTAAATGGATACCTGGATTATGCATTGAAGGAGGTAGAGCTTGTTCAGGAAGGACAGGTTTTTATCGTCAAGGATCTATTCAAAGGATACTTATGGAACCAGATCCCCAGGAACCAGCGGTTACTCTTGGGGACATTGTTCCTGAATGCCGTCAATACTGAGCCCCTGGCAATAGATGTCCTTTCCAAGACGTCATCCGGGCAGCAGAGGTATAAGAAGATATGACAATCAGAGAGGGGGAATACGGTCAATATCGGCATCCCCTGTCAGGTTTGCTAACCAAGAATAGAGAAGAGGATCATGATATGAGTTCTTTAGACCGACTCACTATCCGGGGATTCAAATCCATACGGGAGATTTCCAGCTTCGAATTAACCAATCTCAATATATGCATCGGTGGCAATGGTGCAGGAAAATCAAACCTGATCAGTTTCTTCGCCCTCCTCAGAAGCATAATGGAAGGAAACCTCAATGAATTCGTGAGTATGCATGGAGGCGCAGGAGATTTGCTGCATCTCGGGAGGAAGGTCACCCCCTATATGGAGTTTGAATTATCCTTTGGCAGGAGAGGGTATCGGTTCAGGCTGAACCCTACTCCCCGTGATACCTGTACGTTGACGCATGAAGCAAGGTACTATGCCGGAAACGCCAGATGGTGGGAGTTCGATTCTGACCATGATGATTCTTCCCAGATGGTTGCGGAAGCAACAGGTGGTACAAGCAGCAGTACGTACAGCAAACCGGTGTATGATGCGATATCTTCCTGGCAGATGTATCATTTTCATGATACGAGCCCAACTGCAGGTATGAGGCATCGTGAGATCATACAGGATAACAGCAGGCTGCGTATGGATGCCTCTAATATAGCACCCTTCCTGTTAAAGCTTAGACAAGAGGCGCCAAAAGCCTATAGGGAGATCCTTGACTCGATACGATTGGTAATACCCTTCTTTGACGATTTTATCCTGGAACCGGAGATGTTCGGGGTTAAAACAAGCGTCAACCTCTCCTGGACGCAGAAAGGTTCCGATTACCCCATGCAGCCGTATCATCTGTCGGATGGATCCATGCGCTTTATCTGCCTGGCAGCAGCCCTGCTGCAGCCGGTACCACCTGCAACGATCATCATCGATGAGCCGGAGCTGGGTCTGCACCCTGCAGCGATAGCTGCCTTGGCTGAGATGATACATGATGCAGCACGAAGGACACAGGTAATCGTAGCTACTCAGTCACCTGCCCTGATTGACTATTTTGCCGTAGAAGACATCATTGTGGTGTCCAGGGAGACAGGAGCATCAACTTTCTCCAGATTGGATGAGAGAGATTTTACCCAATGGCTTGAATCCTATTCGTTGGGAGAACTCTGGAAAAAGAATGTGATCTCTGGAGGACCAACGTATGAATGACTACATAGAATGTATAGTCCTCGTTGAAGGAAAGACTGAGGAGTTATTCATCCAGAAGGTCCTGGGAGAGTATATGGCTGAGAGATCCATATACATGACCCCGATCCAGATCTCCAAACCTGGACAGAAGGTGGTGATGTACGATTCCAGAGGGTGCTGAAAGATATAGCCAGGCATATAAAGCAGCGTCCGGACACCTTCATCACAACTATGATCGATTATTATGGATTGAGAAATGACTGGCCTGGAGTCTTGCAGGCTTGCAGCCGGCATACCCCTTCCGATATAGCAGATTGTATCAACACTGCAACCCGAGATGCAGTCCATGATGCATTGCCTGATTTCCGAACGAGCTCACGATTTGTGCCAAATATCATCGTGCATGAATTTGAAGCACTCTTGTATTGTGATCCCGAGAAGACTTCACAACTATTGGGGATTGACACTTCAGCAGTAGGTAAGATCCTGAGTCAGTTCGGGGATCCGGAGAGGATCAATGATTCCCCAGAGACAGCACCCTCAAAACGACTGGCAGACTTGTACGAACGATACAAAAAAACGATCAATGGAATCAGGATCGCTGAGTCAATCGGCATCCCGACCATGCGCTCGACCTGTACGGTCTTTAACAATTGGCTTATTCGTCTAGAACTACTTCTGCAGGAAGAGTGAAGACGTACAAAGAGTTTCCATTGCCGGACTGAAGATAATCAGTGTCTAGGAAATAGCAAAAGAAAGGGGCCATTGCCTAAGTCATATGACTTTTGCAACAGCCCCTTTCATCCTGTAAGGAGTGTGTATGCTATTCCCTGGCAGCCTTGAAGAGAGCCTCCACATTTGCCGGGTTGACATCAGGCAGGATCGCCTCATGGCTCGGCGAGAGGATCAGTCCGGTGGGGAAGAGTTCCCGAAGGTGGAGCACGGTGGTGCGGATCTGGTCGGGAGTCCCGTTGACCAGGAGGTTCTGGGCATCGACGCCGCCGCAGAAGGAGACATCCTTGCCGAAGTCCTTGGCCAGGTCATCGGCATTCATGCCGGTGGCAAGTGCCTGGATCGGGTGGATGGCATCCACCCCGAGCTCGATGAGGTCGGGGATGATCGGCCTGATCGCCCCACATGAGTGGTGGACGACCTTCAGCCCGTAGCTGTGTGCCTGGTCGATCAGTTTCCTCGTGCCCTCGAAGACATGGTCCCGCAGCATCCCCGGGGAGACGAGCAGGGTCGTCTGGCTCCCGAAGTCGTTGCCGATGAGGACTGCGTCAAGCTTTCCCTTCGTTGCTTCATAGAAGATCCGGTTGGCTTCGAGGTAGAAATCGGTGATCCTGGTGATGACCGCCTTGTAGAGTTCTGGCTCGAGGATCATCCGCATCAGGGCACTCTCCATCCCGTAGGCAGAGCAGGAGTCCTGGAAATGGGCTGACCACATGAGACTCATGATGGCAGCATCCTGGGGAGCGTTCTCGACGACAGCCCTGCAGGCCTCCACGTCGATTCCCTCCGCCGGGTCCGGCCAGGGGAACTTGTCCACATCTGACGGTTCATGGTAGTCCTCGAAGAACCCCGGGGCGGTGAGCGTCCGCTCATCGTAGTTCCCGTGCTCATCGACCTTTGCGAAGTTCATCGCCGTCGCGATATGGTCACTGTCAGTCGTATGGTAGGGGACGTTCACGCTGAAGACATCGTCGCCGATGGCAGCCTTCAGGTCCAGCTCATTGTCTACCTTATAGTACTCATGGAGTCCAGGGACCGCTGCAGGTACCGGCTCGCCGAGCCAGGCTGCGGGGTGGTCCACAGATTTCCGTTCGATCGTCGCGAAGAATCGTTCTTTCTTTGTCATGCCGCTACTCCTTTCGGTCCTGGAGACTGTTGAGGATGACGGCCAGCAGGATCACGAGTCCGCGTACAACCTGCTGCATGTAGGGAGTGACTCCCAACAGGATCATGCCGTTGGTCAGGATACCGACGAAGAGCATACCGACGAGGGTTCCCGTGAGCTTTCCCTCACCACCGGAGATCGACGTACCGCCGATGACTACCGCCGCGATGATGTCCAGTTCCCAGCCGGTACCGACCTCGGGAGAACCAGCCATGAGGCGAGAGGAGAGGATGATCCCCCCGACAGCCGAGAGGGCTGCCGTGGCCACGAAGACCAGTACCTTCACCGAGAAGATCCTGATGCCCGAGAGCCGTGCTGCATCCTCGTTGCCGCCGATCGAGTAGACCGACCGGCCGAAGGGGGTGTGGTTGAGCAGGATGTAGCCCAGTGCATAGAGGACGATCATGTAGATGACCGGGTAGGGGATGCCTGCCAGGTGTCCTGCCCCGATGGGGAAGAAGGACTTGGGCAGCCCGCCGACCGGGTACCCGCCGGTCATGGTGTAGGTGATACCCCTGATGAGTGTCAGCATGGCTAATGTGACAAGGAAGGCATGGAGCTTGAAGTAGGCGATGATGACCCCGCTCAAGAAGCCCCACAGGGAGCTGATCGCGAGGGTCAGGATGATCGCTATCGGCAGCGGGATGCCGGCCTTGAGCAGCAGTGCGTTGAGCACCGATGCGAAGGCGACGACGGCCCCGACACTCAGGTCCATCTGGGCGAGGATGATCGCCATGGTCATGCCGATGGCGATGATCGCCTGGATCGAGATCTGCCGCAGGACGTTCACGATGTTTGATGACGTGAAGAACTTCGGCGTCGCGATGCTCAGGAAGATGATCATGCCAACGAGGGCTACATAGAGAGCATACTCTATAAGGAATAGTTTCAGTGAAAACTGCTTTTTCTGTATCGTATCGTTCACGACTGTACTCCTACGTCTGTGTTTGAACCGGTATCTTCGGTTGCGTGGTGCAGGATCATATCCTGTGTCACCTCTGCAGCAGAGGCGAATTCAGCGGTGATCTTCCCGTTGCTCATGACGAGAATCCTGTCGCTCATCTCGAGGATCTCCGGTATCTCCGAGGAGATGAGGATGATCCCGAGTCCCTCTTCCGCAAGCTCGTTGAGGAGGGAGTATATCTGTCCCTTGGACCCGACATCGATCCCGCGGGTGGGTTCATCCATGATCAGGATATCGGGTTTGGTTGCCATCCATTTGGCGATGACCACCTTCTGCTGGTTCCCGCCGCTCAGGGCGCGGGCAGCCTGGTGACCGCCTGCGGCTTTCACATGGAGGTCCTTGAGCAGCCTGGTGACCAGGGGCTTCTCCAACCCCCTGCGGATCAGGCCGGTTCTCGTGACTTGTTTCAGTACCGGGAGGGTGATGTTCTCCGCGAGGGAGTGGCGGAGGATGAGTCCCTCCTCCTTCCGGTCCTCGGTGACGAAGGCCATCTTGTTGTCTTTCGCGGCTTTCGGGGAGGTGATCTCCACCGTCTTTCCGTGGATCGTGATCTCGCCTGAGGTGTGCGGGTCCGCCCCGAAGAGCGCCCGGGCGAGCTCGGTCCGGCCGGCACCAGCGAGGCCTGCAAGGCCGAGGATCTCACCCTGGTGGAGGTCGAAGCTGATGTCCCTGAACTTACCGTTCGAGGTGAAATCCCGTACCTGCATCATGACAGGTCCCTGCTCCTTGGCCTCCTTCGGGGTGTGCTCGAGTGCCTTCCCGACCATATGGTTGATGATGACCGGTTTCGGTGCATCGGCGATGTCGAGGGTCGTCACGTTCTGTCCATCACGGAAGATCGTTACGCGATCAGCGATGATCGGGAGCTCCTCGAGCCGGTGGGAAACATAGATGATGCTCATGCCCTTGGCCACCAGCTTCTTGATGACGGTGAACATGTTATCGATGTCATTGTCGGTGAGCGATGCGGTAGGCTCATCCATGATGAAGACCTTCGCATCGTAGCTGATCGCCTTCGCGATCTCGACGAGCTGCCGCTGCGCGACACTGAGGTTCTTCACGAGGGTCTTCGGTTCGATGACGGTATCCATCATCGAGAGGACCTCCCGTGCCTCTTCGTTGATCGTCTTCCAGTCAACGAAAGGACCTTTCTTCGTCAGTCTGCCCATCTGGAGGTTCTCAGCCACACTGAGGCTGTTCACCAGGCTGAACTCCTGGTAGACCGCACTGATACCCAGGTGCCGGGCCTGGATAGGGTTGTGGATCTCTACCGTCTCTCCCTGGAAGATGATCTCACCGCAGCCCGGGTCGGGCCTGTATGCACCGGTGATGATCTTGATCAGCGTGCTCTTGCCGGCCCCGTTGGCTCCGACGAGGGCATGCACCTCACCTGGCTTCAGCTGGAAATCGACGCCCTTGAGGGCCTGGATCCCGCCGAAATGCTTGACCATCTTCTTTACTTCTAGCATATACTGCATGGGGGTTATCTCCATTCAACACTGCGATCTGCACAGGGGAGGGCATCCCTCCCCCATGCAGCTCTATCTCATAGGTTCGTATTACTACTTGATCAGGTATGCCCTGTCATCCAGGTACTTCTGGACTTCTGCGGCATCGTCGAGGGTGTAGGTCTTCAGGGGGATGAGGACCTCATTGTCCGTCGAACCGGTCTTGACTACGTCCACTGCGTTGGAGATCGAGGTATAACCGATCTCGAAGGGCTGCTGTGTGGTGACGGCATAGAGGAATGCGTTATCTTCGAGCATGCTTCGTGCGATGTCGATACTCATGTCGGTTCCCATCAGGACGATGTCTGTCTCTCCCTTCCCGTTGAGCGCTGCGAGTGACCCGAGGAGTGCTCCCTGGTTCCAGCACCAGATGAGGTCGACTTCAGGATGAGCCTCGAGGATGCTCTCTGTCACGGAGAGACCGAGTTCCTTGTACTCTGCGTCCTGCTCTGCGACGATGGTCGCACCTGCTGCTGCAGCGACTTTGTCCTTGAAACCGTTCACACGGTCGATACCTACTGAGTATTTTGAAGTCCCGATGACTGCGATGTTAGCCTTTCCGCCCATCTTCTCTTCGATGAACTGTGCGGCATACTCACCAGTCTGGGCACCGAGGTCATAGTTGTCTACACCAATGAAGTACTTTGACTCGGGTGAGTCGACTTTCGAGTTCCAGGTGATCACGGGGATGTCCGCAGCTACTGCCCGCTCGAATGCCGGGACGGAAGCCTGGTCACTCTGGGGTGAGATACTGATGGCATCAACCTGCTGGGCGATGAAGTTGTCGATGAGGTTTGCCTCTTTTGCCACGTCAGAGTCAGAGCTCATGATCATGACGTCGACACCGAGGTCTGTCCCTGCTTTCTTCATTCCTTCGATCACTTCAGCGAACCACTCATGCTTGGTGTCGAGCAGGATAGCCCCGATCTCGATCTTCCCGTCTTCCTGCTGGCCTGCAGCGAAGAGGCTTCCTGCCGCTGTGAGCAGCACGCTTACCAGACAGAGTGTCAATACGAATCTTCTCATTACAAAACTCCTTTTATCGTTTCTCTTGTATGTTAAAGCTGTGTTCCAGCCTTAATCCTGATGGAATACTTCCTTCATCTCGGCCCACCATTCCCCTTTCGCACGTTCGGGGAGCGGGGTCTGCAGTGGTTTCTGTACCGCCCACCACTTCTGGGTCATCTCATCGGCAGCCATCTTCGCCATGTCGGCATCATAGTCGGTCCCGGTATACTCGTAGTAGGAGAAGAGCAGCCCGCCGAACCGGTAGATGGAGTAGTTGTGGATGTTGCACTCGGTGATCATCGCAGCACTTCCGGCCATACTGCTGCATGGTATGCCTCGTATGTCTCGATCTGCTCTTCCCCGATCCCGATCAGCTGTCCGTGTCGTTTCATATCCGCCTCGATAAAATTGATGATAAAGTATGTTGGTAAAACTGTTGTTGGTAATCATGATTTTAGCACACATTTTAGCGTTGTCAACTTAAAATTTTATAAAAATAGCAAGAAGTTACAACATATATATGGCAAAATGGCGGTAAAACAGGGGGTAATGTGGTAAAATTTTGATAAAATTTAAAAATATTAGTGGACAACTGCTGATAAAATGGTAAAATACTATACATGAAAAAGACAGCACGAAAACCAGCAGCAAAACTCCAGGATGTGGCATCGAAAGCCGAGGTATCCCTGACCACCGCGTCGATGGCCCTCTCCGGGAAGGGGAGGATCTCCGACGAGGTGAAGCAGCGTGTGGCAGAGGTCGCGAGGGAGCTCGGCTACGAGCGGAAGGGTGCCCCGAAGGTGAAGAAGCCGGTCCACCACAAGCGGGTGGGCGTCATCGCCTTCACCGACTCCTCCTGGTCCTGGACCTGGCACATGCTCACCCAGGTGATCACCGAGATGGACCATATCCTCCAGGGGCTCGGCTACGTGATCTCGATCATCCCTGTCACTGCCGGCATCGAGCCTGACGAGGTACTGGGGAAGGTCAGGCAGCTCGACATCGATGCGGTGGTATCGATCTACTTCGGGGACCGGGAGCTCTTCCGGAGTCTCGAGGAGCAGGGTATCCCTGTGGTGATCGTGCTGAACAACAACTATGAGTATGAGTTCAACTGCATCAGTGTCGATGACTTCCAGGGAGCCTACGAAGGCACGAGACACCTCATCGAGCTCGGCCATGAGCAGATCGCCTATATTGATTATGAGATCCCCCTGGTCAACTCGATCGTCACCGACCGGTTCATCGGGTTCCAGAAAGCCATCGACGAGTTTCACCTGGCCTATCCTGCGGAGCACCGGGTGACCTGCGACTTCAACAACATGCGCGATATTCGCCAGAAGGTGCTGCAGCTCCTGCGCCAGGAGCCGAAGCCTACGGCCATCTTCGCCATAGACGACTACCTCGGCGCGAAGATCATGACGATCCTCCAGGAGCAGGGGATCAGGGTGCCTGAGGAGATCTCGCTGCTGACCCCGGGTGACGTGCTCAACTACGATGAGCCCTTCATCCCGGCCATCACGACGATGAGCATAGACTTCACCCTCATGGGACGCCTCACCGCGGAGATGATCCATAACAAGGTCTCCAACGGCAGCGATCCTGCCAGTGTCCTGAAGGTTACCCAGAAGCTCATCAGGCGCATGAGCTGCAGGAGTATCGGAATCTGAAACTGTCAGTGCATCAGAGGCAGAACAGTCTTCTGACTTGATCCTGTCCCTGGCAGCTCTATCTGGTAGGTTCTTCGTTCATATGCATTGATGAGGTCGATCAGGAGTTCGGCTTCATTATAGGCTGTTTGGTCATGTATCATCTTATTCCTCCCGATTGTAGACGACCGGGGTGCAGTACCTCCACTGCTTCCAGAGCGTGTCATCGAGCAGCAGGGATGCCATGAAATGGGCGACCTAGATCCTGCTGGTCTTTCCCGGGTTCGAGAGCGGGTCCCGCTGCCTGTGTTCACACACATCATAGGTCTTGACAACGTCCTCATCGATGAGCGTATCAGGCCGTACTGCCGTCCATTCAAGGTATGGGGAAGCCCTAAGGTCCCGGATGAGGAAGTCAGCGGCGTGCATGTTGTCCCGGTGGGGCGGGAGGAACAGCTTCAGGATGGAGAGGACGATGGAGGTCTTGCGTGCCTGGGTCTCTTTCTCAGTCTCGGTCGTGTATGCGGTGGTGCTCATGAGGATGAACTTCTTCATACCCCCCGAGCGTTCTGCCGCTTGTGCGACCCTTCGCACCAGGTGGGTCACCAGGTTGTACGGGGGGCCGAAGATGCCCCTGGGGTCGATGGTATGACCGAGGCAGCAGACGACCGCATCACAGTCAGCGATGAGCTCCCCGATCCGTTCGGTCCCATAGGTGTCGATACTTCCCCGCAGGACCTCGATGTTCGGGTTTTCCTCGAAGGGTTCCGGGATGGAACTGCGCTCCCGTATGATGGCCCGTACCTGTATGCCGTTATCTGCCAGCTGCTAGACGACGAGCCTTCCGGTCGCCCCGCTTGCCCCTGCTACGAATACTCTCATAAGTCATTCTATCACAGTCTCGACATGACTGGTGCTCATTTCCTAGAGTTTTGGCTGTTCTCCTGGACCCTGAATGCAACGATCTCCCTGATCAGCCCATAGGGGACTGGCTTGGAGTAGGGGAACTGCACCGAGCCCTTTCCCTGCTTATAGGCAGACAGCCTCTCAACAAAGGCCTCATGGCCTGTGGGGGTGGCATAGAAGCCGAGGTGCTTCTTCTGTGCCGCGAAATAGACCAGGGGGCTACCGCAGGGGCTAAAGCCGAGCAGAACTGTGCTCTCGTTAATCAACCTCATCAAAAGTGAATATATGGGCACTTCCCGAATCCATTCCGTTGTCATCATCAAAAAAGGACCCGCAAAGTACCTGGTTCCCGCTGAGAGAGACTGAAGCCCCAAAATAGTCTTCGGCAGCGCCGTCTGGAGCCGTGATCTTTGTTCCTGTATCCCAGTTCCCACTATCGTCTTGCTGGAATATATACGCGCTTCCTGAACCTGCCCCATGATCACCATCGTACTTTGCTCCCACGACAGCCAGATTCCCGTTGATTGATACTGATTCTCCGAATCTATCATAGTCGACTGCATCATGGGCAGTCAGCTTGATTTCGGAATCCCAGATACCACCGATTCTCCTGTATATATACGCACTTCCTCTTGAATACCCTCCATCACTGGTGAGAGGGGATCCTGCGATGAGCGTATCTCCTTCTATTGCGATAGAGGTGCTGAAGTAATCATATCCTTCCCCGTCAGAAGCGCTTATGTTTGAGTTCAGGTTCCAGGTCCCGCTGAGATCCCTGTCATAGATATAGGCACTTCCCGAATCCACTCCATTTTCAGTATCATCGCGGACGGCTCCGACTGCCAGACAATCACCGCTTATACTGACCGAATGACCGAATCTGTCCCCTTCAGCACCATCATCGGGTACCAGCTTCGTCTGTTCTGACCAATTGCCTGCTGTATCCCGATGGAACAGATAGACGCTTCCTGAAGCTGGTGTGAATCCACTGGGGTAAACGGGCGCTCCGACTACGGCATAATCACCGCTTATCCCGACGGAATAGCCGAACTCGTCACCGGCAGCGATATCACCGGAAATGATGCGTGTTCCGTCATCCCAGTTCCCGTCTCCATTCCGATGGAAGATATAGGCAGATCCTGCAGTGTCGCCGTTCGCATCATCCCAGGGAGCTCCCACGATGACATCTTCCTCGCTGATGGCAACTGACAGACCGAAGGCATCATTTTCAGTACCATCAGAAGCTGATATGTTCGTACCGGTATCCCAACTCCCATCCTCTTCCCGATGGAAGATATAGGCACTGCCCGAACTGTCCCCATGATCATCATCACCCCAGGCACTGATCACCGCATAATCTCCGTTGATTGCAGTATACTGGCCAAAGTAATCAAGAGAAGCTCCATCAGCAGCCAGGAGCTTCACATAATCCATCCACCTGGCATAGAAGGTCCTGGTGCCTGTTGAGCCCTCAAGTATCGTATCTGACTCTGTAGTGTATTCAGCATCACTGTACCAGCCGATAAAATAACTCTCGCTCTTTGTCGGTGGATTGAGAGTTATGAGCTCATCGAGGATCGTATATGTTAACGGATTCACACCATTGGTGCCGCCGGAGAGCATGTAGGTGATCGTATAGGTCTCAATGACCCATTTGGCATAGATGACCTGATCGATGAGGGTCCCTTCCGGGATCGTCGGGGATGGTACCGTGAATCCCGCATCACTATACCAGCCGGCAAAGTCATAGCCGTCCTTGACAGGATCGATGAATGTGATGGTACCATCCTCGATAGTGAAACTGTTGGGGTTGTTTACACTGTTGACCCCTTCATCCATGATGTACGTGATCATGAACGGGGCTACCAGCCATTTCGCATAGAAGACCCTGTTCCCGGTCGAACCGGAGGGGATCGTTGATGCTTCTGTGGTGAATCCTGCATCGCTGTACCAGCCGATAAAGTCATAGCCTGTCTTGACCGGGTCAGTCAGGGTGATGAGGTCGTCCTCGGATGTATAGGTTGCAGGGTTTGTACCGTTGGTCCCGCCATCCAGTTCATAGTGTATGGTAAATGACTCCACAGGAGGATCCAAGGTGCAGACTAAGAGGCTGGTACTTACTAGCAGGAATATGGTGATCAGCAGGACATGCTGTATTGCATTTTTTTTAGATGTCGATCGAACCGAGTGTTCCTGCACTGTTCCTCCTCAGGTTCTAAGACAGGATACCCGGTTGGACTAGGCATTTGACTGAACGTGCGGGATAGGCTGTCTGATCCCTAGTAACAGTCTACTACTGCTCATCATGAACTACAATGGTTGGCATGGATATATATTTCGGCGATTAGTAATGTATTGGACATGATCTCCCAGATCCTGACATGGTCTTGTGAAGGAAAGACCTGATGTCTTGATACCGGGATCGTATGACGTGAAGGGTATAGATGGGATAGGAGCTTATGAGGCTGCAGAACTGCGGAACTATCGGGAAGGACCAGGACTCACTTCACGTCATCATCGGTATTCTCGGAGACCCGGAATGCAACGATCTCCCTGATCAGCCCATAGGGGACCGGCTGGGAGTAGGGGAACTGCACCGAGCCCTTTCCCTGCTTATAGGCAGACAGCTTCTCAACAAAGGCCTCATGGCCTGTGGGGGTGGCATAGAAGCCAAGGTGCTTCTTCTGAGCCGCGAAATAGACCAGGGGCCTGCCGCGGAGCTTGTAGGCGGGCATGCCGTAGGAGATGTTCTCTTCTGCCTCAGGTGCGCACTCCCTGATGATCTCCCGAACCTTCTTGAGGATGGGCTGGACAGCTTCCGGCTGGGCCTGTATGTAGGTATCGACTGGGTTCATACCGTTCCCTTCCTCAGGATCTTCTCCAGCTTCTTCCCCCGTGCCAGCTCGTCGATGAGCTTGTCGAGGTACCGGATCTCCCGCATCACGGGGTCCTCGATCTCCTCGACCCTGATGCCGCAGACCACCCCGGTGATCAGGGACCTCGCAGGGTTGGGTGCAGGACTTTGGGAGATGAAGGTCTCGAAGTCCGTCCCGAGTGAGAGCTGCTTCTCCAACCCTTCGGGGGTGTAGCCGAAGAGCCAGCAGATGATCTCATCGACCTCCTCCTTCGTCCGACCCTTCCGCTCCGCCTTGGCGATGTAGAGGGGGTAGATAGCAGAGAACTTCGTGGTGAATATACGGTGTTTTGCCATGGGACCTCCTGTATGTGACCTAGGCCTTGGCGGGGGTCGATCCCCGGTAGGCGATCTTCCCGTTGATATAGGTCCGCTGGAAGATATCATCCCTGGCCTGGAGGCGTTCACTCAGCCGTTTCAGGGCGAGTCCGACGAGTTTCGCATAGTGGTAGTCGATGCTGGAGAGGGTCGGGAAGGTCAGGTCGCAAACGGAGGTGTTCCTGCTGCCGAGGACCATGACCTCTTCAGGGCACCGGATACCTGCACGCTGCAGTTCGTTGAGTGCCGCGACTGCCATGTTGTCGTTTGCGCAGATGATGATGTCCGTGGTATTCCCGGCTGCGAGCCAGGAAGCCACAGCTTCCTGGTAGCACTCCATCGTCCACGCCGTCGCCTCGATCCTGTCCAGCGCGATCTCATTCCCGGCCTGCTGGACTGCCAGTTCCACTCCCTGCCAGCGCTTGCTGGCAGCATCGAAGGGCTTCGGGTTGTCCATATAGGTCAGGCGGCGGCAGCCCCTCTCGATCAGGCTGTTCGTCTCGAGGAAGTAGGTCCTCAGATAATCGATCCCAACGACATCGACTGCATCATCGAGGGCTGCAGGCAGCAGTGCCACGACCGGTATATGGTGGTCCTGTGCCATGCGGATCAGTTCGGGGTCGATGAGGTTGACGATGATGAGCCCGTCGATCTTCCCGAGCATCTCCTCATACTGGGTCCTGCTCTGGGGATCGTGGTAGCTCACATACCGTGAGACGGGATGCCAGCCGTAATCATCGGCCTGGTCATGGACGGAGGTGAGGATGTTCCCGAACAGCGTATGCAGCTGTTCCTTCGGTGTCGTCCCCTCACCGTTGTCGATCACGACGCCGATCAGGCCGTACGACGGGGTCTTCACCTCCTGGTTCTCGATGACGAAGGCTCCCTTGCTCGGCAGGATCTCTACGAGTCCCTTCCCCTGGAGGATCAGGATCGCCCCCTTGCCGGTCTCGTGGCTCACCTCGTACATTCTGCCGAGATCCCGCATCGAGGGGAGGCGGTCCCCGACCTTCAGTTCCCCTGACAGGATCTGGTTCTCGAGATCCTCCGCGATCTGTTCCTGGAGCGTCATTCTGGGTTTCTTCTCAAGATCGTTCATATGGTTTCCTTACGTAAGCTTACAATCATTCTACCGTAATCGAGCCATTAGTCAATCAGGAATCGACAGAAGTGACGGGAGTTACACATCAGCCCTTGACCGCCCCGAAGGCAAGGCCCTTCACCAGGTACTTCTGGAAGAAGATGATGACGATGATGATCGGGATCGTGATCGATACCGAGGCCGCTGCGGCGATCGCCCGGTACGCCGCATCCTCACCGCTGGTATACGAAGCGATGGCAACCGGCAGTGTCCAGTTGGCCTGGGTCAGGAGCTTCGGCATGAGGAACTCGTTGTAGGCAAGCAGCAGGGTGAATAGGCTGGTAGTGATGATCCCCGGCCAGGCGATGGGGATGATGACCCGGAAGAAGGATTCGAGCCGTCCCGCCCCGTCGATCATGGCTGCCTCCTCGATCTCCTTCGGTATATCCATGAAGAAGGATCTCAGCATCCAGATGGTGAACGGCTGGTTGATCGCGACCATGACGATGATCAGGAGGAATCGGGTGTCATAGAGGTGGGTCATCTGCCCGAGGTAGTAGTAGGGAAGGCTGAAAGCCATCCTCGGCAGTGCGCGGAACCCGAGGGCGGCGATCAGGATGACAACGCCCCAGATCTTGCTGTAGCGCGCCAGTGCGTAGCCGCCGATACAGCCGATGGTGATCGATACGACCAGGGTTCCTACCGTGACGATGAGCGAGTTGAGGAAGTAGTTGTAGAATTTCGACATGCTTGCGAACCGGGGCAGGAGCAGCAGGACCAGGAGGATGGCAGCTGCTGCGATCATATTGGTCTTCGGCTTTGAGAGCCACTCATATTTCACGGAGAGGACGGCGAAGATGACGATGAGTGCCATGATCACCAGGATCGCTATGGCATAGGGGAGGAACTCGGACCCTTCCATATAGAGCCAGAGTTTCGAGTAGTTGCCCATGGTGGGCTTGAAGCCCCACAGCTTCGGTCTCGGGTTGTTAGCCTCCACAGGGAACTTGATCGAGGTGAGCAGGCTCCAGACGAAGGGCATCACGCTGTAGACGACCAGCAGCATCAGGGCCAGGTATATCAGGATCCTTCCGATAGGGTTCTTCACTTTTTCCATTATCTGCTCTCCATCTGCTGTTTGTAGGTGATCCTCAGGAAGGGGATGAGTACCACGAAGATCCCGATGACGGTGAGGATCGACATGGCATTGGCCTTCCCGAGCCGGCCGAACATGACGGCTACCTTGTAGTTATAGTACATGACCGTATCTGCGCGGAACAGCGGGTTCTGCTTGGTGATGACCAGCACCTGGTCCAATACCCGGTAGGCATCCATCACGCCCATCAGGCTGATGAAGAGGAACAGGCTCCGCAGGTGGGGCAGGATGATATGCCAGAGCTTGCCGATCCGGCCGGCGCCGTCCACTGTCGCAGCCTCCATGAGCTGTTTCGGCAGGGTCTGCAGTCCGGCGAAGAGGGTGATCATGGCGAACGGCGTCACCTGCCAGATCCCCTGGCCGATGATCAGCAGCCGCACGGTGGTCGTGGTCATGGTGAAGTCGTAGTCGAAGAGGACCCTCAACAGGTACCAGTAGAGCCCTGATCGGTCGAACATCGTCCGGAACATCAGGGAGCCGACTACCGGCGTGATGATGTGCGGGATCAGCGCAGCCGCTATGAAGACGCCCCTGAAGGCCGTCACCTGGTCAAGGAGCAGGGCGATCGCGAACCCCAGGAGCATCGAGATCGGGACGACGGTCACGATGTAGATGAACGTGAACTTGAAGGATGCCCAGAAGTCAGGGTCGCTCAGCATCTCGGTATAGTTCTGGAGTCCCACGAACTGCGGGTCCTCAAGGTTCGAATAGGTCACGAAGTTGAAACCAAGGACCACCGCCGTGATCAGCGGCAGGACCATGAGCAGGATCATGATGGTCACCGAGGGACTCACGAATCCGAAAAACGTCTTATCATTCATAGCAAACTACCTTACTTGTCTTGAAAAATGAGCCTGATCCTTCATGGTACCAGGAATCAGGCTCATCTCATAATCTTTTTATCTTGGAGTACTGGGATCCCTAGAGGTAGCCCTGCTTGGTCGCTTCCTCGACATAGAGGGCTGCGGCCTCGTCAAGGACCTCCTGCACGCTCTTATCGCCGTTCACTACGGTCGGAAGCACGTTCTCTATGGCCGTCCGTGCAAGCTTGCCTGCCGGGTTGGTCCCGTAGTTGGATGCACCGTTGGCGATAGTCTCCTGGGCTGCGGCAAGATACCTTCCGCCTGCACCGGCTTCTGCCACGGCACTCCTGGTGACCATGCCGTAGTCGGCAGCGGCCATCTGGCTCTCGAGGTCAGCAGCTTCCATGATGACCTGGAAGATCAGCTCTTCGTCCACGTCGACGTTCGCCGGGATGCAGTAGAAGTCAGCAGCAGCAGGTCCTGCATGGGGCCCTCCCTCCACGACTCTCGGTGCCGGGGCGAACCCGATCTTCCCTACATAGAGGGACTTCTCCGGGTCGTCCATGTTCGCAGCCCTGGAGGTCCAGGTCATGCAGGAGGCCAGGGTCCCGGTCTCCATGCCGATCTCCGAGTCATCGATACTCCAGGTCAGGCCGACATCGCCCATGCATGCCTCATAGACTTCCAGCATCTTCTCGACTGCCAGGACGCCTGCAGGGCTGTTGAAGGCAGGGGTGTTGTCCGCATTGAGCCAATCCCCGCCTGCAGCCTTCAGGAAGTTGTGGAACTCGACCCTCCAGGCCCAGCCTGCATGCAGGTTGATGGTGAAGGGGAGGTCTATGCTCCCCTCAGCCTTCAGGACCTTGGCCGTGGCGATGACGTCATCGTAGGTGTCAGGCACTTCCAGACCGTATTTGTCAAAGAGCTCCATATTGTAGAAGTAGTTCATCGAGTTTGCGATGATGGGGATCCCATAGATATTGCCTTCATAGGAGCCGAGCTCATACATGGCATCCGAGATATCGCCGAGGTCGTACTTGGTGGAATAGGTATCGATCAGGTCGTTCAGCGGCATGAGCCAGCCTTCTGAAGCGAGTTCGATCACCAGTGCGTCGTCCGCATGGACGATCTCGTACGGGGAGGTACCCCCGCCCGAGAGGGCGAGCCTCATCTGCTCCTTGGCAGAGCCGGAGTCCAGCAGCTGGACATTGACCTGGAGATTCTTCACCGAGTTGCTCTTCTCGAGTTCCCCAGCATAGAACTCAGTGATCGGGTATCTCCAGCCGATCATGTCTACCGTCGTGGCCTTCGCAGGTACCGTGATGGCACTCTCCTCTACAGCAGCCGGTTCCTGTGCCCCGCCGGCGAAGAGCGCCATGGACGGTATCAGACATACCATGATCATCAATACAACGATTCTTCTGTTCATAATTCCCCCTTTGCGTGACTGACAACGTGGTCAGTTCATGTATCCATGCTACCACTGTTGTAAGCTTACGTCAAATAAAAAATACATAAATTCATAAAATTGTACTACACATCGTATATTACAAGGTTTACACATCTGACAGATAGTATAAACCGTAAACTTGATAGCAAGCAGTGTGCAAACATATATAACTTTCGAAATATAAACAAATTACTAATATAAAATCGGTAGCAGTACGTGCAGGATCATTACCGGTATGTAGGAATTAACTGAAATTATCTTCATGAATGTGGGTTTTATTGTATCTTTACTGTAATAAACTGTAATATAATCTGTACGCTAAAAATTGAATTTTATTATTGAGTTTTCCCTGAACCTGTCGTATAGTGATACTAGGACAGACGTGAGGAAGAGATATAAAGGAGATTGTCCTATGGGCAGATTCACAGAGGCGAAGAAGATCGTCCGGGCGTACTTCAATGACCTGGAGCAAGCGTCAGTTGACAGCGTACTGGAAGTGATCGAATCATATACGCATGAGAACTATTCCTGGAGAGGGGTCTACCCCTTCCGGGAGCAGCCGGATGCGGCATCGGCTGTGCAGGTGTTCTGGGCTCCGCTGCTGAAGGCGGTATCCCATATACAGCGGAGGCAAGATATCTTCATCGCCGGTGACAATGAGATCTCAGAGGGAACCTGGGTCATGAGTATGGGCCACTTCATGGGGCTCTTCGACCGGGAGTGGCTCGGGATCAGGCCCACAGGGAAGATGGTGAGTCTCCGGTATGCGGAATTCAACCGTGTCGAGGATGGGAAGATTACGGAGACCGGCCTGTTCGTCGACCTCATCGGGTTCATGGGGCAGGCGGGTGTCTATCCGCTTCCCCCGGCTACCGGGCAGTACTTCATCTATCCGGGGCCGAGAGGGCATGACGGGCTCCTGTTCGAGGATGCCCCGCCGCAGGATGGGGAGAAGACCCTTGGACTGGTGAACCAGATGGTGCAGGACCTCTCGGACCTGAATGAGAGCGGCTCCATGGGCTGTGCCCCAGAAGTGCTGGAACGGACCTGGACGGATGACATGATCTGGTACGGTCCGGCTGGGATCGGTGCCAGTTACACGATCCCCCGCTACCAGAGGCAGCACCAGCTGCCCTTCAGGAGCAGCCTCGAGGGGAAGAAGTTCCTCGGCCACCGCTGCAGGTTCGCAGAAGGGGACTTCGCCTGTTTCTTCGGCTGGCCGAACCTGGTCAACAGGCCGGTCGGCGGTTTCCTCGGACTTCCCGGGGGCAGCGCCGTCGCTGCGGAGATGCAGGTCGTGGATGTCTATTGCCGGAGGGGCGACAAGCTCTCAGAGAACTGGGTGTTCATCGACTTGCCCTGGTGGCTGAAACAGCAGGGCCTCGACATCTTCGAGCGGACAGCCGCTATCTTCAACCCCCGGCTGGGATAGGATGTGCCGGCTTTTGCCGTAGAGATACCAAAACATAGCAGGAAGATCGTATGGATAATGAAACAAGAGACAAACGGAAGGAATGGGAAGCGTTCGTGAATACCTGTGAGTTCAGGGATACCGATGAGGTAGCAGAATACTTCGAGAAATACACCCAGCTCATACATGACTACAAGATGATCGGGCGGATCTATGACTGTTATGACGATGATATCGTCATGAACCGTTCGAGCGGGGTCAAGATACAGGGGCTGACGAACATCTTCGGCCGCTCGATGCAGCTGCTGACGACAGTCCCCGACCTGCAGTATGAGTTCCTCGACATCTTCGCTGAGGGGAATCCCGAGGACGGGTACTCCTTCGCGCAGCTGACAGTGAACCACGGGACCTTCAGCGGGTATTCCCGGGCAGGGGAGCCGTCAGGAAGGAACTATGACGATCCGTTCCCGAAGTACGGGATCTGCGAATGCTTCGTGGAGAAGGTCGACGGCAGGTGGATGATCACCAGAGAGTGGGTAGGCGATTCTGAGTTCTACGATGACTACCTGCTGGGGATCACCGACACGCTCGACGGGTCGAGGGTTGACACGGAATTGAAAGAAACGGGAGAAGAGGAGGCAGTCGATGCGTGAGAACCCCATAGACAGGATACTCCAGGTCTCGAGGCGGCTTGATGACCTTGAGATCAAGACAGCTAACGATGTGAAAGAGTATATCAGCCTGGTGACCGAGCTGATCTATGACCAAAAGATGATCGGGAAGGTCTATGACTATTATGCCGATGATGCAGACGTGGTACTCCAGAGCAGGATCAACCTGAAAGGGCCCGATGAGGTCTCCTATGACATCATGCAGTTCTGCACGGCATTCCCCGACCTGCGGGCTGAGGTGAGGAACATCATCGTGCAGCAGGATGAAAAGGGGTTCAAGGCCTTCAGGCGGGTAAACTTCTCCGGTACCAATACCGGGACAAGCATCTACGGGCCCCCTACGGGCAAGAGCCTGGGGGACGAGTGTCTCTGCATGAGTTACATGAAACTCAGGGAGGTTGATGGGTCATGGAAGATCTCGCAGGAGATCACCAACAACAGCGAACGGCAGATACGGCAGACGCTGACGGCTGAATGATACGATTGGCAGGAGATGATCATGAATAGTGTACACGACAGGAATAAGAGACTCATTGCACGATATCGGGCAGCCTTGTATGACTTGGAACCAACGAAGCTCCTCACCGTCATGAAGGAGGTCTTCTCTGAGGACTGTATTTTCCATATGTGCTCACCCTTCGGGGATATCATCGGGCCTGAGGCGTATTATGAGGCGGTATTCTGTCCGATGCTCACCGCCATGCCCGACCTCGAGCGGCGTGACTACATCGACGTGGCCGGGGACTCGAAGGGGGTCGACTGGGTTGGCAGCTGCGGCTACTGGATCGGTGTCTTCGAGCAGCCCTGGCTTGATATACCGCCGACCTGCCACCCGATCGCGATGCGGTACCATGAGTTCTTCAAGGTCGAATCCGGGAAGGTCGTGGAGTTCCAGGGGATCTGGGACATGGTCCACTTCATGATGCAGGCGGATGCATGGCCTCTTGCTCCCAGTCTTGGTATGGACTGGGTCGGCCCGGCGCCGGCTCTACAGAACGGCCTGCAAGCCGGGGATCGCGATGAAGCCATGGCTAAGGCTTCCTGCGACCTCATCCTCGACATGCTGACCCATATGAACCGGTATCCCAGCCAGGGGACCCGTGATGTCATGGAGATGGAGCGGTTCTGGCACCCGAAGATGACCTGGTACGGTCCGGCAGGGATCGGGACTAACCGGAGGATCAGCGGGTTCACCAACTGGCATTCGATCCCCTTCCTTAAGGCCCTGCCTGACCGGGGGGATACGACCGGGCTCGATGACCATTTCTTCGGGGACGGCCATTACGCTGCCTGTACCGGCTGGCCGAACATGCAGATGACCATCAGCGGTGACGGCTGGATGGGCCTGCCCCCTGTGGGGAAGAAGCTCACGATGAAGAGTTTGGATTTCTGGCGGGAGGAGAAGGGCCTGATCCGGGAGAACTGGGTCTTAATAGACCTGCTGGACATCTACGACCAGCTGGGAGTGGATGTCTTCTCGAGGATGCGTGAGCGTACGGTCGCACGACAGCAGGTCAGGCCGGCACTGTAACGATAGTGAAGTTCAGGATACCCAGTCTGTGACCCGCAGGCCGGGTACCTTACGGCTCTTTTACATCTCTATCCTCTATCGACCCGAACAGTTCCTGGTAGCCCTCAGGATAGGATGAGTCCAGTTTTTCTCTAAGCTGCGTCACCACCCAATTCGAGATTGAAGTCTTAGCAGCATTAGCTGCCTCCTGGATCATCTTCAGTGTCTCTTTGTCGACATACAATGATATCTGGGGCATCGACTCCTCCTCATGTGAAAGTATACGTCACGAGGGATGTACTTGAACAGATACTTGTTTGAATTCAAGCCCTGTCCTGAAGGTGCATGTGCTCACCGGCTATG
This sequence comes from Spirochaetia bacterium, assembly GCA_963677595.1. Classification (GTDB taxonomy): domain Bacteria; phylum Spirochaetota; class Spirochaetia; order CAKZLE01; family CAKZLE01; genus CAKZLE01. The sequence goes on from OY782041.1 coordinate 2,935,486, forward strand.
CCTGTCTGGCGGTCCAGCCCCTGGATCGCCGGCAGGATGACCCCGGCAAGTCGTTCCAGGTCCTCCGGGTGTTCCTTCAGGCAGTATGTGCTGGTCTCATCGGCCTTGGCAGCTTCCGATACCTTACAGAATTGTGCGATATGGAGGTCGAGGAACAGGGCCAGGTCCTTCCCGAGTACCTTCTTGAGCTGTCCGACCGGTTTCGTGTTCGGCCCGAGCGCCCCGCCGCTCAGGGCAACGAAGGCATATCTGCCGACCTGCTTCCTGATGGCCTTCATGCAGGTCATGAGCGGGGAACAGATATGGAACATCCAGACCGGCCCCATGAACAGTACGAGGTCGTATTGTTTTACCTGTTCAGGGATCGCCTGTACGGCAGCGTTCCTGTGGAACACCATATCGAGGACGATCTGCTTGACGGTCCTCTCCTTCGTCTCGACCAGCCGGAAGGTGTCGGCCCTGAGTCTCGCTGCGACCTGCTCGGCCAATACTGCGTTGTTTCCTGTATAGGAATAATAGATGATCAAGGTCCTCATAGTCTCTCTCCTCCTTGTCTGTGATAGTTCTCTCGCAGGAACGTGAGCATCCTGCTGTTCACCTCATCCGGCTTCTCCACGTTCAGGCTGTGCCCCGTCCCCTCGACCAGTGCTATCTGGGCATGGGGCAGGGCGTTCCCTGCCGCGAGGGCGAATGCTCCCGGGTCCTTGTAGATGATCGGCTTGCCGCCCGCCAGGATCAGTACCGGCATGTCTACCATGGTCAACTCCTCCGGGGCGTAGACCCGGTGCTGCGGCACGTCCATCATGCCGACGGTCCCGTACTCGATCACATCGATCATGTGCTCCAGCCAGATGTCGGATTCAGTATCAGCGAAGCCTCCCCCGATCCAGCTGAAGAACTCGCGGTACTTCTCCCTGCTCGGGAAGAGCATGAAGTACCTGAACCCCTGCCATGCCATGATCCCGCTCATCTTCATGAATGTTTCCGACGGGTCAAGCATGATCACGGCAGAGATCTCCTGCGGTATCTCGCGTGCCAGGGCCAGTGATAACCAGCTCCCGTAGGAGAGTCCTGCTACTGCCGTCCTGTCATAGCCGTACTGGTCCAGCAGGGCCTGAAACCATGCGGCATAGTCCGTGATATCTGCGATCTTTCTGTCAGACGGTTCTCCCTTCCCGCCGAAAACGAGGAGGTCGACTGCGTATACTCGATACTCCTCAGCCAGTGCGGAGGCATTCGCGTACCACATCGTGGCATCCGCGAAGAGCCCCGGAAGCAGGAATACCGGCTGTGCATCCTCCGGTCCTGCGATGATGATATGGGTCCTCCCGTAGTCAGTGTCGACCCAGTCCTCGGTGTAGGCTGTCTCCCACAATCCCATGACTTGGTCGTAGCTCCGGTATGCTGCAGCCCGTGCTTCATCATCGGCATACAGGTCTGTAGACTCTTCTGTATACTTGTTCGTCGAACAGCCGGTGAAGAATGCGACGGCGATGATGCAGATGCTTATCCCTATCCTTTTCCCTCTCATGATCTCCCTCCTGTGATCTGGTGTGTCTGTAATATAAACGACCGTTTAGTTATTTGCAAGAGTTGGGAGATAAAAAAATAAACAAATGTTGATTTTTTTAGAGAACTCTGAGATACTCATCCTATGAGCAGACCAAAAAAATCAGAGATGGACCCGACACCGACAAAAGAACGACTCTACCGGAAAGCCCTGGAACTCTTTTCCAAGAAAGGTTTTGATGCTGTTTCAGTGAGGACGATCACGCGATCGCTTGGCTTGAACGAAGCGACCCTCTACATCTATTACAAGAACAAGTCAGCCCTGCTGGCAGAGATCCTGGAACGGCTGGAAGCCAAACTCATCATCCCGGGGTTCAGGGTCCCGCCCCCTGAACACTTTATGCCGCTGGAAGACTTCGACCTGCACAGCTTCCTCATGGAGGGTGCGAGACGCTTCTTCTCCATGGCTGATGAAGAGGTGCTGATGACCTGGAGGCTGCTGATGATCAGTCAGTATACCTATCCCTCTGCCCGGGACAGCATCGAGAACCACCTGCTGAACACCCCGGTCCGTTTCTTCACGGGGATGCTGGAGAACATCGCGAAGGCAGGCCTGATCAAGGAGGATGTGGACTGCAGTTCACTGGGGAAGGTGATAGGCTCGCTATTCTTCGATTACTCCTTCCGTGCCAACCTGAAGGCTGCTTGGGACAGGGATCAGGAAGGGGAGATGCAGAACCTATCAGATGAGATCAGGCTGGTAGTGAGGTTGGTTGCGATATAGCGTTACCACCTTCTTCTCTCTGGTGGTGCATTGCAGAACATATTAGGAGATTCGTATGAGTATGAGGCTTACTCTTACGATCGATGAGACCGTATCCCAGTTGATGGGCAGTAACGCTGTCCCTGCTAACAGATTAAAATCCAAACTGTTTCAATAAAACGAGATAGACTTAATTCAAAGCGTACCCAATACCATTCCCAAAATTCATATTTACAGGCTTCTTATGTTGTATTATACTTAACATATGAAAAGTAGTTGTAGATTCAAAAAATGTATATCAAGAAAATCTCAGTGTGCTTCGCTCATATTCCAGATAGATGGTTTTCCAACGGAACGTATGATATGAAAGAAGCTGTTCTCTTGGCTGAGAAGAAAATTAGGATCAATCACTTTTTCTGTGGGATGAAGTTATGGAGTATCAAAGAATAGGAGAAGAGGAAAAAGAGTCTGCTGCGATTGCATAAGAAGGGGCCATCCCTGTATTGTTAGGTTACGACACAAAACAAACAGGAAGACAGCCCCGCATGCAATATATCACGTTACCTTCAGGATTGATAGGCTTCACCAATGACAAGACGGAAATTGTAAAGACCACGACGAACAGAGAGATGTATCTGCTGTATGGTCAACTGGAAAGCAATAGTGATCAATGTCATTGTCCCAAATGCGGGAATACCATGCACATCCATAACCGTTATGAAGTCACTCTCAGACACCTCTGCTTCGGGCATCGAATGAGCTGTCTACGGTTCACCAAGCTCAGATACCTGTGCCCATCATGCCGAAGGACGCAGATGCAGGAGGTACCGTTTCAGGCCCAGGGGCACCGCATCAGCGAGGAATTGTTGACCTATACGAGGGACCTGCTTGCCTATGGCCTTACGAACAAGGAAGTGGCATACCTGACTGGTTTTGGGAAGAACACTGTCAAGGATATTGACCTGCAGCGACTTAAGGAACGGTACACCATCGACGGGAAGCGCCTGATCAAACCAGAGAAGCAAGCCAGGATCCTGGGTATCGATGAGTTCCTGCTACATAAGGGACATAAGTATGCGGTGGTGATCATCGACATGGAAAGCGGGCACATCCTGTGGTTGGCGCATGGGAAGAAGAAGGCCTCGGTGCATGCCTTCATCGACCATGTCGGTGAGGATTGGATGGATGGCGTCGAAGCTGTCGCCTGCGACATGAACAGCGATTTTCAGGAGGTGTTCGAGGAGCGCTGTGCCCACATACAGCCTGTTTTCGACCACTTTCATATCGTCCGCAACTTCAATGACAAGGTCGTGGGGCAGATACGCAAGGATGAACAGAAGAGGCTGATTGCCGAGGGGGACCTCGAGGGAGCCAAGTCGCTTAAGGGGTGTAAGTACATCCTCGCCTCTTCGAAGCAAACCCTTGCGAGAAAAGATGAAGATGCCGGATCGGTCATCAACAAAGGCTCCTCCCTATTCAGCAGGGAACACTATGTCCTCAAAGGTGGACATCTGGACAAATATGAGGAGTTACTCAGACAGAATAAGCTCTTGTTTACCTTAGATTTGATCAAGGAGAAGCTCAGCGGGGCTTACAAAATGACCGATGAACCATCCATGGCCAATGCTATCTCGGAAATCATGGATATGTGCTGGGACTCCAAGAACACCCACCTGCGATGGTTTAGAAGATTACTTGACAACCACTTCGAAGGCATCATCGCACATGCGACCTTTGCCATCTCTTCCGGAAAGATTGAAGGTATCAATAACCGTACCAAGACCCTGCGAAGGCAAGGATATGGGTATGCTGATGATGATTATTTCTTCCTCAAGCTCTTTGATGCTAGTAGGAGGACCTACATCAGGAACTCTATCGCTGCTAGAATCCCACAAGATTTATGATTGAGCCATCAATATACAAGAAAAGATATAGATGTTAAAATTAAAGAGGAAATTGTTCCAAGATTATTGACCTCTTTAGATATTGATTTCAAAGGCAAAACAATAGCTGGTTGTGATTTGTTTAATGGGAAATTCAACTGGATTAGATCTAAAGATGCTGTGAATGATGCTATGCTTGTAATGAATTATAATTTATATTTAAAGCTTGAATTAGGGAAAAGTAGAGACGATTGGACTGTCGATGATTGTAAAATTGCTTTAAAACTGCTACCACAAAGAACTGAAATCGTTGAAGAAGTATTGAGAGCTTATATTGAAGAGTAAATCTTAATGAATCAGATTAGGGGGAAGGACATGAATCAAATAGAAAAGGAAATGTATAAGCTGATATATTCACCACTTATAACCCCAAAGAACTTAGTTGAAAATATATATTTAGAGAATTATGAATCAATAAAATTCATTAAAACTAATGGGAGAATAGTTTGCGAATTACATTGCACCTTGCCCCATGGTGAAATTGCACTCTTTACATATTTTTTTGCAGACAATGATTTTCTTGAAAAAATACAAAAACAGTTACCAGGTAGAGAACCAGAAATTGTATTTGATAGAAAAGAAAAAATGGAATCTCTTTCTTCTAGATTTTACAAAAAACGAAAAACCAAACGTGCAGTTTAAGCTTGATTGTGGTTCCCAAAATATTCACAGCGCTGCTAATGAAAACATGGAATGATACTAGCATTTGTCCCAATCATGATAGTCAGGGGATCAATATAGAGCGTTCCTTCCTTATAACTTTTCCAGTTATTGACTACCAGCTTGGTGATCATTGATGCCCTCCATGTTCATTACTGTGGAAATAGTATAACCTAAAAATGGTTACGGATTGAAACACAATGCCGGGAATTATTGATGCTTGCCTGGCAGTGAAAAACCTGTTTTTCTGTATCTTCTTTGCAATTTTAATGATAGACTTTAGATATGCAAACTTATATTCCAAGAATGAAAGAACCTGTGCTTCTAAAGCATCTCTCAGCCTTTCCTGCAGTAGCACTGCTCGGGGCCAGGCAGGTTGGTAAATCCACCTTAGCTAAACAGGTTATCGAGACAGTTCAGGATGCAGTCTACCTGGACCTGGAAGATCCCAGGGACTTTGCCAAGCTTCAGGAACCACTGGCATTCCTGGAAGCGAACAAACACCATATGATCTGTTTTGATGAGATCCAGCGGTATCCTGATCTCTTTCATATACTTCGTTCCCATATCGATGCACAGAAACGTCCGGGTCAGTTTCTGCTGCTGGGTTCTGCTTCACGGGACCTGATCAGGCAGGGTTCAGAGACTCTGGCAGGGAGAATTTCTTTTGTGGAGATCGGCCCATTCACCATCTCAGAGATTGAGGACTTCAATCGGCTGTGGCTGCAGGGAGGCTATCCGGTAAGTTACGGTTTGGATACGGAGTTGAGTTTTGACTGGAGGATCAACTATATCAGGACCTTCCTCGAGCGTGATATCCCGCAGCTGGGAATCACGATACCGGCAGAGACTCTGCGCAGATTCTGGACCATGCTTGCGCATCTCAACGGGAGTATCGTGAACTACAGCAGCATCGCCGCTTCTATGGGACGTTCAGGCCCCACGATCAGGAACTATTTCGATATCCTTGAAGGGACATTCATCATAAGGAGACTGCAGCCGTATGTAACCAACACGAAAAAGCGGCTGGTCAAATCTCCCAAGCTCTATATCCGGGATACCGGCCTCACGCACTGCCTGCTCGGGATCGAGACGTTCAATGACCTGTTGGGCCATCCGGGACTTGGCAGCAGCTATGAAGCCGCCATCTTATCGAGTCTCATAGAACGGTATCCACGCTATTCGCCGAGTTTCTACCGCTCCTCCAGTGGAGCGGAAGTCGACCTGATCCTGGAAAAAGGGAAACGGCGTTTTGCTTTTGATATTACCGTCAGTTCTGCACCGAAGATCCCGCGAGGTTTCTATGAAGCCCTGAAGGTCATAGAACCTGAACAGGCGTTCGTGACCGCACCGGTAGATGCACCGTATCCTGTAGGGGACAACATTCTGGTTTGCCCGATCAGGGAGCTGCTGCATCTACTTGATAAGCTGCTGGGTTGAATACGTATGTCACACAACTTGCAGCGAATCTCAAATGAGATCCAACACTTGTGTTGCTGCTGTGATATACTCAGAGAACAAAGATAAAAGAGGTAGTAGGTATGAAGAATATTCTCTGTTTCGGAGATTCTAACACCTGGGGAGAATGATCCTACCTCCTATGATACCTTTTATGATCTAGTTCTTCTCCTCCTTGGAACATCCAATTGAGGTTGTACCGGTTCATATGTCTTCAAGCCGGCATCCCCGGTCAGTATCTCTACAACACATGGTATTTTGGCATAATATTCTGCTACATCTTTGATTGTGGCATCTCCCAGGGATAGACGGCTAGCTGCCAAATCAGGCCAGGAACCTGCAAGCAAGATCATGTTTTCCTTAGACCACAACTCTGCTTGGACTGAGAAGGCAGCCCAAGGTGATTCCTCACAAGCACTTTTCATGATCAAGTCCCCTAAATCCTTGGCACGTTCATACCTAAACTCCGGGGCTTGGGCTATATGGTTTCCTGTTTCGATTATTGTTGCCAAAGGGAGAACAAATGTTGTTCCCGCAGATTCTTCTTCCTGTATTTTTATTTGTAATCTTGTCTTGTCCCACTCGTCAACTTCAGGTCCGCAACGATCCATGCCAGGGACTCCCAGCCAGACACAGAGGATGCTTGTATCAATTATGAGAACTTTCCTCATTGCAGAGCTCCCTTGTCCAATGATCTTTCGATTGTTCCTTCAGAAGAAAGTCTTCCCAAGGATCCTCCAGCCATCATTTTGGGAAGTTGGGCCAAGTCTTCCAATTGAAGCAGGTTACTTGTACCTGTTGATCGGTCTCTATGAATCACCGTTATAAACGGTACCATTTGTGGTCCTGCAGCATCGAGAATAGCAGGATTGTGCGTAGTTACAATAACATCAATACCTCGTTCTTTCCCTAGGGTTCGAAGCATTGTCAGCAGCAACTTAGCCCTGGATGGATGCAGGCCGTTATCAACTTCTTCAATAACCAGCAGGCTGTTAGGATCCCTTGTCAGCATTGCTGTCACAATAGATAGATAGCGTAATGTTCCATCAGACATCCCACGGGCATCAACAATATGCACGTTAGCTTCTGACCACCCCTCCTCACAATACAGCATCGCATCATTTTGGAATTTCCCTATGGGTTCAGTCCATACTCTTCTTATATCTTTCTCAGGGATGGTTTTCAGGTAATCTGTGAGGGTTTTCTCTACTTCCTTCTTCTTGTCAGGTTCCAAAGCTGCTAAAACTCCTGAAAGATTGGATCCATCAGAAAGGAGTTTTTCTGAGAAAGCTGTATAATCTCTCATGTGACTGGGGATAGGGTCAAAGACGAATATGTTCTGTAATTGGTTTAGAACTACTTTTATCCCTGCCTGTACTTCCTTTATCAGATTCAGCCCCTCTGATTGGGTTAATATGACATGAGAACGATTCAGGTCAATTCGTTTGCTGGGACCTCTTTTACTGGTAGCAAAATATGCAGGGATCCCGGGAGTTGAATCATTGGCTTCCTGTGTATAATACAATCTTCTTTCTTTTGATACGGTGCCTCTTGCATTATATTTAAAGGATTTCAGTTCCTCGAAGAAGACTTCGGCTTTGATGCCATTTACTTGTACAGACAGGTGGTATTCATATGTGAGGTTATCAGCCTCATTCTCGATCGTGATCGTGATGGAAAACCTGCTCTCTGGTTTCAGGCAGATCCATTCTAATCCTCCCCGTAATGCATGCAGACTAACATCACCAGTAATCGCAGGATAGAGTCCAACGCCAGAGGAAATTCGCTGCAAGAACAGGAAGGCATCGAGGATATTCGATTTACCACTAGCATTTGTCCCAATCATGATAGTCAGGGGATCAATATAGAGCGTTCCTTCCTTATAACTTTTCCAGTTATGTACTACCATCTTCGTAAGCATAGCCGTCCTCCAAGTGCATTGATATGGAAATAATACAAATTACAGTTACTTAATTCTATGTTAACCAGTTTGCTTTTATTGTTCTTTAAGTTCCTTTTCCGTATGCACGTTAGTATATCACACAAATGGAAGGCAATTGTGAGGTAACGTTATAAAACAGTAATCTATAGTTCCCACTCCATTTTCGTACCACACAAGATGGAGGCCCCCGATATGTGATGCTGGAACCCAATTTCGGTTCAGTATCCCTTATCTCCTTTTAAATGGCTTGTTCTCACTGAAATACCCACTATAAATCTGATAAATCAGACACAATGCTGACCATCTTCTTGTCACAGGAGGAGGAATGTGGTACTATTGTGGTACGAATACAGAAGTACCACAAGGAGTATGCAGTGGCACACTACATCAGATACCAGAACAAGGCAGATAAGACCTATGCGCAGATTATTGATGCGGTCAGGGTGGACGGCAAGAAGGAAAACCACTATATCGCCAGCCTCGGTACGGTAATCGATAAAGAGCAAGGGGTCTTCAGATCAAAAGAGCGAGGGATCTACACCTATACCCTGGAGGACGGATACGGTGAAGCTCCTCGAGAGATTGAGATGCTCCATGAAGGCATGAAGCGGGAGCGGCTTATCCTTGATTTCGGTGACAGTTATATGCTGGATCACTATCTGAGGAATTCCAGTCCGTTCTTTGATCTGTTCTCTGCTATCCTGCCACAACAGCGTGACAGTCTGTTTGCGCTTCTGTTCTTCAGGCTCCTCACTGATAAAAAGGCCTATATGTATGCACAGTCCTGGCATGAAGGGAATTATGCAAGCATTCTCTATCCAAACGCACGACTCCAGAGTCAGCGGATCAGTGATTTCCTCACCGCACTTGGTGATGAAGAGGTGGGCCGGGGCTTTTTCTCTTCCTATCTGAACCAGCTGTATCCGGATCATACCGGCACGGGGATTCTCATTGACAGTACCGGGCTGCATAATGCGGTGGATATGCCGTTGACCGCACTGAGCAACCATAATGGAGACATCAACTTTGAGACACGGTTGATCTATGTGATTGACCGGTTCAACGGCATGCCGCTGTACCTGCGCTATTGCCCCGGGAATGTAGTCGATGTAACCACATTGTGCACCACGGTAGAGGAGTTACGGCAGTTAGGAGTACGGACAGACTTTGCGATCGTAGATGCCGGATACTATAGTGAAGATAACGTTGATGCGCTTTATGCAGCTGATATAGCTTTTGTCTCCCGAGTGGGCCCCAACAGGAAGCTGTGCAAGACGCTTATCGAAACGCATGCCCCAAGTATCCGACAGGCACAGTATATGGTGCCGTTTGGTAATCGAATCGTGTATATGAGGCGATTCTCCGTTGATTTGCATGGACATCCCGGCTATGCCTATTTGGGCGTTGACATGGACAGTCGCAATTTGCAGGAGAAGAAGGTGTCCCTGCAGGCGCTCAATGACAGGCTCCCATTTGATGAGATAGACAAGAAGATGGGGAAGTTAGGCTCCTTTGTCCTCGTATCCTCTCAGAAGATGGAGTGCCAGGATATGCTGCCCCTGTATTATACGAGAACACAGGTGGAGCAGGTATTTGATATCGCCAAGAATAATGCTGATGTGGTTCCGCTCAGGATTCATGGAGAACAGACCCTTCGAGGTCATCTGCTGCTCACATTTCTCGCAACGGTACTGTTTCAGCAACTTCAGAAAGACCTGGTACTGCATACGCAGAAAAAGGACAAACTGAACCCTGAAGGCAGTTTCTTCGTACTGAGAAACCAGAAGTGTAAAGTATATGATCGACTGGTGATTCCACAAGAACCGACAAAGAAGATGAATGACATCTATAGACTTCTAAAGGTTCCTACCCCAACTTCCATCCCCTATACGCGGTTGTAAGTCCTGTGGTACGAAAAGGGGGTGGGAACTATAGGTAATTTGTTCGAGAGACCTATGGTCCGCAAATAGGCATGCAAGATTGTGCAAATCAGTGATATACTCAGAGAACAAAGATATAAGAGGTAGTAGGTATGAAGAATATTCTCTGTTTCGGAGACTCGAACACCTGGGGGTACAATCCGGTCTCTAAGGAACGGTACGACCGGGATACCCGGTGGACCGGGGTCCTGCAGAAGCTGATCGGGAGTGAGTACTACATCATCGAGGAGGGGCTCAACGGAAGGACCACGGTCTTCGATGACCCGATCGAAGAGGGTAGGTGCGGCAAGGTGTACCTTGAACCCTGCCTTATCTCCCACAAGCCGCTGGACCTGGTCGTGCTGATGCTCGGGACCAATGACCTGAAGAAGCGGTTCGACGTCTCTGCCGATGATATCGCCAGAGGGATAGAACTCCTGATCGAGAAGATACAGAAGAGCGAGACCGGAAGAGGCGGTGCCGCTCCTGAAATACTCCTGCTTTCCCCAGCCGTGATCAAGGAGACCGGGGAGTTCAGCGAGATGTTCGCAGGTGGAGAAGAGAAGTCGAAGAGGTTCGCCCGGAAGTATCAGGCAATCGCATCGTTACACGGCTGTCACTTCCTCGATACCGCACCGTTCATGGCGGTCTCGGATGTGGACGGGATCCACTTCCCTCCTGAAGCTCATAAGACGTTGGCGGAGCGGTTGCACGATGTGGTAGCAGAACTCATATAACACGTCTTGCTTCACGTTTTGCTCTTTACTTACGGATAAAATATGCTATACTTAATATATAAGAGTAGTAGAAAGTATACATGCGTAAAGATGGCAGACAAACAGAGACAGAGAAAGCACTGAAGATAATCGAAGAATACCATGGTCTTATTCGGACCTCCCAGGCTATAGCACTCGGCATTCATCCGAGAGCATTGTATGCATTGCGGGATTCCGGGGAGTTGATGCAGTTAACAAGAGGGGTTTACTGCCTGCCCCATTATGAATTCTCAGGGAGTATGGACCTTGAGGTTGTTGCTGTTCGAATCCCTAAGGCTGTCGTTTGTCTGGTTTCAGCATTGGCTTTTCATGAGATGACTACTCATATACCGCATACTGTTTCCATAGCGATCCCGAAATCTATGAAAAACCCCATTCTGGAGTTTCCGCCCATAGAGGTGTATCATTTTTCGAAGAACCCATATGAGACTGGGATTGAGTACCATGAAAAAAAGCATGTTACAATAGCTGTATACGATCGTGAGAAGACCATAATTGACTGCTTCAAGTTCAGAAACACCATAGGTCTTGATATTGCCATTGAAGCGCTGAAAACCTATAGACAGCAACAACGGCCTGATTTTATCAAACTGATTGAATATGCACGTATCTGCCGGGTAGAGAAGGTCATGACACCGTATCTGGAGATGCTGCAATGAAAGAGATTAAGAACCTGCCTGCATCGGTTAGACAACGCCTCATGAATGAGGCGAGAAAAGAGAAAAGGCCATATGATGAACTCGTACGGTACTATGCTATGGAACGTTTTCTTTTTCGGTTGTCAGAATCAGTATTCTCAAGACAGTATATCTTGAAGGGCGGGCTTCTTCTTAAGCTGTGGGATTCCTCAAAAACACGGTCCACCATGGATATTGATATGAAGGGTGTTGCCAGTAACCATGAGCAGGAAGTACTGAACCAGATTGAGAGGATCCTCTCTCATCCTGTTGTGCCTGATGGTATCATCTTCGATCCGAGTAGTCTGAAAGTGGAGAGCATTACCGATGATTCTGAGTATTCCGGCCTAAGAATAAAGTTCTTGGGCTTTATTGGGACCCAGCGAATCCCCATGCAGCTGGATATCGGGTTCGGTGATGTGATTACCCCTGAACCAATAGTGCTAGAGTATCCCACTATATTGGATTTCCCTGAACCGAAGATTTTCTGCTATAACATGGAAAGTGTCATTGCTGAAAAGTTTGAGGCAATGATCAGTTTAGGAAGAATCAACAGCAGAATGAAAGATTTCTATGATATCTGGTTGTTGGCTTCACAAAACCATTTTGATTTTCATTCTCTGGAAACTGCTATTGAGGCGACTTTACGAAATAGGGGGACCAGAATACCCGAAGATCTTAATGTATTCTCAGAAGGGTTCATAACTTCAAAACAAGCACAGTGGGAAGCTTATAAAAAACGAACTAAGCTCGATACCGTACCACTGGAGTTTGCGGTGATCGTACGGCTGATATCATGTTTCTTAACTCCTATTGTTGAGCATTTGATTTATGATTCTATTTATTACGTAAAGCTGCATTGGGTTCCCACTGATGGGTGGATGGATGCTTGAGAAAGAGAACAGCTACTCGTCCTATGCAAAGAAGAGAGTATCTTCTTTAAGTATTTATTCATTACTATAAAGTCTGTACACCTGGGGGTACGACCCGGTATCGAAGGAGTGGTATGACCGCGATACCCGGTGGACCGGTATCCTGCAGAAGCTGCTCGGGAGTGAGTACTACATCATCGAGGAGGGGCTCAACGGAAGGACTACGGTCTTCGATGACCCGATCGAGGAGGGAAGGTGCGGCAAGGTGTACCTTGAACCCTGCCTTATCTCCCACAAGCCGCTGGACCTGGTCGTGCTGATGCTCGGGACCAATGACCTGAAGAAGCGGTTCGACGTCTCTGCCGATGATATCGCCAGAGGGATTGAACTCCTGAACGAGAAGATCCAGAAGAGCGGGACGGGCAGGGATGGTGCCGCTCCTGCTATCCTCCTGCTTGCACCTGCAGTGATCAAGGAGACCGGGGAGTTCGGTGAGATGTTCGCAGGTGGAGAAGAGAAGTCGAAGAGATTCGCAAGGAAGTATCAGGCAATCGCATCGTTACACGGATGTTATTTCCTCGATACCGCACCGTGCATGGAGGTCTCGGATGTGGACGGGATCCACTTCCCGCCTGAGGCCCATAAGACGTTGGCGGAGAAGCTGGAACTTAAGCTGCAGGACTTGTTTTCGTAACCTGCAGGGTGTCCCTCACACCGAGATCCTGGCAGAACCAGGGAACCAGGGACCGTTGTTCCTGGAGGATCCCTGCGCCTTCTTTGGACGCAGTGCTGCTGTGAACACGGCCTTGAGCTTCCTCACGATATTTTCCGGGATGGTGTAATGTTCCCGCCGGGAGAGCTTCAGGTAGTACATGGCGACCTTGCGGTCGGCATCCCCCTGACGGTTGGGGTGGCAGAAGTAGCGCTCGAGGGTCCGCAGGCCGGAGAGCCTGTCCTGGTTCATCTCATAGAGCCCGGCAAGTTCCATGTAGGGTGCCGATGATATCCTGGAGGGGACGAGGCTGCAGGTTTCGAACTCCCTGAGCAGGATGATCTTCGTCAGGATCTCGATGGCAGAATCGTAATCTCTCTTCTGTTTCAACCTCTCGACCAACTCTGCACAGGCGATGGCATCGCCGACGAGACTCTCCTTGAAGTCGTTATCCATTGAGTCCTCCTCATAGGGATTTCTGTAAAAAGATCCTCTAAGGCAGCAGGGAAAGTATACCACCTATCTCATGGTCCGATTATGAGCATATCGTGTATTCGTTTTCTCAGACGCTGTAGGTGCTGATCATGTAGCCGCCGGGCTCCCGCTCCTTCACGGTGTTCATCGCGTTGTAAGCCCGGTTGATGAGCGGCAGGACCTGGTCCCCGTTCGTCGGGTAGATCGCGATCCCGATATTGACCTGCAGGTCTATCGAGTAGTGCTGGAAGACGATGGGGTCCTTGAACCCCTGGGTAAGCTTCTCCGCGACAGCGAGGATATCCTTCCGGGAGGTGATGCTCGGCAGGAGGACGAGGAAGGTGGACCCTTCATACCGGGCGAGGAGGTCGCTCTTCCTGAAGAGCTGCTTCATCCTGGCCGTGGCGAGCTTGAGGACCTCATCCCCGATGTTCCTCCCGTACCGCTCGTTGATCATGGTGAACTTGTCAAGCTCGATGATGAAGAAGGTGACGAGATCCTTGGTATAGCGTGCCTGGGACAGGGTGAGCTCTGCCTGGAGCTGGAAGAAGTTCTTGTTCGGGAGGCCGGTCAGGATATCATGGTTGGAGAGGAAGGAGAGCTTCTGCTCCAACTCCTTCTGGAAGGTGATGTCCTCGAAGGTCCCTTCGATGGAGATGATCGACTGGTCATCCCCATAGTTGGCTGTGAGGTTGATGCGTGCCCAGATGACCACCCCGTCATACCGCTGGATCTCCACACTCCGGCCCTGCACCTGGCCCTCCTGGCTGATGATGGAGGTGATCACCTTCTTCTCTTCCTCATCGTTGAAGAAGGAGAAGAAGTTGTCCTCGTAGATGACATCCTTGAACGGTGCCTTCAGCAGGGATGCCATCTGCTTGTTGGTCTCGATGAAATCGCCTTCGGGATTGGTCCTGAAGAGTCCCAGCGGGACAGAGTCGATGAGCGGCGTACCTGTCTCAACCCTGCGGCTTGACTTCATGGCGCGATCGAGCTCATCTAGCTGGTTGTCAATGATCGAGAGGATCATGGCTGCCCCGCCCTGGGGATCCTCGATGAGGATCGGCATCACCTTCTCGTCAAGTTCAGTTTCCAGGGGGACCCCGCGTTCAGTGAGCAGGAGTACCTTCTGGATCTCAGGCAGGCTGGTGAGGGTATCGAGGACCATGGAGACCGAATAGGAATCCTCGAAATCATAGGAGATGAGCACGAGGTTGAAGGTGTGGGCTTTCATGAGGGTCAGCCCGCTGAGCAGCGAGTCCGTGCTGACAAGCTCGTTATGGGCTCTCTTCAGCTGGTCGAGGATCATGTCCTTCTTCTCGCTCTTCTCGGTGATCGATATGATGTGCATCTGGTTCTTCATGACTGGGTTCCCCTTGCTTGATACGTGGATTCCTATAAAAAAGAGTATATCGGCAGGTCATTAATGTCAATGAAAGAGTAGGACCGCAGGGGGTTTTCCTTGCTGATACCCCCCTGCTTACCGGAGGAAACAGGCCTGGTCAGACGATTTTGTGTAAAAAACAGTAGAAAATAGCTACCTGCTCTTCTATACTGAATATATGCAGGAACCAAGACGCATTTACCACATTCCCAGGCGGTTCGTCACCGACGAGTGGGGCGGATCAGAGACCTTCATCTCGGAGATAGCGGTGCGGCAGAAAGCCGCGGGGCTCCAGCCGGAGATCCTCACGACCCTGGCCCTCAGCACTGTGCGGGCTGAAGAGCACCGGGGAGTGCAGGTGCGGAGGTTCCCCTATTTCTATCCCTACCTGGGGCTGAAGCCTGCCCAGAAGACAGCACTCGACAAGAAGGCAGGAAACCTCTTCTCCTTCTCCCTCATGAGGGCGCTTCGGAAGGGGCCAAGGCCTGACCTGATTCATCTCCATACCGGCAAGCGGCTCGGGGGTATCATCCGCCACTATGCCGTGAAGCGCGGCATCCCCTATATCATATCGCTGCACGGCGGCAGGCTTGCCGTACCGCAGGAGGAGCAGGAGACCTGGACCGAACCGACGAAGGGTGCCTTCGAATGGGGCAAGCTGCTCGGGATGCTCGTCGGTTCCCGACGGGTGCTGCAGGATGCGGCAGCCGTCATCTGCGTCGGCAGAGAGGAGTATGAGGCTGTCTCGAGGCAGTTCCCGGACAAGGAGGTCATCTATCTCCCGAACGGGGTGGATGTGAAGAGGTTCTCGACCGGTGACGGGGCAGCCTTCAGGAAGAAGTACGGCATCCCGTCCGACCGGTTCGTATGCCTGACCGCCGCACGGATCGATGTGCAGAAGAACCAGACGGCACTGATCGAGGCGCTCTCCGGCTGCGCGGCAGAGCTGCCGAAGCTGCATCTTCTGCTGCTCGGTGCGGTGACCACTCCCTCCTACCTGGAGGAGGTGAACCGGCTCATCGACTCTGAAGGGCTTGCTGACCGGGTGACCATCATCCCCGGCATCCCCTACCAGAGCCCTGACCTCATCGATGCCTATCATGCATCCGACTGCTTCATGCTCCCCTCGCTCCATGAACCCTTCGGCATGGTCGTGCTCGAGGCCTGGGCGGCAGGCCTGCCGACCGCGGCTTCAGCCCGGGGCGGGCTGACGGGGATCATCACCCACGGGGAGAACGGGCTGCTCTTCGAGCCGGTACCGTCAGATGACGGGGAGCATTCTGCCGATGGGAAGTGGTTCTCCTCTATCACTGAATCCTTCCGCTACCTCTACGGTGAACGTGAGGAGAGGATGAGGCTGGCCGAAGCCGGCAGAAGACAGGCACGGGAGGTCTACAGTTGGGATGCTGTGGCTCTCCGGCTGCTCGAGATCTATAGGGGGGTGTATGCGCGTACTCTTCCTTAATACGACCGGGGGGTTCTTCGGTGGTGTGGAACAGAACATCTACCTTGCGGCATCCGGGCTGGCTGTGCGGGGGGTCGAGGTCTTCTTCGCCTCCTGGAACTGGTCCGGGAAGGAATTGGCGAGGTTCTCAAGCGTCTTCACAGAGGTCTACAATGTCATAGAACAACCGCTCGGGGAGATCATCGCAGCCTGCGCTCCCGATGTCATCTATATCCACAAGGTGGAGAGCGTCCGCCCGGTGATGGAAGCCGCGGGGGACATACCGCTGGTGCGGATGTACCATGACCACGACGTCTACTGCCCCCGCAGGCATAAGTACTATGCCCATAACCAGCACATCTGTACCCACCGTGCAGGCTGGCGGTGTTATGCCGACCTCGCCTTCCTCGAGCGGGGGCCGAACGGGCTGCGGTATGCATCGATCGGGAGGAAGCTCGCCGAGCTTCACCTGAATACCAGGATCGGTACCGCGATTGCCGGAAGCAGCTACACGAAGGGGGAACTTATCAGGAACGGGTTCGACCCCGACCGAATCGTGGTACTCCCGCCCTGTACGGCACCGTCGGACCATGCACCGCTTCCCATGCCGGAAGACCCGTCCCTGCTCTTCGTAGGACAGCTGATCAGGGGAAAGGGGGTGGATTTCCTGCTCGAGGCCTATAAGAAGCTGGTTGACCGTACCGGTACGGCAGTCCCCCTCCATATCGTCGGTACGGGGAACAGCTTCGATGCCCTTACCAGGATGGCAGAGGATCTCGGGATCTCCGCCTCGGTGACGTTCCACGGCTGGGTGTCGAGCGGGGAGATCCGCCAGTTCTACCAGGAGGCATCCCTCGTGGTCGTCCCGTCACGCTGGCCGGAACCCTTCGGGATGATCGGCCCTGAGGCCATGTTCAATGGGCGTCCGGTAGTCGCCTCCCGGGCCGGGGGTATCCCCGACTGGCTGGAGGACGGGGTGACCGGCTATCTGGTCCCACCGGGTGACACCGATGCACTCTCCCGGAAGATCGAAGAGTTGATCGATGACCCTGAACGTGCCCGTCAGTTCGGGCTGGCAGGGTTCGAACGTGCCACTGCCCGGTTCGGGTACGATGACTATATTGATTCCCTCAAGACACTGCTTGAAAGGAGTATGCTATGATCCGTATCGGGATACCGAGCTTCGGGACAGACAGAGGACGGTCCGGGATCGGCAGTTACATGCAGGAACTGATCGACCGGTTCGACCGTGATGAACTCAAAGGAGAGTTCTCCTTCGAGCTCATCGGGCCGCAGGAGGATAAGGAGCAGTATCTGGGTAAGACTCAGAACATCGGATGGTACCAGGTGGAGGGGGCTGACTCCTCCCCGATACACAACTTCTTCTGGAACCAGTTCCGGCTGCCCGGGATCTGCAGGAAGCGAGGCTATGACCTGCTCTTCCTCCCGGCTGCGAACCGGAGGCTGACGGGAAGGGCCCCGTGCCCTTCGGTCGGCACGGTCCATGACCTGGCTCCGCTCCATGTGAAGGACAAATATGACTTCATCCATACCGTCTTCAACCGGAACCTGCTACCGAGGCTGATCAGGGGCCTGGATGAGATCATCACGGTGAGCCAGTTCTCCAAGGATGATATCGTCCGGTTCTCCGGTGTGGAGGAGGAGCGTGTCCATGTGATCCACCTTGCGGCGGATGACGCACGCTACTTACCGGCTTCTGGGGAGGACCCGGCTGCAGCCTTGGGTGAGAAGTACCACTTCGCTGCCCCCTACATCCTCTACATCTCGCGGATCGAGCACCCGGGGAAGAACCATGTCCAGCTGATCAGGGCCTATTCGGAGTTCCGCAGCCGGACCGGCATGCAGGTATCCCTCGTCCTGCCCGGGCCGGACAAGGAACGGGCCGAGGAGGTCCACCTGGAGGCGGAACAGTCCCCCTTCGCGGGAGATATCATCTTTCCCGGCTTTATCGATGCCGCTGATGTCCCCGACTTCTACCGCGGGGCGAAGCTCTTCGTCATGCCATCCCGGTTCGAGGGGTTCGGGCTCCCCGTGCTGGAGGCAATGGCCTGCGGGACGCCGGTCATCACCTCCACCGAAGCATCGCTGCCCGAGGTCAGCGGGCCCCACGCCCCGAAGGTCGACCCTGATGATGTCGGGGAGCTGAGCCGCATGATGGAGGGGATCCTCACCGATGGGAAGCGGGCTCAGGAGCTCGCTGACGCAGGCCTTGCCTGGGTGAAGGGGTTCTCCTGGGAGAAGACGCTCGAAGAGACGCTTGAGGTGTTCAGGAAGAGCGTGGGGCAGTGAGCGGGTCACTTGACGAGCTGCGAGGAAACAGGGGAGTATAACGTATGGATAGATATATCGTCTTATTGGACGGCCCGCTCGAAGCTAGGAACCGGCAGTTCGCCAAGGAGCTGATACGGCTCCTCTCCGGGGAAGCGACAGCCAAGGCTGTTCCGTTCTCTGAACTTCCGGCTGTGCTGGACATGGCTGCATGTGCTGACTGCCGCTACTCAGTCGTCTACGGGGACGGGGTCTTCTCCCATGAGGAGCTCTTCGGCCTGGCTGACTTCCGGGTCTTCATCGAGAGCAGCCAGCTCGATATCACGGCGGCAGAGCTGAAGGGGAGGAAGGCTTCACGGAACCTGCAGTCAGGTTCCCTCAATGCCGACATCGCGGAGATCGTGAAGGGCGATGAGGGCGGCAGTCACGGCAGTAGTGACCGGAAGGGCCAGGCCCATACGACCATCGGTCCTGATGAGATGCCTCAGGAGGCAGTCGTAGGTCTGTACCGGTACATCCTCAGGACGGACCCGGCCCTTGCCGGCAAGCGGGTTGCTGAGGAAGAACGGAAGAAGCGCATCAATGAGATGGCAAAGCGACTCGAGTCCTCCCAGCGGGGGGCACGGCTGAAGGCCCGGGTGAAGCGGGCTCTCTGGATGGCCCTCATCAAGGCGACCCTGCTCTTCAAGCGGATCCTGGACTTCGCTGCCGCCTTCACCATCCTGCTGATCCTCTCACCCCTCCTCCTTACCGTTGCGCTGATCATCAAGGCGACCGACCGGGGGCCGGTCTTCTATACACAGACCCGTATCGGCCGGCACGGGAAGCCCTTCCCGTTCCCCAAGTTCCGGTCCATGGTGCTCGATGCCGACAAGATGAAGGATAACCTGCTCAAGGATGCCGACCGGGTCGGGGATGTGACCTTCAAGATGAAGCATGACCCCCGTGTGACGAGGATCGGCAGGTTCATCCGCCGTTTCTCCATCGATGAGATGCCCCAGCTCTGGTGTGTCCTCAAGGGTCAGATGTCCCTCGTGGGACCACGACCGCCTGTCCCGAGGGAGGTTGCCCTCTATACCCAGGAGGACCGCAGGCGCCTCGAGGTGACTCCCGGGCTGACCGGGATCTGGCAGGTGAGCGGACGTGCCGATATCGAGTTCAAGCGGCAAGTCGAGCTGGATGTGCTCTACATCGAGAGCCACGGGTTCTGGCTCGATATCCTGCTGCTGTTCAAGACCATCCCTGCAGTCCTCACCGGACGGGGGGCGTACTGATGGAGAGGAAACCTCTTACCCTGGCAGGCATCCGGATCGACAACCTCATGATGGACGAGGCCCTCGATATGATATTCTCGGTCGTGGGTTCCGGCGGACCCTGCCGGGAGCTCCACTTCGTGAATGCCCACTGCATCAATGTCGCC
Organism: Spirochaetia bacterium; assembly: GCA_963677595.1. Classification (GTDB taxonomy): domain Bacteria; phylum Spirochaetota; class Spirochaetia; order CAKZLE01; family CAKZLE01; genus CAKZLE01. The sequence continues at coordinate 2,955,728 of OY782041.1, forward strand.
TATACCGATGATGCGTACCGGCTGTTGTTGCAGGGAGCCGCTGCGGTCTTCGCCGACGGGTCGGGGATCAGGAAGGCCGGCGAGATGCTTGGGACTCCGATCGTGGACAACGTCAACGGGACTGACATGTTCCCGCTGCTCTGCAGGCGGTGCCTGGCAGAAGGGAAGCAGCTCTACCTCCTCGGTGCCGAACCCGGGATCGCCGAGCGTACGGCTGGCTGGGTCGAGGAGCATATCGGGGGCGGGGTCGTTGCCGGCTGCCATGACGGCTTCTTCACCGAAGAACAGGCTCCCGGGGTGATCGCCGGGATCAACGACTCAGGGGCCTCGATCCTGCTCGCGGCCATGGGGGTCCCGAGACAGGAGCTGTGGATCCATGAGCACCTGCAGCAGCTGCAGTGTCCGGCTGCTATTGGCGTCGGCGGGCTCTTCGACTTCTTCTCCGGGAAGATCAGGCGGGCGCCGCTGTTCATGCGGAAGCTCGGGATCGAGTGGGTCTGGCGCCTGCTCATGGAGCCTCGCCGGATGTGGAGGAGGTATGTCATTGGGAACTTCGTGTTCCTCAGGCGCATGAAGCGATTGATGAAGGCAGGGGGAGAGCCTGCCGGAGGGAGAGATTAAGTGAGAGCTATATGTGACTTTACCCGGATCCCGTCGCTGACCGAGGCAGGAGAATCGTTCAGGGTCCCGTCCTGCTTCCTGCCGATCATGGGGAAACGGTTCATCCAGCACGTCATCGAGTACATCGAGCGTCTCGGCTGCAGTACCCTCGAGATCTTCATCTCCTCCTATGCCGATGAGATCGAGCAGTTCGTCGGGGACGGGGAGCGCTGGGGCACGACCGTCTCCTACCACCTGCTGAAGCGGGATGAGTCTGTCTCTGCGCGGGTCGCCCTGCTCGAAAAGCGGTGGGATGAGCAGGAGTACCTCTTCTGCAATGTCGAGCACCTTCCGGTCATCGAGGCAGAGGACCTGCAGGCTCCCTGTTCCATCACTGCTGCAGCGTCACAGGGCGGCTATGATACCGGCTGGTTCTACGGGACCCTCGCTGCCTTCACCGACCGGGACGAGGCAGCGGTCATCCCTGCCGAGACCTACAGTATATCGAGTGGGGAAGTCTACCTGGAGAGCCTGAGGAAGGCCCTGCTCGAGGGAGGCCGCGGGCTGATCTTCATGGGGAAGCAGGCCAGGGAAGGGATCTGGCTCGGGCCGGGTACTAATGTCCACTCGAGTGCCACCCTCATCCCGCCGGTCTATATAGGCGGCAAGGTCAGTATCGGCTCTGATGCGATCGTGGGGCCGCATGTCGAACTCGGCACGGGAGCGGTCATCGATACCGACAGCTATATCACCGACTCATCGATCCTGTCGGGAAGCTACATCGGCAAGAACCTCGATATCCGCAAGTCGGTGGTCAACCAGAACCAGATCCTCAGGGCAGACCTGAAGAGTATCTACACCGCTGCAGACCAGATCCTGCTCTCCCCGGTGGAGTTCACCGAGACGGTGAAGAGGCGGGTCTCCGTCCCGCTCCTCTCACGGTTGTTCGCCGTACTGCTTATGATCGTGACGCTGCCGCTGTATCTCATCTCCCTTATCGCAGCGGGGAGGGGGAAGACGATCACCATCGTTCCCATTCCCCAGCAGGTCGGTGCTGACTCCCTCTCCGGGCCTGCGACCCGGAAGATGCGGGTCCTCAAGGAACGGCAGGAGACCAACGGTCCGCTCTACAGGCATCTGGTCTGGCGGCTGATCCCCGGGCTGTGGAGGGTCGCGGCGGGACAGCTTCGTTTCGTCGGCATCCCATTCAAGACGGTCGAGGAGGTCGACCACCTCGACCGGGACTGGAAGGGAGTCTATCTCCAGTCGAATCCCGGCCTCATCTCAGAGGCTGATGTGCTCTACCGCGAATACCCTGATGAGTATATGCTCTTCGCCTCGGAGATGCTCTATCGTGTCAATGAGTCATGGAAGTACAACCTGAAGCTATCTTTCAGGTACCTCAGGGCGCTCTTCCGGGGCCAGGAGGACTCCCGGTAGCAGCCTTGTTCAGTTATAGTGGTTCCAGAGCCCGACGAACCGGTTGGCTCGTTCCCTCCACGCAGCATCCTCAACTGAGGGGCTGTCGAGCAGGGAGGCAAGCTCCCGGTAGAGTCCCTCCCTCGGGTACCGCAGGGAGAGGACTCCCCGCTTCACATTCTTCACCAGGTTCCTTACCAGCTTCTTTCCCCGGTGCTGCAGCTCCTCCCGGATGAATCGGTCACGGGAGTACGCAGCCGCGTCCTTCCAGTCTCTGCCGGTCCTCTCCTGTTCGCAGTGGAGGAGCGCAGCACAGAAGAGCCCCGCGGCCTCGATGAGTAGGGGCAGCTCCGGCGGGGCTTCGGGCAGTGAACCAGGGTTGGACTTGAACTCGATGGCTGCCCCGTAGAGCTCCGCAAGCTGTCCAGACGGGAGGTCGGTCTCACTGATGCATTCCTTCAGGACCTCCGCCCGCTCAGCCATCGGTCGCGGGTAGGCCCCGTGCGTGATCAGGAGACTGTCCCCCAGGGCGAGGAGGCACTTCTGGAGGTTCCTCCTGATAAAGTCCCCATCGGGGAGGATGAAGTGCTCATCCGCCATGCTGCGGTACTGAGCGGTGATAGCCTGCAGGAGGCCTGAGCCGCGGTTGAGCAGCAGCCTGAGGGCCTCGATCTTCGGGAGGGGGTCCATCATGCCGGGAGGCATGTTGTCCGTGAGGACCGACTGGTCCCCCGATACCACCTGGTACCCGTTGAAGAGGTCCTGCCACATCAGTTCATGGGGCAGGGAGCGTAATCCCCCCGGTGTCAGGGGACGGCCGATGTCCACATCGATACCCAGGATATGTTCATACTTCTCCGAGACTCCCAGCACCGCCTCAGGCACTGGTCCCGGTGTCTGGAGGATGATGAAGAGATCAAGGTCATTGTAGGGGGCCTCAGCCCCGTCTTTCTGAACACAGGCTCCTTCCCCGCGCCCATACCCGCCTCCGAGGACCAGGGCGACGAAGGGGGCCCCGGCAGCCTCGGCTACGTCACGGCCGAGTGCCGTGATCGAGGTGTGGAGCTGGTCGTTGAATGCCTGCGTACCCCGCTGACTATACCGTTTACTCATGCAGTCCCTCCTGGAAGCCCTTCCTCCTGCCGATCATCTGGTTGAAGCGGAGGGCCGGCGAGTGGAAGAACGCCTGGGCTGAACGGTGCTTGAGCGCATAGCCCCAGTCACTCTTCACCTGTCTGAGGCAGGGGAGGAGTGAGTACCGGAGCCAGGAGCGTTCCCAGCCGCTCCAGCTGAAGATCTGCGCATCCGCCTTTCCTTCCCCATAGTGCCGCTTGCGGAACTGCTTCAGGCTGTAGTTGTGCGAGTGGTAGACGGCAGAATCCCTCACATACGCGATGCCCCAGCCCCGCTGTCGTGCCCGCCATGTCCAGTCGATGTCCTCCGAATACTGGATATCCTCCCGGAAGGGACTCTCCTCCCAGCAGGAACGTCGGATCGCAGATGAGGCCATCGAGAAGCAGTGCTTCCAGTACTGCTGCCTCGACCCGTCACCATAGGTGTCCTCGGTGTCCTTGGCGAAGAGGGGGAGGCAGTCAGGGCGGGGCAGCTGGCGTCCGAAGACCGCTGCGGTCTTGGGATCGGAGAACCCTCCAAGGAGGTTCTCCAGCCAGTGTTCATCAGCCGGGGTGCAGTCGGAGTTCAGGAAGACGATGAACTCAGCGGCAGGGTCCGCTGCCTCGACTGCCCGGTTCAGCACCTTCCCGGGGACGTAGGTCCCTGCCGGTACCCGGTAGACCTCGTCGGTATACTGGGAAAGGAGCTCCCGTGTGCCGTCAGTCGAATCGTTGTCGAAGGCAATGAGTGTGAAGGGGGTTGTCTGCTTTGAGACCATCCCGAGCGTCTCCCTGATCAAGGGCAGGTCGTTATGGGAACGCATCACAACCGGTACAGGTTTGGTCATGGATTCCATCGGTCGATCTCCTCCCGCATCAGGGTATAGAGGCTGTCGAGCCGCGGGGGGTATGCGTCAAGTTCTACGTTCGTCATGAACGAGGCGGTGGAGTCGGGGTCACCTGGCTCATAGCCGTGCATCCCCGCAAGGGGGCGCTCTCCCATATGGCTCGGCACGAGCAGGATGCCCGGGTTGAGGAGGAAGAAGAGGTCCCCATACCGCTTGTCGCGGAAATCGGCACCCCAGAGGGTGAGTTCCTCATCAGTGAGGATCCTCCCGCCCTCTGCCGTCTCGAGGGCCCTTCGGATCGGTGCTTCTGACTGCTCATCGATGAACCAGAACCGCGCCATGGTGGAGTCATAGACAGCAGCGTAATCGGTGCCGAACTTCAGGCCGGTCGCCTCTATGACGGGGATCAGGTCGCAGGTCCCGGTGATGTTGGTCATGCCGTGGTCGGAGAAGAGGAAGATGCGTACCTCTTCATACTCCTCTTCTGCTGCACTGATGAGTTCCCGGAGTCGTGCGTCATACCAGCGCATCTTGGCAGAGACCTCGGGATGGGGTTTCCCGTACTGGTGGAGGGTCGCATCCATGGCTGCCATATAGAGGTAGGCGAAGGTGCAGTCCCGTTCCGGGGAGGTGATCGCCTCCTTCAGTGCGGCAAGGTTGGTCTCCTCCGAGGCCCTCCAGTCGGAGAGGAAGAAGTCGATCCCCTTCTCCCTGGCATAATCCATGATGGTAGGGCTTCCGCTGTTGATCCCGTCCGGCTGGTAGAGGTCGCGCTTCTCGGTATAGTCGAAGAGGGGCAGGAGCCTGAAGGGCATGTTGTAGATGTTGAAGTAGCCTGAGTAGGCCAGCTGCCGTCTGAGGACCCTGCTTACCACGTTGCGGACCCGGTGCCTGCTCGCGAGTACCTTCGGTACAAGCCGCATGAGCAGGAGAAACAGGTTTCTCCTGAAGGGTGATCGTTCAGGGTCATAGGCGAAGAAGGAGAAGTGCCCGTGGTCGCGGGGCAGCAGCCCGGTGAGGATGGTGGGGTCGCAGGTGGCACTGTAACCGAAGATCGTCTCGATCGGCTCCCGGCAGGGGAGCAGGTCCGGGAGGAACTCCTCGGTCTTTAGCAGCTCCCAGCCGAGGGCATCGATGAATACCGCGATGCTGATGCCGGCTTTCTTGTTTCCTTTGGCCATAGAGTCTCTCCTGGATTGCTGGTCGGTCAGGGAGGTCACCTTTCCCTAATCGAGTGAGTCGAGTGCCTCATCCCGTGTGCCGTATATATCGAGGATCTGGTGGAGCCTGACCATCTCGAAGAGGATCCGCACCGGCTTGTTGATGCCGCAGAGCTTCAGGTCCCCTCCGTTCTTCTGCAGGCGCTTGATGCAGAAGAGGAAGGCACCGAGGCCGGAACTGTCGATGAAGGTCAGGCTGCTCAGATCCAGGACGATATGCCGGCCCTTGTCGAGATAGGGCTCTATATCGGCCTTGAACTGCTTCACGTTATTGACGTTGAGGGTCGTCAGGCTCAGCTCTATGATGATCGCCCGGGGGTCTTCGATGACTTGCATGGTACTCTCTCCTCTGCTCTGATGTGACAAATAGTATATACCTCAGTATAGCAGGAGATTCCCATCTCTTCTACTGTTCTTTTACGACGGCATACGATTATCGCAGGCCGGCAGGGAAGAAATATTCGTGACATCTCCTGTGGTTATCCTGTATAGTGAATACGAGGAATCAGATCATATATGAAATACATACTGTTTGTCACAGCCCTCGTCGCAGGGGTACCGGGTATGGCAGCCCTGTCTGCACTCTCTGTGAAGATGAAGCACCTGCTCTTTACCCTGCTCATCTTCTCGTTCATGCTGGGGTCGCGCCTGAGTATCAACCTCGTCTCGATGGAACACTACCGGGGGCCGGTGCGGGGCTTCGAGATCACGTTATCGGATCTCATCACCCTTGGGCTTGTCATAGGCATGCTGCTGCGCAGCGGCAGCCGGGTCGTCTTCCTCCCGAGGTTCTTCTGGCCCTTTCTCGCGTTCTTCCTCGTGGCTGTCGCGAATGTCGCCCTCTCGGAGTATACCCTCTACGGCTGGTTCGTCATCTGGCAGCTCTTCCGGATGGGCCTCCTCTACTGGATGATATACAACTTCTTCGTCACCGATGAGTACAGTCCCGAGTCGATCCGTGCCCTCATGAACGGGTTCATCCTCACCGGTCTGCTCCTGCTTGCGATCACCTTCAAGCAGAAGTATGTCGACGGGATCTACCGGGCCATGGCGTTCTTCGACCACTCGAACACGATACCATCGTTCGCTCTCCTCTATCTCTGCCTGCTGATCGTCTGGGGCCTGTATGAGCAGCGGCTGGGACTCATGACGGTCCTCATCGCCCTCGCAGCCGCCCTTGGGACGACCTTTGCCATCCTGGCTACCGGTTCCCGTACGGGGATGGTCACTGCCGCCGGTGCGTATGCGGCGGCGATCGGGCTCGCGAACCTCTTCAGGAGTTCGAGAGGGAGACCGAGGGGAGTGACCCTCAGGACGCGGGTAGCCTCGGTGATCATCATCCTCGGCATGCTTGCCGGGTTCCTCATGGTCCTCGATACCGTCATCGACCGGTTCCTCAATGCACCGGCCTCGAGTGAGGAGGCAAGGGAGGAGTTCGAGATCTCGGCCGTGATGATGGCAGACGACTATCGCTTCGGGGTCGGGCTCAACCAGTTCTCACAGGTGCTGACAGAAGAGTCTGCCTACCGTGAGCACTTCGTTGCCATGGGGAACGAGGAGGAGGGCGGGGTGGCCCACCATATCTACCTGCTCACGGCAGCCGAGATGGGCTGGCCGGGGATGTACCTCTTCATCGGGCTCATCGCCCTCCTGGTCCTGTCTATGGTGTGGAACGGGATCAGGATGCGTACGACCGATGAGCGGCTGCTGCTGGCGGCAGCAGTGGGGGTGTGCATCCTGCTGCTCATCGGGTTCTATGAATGGGTACTGCGGCAGACGCCGGTCCTCTGTGAGTTCGTGACGCTGATCGCGTTCGGGCAGGCGATGGTCAGTAAGGTCAAGCGGGACCGGAAGGCCAGGATCCGGGCAGGCAGGGAGCAGAAGGGATGAAACCCTTCCCTGCAGCCGTTCTTTGGGGTATGATAGAGGGAACAGCCGTAGGTCCCTTAGGGGGCCAGGCGGATGAAAAGTGAAGAACGATCAGATCTTTGTATGAGGGTGCGTAGATTATGAGTGAAGAATATGACGAACGGGCTGAGGAGTTCCACCTCCCCCTTGAACTGAAGACCGTCCTCAAGTCGGTCAGGCGCAAGTGGTACCTGCTCCTGCTCCTGGCAGTCCTTGCCGCTGGTGCCGGGTATGAGGCAGCCCTGGAGTTCGGCTCCAAGACCTACGCTGCCGTGACGGTGCTCGCCTACCAGCCGATCGAGTCGATCGTTTCCGACACCTTCCAGATCTTCCAGACGATGGGCGAGGGGACTGAGCTCTCCTATGCCCAGGGGGCAGGCGTGGTCCGGCTCTCAGACAGCGACAAGTCGCTGAGCAACCAGATCCACCGGGTGAAGCTTCCCTCCAACCTCGAGCAGCTGCGCCAGGAGCTGCAGCTGGAGATGACCATCGACGCTGTCGGCAGTGCCGTCGATGTTGATACGGAGGGGAACACCAACCTGATGATCATCAGCGCTGAAGCCAACACTGCCGAGCTGGCGAGCAGCATGGCGAACACCCTCCGTGATATCTACCTGGAGCAGGCTGACGAGATCATCGCCGAGAACCTGCAGCAGAACATGGACTCTCTCAAGGCCCAGTATGAGGTCTCAAAGGGGATGCTCGATGACGTGAGGACCGAGTTCAGGGCCTATGTCGAGCAGTACAAGATCACCAACATCGATTTCGCTATCCAGAGGATCTCGGAGGAGCTCATCGGGCTCGAGCTCTCCCTGCCGCGGATCGCCGAGGAGATCGATTACAACAAGCAGCAGATCGCGGCTCTCGAGGCGAGCATCGGGAAGGACTCGGGGGCTGATTCCTACCTGGTCCCCCTGGTGAAGAAGAAGATCAACGACCACCAGCTAGCCCTGATCGAGGCTGAGGGCACCTATGCCTCAGACAAGAAGCGGTATGACCAGCTCTACGGGCAGTATGAGAACCTGCCGGAGATCAAGCAGCAGTATACCATCCTCTCAGGACAGCTCGCCACGCTCGAGGCTGAGACCAAGGGGCTCGAGAAGGTCCTCAGCCAGTATGACCTCCTGTCGGCAGATGTCTACTCCGATTTCGCGATCATCTCGGAAGCGGTGCCTCCCAGCCTCCCGATGAGTTCGAACAGGAAGCTGATCGCCGTTGCGGTAGCCGGGGTCATCTTCATCTTCGGCTTCATGCTTATCCTCCTCCTGATCATTACGGACACCCGCCTGCGATCTGCCGGGGATGCCCGGCAGAAGCTGCAGGAACCGGTGCTCAAGGAGTTCCCCTATGAGAAGCACCAGGGCATCCTGCTGCCGGGAAGCGACGGGAGGGAGGCGAAACATATCGAGACCTACCGGATCCTCGCACGTTCCCTGCGGATGAAGCTCCCCGATACGGGGGGGACCCTCCTCATCACCAGCACGACTGCCGGTGAGGGGAAGACCACGGCCGCGATCAACCTCGCCGCGGTCTACGGGAGGCAGGACCAGCGGGTCCTGCTCATAGACGCGCAGGTCCGTTCCGGTGCGAAACCGAAGCTGCTGCATAACCTCATCGCTGAGGATGAAGCCGACGAGGCTATGGGCCTGGGGGAATACCTCTCCTATAAGGCCTTCGATCCCGAGGAGATCATCTCCCGGACGTGGCTGCCCGGCGTCGATATCATCACCGGTTCCCAGGAGGCGGTCATTCCCGACCTCCTGCAGTCCCAGCGCATGGCTGAGCTTGTGACGCAGCTCAAGGAGACCTATTCGATCATCATCTTCGAGGGGGCTCCCGTCGGGGAGAGTGTCGACTCGGAGATCATCGCCCAGTACTGCGACTACTGGGTCATGACCGCCGCCTGCGGCAGGGAGAGACCGGACAGTATCAGGGCAGCATTGAAGCGGATGAAACAGGAGCCGATCCTGTTCGCCGGGATCATCCTGACGAAGGTGAGGAAGACGTTTCGTGATACAGCCTTATAGTAGACCTGAAGCAGGATGAGGGGGAGAGATGGAAGAGCTCAAGACGATCGAACATATCTGCTATACGATACTCCTGGCCATCGGTGAGTCGAATGACCTGACCAGGATGCTCAGTACGAGCCTCTCTGCCTACATGCGGGAACTCAACTGTTCCAGGGGGGCTGTCCTCCTGCGGTCCGAAGGTCCTGCGGGACCATCAGACCTGTCGCTCGTCTACTCGATCCCGAGAAAGCTCGACCGTCATGAATCGTTCAACCTGCTCTACGAGGAGATCATGCACAGCCGGTATATAACCGGTGATGAGCTTGTCCGGCAGGGTGAGGATGGTATCTATTACGTCCTGAGCATCGGCGATATCGGGCTGCTCGTGCTCTACCGTAAGTATGGTTCTCTTCCCGATGAGCTCATCCGCCAGCTGCGGCCAGTCAACAGCAAGCTTGCCGTAGCCTGCAGGAGCTGTACAAAGCATGAGGCCTACCTGGCGAGCTATCACCGGTTCATGGACATGGTGAACATGCTCCCCGGGATCATCTTCGAGCTCGACCGGGACCTCACCATCACCTTCTACAACCGGTACACCCAGGAGGTCTTCCAGCAGGTGGACTCGAGCAACTTCAGTCCCGAGACCCTCTATGACTTCTTCCCGGCTGATGAGAAGCCGTCTGTCCGTGCCCTCTTCGACCGGATCAGCTCCGGGGAGGAGCTGGTGGACGAGGATCTCTGGATGATCAACAGCCGGCAGGAGCGGTACAAGGTGAACCTCCTCGTCTCGCCGATCCGCAGCAACCAGGCGGTCACCGGCTACCGGGGGATCGCCACCGATGTCACGCATCGGTACAAGCTCGAGCAGGACCTGCTCAGGCGGGATAAGGCCCTGCAGGCGATCACCTTCTCTGCCCAGGAGCTCGTCAAGTCAGATGACCTCATGGCGAGTCTCGAGACGGTCCTCAGACTCGTTGGCGAGGGGATGGCTGTCGACCGGTGCTACCTCTTCGTGAACGACCATGATGCATCAGGCAGGGCCGTGACGACGAGCCAGCGGATCGAGTGGTGTGCGCCGGGGGTCGTTCCGGAGATCGACAACCCCGAGCTGCAGGCCCTCCCGATGAATGAGGGTGACAGCCTTTACCAGCCACTGTTCAGCGGAGAGATCTTCAGTGCAGTCGTGGGTGAGATGGAAGAGGGGGAGATCCGCGAACTGCTGGAGTCCCAGAGTATCCGATCGCTGATCCTCTTGCCCATCTACCGGAAGAAACTCTTCTGGGGCTTCATCGGTTTCGATGACTGCTCGAATGATCGGCAGTGGGCCTTCCTCGAGCAGGGCCTGCTCGAGGTCCTGGCAGTCTCCATCTCGGAGGCGATAGAGCGGAAGGATCAGGAGATGAAGATCCGCTCCCTCTATGACGATATCCTCGAGGACCTCGATACCGCACAATCGATCCAGAACTACCTGCTGCCTCCCTGGAGTACCAGGAAGAACACGATCGTCTCCTCCTCCAATTACCTCCCGTCGGAGAAGATCGGCGGCGACCTCTTCGACTGCTTCCAGCTCTCTGAGAATCAGTATATCTTCTATGTCGCCGACATCTCAGGGCACGGGGTGCAGGCTGCCCTCATCATGACTGCGGTGAAGTCGATCATCAAGATGATCCTCACCGAGGAGGAGGGGAAATCGAACCTGGGGAGGGTGATGACGAAACTCAATGCCATCCTCTGCCAGAGTCTCCTCCAGGAGAACTACATGACGATCCTCATGTGCTACCTGGATCTGGAGTCAGATACACTCAGCTATCTCAATGCCGGCCATCCACCCCTGCTGATCCTCAACCGGGAGGCAGGCACGATGCGTGCTCTAGATGCCGGCGGTGCGATCCCGGTCGGCTGGATCGGTGACCACGTCTACCGGGATGACCAGGTGGAGACGGTCCCCGTCCTTCCTGCGGATCGTTTCTGCCTCTATACCGACGGTGTGTATGAGTGTGCTGATGCTTCTGGCGAGCTGCTCGGGTTCGACCGGTTCCTCTCATTCGTCTCGGAAGAGCTCATAGAATATGCACCGATCATGATCCCCCATGTCTGCTTCGACCGGATCAGGGATATGGGGTACCATGACCGGGGTGATGACTTCACCTTCATCGTGTTCCATACGCCGTTCGGGAAGGAGGCTTTCCCTGATACCTGGTGCTTCCATATGGAGAGTGACCTGCAGTATATAGACCAGGCGGTGGAGGAGAGCGACCGGTTCATGGAAGCCCACCAGGCTGATGAGGTCCTTCGGATGCATGTGAGGCTCGTCATGACGGAGTTCCTGGCCAATATCATCACGCACGGGTTCGATGAACCCTCTGCTGAGATCATCGTCATCGAGATCGATTACGGGGAGGAGGTCGTCCTGACCTTCAGGGACCGGGCCATGGAGTGGGACATGCCGCCGAAGGCCGAGAGTCAGGAGCACTTCTTCGACATGCTCAATGATGAGCAGTCAGACTGCGGACGGGGCATGCAGCTCATCTATGCTGTCTCCGAATCACACAGCAGGGTACGGTACGACCGGGTCAATGAGACCCGGATCATCCTGAAACAGTCCTGAGCAGCTTTAGTCGAGTACTGACTGCAGCAGGGTCTCGATCTCGTCGACGTAGCGGGTGAAGGAGAACCGTGTCACCGCTGTCTCCCTGCCGTTCTCCGTGAGACGGGAGTACAGTTCACTATCCCCAGCCATTCTTCCGATCGCCTCAGCAAGCTCCCCGGCATCGCCCGGGGAGAAGGTGAGGGCGTTCTTCCCGTCTTCCAGGAACTCTCCCTGCCCGCCGTTCGCCGTGCTGATCACGGCAAGGCCGCTCGACATCGCCTCAAGGTGGGTGAGCCCGAAGGGCTCCTCCCAGATCGAGGGGAAGATGAAGAGGTCATGGCTCTGGTAGAGTCCCTTCATCTGGTCATGCGGCAGTCTGCCGAGGAATGTTACCAGTACCTCCAGCCTCCCTGAAAGCTCCTTGAGCTCTCTGACATACGCATCAGGTCCCGTCCCCGCGATCGAGAGCGTGCAGGGCGGGCATGCCGTCTTCTCCTCGAGCAGTGAAAGGGCCTCGAGGATGGTATGCACCCCCTTGTAGTGGTGGAGCTGTCCTGCATAGAGGATCCTGATCGGGTTTCCCATGCTGCCGGCATCGGGCTTCAAGGGAAATTCCTCTAGTGGTATCCCCTGATAGATGACCGTAGAGTCCTCGACCGGGACCCCGCCGGCGATGAGATTGTCCTTCAGCAGCCTGCTGATGCTCGTCGAGGTGGGGAATCGCAGGCCCCGGAACGTGATCTGCGGGGTGATGAAGCGGTCCGTGAACCATCGTACGGCTTTTCTCGGGTGTGATGAGCAACGCGTCGGGGCGAATCCAGCCATGTGTTCGTCATTGAAGGTGTAGAGGGTCGGGATCCCTGATTCCTCCGCAGCCCGGGCCGGGCCCAATGTGAGCCTGAGGATACTCCAGATGAAGATCACATCGGGCTTGACTTCCTCTATGACCGCTGCGGTCTCCCGGTGGTTGAACCGCTGGGTCTTTACCCGGTCGAACCGGTTGAAGTCCCCGGGTTCGCTGAACGGCAGGTAGAGTCTCAAAGAGCGCCGTACCGTATCAGTGGAGACCGGGCTCTCATGGTCCGAGGTCAGGACGAACAGGGAATGGCCTCGTTCTTCGAGGTGCTGGACCACCTGCCCGCAGAGGATCTCGTAGCCGCCGAGGATGTAGGGGGGATAGAGGTTAGAGATGATCAGGATCTTCATACCACCAGTGTACTCCAAGAACGGGGGTTTTCCAACCGGTTATCGCAGGTTTCAGAACCGGGCCCTGGTATCCAGGAAGCCGTAGAGACAGATGTTCCAGACCATGGTCTCCCAGACGGAGAACTCGTTGTTGTTTACCAGCGACCAGCCGTCAGCCCACCTGCGCTGCAGGGGGAGCTCTTCCCAGGCCGGGTAGAGGGTGTCTGATACCACCTTCTGGTACTCCTGTCCGCTGCGCCCCTCGGTCGGCCCGAAGACCAGGATGCCGGGTACCGACCCGATCGGGTCACCAGCATGGGCGGTGTTGTCCCCCACGACTGCACCGAACCCGGTCGCATAGGAATCAAGGTGGAGGATGCTCTGCGGCTGTTCGCTGCCGAGACCGGTGACAAAGGAGATACCCAGCGGGTTCAGGCCCAATGCATAGTCACCGAGCTGTGAAATGAGCCCGAAGAGCCGTTTACGCTCAGCCGGATCCGTCGACAACCGGTAGGCGAAGATATAGACATCGGCATACCTTCCCTGTGCGGTGGCTGCACCCCAGCCGTAGCCCTTGCTCACGCCCTGCGGGTAGGGGGCCGTATCGAGGTCGACGCCCTGGTAGCCGCCTTTCGCTGCCTGATCCCTGATGATATCTTCCAGCTCCCGGGCGAGATCCCTGTCGGTAGGTTCGTCTGCTATGAGGTAGCTGATGAAGTGGGCGGTGGTACAGGTCGCATAGGTGTTCCCGGGCACATACTGGTCCGGCCAGCTGCCTCCCGCTACGAGTTCTCGTTTAGCTGTATCCTTGAAGACCCGGTGGTAGTAGTCTGCCAGTTCGGCCTTCTCCGGATACATCGCGGCAGTGGCGAGGTAGAGCTGCCCGGAGGCATAGAGGATCTCACTCTTCTGAGAATCCCCCACACTGGAGCCGTCGGCATCCCCGTGCTTCTCGAGATAGGACCAAGCCGTCTCTGCCTTGCCGTAGAGCTCCCCGGCACGAGCTGCGTATCGGGGGAATTCGGACAGCAGGCGAGCAGCCTGCGCCATCATCCCGGCACCGTAGCCCGTCACCTCGGGTGAGACTGCCCAGGTCCCGTAGTCGAGCCCGTCGGTATCGGCTGTTGCCTTCCCGTATTCGGGATGGGCATCCGTCTCGGTCCCGGCCCGTATCCCGCCGTAGTCGGGGTCATCCTCATCGAGTATGAGCAGCTGCTCCCAGATCGACATGCCCCAGAGGGCCTCGTCGAGGAAGTCGGGGATCGTGTTCCCCGATTCGGGTATGGTGTGTTCCCCGTCAGAGAAGTTCCCGGGGAACGCCTCATAATAGCTTAACATGAGGATGGGGATGATCGTGTGCTGGGGTCGGCGGTCGAAGTCCCCGGCATCATGGTAGCCGCCTGAGATCTGGAACCAGGCATCATCCCTTTCTGGGGTGATCTTCCCGTTCGAACTCCAGGGGATGCGGGTATCGGCGACTTCCGTGTGGCAGATCTCGCGGGTGTAGGGAGTATAGGCCTCCTCGAGTGCGATCCCGCAGCGCTGGTGGTAGAGTCCGCGTGCGTAGACTTCCGCGATATGAGATACAGCATTTAAGCTGACCTCGAAGGGGTAGGACCTGCCGAAGCCGTCCACCTCCACCTGGTAGGGACCGCCTTGTGGAACATCAGCAAGGTCAAGGCGGTAGACATGCTCTCCCGAGGAGACGAGCCCCTCCTCGACAGTGGTGTCGTCTGCCCGATATGCAGCCGTGCCGGAGAACACGATCGACTGGCTCTCCAAATCCCTGACCCGGTAGGCCACTGGTTCATCAAGCTTCCGGGAACCCCCAGTGCCGAGATAGACGCCGAGATTGGCATAGCGTACGGGGGAATCAGGATGGTAGCCTGCCTGGTTCACCTTGATCGACTCGCAGAAGGTGGAGGAGTCGTCGAAGGTGAGGATGATCTCCCCGTAGGGTCCCTCGATGGTATACACCTCACCGTCAGCCAAGGGGGTTCCCAGCTCGAGGTAGGTCCAGTACTTCATGGACACAGGGTAGGTGCCGTCTTTCTGCTTCGGCAGCTCATCGACCGAACGGGCGTAGTGGAAGACTGCGTTCGGAGACATGCCGTTCACGCGCCAGTCATCGACCCCGGTCGTATTCGGGTCCGTCTCGAGGAGTTCCGGGTGGAAGTTATCGGTCAGGGTCACGGCAATCACTGTGGATGATGCGGTATGCACGTCAAGCAGGGCGGAGACGGGTACCTCGAGTGGTTCGGTTATCGCTTCGATCATTCGGGACTCTGATCCCGGGTGGCTTGATGATGTCTCTGGGCTGCAGGCGAGGAGCAGCAGGGAGGACAGCAGGATCAGCAGAGCTACTGCAGAGTAAGAGATATGCCATTTTCTCATGTGGTGCGATCCTCCCCCTGGTCTCGATTCTACCTGATTTGGATTGCGTATGCAATGAAAAGGACTTAGGCACATACCATGCAGGAAGACGTGTAAAAGGGAGACATAGTGCCGGTTCTCGTGTAGAATAAGGAAACGGCCGGGACCTGAACGGGTCAGCCCAATCCAGTAGACGGGGGAGCGGTTCATGAAAGATGTTTCCAGGAAAGAGATGTCCAGGGTCCACAGGGTCTCGATAAACGCGGCTACGAACTACCTGCGTTTCATCGTCACCATGGTCATCACCTTCTTCCTGATCCCCTTCGTCATCAGGCAGCTCGGGGAGGACCTCTACGGTCTGTGGACGTTGAGCTTCTCTATCATCGGCTTCTTCGCCCTCCTGGACTTCGGGTTCGGACTGGGTGTGGTCAAATGGACCGGGGAGACGCGTGTCTCCGGGGATATAGAACACAGGAACCACATGCTGAGTACCGTGTTCTTCATCTATCTCATGATCGCAGCGCTCGCCATGGCCCTGCTCATCGGGTTCTCCTTCTTCTTCCCGCGACTCTTCTCGATCCCTGATGAACTCAGTAAGCCTGCTGTCCTCGTGCTGATCATCCTCGGTCTCAGGTCCCTGGTGATCCAGTTCCCGCTCTCCCTCTTCAAGGGAGTGCTCTTCGGGGAGCAGCATATACCGCTCATCAACATCATCCAGATGACCGGGACCGTGGTCTATGCAGGCCTCGCATGGTTCTTCCTTACCACAGGCGGCAGCCTGACGAGCCTTGCTGTTGCGAACTGCATAGGGTTCTTCGTCGAGAACCTCCTTTATACCATCCTCGCCTTCGCGAAGGTGAAGAAGCTGAGGATCTCGCCAAGGCTGGTGCGGAAGAAGTATGCCCTCGAGGCAGTCTCGTTCAGCGTCTTCTCCTTCATCACCACCATCGCAGGGCTGGTCCTCTTCAACACCGATGCCCTCATCATACAGCTGACCATGAGCCTCTCCTTCGTGGGTATCTACGGTGTCGCGCTGAAGGTGGCGGAATATGCGCTCATGCTGACCAAGCAGCTGGTCAATGTCTTCACCCCCCTCATCCTCGAATTGAAGGAGAAGCAGGAGCATGACTCGATCAGGTTCCTGCTGCTTGACGTATCGAAGTATATTCTCACGACCGGGGCGATCCTCACCGGGACCGTCGTGGTGTTCGGCAGCGACCTGCTGCTGTTCTGGGTCGGGGAGACCTTCCTCTCTGCCTATATCCCGCTCATCCTCCTGGTCACGGCACTGATGATCACGATCCCGGAGCTCGTTGCTTCCAGTGTGCTCATGCTGACCGGCCACCATGCCTTCACGGCAAAGATAGCGGTCTTCTCCATTGCCGTGAACATCACGGTCAGCCTGCTGCTGGTCGGTCCGCTCGGCTTGACGGGGATCGCCCTGGGGACCCTCTTCTCCACCCTGGTGAATTCCGGCATTCTGACGCTGAAGAAGGCTGCGGATGCCTATGAGTTTCCCTTCCACCGCTATCTGTTCAAGGTCTTCCTTCCGGTACTCATCCCGCTCCCGCTGCTCATGGCGGCAGGCTGGCTGATCAGGCAGGCGACCGGGGTGCATTCCCTCCTGGACCTCATCCTCAAGGCAATCCCCGGGGTCGTCGTCTATGTCGTTATCTTCTGGGTCTTCTTCGTCGATAAGGGGATCAAGAGGAAGGTCTACCGAAGGTTGCCGGGAAGGAACGGCAAGAAGGGGGGGGCAGTGACAACGACAGGGTCCTGTGTGTCGGGACATGCTGAGGGCGGCCTCAAGGCCCAGTTGTGTGCCTGGCCGGTCGATGATGCGTTCCGGGCGGACTGGGACCATTTCCTGAACGACCTGCCGTGCCCCTATCCTTTCAACCGCCTCGATTGGATCGAGAATGTAGTCTCCTGCTATCTTGCAGACGAGGGTACCGAGATCCTTCCTTTTCGATTCGTCGATGAACAGGGCCAGACCTGCGCTATGGGGATCTACCAGCGGGTATTTGAACAGGCCTTTCCCGGTAACAGGGTAGTGATCAGGACCATCGACAACAATGCCCAGAGGATCGTCCCCCTGGTCTCACCATCCCCTGAGATGACTGCCATGGCCCTGAAAGCCCTCGTGAAGTGGGGAGGACGTCGGGTGGATTACTTCGATCTCTTCAAACTCGACAACCATGAATCGTATCTGCAGACCGTGGACAGCCTGCTCAGACAGCAGAAGGTAGAGGTGAGCCTCACCACGTTCAACACACAGCCGAGGTTCATGCTCGTTGATGACTGGACTACCTATCTCTCACGGAGGACCCAGGGGCATCGCAAGCGGATCCGCAGGTATACGAGGAAACTCCAGGAGGCGTATGATGACTACCAGTATATACGACTTCGCAGCGCTGCAGAGTTCGAGGCTTACGGGATCGACCATGCGTTCTCCGAGATCGCTGATATCTATTTCCTGAACTGGGATATCAATTCGCTGGCGGAGGGTGAGCAGGAGCGCCTGAGAGCCCTGTGCGGGTTCTACGAGCGCATCTTCCGTACCTGGATACCGGCTGGTCTGTGTGACCTCAACCTCCTGAAGGCGAATGGGGACCTGATCGCGTTCGACCTGAATATAGCGGAGAGGGGCAGTGTATTCATGATGGTCGGGACCTACCATCCTGATTATGCCTCACGTTCTCCTGGGAACGCCATCTTCTGTGAAGAGGTGCAGGACAGTTTTTCCCGAAGTGAGCATGTTCTGGAGATGGGCGGGGAGTTCCTGGAGTACAAGAGGCTGTGGGCTAAAGAGAGTGTTGACAGTTATCATCTGCGTTTGTATGGGGGAACGCTGCGCTCACGCATCAAGAGGATGCTCAAGCGCGGTTGATCCACAGTCAGTGCACGATGATCGGAGGCGCGGTCGACTCCCTGATCATGAACTCACATTTCAATGCACTCAGGTTCCCGAGGTTCGGCTTGCTCTGCTCGAGGTGCTCGCACAGCTTCCAGACCAGGGTCTGCCCGATCTTCCTCGTCGGCAGTGCGACCGTCGAGAGCGGGGGATTGGTATAGGCTGCGTAGTCGATGTCATTGAAGCCGATCAGGGAGAGGTCTTGGGGGATTCTCAGGCCCCTGCGGTTCGCCTCATGGAGTACCCCGATGGCGATCAGATCATCGAACGCCAGGATAGCCGTGGGCCGTTCTGCTTCCGGCCGATCCAGTAATCGCCGTGCCGCCTGGACTGCCTCCGAGATGTTGGGGAAGCACCAGGTATAGAGGTCCTCCGGGAGTGTCCTTCCATGGCTGCGGAGCTCGTCCCTGACGCTCGTGAGCTTGAGTTGTTCGGAGATCCATTCCGGAAGGCCCGAGATGCAGGCTATACGCTCATGGCTGAGGTTGAGGAGGTGCCTCACTGCCTGGGAGGTCCCGGACTCGTAGTCGATCAGGATGCAGGGCAGTTCGGGGACCTCAACCATCCGAGAGATGATGACCGGGATCTTCGACCTGCGGTTGAACTCGACGATCTCCTCCGGCGGCAGCTTGGTCCCGACGATGATCAGCCCGTCCAGTCCCCATTTCCTCGTCTTCTGGAGGTTCTCACGCTGCAGGCTGAGTTCCTGGGTAGCGGTGAAGACCGCGAGGATCATCCCCCTCCTTGCCGCTTCCTCCTGTGCCGCATTGGCGACCTCGGTCATGAAGGGGTTGTAGATGTCGGGAAGCAGGAGCCCGATCTTCAGAAGGGCTGGGGCAGCCTTGGTCTGGGACCGGGTATATCCCAGCTCGTCGATCGCCTGCTCGATCCGCTCCCTGACTTCCCGTTTCACCGGGGCGGTGTTATTGATGACCCGTGATACTGTTGCGCTCGATACACCGCAATGTCTCGCGATGTCTCCCAGTTTTATCTTCTTTGCCAATTTCCTGATACCTCATAATCACACTGACTGTCAGGGAAGGGTATTCCCCTTGCCATGCTATGGTTATAGTATAAGATGATTGTTCAATAATGTAAATATTTAAAAGTTTTCATGAAAGAAAAAAATATTTACAGTGAAATATTTACATTTGCAGGATGGCGTTCTATAATCAGGGTAATTCCAAAACGGTGCCGCCTCATAAGGCGGGCACGAGTACAGGAGAGTATACACATGAACATGATGAAGAGATTGACAGGCCTGCTGGTCGTCCTATTGATGGCACTGGCATTCACGAGCTGCAGCAAGCCGCCGGAGACCACTACACCGGCGGCCTCGAATGAGGTGTCGTCTGCTGCCGAGGAGACTACCCCGAAGATGAAGGTCGCCCTGCTGCTGGGTTCGACCATCGATGATGAGGGCTGGTCCCAGACCTCATACGAGGGGTTCAAGAAGGCCGAGGCTGACTTCGGGTTCGCCGGTGCCTATACCGAGAGCATCGCCCTTCCAGACCAGGAAGCGGTCGTACGCAACTATGCATCAAGCGGCTATGAGGTCATCGTCCTCTCCTCCGCTGATTTCACCGATGTGGGCGTGAACATGGCTGAGGTCTACCCGGATGTCAAGTTCATCCTGATCAACGGCAACGCGGCCAAGGAGCCGAACCTCGCCAACTACCGACCGCTGACGGTCGAATGCGGGTTCATCGCAGGTGCGTTCTCAGCACTCGTCACGACGAACAACGCAGTCGGGATCATCAACGGTCAGAAGTTCCCGCCGGTCGAGGATGCGGCAAAGGGGTTCGAGGCTGGGGCGAAGTACATCAATCCTTCGATCGATGTGCGTGTTGCCTATACCGACAGCTGGACCGACGTCCAGAAGGCGAACGAGGCCGCGCTCGGCATGATCGAGGCGGGGGTAGACGTCTTCTCCTCCAACTGCAGCAACGGGGTCGCAGGCGTACTTGATGCCGCGATCAAGAACGATGCCCTGGTTACCGGCTATATCGGGGACCAGTACGGCATGGCTCCGGGGACCGTCCCCTTCTCAGCCATCCAGGATATCGGGATGGTCGTCTATTCGGGTATCAGGGATGTCATCAACGGTGAGTTCGAGGCGAAGCTCATCCCGGTAGGGGTGCAGGCTGGAGTCATCAGGCTGTCGGACTTCTACACGATCGGTGACGAGCCGGTATCACAGGAGATCCAGGACAAGATGGCTGAGGTCTATGACGGGATCCTCGATGGGTCACTGAAGACTTCCGGGGTCGTACCCAAGTCAGTGTTCGAGTAGCCACACCAAGAATCATAGCCTGGGGAAACCCAGGCTATGATGGTGATGAGGAGTAAAACGTATGAACCGGACAACGCTCAACGGAACAGGTGATGTAGTGCTGGAATGTGTCGGCGTCACGAAACGGTTCCCAGGGGTCATAGCGAACAATCGCGTCGATTTCTCCCTGCGAAGGGGGGAAATCCATGCACTCCTCGGTGAGAACGGGGCTGGCAAGTCGACCCTGATGAACTGCGTCTATGGTCTCTATGCCCCGGATGAGGGATCGATCAGGAAAGACGGGAGAGAGCTCCGGCTCAAGTCCCCGGCTGATGCGATCCATGAACACATCGGGATGATCCACCAGCACTTCATGCTCGTGCCTACCCTGAGCGTGGTCGAGAACGTCGCCCTCTGCCTGGGGGGAGGCAACCCCCTGAAGCTGAACCTGCGCAGTGTCGAGAAGAAGATCCGCGGACTTTCGGTGCAGTACGGGCTGGATATAGACCCGAGGGCGAAGGTCTCAGACCTGTCGGTCGGGGAGCAGCAGCGGGTAGAGATCCTCAAGGTCCTCTACCGCGATGCCGAGATCCTCATCATGGATGAGCCGACAGCGGTCCTGACCCCTGCTGAGGTAGATGGCCTCTTCTCAGTCCTGAGGGACCTCACGAAGCACGGAAACTCGGTGATCTTCATCTCACATAAGCTCTGGGAGGTCATGGAGATTACGGACCGGGTCACGATCCTGCGTGACGGTGAGAAGGTCGACACGGTCTCCTCCTCCGGCATGACCAAGGAGAAGCTAGCCGAGATGATGGTAGGCCGGGAGGTCTTCCTCCAATACGACCATCCACCAGTCGAGAAGGGCAGGACCATCCTCGAGGTGAAGGATGTTACCTTGAGTACTGCACAGGGGGTGAAAGTGCTTGATGCGATGAACCTCCAGGTGGCAGCCGGTGAGATCGTCGGGATCGCCGGGGTCGACGGGAACGGCCAGAAGGAGCTCGCCGGCGTGATCCATGGGCTCTATACCCCTGACTCCGGGCAGATCTTCTTCGACGGGAAGGATGTCACCGAGATGCCGGTGAAGGGAAGGCTTGCCCTCGGGCTCGGGCACATCCCCGAGGATCGATTGTCGACCGGGGTGGTCCCGGCCTTCAGCGTCGCGGAGAACATGGTGCTCATCGAGTTCGACGGGCCGCCGTTCACCCGCAAAGGGTTCTATGACCACAAGGCTGTGGACGAGCGAGCGAAGACCCTGACCAAAGCCTATGATATTCGCCTCTCATCGGTCAGCAGCCCGATCGCCGACCTCTCCGGGGGAAACCAGCAGAAGGTCGTGCTTGCGCGTGAGATCACGAGAAGTCCCAAACTCCTGATCGCCGCACAGCCGACGAGGGGCCTCGATATCGGGGCGACGGAGTTCACCCAGAGGACGCTCATCGAGGAGCGGACGAAGGGGAGCGCCGTGCTGCTGATCTCGACCGACCTCGATGAGGTACTGGCAGTCTCCGACCGGGTCCTGGTCATCTATGAGGGGTCGGTCATCGGGGAGGTGACTCCCGGGAAGCACAGCATCACCGAGATCGGCATGATGATGGCCGGTATGAAGCAGGAAGGTGTACATACGGATACGGGGGATCAGCTATGACGGGAAAGAGACTCATTACTATGGATTCCGATATGTTCACCCGGCTGGCGCTGAACCTGATGACCCCATTGATCGCCATCGCGGGATCGATCATCGTGGGGGGCTTCGTCATCTTCTTAGCCGGCGTCAACCCGATACTCGCCTACCACCATCTTCTCTACGGGGCCTTCGGTACGGTGAACAACTTCTCCGAGACACTGGTGAAGACGACCCCGATCCTCATCGCGGGTATCGGCCTGAGCATCTCCTTCAGGAGCAGCCTGACGAACATCGGGGCAGAGGGCCAGATGATCGCCGGTGCGATCGTCTCGACGGTCGCGGCATTCATGGTCCCTGCGGGGAACCCGGTCATCGCCGTCGGGATCGTGATCATCGCCGGCTTCATCGGCGGGGCCCTCTACGGCGCGCTGCCGGGATACCTGAAGGCGAGGTTCGGGACCTCGGAGATCATCAGCACCATCATGCTGAACTATATCGCGATCAGTATGCTCGCATTCCTCCTTGATGGACCGATGAAGGAGGAGGGGGGCTTCTTCCCCCAGACCGCACTGGTCCCAGCGGCTGCACAGCTGCCGAGACTCATCGAGGGGGCACGGCTCCATATGGGGATCCTCATAGCCCTCGTGCTTGTCGGTCTCTACTACCTCCTGCTCTTCCGACTCCCGCTGGGATTCCGGATCAGGACAGTGGGGCTCAATCCCCATGCGGCCCGTTATGCCGGGATCAATGTGAAGCGTCATATCATGATCGCCATGGCCCTCTCAGGCGGGCTTGCGGGGATAGCCGGTACCAGCGAGATCTTCGGGATCCATCACCGGCTCTATAACGGGTTCTCCGCCGGCTACGGGTTCGATGCGGTGGCGATCGCCCTGCTCGGGCGACTGCATCCGGTCGGGGTGGTCCTCGCGGCGATCTTCTTCGGTGCGCTCCGTGTAGGGGCGAACGCGATGCAGAATGCCGTACAGGTACCGGTACCCGTGGTCTATGTCATCCAGGGGGTGTCGGTCCTCTTCATCCTGACCGACACGCTGATGAAGGACACGATCACGGGGTTCATCAAGAGACGGAAGACCCTGCACGCGCAGGTCGAGGGAGGGCAGCTATCATGAACATCCTTGCAGGACTCTCAGTAGAGGGGATACTCTCGGCGATGCTGCGGATGGCAGCGCCACTGCTCCTGGCCTGTCTCGGGGGGCTCTTCACGGCCCGGGCCGGCATCATCAACCTTGCCCTCGAGGGTGTGATGCTCGCAGGGGCGTTCACCGGGTTCGTGGGTGCATACATCAGCGGAAGTCTCTTCGTCGGCGTCATCACCGCGATGGCAGGCGGGGTCGCGATGTCGATGATCCTCGGCGTCCTCTCGATCCACGGGAGGGCAAACCAGACCGTCGCGGGGGTCGGGATCAATATTGCATCGTTAGGTATCACCAGCTACCTCTTCAAGGTCTTCTTCTCCGGGAAGGGCCTCATGAAGGCTCCCTCATTCAGTCCCATACCGATACCGCTCCTCTCTAGGATCCCGGTGGTCGGCAAGGCCTTCTTCGACCAGGGACTGCTGGTATACCTCGCATTCGCCCTGGTGCCGGTCGTCTGGTACGTCCTCTACCGGACCCCCTACGGCCTGACGATCCGTGCGACGGGAGAGCACCCCAAGGCGGTCGATACGCTCGGCGGGAACGTCTACCGGGTTCGCTATGTGAGCATCATCGCGCTCGGCATGCTCGCCGGTCTCGGCGGTGCCTGTCTGACCATCGGGCAGACGGGGACTTTCGCCGAGAACATCACGGCCGGAAAAGGGTATATCGCGCTGGCAGCCCTGATCTTCGGACGGTTCACCCCGATAGGCTCCCTTGCCTCGGCGCTCATCTTCGGGTTCTTCGAGGGGATCCAGCTGAGGCTGCAGACTGCAGGGGTAGCTATCCCCCACCAGTTCCTCACCATGCTCCCGTACCTCATGACCCTGCTTGCCCTCACGGTCTTCGTCAAGAGGTCCCAGGCTCCGGCAGCGATGGGGAAACCCTACAACAGGCAGGATTGACCTATGAGTGAAACGAAGAAGATTCCCTGCGACATCCTGATCCATGATGCTTCCGTGCTGTACCCTGACCTCACGATCACAGAAGGGCGATCGATCGCCGTGGCAGGCGGTACGATCATCGAGATCGGGAAGGCAGACGTCCTCCGGGAGCGCTACGCCCCGATGACCCTGCTCGATGGGGCCGGGCGGCTTGCCATGCCGAGCTTCGTCGACGGGCATACCCATATCTCGCAGCAGCTGCTGCGGGGGATGCTCACTGATGAGTATCCGGTCCTCTACCTCCGGTTCAACCTGCCCTATGAGAACAGGCTGACTGCCGATGACATGCGCATCTGCACGGAGCTGAGCTGCCTCGAGATGATCAAGTCAGGCATCACCTCCTTTGCCGATGCCGGTGCCGACTACCTCGAGCAGACGGCTTCCATCATCGATGAGGCTGGACTGCGGGCTGTCCTGACACGGCCATCCTCCGATACCGGTGCACATCTCCCGAAGGGGCGTACTGACTCGATCGACACGATCCTCGCCGAGAGCGAAGCGCTCTATCGTGCGATCGACGGCATGGGGGAGGGACGGATCCGTTTCTGGTTCCAGTTCCGCTCGATCGCGAGCTGCTCGGATGCGCTCATCAGGGCGATCGTGGAGAAAGCTTCTGAGCATGGTACCGGGCTGCATGCCCATATCAGCGAGTACCCGGAGACGAACCTGAACAGCCTGAGGAAGCACGGGATGCGGGAGTTGGCATACCTCGAGAAACTCGGGGCCCTCGGTCCCAACTTCCTCGCGGCCCACTGCATCCAGCTCTCGAATGATGATATACGCATCCTCAAGGAGCATGAGGTGAAGGTCGTCCATTGCCCGAGGAGCAACCTCGGGAAGGCGGTGACCAAGACTCCCCAGTTGCTTGGCGAGGGGATCTCCGTCGGCTTCGGCACGGACGGGACGGCGCATTCAGGCTTGAGCATGTTCCGGGAGATGACGGCGTTCAGGCACTCGCAGGTCGTCCACTGGGGAGTCCCCTACTGTGATTACGACGTGATGAACACGAGTATGCTCCTTGATATAGCGACCATGGGCGGGGCACGAGCCCTGCAGCAGGAGAAGCGGATCGGGTCGCTCGAGGTCGGGAAGCAGGCTGACATCATCCTCATCGACATCGACCAGCCCCATATCCTCCCGACGCACAACCTGCTCAATACGCTGACCGAGTCGGTTGAGACCGGTGACATCAGGGATGTCATCATCGACGGGAAGCTCGTCATGCGGGAGAGGGAGGTCCTGACCCTTGATGAGGGGAGGATCCTCACTGAAGGGAAGCAGAGGATCCGGAAGATAGCGAAGAACAACGACTGGACTTGAACAGGCCACTCATGCAGGAGAGATATATGAATACGGCAACAGATGTTACACCTATGCACAGATTCAGGACGGAGGAGATCCTCGTGGACCCGGGTCCTCCCAGGATGTTCGCATCGATTGACTCAGGTACCTTCCTGGTCACCCTCGGGACCAGTACCCCAAGCCCGAACCCCTACCGATTCGGGCCAGCCGGTGCGGTCGTTGCGAACGGGAACCCATACCTCATCGACGCAGGGGAGGGGATCCTGCGGGCGATCGCAAAAGCGGCGACCTCCCATGGGAAGCTGCTCGTCGACTGCTTCGCCCCGAAGAAGCTCACCCGCCTCTTCCTCACACATCTCCACTCGGACCATGTGGTGGGGCTGCCAAGCATCATCCTGAACCCGTGGATCTTCGGGAGGACCGAGCCGATGGAGATCTTCGGTCCGGTCGGGACAAGAAAGCTGGTGGACAGTATCCTCGAAGGCTACGGGGGTGATATACACGAACGGATCAACGGGGCTGAGCATGCGAATGACACTGGCTGGCGGGTGACGGTCCATGAGATCGACGAGGACGGCATCGTCTATGAGGACGGCAACCTTACCGTCGAGGCTTTCTTCCACGAGCATGGAAGCATGCCGAACTACGGCTATGTCTTCAGGACTGAGGAGAAGTCAGTTCTCTGGGCTGGGGACGGCAGGGTGAATGAGAAGTTCCTCGAGGCTGCGCGGGGGGTAGACTTCCTGGTCACGGAGGTCTGCTCTGAGGAGCATGTCGGCAAGGCTCCCTGGGGCGGTGTGTCGGAAGAGGAGAAGGAACGGATCATCTGGGCCTACCACCTGAAGCCGTGGGAACTTGCCCGGCTCGCTGAGCAGGCCGGGATCGGTACGCTGGTGCTGACCCATGAGTCGAACTACTCCGCCCCCTTTGACATCAATGCCCTGTATGACGAGATGCGGGCTCTCTTCAAGGGGAACCTGGTAGCCTCCAGGGACGCCGATGTATTCTAGGGGTAACGCTTGATCGACTATCTCGCCGTTATCCTGTTCACCTTTCTGGTGGGGATCTTCCTCGGCGCCACCGGCATCGGGGGCTTCCTGATTCCGATCTTCCTGATCGGGGTGCTCGGCTTCGGTGTGGCTGAGACCTACAGCATGAGTTTCCTCGCCTTCACGGCTGCAGGAGCCCTCGGTGCCTGGTTCTACTGGAAGGCGGATGAACTCTATGTAAGGACAGCTATCCTCTTGAGTATCGGGAGCTTCCCCGGAGCGATCGCCGGTGTGCTGCTCAACCGTATCATCCCAACATCTGTTGCCACTGGCGTCCTCTACTCGTTCATCATCCTCTCAAGCCTCTATTCCCTGCTGAAGAACCGGGAACCCGGGTCAGCCGCAGGGGATGGAAGCAGGGGGCAGGTGCTTCCTGCAACACTGCTCATCCCCATCGGGTTCGGTTCTGCGCTCTTCTGCACCTTCGCCGGTGCCGGCGGGCCGGTGCTGGTCATCCCCATCCTGCTGCTCCTTCACGTCGATGCCCGGAAAGCCATCGGGATCGCCCTCTTCGACTCAGTATTCGTTGGCATCCCGGCATCGATCGGCTACGGGCTGAGTTCCGGCTATGTCGTGAGCATGATGGGGGTCGTAGGGGCGGTCGCGGTGCTTATCGGGGTTCGGGTCGGTACGGCCTTCGTGAGCCGCATCAGGCAGGAGGTGACCAGGGATTTCATACTGGTTCTTGCCTCCGCTGCTTCTGTATTCCTGCTGGTACGGCAGCTGGTATGACCGTCAGGGCAGTCAGCTGTTGGGGGGCTAAGAGTCGGAATTAGTTGTGTCAGATTCTTCATCTTGAGCTAGATTGCGTTTGGATACATGTATATGATGATAGTATACATAAGGGGTTGCTCTTGGCATATACTGAATGTAGCGGGTTTGACTGGGATGATGATAATCTCTACAAGAAAATAGCAAAACATGCTGAATATGGAGCCGATATCGAACAGGTATTCTTCAATACCCCGGTACTTGCCAGGAAGGATACAGAGCATTCAGCCCGGAAGCAGCGATTCTATGTACTGGGACATACCGATTCTTATCGGTTGCTTTTCGCGGCTTGTACGATCAGAGGGAATCTGATACGGGTGATCTCTGCGAGGGATATGACATCCAGGGAGATGAGAGTCTATGAAGAATTCATTAAAAGAGATCCCAGTTTTTGATTCTGAGAAAGAAGAACGTGAATTCTGGGAGCAGCATGATTCGACTGAGTGTATAGACTGGGAAGCGGGGAGTGAGGCAAAGTTCCCGAACTTGAAGCCGTCGACAAGATCAATATCTATCAGGCTTCCCCAAAGCCTGATAGATGACTTGAAGATCCTGGCAAACAAACGGGATGTCCCGTACCAGTCATTGCTGAAGATATACCTTTCTGAACGGGTAGCCAGTGAGTTCGGGAAGAAGGATCTCTCCTAAAGCCGATTGGACGTGTCTTTCTGGTGTGATCAGTCGATAACCTGGTACCGGGTTGCCGGCCCTTTCCCAAACTTCTTCACGGTTCCTTCCTTCTGCAGCCTCTGCAGTGCGTTCTTGGCCGTTGCCTGTGACCTCCCAAGGTATTGTGCTGCCTCGCTGGAGGTGAAGGAATCCCTTGAGGTGAAATGGTACCGTATCCTCTGCTCATAGG
The DNA here is from genome assembly GCA_963677595.1 of Spirochaetia bacterium. Lineage (GTDB taxonomy): Bacteria > Spirochaetota > Spirochaetia > CAKZLE01 > CAKZLE01 > CAKZLE01. The sequence continues at coordinate 2,983,887 of OY782041.1, forward strand.
TAGAAGCAGCATCGTATGGTTCATGCTGATATGCTTCGCGTTGTTCCCTATAGAGGATGACTTTCACGTGGTTCTCGAGTTCCACGAATTCCGGCTCCCTCAGCCCTGCCTCGAGGCAGCTAGAGATGATCAGGGAGATACCGATGCCCTGCTTCTCCATATACCCGGTCTTCCTCAGGGCATCGGCTATGAGGGGGTTCCGGTAGCGGGACAGGCCTTCTTTCAGGTTTTCCTGGTTGATTGGCGCATAGAAGGTTCCCGGGTTCAGGAATTCGATCCGGTCCGGGAAGATCGATATCCTCACCGGGGCCTCATAGTCATACGCACGATGGGCTGCGGCATTGACGAGGACCTCGCGTATCGCTTCGAGGGGGATCTCGAACTCGACCGGCTTCCTGACCATCCCTGAGAGTTCATACCGGGAACCGAGGATATCGGACAGGTACGCGTAGGCTGACTCAAGCATGACCTTGATCCCGCCAGTGATCATATCTGTCCTGATCAGGTCCTGTCGGTCACGACTGGAGAACCTGGCAATGGAGATCCCTGATTCGGCTATGATCTCCTGGTGGGCGGGATAGAAGAGGAGTATCCCGGCTGCGTTGGGGATGGTCCTGCCGGATACATCCGTGACACCATATCCCGACCCTACGAAGAGTGATTCGCTGCATGAGGTGAAGATCCAATCCAAGAGATCCTGAGAGAGGTCTGAGTAGGAGATCTGCGGACAGACGGTCTGCTCATACCGCAACCCGGTTCTTTGTCGGGAGAACTCCTCGACTGCATACGTGTCGGCCTTGCGGTTATGCGAACCGAAACGCAGGTATATACCGCCGGGGTACCCGTGACGCTTGATGAAGTAGGGTTTCTGCGGGCCGGGGAATACCCGTATGGTCAGGCAGACCTCCCCGCCAATGGCCTGTTCGAACATGTCGACGGAGGTCTGCGGGGAGATCGCATCTGCGACTGCCTGCGGGATCTCCTCGTGGTAGGTGGAGATCTCCTCTCGCGATAATCCGATGATCTCCCGGTCACTGTCCCTGATACCGATGATGATCGTCCCGCCCTGGGTGTTCGAGAACGCCGTGATCGTCTCTATCAGCCGGGAGTAATCTGACAGTCTCTCCTTGAACTCGAGAATCTTCGACTCGATACGATCATACTTCATCGGCTAACCCTCCCGTTTATTATCGGATAGTATCTGATATTATCGGATAATATTTATACTATACGATAAAGTACGGAAAGGCAAGAGATATTACACAACGTTGATGACCAGCAGTTACACCTGCTGGTTATCCTCCTTGTCAAAATCATGTTCAAATCATTGCATAAATGAGGTATCAATCAGCTAGGTTATCCTGGAGTTCCTGGATGGCATTCATGCTCAAACCCGTGATGTCAGCGATATCAGGGAGAGACATACCTTTAGCCAGCATACGCTTTGCGATCGCTTCCTTCTCTTCTTCCTTGCCTTTTTTCTCACCAATCTCAATACCTTTAGCCAGGTATGCAGTAGCAGTGTCCTCTACGAGTGCCGCCTCACGGGCAGCTTCATCGAGTTCCGCCATACTCTTCCGGACATATGCATACCGGAGCTCTTCATCCGCACTTACATGTACCATCTGCTTCATCGCCTCCTCGAAGATCCTGTTCTGATGGGAGAGCTCTTCCAGCCCTTCCAAGTCTTCAGCCCTGAAGAACCTCGTCCACTGATCCCTCAGGCTTTCGGGATCATCATGGTCCATACGCTTAAGTTCCACGAAGACCATCTCCATGAGGTCCGTGAACTCTTCTTTCGTCTCCCGGTCATGGAAGGTTATGTGCCGTATATAGGACCTGGTCGTATCCGGCTTCTCTTCGTAGTTCTCTCCGTTCTTCTCTTCTTCCGTCTCTATCAGATTATAGCACAGAAAGTTGAGAGTTATAGACTTGCCGAAATCGGCAGGCCGCTTTCGGCAGTCTCCCCTCTTGATCTGGCTTGAGTAGAGGCGGGCAAGGTAATGCAGGCTGCGGGGAATGATGTCAAACTCATTGCGGACCTGGATCTCGACATCGATGTGTTCGTTGCCTGCGGTCTTGACCCGCAGGTCAAGGCGGAAGAGCTTGTCATCGGGGTAATCCCGTTCCTTTTCCGTGGTCATGATGGTGATGTCCTCCGGGCTCTTCGGGGAGATGTCGAGGTAGGCGGTGAGCAGGAAGAGCAGCAGGTCCTTGTTCTCTTCTTTGGTGAAGATCGCCTTGAAGACGATGTCACTGGTTAGCGGCAGTAAGGTGCTGTTCCCGTACTTTATCTCTTTGAACATGCGGGTTCCTCCTGTGTTCGTATATCTACTACAAACAGGATTCAGGTCGATTTGATTTAAAAACATGCTGCGATCGACGAAGAACCTGACACTCTTGCTGCGGCTGGTCGATTCCGGTACTTTTCTGGTTTGGGTCATACAATGCAGGATTCTCAGCATCTATGCCTTCCAGACCCTGCAGAAGAGGTGTATGATATCTATGAAGAGGTGTTCGCAAAGCCTTGCCTATCGGCAAGCATCAGGAGGAGGATGAGATGAGTGACCGGATCATACAGCTCTATATCTTGCTTGGGGAGGTGGAACCTGCCGTGTGGCGGAGGATCCAGGTGCCTGCTGACCACTGCTTCGCGGAGCTCCACCTGGATCTCCAGGATGCCATGGGGTGGGGCGGCTACCACGGCTACTCTTTCTTCGATGCTAAGGGCAGCATGATCAGGACCAATCGACCTGAGCCGATCTCCCTGACCCTGACTGAGGGGATGATTTTCCAGTACCTCTATGACTATGACTCGAAGTGGATGCATCTCGTCACGGTCGAGAAGATCCTCGATGCGCAGGAGGGTGTGTTCTACCCCATAGCGCTGGACGGGGAACAGGCCTGCCCGCTCGAGGATATGGGAGGGGCTGAATTCTACCAGGATCTCGCAGACCGCATCAGGGCGGCGAAAGATATCGAGGACGAGGAGCGGGCGAGGGAACTCTTCGACGACGATGACTGGATGTACCTCGCCTTCGACCCGGACGAGTTCGTGCTGGAGTACACCCATTTCACCCTTGCACCCATCAGTCCCGAGGAGAAACACCTCGAGGACTACATCGTCAGTGCGGTCAATCTCTACGGGATGATCAGCACAGAGAAGCTCATAGAGATCTACAACAGCCACCATCCAGCTGCCCCGCTGGATCCCATCGATCCCGGCACCTGCATGGCAGGGGATCTGAAGATCAACCTGAACAGGCTCGAGGACCGGTATGTGGAGTTCGATGAGGGGTATTTCGAGCATGAGAGCCTCATCTATGATGAGGAGCAGGAGGCACTCGTATCTTCGCAGCGTACCAAGCCCTGGTATATACCGGAACAGGAGGAGTTCTTGAAGCACCTCGATGACAAGCACATCATGGAGTGTCCTGCCTTTGACCGGCTCAAGGAGTACCTCTCCCTGCAGCCGCTGCCGATGAACATAAATGCGGACGATATCGCCGAAGGGATCGCGCTCGGCTGCAATGAGGTTACCAACCCGCAAGGGGGCCAAGACAGCCTGGGGCGCTGCAATATCGGGTTCACGAAGGCGGGGATGGAGATCGCGGTGCATCTCGTGGATGACCTGAAGAACAGCATGCGGCTCTGGGTCAATAACGGGTACAGCCAGTCGGAGCTCTCCGGGATGACTTCAGGCCGGGAATGAACGGCAGCGCTTGACTGCCGGAAATCCGGCAGGGATCATGGTATCTTCGTACCAATATGCTATCTGGGGGGGCGAGATGAGGGTCGCGATCACGAAATCAAGCATACACCGGAACCGGCTCCTGCTGCTGGTGATCTTCGTCTCCGTCCTGGTTCTCGTCGCCATCCCTGCGGGGGTGCTCTCCTACTACCACAGGCAGTTCGTCATAGAGGTATTCCAGCGGAACGCCCTGAACATCTCGCAGACCGTCGCTGACGTGATCGAGCAGGAGATAGAGCCCTACCGGGATCTCGTCGAGATCGAGGACTACGAGGAGACCTGGTACAGTCACTCCTACTACTGGAAGATGAACACCCTGCTGAGGAACATCACCCGCGAGACGCAGGCCGATTATATCTACACCCTGAAGCAAGTCGGGGAGGCTGAGGCTGCCTATATCCTCGACGGTACCAACCCCAATTCCGACGACTTCTTCCCCATCGGCATGGGCGGGGAGATCGAGGATACCGCAGCCCTGGCGATCAGGACCGTGGAGCCGAAGGTCTCGGGACTGAGCCAGTATGAGGACTGGGGGAAGTACCTCACCGCCTACACGCCGATCGTGGACGAGACGGACGGCAGGGTGCTGGGACTTGTCTGCGTCGACTTCTCGGAGGAGACCCTCCAGACCTGGCAGCAGGGGCTGTGGACCGTCCTGGGAGTGAGCTTCTTCATCCTGGTCATCGTCATGACCCTCATCATCTACCTGCTGGTGAACTACCTCTACCAGTACAGCAACATGGACCACCTCACCGGTCTCTACACGAGGAAGCACCTGCTGGTGCGCATGCGGCACCTGATCAGGAGATACCAGAGGACCGGTGAGCAGTTCTGCTTCATGATGATGGACATCGATTGGTTCAAGCAGATCAATGATACCTACGGTCACGGGGTCGGGGACATGTTCATCGTCGCCGTGGCTGACAAGCTCAAGAGCTTCTGCTCACCTGATGATATATGCACCCGCTACGGCGGGGACGAGTTCTGCGTCCTCCATCCGGGGTCCTCTGTCCAGGAGTGCCGTATCCTTGCGGAACGGCTGCTGGGAGAGGTCAGGGAACTGCGGACCATGGATGGGAAACCGGTCTCTATCAGCATCGGGGTCTGTGTATGGGAAGCGGGGAAGTCGATGAACATGGTGATCGACGAGGCTGACAAAGCCCTCTACCAGGCAAAGGAGCAGGGAAAGGGCAGGGTCTGCTTCACGGCATAGATTCACTCATACAGGCTCTTTGGATCAGCAGCCGCTATCGCCGCTATGTAGCCGGCTAGTTCTCTCGCCGCATCCTGGAAGAATCGTTCACCCTTCTCGGCTGTTGATGCAGCCGGATTCCCAACACCTGTGTCTCTGGTAGCTGACCTCCAGTGCCTCGGTGCCCAGACGGAACGGTCTGCGAGCCCGTTCGGTGCGAAGGGGATACTCATCCCCTCTCCAGCCGACGAGAGCGGCAGGACGAACTCCGGATGGAGGTGCATCATACAGCTGGTCTCGAGTTCACCTGCATGGTCCCCCGGTTCTGAGAAATAGTCTTCAGCCTGGGGGATCGTCCACCAGTTGGCAAGGCAGCAGAAGACTTCAGGTATCTTCTGCTGCAGCTCACGGAGCTGCGGCTTGAAGTCGTTGCCCCCGTGACCGTTGATGACCATGAGCCTCGGGATGCCGAGGTCCCGGAGATTGCTCACGATCGACTCAAGGAGCAGGTACTGCACAGAGGGAGGGATGGACATGCAGAGGTTGAGGTCCCGCTGCCCGGTGTTGACCCCGTAGGGGACAGCCGGCAGGATCGCGATGGTAAGGTCCTCCTCATCAGGGATGAGGGATACTGCCGTGATCGCGACATCCCTGCTGCAGTAGGTGTCGGTCCCGTAGGGGAGGTGGAGGTTATGGGGTTCAGTGGCTCCCCAGGGGAGCAGGGCCATGTCGACAGACAGGTCCCGTACCTCTGCCCAGTGGGCTTCCTCCACGATGATCCTTCTCATAGCGTGCCTCCCTGCAGTCTCGCCTTCAGGATGAGGTGGGTGACCGGAAGCGGTTTCTCCCTGATGATCCTCATCAGCAGTTTCCCTGACTCCCTGCCGAGGTCGTAGACCGGGTGGATGATCGTGAGATCGCTGTCGCTGTCATGCCCGTTCACGGCGATGGACCCGACGACGACCTCCTTCCCAAGCTGCCTCGCGATATCCTTCCCCAGTCTCGTGTAAAGAGAGTTCATGCCGATGACGGCGGTGAAGTCACCCAGAGTGTCCGTCCCTGCAGGAAGCGTGCGGCCCAGTTCATACCGGTATTCGTCGCAGAGGATTGTCATGACGCCTGCGGGGTCGAGGCCTGCCTCATCGAAAGCATCGAAGACTCCCGCGATGCGGTCCTCCACGCTGGTCGCCTCGAACCCGCAGGGGATCAGGATCCTGCTGTGCCCCATGGCTATGAGCCTCCTGGTGAGTTCCCTGAAGCACTCACGGTTGTTGATGACCACATGGTCATGCAGTTGGTCCCTGATGAACCGGTCAACCAGGACGAAGGGGACATCATGCTCCTCGAGGAAGGAGAGGATCTTTCGGTTCGTCCGGTCATACTCGGTACCGAGCAGGGGAGAGAGGATGAACCCCTGCACCTGGTGTTCGGTGACGAGGGCTTTGATCTTCGGGAAGAGCAGCTCGTTCTCGCGGTAGGTGTTGCAGTAGATGGTATGCAGTCCCTCCTCCCAGAGGGCATTATGGATACCCTGCATGAGGCTCGTGGCGAACTCAGGGGTATGGTTGTCGACTGCAACTCCGATCAGCCCTTCGGAATGGGCTTCAGAGCCCTTCCCGGCTGTCTGGTCGACAACGAAGGCTCCCTGCCGTCCCTCCCGGTATTCGAGGTATCCCCCGGCCAGGAGGTCGGAGATAGCCCGCCGGACGGTGAGACGGCTCACCCCGTACTGTTCGGCAAGCTGCCGTTCAGAATAGATCTTGTCACCGATGCCCCAGAAACCATCCCTGATCAGGCGGAGTATGGTCTCATACATCTTTTGGTATTTGAGTTCTTTCAATTTTTCATTCCCTTCTGAACACTGATGAGTTCAGTTATACCATGAAATAGACAGGAAAACAATAAGCGTTACATAATGGTAGTACCATTACCTGAGAAACTGTGGGTAAATCTGTCTTGTCGGAGGGAGTGGTTCATCGATGAATAAAAAAAGTGATTTTTCCGCTTGACACAGCAGGTGAAATGGTATGTAATATGGACATACCAAATGTATGTTTGGTATTATATCGAGCGTATGGCAACAGAGCTGTACTTCAACGTGAAACATGCGCTTATGGTCCCGATGCTGTCCTGTGTACCTGTGTTATGTGTTAACAGGCGACCTCCCTGCAGATGGACCGGTATAGTTAAACCCAGATCTCAGGCGGCGGCCCCACATCCCTCATTCAGAAAATCGGGGTCGTCGCCATCTTGTATCCCGAATGGCCTGCTGCCCGGCTCAAAGATCGGCATCCCTATATACGAAGAAATACACTCACCAAGAGATATCACCTTCGGTGTCAGTGGGTCACTCACACGATATAAAGTCAGCCGTCCCCTGTATGGTTCTGTGAGGATCGGATGGACCCATACCTGCAGGATAACTGATTATACCTGGATCGAGGAAACATGGTAGAGCATGCTGTTTGATCAGATAGGGGCATCCTCGCCGAAGAGGATCCCCTCCATTGCGTAGGCAACAGTCTCCAGGGCTGTGCGGTCATCGTTGTTGGTCAGGAAGATGAGGGTGTGACCCGATTCCGGGAAGATGATGATCAGGGAGTTGTAGCCGCTCCCCCCGATGGTTCCGCCGTGGAAGAACTGCTTCTCGCCGTAGGTCTCGGTGATCTCCCAGCCGTAGCCGTAGCCCTCGTTATAGGCGGTGGTCATGGCTGCTATGGACTCCTCTGTCAGCAGTTCGCCGGATGTATAGCTCCTGGCATAGCGGAAGAGGTCATCGGCGGTGCCGAGGATGTTCGCGGCGCCGATGACCCTGGAGAGGTTGTAGAGGGTGAGCTCCTCGGTGCCCGAGGGGATGATCCGGTACCCGATGGCCTGGTTTGGGGCATGGGAGTCGTCGTAGCTGGTGAAGGCCCTCCTCATCCCCAGGGGGAAGAAGATGTTGTCATAGAGGTACTCGTCATAGGTGAGGCCGGAGACCCGCTCGATGATCATCGCAAGCATGATGTAGCCGGCATTGCTGTACATGAACCGGACGCCGGGCTTGTAGGCTATGGAGTAGTCGTTGAGGTAGGCGGCATGCTCCTCGAGCGACAGCCGGTCGTTGTAGGTGAACTTACCCTCCCGCTGCAGGCCGGAGGTGTGGGTGAGCAGGTGGTGGATCGTGATGTCGCTTCCCAGGCTGAAGGAGGGGATGTAGTCGGTGATGTAGCCCGAAAGGGAGAGTTCTCCCCTCTCGACGAGCTGCATGATCGCTGTCGCCGTGATCGACTTCGAGATGGAGCCGTAGCCGAAGACCGTGGAGGTATCGTTGGGGAGCTCCTGCTCCCTGTCGGCATAGCCGTAGCCTTCGTGCAGGAGGATCTTGTCCCCCTCCGCGACGAGGATGACCCCGCTGTAGGGGTAGTCAGCCCCCTCCTGGTAGGAAGCCATATACCCGGTGAGCTTCTCTGTCATGGTGGAGACCTTTTCAGCGACTGCCGCTGCCTCAGCGGCGGGACGGTTCAGGACAGAGAGTATGATCCCGATGAGGATGAGGCTGACGAACAGCACGATGAGGATGATGATGCGTTTCTTCATGGGGCAGACTCCCGGTTCGCTGGTGGAGGGAGAGCAGGAGGCTGTAGGAACCCCTCTCCCTATACAAAGTAGAACAGCTCGTCAGGGTAAATCGTTACGGCAGGATGGAAAATACTGTCGGGGAGGGGTGTGGGTGATGGTTTGGGTGTTACATGGGTTTTAGCATGAATACTTACCGTAAAAAAATTACGGACTATTGCATATTCTTACCTTTTAGGTGATAATCACCTTAGATGGGGTGAAACATGTTATATAGATTTTCAGTTGAGAATTTCAAGAATTTCAAGAAGCGCATTGATTTAGATCTTTCAGATTCGAAGAACTATGCATTCAACAAAGAAGCTGTCAGAGATGGGATAGTCAAGACCTCAATCATCGTGGGTCCCAATGCCAGTGGTAAATCCAATCTATCCCTGGCAATATTCGATATCATAGGGCATGTCACTGATAAGAATACTACTGCAAAGCGTTATCAGAATTATACGTTTGGGAATAATAGTGACCCCGTGAGGTTCTCATACTGGTTCCAGATCGAAGGATCGGTCATACAGTATGAGTATGTGAAGCTTGATCATGAGACGCTGGTGTATGAGAGACTCACGATACGGGATCGAGTCGTCCTGCTCTTCGACAGGGAGGATGGGACTGTACAGATCGATCTTGAGGGCGCAGAGACGCTCGATAAACAGATCCAGAACAAGAATCTATCGATACTCAAATACGTCAGGCGGAATACCAACCTGAAAGATACCGTTGAGAATAGATTATTTCATGCAATGTATGATTTCATTGATCATATGCTCTCTTTCAGGTCGTTGGATGGGAATGAGTACCAGGGGTATGATGTAGGGTCTGGGAAGATCACGGAGGGAATACTCAAGAAAGGAAAATTGAAGGAATTTGAAGCGTTTCTGAAGACTGCTCATGTTGATTGTGTCCTGCGAGAGACCAGAACAGATACTAACCGGGATATAGTCTTTTGCTTTGGGAACAGGGAGATCCCCTTCTTCGATATCGCTTCGACAGGAACACGGGCTCTGGCATTATTCTATCACTGGTATCTCGATGTACAGGAGTATGTTTCCTTCCTGCTGATAGATGAATTCGATGCATTCTACCATTTTGAACTTGCCCAGAGTATTGTGGCAGTATTGCGTTCTCTGGGGAAGACCCAGGTGATCCTGACGACCCATAATACCGACCTCATCAGCAATGATCTCTTACGGCCTGACTGCTATTTTGAGTTGAAGGAAGACAGGATCGTTCCATTCTGGAGGAATACGAACAAGGAGATCCGCCAGGCTCATAATATGCAGAAGATCTATAAGGCCGGCGGTTTCAATGGGAAATAACATTCTCTTTGTCTTCGAAGGACGAAAAGCAGAACCTAAGATCTTCAGGAATATCAATAGATTGTTCTTCACGTCTGATACAGGGTGCTCGAACTATTTCTATGGGGTCTTTGGGACACATGTGCATCAATTGTGCTGGGAAGTCCTGGATGATCCTGACCTCGATCTGTTCGTGCTACTGAAGCAACGGGGAATGATCAAGCCGTTGATGCCTCATATAGGTGACATGGGAAGGGATCCTTCTCAATTAAGACGTGAGGATTTTGCTGAGATATACCTGTTCTTTGATGCGGATAATCATGATCCCGACTTTGATGCTACGAAGCTGGAAGAGCTCGTTTCCTTCTTTGACAATGAGACAGAACATGGCAAACTGTATATCAACTATCCTATGGTTGAATCGTTAAAAGACTATCATCCGAAAAAAGCACAATATGCGAGATGCCTGGTACCAGTAGAAAACAATATACACTATAAGAAAGCAGTAGGCGACTATACCTGTAATGCCCATGTAGGAACATATACTGTTGGATACTGGAAAGAACTCATACGATACTTCATTAGAAGGGGAAACTGTCTGCTTGAAGACTACTACGAGATGATCAACTATGATGTATATATGGAGCGACTCTTGCAGATATCGATCGTGAGGAAACAGCGTGATCATTGGGCACTACAGCAGACCTTTATGCTGAACAGCATCCCGTTTTTCCTGCTCGATTATTTCGGGAGGGATTTCTATGATTCCTGCTGGCAGAATATCAACCAGGTTCGCTCAAGCGACTTCAGCTGAATGAAGTGTACACCAGGAAACCCCAAAGATCTTCAAGACACCCAGCAGTTGGAATAGCCATATCCCTTGAGGTGCAGGGACGTACAGCACCCTGAAGCTCACTCCTCCTGCTCGAACAGCCTCTGTATGTTCGGCAGCTTCAGCAGCCTGAGCTCAGAGTTGATCAGATGGTCGTGCATGAGCGCTGCTGCCGTCTTCCCGTCATGCACGAGCATGGCATCGAGGATGCCGATGTGCTCATCGATGGCGGCCTGTTCGATGATCACCTCCTTCTTCCCAAAGCCCCAGCGCCTGATGAGCCAGCACTGCTCCCGTACGGTCTGCAGGAGCTTCTGCAGGCGGGCGTTCTGTGAGCCGATCATGATGGTGTCATGGAAGAAGATGTCGAGGTCGATGAGTTCTGAGAGGCTGTGGTCTGCTATGAGTGCCTCGCTGTCGTGGAAGACCTGCCGGAGGGCCTGGATCTCCTCAGTCGCCATTTTCTTCACGGCCTGCTTGACTGAGAGGCTCTCGAGGACAGCTCGGATCTCGAAGAGGTCGCTGACCCCCCCGGCCGTGGGCTTGAAGACCGTGTAGCCGGTCCCGTTGTACTCGACGAGCCCCTGCTCCACGAGGGAGGAGAGGCCGTCGCGGACCGGGGTCCTGCTTACCTGGAGTTCTTCCGCGAGCTTGTCCACGACCAGCCGCTGGCCGGGAAGGTACTTCATGGAGAAGACGTTCTCCTTGATCAGGATGGTTGCCTGGTCACTCAGGCTCTTTCGTACTACGACTTTCTGTGCCATGTATCACCTCACATTCCGAGTAACTTCTTCAACGGTTCGACTTCCCCCATATCCTCGACCATGATATGGAGGTAGAGACTGCTGCAGTCCAGCCGGGAGACGATGAGCCGCATCTCTTCCGGGGTGAAGGCCCCGCGGAAGATGACCGGCCTGCCGCTTTCCTGGATCTTTCTGATATGGGGGATCATCTCGGAGACCGGGGGACCTCCCACATCGTTGTTCACCTCGAATGCCTTGATCCCCCGTATCTCGAGCAGTTCGTCCAGGACGAACATCGAGGTCGAGTGAAGGTGCATGAAGGTGTATGCATACCGCTCGGCGATCGCCGCGTCGATATGCTGGACGTACTTCCTGTAGAGAGTGGGGGAGAAGATCGGCAGCGCGTCCTCCTGCAGCCGGGCGATGGGTCCGGGCGCCCAGAGGTAGTACTGGGCATCGTAGTACCCTCCCTGCCAGAGGGGGGTACGGTCCCAGACGGCATCGCGTGTTGCGGTGAAGACTTCCCCCATCTTCTCGAAGAGTTCCCCGATGCCGGGTGTCCCGTCCATCATGGAGATGGCTGTGTTCGTATGGCCGTGGAGGATGACTGCCAGGTCGGTCGGGCCGACGACGCAGCCGTGGCTGACGGGGTAAGCCCCGTCAGCATGGGCGATGAGGGCGTCGACGTACTCAAGGTAGACCTTCATCCAGGGATTCGATGCATCAGTACATACCTGCGGGATCTCCTCGAGCGGCAGGTTCTTGTCCTCCGCGAGCAGGCTGCCGGGGAGGATACGCAACTCCCCGCCGATGACGGCGCAGTTCCAGGGGATCCCCTGGTGGGGACAGCCGCCCCGGATGATATCGTCATCCATACGCTCCCCCTCGGCTATCATCCGGTCCTGGTCGGCGAGGAAGTCCGCCGGGTCGACCATATCGGGGGTGAGGTAGCTGTCGAGCGGCCAGGAGGAGGTAATGCGGTACTCCTCCACCGGGAGCCAGCCCTTGAAGGTGAACCCGACAAGGGGCCGGTCGGAGAGGTTCATGTCCCAGAAGTCACGGTAGCGCCGGGTCTTGGCAGGGTCATTGCCGAAGGGGTACGTCATACAGCATATCTCCCCTTAGTAGACCAGGTTCGGCAGGAAGAGCGAGATCCCCGGAACGTAGGTGATCAGCAGCAGGCAGATGAGCAGGACCAGGTAGAAGGGCCATGCCTCCTTGATGAAGTCCTTGATCTTCACCTTGGTGATCGTGCAGGTGGTGAACATCAGCGTCCCCATCGGTGGGCTCAGGGAGCCGACTGCGAGGTTGAAGATGAACACCAGGCCGAAATGGACGGTATCGATGCCGAGGGCTTTGACCATGGGCATGAGGATCGGGATGAGGACGAGCATGATGGCGTTCCCCTCGATGAACATCCCGATCATGAGCAGGAAGATGTTCAGCAGCAGGAGGAACTGCCACTTGGAGCTGACGATCGAGAGGATGAAGGAGGTCGCATGCTGCGGGACCTGCTCCCAGGTGAGGAACCAGCCGAAGGTGGAGGCAGCGCCGATGATCAGCATGATCGAGGAGGTGGTGACCACCGTCTCGATGACCGCATCCTTGATCTGGATGAGTTTCATCTCCTTATAGACGAGCATCCCGAGGATGAAGGCATAGAGGATGGCGATGGCCCCGGCTTCGGTCGGGGTGAAGATACCCAGGCGGATACCGCCGATGATGACTACGGGTAGCAGCAGGGCGAGCATGGCGTCCTTGGACCCGCGCGCGACGTCCTTCACCGATGCGCGTTTCTCGAAGATTGGGGTGTACCCGCGCTTGATCGAGACGAAATGGACGGCGGCCATCATGACGATACAGGTGAGGACCCCGGGGAGGATCCCTGCCAGGAAGAGCTTGCCGATCGATACGTTCCCAATATACCCGAAGATGATCAGGGCGATGCCCGGCGGGATGATCGGGGTGATGATGGCAGAGGCTGCCGTGACGACGGAGGAGAAGGCGGGGCTGTAGCCGCGCTGGATCATCTCCGGCACCAGGATCTTGGACTGCATCGCCGCGTCTGCGATACTCGAGCCTGAGAGCCCTCCCATGAGGGTGCTCAAGACGACGTTGGTCTGGGCGAGCCCTCCCGGCATGTGGCCGGTGAGGATCTCGCTGAAGCGGACCATCCGCCTCGTGATCCCGGTATAGTTCATCAGGACGCCTGCCATGACGAAGAAGGGGACGGCGAGCAGCGGGATCGACTCGACGCCGCCGATCATCCGCTGGATGAGGATCATGAAGGTGACCTGGTCCGAGAGGAGGAAGTAGATGAAGGTGCTGCCGAGGATGGCGGCGAACACTGGGACGTTGATGAAGAGCAGCACGACCAGTGAGATCAGTGCGACATTTACTGAGGGATTCATGATTCTGCCTCCTCGGTGTTCTTAGCAGGTTCCTTCCTGAATATGTCCAGGGAGTTCCTGATGGTATTGACGATCATATAGAGACTCCCGATCGGGACCGCGATGTCGATGAACGGGTAGGGGACCTTCAGCAGCGGGGTGATCTTCGCCCCTGACTGCATGGCCTTCTTGTACCCGTAGATGAGGATGATGAGCAGCAGGATGTTGGTGATGGCAAGGCTGACGATATCGGCGACCTTCCTGGCCTTCGGCGGCAGTTCGTCCACCACGATGTCGATGCTGACATGGTTTCGGCGCTTCGTCGCCGAGCTTGCACCCATGAAGACCGCCCAGATGAAGAGGCCGAGCGAGACCTCTTCCACCCAACCGAGGGGGGAGTTCAGCAGATATCGGAAAACCACTCCCAGGACGGTGATCAGGATGATTGATGAGATGCAGACCCCTGAGATGATGTCATCGAGGTTCCCGATGACATGGAGGATCTTCTTAACAGTTAGTTTCATGGTAATTCCCCTCGTTCGAACGGCTGAGGACCCTTTACGTAAGAGTCCCCAGCCTGGATTCGGTTATATACTCATTTCCGGTTGGATTATTTCATGTTCGCCTTGACCGTCTCATAGAGGCCTGGTGACCACTGTGAGAAGCTGTCGTATACCGGCCGGACTGCTTTCTGGAAGGCTGCCACATCGACATCGTCCACGATGGTCACGCCGGCTGCCTTGAGTTCTTCCATGGCTTCCTTGTCCGACTTGTCCAGGGATGCGTTCAGTGTCAGGCCTGCCTCGTCACCGGTCTCCATGATGATCTGCTTCATGTCTGCCGGGAGTCCGTTGAAGAAGTCCGCCCCGCCGATCCACATTGCCAGCAGCTTGATATGGCCGGTGAGGTTCAGGTACTTGGCGCTCTCATACATCTTGGAGCCGTAGAGTACCGGGATCGGGTTCTCGACACCTTCGATGACGCCCTGTGCGAGTGCGGGGTATGCATCTCCCCAAGGCATCGGGGTAGCGGTAGCGCCCATGCCGTTGATGGTCTTGATGAAGAGCTCGTTGTTCGGGCACCGGATCTTCACGCCTTCGAGGTCTGCAGGGGTCCGTACTGCCTGCTTGCTGATGATATGACGGTCGCCGTAGGCCCAGTTCGCCGTGAGGACGGTGAGGCCGGTCTTCTCGAGCTTCGCAACCTGCTCATCGAACCAGGGGCTGCTCGTCAGGGTGAAGTACTCATCCCAGGTGGTCCCGAGGAAAGGACCTGAGAGGATGCCGATGTCGGGGACGAAGTCCATGAGGAAGCTACCGTCGGTGATGGTGATGACGTTGCTGCCCATCTTCATCTGCTCGGTGAGGTCGACCTTCGACCCGAGCTGTGAACTCGGGAAGAGCTGGAGCTCAATCCTTCCGTTACTTCGCTCTGCAGCGAGTTCTGCCCACTTCTGTGCTGCGACATCGACCGGTTCCCCGGGGTTGTTCTCATACCCGACTTTCAGGATGATCTTCTCCGCTGCCTTGGGGGCAGCTTCCTGGGAGCCGTTCGCCATCAGGAAGCCTGTTGACAGCAGACAGACGGCAACGAATGCCACGATCAGTTTTCTCATACTCATACTCATTCTCCTTTTGTTTTCTATGAAAAGCGACATACCCAGTCTGGACTGGGGATCCCGCCTAACTCCATACTCTCTTCTTCCAGAACTCGAGGTACTCCTTCGCGCTCTCGAGATCATCGCATTGGGTATCGACATAGAGCCGGTCGCACCTGAGCTCAGGCAGGAGCAGCTCCAGGTCCTCCGGTGTGAACTTCCTCAGCAGCAGGCAGTGGTCCTCCTGCACGAGCTTCAGCATCGGAATCATCTCCTCGACCTTCGGCCCTGCCGGCCAGTCGTTGACCACCTGGAGCCCGCGCAGCCCGGGGTGCTTGAGGAACTCGGGCACCAGCCGTATCTGTCCTGAGTGGGTGTGCATCCAGGGGGTGTCCATCGACTCGAGGGCCTCGTCATCGGAGGCGAAGAGCAGGTCCATGTAGTCATCGGCAGACAGGCCTACCGTGAGGTCGTCATCCACCATGCAGCTCCGTCCCGGGGTCCAAAGGCTGTAGTAGTCGCAGTACCCGCCCTCGAGCGAGGGGATCATGTCGAAGCAGAGCTGCGTCGTCCTGATGTAGGCATCGGTGCAGATTCGTGCGAGCTTCCTGACATTCTCCCGGTCGAGCGCGATATCGAGGTACATCTCCGTGACGCCCCTGAGGTCTGCCATGATGTCCCCGGGTCCGGTGAAGAGGTTCGTCCCCACGGGGAACCGACCCCGTGCATGCTCGGTGAAGTAGGCTACCTGCTCCTCCATGAGGGCTATCCACGCATTTGTGGAGTCGATCGGGTGGTTCCGGTACCGATCAAGGTCCCCGTAGTCCTTCATGATGTGTTCGTTCCAGCTCGTTCCCTTCCCGAAGGTCACCGGGGCACCCATGATGCCGCCCATGAAGGCGGGGCCATGGTAGACGGCCGCGACGAGCATGTCGTCATCAGGCAGCTCTCGCTTCTGGTCGTTCATATGTTCCCAGTAGGCGAAGTGGGTGTCAGCTGCCTCGCAGCTCTCCTGCCACTCGGGATCGGAGACGCCGTCGAGCGGGTAGCGGATGCGGATCGGCGGGTGGTCGATGAACTCCCGCTCCCAGAACGCCTTGAGCCGCTGGAGGCTCTCAGGGCCATTGGGTTTATATGAGAGGTCATCTATGGAAAAATCTTCATGGTTCATTACTCACTACTCCATCATGTTCGCATTCCGTATACGAAATACGATGTAAATGAAGTATAGAACGGCTTAGTGCATCTGTCAATAATTTTTTTCAGCAGCTTTTTTAAGCTTGTGAGATAGGGGAAATGAGCGGTAAGGGGAAAGAGGAGATCACTCCTCCCGGAGCATGGCCCTGCCTTCGGCATGATCGAGATGGGTCCTCATCGCCTTGACGGTCCGGGAGGCGTCGTGGGCCTTCAGGCCGTCGAGGATCGCTAAGTGCTCATCGATCGTCTCCTGCTCCATCGGCATATGGGGGCGCTTGCTGAAGAGCCACCGATTCACCAGCTGGTGCTGGTCCATGAGGGAGGAGAGGATGCGTGTCAGCCTGGTACAGTGGGATGCGCCTGCAAGGGCTTGGTGGAACCTGATATCGAGGTCGATCATGTCAACCGGGTCTGATGCCTTGATATGGCTGATCATAATATCTTGCATAGCAATGAGTTCTTCAGATGTTACACGTTCGGCTGCAAGCTTCACGGCAAGCTCTTCGAGCGGGGTGCGCAGGGCGTAGATATCGGTGATGTCCTCCGGTGAGAGGTCTATGACATGGTAGCCCTTTCCGTTGTAGTCGACGAGTCCCTGTTCCCCAAGCTTCTTCAGCGCCTCGCGAACGGGCGTCCTGCTGCTGTTGAACTTCTCTGCCAGGGTATCGACGATGAGACGGGATCCGGGAGGGAACTCGAGTGAGAAGATTGCTTCCTTGATGAGATCGATCATCTGGTCGCTGATACTCTGTCTGACTATGATCTTCTGTGCCATATAGAAAGAATACTATCATAAATAGAGGACTCGGACAACTCTGCATCGATCCAGAGAAGTTTTTCCTTTACAACCTGGTGATTATGGTTTACAGTATCGTATACGGAATACGGGATGCAGAAAGTGTCTGCAGAATATGTCTGCAGAATATGTCTGCATGAGTTATAAGAAGGAGTTGTTTTTTATCATGACCATCAGAGAGAAATATATCGCGGCAATCAGGGAAGAGCGTAAAGCCGCTTCCCGTGACGGTATACAGAAGGTACATGCTGGCCTGGAGAGGGGGGAGGTCGGGACGGTCCGGTCCTACCTGCTCTTCCACGCAGATAGGGAGAATTGGGACGAAGAACTGGGGACCCTGCTGAAGGGACTCGGCCGGCTTATAGAGGAAGGTGACTACCAGGCGAAGCGTACAGGGCTCTCCGTGCTTGCCGGACTGGCGATCGACCTGCTGAGTTTCTTACCGATGTGGTACCTGAAGCCCGACGTCAGTGATGAGGTGCTTCACAGGGGAAGTGAGAAGGTTCAGGACCTGCTCGGGGAACTGGCCGCACGATATGCGCAGAGCGCGTCGGAGGTCCATGAAGGGATCATACGCAGGAGCAGGAAGCGGTTCGCCGCCGAGGCTGTTGCGGACGACGAGCTAGAGGATGAAGTACAGAAGCTGTGCGGCAGTTCGCTGCCGGAGTATGTCACGCGGATGATAGCGCAGCTGCATAGTTCGAACCTCCTGGAGACAGCACGGCTCTTCAGGGAGGCGGGCAGCCCGACGGTCCTCGGCAACGATTACGGGGACTTCCTCGAGGAGACGCTCTGGATGGGGACCTCCTATGTCACCACCAACCCGCCGCTGATCAACCTCGCCTGGAACACGGAACCCGAGTTCTGGGACGGGGAGCTTGAAGCCTACACCAGGGAGAACCATATCGACCTGAGCAGTGAGGGGGCAGCGACCACCCTCTGCAGGGCTGCGACCATGCTGGTGGTGGAGCGCAACTGTCGCCGTCTCAGGGACATCTTCCTGCTCACTGAAGGGAAGCAGGGCTACTGCTGCTACCAGGTCAACCCCAACAACCACAACCATGCCGACGGCATGGTCGAGGAGGTCGCAGCGGTCTACGGACTGCTTGAGGAACGGCTCGGAGGCGTGCCGAACGTCTCCTTCAAGCTGCCGGGTACCCCGGCAAGCGTGGAGGCGGCAAAGACGTTGAGCGCCTGGGGCGTCTCCTTGACCATCACCCTCGAGTTCGGACTCTTCCAGGCGGTGGAGTTCGCGAAGATATTCTCGGCAGGGGAGGCGATCACCAGCAATGTGGTCGTCATGAACGGGCGTCTCGCTTTCCCGGTTCGGGATGAACTCATCGCCAATGGGATCGAGGGCGGTTCGGAAGCCTCGAAGCTCGCAGGTGTGGAAGTCTCCAGGCACCTCTACCGCACGCTCTATGAGGGAGGTCTTGGGATCGACCCCCAACGGGTGAGGATCATGAATGCCTCCCTGCGGATCTACGGCTCTGATATCCCGGACCTCATCGAGCTCTGGGGCTTCCCGCTGATCACGATCTTCCCCAATGTGCGGAGGGTCTACGACGCCGTACCGCGGGAGATCACCATCGACCGGACGGCAGGGGAGACCCCTGCCGATGTCATGGCGGTCCTGCATGAGAGCGAGATCTTCAGGCAGGCATGGTGGACCGAGGGGGATTCCCCCGATACGAGACCAACGCAGTTGCTGGTACTCTCCGACGAGATGGAACCGCAGGTCGTCAGCTGGGGACCGATCACCGCGACGCTGGACCAGTTCCTCGGCTCGTATGCAGAGCTGGAGACCCGTGTGAAGCGCATCATCGCAGGGATGAAGAAGGAGGAGACAGCATGAGTACCTACCAGTTCGGCAAGCTTGCCATCGACCCGAAGACCAACCCTGCCGTGCTCGATACGCTCACCTGGGACGAAGATACGGTTACCCGCGATATTCAGGCCAAGCGTATGACCATAGATGAGCATGCCGATGCCTCCTATCATGGGGCGGAGTATCGGGTCGGCTCGTTCGATGATGCGCAGAAGGTCATCATCGCAGTGGGGGAGGCTGAATCCCCCTTCCCGGATGCACCGATCCTCACGGAAGGGGCCGGGGCTAAGGTCGGGCGTCGCGTCTACCCGATGACGGATGCCAACCTCCATGCCTATGTGACGAAGATCCATCCCCGCAAGGGTCCGAGGGCTCTTGGGGCCGTACCACGGCTCGGTATCGGGGTGAGGCAGTCAACGACCATGTGGCCCGGTATCTGGAAGGCGATGAACCGGGGGGACTTCTCTGCCAATGCCATCCAGAACTCGGTGCGGGAGCTCCATATACTCGAACGGCTCAAGGAGGGGAAGCCCCCAAGGGTCAACCACCTCTTCAGCTTCGGTGCCGTCCAGGAGGGACATGCCGGCAGCACCTTCGAGGGGCTGTGGACCGCCGGGGTGGCTTCTGCGCTCTCCAGTGAGTACTACCCCCGCTACGGCGCGGATGCCGACCACCTCCAGGTCAAGCGAGGCCCGGAGGGGATCGAGCGTACCAAGGAGTTCATCAGAGCTTCCCGCTACTACACCTTCTATACCCTCGATGTGTCGGACATCCTCGACTACGAGGCGCTCACGCTCTTCAGCGCCGGCGAGGCCCTCAGCCTGCTGGAGGAGACGATCCCCGATGTGAACCTGAGGAAGGATATCCTCTTCTACCACCGGCAGCGGAAGGTCATCGGGAAGCAGGTCTATGACTTCGACGAAGCGACGATCGCGCGTCTCGTCGGCAAGTACTGGAAGGCTCTCGATGCGGTCGAGGAGCTCGATAAGTACATTCAGGAGCTCAAAGGCGGCGAGGCTTTCGACCTCGAGCTCAGCATCGATGAGAACCCGCCGGAAGTGACGACCTTCGAGTCGATCACCATGAACGGGGAGCTGCTTTTCCTCATGGAGGAGATCAACAGACGCGGGATCGGGGTCACCCATATCGCGCCGAACTTCGGGGTGGAGAAGTGTACCGATTACCGTGGGACAGATGGTCTCGAGGGGCTGGGGCGGAGAGTCGCCGAACAGTCCCTCATGGCTTCGGAGTACGGCTTCATGCTCGACTGCCACTCAGGCGACGACCTGAGCCGGAAGACCCGGCAGGTCATCGGGAAGGCTGCGAAGGGCAGGATCCACTATAAGGTATCGCCGTCGCTGCAGGTCCTCTATGCGCAGGTGCTCTCCCAGGTGGACCCTGAGAAGTTCCTGCTCTGGTGGCAGGAGACCTATGAACTGGCTCGGGAGAGTGCACGGGGCGGTTCGTCCGTCGCACAGGATGCCCTCTTCCGCTACAAGCAGTTCGAGAACCCCGAACCCTCGGCAGACCACTTCTTCTTCCAGGAGTATAACTTCGCTGCTGTGGGAAGGCGGGATGCGAACGGTCAGTTCGTCAACAGGGAGCGGTTCTATGATGTGAGCGATGAGTTCCAGCAGCTGCTGACACAGAGGCTCGAGGCCCACCTGTGCAGCTGGGCTGCTGATCTCTTCGACCACTGATGATTGACACACAGGAGATGGTATAATGTTCAGATTACATGGGGAAGTCGCCCTCGTTGTGGGTGCCGGTTCTGGGATAGGCCGTACCTGCGCCGTAAGGCTCGCAGCCGAAGGCGCGAAGGTCGCTGTGGCCGATATCCAGGCAGAAGGCGCCGACGAGACGGTACGGCAGATCAGGGAGGATGGAGGGACGGCCCAGGCTGTCCTGGTCAACCTCTCACAGTTGGAGAGCATCGAGAAGATGGTCGCCGGGGTAGTGAGCCTCTACGGGCGTATAGACATGCTCGTAAACGTGGCGGGTATCTGCCAGAGCAAGCCCTTCCTTGAGGTGACCGAAGGAGAATGGGACCGCATCATCGACATCAACGAGAAGGGTACGGCATTCTGCATGCAGTCCGTCGCGAAGCAGATGGTCAGCCAGATTGGGGAGGATGCTGCTCCAGGTTGTCACGGGAAGATCGTCAACTTCTCGTCGATCTCGGGACGCAGGGGCAGGGCGCTGCAGATCCACTACGCTGCATCCAAGGCAGCGGTGATCAGCCTCACCCAGTCGGGAGCGCTTGCGCTCTCCCCCTACGGGATCACCGTCAATGCGGTCTCCCCGAGCGTGGTGAAGACCCCGATGTGGGAGAAGAACGTGGCGGAGAAGAGTAAGGCCTTCGGCAACGACGTCGAGGAGGAGACGAGGGAGTTCCTCTCAAGGATCCCGCTCCAGCGGGCAGGGACCGCTGACGAGATGGCGGACGCCGTGCTCTTCCTCTGCTCGGAGGGATCGAACTATATCACCGGCCAGACACTCAACGTGGACGGCGGATTCGAGATGGACTAGAGAGGGGAGAAACGATATATGAATGCAAAGGAACGTATACAGGCGGTGCTGCATCACCGGATGCCGGACAGGGTGCCCATCAACGAGTTTCTCTACAGCAAGGAGCTCTACCAGCATGTCCTTGGCCATAAGCCGGAGTTCTACAATGGCGAGGATGTCATGAACTGCGCACGGAAGCTCGGGATCGACATGGGGGTCCTGCCTATCGGGGGATTCTCCGGAATCGGGAATACCGCAGAGGATTCTGATGTCTACATCGACGAGTGGGGGATCACCTACCACAAGCCGGAGGAGCACTCCTGGCCGTCGGGGGTCCCGATCGGGTTCCCCCTCACCGGCGCGGCGGACTGGAAGGGCTACTCGATTCCCGATATTCGGACCCCGGGCAGGCTCAAGGAGATCGACATCGCGGTGAGGCTGGGGAACGAGTACGGGATGGGCGTCTTCGGGAGCATCAGGGGGCCGTTCACGGCATCCTGGCTGCTCTTCGGCTTCGACCACTTCTCCATGCTCCTCTATGATGACCCCGAGTTCCTCAAGGTGGTCATCCACCAGGTGACTGACTTCTTCATCGAGGCAGGGCGCATGCTGGCGAACGCCGGGGTGGATGCCGTCCTCTTTGCTGACGACTACGGCAGCTCCACAGGACCGTTGATCTCCCCTGCGCATTACCGGGAGTATATATGGCCGGAGGTGAATCGTCTGGTCTCGGGTATCAAGGAGGCCGGGGTGCCGGTGATCATGCACAGTGACGGCAACCTCAATGCCTTCCTCGATGACATCATGCAGAGCACCCCGATCGACGGATACCATCCTATCGAGCGGAATGCCGGGATGGATATCGCGGAGGTGAAGCGGAAGTACGGCCATGACCATGTGCTCATGGGTAACGTCAACAACCAGGGAGTCCTGGTGGACGGGTCGGTCGACGATGTGGTGGAGGCGACGAAGGAGTGCCTCAGGTCGGCAGCGCCGGGCGGGGGCTACATCCTCGGTTCAGACCACAGCATCCATGACGACATGCCCATTGAGAACATCCTGGCCATGATCGATACCGGTCTCACCTATGGGACCTATCCCCTTGATATGGAAGCATTGAGCAGGTAGTCTTCCTACCATAAGCAGTCTACTAGCTCCCGAGGGCACCTGTACCATCAGCGCAGGTGCCCTCATCTTTGTCCGACTACCAACCGCCTGCATCATCCCCAATAACCGGTTGCTACCGGACTTTCGTCATGACAGAGGAATATCACATGAAAAAGGTAATGGCTGTTCAGGGACAGAGCTCCGGTGCGTGGACCAGTCGGATGGTATCGGTTGAGCCATCGATAAGCTGCAGCAGTGCTTCTGCTGCTTCCCGGTATATATAGCTGATCCCGATCTCGATTGATGCTGGTTTCTTTTCCAGGACCAGGAGTTCCGTACTGTTGTCGTATCCGATCACTGGGCAGTGATCCTGAAGATTGATCTGTCTCTTGAACAGGGAAGTCAGCGTCCGTACCAGATGCATGTCATTGACTGAGGCGAGTCCGTCGATGCTCTTTTTCTGGATGTCCATAAACAGCTGATCGAACCAGTCAGACTGTTCATCCCGGTTGTAGATCCTGCATTCGGGGTATATCGACCTGAAGCCCTGTTCCCTGAGTTTGTGGGAGAACGGGTCCTCGCTGTAGGTGATGTACACCGGGTTCGCGCAGTCCCTGGACTTCAGGTACTCCGCCTGAATGACCCCTCCCCTGAAGTTGTCAGTTGCCGAGAAGTTCACATCCTTTAGATGTGCAGCCCTGTGGCAGATCACGTAGGGTATTTCCCAGGAATCTATATAGCGCGACTCCTCAGCCGTGACGAAGTCAAAGATCATGATACCGTCACAGTGGGCTTTGACATCCTTGGCACTGATGGAGTAGATGGAGGAGACCTGCTTGATCTCGAAGAAGTAGGGCTGCTCCTCGAAGTAATTGGTGAGTGTCAGCAATGCCTCCGAGAAGATCCAGTAATTTCTCTTTATATTGGTCCAGTAGTGTCCGTCTTCCCGTTTCACGTAGAGGAGCATGATCGTATTGGTCCCTTTCCTTCTGAGGGCGCTGGCATTCTTGTCGAGCTTGTATCCCATGGATTCTGCTGCTTCCATGATCTTCTGGCGGGTCGCCGGAGAAACCTTGTCCGGCCTGCTGAATGCCCTGGATACGGTTGCCTGGGATACTCCCACGACTTTTGCTATCATATAACTGTCAACTTTCATATTCCACTACCTGATGCATACGAATGTATTAATTTGTTTGTATTAGGTATATAATATCATATCTTTATAAAATAAACAAATAATAAATATTTTTCTTGACATATCCTTTGTGCTGGACTTAGAATGTATTCGAATACATTTAAAGGAGAATCTCATGAAGAAACTTATCGCAATCATCTGTCTTTCTCTTCTGGTCCTGCCACTGTTCGCCGGCGGACAGAAGGAAGCTGAACCTGAGGGGCCAGTCACATTGAAGTTCGCAAGCTGGAGTGTACAGGAGAAGTCATTCCAGGACTACTTCCAGGAACTGAAAGAGGATTTTGAAGCAGAAAACCCGGATATCACCGTAGAGTTCGTCGGGTATCCCTATGGGGAACTGAAGAAGCAGGTCCTGATCATGGCGAATGCAGGTGAGTCACCAGATGTCATCCAGTGTGCACGATCCTGGTACCCGAGCTTCGTGAGCGGCGGGTATGTGGCAGAACTCGACGATGTCCTGGGTGCTGACTATCTGAATGATATCTATCCCCAGATCCTTGAGGACATGAAAGTGGATGGGAAGACCTATGGTGTGCCCTGGATCGTAAGCCCCTTCGTCATGTTCTATAATAAGTCACTCTTCGCCCAGGCAGGTCTTGATCCCAATACACCGCCGACCAGTTATGAAGAGGCTCTGGAATATGCTGCTAAGCTCTCAACACTGACCGACCAGGACGGCAACGCCGTGTACGGTCTCGGCCAGACCACAGGAGCCGTGCCGGTAAGCGGCGGGGCTGTACTGAGTATGTTCTTCAGCTACGGCGGCGGGATCATGGATGCCGCAGGGAATGTCGATGTGATCAATGCCGGGAACAAGGCTGCACTGGAGACTCTTGCAGCTATGCATGAAGCCGGCTACAATCCTGAGGGAGCAAAGCTCAAGGATCTGAGGAACCTGATGGCGATCGGCCGACTGGGTATGTACTTCGATCAGCTCTGGGGTATCGGCGGGTCATATGCGATCAATCCTGAGCTGAAAGGGCAGGTCGGGGTATCAAATCCCCTGAGCGGTGCTGGTTCACCCGGTGGATCGACTCTTGAAGCACACCTCCTTCTCGTAAGTGAAGACAGCGAACATAAGGACGCTGCAGCACGTTTTATCGAGTATGCGACCAGCAGCGAGCAGATGGGCAAGTACTCGGAGATCGCATCATTCCTGTTCCCGATGGCCAGCCAGGTAGCACAGACTCCGGGATATGCTGATAGAGAGGATATCAAACCGGTATTGAGCTATGCTGATACCATCCATGCGGTAGAGAAGCATCCGGAGATGGAGAACGTGTTCCTCGCACTGACGACAGCTGCACAGGCAGTGACGGTCGGTGGCATGAGCGTAGATGAAGCCTTGTCTGATCTCGACAGGGAACTGGGGACTCTCCTGAAATAGCTGTTGCTGCAGCCGTTCCCCGGATTGGATGGGACGGCTGCATCCTGAAAAAAAAGAATGTGAGAGTTGTGAAAATTATGAAAACAAAGACCGGAGACAGCCTGTTCGGCACGATCCTCCTGCTCCCATCCATCCTCATCGTAGGTGGGTTCATCTTTCTCCCCCTGGTACAGTCTGTGTTCTACAGTTTCTTCAACTACAAGCTGACACGGAAGAAGATGCCCCTCGATTGGAACAGCTTCGAGAACTATACAGGGCTTTGGGAGAGCGGTAAACTGCAGAATGCGTTCTCGGTTACCTTTACCTTCATGTTCCTGGTTGTGATCGCAGTACTGGTCCTTGGGATGATCATGGCCCTGCTCATGAGCAGGGGGAGTAAGGGGATGCGGCTGAAACGGAGCCTGTCCCTGCTCCCATGGGGAACCCCGACGGTCATCGTCGCTCTCCTCTGGTCATGGATGTTCCAAGGGGAATACGGGGTCGTGAACTTCCTGCTCATGAGACTCCATATCATCGCGGAACCCATCTCTTATTTGGCAAATCCTGATACCGCACTGGGTTCAGTCGCTGTTGCGGCAATCTGGAGGCAGCTGCCTTTCATGTTCATCATGCTGCTGGCAGGTCTGCAGGGTATACCAAAGGAGATGTATGAGGCCGCCTATATAGACGGGGCGACTTCGATCCAGTCATTCACTCATGTGACCCTGCCGTTTCTCCGGAATGTCATCCGCTCGAGTATCCTGGTCACCATCATCACCAACTTCAAGCAGTTCCCGCTTTTCTGGACGATGACCGGTGGTGGGCCGATGGATACGACCGAGACGCTGGCGATCCTGACGTACAAGAATGCGTTCGTGAATCTCAACTTCGGGGTGGGGGCGGCAGTTGCAGCCTCCTGGATGGCTGTGCTGGTCATCTTCTCCCTCCTGTACAACGTGATCTTCAAGGAGGCTGAGTACTAAGATGAAACCCAGAATACGACCAAAGACCATACTGACCACAGCGATCATCATCCTGCTTGGGATCTTCCTGCTCTTCCCGATCTACTGGATCCTTGTCACCTCCTTCAAGGACAATATGGATATCTACCGGTTCCCGCCGCAGTTCATCCCGGTGAACTTCACCCTGGAGAACTATAGGGGGATCTTCGAAGATAACTCAGTGCTCAGGTACCTGATGAACAACATGCTCGTCTCTGCCGGCACGACTGGCCTGACGCTCATCGTCGCATCCCTTGCCGGGTATTCGCTTTCACGGTATTCGACACCCTTCGGTAATTTCGTGAAGACATCGCTGCTCTCAACACAGATGTTCCCCATTGTGGGGCTCCTGCTGGCGCTCTATCTGATCTTCAGGAATATGAATCTGATCAATACCCGGTTTTCCCTGATACTCTCCCTCTCGGCGGTGACTATTCCCTTCTCGACGATCCTCATCAAGGGGTTCTTCGATGATATCTCCAGGTCCCTTGATGAGGCGGCACGTATAGACGGCTGTTCGAGGCTCAGGACGCTCGTTTCCATCATCCTCCCGCTCGCAAAGCCGGGGATGCTGGCAATCGGACTCTATACGTTCATGCAGGCATGGGATGATTTCCTCTTCGCCATCACCTTCATTCTCGGCGATGAGAAACGGACCCTCTCCGCAGGTATAGCGATGAGGTTCCTCGGTGAAGTCTCCTATGACTGGGGGATGGTCACCACGGTATCAGTAGCCGGTGTGCTGCCGATGTTCATCCTCATCTTTCTGTTCCAGCGATATATGGTTGCCGGTCTCACAGCCGGTGCAGTAAAAGGATAGGTGCCATGAAGACTAGTTATGTGAACCAGATGACAGGGAAGGGGCCGTTCTCCTATGATCCAGGGATGTCCCGCCCGAATATCCTGTTCGTTACCATGGATATGGTCCCCCAGGAGTTCTACAACGGGACTCGTTCGATGGAGACCCCGAACCAGATGAGCCTTGGCGAGGACGGCATCTACTTTAGGCATGCCTTCGCGACCTCTCCCCTGTGCGGACCGTCCCGGGCCTCGACTTTGACCGGACGCTTCACCTACATCACGGGGAATTCCGAGCGGGCCCATGACGGTCACCAGACCCATCTGCGGTCTGATGACCTCATCTGGCCGGAGTACCTGAAGGCTGTCGGGTACCATACCCGGCATATCGGGAAGTCCCATGTGGGTACTGAACACTTCATGCGGGCTTTCGGGGAGAACGCATCCCCGTGGGACCGCTGGTCTCCTCCCTGGTACAATGAGGATGCCTACATCGATTTCCTCAACTCCAGGGGTCTGAAACGGTTCACCTTCGAGAAGGAGATCGTCGGGCAGAGCTGGAACGGTGATCGTAACGGGAACTCCTACGGAGGATGGCTTGCTGGACAGAATGGGGAACCGTTCCCTGAAGATGCACTTTATCCGGCATTCCTCACGGATCGTGCGATAGGGGTATTGGAGACAAGAGAGGATACATCCAAGCCCTTCTACCTGCAGCTTGATTATTTCGGGCCTCATCAGCCGTTCGCGATCCCAGGGAATCTCGAGGAGCGTGAAGCGGAGATACGAGAATCCATCCAGCTTCCGGAGAGCTGGCTTGAATGGGAGGCTGCCGGTTTCCCGGAAAAGAGTGATGACCCGAGAGTCTACGATCTCTACCGCAGGAACTGGGGGATGAGAGACCGCGATGATATGATCGATTACCTCGTTGCCAACCAGCTTCAGTATGAGATCCTTGACAGGCAGTTCGGAAGGCTCCTTTCCTACCTGAAGGAACATGATCTCTATGATTCCACCATGATCATCTTCACGGCTGACCATGGCGAGATGAACGGGCGTAAGGGGTGCATCGATAAGGGGGCATACCTGAATCCCCAGACCCTGCATGTCCCGCTCTACCTCAAACCTGCAGAGGGCCAGCCGGTCGAGAAGGGCAGTGTGGTCGAGTCTCCCTGCTCCCTCCTTGATGTCGGACCGACGGTCTGTGCGACTGCAGGGTTCTCGATCCCTGACCGGCTCGACGGCGTGAGTCTCTTTGACACCGCAGCAGGGAAGCTAAGAGGGGAGGCCAAACCGATCATGGCGGATGTCTGGAACCATGTGGTACCCAATCCCTGTGTCAGCAAAGTGTTCGAGTATGAGGGACAGCTCTACATCTACAGTTTCAATACCACCTCGGATACAGACGAACTCTATTGGGTCGAGGAGCATGGGAAGCTGCATAACCTCATAGAGACAGAACCGCAACTGCGCGAAGCTGCCATCAAGAGTATGTACCGTTCGCTCTCGACAGATCCCAGATGGGAAGTATATAACTGCTATCTCAAGCTGGAATACAGCAGGGACCTGCAGTTGCTGCCTACTGACAACCAGAAGTTCATGTAAGGGCAGTGACAGCTGCATCAAGGAGGGCACATTGCGTCCGAATATCCTGCATATATGTACAGACATGCAGCGGTTCGATACGATCCATGCACTGGGGAATCCGGTGATACGGACACCGAATCTTGACAGGCTGTGTGAAGAGGGAGTTGCCTTCACCCAGGCGTTCTCCCCATCACCGGTCTGTATATCAGCCCGCTGTTCCATGATCACGGGGCAGTATCCGATGCACACCGGGTGCTATGAGAATACCGTCATGCCTACAGACGGCAGGTCTACCTTCATGAGTGAGCTTAAGGCATATGGATACCATACCTACGGTATCGGTAAATGCCATTTCACTCCTGACAGGTATGAGCTCAAGGGATTCGAGGGTCGTGAGGTGCAGGAAGAGGGCATAGAGACTGCCGTGAACCTGCACCGGAACCACTATCTTACCTATCTGCATGACAGGGGCTATGACCATATCTGCGAACCCCATGGGATCCGGGGGGAGATGTACTATATACCGCAGCCGAGCCAGCTGCCTCAGAAGGATCACCCGACTACATGGGTGGGTGACCGTTCGATCGATTTCATCAGGCGTGAGCATGACAGGCCGTGGTACCTCTTCTCAAGCTTCATACACCCCCATCCGCCTTTCACGCCCCCGAACCCCTGGCATAAACTCT
This sequence comes from Spirochaetia bacterium, assembly GCA_963677595.1. Lineage (GTDB taxonomy): Bacteria > Spirochaetota > Spirochaetia > CAKZLE01 > CAKZLE01 > CAKZLE01. Next base: position 3,013,371 of record OY782041.1, read on the forward strand.
ACCGACCGACCGATATGCCCCTGCCCGAACCGGGAGAGGAGCTCCTTACCTTCGTCAACAGGGTCCAGAATCGGTACAAATATAGGGATCAGGGATATGATCGGCATATAGTCAGGGCAATCAAAGCCTACTATTATGGCTGTATATCCTATGTTGACTTCCAGATCGGAAGGATCCTTGAAGCCCTCGAAGAGAGCGGGCAGCTTGATTCCACGCTCATTGTCTTCAACTCCGATCATGGGGAACTCCTCGGGGACCGGAACTCATATGGGAAACGGAGCATGCATGATGCCAGCGTGCGGGTTCCCATGCTCCTGCGTTATCCCGGACGATTCGACGGAGGGAGAAGATGTGACAGGCCAGTATCTCTTGTCGATATCGCACCAACACTCCTTGAAGCAGCCGGCTGTGACAGCAGGAGCATGACAACTCACCGGCTTGATGGTGTGGATCTCCATCGTATCCTCACAGGTGAGTCGGAGCGTGAAGCTGTCTTTGCACAGCTGTCCTACCGTGATCCCATAGTGAGAAAGGCGATCGATCCTGAGCAGCTTCACGTGCTCGACAGCAGGGATGCCCATGCCCATCTCTCGAGCTATATGGCTGTGACAAGAGACTGGAAATACTGCTACAGCGCCCCGGATGACAGGGAGTTCCTGTTCTGTCGGAATGATGATCCCGGTGAGCATAGGAACCGAATAGATGATACGCAGGTTGTGGGTGCTAAGGCTCATACCAAGCAGCTGCTGATTGACCATCTTGTTGAGGGCGGGGAGACCAGCGGGTTGGAGGATCATGATTGGAGACACTTCTCAACCCTCAGGATCAATCCTGACCCCGATGCAGGGCTTCTGATCCAGGATTTCTATACCCCCTGGGCACAGATGGAACTCCCTGAGGGGTACCGTAGATAGCATATAGGAGTAGGTTAGACCTGTATGTACAGGTGTGTGATAAGGATAGCAGCGTGACGCTTGTCGCGCTGCTGCCTTACGCGATTTCTGGGTCTACCAACCGCCGGCATCATCCCCATCACCAGGACATGCGATTGCCGTGAGGAAGTCCGGCAGGGGGACTCCCCGGTCGACGAGTCGGCCCAGGTTGTTCTGCAGGATATCTGCGAGTCTCGGGTTCTTATCTATATCGGGACCCTTTGCCCAGGCAGCGGCAGAGAAACACAGCAGGATCACCAGAAGAAGAACAACAACTTTCTTAGGTTTTTTCATCATACTCCTCCCTGTGCTGTTGGACAGCACCCATACAGTATAGATCCACAGTCCTGAGGTTTAAAGAGTACGTGCTTGATAATAGAGATGCATGTACTGGCGGTACGGACGGGGCTATAAGGAGAAACATCCACGTATCAGAAGGAGGTGTTCCGCATAGCAGTATCTAATTATCTTGTTTGATTGAGAAAAGGAGCCTGCTGCACCTCGGATACCTGGGTAGATTCCAAGGTATCTACCCTGGCAGAAAGCTTGTCGATCCTTGAACCCATATCTGCTTGATACACAAAAGCAGTGATAGCGTTCACCAGATAGCTGTTAACAGAGATGGACTCTTCTTCCGCTCTGTTGAATACGGCTTCATGGAGTGATTTCGGCATTCTCAGGAGGCACCTTCCGCTGGCTTCTTTCCTGCGTACTGGTTCAGGGATGGGAAGTCCTTCCTCCTTCAGTATCGCGACTGCCGCTTCTACGGTATCCAGGATCCCTTCCATGGCCTCAAGGTACGAATCACCACATGCCGATACCGAGGGGAGTTCCCTGCAGGTGCCGATGAACTGGCCGTCTTCCTCAGACCAAAAGACCTGGTACGAATAGTGTTGTCTCATTTCCTCAATCCTCATCTTGCTCTGTCGTGTATCTCTCTACCAGCTCCATGATTCCCATGCCGTGGGACATCCCGGGAGAGGTTGTACAGGTCGTTTGTCCATCAAACCATGATAGGTGCCATGTCTACATACTAGTATGATATCGAATACGATATCATCATACATCCGTCTGCCTGATAATGCAAGTCCATGGATAGAGGTGGATCATCTACTGCATGGCCAGAGGATCTTGTCTTGACTTCTGAGGTGAGTTAATATATATGTTAACTTATCCGGCAAGGTAGTTATAGGGAGGAGAACTACCCTACGTTGGTAGGAGTCATGGGAGCCGTCACTTCAAGCCCTGTAACCTAGCTAGGCGAAAGCCGGATCAAGAGGAGAGATTTTGTTCATGGGTGGAATAGGTACGTATACCGAAGATCGAACACATAAAGACAACCTGGACGTCCAGAAGCGCGTGTTCAGGAATGTGGTGACTAGCCTCTTGTATGAGATGATGGAGAGGGAGCAGGTCTCGAAAGCTGAGCTTGCCTCCAGGCTTCATATCTCCAAAGCAGCAGTCACCAACCTGCTGAGCGGTGACAGGAACTTCACTATCGATACGCTTACGGCAATATCGCATGCTCTCGGATATATCCCGAGTTTCAGGCTGGAGAAGATGGGTACAGACCCTGAAGGGCACAGAGGCGGAATTGGTTCACAGGAAGTGGATGAGCCGAGATCAGTTTCTGTTAGTCTGTGAGTTCGGGGATGATAACCTGACTGTAGCCTGCCCGAGGAGGGGGAGAAGTCTCCCCCCCCTGATGTGCCTTGTTCTTCCTTGGACATGATGAATCATGGAACTGCTATCCCTTCACGGCGCCTGCAGTCAGCCCTTCCACGAAATACTTCTGGATCGCGGAGAACATGATGACTATCGGCAGCGTGGTAGACGTACCGAGAGCCATGATCTCTCCCCAGTCGATCTCCACAGAGCTGATGTAGTTCGCAAGCCCTACAGTCAATGTCTTCATGGTGTCGCTGATGATGAGCACGCTCGAGAGAAGGTATTCGTTCCAGGAAAGGATGAATGCCATGATTCCCGTGCTGAGAATCCCCGGGATACATAAGGGCAGCACGATGGCGGTGAATATCTTGAAGGCTGAGGTCCCGTCCATGAGGGCTGCCTCTTCCAACTCCTTTGGGACCTTCCTGAAAAAGGGTATGAGAAGCCATACACAGAAGGGGAAGGTAAAGGTCGTATGGCCGATGATCACACCAAGATAGCTTGAGTTCAGCCCCATCCCTGCGATGATCCTGTACAGGGGGATCATCAGCATGATCGGAGGCAGGCAGTAGGCGGAGAGTACGGACATCATGATGAGGCGACGTCCCCTATAGGTGAATCGGGCAAGACTGTATGCACCCAATGTGCCAATTACGACATCGATGAGCATGGTCGAGAATGCGATAAGGAAACTGTTGAAGAAGTACCGGACGACGATAGCATTGCTGAAGGTAGTTTTGTACCAGTGCAGGGTGGGATCTTTGGGAAAGATCTGGGGCGGCATCTTGAAGAGTTCTACCGAGGGTTTCAATGAGCTCAATGCCATCCAGAGCAGCGGGAAGCCTACGAACGCTATCGTTGCCAGTACCAGGATGTAGAACCAGAAGTTCTTACGCAGTTTCATGAGGATTGTTGAAATCATGGTGTACCTCCTCTCCTCAATGTTCATCCGCTACGGATTTCTTCACATAGAATGCGACACACACGAAGAGTGCGAGCCCCAGTACCATGGATATGCTCGAGGCGTATCCGAGCTGGAAGGTACCGAATGATGCCTGATAGATCATGATCGGCAAGTGTGTAGTCGTTCCTGCCGGACCGCCTCCCGTGATCAGCCAGATCAGGTCGAAGTAGGTAGCTGTCCATACGATACGGAGGATCGCCAGGACTATCGTTGCATCCTTTACATGCGGCAGGGTGATATGGAGGAACTCCTGGAAGGCGTTGGCTCCATCCACTCGTGCGGCCTCGTACAGCTCCTGGTTGATGCTCATCAGCGTTGCCCAGTAGATGAGCATCGGGAACGGGTATGATCTCCAGATGTTGACAATGATGAGGGTGGCCATCGCGCTCCCGGGAAGGGCCAGCGGGGATTGCCGGTAGTCGATCATGTTCAGTTTGCTGAGCCACCAGCTCACGATGCCGTAATCACCGTTCGTAACCCACTTGGTCACCAGTGCGATCGCCACGGCAGGGACGACATACGGGATGAGAAGAAAACTACGCAATCCTGTCCCCACGTTCTTTCTCTTGATCAGCAGGGCGATTGCGAACCCCAATACCAGTTGGCCTATGACAGAGAAGATCGTCCATACCAGGGTGTTCTTCACATATTTCAGGAACCTGATATTAGAGAAGAGCTTCCTGTAGTTCTCGAATGCAACGAAGGAGAACTCTGACTTCAGGAGTCTAGCATCCGTGAAGCTCAAGAAGATGTTATATACTACCGGATAGGCAACAAACACCAGAAGGAAGATCACGGTCGGTATGATGAAGATGATACCTAGTATCTGCTTCTGTGAATGATAGTTCCTTTTCTGTCCAATCAAGTGCACGTTCACGTTCACGCTTCCAATTCTCCTTTGTCTTTGTAAGAATAGAGCCCGGGCTTGGAGGTTCTGCTAAGCCCGGGCTCACATATTGACCTGTTATCTTATTGTATCAGAGCTATCTGTTCCTGCAACTGCTGATCGATATAATCGACAGCATCCTTTGAGCTTTCCATACCCAGTGCGACACTCTGCAGGGATTCCCCAAAGAATGTAGTAGCTTCTATCTGTGAGGACAGCTGGCTGAGGCCGTTCTCCATGCCGTACCAGTACCAGTTGTTATTCTCGAAGGCATTGGTTATCGAGTCTATCTGGTCCTGGAAGAGACTGACTTTCGGGTCCTGACGGTAGATCTCGAGACCGGAATAGATTGACGGGAAAGCGAACATCGGTCGCGAGAGACCGCGTTCAGCAGCTCGTTCAGCGGTATAGAGTTTGGAAAGGAATTCTTTCTTGAGTGCGATCTTAGCTGCATCCCCGCTGTTGCTTGCCACGAACGCATATCCGCTGCCGAAGGAGGCTGGCTTGTTACCGTACTGCCCCGGTAGGTCGAAGCATCCGATGTTCTCAAGCATCTCAGGATTGTTGTTCTGGGCCATCAGTATGACAGCTCCCATATCGAGCGTCATGGCAACCGTACCTTCAACCAGGGCATTCCGGTATTCGCTCCATGCCCATTCAAGAGATGACTTCGGCGATACATTGTGGTACAGGTCCATGATATAGTCCATGACCTCCACGGCCTTGGCTTTCTGAGAACCGAAGGTGTATGCGCCGGTGTTCGGGTCAACGGTCGTTACTCCGGCTGAATAGAGGAACTCGTAATAGGTCTGCGGTGCGACCTGAACGGCATTCAGCGGTACTGGGAACCCATATACGTCAATGTTCCCATCCCCGTCCTCATCGATACAGAGCTTCTCTGCTGCTGCCTTGAACTCAGCCCAGTTCTTCGGGATTTCGATGCCGTACTTGGCAAAGAGATCTTTTCGGTACCATACTGATGTATGAAGGGCCCAGTCCGGTAATCCCCAGGTCTCCCCGTCGGCGTTCAGGACATGGAGATAGGATGCGATGAAATCATCCCGGCCAAGGTCGTCGATGACATCGTCCACACTGGTGAGCATGTCCTGTGAGTAGAGGTATGCTGATCCGGCAAAGTTAGTGTGCATGATATCGGGGACTTCCCCGGACTCCACAGCAGTGGCGAGCTTGGTGTACATGTCCCCGAATGAGATGGTGACCATCTCGAAATCGACACCCATCTCCTCTGCCACTTCAGTGAACTGTTTCTTGAGGACGACAGTCTGGGCATCAGCGGTCAGGTTCGTCCAGATGACGATCTTGTTGTCATCTTCTGCAGCGACTTGAGTGGCTTCTTCCTTGGTTCCGCCAGCAAATACGAGGGTACCTGCTGCAAGAAGCAGTACGATGAGTACAAACAACTTCTTTACCATAAAATTTCTCCTTTTTAGGTCTTTTCAGACCTGTGAAATCATATCTCAATCGTTGGTGCATCTGTGAGACAGGTCGCCAACGACGGGATCCATCTAGATGATCGCGTTCTGGGCCTTCAGCGTCTCCTGAAGCTGGGCTATGTCGATATCCCTGGGGGAGACTCCCCGTTTGGATGCGAGCGATGCAGCGATCCCTGCTGCCTCCCCCATAGCCATGCACTGCGGCATGCATCGGATGCAGTTGGCGACTGGAGCCTCGTATGAGACACAGCGGCCGGCGACCAGCAATCCGTCCTTGCCTTTCGGGATCATGCATCGATAGGGGATCGTCATCGATTTACCAGGTTCGAGGTTGTAGACGTACATCGTGATGCCGTCCGGGGTGTGGGCACCGGCAGGCATGGCTCCTCGTCCGATACTGTCCTCGAATTCACGAGCAGCATTGAAGTCGTCAAGGGTCACCTTGTAGTCGCCGATGATTCGGCGGCTCTCACGTACTCCGAGCAGGCTGGCAATGGCGGCAAGATAGGCGTTCTCGAACCCCGGTACGTACTTCCTGAATGCTTCCGACATATCGTATAAGCATTTCTGGGAGAACGCTTCCTGCTCAGTCCTTGACTCAAACCCCTCGGTGCTGTGGGCCTCGATCGCCCCGGAGCAGTTGATGATCACTTCACCGGGATTCGGTGTTGAGGTGAAGATGCCCAGCCAATTTCGCAGGTATTCGAGATCCGGGGGGAGTTCCACGTCCTCGAGCTCGTCATGCAGCCCGAAATGCATGAAACCAGGGAAGGTCTTGAATTCCCGCCATGCTGGAGGAACATGGTGATCAGCTACCGGCGGATGGGTCTTGTAGTATTCCTTGACCCTGTCCAGGTCGACGCCTGACATCTTTCCCATCAGGGTCATCGGCTGGATGTCTTTCTTCTCCCGTATCTCGAAGGGCGCGCCTGCTTTCTCGGCTACAACGGCATCCCCTGAACAATCGATGACGACATCAGCGGTGATCTCCATGAGGGTAGTTCCTGAGAGTACGGTAAGACCTGTGACTGTATCACCCTCAGTGATAGCATCAACGATGGATGTGTCGAGGTAGACTGAGAGATTTGGCTCCTTAGCTACCAGTTCATCCAAGACGACCTTGGCGACTTCCGTGTCATACAGGTAGCAGACATCTGTTTCCTGGTTCTCAATAACCATGGCTCCCCGTGCAGTGAGGATGTCCTTCACCTCCCAGGCGATACCCTTGACGATGACTTTTTCCTTGTCACTGAACCCTACCCAGGCTCCCTGCATCCCTGCTGTGAATTGCCCGCCAAGGCATCGCTGCTTCTCGACGATGAGTGTCTTTGCTCCGTTCCTTGCCGCAGCCAATCCTGCGATGATACCGGCAGTGCCTCCGCCGGCTACAAGAACTTCGACCTTTCCCTGTTTCATCATACTACTCCTTCTTCTTAACCAAGATACCCGTATTCTTTCAGTACAGCTTTCAATGTGTCCATCACGTCAGACGGGAGCTCGGAGATGACGGGCTTCCTGCAGTATCCTGCATCAACGCCACGGAGCTTCAGTCCTTCCTTGATGATCTGGAGCCATGGGGTAGGCATACCGTCAGCAGTCGGTTTGGTGAAGAGCGGCAGGTACGGTCTGACTTTATCGAAATGTGCCTGCATGGCCTCTTCCATCTTTCGAGCTTTTGCTACATGATACACCTCAGTGTTCTCTTTCGGAAAGAGGTTTCCTGTTCCGCAGACCCATCCGTCTGCCCAGCATGCAAGGCTCTCTACCGGACATACATCGTAGCCGTAGAAGATCCCGAAATTATCATCGGTCAGATACCTGAGATCCTGCTGCCGGTAGACATCCGCCTGTCGTTCCTTGACTGCATCGATGAACCCTTCATTGTAGAGCTTGGCCATGAACTCATCGGACATGAGACAGGTCGAGTAGTAGGGGTTGTGATAGACCATGATGGGGATATCGATCGCCTTCCTGATCGTCTCGTAGTGGAGAAGCAGCTCGTTCTCGTTGGGAGCCATGTACCAGGGAGTTACGGCCATGATACCGTCAGCGCCAGCACTCTCTGCAGCTTTTGACATCTCGACAACATCTTTGGTGCGGTATGCGCCGGTCGAGCATACGACCTTGATCCGTCCTGCTGCTGCCTTGACGGTAGCTTCGTTGACAGCCATCTGTTCGGCTGGCGTCATGGCTACCATCTCTCCGGTACTTCCTGAGGGGATGACGCCGGTGACGCCGTTATCAACAAGGAAGTCGGTACATTCCTTGATGCCGTTGAAGTTGATTGACTCATCCGCATTGAACGGTGTCACCATCGGGATGTAGATACCATCCAGTTTTTCTCGTTTTCCCATTGCAGTTACTCCTTATCCTATTCAATAAAAAATAATTTGGAATAGCTATTCCTAAAAACTAGTAAAACACGATTTATGGTGCTTGTCAATAACAAATTCAGAAAAGTGTATAGTGGTTCCTGCCATACGCCTGGTATGTTGAAATATGGGGAGATAGCAATCAAAATATTGTAATATAGATAAATAGAATGAAATCGCACAAATTCCCCATTCTTATGTAAAATAGTGGTTCTGTAATTTTCAGCCCCATAACGTAAGAAAATAGGAATAAGCATTCCAAAATAATAGGAAACAATATTTTTGTGTGAGTGTTACGGTTGACAACTGGAATAAAATGCATTAGATTTCGTATTATGAAGAACTGGAATATGAAATAAGCATTCCAGTTCTGATTCCCAAGCTTGGGAGAAGGCAGGAGCGATGGCTAAGAAAACAGAAGATCAGAGTCCGGATATCATCAAGATGGTGGATCGTGCGCTGCAGGTCCTCGATATCCTTCGTTTGACGAGGGAGGGGATCGGGGTGAATGCGATCGCTAAACAATGCGAGATTAACCCATCGACCGCATTCCGTATTCTGAAAACACTCGAGATTAACGGTTGGGTGTTTCAGATGGGCGATGGCCGGTATATCTCCGGCGAGAAATTGAGCTTCGTTCTGGGGAAGGATAATCTCTACCTGGCATTGAAGGAAGTCTCTTCCCTTGTGATGGAGAAGTATACCCATGAATATGATAAGGCGATGAACCTCATCGTAAGGGAAGGAGCGCATTGCTTCATCATGCAGCAGTCCAGGACGAAGAGCCTGGTTGACTATATTGCGCCGCTCTACTCGGAGCTCCCGTTCTATGCCTGTGCCGGTGGAAAAATCCTTTTATCCGAACTGCCGATCAATCACGCTGATATGATCATACACTCACGGGAGATGACTCCTCTCACGAAACGGACGATCACCGATCCCGACCAGTTCTGGCAGGAGCTGAGAACTGTCGCGAAACAGGGGTATGCGTTTGACCATAAGGAGAGTTCGGAGAACGGGAGCTGTATCTCCGTTGCTGTCCGTGACAGTAAGGGTTCAGCCATTGCCGCTGTCTCCTTCAGCGGGTTCATCGGGATCGAAGATATGGATGAGCTCCTGAAGTACCTCCCGGCCTTGAAAGATGCGTCCATGGAGATATCGAAGAGTCTGTACGCCTGTTGGGAAGGCTGAAAGGAACAATCAGTACAGGAATCCGAAGAGCCAGAGGGGGATGGTCCTCCCATGCCCGTACTCTATCGAGTCTGCGGCGATATAGGCATCAGCGATTCCTAAGAAACCGTAGATTCGAGATTCCGGATGAAATCAGGTTTTAGATATGTCTCAAAGACCGTTCGATCAATCTTTCCATACTATATTTTACAATACGGCTGATAAGTTGCTAAGTATAGTTAACAAATAATAGGCATTTATGATATCTGTAGTTACCATTTATGCTGGGGTTGATGGGTTAAGAAGGATCATGAAGGACCTGATCGGTGAAATGTATGGTTCTCCGTTGAGGAGTGCGTGGATCAGGTCGTTAGCACACCCAATGGTATGACATTGATGCCGTCTTTACGCTGATAGGCAAATCCATTGGCTGTGATGATACAAAGGGCAGCTGGAGGCCCTATGCGGCTTTGGTCTACTCTTTGTGCAAAGGTGAGCAGATTGGCTGCTGCCGTTTCCTGGGCCCGCATACCCATCTTCACTTCGAAGGCGGCCCATCTGCCATCGGGGTATTCTATGACTGCATCGACTTCCAGGCCACTTGAGTCACGGTAGTGAAAGACATTCCCCCCATGCAGCTCTGCATAGATTCGGAGATCGCGAATGACGAGTGATTCGAAGAGGAAGCCCAGGTACTGCAGGTCCTTCCCGAGCTTCTCGATTGATAACCCTAATGCCCCGACAGCCAGTGATGGGTCTACAAAGAAACGCTTTGGGCTCTTCCTCAGCGTGCTGCTTCCCCGGATATGAGTACTCCAGGCAGGCAACTGCTCAAGGATACGCAGTCGTTCAAGGGCCTGGATATAATCTGCGGCTGTCTCATCGGTCAGGAATCCGTCTGACCCATTCACATCCTTTACCAGTGTTGCCAATGATGCCTCTGTCGCTATATTCCTGGCAAGGGACTGCAGGAGTCTTCGGACCTTCATTGGATCACGGGTCTTCCCGGAGGCCTTGTTGATGTCTGCTTCAGCCGTCAGGCTGATATAATCCCGGCTGAACTGCAGCCCTGTTACGGCATCAGCATCGATCAGCCCGGGCCAGCCTCCCAGAACGATCTGTTCGATCAGGGTTTCGAGTCTGAAGGGCAGTTCCCTTGATCGGGGTATATCTCCCTGCATCACGGATTCCATGCTCACTTCCCCGGTTGACCATCCCCGCTCAGCAAGTGACATCGGGCGCATATCGACGATGGAAAAGCGCCCTGCACCAGAATGGAGTCGAGCCGCATTGTGGACCGAAGATGAACCAGTCAGGATGAACTGTCCCTTCTGTTTTCGCTCGTCTACCTCATGCCTCACGAAGTTCCAGATCTCGGGGTATTCCTGCCACTCATCGATCACTCTTGGAGTATCACCGGCCAGGACCATCCTGGGATCCAGTTCCATCTGCAGTCTCACGATATCATCGGTATCCATCCTGGCGATACTCCCTGCAGCCTGAAGGGCCGTCTCAGTCTTTCCGCAGCCTTTTGCTCCTCGTATGAGGACGGCTCCTGAGACTGTCAGCCTGTTCTGTAGTATGGTATCAGTGACTCTCGGCATATACATGGTTATCTTCTCCAATAGCTATCATACCATGTATTCGGTGAAATGGGAAGTTTTCATTCGGTGAAATAGAAGATTTATAATCGGTGAAATAGAAGATTTACAATCGGTGTAAGGTTTTTTTCAAGGTTCATTGGATGGGTATGGGTCCACCGGAAAGTTTGGTATAATGATGTGTAGAACATGTGAACGAATATGTTAGTTGGGGATCAAGTGAGATTATGATGGAAATTGAGAAGATCAGTGGTAACATCCTCTATTATCTGCAGCAGAAGGGGATGGCTCAGGTTGACCTGGCTAACGGGTTACATACCTCAACGCACGTCGTGAATAAGATGGTACACGGAAAGAAAGCCTTGAAGATACAGGAATTGGACTCCATAGCTGCATGTCTTGGTATCTCACTGGATGAGCTCATAAACCGTGAGCATCACCATACCGAGGAGCGTTTGGAGGTAGCACAGCTGTCTGAAGCCATTGGGAATCCTGAGACAGCTGCGTTCATCATGACATTGGTCAGTAACCTGTCCGAGATGGAAACGGAATTGGCTGCACATGGATTACGCATATAAGGACCTGGGTGAGGATATCTTGACCTGGATACGGAAAGAGATCCCTTGATCAAGCGCAGTTGTGCTCAGATGCCTGTTATACGGGTTGCTGGTTCTTTGTTACCTCAATCAAGAGTTCACAATCCAGGGCACAGGAGAACAGCGCAAGGGTCTGTATGGTGAAGTTTCGTTTCTCATTGAGGATCTTTGAGACATACTGCCTGGACCTTTCGATCCTCTTAGCGAGCTCGTTCTGGTTGACCCCGGACTCTTCCATGACCTGAAGGATCCTCTGGACCACATACCCGTTGTAGTAATCAGCGACGATCTCGGCTGTCTTTCCCGGATCGATCAGTTCCCGGTCCGCAATGATCTCAAGCAATGTATCAGTTACAGCAGTATTGTAGTCCATAGCCGCTGCCTCCTCATCTTCTTTGGGTTCCCGTGTGTAACAAGATGGTAGCTTGGGGAGGTGTGAATGTCAACCTATAGGTTGACAGATTGGTTTGTTCATCAGAACAGCTTCCTGTACGAACGTATGGGGTTTGTTCAGGTTGTTATATGTTTTGCATGTCTGTTTTATTTTCCCGTAACATGGTAGTATGATTGTCATTGATAAGGAAAGATGATTATGAGATTCAGAATAAAGAACTTTGGTCCAATCCAGGATGGATTCCCGCAAGATGAGTTTATGGATATTTCTGGAGTCACCCTGTTCATCGGGAGTCAGGGTGCGGGTAAGAGTACTGTAGCAAAAGCTTTATCAACGATGATATGGATCGAGAAGGCTCTCGTTCGAAAAGATTTCACCAGCAAGGAACTACAGCTGCCGGGCAGGTTCAAGGCTCACTTCGCATTTCATAAGATCAAGTCCTATTTCAATGCTGATTCTGAGATAGAGTATATAGGGTCGGTCTATAGAATTGCATACCTTGGTGAGGGAAACCTCGCCATCGAAAGACTTCATACACCCGAAGGGGATACTATACATATCCCTAAGATCATGTATGTCCCTTCTGAGAGGAATTTCCTGAGTGTAGTACCTAAGCCCAGTATGGTGAATGACCTTCCCCCTTCTTTCGCAGTCTTCTTGGATGAATATGAGAAAGCAAAACGGGAGCTGACTGGTGAGATCGGACTTCCTGTAGCTGCTTCAGCCTTTTCCTATGATAAGCTCAATGACACCTCATGGGTCATACGAAAGGGGAATAAGACACGGCTTTCTGAGGCTTCCAGCGGGTATCAGTCGATTGTTCCTCTGTACCTGGTGAGCAGTTATCTGGCAAAGCAATTATCCCAAAAGAGGGATCAAGGCTATAAAGAAGAGTTGTTGGGTGATTATCAGCTTTCGAATGAGAACCTGGTTAAGCTTCGAAAAGAGATAAACCAACTGATCTCAAATACGAATATAGATAACAATGTTCTCATCGCTATGCTGAACAATGCAGTCTCCACGTATCGACCCTCATATTTCATAAACATCGTCGAAGAACCGGAACAGAACTTATTTCCTGATTCACAACTCAGGATTTTCTTCGAACTGCTGTCTCATGTAAACTTGAACGATAAGAATATGTTGATTGTCACGACGCATAGCCCGTATCTGATCAATGCACTTTCTCTGGCTGTTGCTTGCCGAAATATTGATATTAACAAGCTTTCTGAGGATGAGAAAGTTGAATTGGGGACAATAGTTCCTTATGCATCATGGATCGATCCTGAAGCGTTCCTGATCTATAAGCTTGATAATGACGGGAATATATCCCTGTTGGAGAATTATGCAGGCTTGCCGTCTGATGAGAACTACCTGAATGAATTCCTGGGTGATTTTAACGATTCATTCAGCCGCATCTTAGAACTTGGAGACAGGTAATGGCAGGAATCAACTTCTTGGATTTTGCGTCTGATGACAATATTATTCATGAAAAAGAATTCGGCATCTGTGATGATGCTGATGAATCTCCATCGTATTACTCCACAAACCAGATCCGTGATCACTGGGTCGCGACTGTCTCGAATCCTGGGACCAAGGCTATCCAGTTCTTGCCAGTTGATAAGCATATCCCCCTTAGACGCCTTGATGGAACAGATGCTAAACGCTGTGATGCGATGTTGTTATCTTTCCCCCACCATACGAAAGAATCAGTTGTGTTCATCGAGTTGAAAGAAGAGAGGACTTCGAATAACAAACGGGCTATCGAGCAGCTTGATGAGACGATAGCTATGTTCAAGGCATACCATCTGCTTGATGCATACAAGAAGCGTGTTGCATATGTCGTGAATAGGAGGCATCCGAAGGTTCATAATTCTACCCGTAAGGAGATCATAGATTTCAGGACTAACCATAGAATCAGGCTTATATTCTCAGCGAATGTGATCTTCTGATAGTATCCCTATACAGAGGTCATTCAAACCGAGTCGTTGTTCAACCAAGTCCCTCCCACTCAGCGATGCGTTCCAGCATCTGCTGAGAAGAGATGTCCAGGATCTCAGCGGCCCGGGAGATCGATATCTTCTCACCTTCCACGGCCTGACGGACCAGGCGGATCAACCTGTCAGCCGAGAAATCGAAGGGTCTCAATCCGAAGGGTTCAGAGCCTTTCGGGCAGGGTTCCTCTTTGTAGGACAGTTTCTTGTGGTATCGGGTTTCATAGAGCTGTCCGAAGTGATACCAGATCGTGTCATTGACTATCTCTTTCTGTTTCAGGCGATACAGGACAGTCTTATAGCTGACTTTGAAGATGCCCTTTATCTTCATGACCCGGTTGACAAATGGCATGCCGGCACTGCTTTCCCATTCGGAATCAAACCCCTGGCCGGGCATGAGGAAGTATCCGGCGAACAGGTCAGCTTCCTGTTCCTGTGAGGTGTCCTCTGCGGTCTGGCTGCCGTCGTAATCTACAGAGTGCATCAAAAGATGGCCGAGCTCATGGGCAGCACTGAAGATCTGCCGTTCAGTAGTGATCCGCTCCCAGCTGTTGATGATGATAGCCGGACCTTTGTCTCCCTCACCGACTGACAGCCCGTTGAAGGCATCAGAAGCATAGGGAAGGGCAAGGACTTTGATTCCGCAGCTTTCCAGCAGGCCGCAGATGTCATGGATGGGTTCATTGAGTTTCAGGCCAAGCATCTTTCGTGCTTCTCCTGCTACCTGCAGAGGGGTAAGCTGTTTGGAGTCTGCTGCAAGACAGTGCAGCTTGAATTCCTCGGTCTCTTCCATCAGGCTTTCAAGAGACGAAAAATCAGACAGCCACCTGAAGACCTGAGCCAGTATCTGGTCTCGCCTGGTCAACCTGCTTCGTGCCCGGAATCGCACATGAGCAAGTTCCCCAACAGGTCTCACCAGATCCTGCAGCCTGCAGTCCAGGGCTTTGCTGATTGCCAGCAGGGTATTGGTCCTAGGAGTCTGTCGGAGTTGATGACCTAACATTCTGGTCATTCTCTCCGGCAGGACCCGATTTATTAGAGTTTGTCGTAATTGACAAACATTACCTACATAATCGCCTCATATTGGCTTGATTACAGCAGGAAAGAGGGTATCCCCCTCCTGTTCCTATCATCTCAACGCATGTAATCGCTTCAGATTATACGCTATGCAGACAAGATCCCATTCTCCTTGGACTGACTCAAACCCTCGAAGAAGAAACTGGCGATATCCCATAACTGCCTTGATGATCCCAAATACCGTTTCAACGGTACTTTTCCGTTTCGCATATACTGCTCGACCGGCATCAGTCTGTAACCGATACTTCATCTGTTCCACCGCATCAGCATCCTCAGGCGGTTTCTCAAGAGGTTCTCCGCTAAGGCGCTTTTTCAGCCACTGATTATGCTTCTCCCGATGCGTACTGATATACGGAACTATGGCCTCCTGCTCACAGAGCTCTACATTCGTTGTACTGAAATACCCGGTATCTGCAAGCAGGCCTTCCACGGCTCCCATATCTTCAGGAAGTTTCTTCAGTTCTTCCACTGCAGGGGCTACTTCCTGTTTATCATTCGTGTTCTGACTTACGTGCTCTCCTACGATCAGCATCGTTTCTACATCAACACTCGCCTGTCCGTTATATCCCTGTTCAAATCCTCCGCTTGAACAGGGCATGATGCGGGACTCCGCATCGGTAAGGTTAACCTGGTCCTGATCGCGTGGCCCCGGTGTAGGCGGTTTTGGACCCTTTCCCCCTGGCTTTTTCCCGCTTGCTTCTTCCTTCGATTTACGCTTTGCCAACTTGTTCTCGTATTCAGCGACTTCCTGCTTATACCGTTCTTCGGCCCGTCGCTCTATTTCTGCTTTTGCTACAGCTATCGCTGTCATTCGAGCTTCTCGCCTTTCCAACTCCGCCGGGATGTCAATCCCATCTGGCATCTCACGTCCCTCGGCTTCCTCGGCCATTCGCATTAATGCTTCAACTTCTGCCTGCAACTGTCGTTCTAATTCACTCGCATATTTATAACTCAACGCCCGGTGTTTTGATGCATTCGCTTTGATCTTAGTCCCATCAAGGCTCACCTTACCAAGTTTCAAACATCCCATCTCTTGGGCTATCTGCAGTACCTGCACAAAGACACTCTGCAACTCATTGATGAACCGTTTGCGAAACGTCGCTATCGTATCATGATCCGGGTGCGTGTCTCCTGCAATATACCGAAACGCCACTGAATCATAGGTCGCCTGCTCCAATTTCCGGCTCGAGAAGACCCCGGTTGCATACCCATAGATAAGCAATCCCAACAGCACCTCGGGTGAATGCGCTTTCTCTCCCCGTCCGGCATACACGTTCTCTATCGCTCGCAGATCAAGTGATCCCACTATCTCCACGACAAATCGGGCCAGATGCCCTTCAGGCAGCCAATCATTGATTGAGGGGGGCAGAAAGTACGGAGTCTCTCGATCTATGAATTTGAATTTCTGGGTCATCCACTACACCTTGTTGCGTTATTTTTTGGGTCTGAAATTTTTAACGTGTAAAAAGTAGAAAAAGAGAGCGGAAACTCCTATGATTTGTAATCGCAAAACAACAGATCAAGGAGAACCGCTCTCATGCAGGAAGATAACACGTATTTGCTGGAGGAGTCCACTGGGTGGATGGTTGACTGGAGCCATCCAAGGTACGAAATTTGCCTCGATGAAAGAAATGGAATATCCTACGGAAAGATTACCTATTCTGTAACGAAGGATCCTGACAAAGACTGGAAGAGTGAATTACCAGAAGGCCAATGGTACAAGCACAGCAATGAGGTTACGGTGCTGAAGCACTGCAGCTCAGGAATCACTCTGATATGCTTCGAAGTCTATTACGAGAGTTATGTGAACAAGTATGGACGGAGACGCCGAACGGACGTCCTTCCCTTTCGAAGCGGAAAGACCGGTTATACACTTCATTTTCGTGATAATATCTCCTATTTCATGACAGGCTACGGAATGACAATCAGCCGATGTGCGCTCATCTGCCACACCACGCCAGCCATCGTCAAAGAGGTGAATAAGACTCGCTTATTCAGCCTTGCAGGTAATATGAAACCCAGCCCATACCTTTGTGTAGACGAATTTCTCATCGAGCATGGGCATCGCTACTGTACCATAGTCATAGATGCCCAAAGTGGAGAACTCCTGTATCTTGAGAAAGGTAAGAAGAAGCAACAGCTGGAACATTTCTTCACATGGGTGGGAGAGGACTTCATGAACCATGTGAAGGCGATCTCGATGGATATGAGCACCAACTACAGCGCCGCGGTTAAGGAGTCATTCCCCCACATCAAGATAGTCTACGACACCTTTCATATCGTACAATGGTTCAATAAACAGGTCATTGATGCAGCCAGAAGAACGGAAGGGAACAGGCTGAAAAAGCTGGCTGAGAAACTGCAGCACGAGAGCAGATTGGAAGAGGCTACACTGGTGCTTGAAGAGAGAAAACTACTCTTCGGTTCACGTTTTCTACTTCTCGCTAACACACGGACACTCAAAGCGAAGGATAAGCTGAATGCAGAACTTAACGCTGAGGCGAAGAGAACCGCAAAGGAAGAGGGTCGGGATGCAGACCGAGTTGGGCACCGTAGAACGAATAATTCAGATTCACGCGACGCCATTCTTAAGGCGAATGCGAATCTTCAGAATGCCGTGAAGGCTCGTGAGGAACTGATTGAGATACTCTCCATCCCGAATCCTGAGCATATGAGGGAAAAGCTTACCACATGGGTGAAACTTTATTCATCCGTCGGCATCAGCCAGTTGACTAGATTCCCAGGACGATTACCAACAGGATGGAGGGTATCGTTTCAAGAGCTCTCGCTCCAATCAGTTCAGGGAAGATTGAAGGTGTGAACGGCTTCATCAAGGCTATGCGTAGAAGTGCATTCGGATACCAGGATTTCGATTACTTTGCACTGCTCATCTGGGAACAGACTCACCGAAAGAAGAGGCAGAATCGCTTAAACCAGAAAAGGAAAACAAGAAGCTATTCAAGGGCAAGGCCTTATAACAGAAAACGCCTAAAACAGACAGTGTTCCAGCTGCCAAAGCCTCCTCTCAAGGATGTCGTATAGATGATGGATTACACGTTAAAAATTTCAGACCCTATTTTTTCACCCTTCCATCCTATCATATTTTTCGTTTTAAGTCCGACAGCCTCCTAGACCATGCCGTGGTAAAGACCGATACAGGCTTGACCATCTTCCTGCTGAACCGGAGCGATACCCAGACCATAGAAGCATCACTAGCATACCCGGCCGGACTAACCGAAAGCGATGCCGTAATCCTCATCTCGGATGATCCGCTCAAGCGCAACAGCTTCACCGAACCGGAAGCGGTAACACCAAAGCAGTTCTCAGGCTACACCATAGATAATCAGGCACAGGGAAGTACCGTTACTGTGACTATACCCCCCATGTCGTTGGTACGGGTAGGGGTGAGGTGGTAACCGATCACCAGATGGGCTTGTGACGTCTGCTCCGTGTGACTTCAACCAGTGAGAAAAAGTCTATATGCAGGAAGATGTCACCAGCAATAATCTTTACCTCATTGAACATCGTAACAGTCTACTTGGGAGTCCCATGGCGGTTAGGGGGCTCCTGAATCTCTTTGCCCATTCATGCACACAGTACATAGTTCCTTCCCGGGTATCTCGATCTATTCATGAAATCTCCAAGATCCCAATAACCAAAAATACATAACCATCATCCGACTCCAATACCCCTACACATAGAAGAGGTTGGGGAAGGTGGTAGTGGGCCTTTATGCTTTGGGGAGTTGCTGCCTGTGGGGCATGGATTGTTTCCTGTGTGGTTCCAGTGTTTATGTTGACACATGGAAGTTGTTGTTGTATATTTAAAACAGGTAAAAATACTACGTAAAACAGGAATAAAATATGATTCAGGAATTTTATGTTGAGAATTACCAGTCAATAAAGGGACGTCAGGGCATCAGTTTTGTTCCTAACAGGAAGATGAGTACCGGGAGTGAAGAGTATCTGCTGATCCGGGTCTCTGAGCATGTACAGCTGCTCAAGCTAGGTATCCTCTATGGGTATAATGCATCTGGGAAGTCCAACCTCCTGGAAGCTATGGATTTCCTCAGGACACTGGTTGTGGACGGGGCCGAAGCCAAGGATGAGAAGACTGGCTTCGAGCCGTTTCTCTTGTCTCCTGAAACGCTGGAAGTCCCTGGCTCGTTTCAGCTGGTGTTCTACATAGATGCAGTGAAATATGAGTACTCAGTCTCCCTGAATGGGCAGAGGATCCTCTCTGAGAGCCTGTACTTTACTCCTGACGTGAGAAAGGCAAGACTGTATACGCGAGTGTATGACGAAGACCTGAGAGTCTCAAGATTGAGTTTCGGTACCAGCTGCGGGTTCAAGTCCAGGGATAGGCTGCTGCTTGAGGGGAATACCTTGGAGAACTGTACCGTCCTGTCTGCGTACAGGAAGACGAATGTCAATTCACTGGAGCTCGACAAGGTATTCAGCTATTTCAGGGACCACATCTCCCCGATCATAACCCCCAGGGTCCTGCTGCGGGAATGGAGCGTTGACCGACTGATACAGGATGACCGACATAAGGATTTTCTGCTGAGACTGCTGGTAAAGGCAGATTTCCAGATCTCCGGCCTTGATATCATCGAGGATTCCTTTGATGTTACTGCTGAACTCCTTGATGACCTGAAAGGCAAGGGGGCCCCTGCCGTATTGCTTGAGGACTTGAAGCAGAAAAAGACAGTTGAGAACCGCGAACTTGTTTTCTCCCATACCACAACCCAAGGTGAATACAATCTTCCGTTTGAGAAGGAATCACAGGGAACCCTCAGGTATTTTGGACTTGGCGGGATACTCAATGAGATGATCACATCCAGGAAGTTCATCTTCATCGATGAGATAGAGACCTCTTTGCATCCTGACCTCGTATCTTTCTTCATGCAGCAGTTCCTCATGAATACGACAGGATCACAGCTGTTCGTGACCACGCATAACCAGTTTCTCATGGAGCAGGATTATATCCGCAACGATATGCTGTGGCTTTGTGAGAAGGATGAAGAAGGTCAGTCAACGTATTACAGCGTCCAGGATTTCAGGTTGCATAAGAATGTCTCGGTGATGAATCATTACCGGGCCGGGAAGCTGGGAGCATCGCCCCAGCTTGGTAGCCCTGTCCTCGGGGAGGGATACTGACGCTTTGAGACGACCAGTACAGCATGAGCGATTCTCCATAGCTATAGTGGGAGAGGGCCTGACAGGATGGGGATAGTATGCTCTCCCTCCTTGATTTTTCCCATGCAGCTGGTAGTATGGAATCAGGTGATGGATTGGTCAGGCTAATCTAATTACCGAACAAACATACAAAGGAACCTATGGTAACGTTCAGATTCAATGAGAGACGAGCGACTCAAGCTGCAGCATACTTCTTAGAGAGGAATCATCATATCCTCAACTGTACCAAACTGATAAAACTGTTATACCTTGCAGATCGGATGGCTATATTACGATGGCATGAGCCGATCACTGGTGATACCTATCTCTCATTGCCCTATGGTCCGGTTCTGAGCACGATACTGGACAATATCAGCAATGGACACCGAGACGGCTTCCGTGATTACTGGTCAGCCCATATAAGCAAAGCTGGATGTGATTCATATTCGGTAGCACTCACTGAAGCTGTTGAATTCGATGAGTTGAGCAAGCGGGAGATTGAACTCCTGGACTATCTCGATACGAGGTTCAAGGAGTATGATCAGTGGGAGATGATCGATTATTGCCATACGTATTGCGAAGAATGGGAAGCCCCTGATGGTTCTAATCACGTAATCACCATTGAAGATATACTCAAGGCAGAAATAGCAGATCCTGAAGAGATACAGAACATCTTGGATGAGATGCAGGTAAAAAGCTCTATCATGCACCTCAACTGTGTTGGGTTGTGAGTATAGAGATTACGATACGGTGTTCGTCACAGTGAAAAGAACCTGGTAGTATTACCTTCGGAGATAATGATGATACGTTACAAGACCGGAGATCTTCTCGCTGAGGAAACAGAAGCCCTTGTCAACACCGTCAACTGTGTCGGTGTCATGGGCCGTGGAATAGCCTTGCAGTTCAAGAAGCAGTTCCCGGGGAACTGTACCATGTATGAGAAGGCCTGCAGCCGTAATGAGGTAGTGCCGGGGAAGATGTTCGTGTATGAGACCGGGAGACTTCTCAATCCCAAATATATCATCAACTTCCCAACGAAACGCCATTGGCGAGAGGCGAGTCGGTTGGAAGACATCGATTCCGGACTGGAAGACTTTGTTCGAATGATCAAGGAGTATGGGATAACATCTATCGCCTTGCCTCCCCTGGGCTGCGGCCTTGGCGGTCTTGATTGGGGGATCGTCCGTGATCGAATTGAAACAGCCCTGATGGAACTCTCCGAAGTGGAAGTCGTGGTGTTCGAACCGAACGGTGCCCCGGATCCTGGAAGGATGGTAAGGCATAGGAAGGTCCCTGCCATGACACCAGGCCGGGCTGCCCTTGTGGAACTGTGTTATCGGTACCTGTCCGGTCTGCTTGATCCCTTCATTTCGCTTCTTGAGATCCATAAGCTCATGTATTTCCTGCAGGAAAGCGGCGAGGAGCTTAAGCTGAAATTCCAGAAAGCTCCCTATGGGCCATATGCAGAGAATCTCAGGCACGTCCTTCATGCAGTAGAAGGTTATATGCTTTCCGGCTATATCGATGGCGGCGATGACCCGCACACACAGATCAACCTGGTCCCCGGGGCGTATGAAGAAGCATCTGCATTCCTGAGAACGCAGGAAGAGACGATGAGGCACTATGAACGGGTATCAAAGCTTGTCGCCGGTTTTGAGTCGCCATTAGGCATGGAACTGCTGGCTACCGTCCATTGGGTAGCAGCAAGAGAAGGTGCTCATACCATGGACCATGTCGTAGAGAAGACCTATGCCTGGAATGACCATAAAAGAGAGTTCAACTCGAGGCAGATCGCCATAGCGGGAAAAGTCCTGAAGGAGCAGGGCTGGATAGAGCTGTACTGACCAACTTCTTACGATTCCCAGTATGCTCCTGTTTCCCTGAAGGACCAGCTCACTGAAGAACATCCTACGATGGAATTAAGTTTCTTGAATGGTTTTCGAACATGACAAAATCACCAAAGAAATAGCTGGAAATACTGTACTTCTAGATGTTTCACCTGCACTCCAGTAGGTGATTTTGAAGGTCCTACACATCCAGTAGGAAGCAGTATGGATCTCTAACCCGGATCTCGAGGAACATGACATCCCTCTAAGATACTCTTTATGATTTTCCAGATTGATAGCGAAGGATTGACAGTGAAGAAGTCATAGCCATAGAGATGCTGTAAAGGATACCTGTTCGTCTTGTTCCGCTCGGTGATGTCATCTGCCCTATCTATTGCGGACCATACATTAGCTAGTGTCAGTTTCCCCAGTATTCTTTTGAAGTTCGCTTCTTGCTTATATTCATCCATGTTCGAAAAATGCTCCTGAAAGGCTCTGTTGATTGGACCAAGATATTGATGCCGATGACTCAGGGCACCATTACAGTCTGCTTTATGGAGGATGATCCATAGATCGAAGGAGAAATTACTATACCCCAGTTTGTATGTTATCTTCTTTCCCAGTTTCTGCGCCTGTTTCATCCGTTGTAATGCTGTGTTGAATTGCTGCACATGCTCCGGCTCCTCGCTTTCCCGGTCAATGATATGGGAGATCTCGGTCTTGCCTAAGATACTCATACCTTTGACCCGAGACAGTGGGTCCTTTTCTACTTTGCAGTCGAATGACGATTTGAATCTGGCCCCTGCTGCAGCATTGATGCTGCGGCTCAGCCACTGGAGATACCATTTCTCCGTCTCTCCTTCTACGGAGAAGAAGAATTTCTTTGCTTGTTTCATGCTGTTTATGCCTCTTGCTGGTTGTCTATCAGTTCCCGGATGATTGGGGTGAGATCTATGTCCTTTATGGCCCCGTAACGATCAACGAAATAGTTCTTCATGTAATCATCGGTGCTGCGGACTCCATGCTTTCCTGCTGTCCCGAAATCAGAGAGGGAGTAGTGGGAGGTGCAGTGAGTCTCATCGTCCCGATCCACGAACTTGATCTCATCCCTCCTGAACAGGTTAGAATTCAGGAAGATGGGGTTGTGGGTATTGAATACCAACTGGGCTTGGTGTTTGTTGAGTTCATCATTATGAAACAGGTTGATGATATTCATCAATGCGATCGGGTGCATGGAGGCATCAAACTCATCGATTATCAGGACACCGCCCTGCATCAGGGTTTTCATGATAAGCGGAAACAGATGTATGAAGCGGATCGTCCCGTATGACTCGAACAGCTCCACCGGGATGGCAGCTTGCCTTGAATCGATGGTGAACAGAGAACATAGCTGGGCTTCCTCGGTCTTGCCGTCCAGTACATAGCCTAGTGCATTTGAGTTCACTCCGAACAGTTCGGCCGCCTCATTCAGGGTCTTCTCGATGTAAACCGACTGCTTCTTTGGAGAAGAGAACTTCCGGATCAGTTTCATCGAGTCCGATCTGTAGATTACCATGAAGTCCCTGTCCAGCCATTGGGTGATCATTGAGGCAAGCCTGGGGCTGAACATGGTCTTGAACCCGTTGGTTAGGAACAGCTCCTCATCATGGAGACTGCTTTGCGCCAATGCTGCCGCCCCGGCTGCATTCTGCTCATACACCGGAACCAGGTAGTCCCTGATCCCCTTCAGGTTGCCGATCTCCAGGGAGGAGCTGCTTCTGGTGAAGAGCATGTCATGGTTGATACTGAGAGTTTCCTTGATCACGGTACGCTTATGATCCCTTTCCAAGAAGAGTCCCAGGTCTACGGAGACCGCATATGTATAGTGAAAGCCCTGATCGGTGAAGGTTATGGAGAAGCTCACCGGTTCAGCGATGGAGTGCGTGTTATTCGGGATCAGCTCCAGTGCGTTAGCAGCAGTATTGGGAGAATCACCAGTCTCATTATTCCGGATGTTCCCGCGAAGCACGATCTGCCTGAAGGTATCCATGGCCCCGATGAGGTTGGTCTTGCCGGATGCATTTGGGCCATAGATGACTGAGGCGCACAGTCCCTTGTACTCTTTCTTGGCGATGTTCTCAGTAAGGATGCTGTAATCAAGCCCTTTCTGCTTGGGGGCGACTTGCATAGAGAACACGCACTCGTCCTTGAAAGACTTGTAGTTCTTCATCCTGAATTCCAGCAACATAGCAAACCTCCGTCATATTGCAAAAATAAAGCAAAATGATAGTAAGAAGTATAGTATTTATCGGGGATATAATCAAACAGGTTTATTTATTTTGTAGGATATTTGTAAAATAAACAAACCTGTTTAGTGAGGAAGGATGGGTTGTGTGATTCTACCATTGGGAACCATGGCCGAAGAGGAAGATGTAGTTGGGGGAGTTGTGTATGCAGCTTTAGATCATATGACAGGGAGTGACTTGCTTATAGATGGTGGGGGATAGTTGTTGGTAGAAGAATACAGAAGATAGTGTTAGTTTCATCAGAGTATCACAAGTCCTCCTGATCTGAAAGGGCCCTTTCAATACAGATCCCCAGATTGGTATGGCGTTCCAGCGAATGTTTGTCTTCCTTGATGAAAGCCCAGGATTCCAGATACGTCCCTCCGACTGAGAAATCAGATGCGGATATGAACTGTACGAAATCAGGGATGTTTGCCTCATACCTCCTCGCAAAGGTAAGAGCGTCATGTTCTTTTTCCTCATCAGTGGAATTCAGCTTGTCATACAGTACATGAAATACACCTGGTAGGGGATACCGTTTATGCTTTTTGTTGCGGAAATCTTATTGATGCAGCCTTGCTTGATCGTGTTACGGAAGATGATCCCCTGGACATTGGCAGTGCGGATTTCCTTTAGAGAGTAGAAGGGCTTGGCTGCTGTCACATCCTCGATGACGGCGTCATCGGGGATGAAGGCACCGTCCATATCCACTATGTGTACAATCTCCTGGAAATGCTTCGTTGTAAGGTGGCGAGAGATCCTATATTCTCGGAAGATGGTTCCAAGTTTGGAGAGAATATTCGAGGGATTCGTTCCTCTTGCAGTAGTTACATCTCCATGAGTAATATGGACATGTACGGTATTCTTGTCATATATCTGGTCCAGAAGGACACCCAGGGCTTCATCATCTGAAGAGCCTTCAACGATTATAAGGACAATCTTCTTACGAGTCACAATATTCGCCAGCCTCCCTAAATGACAGTGCTATCTTGGCATTGTTCGTATGTTCGTAGAGCTCTTCATCCTGCTCCCCCAGCATGATATCCCTGAAGTAGAAATCACGGAGGTTGTTGTTGGTCTTTACGTTTGTCATACGGACATAGCGTTTTAAGGGATTCGTGGTCGTGAACGCGATGAAACCGCGATCCAATGTCTCAAGCGGGCGAAGGTTGTGTGAGGTGAAGATTAGCTGTCCCTTCCCCCGCTCTGAGATGATGCTGAGCAGTTCCCCGAGCAGGTACTCAAAGACACCTGAATCCAGTTCGTCGACAGCTACGGTGATGGACGGCTGGTTGTAGACGACGATCAGCAGTTGGAGGACCGAGACGATCTTCTTGATCCCCTCAGACTCATATTTCAGCGGGATCTCCCTGTCGTCCTTGCGGGATAGAAGCTGGATGCGGCTCCCATCCTCGCCGCTCTCCAGGACCTGTGTCCCCAATTCCCTGATGTGCATGGTAAGCCCGGGAATTATCTGTTCCAGTACCACATTCATGGTCTTGATGACTTGTTCGATTACGGCCTTTGCCTTCTGCGGTATCAAGGCCGGGTCATTGAGGGGGATCATCATCGATCCGATGTTCCCATGACCCCCTTCTGTGAACTTGAAGGCCAATGGCTGGGCATTCAGGCTGATAAGACCGGAATTGGACGTATTGATGACAAAGAGTTCATAGTTCCCGAAATTCACCAGGCTTTCCAGAAGATGGGTATAGAAAGAGAGCTCGTCTTCAGTATCCGCGGCTTGCTTCACCGTGTTCCTGACAGCACCAAGAAACTCTCTGGAGAACACGAATGAGCGTGATTGGGAGCCGGTAAGCTTTTTCACGATCTGGAGGTCCATAATGGTCTCTTTCCGGGTCCCAACAAGGAGCTGCCTCTTTGGCTTGGGAAGGAACAGTTCAGCCGTATCCGTATCAATGAGCTTTCCCGCCCGAATCACGTTCTCACCAATGATCGGGCACTTGATGAGCTCATTGCATATGGAGATGCGCCTCTTCCGTTCAGCAGGCTGGGTAGAATCGGTATTCCGTTCAGCAGCATCCGAGACCGACCGGATGCTGAACTGGTATGATACGGAGGAGGCTCCTTCTGGTGTTGTAATGGTGAAATCATACTGCAGTGTGGCAGCATCCGAACCGATGGTTATGTAATCTGCGAACTTCTCCGGGATAGAACTCCCGCAGAGTGCGTATTTGAGCAGTTCCACAGCATCAATCAATGCGGTCTTGCCTGAACCGTTCTGCCCATACAACCCCAGGATGCTGGCTCTATAATCCTTACGAGAGTTCTCGAAGAAAAGTGATCCTTGAGCCACATTCTTGAAATTGCTGATCATGATACCGGCAATTCTCACCGAAGTCGGTCCCATACGTCTGTCCTCCAATCCATTCCTTAGGCATACACTATGGTATGGACAACTCAAAAAGTCAAGATGAGCGAAGAATAAGACACAAAATGTAACGTTTATGATATTCATATGTGTTGTATCAACGTATTGACAGACGGAAACAGCCTCAAGCGGTATGCGTTGTTCACGTCTAAAAATCTCATCTCGGGTAGCTCCTACGATCCCTGATACTCCTTACGTTTCCCCGGACTAGGGCAGTGAAACCGTAACTTGACTGCGATACCCAAACACATAGGTTGTGGAGAGGGGTGGGGGCAGGTTCTGGTGTCCTGGAATCCAATTGGATGGGGGAGCACAGCTGGTTAGCTGCAGGTTGGTTGTCGTAACACACCAATAAGCTTCCCCGTATCAGGGCCGCCCCTGTACTGGATAACCGGTACTTCAAGAATGAGCCAGTATGTTGTGGTAGTGGCACATCCACCTACCTCAGAAGCACTGATGAGAGGTAACTGGTAGAAAAAGAAACTTTTCAACAAGGAAATTGTACATGCTGATAACAGCATGAAGCAAACCAACAGTAATCCTGTTTATAGATAGTATAGTCCAACGGACCAAGGTCCATGTATGGAGAGGGCGTTCTTGGTGGGGATGCGTGTGATGGGATACCGGATCCAAATCTGATGAACGCTTTCTGGGATCCCATGCAGTACAACAGGTGGCAGGTCAGTTGCCGTAAAAAGATGTTCCTTAAAGGAACAATATGTTGACATATTGGGACTACAGTATATACTGATGGAGTAAGATGTATGAGTTTCTACAGATTTGAGGATTTCATCAATGCTTGTGATGAGGGTGTCCATGTTATTGTTTGGGAGCCTGCGTTAGATGGGGCATGTAGGGATTTTGGTATCTTCGGAAAAGAGGATCTATTAGGCTTCATTGCGAATGGGGGTCTTGAATCAGTTGTGCCACAGAACACAAGACCCTGGGTTGGGAATCCAACTCCGGATGATCCGATATTCGTGGATTCTTACAGGTTCAAGAGTATGAACAAAATCGGGTACCTGGCATTCTTCTTTAATCACCATCTAGGGAGATGGAACCTGAAATCATTCAAGCGGTCCCAGGAATGGGATGGGGTATATAGTCTATCATTTCGATAAAAACGGAGGATTACCATGGGCGAACAGTGTCCGGCATGCGGAAGCGAGAGGCTCACAGAGACAGAAAAGGATCTTACCATCCATGAGGCATTCGCCGGCAGCAAGACCATACGGATCAAGGTCTCCACATGCGGGACCTGCGGTTTCTCAGGGGAATTCTCAGATCATAATGACAGGCTCAGGAAAGAGACAGCATCCGAACTGCAGCAAACAGCGATGCAGAACATCCTCTCATATTTCTCTGATAACCACTATAGTTTTGCAGGGATAGAACGTTCCCTGGGTCTTGCCCAGAGGACCCTCACGAAGTGGAAGTCGGGGGCAACGGTCCCGACGAAGACAGCCCTTGCGCTGTTCAGGCTCCTCCGGCTCTTCCCCTGGCTGCTCGATGTTGCCGATGAGGGTTTCGATACCGTGAGGGCCCGGAAGAAATACCTCCAGCACAGCCTGGAGGAATTCATACAATGCATCCCGGATGAGCAGTTGGCTCAGCCAAAGGCTGATGTCTCCTGAGAGCAGGGAATGTACGCTCGAACGGACTTAACTATGAATGCCTTTCATAGGGGATAAGAGCCAAGCTGTATTGAATCTGTAATACCAGTGGCTTGAAATAAGATGAAAGGTCCCATCTGGAGTTTGAGTTGCTGCCAAATAGCCTGCATGTTCAGCATGATTGCGGTCAATCCAAAAACCTTTTAAGTTCTTGGCGGAATCTCCGGTTTCAAGATACGTTGGATCTTTTCTCTCATCAGTAATCAGTTTGCAAATAGGCCAGCTTTTCCCATCATCATAACTTATTGATGCAAATAGGCCGTAGTTTACGCTCATGAGACCAACCTCATCTGCTATCTCTATCCCCTCTCTTTCATAATCTTCCCAGCCATCTGAATCCTTGGGGAAAGTATGTGAGAATGATATCAGGAGTAAAGATCCTTCTAGAGTCCGAAGTAGGACATTTCTTTGTCCCGTGCCTATCGGTGGAAATGGAGTGGGCTTATACGTCCAGTCTTTTCCATTGTTGATGCTATAACTTATGGGTAGCTTACCAAGTATAGAGGTATCACGGCCTACACCAATAATAGTACTGCCATCAGAACTTTCTGCGACAGCCCCATGGATCCCGGCCAGAACAGGTCCAGTCGTACTTTCACAAAAATGTTCAGGAAGCTCACTAGCCTCATAGAAATACCAGGTCTTACCGTTATCTTCACTTACTAATAGCCTAGTAGCTGGCTGGTCTCCTGCATCACAGGGTTGAAACAGTACATTGCTTTTTGACGTTTGAATAGGCCCCGCTACAAGTCGGTGCCCTTTCCGATGATCTGGTGTAAGAAGACGGGAAGCACTCCAGGTAGCCCCGTTATCTCTAGATTCCCTGACAATGATAATACAATCTGACCATGTGCCGGCAGGGGTGATTGAGTTCAGGTGTAGAAGACGGCCATTCCCATCATGCCATAACGCCGAACCTGTTGGATTACGGTCCGGTATATCATAAAAAAGGGAAGCAGGTTCCCATTCATCGGTTCCAGCCCGTAAACGACTTGAGAGAATAACCATACCTCTGCCGCGTTCATCCTCGGTGGAGAACCAGCAAGCCAGTATATCTCCGTTTTCACAGTATGTAATTGCCGGGCAGTGATTATGGGGGAAGAAGGCTGTACTTTTGTCCAGCGGTTGTTTTACAAATGCAATTGGTGACGCAAAGTAAGGAGAAGTCATATCCTTAATCATGGGGAACCCTCTCCAGTTCCATGTATCCTGGATAATAGCTTCATTCGATTGGTTT
This sequence comes from Spirochaetia bacterium, assembly GCA_963677595.1. Lineage (GTDB taxonomy): Bacteria > Spirochaetota > Spirochaetia > CAKZLE01 > CAKZLE01 > CAKZLE01. Next base: position 3,043,048 of record OY782041.1, read on the forward strand.
TTCAGTTGTTTTGCTGGTGTTTTCTCATCACAAACTGCTAGTATTTTGTCTGATGTCTTGTATTGTGCTAAAGGGTCTGCTATTACCCGGAATCCTATGAACCATGATCGTGAATCCGGATGTGCTCCCATTCGGCTTGCACTACGGAGATCATGTGCATCTGTGTGATGAGAACCTCCTCGTGTTACTTTAGCCCAAATCTGGGAGTAGCCTGTTTCCGGACCGGAGGGGTTAATAGTGATTCCTTTATCGTCAGGGTAGGGTGCATACCAGTCACTACACCATTCTTCAACAAGACCATGCATGTCATACAGATTGAAAGCATTGGGGTGGGTCTGCCCTACAAGAAGGGATACATTACCATAGGAAAAATCACGATTGTGGCAAAGTTGCCGCCTATGATACTCAGCAGGTAGGGTAGGTCCAGTATTAAATGGGGTTGCAGTACCCGCTCTGCATGCATATTCCCATTCAGCCTCAGTCGGTAAACGATAAAGAATCCCTTCCTTTTCCGATAGCCAATTGCAGAACTCAACAGCATCCTTCCACGTAACCATTAATACAGCTTCATCATCCAATAGACTATACTGGATCTGTTTTCTGTTAGTCAGACCTGGATCTATAGGTCCCTCTGATGGGAATATGCCTCTTAGATCTTTATGGGATTGCATGAACGCTTCATACTGTGTATTGGTTACAACAGTTGCAGCCATATAAAAGGGGTGACTAATCTCAACTGTGCGACAAGGTTTTTCATCAGGGTCTCCCCCTGTATCTTGACCCATGGTGAAACTCCCTGTTGGGATTGGAATCATATTCATTCCAAGTGAATTGGAAAATCCCTTGCTGGTTATGGTATCTTTAGACATGATTTGTGCTCCAGATCTGTAACTATTAGTGATAACTGGCTAATTGTCCAGTTGAAATAATCAGGTTCTATGTAGCAGTGATGCGGAATCCGGATCGAGGTATAGGATGCAAGAATCGTGATTCTGCAGTATTGATGCCGGACAAGAGTTGGTTACTTTACCTTCAACTGCATGCTTAACCACCAATGCCTTTCTAGAATCAGGTACAGAACAGATTATTACCTTGCTTTTCATTATCTGGCAAATACTCATCGAAATAGCTGTTTCGGGCACATCCTGTAGTGAATCAAACCAACCTTCATCTACCTGCTGATTTCTGCATGCTTCATCCAGACTAACTACAATATAAGGGTCAGTGGTTTGAAAATCTGCAGGCGGGTCATTGAAGGCTATATGGCCATTCTCGCCTATTCCAATAAAAGCTACATCAATCTGTATGCTGTTCATCATGCTGTTCAATCGCTTGCATTCCATTTGACTATCAGGGTTCTCACCTCTAATATCGATAAACGTTACTTTTGGGTCGATCTTATTCAGAAGTCTTTCATGAATATAATTCCTGAAACTGGCGCTATGATTATCATTGATCCCGATATACTCATCAAGATGGAATATGGTTACTTGGGGCCATGGTATGTTCTCGAGACTGCCAAGATGTTTCAATGTCAGAAATTGACTGGAGCCTGTTGCAACGATGATATTGGCATGTCCTTTCTCCTCAATTGCTTTGATAATTTGTTCAGCACCATCACGAGCAGAGATCTCTCCCAGGTGTTCCTTGGATTTATTAATGATTACATTCATTGGAATATGTACTCTCCTTATACGGAATATCAAACAATAAGCAGGCTATTTGAATTGAGGAATGAAATCAGCTTGCAGGTATAACATATCTTCGATCAAAGCCTCTGCTTTGGGTATACTATCAACAACAGGTTCCAGGAGTAGCGTTTGCAGGAGAAGGTTCTTGGACCTCTCTTTGTATGCTTGGACTGTCAATTTCTGTATCGACATTTGAGTTCTGCTGAGAGCGGCAACACCTTCAGGAAGGGGTGGGAGTGTAAGTGGGTGAACACCTGCTGCGTCTACTTCAACCGGGACCTCAACAATAGCATCTTGTAGGAGGTTTGGGATATATAACCCGTCATTCATGACATTTCCTGAATAGAAGTATGTCCGCTTGTTGAGATAATGGGCTACAATCATTGGGATCGTAGTTTCCCTGGATTTGATTGCTATATCGTCCAAAGGCAGTTCTCTTTTGAGATATGGAATATTCATGTCAATCTTACTTTTATGGATATCTGTTACTCTACGGCTTTCTAATCCATGTGCCCATTTTTTTCCAGTGTAATCTGAACCAAATGGAACAAACTCTCCTGAATGAGTATTAAGAGGATATGTCAGTTTCCCATAGATCTCCAACAGTTTCTTGGCAAGAGAAAAATCAGGGGCATCACTTTCTTGCGCCAGTTCCCGTACTAATGGATATAAATCCTCCCCTGACTCTTTATCAGTTATTTCATTGATCCAAAAAAAGTGATTGACTCCACCTCCTGAAATATGAATCGTATTTAGATCTCTATCTAACAACTCACTGATTTTAATGAGGGCATCGTTCTGGCCATGACATATCCCTATAGCGTTTAGATCAGTCAAATCATGGATTGCCAAGAGGATCCTGCTTTCAGGGTTTGAGAAATTGAATACGAATGCTCCAGGGCAAAGTCTTTTAATATCGTCACAAATTCCCATAATCAGGTGAATATTTCTCAAAGCATGAAACAGCGCACCTGGGCCGCCATTTTCCCCATATGCCTGATGAAAACCATAAGCAGCGGGAACACGGAAATCCTGTTCCCATAGTTCATACCGACGATTAGAAACTGAAATGAAGACATAATCGGCTCTTTCCAGCGCTGCTTTTCGATCAGACTCAGCTGAGATTGCTATTGGCGAATCCAAGTGCTCTTTGAGCATAGTTGCGAGCTTATACATAGCAGTCAGTTTTTGTTTGCTTGCATCGACAAGTACAACCTCCGTGCTTCTTAGATTGAGGAATGGTTCCAACATAATATCTACAATCGCTCTCCTGCCGAACACCTGGCTTCCTGCCCCAATGATCACTATCTTCAACATTATTCCCTACCTTTTGTGTTTGAACACTGAATAATAAAACTATTGATGGTTGTTGCTACTTCTTCTGCTGCTTCGACCCAGACGGAATGGGTAGTGTTATGAATCCATGCAATCTCAATTCCTGGTCGGTCTGGAATCCTGAGTTTATCTTTGTTGGGATGAGGTTTCCCACGATCCCCCCAAATCTCAAGAACAGGGGTTGTGGTATTCTCCAGCGCACTGTATCCATTCCAATTCCGCCAAATAGACCCAAAATTCTTCCTTTCTTCAGAAGTCCAGGCTCCCAGCCACTCCTGTTCGCAGCGAGCGTTATCCAGCACGAGCCATTGCGCTGCTTCAGTAGTAGAGGGTGTTGAGTTGTCCTTTCCAAAGACTTCTCTCTGAACAGCATAATGGGTCCACCCTTCAATGGGGATGACACCAGTAATCCGTTCTGGACATACATTCAGGAACTCAATTGATGTCATAGCCCCAAGACTATGTCCAGAGATAAAAAACTGGGATATTTGTAATGAATCGATAAGATGCAGTACATCCCGGGCAAGTTTGACAATTGAGTAATCGAATACAGGTGAACTGTTTATTCTTCCTGGCATATTCACAGCAACAAGAGATAACTCCGAATTCAGGAGAGTTAAGAGAGAGGCAGCTGATACACTATCACTCCAAGTACCGGGTATATACACAAAATAGGGGCCGGTGCCTTTTCTAAGATATGCACCGATACTCCTGCCATCTTCTGTGGTTGTGGAGAATGAGACCCAGTCTTTTACTTTCGGCGAAGTTGTTTGTCTTTCCATGTTTATGTTTTTCCTGATTCTACTATTATTTACTTAAACGATTAATTATGTCAAGTAAAAATATACTCGAAAAATAGTCGATATAGCGCCATTTGATTGCATAAATAAATATTTTCTTGACATGTACAGAATGCTGGGGTAGTATTTGTTTAAACGATTAAGTTGAGGGAGCAATGGTAACAATAAAAGACGTAGCAAAAATGGCTGGGGTTTCAACAGCAACTGTCTCTATGGTCTTGAATAAAAAAGATTCTATAAGCCAGAGTACGGCAGCGAAGGTGATGAAGTGTGTTGAAGAGCTTGGTTATAGACCAAACCTTATTGCACGTGGATTTAAGACTGCAAATACCAGAGTTATAGCTGTGCTTGTACCAACGATTACTAATCCAATTTATCCAGCATTTGTTAATGCCATCGAGATTGCTGCTCGAGCTGTAAATTATCAGGTAGTGTTATATAGCTACAAAGGGGATTCTACGCAAGGTAGTGGGTCCGATTTCTTAGCAGATTTTTACGATCGAATGATTGATGGCTTAATAATCTGCGGTATTCCAAATCTCCCTGATACGCCGCAGGGGATACAGGAAATGGCAAAGATGATGCAACTCTATTCAGAGCGAGGTGTCCCATTTGTGTTTTTTAGTGATGTTGAGCAGTTTGATTTCTTCACGAAAACTCTTAAGATAGATCTCTCTAAGCATTATGATCTTTTCCACCTCCTGTCTGTAGATAGGGTAAGTGCAGTCTATAAGGTTATCTATCATTTTCTCTCCCTTGACCATAAAAGGATTGCTTTCGTTACTGAAGGAGAAAAAGACAGCTACCCACATAATATTCCTAACCTGAGAAAGCTTGAAGGTTATAAGAAAGCACTACATGAATTTGGTATTTCGTTCGACGAGGATTTGGTAGTAAATGGGTTAGATGGATTTACCGGTGGAGAACAATGTTACAATATTCTTTCGAATCTTGAAAATCCTCCCACAGCGTATTTTTGTACTGGCGATACGATGGCTTTAGGAGTCTTGCATGGAGCTCGGGTGAGTGGAAAGCGGATCCCAGAGGAAGTAACTGTGATTGGATATGATAATATCCCCTTCGCGCAATACTGGAACCCGTCTCTTTCCACAATTTCCGTACCAGTCGCTGATATAGCCACGGAATCTTTCAGGAGACTGTATAGCCAAATAAATAAGAATGTCATCGCAACTACAAATAGGATGATTTTCAATACAGAACTCATAATCAGAGAATCTTCAAACTAGGGATAGAACATGAATAAGAGAGCTCTTGAAACCAAAATATCTATAAGTGAACACCTGCGAATAATTATAAAGGATATGGTCAAGAATAGGTCTATTTACCTATTAGCAATACCCGGAATTATCTATTTCATTGTATTCAAGTATTTGCCGATGTATGGGATCATTATTTCATTTAAAGATTTTTCCCCTCGTAAAGGTATCATAGATAGTGAGTGGGTAGGGTTAAAGCACTTTGTAAGAATTTTCACTAGTATGGATTTCAAGTATATCTTGAGAAATACGGTCACTTTGAATGTCCTGAGGTTAATAACTATAACTCCAATAGTGATTGTTTTTGCGCTGATGTTAAATGAGATCCGTACTATTCGCTTCAAGAAAATAGTACAAACTATTTCGTATTTTCCGCATTTTTTATCATGGGTAGTCGTTTCGGGAATTGTATTCCAGTTGTTTGCACCCCAATCGGGAAGTATTAATAAAATGCTTGTTGCTGCGGGTATGCAGCCCCTGACGTTTCTCTCTGATCCTGACTCGTTTCGATGGTTGATCATAATAACCGGTGCATGGAAAGAGATTGGATGGGATTCAATAATATATATAGCGGCAATGGCAGGTATAAACCAGGAACTATACGAAGCTGCAAAGATGGACGGTGCCGGGAAATTAAAGCAGATCTTTCATGTGACTATCCCCGGGATCCTTCCTACTATCTTGACGTTATTGCTAATCAGGATTGGGCACATCATGTCGGTGGGATTCGAACAGATTTATGTTTTTCTCAATCCGATGTTTTATCAGGTAGGTGACGTATTTGCTACCTATATCTATCGGGTAGGACTAGGCCAGGGGCGATTCAGTTATACCACGGCAATAGGACTTTTTAATTCGCTAGTTGGGTTTGGTCTTCTCTATGTCTCAAACAGAATAAGTCGGAAAGTAGCTCAAGAGAGCTTATGGTGAGAGGGAAAACTATTTATGAGTATGATACGCAGAAGCAGAGGCGAAAAAACATTCGAGGTATTTAACTATTTCGCAATGGTTATATTTTCCCTTACGATCCTGTATCCGTTTGCTCATGTGGCTGCCAGTGCTACAAGCAGCAATAATGCAGTTGTGGCGGGATTGGTTACGTTCTTTCCTGTCAATTTTACTCTTGAACCGTTAAGGCAGCTGACAATCAACAGTGCTTACAAGACTTCAATGATCAATACAGTTTTCATAACTGTAGTAGGGACAATAATGAATATGCTTGTGACGGCAATGCTGGCATATCCACTTTCGAGGAAATCACTAAAATTATGGAAATCCTTGAACTTCTTGGTAGTTTTTACCATGTTCTTTGGAGGTGGGATGGTCCCTACATACTTGATTGTCCGAAATCTGAACCTGTTGGATACCTACTTGGCATATATCCTCCCTGGATTGGTATCTCCGTTTTATTGCATTTTACTCCGAAATTTCTTTGCTTCAATTCCAAAGGAGCTTGAAGAGTCAGCTTTTATTGATGGAGCAAGCAGTTCTCGGATCTTATTTCAGATAATAATCCCTTTATCAACGGCTGCGATTGCTACCATAGGGTTGTTTTACGCTGTGGCTCATTGGAATGTTTTTATGACTGCAATCATGTATATCTCGAAACGAAGCCTTTGGACGCTGCAGATGTTTCTCAGGGAGATTGTAAGCCAATCGGCGTCGATCCTGGAGTCGCCAGAAGCTCCAGTGACGGAAGTTGCCTTAGAGTCCCTAAGGATGGCGGCAATAATCGTTAGTGTCATACCAATACTGTGTGTATATCCATTCATTCAGAAATATTTTGTGAAAGGTGTGATGGTAGGTTCTGTAAAAGGGTAAACATTCAGAAAAGATAACATATGCTTATATTGGGTCGTTATGATCCAGAAAATATTTTCACTTATAAAAAAGGAGTGTAAGATGAAAACAAAAAAACTGTTTCTCGTATTATTATTGGTGTTGACAGCAACAATGATGATCTGGGCTGGCGGTGCCCAGGAGAAAGATACTGACGGAAGCAAGCTTCCGGAATTGACAATTTTCAATAACAGGCCAGCTCGTCAATCGATACCAGAAGCTGTAGATTTTTGGGATAACCCCTACATCAATTTTATCAGGGAATCAAGCGGCATTGATCCTATTTACATCCGCCCTGAAACTTCCACATACTATGACAAGCTCACTTTGATCATGTCATCTGGGGATATGCCTGAGCTGATTCAGGGCCGGGTCAGCGATCTGTGCAAGTATGCGGAAGAAGGTCTCCTTGTCCCGCTCGATGACCTGCTCAAAGAGAATGGTCAGGATATTCTGGATCATATACCTGCCGGGATTTGGGAACACCTGAAATATGATGGTAAGATTTATGGGCTCCCTGCAATATACTTTTATCCCATTCCGGGTAAGGATAGTATTCCCAATAGGATTCTCTGGGTACGAAGAGACTGGATGAATGCCCTTGATTTAGAAGAACCTACGACCCTGGATGAGTACGTTGAGATCCTGAGACAATTCAAAAACAATGATCCCGATGGGAATGGTGTGAATGATACAATGGGTTTGAGTGGTTATATGAAAAATGGGGATATTGGTGGACTTGATCATATTTTTGGAGCATTTGGCGTGATACAGACTACCGGAGGACAAGCTTCAGGGCCTTGGTCAGAGGTTAATGGGGAGATTGTGTACAATCCCACAAAGCCGGAGATGAAAGATGCCTTGGCGTTCCTGAACTCAATGTATGAGGAAGGTCTCTTAGATCCGGAGTTCTATCTCAATAATTCTACCCAATGGATGGAAAAAGTGTATCAAGGGAAGATTGGTACCTGGCTTGGATCCTGGTGGGAACCAGAAAATAGAACAGACAGAATCGTTAACACTACCGGTGTCGCAAGCTTACCTGGCGGTCTTATTACACCTATTCATAGCCCTATCGGTCCGAATGGGGATAAAGGAAACAATGCAACTCTTTCGTTGAGTGAAGGGGTATATTTTGTGACTGTTGATGCAGAAGATCCTGCTTTAGCTGTGAAGTTCTATAACTGGCGTTTCAGTGATAAGGGTATAGATTATGATTTCGGATTTGAAGGAACAAACTTCACTAAAGTTGACGGGGTTAGAGTAAAGAGTAAAGAGACCCCAGTAGATGCCTATGCGAGAGCCTACCATACGAGTTATGTCCCCTGGAATGAGGAAGATTTCCTTCAGTATGTTGTAGATACGACGAAGAATGATACAGATATGTTTGAAATAGCTTGGGAAGCTCTTGAAATATCAGCTGAAGATGGGGTTACCTCGGTTGTACCATATTACCAGCCGCCATCTCTCATAGAGTACGGCCCGGAACTGCAGAAATTATGGGTGGAAACAGCTGTTCATATCATTACTGGCGAGGCTGATCTTGACAGATGGGATGAGTTTGTCACCCTGTGGTACGCAAATGGCGGAGCCGAGATCACCAAAGATATGAATAAGTATTATTACGGGAAGTAATTGAATTAAACATGTAACATGTTGAGAAGAAACCGTTGATCAGTAACGAATCCTGGCTGATCAACGGTATTTCTTTTCAAGCTGAGATAAAAAATTCAGGGGAGACTGATGGAAAAGATTACATGGGCACGAGAGATACCAGTCAGGTATTCAGCTGATATCGCGGTAATTGGGGGAGGGATCGCCGGAGTGAGCGCCGCATGTGCTGCTGCAGATCTGGGAGTGAGCGTAATATTGGTTGAGAACTTCGCATCTCTTGGTGGAAACATGACAACAGGAGGAGTGACAGGTTTTTGTGGTGAGAATAAAGGACAAGGGGCGATATTTGACGAAATCAGTGCAGGAATGGAAGCGTTCAAAGCTGCATCTCCTTATGCCCCATATGGAACAAGATATGATCCAAATCGCATTCCAGGTTCGAAAGATGGACGACTGATTGATACACAACTCCTTTCTGTAGTTCTCCAGGAGATGGTACTGAGGAGAGGCATCGAGTTGCTTCTTCACGCTAAATTCACAGACGTAATCAAGGAAGGCAGTAAAATCATTGGAGTAGTCATCGCAGGTGCCTCGGGTCCGGAATTAGTCAAAGCAACTCATTTTATTGACTGTACTGGTGATGGGTTGGTTGCATGGCAAGCAGGTTTTGAGGTCTCAAAAGGCTGCCCTTCCGGTGGGCTGCAGTTGCCGATGTCCTATAAGCTCTATGTCCATGAGGAGAAGAAAGGGTATGGGACAGCTATCCCTGATGGATGGTTTGATCAGATAGAGACCCCTGAAGATCTCCCTATGGTTAGTCCCAATAAAACGCTGTTTGATGGATATCTGGCTGTTAAAATCAAAATTCCCCTATATGATTCAACAGACACAGTTAGTTTGGCTCGGTCGGAGATATTCTCACGGCTTCGGGCAATGCAGGTAGTGGAGTATTATCAGAGAGTCGAGGATCGCCATTGGCGAATACTCTACTTCTCCCCTCGAATTGGTATTCGGGAAGGGTATCGTATTACAGGTCTGGAAACTCTCTCTATTGATGACCTGAGAGCTGGTCGAGAATTTCCTAATGCAATAGCCAGAGGAGTATACTACCTTGATGGTCATAAGCCAGATGATGATGGACGAACGTATATATTATCAGAGGAAGAAAGATATGTCCCACCTTATCAAATTCCCTTTGGGACATTGGTTGCACGAAACGGGAACAATCTGTTTATGGCAGGTCGCTGCTTCTCGGCAGACCAACTAGCCCTTTCTTCTGCACGGGTATCAACAACTTGTTCAATGACGGGGCAGGCTGCAGGTATTGGGGCTGCTTTGGCAATCAGAAGCGGATCTGATTCTCACCAAGTGGATGGATTAGACGTCCGGAGAATTGTTGAAGCAAAGGGAGCGAATCTATTGGTACACTGAGTGCTCTTAAGGGCCACAATGGATTGGTTTGTGTAGAGAGTGATTTCCTCAGGTGATTCTGATGAACCCTGCTGTATAGTACTTTCAGATAGTGAGTAAGCGGGTATACTGCTCCGAACCAAACGTTGAGTAAGTCTTATAACCCGATTTCCCTATGGAGCTTTTATGAAATCCCATTCATCAATCAAGATCTTAACCACAATTTCTGATTCCCGTGTAGAAGCTGTCATTGAAGCGTTTGTTAACTACCTCCATTTCAAATCGAACATACTGATTGAGAGGATCACCTCGACGAAAGGTGATGCTCATTTGGGGGAAAACTGCCTTACTATGTTCATTTCCTTGGACAAACAGTTGTCAGAAGCTTGTATGCCCACTAGTTATTCCCAAAATTGGCTACATCTATATGAAACTGCTCAGAACTTGCCGCAACCTGGTCTAGAAGGCTACCGAATTGTCTCGTCATCTGATGCAGGGGAAGTCCTGATCCTTGCTGCTGATCAAAGGGGTGTGCTATATGGGTTGGGGCGGGTACTACGGGTTTCGAGTATCTACCCAAGTGCTATGAGTTTCCCTGATGCCTTCTCCATATCAGCAACGCCTGCGTCAAAGATTCGTGGCATGCAATTGGGATATAGGCCAAAGACAAATGCGTATGATATGTGGAGTAAAGAACAATATCTCCGGTATATTTGGGAACTGGCCTTCTTTGGTGCAAATACAATAGAATTATTGCCGCCGCGAACTGATGATATCCTCTCAATCCCTGAAATGCTGTATGACCCATTAGAGATGCTGTGTTGGCTTTCTGCTGAGATCGATACACTTGGATTAGATGTTTCCATCTGGTATCCTAACCTGATTGATGATATAACCGATCCAAAAGCTTTCGATGAGGCATTACGGGAGCGAGAAGAAATATTCAGTTCTTTAGCAAGGATTGATTACCTGATGGTTCCTGGAGGTGACCCGGGGGAATTACCCATAGCTGTTCTTTTTGATTGGATGGAACGAGTCCATGCACAATTGACCAGATTTCACCCCCATGCATCTATTTGGCTCTCCCCCCAATTCTCAGATTGCTCCCCTTCGAATATTGCTGCTTTTTATGCATATATATCGAAGAGACCATACTGGCTTGCCGGGATAGTTCATGGCCCTTGGGTAAAGGGAACGGTTTCAGAACTTCGGCAGTTAGTCCCCATGGAGTATCCTATCCGTCGCTACCCCGATATCTGTCACTCATTCAACTGTCAGCATCCGGTTTGGAATTGGGACCCTGCCTTTCTGATTACTCTTGGACGAGAAGGTTACAACCCTCGTCCAAGAGATTATAAACGCATCCATAACGCAGATGCTGCATATGCTGTTGGGAGCATTGCCTATTCCGAGGGGATCAATGATGATATCAATAAGTTTATCTGGCTTGATCAGGAATGGGACCCGCATACCAATGAATGGGACACTCTAAAGGATTATGTACGCTTATTTATCAATCCTGATCTTACCTCTCAAATCGCAAAAGCCCTTATGAGATTCGAAACCCATTGGGATGGTCCCATTGCCCGCAATATGGATCGTATCCATGAGACGTTCTTAATGTGGGATACACTCTATAAATCACATGCTGTGGACCTTAACCATAATTACAGATTCATCATGCCCCTGCTGCGGGTGTATTGTGATGAGTATATTCGGTGCCGTTGGATATGGGAACATGCCCACCAGGAAGAACTGCTGACCCTGCTGCAACACTGTTCACCAAATCGGCTCGAACAGACCCTGGAGGAAAGTAAGAGTATTCTGCAAAAGGGTGTTTCAATACCATTCAGGCAACTAAGGGAAGGTATCGACCACTTTGCCGATAAGGCATTTGATCTGATCCGATGGCAGACTTCAGTGATCAGGCATCATGCAAAAAGTATCATGCGCGGGGCATTCGTTGATGCTGTCGATAAACCCATCTCTGATCTTGTATTCCTGCAGCGTGTCATAGACCATACTCAGGACTTTCCTGATCCACAGAGTGCTTGTGAATATGTATATCAAGCCATAGCAAGAGTGCGGCCTCGTCCGGGTTCTGTGTTCATGAATTTTCAATTCATCACAACAGTAGAACATGCTTCTCCGAACCTAATAAGTAGGAATGGAACAAGCGAGGGCATCCACCCTTATATCGGAACTATTTCCGCAGCATACAATACAACTCTTGGTGACATGCCTGAGGTACCGATGTATCCCATCATAGAGCAGACGTTCCTGACTGCTGATTTCGGACAAGCCTTCACGGTAGTTTTAAAAGATCTTGAATATGGAAAGCGATATACCCTGCAGCTTTGTTATGCTCGGAATCACAAACGTGCTGTTGGGATCAATCTTAGATCAGGTCCATATGAAATCCATTCAACCATTGAATTACCTGGAGCTACAACCATTCGAGAGTTTTCGATTCCCGTAGGCGCCATCACCCATGAGGGCACTCTCTCACTAACCTGGCAGAACAGGGAATGCTCAATCTATGGTGGGGGTGTCGCTTGGTTGTCCCTGTCGATTGCTCATTGAGTGAGTTTGCGTTTGAGAGATTAGGGGGTTCTTAACGTACTAGTAAGAGTTTTTGAGAGCTTCCGTACATCATGTATGGCTGCCTGGTTGTTCCAACTTTAGACAACAAGAGGATGAGGAGTATGATTATCATGAATAAACCCGTAGAAACAATCATTGTTGGGGCAGGACATCGAGCTTTGCTCTATGCATCGTTAGCACTAAAAAAGCCTGAGTTGATGAGAGTGGTCGGGGTTGCCGATCCTTCAAAGGCTGCACGTGATATTGCTGTTAGAACCTTTGGGATTCCAGAAAGTATGTGCTGGGAGAGTGCTGAGGCATTGGCAGGACTGCCTCGGCAGGCAGATGCTATAATAAATGGCACTATGGACAATCAACATGTTCCAACTTCGTTACCGTTATTAGAAAGAGGATATCATATTCTTCTTGAAAAACCTTTTGCGGTAAACGAAACAGAGATGGAAGCATTTATTGAAGCGGTGGAGAAGGCAGGTGTTGTTGTCAATATTTGTCATGTATTGAGGTATACACCATTTTATAGGAGTATTTATGATGTTGTTCGGGGTGGCAGCATTGGGGAGGTGATAACCATCCATGCTTCTGAACATATATCGTATCATCATATGGCTGTCTCTTTTGTAAGAGGTAAGTGGGGTAATAAAGATATATCCGGTTCTTCAATGATCATGGCAAAGTGCTGCCATGATCTTGATCTGCTCGTTTGGCTACAGAAAGGGCTTAAGCCAAAAGTGATTTCAAGTTCTGGTTCCCTGCAGTACTTTACAGAGAAGAACGCCCCTGTAGGTTCTGGAGAGAAATGCTTATTGGATTGCACCTGTGAGAGTGAATGCCTGTATTCCGCCAGGAAACATTATTTAGATCATCCCGATCGATGGAGTTTCTATGTTTGGGATGAACTGAAGCATATTGAGAATCCCTCTATTAGAGAAAAAGAGGCTTTACTGAAGGGCGACAGTCCGTATGGCAGATGTGTTTTCAGAAGTAATAATACTGTTGTTGATCATCAACATGTCATTATCGAATTTGAAAATGGCAGTACGGGGTCTTTGGATATGGTTGGCGGTTGTGTGAAATCGGGAAGGAAGATTCACATCATTGGTAGTAAAGGGGAAATTGAAGGAATCTTTGAAGATGGATCATATGTTGTGCGCCTGATTGATCCCAGTCCTGGATGTGAGTTTGAAGAACATAGTATTGACGTAAGATTGTCTGGGGATTTTAGTGGTGTTCACGGTGGACATGGGGGCGGTGATCTGCGGTTGGTAGAGGATTTCATAAAGACCATACGAGGGGAGGCCTCCTCAGTGTCTTCTACCAGTCTCTCTGATTCAATCGTTGGCCATAGGATAGGGTTTCTCGCGGAGAAGGCAAGATTGGCTAATCAAACAATCGTTATGTGAGGGGAACGTAAAACAGCGGAACTCTCTATAGGAGATCATGGATATGAAAACAAGAAGGATACGAACTATTCTCTTTCAGGGAGATTCAATCACTGATTGTGGTAGGGTAAGGGATCTGCAAGATGAGGAGAACAATCTGAAAGCGATGGGTCTTGGTTATCCGAAATTCATTGGGGCAAAACTACTGACAGATTACCCAACTCATGAGTACTCTTTTTACAATAGAGGAATATCAGGTAATCGTGTTGTAGATTTGTATGCACGTTGGAAAGTAGATTGCCTCAATATCAAACCAGATTTGGTGAGTATCTTGGTCGGCGTTAATGATACCTGGCATGATAAAGACAGCTCTAATGGAGTTGAACCAGACCGATATGAGGTAATGTATCGAATGCTGCTTGAATGGACACAATGGGTATTACCCGAAACTATAATTGTGTTATGTGAACCATTTGTGTTGAACTGTGGTGTCGTAAGAGAGGGTTGGATACCAGAAATGGATGCAAGACGAATGATAGTTCGGTCTTTAGCGAAAGACTTCAATTGTCCTTTCATCCCATTCCAGTCCATGTTTAACGAAGTATCAACAACAGCTCCAGCTGAATTCTGGGCGCAGGATGGGGTCCATCCTTCATTGGCAGGGCATAATAAGATGGCAGAGTTCTGGTTGGAACATATCAAATTAGATCAAGATGATAGCTTTATATAGCAGGAGATCTGCTATTTATTCGTTGAGCAGTGTAACCTATTCATTCTCCCCTCGGGAACTGCAAATCAAGTGAACCCAGTCTTTAAAGCGGGAGGATCCTGTATATACACTGTGCATCCAGATGGTATTCAAAGGGGAGACGAATCCTATTGACATTGGCTCGAGGTGTAGTATTATTACTGTTATAACGGTTAAAACAAACTTAAGGAGTTCTATATTACTTCATTACAGTCAAGTGCGGAGAAAGCATACTCAGCCATTTTCAAGGCGATCATGGAGAATCAACTCCCCAAAGAAGTATTCTTATCACAAAGAATGCTTGCTAACATGACAGGCACTTCTGTGATCTCTACCAGAGATGCCTTGAAGCAGTTATCACATGAGGGATTGTTAGATTTCATTCCAAGGTGGGGCTATAGGATTCCGAAAACGACACGAACACACATTATTGAACAATATGGGTTGCGGGAAGCGCTTGAGGTGATGGTTGCTTATCTGTTGGCTGTTGGAACAACTGAAGAGCAGCAGACAAAACTTCGAGAGTATGCAGGTCTATGTGATTCCCTTCATAAAACGACCTCAGAGGACCTCTCCCAAATATCTCAGACGCATCGTGATCTGCATCTGTTTATGGCGGAATGTACCGGGAATACCCTGTTGAGAAAGGAACTTGGTCTGTTGACCATCAGGAGTTTACGTTTTCAGGGCAGGAAGGAACTTTGGACCGGTGATATTGAACATCCCGAAACTTGGCATTCCTATCTTATTGATGAAATACTTTCTGGAGATTCTGATCGAGCTCAGAAAGCTATGCATGAACATATCCAGCATGGGATGAATTTCGATCTTCGCATGTTCGATGATAGATAAATATAATAATACATGGAGTAACATTGTGATAAGGCATTTTGGAATAATTGGGGTAGGTGCTATTGCAGATATTCATGCGAGAGCTATCGCAGAAATGAGCGAGGGAGAGCTAGTAGCTTGTTACGATGTCAACCCAGAGAGGGTTTCTGCATTCTGTGATAAGCACCATTGTCAAGGCTATTTGGATCTTGCCGGATTCCTGGCTGATGAAAGGGTGGAGATTGTTACCATCTGTACACCTTCCGGGCTACACCTGGATGCAGCAGTTTCAGCAGCGGCAGCGGGAAAGCACTTACTGGTTGAGAAACCGTTGGAAATAACTACCGCACGATGTGATCAAGTGATTCAAGCTGCGAAGAAAAATAATGTCTTGCTCTCGGGTATTTTCCCTTCAAGATTCAATGAAGCCTCTCAACTGATCAAACGTACCATAGATTCTGGAAGGTTAGGGCAGATTGTCTTGGCAGATGCCTATGTGAAATGGTTCAGGACCCAGGAGTATTATGATGGAAGCGGCTGGCGTGGAACCTGGGCTTTGGACGGCGGAGGAGCCCTCATGAACCAGTCAATTCATGCTATCGATCTGCTTCAGTGGCTGATAGGACCTGTAAGTTCTATATGCTCCTTTACTGGGACGTTGGCTCATGAACGGATTGAGGTTGAAGATACCGCTGTGGCAACCTTGAAGTTTATTAATGGTGCTTTAGGGGTTATTGAAGGTTCAACAGGAGTATATCCAGGGTTCCCAAAGAAGATATCCATATCCGGCAGTAAAGGGACCATCACCCTTGAAGAGGACAAGATTGTAACATGGGAATTTGATTCTTCCCTACCGGAGGATACTGCTATACGTGAACAATACTTTAGTGAAACCGGCTCTGCCGGAGGATCCTCAAACCCGTCAGCAATCAGCTATTCGGGACATCAGCACCAGTTTGAGAATATGGTAGATGCCGTCAATCATGGAACAGCTTTACTGATAGATGGTTGGGAAGCCCGTAAAGCGGTAGAGATTATCGAGGCTATATATCGGAGTGCTAATAATCATGAGCCTGTATGTCTGAATTGAGATATTGCTTATGATTTTAACAGGAATCATGGATGAGTACTCCCCAGAAATAGAGGACCAGTTTCGTGAGGCTGTTGTACTTAGGAACTGTGCATAAATAACATAAGCAATATTGATTTCTTTGTCTTCTCATGATAGAATGGTGCATGCTCGATGAGATAACGATAAAACGCATACATACCATAGTTCCTCTACTAGATGAGAGTCAGAAACGTAAATATCTTGCAGCTGAGGCTGAGAGTATTGGTCGCGGAGGGATTACCCAGATCAGTAAAGCGCTTGGTGTTTCTCGTAATACCATTGCTGCCGGGATCAAGGAGATCAGGGAACCTGTTGATCCAAGATCTTCAACCAGGATTCGGAAGGAAGGTGGTGGCCGCAAGCCAATAGAAGAGACGCAACCTGGCATCACGAAGGCGTTAGAAGCCCTGGTTGCTGACAGCAGTTTCGGTAATCCGGAATCACCACTGCTGTGGACGACAAAAAGTCTAAGGAACCTGAGTGACGCCCTCGGTAAACAGGGCTTTCAGGTCTCGTTTTCCAAGGTCAGGCAGATGCTTTCCGACTTGGGCTACAGCATGCAGCTAAACCAGAAGATGCTGCAGGTCGGGAAGCCCCATCCTGACCGGGATGAGCAATTTCAGCATATCAACGAGATGGCTAAAGGATTCATAGCAGAAGGGTTACCAGTGATCTCTATTGATTGTAAAAAGAAAGAGCTGGTGGGTAATTTCAAGAATCAGGGTGCAGAGTATGCTAAATCAGGGAATCCGGTGAAAGTCCTTGATCACGACTTTCCGCTGCCTGATCTTGGGAAGGTTGCACCGTATGGGATCTATGATATAGCGAAGAATGAAGGATTCATCAATCTTGGGGTCAGCTCAGACACGGCAAAGTTTGCGGTGAATTCTATCCGGGAATGGTGGGATGAGATGGGCAAAAGTCGGTACCCTTCAGCATCAAAGCTCTACATCACCGCAGACGGTGGTGGGAGTAACGGGAGCAGGAACAGACTCTGGAAGACCGAACTGCAGGAACTGGCGAATGAAACGGGATTGCAGATCTATGTCTCCCATTTCCCACCGGGAACTTCAAAGTGGAATAAGATCGAACATCGAATGTTTAGCTACATCTCAAAGAATTGGAGGGGAAGACCCCTTGAAACCCTCCTTGTCATAATCAGTCTGATTGAGTCAACAACGACCGAATCAGGATTGAAGATACAATGCGAATTGGATCAGAACATCTATGAGACAGGGATAAAGGTATCAGCTGAAGAACTTGAGAGGATCAATATTACGAGGAATGAATTTCATGGAGAATGGAATTACTGCATTGCTCCATCAGAAACATTCGCATAGATTATTTATACACAGATCCTTAGTTGGGAGAATATTGAATTACGCTCTATCGAAAACACACCAGTAGAATTTCTTTCAGATCAGGAAGTTGACAGGATAAAAAGGTACATGCTCGAGTCAGGGGTCTCTGTATGTGCATTGAGCTCCACAATTGCTAATTGGAGCCATTCTATTCTTGAACCCTTTGTTGATACTCTACCAATAGTAGAGAGAACAATCCATGTTATGAAAGAACTGGAAATCCCTTATGTAAGAATCATGAGCTATGCTGTTGAGTTCAACGAGAAGGGTATGATTGCAGAAAATCAATTTGTCCATGAAAGGATTAGGCGGTTAAGGGAAATCTGTGATCGGTTTCTCCAGACAGGACTGATCCCACTCCATGAGAACTGCAGTAATTATGGAGGGCTCAGTTTCCGGAAAACACTGGAATTGGTAGAAGCAATCGAAGGACTTCAACTGCTGTTTGATACTGGGAACCCTCCAGTCATGATAGATGGATCGAGTGAATATCCATACTCACGGCAGGACTCCTGGGAATTCTATCAAGCCGTAAAGGACCATATTGCATATGTGCATCTTAAAGATGCCTATTATGATCCTGTCGCAAAGAAGTCGGTATTCACCCTCCCCGGAATGGGGGAAGCCCAGGTCTCTCGGATCCTTTCGGACCTAAAGGCTTCTGCCTTTGCTGGAATGATCAGCATAGAACCCCATATAACAGCTGTATATCATAAGAGCTCTTCAAACCTTTCTACTACGGCGATGAAAGACTCCTTTCATGAGTATGCTAATCAGGCAGAAACTATTCTCGAGACGCTATGCTAGATGCAAAAGAACAGGGCTTTAGAAATGGTTTCTTTATCTTCTTGCAATATGGTTTTTTTATGCTTATAATATAACATCATATGTTATTAAATTAGATTTTGGCAGCGCCATTGAGTGTGGCTATTTAGGAGTGGATGTATGCAAGTGAATTCAAGAATCAAATTGATGGGTGGGAATGTCATAACTCCGTACCGGCAATTAACTGCAGATATATACATCGAAGATGGAATCATACAATCGATACAGGGAATCCCTGCAGACTGGGAACCTAATTCATTTGAGGTAGTGGATGTACGCGGGAAAGTGGTTTTGCCCGGACTCATCGATCTGCATACGCATGGAGCTGGCGGAGCTGATTTTATGGATGCTACTGAGGATGCATTCTATACTGCAGGAAGAATACATCTGCATTATGGTACAACTACACTATTGCCAACGACCGTTACCACGACCCTGGACTCTCTGCTGGATGTGATTTCCACATTTCGCGAACTTCCTCTCTTTCCGGATGCAGCTGATTTCTTCGGGCTGCATATAGAAGGTCCATACTTTTCAGAAACTCAGAAAGGTGCACAGGATGGGACATTTATCCGGAACCCGGACAGCAGTGAATACATGAAAGTCTTGGAACATGCAGACTCCATTGCCAGGTGGTCCTTTGCCCCGGAAATTGAGGGGGGCTATGAATTTGCTGACGTTCTCCGGAAGCACCACATACTGGCTTCTGCTGCACATTCCGATGCTTCATATGAGGAGATGATGGAGGCACTTGAGCATGGAGTGGATTTCCTGACCCATTTCTATTCCGGGATGTCCACCGTGACTAGAAAAAATGCATACCGGATTGCTGGGATGATCGAGAGCGGGTATCTGATGGATGATTTCAATCTAGAAGTTATTTCTGACGGGAGCCATCTGCCTGCGTCCCTGCTCAAGTTGATTGTAAAAGTGAAAGCAAAATCTTCTATCTGTTTGATCTCTGACTCTTTACGGGCTGCCGGATTGGGAGAGGGTGTATTTGCTATGGGCAAGAAAGAGTATGGAAGGAAGATTCTAGTAGAGGATCACGTCGCAAAATTGCCGGATCGCTCAGCTTTCGCTGGAAGCGTTACATTGGGAATAGATCTGGTAAGGAACATGATGAACCTGTCCGGCATTTCCCTTGAGGAAGCCGTCCGTATGATGACCGTCAATCCTGCAAAGGTGCTCGGGATACAGAATCAGAAAGGCTCTATAGCTCCTGGGCTGCGTGCGGATATCGTGGTTGCTGATCCTGAGCTTTCGATTGATTCAGTCTTTAAGGCTGGTGAACTCGTCTATGCAAGATCTTAGGTCCTGTCAATAAGTTTCAAGCTGTAAATATGCATGAGAATGTGTTATTGTAGTAAAAACGGCTGCATAAGGTAACTCGAACATGATAGAATTTATTGATAGGATTCATGATGGTTCACGATTCAGAGTCAAAGATAAAGAAAAGGCAATAGTCTACCAGAAGATCTGTCAGAACCCCGGAATAACAAGAAAACAAATCATTAAACAGTTGAAGTTGCGGCCGACAAGCGTCTCAAATATCGTAACTGAACTGATTGACCAGCATTTAGTGTATGATGGCAGCCTGCAGAATCATGGGAAGAAGGGGCGCCCTGAAGTCCATGTATATGCGAATTTTGACAAGTTCGTAGTCATTTCTCTCTATGTAGTGTCCAAGCAGGTAAAAGGGGTCCTGTTCAATATTAAGCAGGAAGTCCTGGCTGAGAGTGCGGTGCGGGTAGCTTGGGACGTATCAAATGATGATCTTATGAATATTATCTCAGATATCGTCGAAGCCTTGAAAAGCCATGTGCCTGCTCTATCAGAATTACTTGGGGTTGGTATCTCATTCTTAGGCAACGTCAACCATGTGACTAAAGAATTGAGATTTTCGACCCGTTGGAGAAATATTAGGAATTTTTCATTTGAGAAGCTGGAAAAGCGCTTGGAACAGGAAGTTGTGGTCTATACTAGTCTCGAGGCCCAAATGGAATATATGCTTATTAACCAGCCCGATTATCGTACAGGTGGGATACTTCTGTATCATTGGGGTTATGGTGTGGGTGCAAGTTTTGCTTGTGATGGAGCAATCCTACGTTCTGCTTCCGGTGGAATTATGGAGATCGGACATACCATGTATGATCCGAACAGTGTTAAGGAATGTGTCTGTGGGCAAGTAGGCTGTCTGGAAACAGAGTGTGCCATTTGGGCTCTGATAGATAAACTAGATGCCCCGCCTGCCCAGATCCCTGAGGAAGAAGATGCTTTCCAGATATATTTTCAGGAGCATAACCTAAAAACAAATGATGTTATTAAAAAAGCAGCGAAGGTAGCGGCATATGGGTTGAATACTCTGTATAAGGTACTTTTTCCCAGTCATATTATCATAGAAAGTTCCTTTCTAGCAGATGAAGAGCTATATGCTTACTTTTTAGATGAATTTCGATCACGAGTCCCGACATATATTGCTGAAGATATTCAGATTGACAGGTTGGAGACAGGCTATCGCGGT
This sequence comes from Spirochaetia bacterium, assembly GCA_963677595.1. Taxonomy (GTDB): domain Bacteria; phylum Spirochaetota; class Spirochaetia; order CAKZLE01; family CAKZLE01; genus CAKZLE01. Next base: position 3,064,397 of record OY782041.1, read on the forward strand.
GAAATATTTGGTTGCACGTATAGCCTTTTTGTAAAAAGATTTATTAAAGAATTGACCGCCTTTTAATAGAGGATCTAAAAAATCTTCTTGACGGGAGTAAAATCGTACATATATAATAACATAGTGCAATATTAAATAAACGCATAAAGGAGGTTCACTATGCGTAAAGTAATGGCCGTAGCAATTATTCTTGTTCTTGCAGCAACGATGAGCTTGTCTGCTGGAGGTACCCAGGAAGAGGCCAAAGCTGTTGAGTTGTCAGTTTGGTCGGGATATCCGGAAATGGAAGCATTTTATAGGCATGTAGCAGATGAGTTCATTAAGATGAATCCGAATGTGACTATTGATGTTGTTACCCATCCCCTCAGGGAGTTCGAGCAGAAGCTGTCAGCTACCATCCCATCAGATACATCTGCTGATATCATCGATGTTTCGGTCTATGCTAACCAGAAATTCATAGAAGCCGGATATATCCCGGAGAATCCTTCAAATGTTGATGAATTTGTCAATGCTCCCGGAAGATACAGTGAATTTGCCAAGAACAGCAACACCTATCAGGGAACGCAGTATGGTGTTCCCAATTTCCAGGGAAGAACGGCTCTGTTCTGGAATAAGGATATGTTTGAAGAAGCTGGGCTGCCAGGACCGCCGACTACATTCGACCAGATGTTTGAGTATGCTTCCAAACTAGCAAAATATGATGCTGCCGGAAATCTGGTACGGTCAGGTCACAGCCTGCGGCTCTCAGGCCAGGGGTCAGGTGTAGCCGAGAAATTCTGGTTTGTTCTCTACCCAATGGGTGGAACTATCATTGAAGAAGGTAAGGAAGACGGAAAATATCATAACGGGTATAATAATGAAGCCGGATTCAATGCGCTTAAGTACTATATTGATGCACTCTATACTGCAGGATGGGACAGTCACAAGATTAAGCATGATGCTGAAGCCTTCGAGTTGGAGCAGACTGCAATGTTCTTCAGAGAGTCCTGGGTGATTGGTGATGCTGCTCAGAAAGCACCAAACCTCAATTATGGGACAGCAGTAGTGCCTTCTGCAGAGAGATGGGGAAGAATCACCAATATTCAGAACCTGTATGTAACCCGATCTGCTGAAGATCCCGATCTTGCCTGGGAATATGTACTTTTCTGTATGACAGAAGAAAATCAGCAGTGGCTGCTCGATAATATCGGCTGGCTCCCTGCCCGACAGGATATCGACTTAAGTGCTAGCGTTGCAAAGAATCCCCAGATTGGTGCTTTCCTGGAATCTCCTGACGGGTATGGGGAGTTCGGATATATCCCTATCGCAAGCTTTGATGAGATCTCTACGAAATTTGCCGAACGGCTCGTTGCAGCATTCCTCAATGAAGGCTTAGCAGGTAACGATGCAGCAATATGGAAAGTGTTACAGGATTCAGCCGCAGAAACAGATACGATCCTGAAAAAAGATGGACTGTACAGCGAATAGGTAATTCCCTTCTAAAAATGCACATCTTGTAGATATATGGAGGAGGAGCATCTCCTCCTCCATACACATCGTAATTAGTAAAAGGATTAAATATGGGACCACGGTTAGAAGCAGCTCAAACAGATTCGTTTAAACTGATCCATAAAATTAAAAACATTAACCAGACGACCAGACAAAAATACCTATTTGTCTACTTATCATTATTGCCGATAATTGTGGTCTATTCGTTTCTTCGGATTATTCCCATTCTCGAGAATTTCCTGTACAGCCTCTTTGTCTCAGGTGTCGGAAAGCCGATGAAAGAGTTTGCTGGCTTGCGGAATTATATCGATCTGTTCCAGGATGAACTGTTTGTCATATCATTACGCAATACAACGTACTTTGCGGTGTTTGTTACAGTTTTCAGTGTGGTGATCGCAGTGCTTGTGGCATTGAAGCTTTCACATATCATGCGGTTCGGCGGGCTGTTCGAGACATTGTACTTCTTGCCGGTAATCACACCAATGGTCCCTGTGGCTGTTGTCTGGAAATGGATATATGATCCAACATACGGTTTATTGAATTATGTATTATCGTGGTTTAATATCGGGCCGATAGCGTGGCTGGTCTATCCGAACACAGCGATGATCGCCATCATCATTATGAGTGTGTGGAAATTGATCGGGTACAATATGATCATTTTCTTAGTAGGTATCAGAGATATCTCGATATCCTACATAGAGGCAGCTGAAATAGACGGTGCCAGTAAATTCCAGGTGTTTAAATATATAACACTTCCTCTCTTGAGGCCGATTATGCTCTTTGTTGTGGTTATCTCAACAATCAACTCATATAATGTGTTTACTCAAGTCTTTATCATGACTGCAGGTCCTCAGGGGGCTCCGGGGAATGCTGTCAGGACTCTGGTCTTTGATATATACGAAAACGCATTCAGATACTTTAAGACTGGCTATGCAGCCTCAGAAGCTGTTGTACTGTTCTTAATTATTCTATTTCTTACTTTTATACAATTTGGCATTGCAGGCAGAGAAAAGAATCAGAAGAGGAGAAGTGAATAATTATGAAAGTACAGAAATTTTCCGTAGGCAATTTGTTAGGGATGATCTTCCTGGTTTTTGGTGCTTTGATCATGGTACTCCCCTTTATCTGGATGTTCTCCACATCTTTGAAACCGCCAAGTGAGGTGTTGTCATGGCCTCCGCAATTGATCCCAACATCACCGACGACCAAGAATTATGTTACTGTGTTTGAGACGGCACCGTTCTTACGGTTCTTCATGAACAGCGTCATGATGGCCTCTGTATCAACCGTGAGTATCTTGCTTACCTCTACGCTTGCAGGCTATGTCTTTGGCAAGTTCGATTTTCCCTTCAAGAATTTTTTCTTCATTCTGATCCTTGCGACTGCCATGGTGCCATTTGAGACGTATATGGTTCCCCTGTATTTGAGGATGGTCGACTTCCACTGGGTCAATAAGTTCATAGGTCTGGTTGCCCCGTATCTGGTCATGAGTTATGGGATCTTCTTTATGAGGCAGAATGTTATTGCGACAATCCCAGATGAACTGTTAGATGCCTCCAGAATCGATGGGGTATCCGAATTCGGGATCTTCTGGCGAATAGTGCTTCCACTGATGTCAGGGTCTGCAGGGGCTCTCTCTATCTTCTCTTTCATGCAGACTTGGGCAGCTTTCATCTGGCCTCTCATCATTACAAGCAGTAGAGACTTATGGACCATGGAACTTGGTCTTGGAATGTTCCAATACCGGTTTACTGTCGATTTAGGACCTATTAATGCTGGATCCATGATCTCAATTTTGCCGGTATTAATCGTGTTCCTGTTTATGAGAAGAAAGATCATGAGTAGTATGACTCTATCCGGTCTGAAGGGGTAGAGGGAGAAAGGTTCCTCACAATAGAGTACTCTGCAACAAAGCTAGACCTTGATACTGCGGATGTACGTTTGTTGTCGAGAGCAAAGTGATATCAGGAATACGCTTGTGAATACTGACTGGATGAGAAAGTTATCCTACGTATGATCAGCTGAAAAAGGTAGATACATGAATAGCATAAATCAGAATGTAGACTTGTTTTCCACTTCCAGAATCTTACACGAAATACGTCAGAATGTAGTTCCTGTTATGGAAACGGTCCTGAATAGGGCAGGGAAGGCTGGGTGCTGGATTGATATGAAGATCGACCCGGTCGATGGTTCAGATCGGCATCTTTCCTCCTGGTACGATACTGAGAATATCTATGGCTGGATCCAGGGAAGAGGATTGGAGACGTTCACAACTTACTTGAGGTGGCTTGATACACTCCATGGCTATAGTTTCCTTGATCGGCAGTCCATCCTTCGTATGGGAGACAATCTCTATCAAGAACTCTTAAGGCTGTTAAGGGACCGAGGCCATATTCCTTTTCTTTTTGCAGACACTGTGGGATATCCGGAGGTTGCAGCTCATGGGATACCGTACGCCGGTTCCTTTTGCGATATGTTTGCAGCAAGGGGACTGCTGGAATATGCAGGGTACCGGGGATACTTTTCTGACATCCCGTTTCTTGTGGACAGACTGAGAGTTCTCACTGACCTGCACATCAAGGGGGAAGCCTTCAACGATCAGATCTCGTTTGAGACAGGGCTCCCTACTGCAGTGAGTACCGAGAGTTTTGGGATTGAAGGCCCTATGCTCGCAATTGGGGCAGCAGAGATTCTCTTCGAGGCAACAGGTGAACAATGTGATCTTGAAAGGGGATTCAACGCAATCCATAGGATCATGGTCAGCCATACACATGAGGTGCCCGGCAGTGGGTTGATGATTGTCGACCGGATAGACAGGGAAGGTCGGCCAGTTAAGACTGATGGTGTTCTGCTGAATAATCCAGGGCATACCCTTGAGATTATCGGGATGGGGTTACAGTTCCTTAGGAAGGTCCCTGAAAATGCCTGTAGCAGTAATCAGGTGGATCTCATCAACCAGTGGAAGAGGACCTTCAAGGATTTGGCTGATGTGCATCTTGGTATCGGATTGTCGGAGATAGGTACCGTCTATCTGTCTGTACGTGCACATGACGGGATACCCGTCAAGACAGCATCACCATGGTGGTCTAGCTTCGAAGCGGTACGGACCGCCTGTGAGCTGTTATATATTTCTGAGACAGACTCTGAGCGTGAAAAGAGATTCTCTTTGGTGACCAATTTCATGCAAACGATACAGAAGATCTACCTTGAGCGATCAGAGACTGGTGTCCCAATCCAGACGGTTGATGAGAAAGGCGAGATACTGAACTTGATTCCAGCGACACCCGATATAGACCCTGGTTATCATACAGGGATACCCCTGTTTGATGCATATGAGATCCTTTCCGAGTATGCCGGGTTTATGGCCGGCTTAGGTGAAGTTCGGATACCTTTGAAATTGGGGAGGAAGCTGCAGGGGCATGTCTCCAGGGTAAAACCAGCGGACGCGGTATTGGACCCCTTGTATGCCCGGGTCTGTGTGTTGGAAACTGCCTTTTCTCGGCTGGTCGTAATCGTGTGTGACCTTATAGAGTTCGGACCGGATTGGAGCAGCAACATATATCATGCGATTGAGGAACGATACGGTATCCCTTATGAACACATCATCCTTGCATCAACCCATACGCATACAGGGCCATGTGTTATTAAGCTTGGGAACGACAGGCCAGAGGACGAGCTTCTTGAAAGGGTAATCGACAGCATCCATCAAGCATGTGCAGCTAGTCTTAACGCGATGGAACCTGTAATGATCTCTAGTTATCAGGATCGCGTTCATGGCCTTGGGATCAACCGACGCGTTGTTGATACTGAAACTCGCAGCTCACGTATGAAGCCAAATCCATCAGGACCAATTGATGACAGCGTCCTCACAATCTGCCTTCGTGATGCGGAAGAGCGAGTAAAAGGATTGCTTGTCAACGTAGCCATACACCCGACGACACTAGGGATTGGTATCTCCCAGTATTCGGCAGATTATCCGGGAAGGCTCGTTTACTCCCTGCAACAGAAATATCGTAATGCAGTAGTGCTTGTTCTTCAGGGAGCGTGCGGCGATGTCAGGCCAGCCTTACTGAATACTGACAGGACAGGTTTCGTGGACGGCGAGGTAAAAGACATTGAGTATATCGGGACTTCGATCGCATCTAGCATCATTTCCCAGGTGGATAGCGGATTGACTGAATCCTGTGTTCTGGGTACTGACCTGTTCATGACAAAGAGAATCGTGACACTCCCAATCGCTCCCCTCGATAACGTTTCGTTGAAAGCGGTCATAGAGAAATTGAAAACCAGTCTGGACAAGCCGGCAGTAAGTGAGCTTGCAGATGATGAGTTCCAGGCATCACATGACAATGAAGCATTGTTGGCTGAGATTGAATTGCGATGGGCAGAGAATATGCTTAGCTATCATGCAGAGCACCCGGCTCCAACTGGTATAGAAGCGGAATTCGGACTTGCCGTAATAGGTGACCAGATTGTGATCATCTCTGTCCCAGGTGAAATCTTCAGCCAAATCGGGATTCACGCCAAGCAGCTGGTCCAAGACAAGTCAGTACTTTTCTGCGGGTATTGTGGAAGCTCGGTAGGGTATATCCCCACAGCTGAAGCTTTACGGGAAGGTGGGTATGAGGTTGATTCTGCATATCGCCTTTATGGTTTTGCGGGACCTTTTACCAGTGATACGGAACCCCTGATCTACTCCACCATTAGAGAATTATTGGAGAACTATAATGAAAGAACGTCGGTTCCAACATAACATATACGCCCCGGTCGATGTCCTGGGGTTTATGGCTGGATATTCTCTGCATGACCTATATCTGGATCCAGAAGCCTGTATTGATTCATATGAGACGGGGAAACCGCGGTTACAGGAGTTGTGTGGTTCCTTAGAGATCAGCATGCCCCTGACAACCCCAGTAATCAAGTACGGCCATATGCATGAACTAGGGGTACCTCTGTTGTTCCCCGCAGATGGACAAGTAGCACCGGACCACCTTCATCTCTCTATAGACACGGTCTTTGACTTTCTCACAGCTTCTGAGTTCCAGCAGAAAAGTGCTTTCACCAGGGAATTATCCCAAAAGCAGATTGCTTACCTGAAGAGAGTGCGCAATCACTTTGGAGAATATGTATCATGGGGATGGCAATGGGAAGGTCCCTTGACAACGGCATGGGGTTTGCTGGGATCAGATTTCTTTACCGGGTTTTATGATTACCCTGCGGAGATGCGCATGCTTTTGGAGAAGATCGCAGAGAGCCTCTCAGTGTATATTCATTGTTACGAAGCGGTAGATGGGACCGTTCCCGCTTCACCGTTTCCGGATTATGGACGGGTGTGTGATGACCTGTCGGCAATGGTCTCCCCTGAGTTCTGGGAAGATTTCGTGAATCCTTCATGGCTCTCCTGTTTTATGAAGGCATTGCCGGGCAAGAAAGTACACTGTGAAGGACTTACAACTTCCCATCTGCCGTATCTCAAGAGCATCGAGATCCAAGATTATGATCCTGGGATCTCACCGAAACTGAACCCTGAGCTCATTCATGATACGGTACCGGAATTGCCTTTCAATTGGCGACTGGGATCGTTTCACTATCCAGATATGAGTGATTATGACATCGAACAGTTCGTGTATCATGCAGCTGCTGCCGGAGCTAAGAGTGTTTTCACATTCTTCGAGCCTAATATGTGTGAGCAAGAGACTGTACAGAAAGTTACTGTATTTGACTTCGCAGCACGTAGAGTAGAATCAGCTTTACAGGGTACTCATGGGAAGCAGGAAGTTAGGGAAAGGCTGCAGGCTTACATTGATGATGCTTGGAGCTGGAAAGACTGGAATGGGTTTTTCTAATGATATTACAGATGTTTAACGACGGTAGGAGTGAGTAAATGGAAAAATTAGCAATTCTAGGCGGTACCCCGGTACTACAGGGGGAGAATGAGGAGTTATTCAATTGGCCGATTGTCACGGAGGAGGATGAACGGGCCGTTCTGGATGTCCTCCACGGCCGATCTATGAGCGGGACTGAAATCACAAAAGAGTTCGAGAAGGATATGGCCCAGTGGTTAGGGGTTGAATATGCCCTGGGATTCTGTAATGGGACTTCCGGTATTCTCAGTGCGCTATGGTCCTGCGGTGTCGGTGCAGGAGATGAGGTCATCTGTCCAAGTATGACGTACTGGGCAAGTGCAGCTCCTGTTTTGACTCTTGGAGCCGCAGTGAACTTCGCGGATATTCTCCCGGATACACTATGCATTGATCCTGACGATATTGAACACAGGATTGGACCAAGGACGAAAGTTATCATTGTTGTTCATTATGCGGGCTGCCCCTGTGATATGGATCGGATTATGCCCATCGCTAAGAAGCATGGTCTAAAAGTGATTGAGGATGCTTCACACGCCCAGGGTTCTTTATACCATGGTAGGCCATGCGGTACGCTGGCTGACGCAGCTGTCATGAGCCTCATGACAGCCAAGAGTTTTGCTATTGGGGAAGCAGGTATGCTGTTCACAGACAATCGTGAGATATTTGAACACGCTATTTCCTATGGCTTCTATGAGCGTACAGGAGCCTCCTCTGAATTCTTCAAAGCTGATAACCAGCTCAGCATACCTGAACTGAAAAAGTTTTCAGGGATCCCCCTTGGCGGCTTCAAGCACAGGATGCACCAGATGAGCAGTGCGGTAGGAAGAGTTCAGCTGAGATCCTATGATAGTAGGATCAAGGAGATTGATGCCGCCATGAACTACTTCTGGGACGGTCTCTCTTCTATAGATTGTCTGAAGCCGCATAGAGCAGATAGCCGTGAGGGATCCACTACCGGAGGCTGGTATTATGCCATGGGAATCTTTGACCATAAAAAGTACCCGAAAGGAACCCTGAGAAAAATCTGTCATGCGCTGCAGAAAGAAGGGGTTACGGTAAGTGCCCCGTGCAAGAATACTGCGTTGCATCTCCATCCAGTCTTTCAGGAACTGGATCTATTCAGGCTGGGGACACCCACAATGGTGAGCTTCACGGAACGGGATGTACGCCAGGGTCCGGGATCTTTACCTAATGCAGAGCAGGTAGGTGAATATGCTTTCTCTGTACCCTGGTTCAAACATGCAGATACAGCAGAAATTGATAAGTATGTTCATGCTTTCAAAAAAGTATTCAGTCAGCTCGATCAAATCATCAAGGATTAATCATGGAAACAGCAGTATTCGGAAGATTGGAAGTAATTAAAGAAGAGACCAGGGGCACTATGGGGAAGAGGGCAGCTGCCCTTGCTGCGGAGCTTATTCAGGAAATTGCTGAAAAGCAACCGTTTGTCCATATGGTGTTTGCGGCAGCCCCCTCCCAGGATGAGCTTCTCTTTGAATTATGCAAAAGAACTGATATCCCCTGGGATAGAGTTATAGCGATGCACATGGATGAATATATAGGGCTTGCAAGTGATGCTCCGCAAAGGTTCGCTCGGTACCTGAAAGATCACATATTCTCGAAAGTGGAGATGTACAACGTAGAGTATATCAATTCAACCGCTGAGGACATCGAAGCTGAGAGGCAGAGGTACAGCCGGCTTCTTTCAGAGTACCCGGTTGATATCGTATGCCTGGGGGTGGGGGAGAATGGTCACATCGCGTTTAACGATCCCTCCTTTGCTGATTTCAATGATCCTGAAATGGTAAGGGATATCTCCCTCGATATCGAATCACGGGTCCAGCAAGTCAACGACGGCTGTTTCCCTGAATTATCCGCAGTCCCGGAGAGGGCTATCACTCTCACCATACCCGCGTTGATGGCGGCAAAGCACATGGTGTGTGTCGTTCCTGGCGAGAGGAAGGCCAATGCCGTACATGATATGCTCTATGGACCGATCTCTACAAGCTGTCCGGCGTCAATTCTGCGGGATCATCCGAGCGCTGTCCTGTTCCTTGATGAAGACAGCTCGGCGCAGGTGTCCTTCTAAGAGTACCGATAGAACCCGCATAGTTTAGCCCTTTGCCCCCTGAAGTTCATGCTGAAGGGGGTTTTTTATATCCTTGAAAGATTAGCATCTCTATAGAATCACGATGAGAGGCAGCAAAAAAATGGGGCTGATGCAGCGTATCCTGCACCAGCCCCGAATTGGAGGAAATGAGAAGAAGTTATATATCGTAGGTCCCGGAGGTTACATCCCCCCCGGTCCCTGTCCAGTTTGTATGGTAGAACTGGCCGCGGGGCTTATCTATCCGTTCATAGGTATGTGCGCCAAAATAGTCCCGTTGAGCCTGGAGGAGGTTGGCAGGAAGTCTCTCTGACCTGAACCCGTCATAGAACGCCAAGGCAGAAGAGGTTGAGGGCATGGGAATCCCCCACTCGATAGCCTTCATCACCACGCGGCGCCAGGAATCCTGGGCTCGCTCAATTGCATCATTGAAATAGGGGTTCAGTAGGATATTCGTCAATTCCGGTTCTTGATCGAATGCTTCCTTTATCTTCTGCAGGAAGGCACTTCGTATGATGCAGCCGCCCCGCCACATGAGAGCGATAGGGCCGTATTGCAGATTCCAGGAAGATTCGTTTGAGGCTTCCCGCAGGAGCATAAAACCTTGGGCATAGGAGATGATCTTGGAAGCAAACAGAGCCTGCTTTACATCATCGACCCACGCTTGAATTTCGGATTCCTGGGGTGCTTTTGGGGCTGGCCCTGAGAGTATGGTAGAGGCATGCACCCTTTCGTCTTTCAGGGCTGAGAGGCACCGGGCAAATACAGCCTCACCTATGAGGGTTACAGGTATCCCAAGCTGCAGGGAACTGATCCCGGTCCATTTCCCTGTGCCTTTCTGGCCTGCGGTATCAAGGATCTTGTCCAAGACTGGTGTCCCGTCCGTATCTTTCTTTCCCATGATGTGCTGTGTGATCTCTATCAGGTAACTGTCAAGTTCACTTCTATTCCATGCTGCGAAGATGGATTCCATCGCATCGGTTGATAACCCGAGTCCTTCCCGTAAGAACTGATATGCTTCGCAGATGATTTGCATATCCCCATATTCGATACCGTTATGCACCATCTTCACATAATGTCCGGCCCCGTTTGTACCGACCCAGTCACAACAGACTTCCCCATTATCAGTCTTCGCAGCTATGGATTGAAGGATTGGTTTTACGGAATCCCAGGCTCTGACATTTCCCCCAGGCATGATCGACGGGCCGATCCTTGCCCCTTCTTCGCCACCGGATATGCCGGTACCGATATATAGGATGCCTTGTTGCGCAAGATCGATAGAACGTCTCTCAGTATCGGCAAAGTGTGAGTTCCCTCCATCGATGATGATATCCCCCTTATGGAGCAGAGGGAGCAAAGAGGAGATAAACTGGTCAACGACATCCCCTGCTTTGACCATAAGCATTATCTTCTTGGGGGATTCCAGCAGCCCCACGAACTCCTCAAGAGAATCGGCTCCCATTATCGTGTCACGCCCTTTGGCGGGTCCTGATATGAAATCATCCTTTTTCTTCTGTGTCCTGTTGTATACTGCAACAGAATACCCATGGTCGTTCATGTTCAACACAAGGTTCTGTCCCATGACTGCCAAACCAATCAAACCGATATCAGCTTTCTTTGTCATCTTGTTCTCCTTTTTAAAACTGGTCAGAATCAAGGGCCCATAACCCTAGTCCCGGATTTGAGATATAATAGATTTCTTCATCATCAACAGTGTTATACCCGTTGTGAAGGGTCTTGGGATCATACTTCTTCAGGTATTCTTTCAGATCCCCGTATAAAAATCCTGCTTTCGTAATCTCTTCCTCAGTCAAATACCCCGGGCAGTACCTGATCTTGAAACGACCCTCGCTTGACCCATGGATCAAGTGGGCTGCTGTCGCCAGATTGTTTCCCAGGTCCTCATGGTGTTTCATGTACTGCAGGATGGTATCTGTTCCCACATAGCCATAGATCCTGATCAGTCCGTCTATCTCCGGGTCTTCCCCGAACTGGGAAATATTTGGGCCCAGTATGATTAGCTCGCCACCGGATGCGATTGCTTTTCTGGTGCGGTAGATGCTCTTATTTCCCAGCCAGGTACTCCTGTATTCATGCGGATCAAGGTATACCACGACTTTTCTCAGGGGTTTTTTGACTTTCGTAATATTAAGCCTGGCTGACAGCTCTGCTGCTTGCTCGAAGCATGCTCGATCATCACCGGCAAAGACTCCGCGTATTCTGGGGGTTCCCTGACCATCAGGAGCTATCACGGTTTGTATGAATAGCATGGGTAAATCCTTAGCATAGGTCTTCCACCCGATGTCAAACAGAGCACGGACTGAAGTATCCACTCTCCCCATGATACTTTCTGTACCCGTGACAGCACCGAGAAAATGGGATTTGTGTATAGCTTCAGCCCCGCCGGTCCCGACGAAGATGTTCTTTGTGTGGTTTGCCATCCCCACAACTTCATGAGGCACTACCTGGCCGATTGATAGTATCAGGTCAAATCCCCCATCCTGGATGATGTTGTTCATCTGGACGGGAAATCGATAGGACAGCTTCCCTCCAGAAAGTTCCTGAATGGTCCGAGAGCCTATATACCCCAGTGTCTTAACATCCCGTTTCCAGTTATGGGTGATGAACAACTCAGGAGGGACACCTGGGAACATCTCATCAAGTTCGCTTGGGGTCATGGGTATGTGGGTTCCTATGGCTGGAAGAATCCCTTTGATTGCCTCTTTGTAGTAGTCATAGGCAATCTTAGTGATTTTGCCGGCTTGTGAATGGATCCGGGTGATGTCTGGTGGAATGATCAGCACTCTGGATCGTGTGCTGAAGCGATTGAGCAGATCAATGATGAATTCTGACACAATGCTTGAAGATAACCCTGAAGAATCTGCTGTAGTTCTGGAAATTGTCATAATACCATATCCTCCCATTGAGGTTGTTCAGGGAGTTCCTTGAGGAATTCTGCCGTCAGTTGTTCTTGGTACACGCCCCTGAACGTACCGTTTTTCAGCTTATCGATGCCTTCAGAGAACAATCTCTCCCAGGATTGTTCCTCGCTGCCTGGTGTGATGGGGAAGAATAAGGCCCCGTTTGCCTTTGCGGCATGTAAGTCACCCGGGGCATCACCGATCATGAGTATCTTGTCATCTGCATATTTCCCGGATGCAGCAATCCTGATATGCTGCTCTTTGGTTCCCATCTCCTGTCCAGCGATTGCCTGAACTAAGGTATCGATACCGTGTTCCTCCCATTCCCTTGCCAATGCTTCGTAGGGGGTTTGCGATACCACCAGGCAGTCGGCGAAAGATGCGAACGACTTTAGACTCTCATTGACCCAGGGGAATGGAGGGATGTGGTGAACGACTCTCTTGATCACTGTGTTGCTGGTTGTTGAGTAGTCGTAGACCCGTTCGAGTTCTGATGAACTGTCAGATTCCAGTCTCTTTTTCAGGGCAGGATTCCCAAGCTGTGTTTCCTCGTTAACCCAGTTCTTTAGATGCTCCATCGCAGGCGGGTCGATACCCCGTTTTTTCACAGATTCCCTTTTCCTTAATAAATCCATGGTCCTGATGATTGCCTTGAACCGGTTACAGCCCCTGCTGCTTGAATAGAGATTGACGAATTCCCAAGTCTGCCGGGCATATCGCGATATTGCCTGGAGCTCAAACTTCTCGATGAACGTTGGACAAAAGCACTCCTTCTGCTTTATCTCCATAGTGTCAAAAACACATCCGTCTGAGTCGATTCCTATAAAAAACTCGTGCTCTTTTGTGAAATGGATCTTCATGCATTCCTCGTTGAAAGTATTACGAAAAGTTACGAAAAATAAAAGCTATACAAAATTATTAGCATAGTTTCTTGGATGAGTCAATAAATATTGTTGTATGTTATTAAATAACAAAATTATATTAATTTGATATAAAATAAAGAGTAGAGATTGCTTATGTAAAAAGTAATGCTGCTGTTGACAATTATGAAAACGGAAGATATCCTGTTCTGTAGAAAGGTAACGAAAGTATGGGCTATATAGTTAGACATGAAGAGATTTTGAAAATTCTATCAGTAATGAGGTATATCACGGTACATAATCTGGCTCAGCGGCTGCAGGTATCAGAAGTCACTATACGGAAAGACCTGACAACCCTTGAGAGTATGGGGGCACTGATCAGGACCCGCGGAGGGGCCCGGAGTGCTGAGGACTATCGAATCATCAAGAATATCGATCAGCGGCAATCAGAGAACCTGAATGTGAAAAAGGCTATAGCGAGAAGAGCTGCTGAGATGGTGTCTGACGGGGCGACGATCTATATCGACGCCGGGACGACGTGCAGGCTTTTCGCCCAGGAAATCCTCGACAAGAATCTTCGTGTTGTGACATGTTCTATCGATGTGATGGTCATCCTGTCTCAATCAGATACGATTGCATTCTATGCGCTTGGAGGGTCCTACCGTAAAGAGTCAGGATCATTCATTGGGCCGTTGGCGAGTAATAACATCAGGAAGTTCCAGTTTGACACGTGTTTCATGGGAGCTACGGGATTCTCGGCAGACGGGGTATTCTCCTCTCAGAACATCATAGAGTCCGAGCTGAAGGAGAAAGTCATTCAGGCCGCTTCCCGATGTATAGTGTTAGCTGATTCCCAGAAATTCGGTATTGAAGCATTCACGGTCTTCGCCCGTGCTGAACAGGTTGACCTCCTCATAACTGATGACCAATTTACCAGCTCTAAACAGTATGAGCAGATTGGCATAGAAGTAATCAAGGTTTCTTAAAATAACGAATAACTTTAGTTTTAAGGAATGAAACATGAATAATTGTATTATCGCCCAGAGTGGAGGGCCAACGGCTGTAATTAATTCGAGCGCCTGCGGGGTGATCCAGGCAGCCCTTTCAAGCGTCATGATCGATCGTGTGTTTGGAGCTCATAATGGGATCCTAGGGGTGTTGAACGAAGATCTGTTCGATCTCAGCAAGGAGGATCCTGCCGTGATTGAAGCCATGAGGACAACCCCTGCGGCAGCCTTGGGGTCCTGTAGGTATAAGATCAAGAATGAGGAAGACTACCAGAGGATCGTTGATGTGTTCAGGAAATACGAAGTTGGGTATTTCTTCTACATCGGCGGCAATGATTCGATGGATACTGCTGATAAGGTGGAGAAACTTGCGAAGGCACAGGGATTTCCTCTTGTCTGTATCGGGGTCCCGAAGACCATCGATAATGACCTTGCGTGTACTGACCACTGTCCCGGTTATGGCTCCGTGATCAAATATCTGGCGACTGTAGTCATGGAAGCCGGACGTGACACAGAAGCCCTCTATACAACTGACACCGTAAATATCATTGAGACCATGGGCAGGAATACCGGCTGGATAGCAGCGGGAACCGCTTTGGCAAAACGGACCGCAGAGGATGCCCCTCATATTATCCTGCTGCCGGAAGTCCCGTTTGACGAGGAATCTTTCTGTACACGTGTGCGTTATTTCCTGGATAACCTTGGCCGATGTGTGATTGTTGTATCTGAAGGTACCCAGTATGCGGACGGGACGTATATCGCTGAGCAGAAGGGTGAGTTTGCAAGCGATTCTTTCGGACATGTCCAGCTGGGAGGGGCGGCAACGGTAATCAAGCATATTGTTGAGAATTCAGTCGGGGTGAAAGCCCGCTTTTCAATCCCATCTACTATACAGAGAGCAGGGGCGCATTGGGCTTCCTCAGTCGATGCGAATGAAGCCTATGCCGTCGGTAAGCAAGCTGTGAAACTGGCGGAAGCAGGGATTTCCGGGGTGATGGTCACGCTGGGAAGGACCGATACCGACCAGCCCCAGACCATATTGGGAACCGCAGCGTTGTCAGATGTGGCAAATGGGGAGAAGCTGTTTCCGAAAGAATGGATTTCTGAGGACGGCTTTTTCGTCACGAAACAATTCATAGAATATGCAAAACCGCTGATACAGGGAGAATCCATCCCGAAGATGGAAGATGGGCTACCTGTATTCATGAGATTCAAACGTCATCCCCTGGGATTGGAGGCCTGAATGATCACTTCACAAAAGAAACAATTGTTTGAAAGGACCTATAATGAACCCATCTGGGTCCATTTTGGCGCGGGTAATATATTCAGGGGATTCCCGGCTGCTTTGCAGCAGGATCTCATCGAGCAGGGAAAGTCGGATAAGGGTATCATTGTAGGTGAAGGGTTTGATTTTGAGATCATCGATGCTGTATATGCTCCGTACGATAATGAGACGATCCTTGCAGTTCTGAACAGTGACGGTACGATAGAGATAAAGCAGATTCAGTCCGTTACAGAAGCCTATGCGTGTGACCCAGATTTCCAGGACCAGTGGTCCCGTTTCAGGCAGGTGTTTGCTTCAGAGTCGCTCCAGATGGTCTCCTTCACGATTACCGAGAAAGGGTATAGCATACAGGATAACGATGGGAATATGACTCAAAGTATCCTGGATGATATCGCAGCAGGTCCTGAAGGACCAAGATCCATGATGGCAAAGATTACGGCATTGCTCTATGCACGGTATAGGACCTGCGGGACACCTGTTTCCCTGGTCAGTATGGATAACTGCTCTCATAATGGAGAGAAGCTGGAATTTGCAGTAACAGCTATAGCCGAACAGTGGGTAGCCTCTGGCAGAATGGAGCAGGGATTCCTCTCTTATCTGGAAGATTCTGTTTCGTTCCCCTGGTCGATGATCGATAAGATCACTCCCAGGCCCGATACATCCGTACGAGACTATTTACGGTCCAAGGGTTATGACCAAACTGACATAACCGTGACCGCTAAGCATAGCTGGGTTGCCCCTTTCGTAAATACGGAAAAACCCCAGTACCTTGTAATCGAGGATGGCTTCCCCAATGGGAGACCTCCCCTGGAAGAGGTGGGGGTCCTCTTTACCGACCGTGAAACGGTCAATAAGGTGGAGAGGATGAAAGTATGCACCTGCCTGAATCCATTGCATACTGCATTGGCCGTGTTTGGCTGTCTTCTGGGGTATACTCTTATCTCCGATGAGATGAAAGACCCGCTATTGCGTCGTATGGTGGAAATGATCGGATACGATGAGGGACTGCCGGTGGTTACTGACCCTGGGGTGATACATCCTGAGGCGTTCCTTGAGGAAGTCCTGAATGTCAGGTTTCCCAATCCGTTCATGCCTGATACCCCGCAAAGGATTGTATGTGACACCTCCCAGAAACTCTCAATCAGGTTTGGTGAGACCATTAAAGCCTATATGGAAAGTGATAGCCTCTTTCCGGAAAGCCTGAGGGCCATCCCCTTGGTCTTGGCGGGGTGGCTTCGTTACCTCATGGGAGTGAATGATGCAGGCGAAGTCTTTGAGATCAGTCCGGATCCGGGAATGAACCGTATAAGACCATATCTTGAAGGTATTACCATAGGCGGGACAAACCAATTCGCTGAAATCAAACAAGTGCTGGGAGACTCCAGTCTCTTTGGGGTAGATCTGTATGAGGCCGGTTTGGGAGATAGGGTAGTAGCACACTTCTCTGAGATGGTTGAGAAGGCAGGGGCTGTCCGTTTGGTGCTGGAGAAATACATATATTCATTAGATTGAAAAATCTCATCTGTACTTACATCACAACTGTGCATGCGGATGGTTCTTATTTGTTGCAGGATACACAAACGGTTTAAACAGTAGTCAGTTATACTGGTGTCATAGTAGTTTGCTTGGGCCTTGTTGAATGCTCATCCATCAGGATTTAGAAAGCTGCATCACAAAAAGATGTAGGAAATATCCATCTTGCACAGCTGTGATACTGTGGTAGGGTTATAGGATGAACAACCCAAACATAATCCTCATCCTAGCTGACCAGATGCGGTATGACACGCTTGGCATCACCGGTAATCCGGTGATACAGACTCCACATATTGATTCTCTTGCTGATTCGGGCTGGGTCTTCACCAGACCCTATTCCTGCCTGCCCATCTGTATGCCGCAGCGGGTATCCCTGATGACTGGACAGTATCCGTCTGCACACGGGACGGTGTGCAACGGGATCCCGTATCAAGGTCGATACCCAATGCTCCCCGAACTGCTCAGGGACCAGGGATACCAGACGTTCTCCTCGGGGAAGATGCACCTGAACCCTATCGCCGAGGGCTTCACGGAACCCCTGGAAGAACCTGGTGAAGTACAGGGACTCCCGTACATGGGGTTCGAGGGGCTGTATGATGTAGAGGGGTATACGTCTGCATATCTGAAGAGGATCAGCAATGAGGCTCCTGAACTGCTGGAAGCAGCTAATCATCGTCCAGGGTTCACTGCAGAGGGACCATTTCAGGTGTGCCCGACCCCGATACCGCTTTCGCTGCACAGGTCGACCGGTATTGCCGATCACGCGATCTCATTCATCCGGGGTCGGGACAGGTCACGGCCGTTCTTCCTGCATTGCTCATTCTGGGACCCGCATCACCCCTTCGATCCCCCAGATCCTTATGACAGGATGTATGAACCGGAGGACATGCCTCTGCCCATCCCGGGATGTGAGGAGGAGTTCTCTTCTCTTCCAAGCCACTTTCAGGAGTGGTATACCCATTCATGGGGAGATGCCGGGAAGAATTTCAAGGAGCACAGCATGCAGGACTGGCAGAAGATATATTCCCAGTACTATGGGATGATATCACTGATTGATGACAGTATCGGAAGACTGCTGCAGGTGCTGGAGGAGGAGGGTCTGCAGGAAGATACGATCATTATCTTCACTTCCGACCATGGGGAGCTCCTGGGTGACCACGGGCTGGCCTTGAAAGGCCCCTTCTTCTACGAGGGGCTGCTGAAAGTCCCGTTGATCATCCATGATCCCCGGACCCTGCAGGGATCGATGCAGACGATCGATGAGCCGGTCATGACCTATGATATCATGCCGACGATCATGGAGTGGTGTTCAGGTACCGTGCCTCCCATGACCGCGAGATCCCTCGTCCCGTTCTTCATGGGAGATCCTCGTGAGCCGGATACGATCCTGATCGAGGGGGAGGATACCGGGATGGTCTGTCTGGTCGATGGGGACTGGAAAATCATCGTGTATCGTGACTTGGATCAGGGGCAGCTCTATAACCTCCAGGATGATCCCGAGGAGCGGGTCAACCTCTGGGACAGGGATTACCGGCAGCAAAGCAGGATGCTTCAACTAGTAGGTAGAGGGCTGCTCGAGCTACGTCCACCGGCAGGGCTGAGGAGCAGCAGATGGTAATTACCAAAGCGTATCGACCGACACACAGGGAGAAAAAGGGATGAAGAAGAATATCATCATGGTGGTTGCAGACGAGATGCGGGCAGACTGTGTAGGCTTTTGGGGTTCACCTGTCGCTAAGACACCGGTTATTGACAGGCTGGCAGGGGCAGGCACGGTATTCATGAACCATTTCTCCAATCATGGGAAATGCGTGCCTGCCAGGGCCTGCATGTATACCGGGCAGTATGCGAACACAGGCGGTCATCGGTCGCTGGGGGTGATGATCCAGCCAGGGGAAGAAAACCTGGCTTCCCACCTCAAGGCAAACGGGTACGAGACGGCTATGTTCATGAGGAACCATACGGTTGATGAATCCTATCATGGGGTTTGTTTCGACCATTGGGGACGGGCCCCTATCGACAATGACAGGAATCACTTCAGGAGGGCAGGGGGATGCACAGTACCTGAGGAGAAGGCTTTCTATTGGGGAAAGATCGAGGATGAGGATTATGTATCCTCTGACCGCATCCATGCCGAGCTTTTCTGTGAATGGCTCTCTGCGCGGGATTCTGGGAAGCCGTTCTTTGCAAACATCAACTTCATCAACCCGCATCCTCCCTATAATGCCCCTGAGGCTATGGCGGAGCTCTTCCCCCTCGATGAGATAACACCATTCACTTCGCGGCATGCAAGTCCCGGTGAGCCGGATTTCATGAAGAGGATCAGGCAGGAGTATGGCGGGCTTGATGAAATCCTCACACAAGATCTTAAGAAGAAGATCCTGCAGTGCTACTATGCCCAGATCCTGGAGGTCGATACCTGCCTGGGGCTGATAGAACAGCAGGTGAAGGACCTGGGTTTATGGGATGAGACCATCGTGCTGTTCATCAGCGACCATGGTGATTATGCGGGGCAGTATGATCTCGTGGAGAAATGGGATACGGGGTTTCATGACTGCCTGCTCCATGTCCCGTTCTTCCTGAGCGGGGGAGCCCTGCCGTTCGGCTTCAGGACTGTTTCAGCACTGACCGAACATGTGGATCTCCTCCCGACCCTCTGTGAATTGGTCGGGGTGCAGCCGCCGTACGGAATCCATGGGACTTCGCTTGTTCCCCTCATCACCGTGGAGGCAGGGCAGGTCAAGGAATCAGTCTTTGCCGAGGGAGGACATGAGGATGCCCTGCTAGAGATCCCCATACCGCCTGATAAGCATAATGCCTACATCCCCTGTTACCAGGGGAAGGCCTCGGTCAGGTACGCATACCCGGAGACACTTCGCAAGGCAAAGATGATCAGGACGGAAGACTACAAGTATGTGCACCGGGTGACCGGGCAGCATGAACTGTATGACCTGAAGGCAGACCCGATGGAACTGACGAATCTGGCAGAAGACAGCAGTTTTGCTGAAATATGTGATAGGATGAAGGACCGGCTGCTTGAGCATCTCATCCGTTATGAGAAGCACCAGCCGTTTGATCCGCATCCCATAGCTTAGGAGTGTATAGTTGGGAGTCTCTTTCATACTGCTGACCCTGTTCACCATCTTCCACCTGCTGAGGACATTGAGAAAGTCAGCCTTCTCGAAGCTGCTTCTGTTCAGGATCATCGGCCTCGACATCATCCTGTTCGTCCTCATCATCCTTGCCGGTAAGGCAGAAACAGATTTCTACCTTGCCGGGCTGTCGCTGCTGAACAAGAAGATCTTCATGCTCTTCTCATCACTGACGATATCCAACTACATGCTCTTCAGGATGCTCAATACAGGTGTCTTCCTCTTCAGTGTTTCCATCCCGATGATCATCCGACCCTTCCTGGTCTCTGGACGCAGGATTGTCTCATTCAACACCTACATGATCTGGCTGATCATCGGGATCTGTTTCGTCCTTTTCATCTACTGTAACGACCCGAGGGTGCTCTACCTCGTCTACCTGCGGTACATACAGCAGGATCCCCTGGTCACGGATCTTGCTGTCCGGGTGATGTTCCACCTGCAGAGGATCCTCTTCATGTTCGTGCTGTTCGTCTATCCACTCGTCACACTTACCCTCTCAAGGAGAGGGGAGAAGCTGGTGATCAAGAAGAAGCAGATCCTTGTGGTCCTCTCCAACCTGTTGATCATGAACGCGTTCGTCTTCCTGTTCCTGGACAACAACGGGTTCAGTTACTTCCAGGTGGTGTTCAATCGGGCAACAACACTTGCCCCCCTGAGTATGGCGAAACTGCCGCCCTATTACCAGAACACGATACCGCTCCTGTTGATCCTCTCTACTGAAGTATTCCTCATCTACCTGAATTTCAGCCAGATCATGACCCCTACAGACCTGCTTGAGAAGAAGATCATCCTGAGGAATTCGGTCAACCTCCGCAAGAATCTTGGGGGGCTGTTCCATATCTTCAAGAACAACTACTTCAACCTGTACTGCCAGACGGTTAAGATCCGGGAGGAGCTCCCCGAACAGCATGAGGCGCTGGATAAAATGATCGATGAGATAGAGCAGATGCAGCAGGATCTCAACAAGCTCATCTCCTCGGTCGTTGACATCAAGTTGTCCATCCAGCCCCAGCAGGTTTCAACCATCCTGAAGAAGGCTGTACAGGGAGGACCTCAACACGATGGGATCCGGTTGAGCCTTGCTATCGAAGGGGAGATCTGGATCCTGGGCGATGAGATCTATCTGGTCGAGGCTCTGCGGAACCTGATCAAGAACAGCATGGAGTCGATCATCCAGGATCGGGGGGCTGCCGGCGAGATCACGATACAGGCAGCCAGAGATAAGGCCTTCGCCGTGATCACGGTCTCTGATACCGGCGGGGGCATCCCCGCGAAGATCAGGAGGAAAGTCCTGCAGCCGCAGTTTTCAACGAAGGTCCAAAGGCAGAATTGGGGGCTTGGGCTCACATTCAGCTACCGGGTGATCAAGATGCACCTCGGGTACATGGATATTGTCTCGGAGGAGGGTGTCGGCACGAAGATCGAGATCCTGCTGCCGGTGTATGATGGAGGGAAAAGATGAGTATACGGATCCTGATCGCAGATGATATGCCTGATATCAGGGAGTACTTTCAGATGATCCTCTCGAGGGAGGCTGCCATCGATGTCGTTGCCGTGGCTGGCAGCGGTAAGGAAGCCTATGACATGGCAATCGAGCTGACACCTGATATCGTCCTCATGGATATCACCATGGAATCCCAGCTCTCCGGCATTGATGCTGCCTCAAGGATAAAGGCAGAGAATCCCCGGATAAAGATCATCATCCTCACGATGCATGACGATGATGATATCCTCTTCCAGGCATTCTCTGCCGGCGTGGATGACTACCTGATCAAGGACAGTTCTCTCTTGGAGGTGATCAAGTCGATTCAGGATGTCTATGATAACCAGCTGTCTCTGAGGCCTTCCATAAGCAAGAAGATCCAGCAGGAGTTCACCAGGCTCCGAGGGGAGAAGGAACGCCTGATCGAGACACTCAACATCATATCCAAGCTCACGAACTCTGAGTTCGAGATCATCAGGGCATGCTACATGGGCAAGAAGTACAAGCAGATCGCCAAGGACCGGTCCGTTGAGGAGGTGACTATCAGGACCCATGTGAACAACATCCTCAGGAAGTTCGAGAAGCGCAGGATGAAAGAGGTCGTGAAGCTCCTGGACGAGACCGATATCTTCAAGATCTATCTTCCCTGATACCCCACGATCACCTCCGTCGAACTGGCGTCTGGACTCTCCTTGTCTTTCAAGGGGTAGAGATAGAGGTCCCCATCCTGTTCCTCCACACCAAGGAAGACATCATATGGGCTCTTCTCGATATCTGCATGCATCGTGATACGGAAACCTTCCCCATATGATGTGGTGCCTTTGATCCAATCGATGACCGGTTCCCGTGAGAGGTCGACTGACGGCGGCCTGTGGAATCGGTGGGTGAGCAGGTATGGGCCGTAGAAGAGGTTTACTTCCCGGCCTTCCGTCGGTATCGCTTCCTCTGGTGCGGTGTCCGGGCAGGCACACCAGAGCCTGAAGGGAAGGTCGATCTTCATGGTTCCGGGGGTGAGGGGGAAGCAGGTAAAATCGGCTCCCTGGCCATTCTCGACCCAATGCGGCATGTACAGCCTGATCTCAGTGATCTCATGACCTGCAGTATCTACGAGGAGCTGATGCTGTTCATGGTCGACTGTCATAGTGAGCGATGACCCGTCAGTGAACTGCCAGGTCCCGGTCACCGGGTGGTGGATCGTGACGGTATGTGCCTGTCTCTCCACGAAACAGGACCCCAGTCGTGCCAGGGCCCAGCTGCCGTATAAAGAACAGCACCATGGGGCTTCCTTACCGTACTGGAGGTATGATGAACCGAGTTCACAGGACCCGAATCCCCCGTTATATGCCTGGTTGTAGTAGATGTGGTTTTCCAGCACCAATATGGCTCGATCCATCCAGCGTGTCTCCCCGGTCAGCCTTGACAGTTTCAGGCAGATCATGATCCAATCGAACAGGGAGCATCCCTCATCGTAGACCCGCTCCCCTGGCTCGGGAATCCCGAACCGTTCCGGGACCCCGGCTGACTCGAGGATGCGGGTATCCCAGACAAGTTCCATCTCCTGTGCCAGTGACGTGAGCCCTTCCTCATTGCCAGTCTCTTCATAGTACTCAAGCAGGCCCCTTCGTATCGTGAGATACATATGGGAGTGGTCTGACTGCTCAAGGGGTGTCAGGTAGGGGATGAAGTTCCCCGCGAGTGTGAGGAGGTCGTTCCTGCCGGTGAGTCGGTAGAGGTCGACGATGGCGTCCAGGGCATGGAAGTAGCAGCTCCTCGTGATCGCATAAAAGCCGGTATCACGTTCAGGCAGGTCCATCCCTGCCCAAAGGGGGAATACCCGGAGGTAGTAATCTGCCAGGTGCAGGGCGGCAGTCAGGGCGTTTTTATCAGAGAAGACCCGTGCATACTGGGTCAGTCCCCTGAGCATCCAGCCATTACCATACAGCTTGTGCATGTTCAGGGGGTTCTGCTCATGCGTGATGCAGCCGAAGCTCCCGTCCGTGTTCTGCATCCCGATCGCGGATGCCACGACCTGTCTCAGGAAAGCAGGTGGGACCTGTGAGGCTGACCAGGCGGTCGTCTCAGCGAGGATCCAGCGGCCGGCAATATCCCCGTGCACGCGGGGGAAGTTGGTCCAGGTCCCACGCTCCCCGGAGATCTGCGACAGGATGTATTCCCTCGAGTAGGGGAGCTGGTTGGTGATCCGGTGCAGTGACCAACCGAACCTGAAGCCGAGTTCTCCCCCCATGTGGTAGGATAGGATCTCTGAGCTGCCAGGTTGTGAAGCGGTGTGGAGGATCCGGGGGGACTGTCCGGTGTTCTGCTCACGTATCGATTTCATGTCATGTCATCCTTTGACTGACCCGCCAGTCAGTCCTGCTATGAAGTACTTGTTGAAGAAGAGATAGAGGATCACGATCGGAAGGATCGAGAGGATGGCCCCCGCGACCATGAGGTTCCAGGAGCTTGCCGCAGCCCCGGTATCACGGAGTGCCAGGATCCCCACGATGAGGGGATAGGAGTCCCTGTTCCCGAGGGTGAAGACTCTTGGGAGCAGCCAATCGTTCCAGGATGCTCGTACCGCGAGCAAACCCACGGTTGCGACGATCGGCTTGACGACCGGCATGATGATGTTCCAGTAGATCCTGAACGCGCTGCAGCCGTCGATCATGGCTGCCTGGTCAAGCTCCCTCGGTATGGTGTTCATATATCCCCGTACGAGGAACAGGGCCGACACGTTCAGCCCGAGCACCCTGATGATGATGACTCCCGTCAGCCCCTCGAGGTGGAAGAGCCCGGTGATCTTCACTAAGGGAAAGAGGTTTATCGTTCCCAAGCTGATAAACATTGTCCCGGTGAACAGGGTGAACATGAACCGTTTCCCGAAGAACTCGCCTCGAGAGAAGGCATAGCCGCCCATGGTCGTCACCAGGATGGAACCGATGGTGATGAAGAAGGTCATATAGAGGCTGTTGAACAGGTACCGGGAGAAGTTGGCCTTGTGCCATGCTTCCACATAGTTCTCAAACGAGAAGGATTGTGGAAAGAGGGTTGCCCCGGTGAGGAGCAGCTCCTGGTTGCTCTTGAAGGAGGCTGAGAGCGTATACAGCAGGGGGAATAGGCTGAATGCCGTGATCAGCAGCAGGAAGATGTATATCCAGACCTGGGACATGAGTGGTTTCATGATATGCGTCATATTCAGTCCTCCAGCTTATCGGCATTTCGGGTGATCAGGAGATAGACCACGGTGAATGCTCCGATGACCACGGCGGTGACGAGTCCCATGGATGCTGCATAGCCGAATTGGGGTCGGAACCCGCCGGTCGAGAAGAACCGCTTGTAGATGTAGCTCATGACAACCTCCGTCTTGCCGCCGGGAGCCCCGTTGGTGAGCACCATGACGATATCTGCCGCTTTCATGGTGGATATCATGGCAAGCATGAATACCACCTGGAGGATGGGAGCCAGTTTGGGGATCGTGATATACCAGAATTTCTGTATGGGACTCGCCCCGTCCATAGTAGCGCTCTCATACAGGTAGTCGGGGATACTCTGCAGCCCTGAGAGGAAGAAAATCATATTGATCCCGAATCCCTGCCAGATGGATGCGATCGCGATGATGATGAGGCCTTTCGCCCGTGTGTCCCAGAAGTTGAGCTGTGATGATATCCATCCGAGGTCCAGCAGGAGCGAATTGATGATGCCCTTGTGGGATGCGAACATGAAGGAGAAGATGAGTCCAAGTATCGCAGGGCTGATGATCGTGGGCAGGAAGTATACGGTCCGGTAGAAGTTCCGCCCCTTCAGGAGTTTCCTGTTCAGCAGGATCGCGCACATCAGCGCCAGGGGAAGTTCGATCATGAGCTTCCCGAACGTGATGATCAGAGTGTTGCTCAGGGACATCCAGAACTCCGGGTTGCTGCCGTCGAACAACCTTGCGAAGTTCCCCAGGCCGATGAATACCGGTTCCCCGTAGCCCGGCCACCTGAACCAGGCGAGCCGGATGATCCAGATAATCGGGTAGAGCCCGAAGAGCAGGAAACCTATGAATTGGGGCATGACCATCAGGAAGTACTGCACGGTATTGTGCCGTTCGAGTGAGTTTGTCATAGTAGGTCCTCGTATGGACTCTATTCCCCGACAGGTAGAGCCGTCAGGGAATAGAGTAGGGATGAAAAGGGTAGACTGTTACTGCTTATAGATGCTCATGTCAACGAGACCGTCATCGACCGCTCGCTGCAGTGCCTTGTTGTACCTGGCATCGAGGTCAGCAAGCGCTGCCTTGATATTAACGGAATCATCGCTCCAGATGGTCATGAACACTTCCGCCCAGGTCTTCCCGTCAACGGCGATCTTGCTGTCAGGCCTTGGTGTCTCCGATGCATCGTTGCGGGTAGGGGCAAGCCCGATCCACTGCGGAGTGAGCGACCCTTCGGCTCCTTCGGTAACAGAGGGGAGTATCGGCAGGTAGAGGCCTTCCGCATATGCTTCCCGCAGGAGTTCATCGTCGTAGACGAAATCCGTCATGACGGTGATCAGCTTGTCCACAGGGACATCTGAGTCCTTGTTGATTGCATCGACAAGCCTGAATCCCGGGCTCATCGGCGTTGAGTATGCCATGCTGCCGGGGAATTCCATGACGGTCCACTCGAACCGGTCACCGATCGGGAACTGCTGAGTATAGACGCCATAGTCCCAGCTGGCTGCATAGATGAAGGCGATATTACCGGAGGAGAACTCGGCTCGTGCCGTGTCGTTATCGAGGCCTTCAGCGCCCGGGAGGTATGATTTGTCCTGCTTGATATCACGCATATAGGAGAGTACCGGTTCCAATGCACCGAAATCGTATGTACCTTCTTTCAGGTTGTACCATGCCTCAAATCCGTATTCGTTGGCCATACTGTAGATCGCGTCGATCCTCCAGAAGTGCTCACCGTTCGATCCCCACTTCAAAGGCAGGGCGAAACCGAACTTCTTGCTGTTGTTGTCTTCTGTGACCTTCTTTGCCATCATCCGTACTTCATCCCAGTCCTTTGGGAGTTCATCGAAGCCGGAAGCTTTCAGGAGGTCCGTATTGACGATGAGCCGGAAGGTGTTCGCCACGACCGGGATATCATAGGTCTTGCCGTCGAAGACATGGATACCCTCGACGAGGTAGTCCTGGTATTTCTCCACAAGGGCCGCCCCGGCAGGGGTGCTGTCTATCGGCAGCACCTTGCCCGTCTCGACCCAGCTCGGCATCTGGTTACGGGTAGTGAACAGATCAGGGAGCTTCCCTGATTCCCTTGCGACAGCGATCACCTCATCGTAGTCACCGCCGAAGAACTCGGGCATAATCTTGACCCCGACTTCTTTCCCTCGTGTCTCATTCCACTCATCGATTTTCGCGATCTCGAAATCCCGTGAATGTCCAACTCTTGCCCATAGCTTCACTTCAGTGATCTCATCCCCAGCCGGTTCCTGCTGCCCTGCAGCGAATACCATGGATGAGCATACGAGAAGCATCATCAAGAGTGTCAGCAAACGTTTCATTTGATTCTCCTTTTATTGGTGTTGCCCCAATGGTAGCACCTCAATGAGAATTGGGAAGGTCCAACTTTTCTCAACATTACGGGCCGGTTTCCTCCACAGGATAGCAGGTTTGAGGGAATATTTCTCCTACTATTTCGCAGGATTCCGCAAAGGGTGGAGAATATCCCAACGTATCGGGATGTACGTGCCACGGGCATGCGTCAAATGTGGATATTCTCTCTAATTGACGGCAGGGTGCAGCGGTTATAGGATTTTCACAGAAGTAAGAAAGGAGGTCCTATGCGCCCGAATATCCTGCACCTGTTCACTGATATGCAGCGCTTTGATACGATTCATGCACTCGGAAATCCGGTGATCAGGACACCGAACCTTGATCGTCTCTGCTCGGAGGGTGTCGCGTTCACCCAGGCTTTCTCTCCCTCGCCTGTCTGCATCTCTGCCAGGTGCAGCATGATCACGGGGCAGTATCCAATGCACACGGGCTGTTATGAGAACACACTCATGCCGGTAGACGGCAGGACGACCTTCATGGGCGAACTGCATGACCATGGGTATGATACCCACGGGATCGGCAAGTGCCATTTCACCCCTGATAGGTTCGCCCTGCGG
Source organism: Spirochaetia bacterium (assembly GCA_963677595.1). Lineage (GTDB taxonomy): Bacteria > Spirochaetota > Spirochaetia > CAKZLE01 > CAKZLE01 > CAKZLE01. Next base: position 3,092,235 of record OY782041.1, read on the forward strand.
GGGTTTGATGCACGGGAGGTCCAGGAAGAAGGTGCGGAGAGCATCGAGAACCTGGACAGGCATCATTACCTGCAGTACCTGCGAGACAGGTCCTATACCCATATATCCGAACCTCATGGGATCCGGGGGGAGATGTACTATATCCCGCAGCCCAGCCAGCTGCCCCAGGAGGACCACCCGACAACCTGGGTTGGGGACAGAACGATAGAGTTCCTTGGTCAGGAGCATGTGCAGCCCTGGTACCTCTTTTCCAGTTTCATTCATCCGCATCCCCCGTTCACACCCCCAGTCCCCTGGCACAAGCTGTACCGTTCGGCGCAGATGCCCGATCCTGATACCCCTGAAGACTCTGAAGAACTGCTGACCTTCGTCAACAGGATCCAGAACAGGTATAAGTATGGGGACCAGGGAGCCAACCGTTACCTGATCAGGTCCATGAAAGCGTATTACTATGCCTGCATCTCCTATGTGGATTACCAGATCGGCAGGATACTTCAGACGCTCGAGTCTTCCGGTCAGCTCGACTCCACGCTCATCCTCTTCTCCTCCGACCATGGAGAACTCCTCGGTGACTATCATTCATTCGGGAAACGCAGTATGCATGATGCAAGCTCCCGGATCCCGATGATCCTTCAGTATCCCGGACGGTTCGAAGGAGGGAGAACCTGCGATACCCCGGTCTCCCTGGTTGATATCGCCCCTACCTTCCTCGCTGCAGCTGGGTGTGATGAAAGAAGCGTTTCAACACACCCGCTCGATGGGAAGGATATGTACAAGATCCTTACAGGAGAAGAAACCCGTGAGACAGTGTTCTCCCAACTCTCCTATGAATGTGTCATGGCAGAACGGGGGATTAATCCAGCCCAGAGACATGTGCTGCAAGCCCCGGATGCCCATGCTCACCTCTCTACCTATATGGCAGTCACGAGGGAATGGAAATACATCTATAGTGCTGCAGATGACAAAGAGTTCCTGTTTGACAGGCGTAAGGACCCGAAGGAACATCGGAACCTCGCAGAGGTGGAGCTCTGTCAGGATGTGAAGCATACCATGAAGCGCAGACTGACAGCACACCTGACAGAAGGCGGGGAGACATACGGGCTGACGGGCACAGGGGAGTGGAAGTCCTTCCCTAAACTGGAAATCAACAGCGATCCGTATGCTGGTCTCCTTATACAGGACGACTATACCCCATGGGCAGACATGAGCCTTCCCAAAGAGTATGGTGATTGAATGAGAACGCACAAGCGATCAAGATGCCTCCTGACCAGTACACACCCATAGCCCATTGATACGGGGAGCACGGCCTGTTCTGTTATATGTATCCAATAACTTATTGAATCCGTATAACAGGACAATATGCTTTCATCCGGATATCTCTGATTATCCATGAACCACACCAAGATCCCAATACCCAGAAGAACATAACCATCACTTTATCATACAAGACCCATACACACAGAAGAGGTTTGGGAAGAGGGGGATCCCCTCCTTCCCCGGGGAGACCACATCAGCAGCTGTCTAGGATGAGTCCAGGAGATGGATGGGGGGGCTTTCAATATAGCTGGAGGTGACGGGGTGGTTGGTGGTGCGACTCATAAATCAACTGGAGGTGATGGGTAAGCTGGAAGTAAACCAGGGTGGCTGGAAGTAACGGGTAGGCTGGAAGTGATGGAACGGCAGGAAGTGATGGAACAGCAGGAAGTGATGGAACAGCAGGTATTGACGGATCAGCTGGAAGTCTTCGGGTGGGAGTTCTTCCCAATGAAGCAGTCTCGTCGTGTCGGGGAAAGGAGAGTCGGTGGTAATGATGCCCAATGGCGTGGGATATGGTGGTAATAGATGGGCCTGGGGTGGGAATTGATGGTAATTGATGCGAACGGGGTGGGGAAGATACCCAGGGAATCCTGGAAGGTGTGGGAATGTGTGCAGCAACCAGGATTCCCACACTCCCCGCATGAACATTCTTCGGTATACCGGAACCAGCGATATGAACATGTTCCGGACGATTTTGATTGTGAAATTTAAATATATGCCCGTATAATTACACAGGATCTGATCCTTAGCTTCTTACCGTATATATCCGTACCCACCTGTTCTTGAAATACATAGGGTTCTCATGTAAAGGGAGTGACACAGATGCATAACAAAAAGTTAGTCGTAGTCCCGGTAGTGTTGATAGTCTTGATGATGCTGCTCTCCTGCAGCATGGGAGATCCGGTCGACCCGGTCGACCCAGTGCGGGCAGCATTGGAAGAAATGATAGCGAACGGAGAGGATGTCACCACATTCGACACATCAGCGATCACTGATATGTCGTACCTGTTTAACAACAAGAGCACCTTTAACCAGGACATCTCAGGCTGGGATGTCAGCAATGTCACCGACATGACTGGGATGTTCTTTGGGGCTTCCTCCTTCGATCAGGATATATCATCCTGGGATGTGGGCAATGTCACCGATATGACCTATATGTTCTATAACGCAAGAGCCTTCAACCAGGACCTGACAGGCTGGGATGTAGGCAGTGTCACTACGATGAACAATATGTTCGGCTATGCGACCGCCTTCAATGGCGATATATCAGGATGGAATGTAAGCAGCGTGACCGATATGACTGCCATGTTCTATGGAGCTTCAGCCTTCAACGGGGATATATCATCCTGGGATGTGAGTAATGTCACTACGATGAGCAGTATGTTCGTCAATGCTGATAGCTTCAACCAGGACCTGCATACCTGGGATGTGAGCCATGTCACCGATATGAACGCCATGTTCTATTTGGCAGATACCTTCAACGGCGATATAACAGGCTGGGATGTCAGCAGTGTCGGGGACATGGGGTATATGTTCAGCAGTGCACCAGCCTTTGACCAGGATATATCATCCTGGGATGTAAGCAGTGTCACCAGCATGACTGCCATGTTTAAGCAGGCAACTGCCTTCAACCAGGGCTTACATACCTGGGATGTCGGCAGTGTCCAGACCATGGCAGGCATGTTCGAAGGGGCAGCTGCCTTCAATGGGAATATATCCACCTGGGATGTGGCACAGGTCACCGACATGAGCAGGATATTCTCTGGTGCTTCTGTGTTCAATGGCGATATCTCAGCCTGGGACGTCAGCCAGGTCACGAACATGACAACTATGTTCTGTAATGCAGCTGCCTTCAACCAGGACTTGAATGGCTGGAACGTAGGCAGTGTTACCAACATGAGTTCCATGTTCAGCGGTGCCGCTGTGTTCAACGGCAATATATCCAGCTGGAATACAGGCAGTGTAACTGCCATGAATACCATGTTCGATTCTGCTGTTGTATTCGACCAGGATATCTCAGGCTGGGATGTCAGTACGGTCACGAACATGAGTAGTATGTTCAAGGAAGCCAGAGCCTTCAACCAGGATATCTCAGATTGGAATGTCAGTAACGTCACGAACATAAGCGGCATGTTCAATGCGGCCACGTCCTTCAGCCAGGACCTGAATACCTGGGATGTGAGCCATGTCACCGACATGTCTTCCATGTTTGCAGGAGCATATGCCTTCAACGGGAACATCACCACCTGGGATATCAGCTGGGTCGGGAATATGAGCAAGATGTTCTCAGGAGCTACCACCTTCAACCAGGACATCTCAGTCTGGACTATTACCCGTGTCACGAATATGAGCGAGATGTTCCGGAATGCTACATCCTTCAACCAGGATGTATCAGTATGGCAGATCGGCAGTGTCAACGATGTGACCAGAATGTTCTCAGGTGCTACATCCTTCAGCCAGGACCTCACCCCCTGGGCCGACTGTGTATTTGAGTATATCAGTCATTACGCCTTCGGTGAGAACAGTGGATTATCCACCGACCAATTCCCGTACTCAAGCTGGGCACAAACCTGACCCATAAGTGACAGGATCCCAAGACAGTCCAGAGAGGCAGAAAGATACCCGCCCACCACACAAACCGAGAAGATGCATGCACCGCATCTCCTCGGCAGTAAAACCCTCACATAAGGGATAAGGGGATAACAGACGATCCTCACCGGGTATCTCCTTAGATCCATGAAACTGCCCAAGCTCCCCATAACTATGAACATCATAACCGTCACGTTACAAAATAAGACCAATACACACAGAAGAGAGGTTGGGGAAGGGGGGAGAGCATAGTCTGCCGACCCGGGAAGGCCACATCTGCAGATGTCGGGGGTTGACCACGGGGTGGTGGTGCGTCCAGAGCATAGCAGCTGGAAGTGAGGGGAAAGCTGGAAGGAAACCGGACCGCTGGAAGTGATGGGCCAGTAGTTCATTCAGGAAAGATTCAGACTTCATGCAGTGGCTTTCCCCCACTCCCTGGAACCGCATACCCGGAACGTGATAACCCACAGAAGGGTAAAAAGCTTTTCTAAAACCGTTGAAGCAATACGAATTAATGCTAGTGAGGTTGTGGAAAGGTGCTTATCCCAGGGCACCGAGCTTGGTTGAAATCGACATGCTTCATTTGGTATTAGGATTGGTATACCCACATTATATATGTCCCACTACCCGATGATGGTATGTTTGGAGTAAAGATTTACCTTATCACGCAGTTAATTTTTACAAAACAGTAAGATCTGTCAAAATCGAGGAAATTTTTTTATGATTTTTGAGATTATGCTTGTAATGTGGGAGATGATGCGTTATGGTTGATTATAGTACTTGTACAACTTCAGGATGAACTAGAAAAGAGATCAACTGCATATCACCTGCTGGATCAACAGTAGGGATTAAAGGCTGATTTTCTAACATGAATGCACCAAAAAGGAGTTGCGTATGAGTGCTATAGGTCTTATCGGTGGTCTGAACATGGACCACGACATTTGGTTCTACCAAAACCTGATCCACACAATCGAAGAAATAAGTGAGAACAGCCCTGCTATCTACCTGTTCGGGGGTGAGAACGGTATCTTCAGCAGTGCCAGGCACAGGACAACTATGCAAGTCTCGAAGATCATTATTCGAAGACTGTGATAACGGCTTTTCATACAGGTGTCGATCGCCTGATCATCATCAATGATCTCATGCACAGTAAGCTCCATAAGATTACCGTAGGTGTTGGCGTCCCTGTAATATCCTTGACAGATGCCATCCAGGCATTCGCCCGTAAGGAGCAGATAGAGAGGATGGCAGTACTCTGCCATTACTCTCCTGATCTGTATTCCCATTACCAGGGTGTCAAGGGCTGCCATATGGAGCTTTGCAACAGGGAAGAGGCTGCAGAGCTGAACACCCAGTTCTCAGGTTCCCCGAACCTCTTTGACGAATCACATACCAGCGTACAAATCATGCATGATATTCTCAGTCGCTGCAGGCAGGATGGGGTGAAGCATGTCCTGCTCACCAGCCCTGAACTCGTCTACCTGCTACCCGAAGATACTGATGATCTGGCTATATACTGCAGTGACGAGATTCATATGCAGTACGCTGCAGAAGCCTGCCTGGCCTGCATGCAGCAGGACGTAAACACCAGTCACAACGTAAGGGCGCAGTAAATAGAGGTTTGGGATAACATAGGATGGAAAAGAACAACAGGAACATGATGCAACAAGTCCTCAATACCCAGACAGTGGTGGTGTGTAGCCTAAACGTAGTAACCAACCTCGTAGAGGTTGAGGTGGGGAAAATCCACCGCGAATAGATTTCTTTTTTTGTCCCTCCGGGCCCGCCCGGCGTATGACTACAACAAAAATAACATAAGTTCTGCTTGTTGGGCGGGTCCGTTATTTACCAGAGGGATGAGAGAGAAGAAGAGAAGGATATCAGCGATATCAATAACGAACGATACCGCTGATAATAGACCAGGAGATACAGCCTTGTTAAGGTTGTCGTGGCTTAGTAATAGGTCACATATAGTATCCTCCATGTGTTTTCAAGGGCCTGCCCTGGCTTAACATAATCCTGATAAGAGTACTTACAGGGCGGGTCCGGTTCTTTCCGGAGAATGAAAACAGGAGGTCGAAGGTATGCTGCCGGAGGTCAGGGTACTGAGTTCTTAAGGCAGCAGGGATCGTAGCGGAAACGCTATGCCTCTGTTGTGGGAGTTAGCGTGAATCAGCCTTTTCAAGGCTGTTGTGATTCTTTGTAGATCACACATAGTTTACTCCATTTTTTCCGGACCCGCCCTGATTTTACACATTCTGAAGTTAGGGTACGTACGGGGTGGGTCCGGTTTCTTTCTCTCGAATATGTGATGCTGAGGAGGTATGAGAACAGGCTCTCTGGCAGACAGGGCGATGAATAAATGAGGGCATTGGCCTTTTGTCAGGTGAAGAAGAGCTGTTGATATACAGGTGGTTCTTGTCTACAGGGGACCATCGGAATGGATGCTACAGATGAATTGCAGTATCCATTCTTGAGTCCGTCCCACTTCCATTGAGACGAGCGCATGTTTTACCAATGGGACGGGCTCTTCTTTCTTCATGTAATTCGTGATGTAAGCATGATGCAGCTGTAGGGCTGGGATGTGTCATGTGTAAGATGATCAGCCTGAAAACAGGAGAGTTCCCGTTACGATCTTATATGATCACATACGGGATAAGGAGTGTAAGGTACATATGCATGCATACAGCAGGGGAGGACGATATCCCCGGAATATGTGTCTGAAGAGGATGCCGGAGAAATTCAGTTACCACTGATGAGTATCCTGAATATTGGAGTCGACCTCGTTGAGGCCGAGGTGGGAGATACCCACCACGTATAGATTTCTTTTTTGTCCCTCCGGGTCCGCCCGGCGTATATCAGAAACCAAAAACAAACGTTCTGCTAGTTGGGTGGACCCGTTATTTACTGGAGGGAAGAGAAAGAAAAGAAGGGAAGGGATATCAGCAGTACCTGTTGAGGATACTGCTGATGCATGAACAGGAGCTTACAGCTTTGGTAAGGCTGTAGTGACTTGTAGGTCACACATAGTTACTCTCCATTTTTCGAGCCCGCCCGATATTGATCAACCTGCATTCGTGATACTTGCAGGGCGGGCTCGTTTTCTTACCGGAGCATACACTATGAAGGCAGGAGAACAGGCTCTTTGGCAATCAGGGCGATGAATAGAATGAGGGCATTGGCCTTTTTGCCAGGTGAGGGAAGAGTCATATGAATATATAAGGTGGTCCGGCGATACCATATCGTGGGACCATCGGGGGTAGATCCAGGCGGGTATCCTCCTATGATGAAGCCTGCGAAATATCCTTTTGGGCCCGTCCCGTCCCCCTATTGAGACTAGCATATGCTTAACCCTCGGGACGGGCCCATCTTCTTTTTCTACTGCATGCATACCATAGCTGCAGGGGTAGGGAGCAGATGGTAAAAACCTGCAGCATGGAAATGAGGAGTGATGAGGAAAGGCATAGATGGAGATAACAAATGGTGAAGATAACCAGTGAACTTATGACATCTCTGTCAGGGTGCTCACGGGAAGAACTGAGCACCCTGGTAGAACAGGACGGATATGATTACCTGAACTGCATGAAGGACTATATTCCCTCCTTCGAGCATATGAAGGAGAAGTTCTCCATCCTCGCATACCTGATCCTAGAAGACCGGATGTATGCCTATAACCCGGATGTGCAGGAGCTGTACAGAAGACTGCTTGCGATCCAGGATGCGGCACAGGAGATCACCGATGCCCTGAAGGGCATTATCACCCATGCCGACGTACTCACTGAAGCCCGGCTTCAGGAGCTGTCGGTGCATGAATAGTTGAATACAGCCCTGTTAGGGCTGGGTAATACAATGTTTCCAACCTTTGTTTCGGGCCTGCCCGAGAAAGCAAGTACCTGGAGTTATTGATCATCCGGGCAGGCTCGTTTCTTTAACAAGAGAGGAACGTGGAAACAATGAATGTAGAGTTGGTTAGATCGCAGGTGTCTGCGATCTAGAGGAACAGAGATGCCGTTGATACTCACACGATGCGTATCAGCGGATAGGGAAGAGTTGTGTGTATGAAATTGGAATTGAGGACTGACTTTCAGTTACTGCAGGTAATGCAGTTGGAGGAACCCGAAAAGAATCTACAGGAAGAATTGGATCATGCAATGGAAGATCTTAAAGATATGAGTGAGATCTATGACATGATGGTAGAGATGGTCACGAGTCTTGCGGTCCCGCAGAACGAAGAACAATCTTACGAATTCGATGAGGATATGGATTATATATTCGAAAGCCTTGATGCCGTCTCACAGTTGACTTTGAAAGTCCGGTATGAGCTTGTAGACATCATACATGCAGCTTATAGGTTCAGTGCGTCTATGGCTAATAGAAATAGGTGCCAATAAATATATGTGTAGTAACGGGTTCACCCGATCGTATGCCCGATTCTAAGAAAGTACAAGTATGTTGTTCATATCGGGTGAACCCGTTCTTCTTCTTGTGAAGGAATGGAAGGTAAAGGCTGAAGATATTATTTTTATGAATGAATGGAGGTGTATGTATAGAAGAACTGAATCCTGTCGATGGATGGACCTGGGAACATATAGTCGGTCTGTCATTATGGAGAGGAATCACTTAGGGCCCGTTTCCGTCTAAACCTATTAAAAGTTGTACAAGGACACATAATGGGGACGGGCCTGTTTTTTAAGATTGCCTGGTCCTCTGTACCCTTGCTGCCGATACGGATCAACAGCGGTACATGGAGAGAGCAAATAGAGAAGAATATTAGTAGGAGTTAGGAAATATGAAGATCGATGCATTGATGTTGGCAAAATTACGTATTGAGCAAGCGAACGCTGTCGGTGGGAAGGTTAGTATCAAGGCAGGAAATACCCTTCAAAGTATGATATTTCTCCTGCCGCGCTGCGGCCGGGTAAATCAGTACGTAGGAGTACTCTCGGATTTGGTGTTCTCGAACCCTGAATTCGAGTGTGATACAGAAGCCCTGCAGCAGGAGCTGAATAAGAGCTTTGATGTTCTGCAGGTCGCAACCGATATGATGGATAATGCGCTGACGAAGATTGAGACCCTGGCTGAACGTTATTTCGATCCTGAGCTGTTATAAACGATACCTCTATGAGGTTATCGTGTCCCTTCGGGTTTATCCGGTGAGAACACCGTAGGACAGTCCGGTATGGAATCCGGATGAACCCGTTCTTTAGCGAACTACCAGCTTTGTTAAAGCTGAAGGAAACAAAAGAAGGAGAAAGGAGGTTCGAGCTGCTTTTAACCCTTCCCGGCAGATAGATCGAAGCTGTATATGAATCAGTCATCCTGCCGGGAGAGCGGATCCGATATATTCTATATAAGATGGCCCCTAACACCAAAATCGGGCCATCGGGAACAGATCAGGGATCGGGTATCTCCTTCCTCGACTCCTGGTCACTTTCTCCGGGCTCGTCCCACCCACCTTTAGTAAGTCTACCTTGCACACACCATATCCGGGACGAGCCCGTTCTTATTTTTTCATATTCCAGCCTTGTCAAGGCTGTTGATCATAACGTCTATGTGTAAGAAGGAGGGCATTGACTCACCCGGTAGGAAATATAAAACACAACATAAATGCAAAAATAAAATCCAAAGCATGACAATCGAAACGGGTGAGTTCCTACTGTTCCTGATGATCACCATATGCTGTATCAACACTGCTGATATCATCAGGAGCGCTACCTTTGTTCAAGAGGTTGAGAGACCTCTTGGAACAACATGATTGTTCTATGCTTGGGCCCGCCCCTGTTACCCCCCCCCATTCAAGGTAACGAATTTCCTTTCACGCTGGGGCGGGCCCTTCTTCTTCCCTGTGAACAATGATCTTTGTCCGAAACCAGATTGCACACTGATTGCCTGCATTGGTGTTCCTGATTGTTGCGGTATGATGCCCATGATTGCTGCCCTATACCGGCAGATCCTTATCTCGGTGTACTATAACAATACAGGGTGTAAGGTTTTTCTCAAAAATAAATAAATGATAAATTAAAACACAGTGAATGCTTATATGAAAGATAGCATACTACATAATTCGTGAGTAATGGGTTGATAAGTGACCAAAATTCCTGTACTATGCTTGCAAGATATTCAAGAAAGTGGTGTGGGACTAAAAGTATTGAATGCTCGCTCATATCGTGTATCTTGGTATCGCGTTTAAGGGCTGCTGTGATAGTTGGTGTATGTTGCAGCGATTAGACTGATATAAGGGTGGGGGTGTGCAGTCGGGCGTTTCTTCGAAGTGTAACTTTAAGCTCGTTCATGAGTTTAACTTTATAAGGCTAGGGGAGAATCCATGCTTGGTGTGATGCATAACATAGTCAGGTATAATACTGGTGGCTTGTATATAGTAGGGAACGTGTTACAAAACTCAAGTAGAGAAGTGCCAGGTACTTCTGTTCTTGTGTAGCCACGTCATAGCCGCAGATATCATACCCGATCCTTATCCGGCAACAGTTTAACTAGAACCCCCTTGAATGAAACACGAGATGTGTGTCGAGTAAGTTTCGGCGACCGGCATGCATAGTAGTGCCTCAACAAGTGGAGCAGTTGCCTGGTTTTTCATCAAAAATGGGGTTCTGCACTAGCGAAGCTTTGCGGTAATATGGGGTCTGCTGCTCTCGCTTAAGTAGTATGTGCTATAATGTAGCAACACGGCTGCGAAGCGAGAATGAGTAATGCAACAAAAAGTGTAAAGGGTTAAGTATGAAATTCAAGCTGAGAAGATTGCGTAAGTACCTGCTTCTTGTCCTTGCTGATATCATCCTGCTGCTTGCATCCTGGGAGCTGGCCTACTATATTCGCGACCAGCATCTCTGGAACATACACTCCGGAGCCCCGGCTCTCTGGGCAGTCCTTGTCTGTGTTGCCGTACAGATCGCGGCTTTCTCCTTCACTAAGTTATATAGAATATCCTTACGGCAGGTTTCCCTGGAACTCATCTACCAGGCGGGTATCCCACTGGTTATCGGGGCATTCTGCTCGTTAGTACTTATGACCACCAAGTCCGGTGACGGGTTCAATGCCCTCCAGCTGCTTATCCCGTACTGGGCCTTCAGTATCCTTACCATTATCGCCTACCGGGTCATCTTCCGGATCACCGGCGGTTATACCTTCCTTGATACCAACCACATACATTGTCCAAGAACTCTTCTCTACGGCGCAGGCGAGGTTGCTGACCAGCTCATGCGTCTCTACCGCAAGGACATGCTCGAGTACAAGATCATGGGCCTCATCGATGATGACCGTAACAAGCATCACATGATGTTCCACGGCAAGGAAGTCTTCGGTGGTATCGAGGAACTCGCTGAGGCCATCATCAGGCATGACATCAAGATGATCATCATCGCCTCGATCAAGATCGGCAAGGACAAGATCAACGAGATCGTCGACATCGCGCACCAGCACGATGTCGAGGTGAAGATCGTCCCTTCGCTCTTCGAGATCACTGAGGACAAGCGTTCGGTAGCTGACATTCGGGACGTCAATATCGACGATCTTCTCGGACGTGACCAGGTAGAGGTCGACAAGGCCCCGATCATCGAGATGATCGAGGGTAAGACGGTGATGATCACAGGTGCCGGCGGCTCGATCGGCTCGGAGCTTGCCAAGCAGGCTACCGGGTTCAACCCCGAAAAGCTCATCATCCTTGATATCGACGAGACCGAGATCCATAACCTGTCATTGTCCTTGAACAACTATTCCACGGGCTTCAGCAATGATATCATTCCGGTCGTTTGTGATGTCCGGGACAAAGATAAACTCGATTCCATTATAGAGAAGTATAAACCGCAGATCATCTACCATGCTGCAGCCTACAAGCATGTTCCCCTCATGGAGTACTTCCCCGAGGAAGCCATGAGGACCAACATCGTTGGTTCTTACAACCTCTTCACCTCAGCAGTGAAGTACGGGGTGGAGAAGTGTATCCTCATTTCCACGGACAAGGCAGTCAACCCGACCAATGTCATGGGAGCCACCAAGAGGATGGCAGAGCTCTTAGCCTCTGCACTCTCCACCAAGAAGACGGAGATGGTAGCCGTACGGTTCGGTAATGTCCTCGGTTCCCGTGGTTCCATGCTCCCGCTCTTCCAGGAGCAGATCAGACGTGGCTTGCCGATCACCGTAACCCATAAGGATATCATCAGGTATTTCATGACGATCCCCGAGGCAGTCTCTCTGGTATTCTTAGCCGGTGCAGTAGCACGGGGAAGGGAAGTCATGGTCCTTGATATGGGCAAACCAGTCAGGATCTACGACTTCGCACAGAAGCTGGTGAAACGGTACGGCAACAACAAGTCCACGGTTATCGTGACGGGCCTCCGCCCCGGAGAGAAGCTCTATGAAGAACTGCTCACCAGCGAGGACACCTCGATGCCTACTGAATACCCGAAGGTCTTCAAGGCGAAAGTCTCCAACGGACATGACATCAAGTTCCTTGAGAAGTTCATCACGAACATTCAGGAGAACAAGAGTAATGCGGAACTGATACAGACCCTCTGCACTTATGTTCCCTGTTATGATGCGAAGACCAAGAAGAGAAAAGAAGCATAAGTAGCCAATTGCATAGGCAATAGATGGGAGAACTATGAGATTTCGTAGACAGAAGATAGCATTACTGATCGTGATGCTATCTTTTTTTATACCGGCCTGTATCTATGCAACAGAACATCTATCAGTACCTCTTACAGATCCGATATATCAGGTTCTTGAATCTGCCCAGATCAGGAGTCTCATAGACCGACTCCCGACAGCTAAACCCTACAGTAATCATATCGTAGAACAATCACTGAAACAGCTATTAACAAAACGAGATAGGTTATCTGAGACAGAGATCCAGATAGTCAAGAACTATCTGGAAGCCCACAGCAGGGATTATAAGAAGCAACAAGATATACTCCAGTCAGGAGCTATATATACTGACAGTCAGAATCTCAATACTGAGATGGGAGCATGGCTCAGCTCTAACAACGGTATCAGCTTCAATGCCTATGAGTTCCATTTCGGGACAGAAGACTTCCTCAACCTCTACCTTAGGGGTGATATGGGAAATAACCTTGAAGAAGAGCTGCCATTACTATCCTATGGCTTTGATATGGGATTCGGGGAAGTAAGCATAGCAGGCCAGGAATACTCTGGAGCTAAACTCACAACACTAAATCAGATTGCATTTGCCCCCTATACGTTTACCTCTGAATGGGAAGGGTACTCCTACAGCCTTCTTGATCCCTTCAATAATGTCATAGGTGATGAAGGAGTCTATATAGCCTTCACCATGGATCCTGAGATATCCACCAGCTTGTTCGATGATCACCTGCAGCTGAGCTTCTCTAGGATTCCGAGGAACTGGGGTCTAGGAGAAGACAGTCTCTTGCTCTCAGGACAGGCACCGCCATTCGTCTCATTTGCCCTTCAGGCAAAGATATTCCCCTGGATGGATTATTCATTCCTGGTAGGGGAGCTTGAGAACTATGGTGACAGCTCAGCAGCCAGTACCCTGCAGAATATGGTGACAATAAAGACAGTGGATGTGCGACCAACGGATTGGTTCTATCTTGGCGTTCATGAAGCAGTCGTATGGCCCAAGAGGATGGAACTTGGGTACCTGAACCCGCTTATCTTCTCATCTCTCTATCAGGGTCAGATAGGGGACTTCGATAACATCATTGGAGGCATCTCGGCAGGAATCTCGATACCGAAGTATGCTGACTTCTATGGGACATTCATGATCGATGAGTTCAGTCCAACTAGTCTTGCTGATATGTTCGAGAGAGTAAGAAATCTCTTTTCTTTCCAGGCCGGGGTAAAAGCCCTGATTCCGGGTACAAACTTTGGAACATTGACAGCCCAGTATACAAAGATCGAACCCTTTACTTATACACATCCCCCTACACAAGTCCCTTGGATTACTTCTGATGATACAACTATAAATAATATGGTTTATGAATCGTTTGTAACAAATGGCTATGGAATCTCATCAAAGCTCGATCCAAATAGTGATGAGTTGTTAATCAAAGCTGAGACATATCTTACTCCTGAAATCACACTTTTAGGGTCTTATCAAATGATTCGTCATGGAGATTGGGGGGGAGGGTATAATAGCCCTTTAACAAGTTATCATGAGAATAATCTAACTCCAGATGGAATGGTATATCCCTCATGGCTAGGCGGAAATGATGAAGACATTGAGGATATGAGGAAAAGTTTTTTATATGATGGTCTATATAAGTGGTATCATATGTTTTCGGTAGGGGCAGAGGTGGATGGAAACAGGATGATTGATTTGCCTGTTAAACTATCAATCAAAGATACCCTAGTAAATTACTATAAAACAGACAATGATGTTGATTTGATTGATGGAACTCAGAAATTGTTGAATTATGTGACTATTTCGATGCAGATATGGGGAGAATAGTAATATGTATATTCATATAAAGCGTATTGCGGATTTCATCCTCTCCTTTATTGGATTGATTGTTTTATCTCCAGTATTCCTGATACTTATAATAGCAATAAAACTAGACTCTAAAGGGCCAGTACTGTTCAAACAAAAAAGAGTAGGTATTCATAAGACATATTTCAATATCCTTAAATTCAGAACAATGAGGATTGATACACCAAAAGACACTCCAACGCATATGCTGGAAAATCCTGATCAATGGATAACAAAGGTTGGAAGCTTTTTAAGAAAGACTTCTCTCGATGAATTGCCTCAAATCATAAATATTCTCCGAGGTCAGATGAGTATTATCGGTCCTCGACCAGCTCTATGGAATCAAGATGATCTTGTTGCTGAAAGAGATAAATATAGGGTTAATGAGATACTTCCTGGTTTAACAGGATGGGCACAAGTGAATGGAAGAGATGAACTTCCCATAACGCTTAAAGCTGAACTAGATGGCTACTATACAGAGCATATATCATTTATCTTAGATCTGAAGTGTTTCTTCTTAACAATTTTAAGCGTTATAAAATCTGAGGGTTTTGTAGAGGGTAGTCGATAATTTTGATAAATTATATTAAAGGTAAATGGTATGGGAAAAGAATATTTTAAAGTTAGCGTAATTATTCCGACATTTAAACGGGATGTAAAATACTTATTTAGGGCAATTTCCTCCATATTAAATCAAACATATGACAATTGTGAAATAGTTGTGGTTGATGACAATGACCCCACATCACCCTATAGAATAGCAAATAATCAAATTATGAAACAATTTTGTAATAATTCAAATATTATATATATAAAGAATAGTGCTAATATAGGCGGATCAGAGGCCAGGAATATTGGTATTTTACATGCTTCAGGAGATTATATTACATTCCTTGATGATGATGATGAATATCTATCTAATAAAGTGAAAAATCAATTATTTTTTATGATTAAACACAATTGCGATATGTCATTTACTAATTTGAAATTATTTAATGAAATAGGGAATCTTATTGATTATCGAGAATATACTTCTATAAAAAGTTACGAAAAAACATATTTATTAAAGTATCATATTATGCACCATATAACTGGGACTCCAACCTTTATGTTCAGAGCAGAGGCATTAAGACGAATAAATGGTTTTGAAAATGTTAGCATGGGTCAAGAATTTTATTTAATGCTTAAAGCAGTTGAATCAAATTTAAAAATTTGCTATTTGAATGATTGCAATGTAATAGCTTATAGGCATAAATTAGGAGGTATATCACAAGGACTTAATAAAATACATGGTGAGAATTCATTATTCAAATTTAAAGAAAAGTATTTCCATTTATTTAATAAGAAAGAAATAAAGTATATAAAATTTCGACATCAAGCAGTAATGCTTATCGCTTATAAAAGAAATAAACAATATAAAAACTTTGCATATAGCTTTTTCCGAATGATTTTCTTATCTCCAATCAATGTTATTACTGAGGGATTAAAATACTTTAAACACATTATTCTTTATAAACAATAAACAAGTTTATTGAGCCTTGGAAAACCACCGCCTATGGCGGTGGTCATGGAATGAAGGCTACGCCGTAAGAAAAGTGTGATATGATAAGGCATGTCCAAGTGGAAGAAACAGTCGCATGTAGTATATCAGTGTAGTTACCATATCGTATGGTGTCCAAAGTACCGGTTTCGGGTACTGAAAGATGCTATAGGGAGTTATGTAGAACACCGGATACGAGAACTATGTGAATGGAAACAGATAGAGATATTGGAACTGAACGTGATGGAAGATCACGTACATATGGTGGTAATCGTACCACCAAAACTATCGTTATCAGAAATGATGGGCATGCTGAAAGGGAAAACAGCAATCAGCTTGTTTAAGAGTTTTCCAAAGTTTAAAGAGAAGCCGTATTGGGGAAACCACTTCTGGAGTCGCGGGTATTGCGTTACGACGCTCGGGTTAGATGAAGATAAGATACGGCGATATGTAAAGTATCAAGAAGAGAATGAGCGACTCGAAGAAGCTCAGCAGGAAGAATTCGGCCTCTTTTAGAGGCCTAATACAAGCCACCTCCTCTGGGGGTGGTTGTTGACTCATTTAATTTCGGTCATGCTTGACCGACATATTTTAGTAGCGATACTTTCTAAGGGAAATGATTTGTGCTGCATAATATTCTTAAATATTTATTGAATTTTTTCTTAGAATGCAATGGATCTAGAAAATATATCAAGCATTATAATTAAGGTTATCTTTTTGTACTTGGATTTTGCAATATTGGGTCTGGAGAGTAAATCTGGCTGCTTGCAGGCATTAGCAATTACGTGCGGTTTATCATATATTTTTTTTCATGTAGATGAGCGGATTAGAAAAGTTATTGGTTGCTAAAATGCGAGGTTTAATAGATATTCGAAATATTATAAATAACACTGCTGTCCGGTTAAGAATTCAGATAGATCTTGCAACTAGTTTTAATATAAAGAAATAGGAGGTGTTTTTACTTTTTTCGATATATAGCGATTTATAATGCATGTATTCAATCCTATGGGTTACCATCTGGAGGCGTGCATGGATATTTTCCCAGATAATGGACTTTGTACCGACCTATGAATTCAAGAAATGTGTAAAACGCTACAAAGGAGATTATCGGATACGGAACTTTACTTACTGGAACCAATTTCTTTGTTTGGCATTTGCTCAGCTGATCTATCGGGAAAGTCTTCGGGATATCGAATCCTGTTTGAATTCAATTCCTCAGAAACTCTATCATATGGGATTTCGGGGAAACATCACCCGCAGCACCCTGGCAGATGCGAATGAAAAAGAGACTGGCGAATCTATGCCGATTTTGCTCAGATCCTTATCAGCAAGGCCAGATCTCTTTACCGGAATGATGAATTTGGCCTTGAGCTGGATAATACGGTATATGCCCTTGATTCAACGACAATAGATTTATGCTTATCGTTGTTTCTCTGGGCTAAGAACCCATAAAGGGGCAGTTAAGATGCATACGTTATTGGATTTGAGAGGAAACATACCGACATATATCGCTATTACTCCGGGAAATGTACATGATGTAAACATTCTGGATCAATTGATTTCTGAACCAGGAGCCTTCTATATTATGGATCGAGGGTATGTGGATTTTAGTCGTTTATATCAACTGACCCTAGATCAGGTGTATTTTGTTGCTCGGGGCAAAAGCAATCTGAAATTCAGAAGGTTGTATTCGAACCCGGTAGATAAAGCAACTGGGTTACGAAGTGACCAAACCATAAAGCTTGAAGGATCCTACGCCCGACAGGAGTACCCCGACAAGCTGCGAAGGGTACGTTATTTTGATCAGGAAACAGGGAAATACTATACGTTCCTGACCAACAATTTTACCGTGAGTTCAATCATGGTAACCGAACTGTATCGATCGAGATGGCAAATTGAGCTGTTTTTCAAATGGATAAAGTAGCATTTACGAATCAAGGCATTTTACGGCACGTCGTTCAATGTCGTGAAGACACAGATATGGATTGATATTTCGGTGTATGTAATGGTAGCAATAATTAATAAGGAGCTGAATTTAGGGATGAGTCTCTACAGTATTTTACAGATTTTGAGCATCACGCCATTTGAACAATTATCTATAAAAGAAGTACTTAGCGATTCAGATTACAAGAATTTAGGCCCCGGTGATAATAAACAGTTACTGTTAATAGATTTATAACCGGACACTAGTGAATAAATAAATTTACTTAATGGGGGCTTTTACCCTATAGAGTTTGTATTGGGAGACAACATGGAAATTGCTAATAAAATTGTGAAAAAAAAAGGCAAAATTGCGATTATTGGATTAGGGTATGTTGGAATGCCTTTGGCCATAGCTTTTGCAAAAAAAATCAATGTAATTGGTTTTGATTTAAATAAAAAAAAAATAGCACAATATCAACATGGTATAGATCCTACAAATGAAGTAGGTGATGACGCCATAAAAAAATCTACAATCGAATTTACATCTGATGAAAAAAAATTAAGAGAAGCCAGCTTTATTATTGTCGCTGTACCTACACCTATTAATTTGGATAAAACACCTGATCTGTTTCCTGTTGAAAGTGCCAGTAGAATTGTTGGAAGAAATTTACGGAAAGATTCAATAGTTGTTTATGAATCTACTGTATATCCTGGAGTTACAGAAGATATTTGTATTCCTATATTAGAAAAAGAATCGGATATGAAATGTGGTAAAGAATTTCATGTGGGTTATTCACCTGAACGAATTAATCCTGGCGATGAGGTACACACTCTGAAAAATATTGTTAAGATTATTTCAAGTGTGGGAACTGAAAGCTTAAATGATATTGAGAAAATTTATAAACTAGTTATTGAAGCAGGGGTGCACAAAGTAAGTTGTATTAAAGTAGCAGAAGCTGCAAAAGTTGTTGAGAATAGTCAGAGGGATATAAATATTGCATTTATGAACGAGATAGCAATAGTTTTTGATAAAATGCAAATAGATACACATGAAGTACTTACGGCTATGAATACTAAATGGAACTCTCTTGGATTTTTTCCAGGATTGGTAGGTGGTCATTGTATTGGGGTTGATCCATACTACTTCATTTATCAAGCTGAAAGATTGGGCTATCATAGTCAGATTGTTTTATCTGGTCGTAAAATTAATGATGGGATGAGTGATTATATTGTTAATAAAATAATTAAGATGATGATATTAGCAAATAAAAAAATAAAGGAATCTAAGATTGCAATTCTTGGACTAACTTTTAAAGAAGATACACCTGATATAAGAAATTCTAAAATTATAGAAATAATTGAGAAGTTAGAAGTTTATGGGGTAAGAATCCAAATAGCCGATCCAGTAATAAATATTAATGAATTGAACGAATCATTAAAATCTAAAATTGTTGATTTTTCGGCAATAAATAATATCGATTGTCTTATCGTGGCAGTCAGTCACAAGGATTTTAAAACTTTGAACTTTGATAAAATAGAATCAATGTTTTTGAAATGTGATAATAAAGAAAAGGTTATAATTGATATAAGAAGTATTTTAGACAAAACTGTATTTAGAAATAAGGGATATTCTTATTGGAATTTGTAATTTAGAGAAGAGAAATAATGGTTAAGATTTTAAAAACACTGCTAAATCCGGCACGTTTAATAGTTATTGTATATAAAATAAATAATTTTATTGCTTGTAGGTTTAGATTCCTAAAGCCCATTTGTCAGATAAATATGATCATAATGAAAATTTTATCTGGAATAGAAATTGAATTAGGTGCAAAAATAGGGAAAAATCTACAGTTTATTCATGGCAATGGAGTAGTAATAGGGAACATGGTCGAAATTGGGGACAATGTGAAAATTTATCAAAATGTTACAATCGGAGGTAATTTTCAGAAAACAGAAATAATAAATGGGAAAGTGTGGCATCAACCACAAATAGGTAATAATGTGATCCTTTGTCCTGGGGCCAAAATTCTGGGGCCTATTAGTATTGACCCATATACTATAATAGGTGCAAACACCGTTATTACTGAGAATGTTGATTCTTATAAACTTGTTCTTCGGTCAGGAACTGTTATATATAAAGATATAAAAAATACAAGATTTCATAAAATACTAGATGAAATTTAGATTTGAAAAGAAGGTTTTTATAAAAAAAATATGAATATATTACATGTTGCTAAGCTTAATCATTCCAGACCAAATGGATATACTATTGCAATCAATGGTCATTACAGAGCACAAAATGAGTTTTCTAAGGATACAATTCAGCTATATGATATTTCAAACAAAACTTCGATTAGCTTTAATCAAATTGATTTGATTGTTTTCCATGGGATATACAAATATGAATTTATTCCATTGCAAGTCAGATGTGTTTTAGCAAAAAAGCCTTTTATTATTGTTCCTCATGGTAGTTTAACAAAAACAGCCAGGAAAACGAAAAGAGTAAAAAAGAGTATTTATGAGATTTTCATAATGAATTATATTTTAAAAAAATCAAAAGCAATACAGTTCTTATGTGAACAAGAGCAGAATGAATCATCACCTTATAATATGTTGAACAATATAATTGTTCCAAATGGTATAAAAATTCCAAAAGAAAAAACATACAAAAAAAAATTTTCAAAGAAAATTGGTTTTCTTGGGCGGTACGATATTTATCATAAAGGGTTAGATATACTGATTAATGCAATATATTCTGAGCGCGACTTTATTAGAGCAAATAATTTAACATTTGATTTTTATGGTTCAGATTTTGCTGGTGGAGAAAAAATATTATCTGAATTTATTAACCAAAGAGAGCTATATGATATTGTCACAGTTCATGGACCAGTAATCCAACAAGAGAAATGGGAAGTATTAGAAAAATTTGACTTTTTTATTCATACATCTCGTTTTGAAGGACTTCCACTTGCTGTTTTAGAGGCTTTATCCAAATCAATACCATGTATTCTTTCTGTCGGTACCAATTTTTCACAATTGGTTTTTGATAATAATGCTGGGTTCATTTTCGAAAATGATAACTTTCATTATATTTTAAATGAAATTGCAGAGATGAATATTGATAAATATAATGAATTAGCAAAACAATCTTACTTATTGGCACAAGAATATAGTTGGGAAAAAATTGTTAAAAGAACAATTATAGAATATAGGAAGTTTGTATAAAAACATTTGGGAATTTGATGAATACAGAAAGCAGAATTAAAAAGATATCAGCAATATTAGTTTTTTTGGCTATTGTATTTTTCATGGTATTTTTGAACCAGAAAAAAAGTGATTTAATACTATTTGTTTCCTTTGGGCTTTTAGTTTGTGTTGTTTTATATGAAACCAATACAAATAATATATATATAATTGTTTTCCTATTACCATTTTTAGTCAAATATAGGCTGTCTTTTTTTGATGTTTCATTAATTTCTATATTATCAATAGTAATTGCTATAAAATATTTCTTTTTATTTTTTAAAACAAATCTTACATTTCCCTTTCCCATTTTCATGTTTTTTATCAGTTTATTATCTGTTGAATTGGGTACCCTATTACTTGGGGATTGGTATGGACTTGGAACTCTGATCAAGAATTTCAGTTGGATATTGTTGTTGATATATTTTATTTCTTTATTGTTCAATGATTTAATTGATGCTTCATATCGAAAACTTGTGTTTTCACATGCTTCTGGTTTAGCTCTTAGTGTATTAATTACACTTCCAGAAGCTATTTCCTATTTTGGTATAAGTTATAGAGATAGATACACAGCCTGTTACAATGACCCAAATGCTTTTTCTTTAGCGGTTTGTTTTAGTATAGCAAATTTGTTAACCTTGCATCTTACTACTCGTAAATCAATATATTTTGCTTCTTCTTTAATCTTTTCGTTAATCGGATTTTTAAGTCTTTCAAAAACATACTTGTTGGTATTACTTTTCTTATTTTTAATTTATTTCTTATTTGTTATTTTTTATAGAAGGATTGGCTTTGCAAAGATTTTTAGTATAGTTGGTATAATAATAATATTTTTTTTTATTTTTCAAGCAACAATAATTAATTACTATCAGCTTTATATTAATAGATTTGAGTATTCTTCAAATTTTTCATCAGGGCGTTTTGACCTCTGGATAAGTTACTGGTCTGTTATAACATCAAATGTTAAAATCTTTTTGTTTGGGTTAGGGAAAGGGGCGTATCAGGAAAATTATAATCTAAATGTTGCGCATAATTCCTACTTGCAATTATTAATTTCTTGGGGGATTTTTGGTGTATTATTGATATTACTAATCATTAGTTGGTCCTACACCTCACTTAATAATTCAAAAAATTGCAAGAAAAAATTATTTAGTTATTTCCCCATAATAACATTTATCATATATATTAGTTCCTTAGATCTTTTTCAGAGTATAATTTTTTCAATATATTTTTATATATCAATAAATGCTATTTTTAATAATCAAGAGGCAAAAAACATATGATATACATATTATTGTCAACCTATAATGGTCAAACATATTTAAGACCATTACTTGATTCAATTTTAGCACAATCGGTACTTGCTTGGCGGCTTTTTATTCGAGATGATAATTCTTCAGATCAAACATTAGCAATTATAAAAAAATATAAAAACAAATTAGGAGAAAAACTTCAAGTCTTGGAAGATGATCTTGGGAATATTGGTGCAACAAAAAGTTTTCTTGAATTAATAAAAAGCGTCCCAAAGGATGCTGAATATATAGCATTATGTGATCAGGATGATTTCTGGTTAGAGACTAAGCTTGAAAACGCTATTAATAAATTTGTTGATTCTCAGCCCACTCTGTATTGTAGTAGTACATATATTACCGATGAAAAACTAGAAGTCTTATATAAAAAGAATATAAATATTGGGGGGAAAATAAATTACAAAACCGCTATTTTTCAAAATTATACATCAGGGTGTACATATGTTTTCAATAAACAATTATTAAAAATATTAAAATTGAATGAATATGATTTTTGTAATATCATCATGCATGATTACTGGATTTACTTGATTGCATGTAATTTAGGTAAAATTTATTATGATACTAATGCATATATTTATTATAGACAGCATTCTAATAATTATTGCGGGGTAGGATCTAGGGTGAATTTCCTAAATTATATTAATAATTTAAGCAATTTTAAGAAGCGTTGTAATGTTTTTATTGGTAATTATAAAATGGTCGATAAATTTCAAAAAATCTTTAAAAATTCGCTATCTGAGGAAAAAGACATTTATATAGAGCAATTCCTCGCTTCAAGAGAGACTATGCTAAAAAGAGTACAGTTCATATTAAAACATATATTATATAAACAAGTTGGGAGGAAGTTATTCACTTACTTAATGTGTAAGGATGAAGAGTGAATTAATCAATTGAGAGATCCTAGACTGCAATATACTAATATAAGCTATAGTTATGATTCTTTTTTGTTGTATAAGCATATACGTGTTCGTTCTCATATCTGAGAAAATTATATGGTGAATTCCATATTGTCTAATATTAAATATTACTATTAGAAGTCAAATATAAGAAAATACTATTTAGATATCAAATTGAGGAGTCTATTTTCCATCACTCAAATACCTGGGAGTTTATGTATGCAAAATCTGATAAATAAGATTAACCTAGACAAAGTTCTGGGAATTGATTATTACTATAGTAAAGATATAAAAAATAATAAACTATTTGCTCTGTGTTTATTATGTTTTATTAAAAGCCTATTTTTGAAAGATAATATTAAAAATGGATCTAATTTCAATAATAATTATTTATTTCTCAAAACGCAAAATAGACGTGATTATGATAATCTATTCAATATTATCTATAACTCATGTAATCAAAACAAAGGAGAAATAAATCTCAAATATAAATATTCAATGAATTTTTTGTATATTTACTATTTTGTAAAACTTAGTTATGTAAGAAAAACCTTACAAAGTACAAAAAGATTGCTAGTTGGATTGTATTTGTATCTTAAATTTGTAAGATATTTTCAAGTTATTGTTAAGCTAGATAAGATTCAGTTTTGTAAATTAGTGGTCTTTTCGGATGTTCAACCTATAGAGAACTTATTTGTACAAATATGTAATCTTAGGGAGAGGGATACAATAACACTTCAGCATGGTTTATTTATTGACTACAAAAATTTACCAAATATAAACATGTTAAATTATACTAATGTATCTTCTCAAACAATTTTAGTTTGGGGAGAAAACAGTAAGAATCTATTTTTAAAATATAATCCAAAAATTAATGTTGTAATATGTGGGAATCCGGCAATACTTCCTATTCAACGATCTAATACATTAACGCAATATTTTGGAGTAGTTTTTGATCAGCCCTTATTTTTGTCATACAATAAATTACTATTAGATATAGCACAAGAATTTGCAAAGAAGAAAGATCTAAAAATTAAACTTAGAATACACCCCCAAGATGACATAAATAACTATGATATTCAAAATGAAATTGTAAGTGTAAATAGAGATGTTTATGATGTAGACTTTGTTTTAGCCCATACAACAACAATGATATTTGAATTGTTAACGCAAGGGATACCAGTGTATAAGCTTGATACAGATATACCTTCTCATAAAATGAACCAGCAAATTACTTTTAGAACATATCAAGAATTAGAGAATAAATTTAATAGCAACTTTTCTTTTAAAAAAGAAGCTGATGAATATATAAAATTTATAAATAAAGAATCATATAATAGGTATACTGACTTTTTTAATAAATTGATGAAATTATAAGGGCATTATTTTGCAAAAAAAACTAATTAATGCAGGATCCTTTTATTTAGTTAGCAATCTATTTAATAAAGGAATAGTTTTCTTAACAATTCCCATTTACACAAGAGTTCTATCTTCCTACGATTATGGTATTATAAATACATTTACTGCTTGGGTGGGGATAATAACAATTCTAATAGGTTTTGCATTCCATATGGGAGTCCGAGCTGCTTTCAAAGACTATATTAGTAAAATAAATAATTTTTTTAAATCGATAATCATATTAAATACAATAATTTTTATTTCTATATTTTTAATATTTACATTAGTTTACAATTTTTGCTCATTTAATAAGTACTATATATTAATTTCTCTTTGCTTATTTCAAGGATTTTCTCTAGGAATAATTCAGGATTATAGTATGTATTTAATGATGAAATTAAGATATAAGGAAAGATCATTATTAATGGTTTTCCCTAATATTATAATCACTTTATTATCCATATTTTTCATTATTTTTATTTTAAACTCTAATAAATATCTTGGTAAAATAGTTACAGGGACAATAATTAATTTTATAGTTGCAATAGTAATAATTATCAAAGTACTGAAATTTGATGGCCCAATTATTAATAAGGAGTATTGGAAGTATGTATTGAGGGTTTCCACCCCATTAATATTTCATGGATTATCTTTAACTATTCTTAGTCAATCAGATAGGATAATGCTTACATATTTTAGAGGTCCATCCGAAACCGGTATTTATAGCTTATCTTATAATTTTGGTATGATTGCTAATTTGCTAATCACCTCTATTGATGGAGTATGGGTCCCATGGTTCTATAAAAATATGGAATCAGAATCTATTGAATTACTTAATGAGAAGGTTAGATTATATATAGAAATAATTGTAATTCCTATCATCTGTATTTTGTTGGTTTCACCAGATTTATTAAAACTTCTGGCTCCTCGAGATTATTGGGATGGGATCAGTTTATTACCTTTAATTATAAGCGCAAGTATAATAATTTTTTATTATACTTTATATGTTAATATTGAACATTATCATAAAAAAACAAAAGTAATTGCTTTAAATACACTTATATCTGCTTTGTTAAATATTGTATTAAATATAGTTTTTATACCGAAATATGGAATGTTAGCAGCGGCTGGCACTACAACCGTTTCATATGCTATTTCATTCTTACTTCATTACAAATATTCAAAAACGATAGAACCGGAACTTTTCCCAGTACAAAAATATTTAATTATGCCTTTTTGGGTTTTGATAGCTATAGTTTTGTTCTATTTGTTTGAAGGAAACATGTTTGTTCGTTGGATTTTGGCAAGTATGTATTTACTTAGTTATGTTTTGTTTAGAAGGCGTCTTTTAATAAGTATAGTAGGAAAAAGAATTAATTGATAGTCAGTATGAATATACTAAATCAAGACCCTATATTATCATGAATTTTAATTAATTTTGTACTAGAAATAGCACAAATCGTTCCTGGTTAACAACATAAACCTTTACAAGCCTCCTTTTAAATAGTACAATTAGCTATTAATAGGAGGGATGCAAACATGGCCAGACCGCCCAGGAACGATGACAAGATCTACCTTAACCTCCATATCAATCAAGGGTACCGATACGCTCGTGCTCAGGTTCCGTACAAAACTGAATCAGGGGTGAAGCGGTACAAATCTGTCCATTTTGGTACAGTCACCGATGAGCTTGTATTCAACCCGAATCACAAGTTTCTCTATGCATCTGAAGAGGTACGGAAGGCCCTCGTGTTTCCTCCTGAGTGGAATGTGAGTGCCGCCTTCAAGGAGATTCACCCTCCGCCGGGGAGACCGGAATCATCAGATGAGGATACGAACCGTCTGTATGGCCATATCTGGCTTCTCGAGAAGATTGCAGAATCTACCGGAATCCGCAAGGACCTCCTGCAGGTCTTCCATGGCAACAAGGCCCTGGTGAACGATATCCTTACCCTTGCCATGTTTCCCTATGTTACCGGGTACACCTATAACCGAGTTGAACGCTGGCAGCGGATTGTAAAAGCTCCGTCAGACAGACCGCTGAACCCGCCAGCCATTACGCATCTGACGCAGAGCATCACCGAGCAGCATCGCATGGATCTGTTGCGACTACGGTTGAACCGGCTCGAAAAGGGGGAAGTCTGCGCTGTTGATTCCACGTCCCGGACTGCGTATGGCAGCGCTCTTGCAGACATCCGCTGGGGCAAGAACAAGGAAGGGCTGAAACTTCCCCAGACCAATGAAGTAGTAGTCTACTCGCTCAGCAGCCATGTACCGGTATACTACCGGACATTCCCGGGGAACATGATTGACAGCAGATCCCTGCGGACCATCTTCAAGGATCTTGATGATGCGGGATTCCCGGACACCATCTTGGTGACCGACCGTGGATATGAAAAGATAGAGACGCTTGAGGCCTATATCCTGAAAGGGAAGGCCATGATCATGTGCACCAAGGTTCAGCAAACCTTGGTGAAGAACGTGATCAAGTCGCTTGCTCCATTTACTGATAGACCCGAAGAGATGTCATATGACCGGGAATCCGGCATCTATTATCTGCAGCAGCGAGTTGACTATGCGGTACAGAGTGTCCAGAAGGACAAGATAACGCATGCGAAGAACCTCTGTGTAAACCTCTATTTTGATCCCATGCGGAGAACGCTGGAACTGAAGAAGCTTGCCGATGATCTTTATGATATGCAGGAGGAGTTGGATGAACTCATCGGGAAAGATGCTCCCTACACTGCTGCTGAGATAAAGAAACAGTTCAAATACTATAGCGTGAGCTATGATTCAGAGGCGAACCGTATTACTGGATACACGCGAGATGCCAAGAAGATCAGTAAAGCCAAAGAGTTGTCAGGCTTCTTCTCCATTACCAGTCAC
Organism: Spirochaetia bacterium; assembly: GCA_963677595.1. Lineage (GTDB taxonomy): Bacteria > Spirochaetota > Spirochaetia > CAKZLE01 > CAKZLE01 > CAKZLE01. The sequence goes on from OY782041.1 coordinate 3,119,802, forward strand.
AATCTGACTATGGGCGGCATGGAAGTGCTTGAGACCTACAATCTTCGTGATGAGCAGGAGAAGTACTTCCAGCAGATGAAGAGTCAGATGGTCAGTGACCGACAGCGAAACTGGTCGGAAGAAGGAAAGACAGGAAGGCTCTTCATCCTGTATGTCTCGCTGGTGTTGGCCTCTCAGGTACGGTATACGTGGAAACAATCGTTGACAAAGCAATTCTCTACATCACTTGAAATGCTTGATGAGATGAAGCCGATTCGGTGTATTGAGCATGCAGGAACAGCGAAACATATAACAGCCTTTGTAGGCAAACAGCGTGAGATCTGCAATGCGTTTGGCTTTGAGATCCCGCCGGGTTGTGATGTCGGGTATGAGATCAGGAAAGTTGAGCCAAAGAAGAAGAGAGGTCGACCACGGAAGCCGCGTGTCGAGAATTAATAGTACAAAATATATCAAAATTCATGATATTATAGAAAGAATGAAATATACAAAAACTGGAAATGAATAATTCAATATAATAATATAATTGAAAAAAAGATATTAAAGAGACAGAAAAGAACGTAAAAAAAATAAATTCAACATGTTTGCTTTTAAAGTTATTAGCAATGCAACTATATATGAGATAGAAGTATTAATATTACATATTAAATATATTAGAGAGCCAATTTCAAAATAGGGCTCAACGCCATACAAATGTATAAATATGCATAAGAAGTACTTCGAGAGGTTCGTATATGTGCTTGATATAAGGAGAGAGACGCTTGCACTCTGCTTGATGACCCAGTGATGAGTATATGAAAAAGGATTCCTTTCTGTTATAGTTTAATTACGACAAAAAAACAAAAACAAAAAAAGGAATCCTGTATGGCTTATACTATCCCAAGTACGTTCGGACTTCAATCCCTTCTCTTCACATCTGAGGACCTATCATCCTGTTTGTTCCGAAAACCCACAGCACGGGAGCGGGAATTCCTGCAGTTCCTGCAGGCAGTTCAGGGATTGTTAACACCAGAAGAGCAGCAGGCTCTCAGCAGAAATCACACACGAGGCAGGCTCGGATATGAACTGAAGAGTATCCTTGGCATACAGCTGCTGAAACTCGTTTATCGACAACCGACGATGAAAGAGACTCTCCTGCTGCTGCAGGAGAATGGTAATCTCAAAGACATGCTTGCTCTTGATGCCATTCCCAGTCAAGCTACGGTCAGTCGGCTCTCGAGTCAGGTGATGGCGATCGTCTCACCTACAGCACTCCATGAGCGTGTGATCTCTGAGTATGTGCAAGCGACCGATAGAGTCATCGGACATCTATGCATAGACAGCACGACGATCGAGGCACGTGAGAAGCCGATACACCGGACCAGAAAGACAGAAGAGAGAAAGAAACCAGCTAAGAAGCCGGGGAGAAAGAAGAACGGATCTCCTGAACAGCAGGAATATCTTAAACGGAAGGCTCAGGAAGAACAGGAGCGGATTGCCTATCTGCACGAATCCTGGGAGCATACCGTCTCAAAGCTGGAGATGCGCTGTTCTCTGACAGCGAAGCAGAACTCAAAAGGGAAGAGACAATGGTTCATCGGGTACAAGGCTCATCTTGCCACTGATGACTTCGGAGTCCCGATGAGCTATGTAGTGACCGGGGCATCGGTCCATGATAGCAAGGTTGCAGTCCCCTTGATGAAGATGACCCGGGAACGCTCTGACTTCTTCTATATTCTGCTCGACAAGGGCTACATCAGTCCCCTCATCAATGACTATGCGGATCATATCGAACGGAAGGTGATCATCGACAGGAAGGCCTATCAGGGAGTAGCCCCGATCCCGCTGGAACCAGCGGCTGCTGCACGGTATACGGCCCGGACTACGGTCGAGCGGACCAACAGCGAACTCAAGGACGGGTTCTTGCCGGACAAGATCTACAAGCAGGCTGCCAGGGCACGGTATGAAATAGCATTGGCCATTCTTCTCACCACCATGAAGAAAGTGAGGAATGTGCTGAAGCTCTACGACGAGAAGAGCTTCGATTCAGCTGCGTAAAGCCAAAGCTGCAGCATTCTACACAAGCCCACCAGCATAGGATGGGCGCTTCAGTGTGCATAAACTACCATGAACGGATGTCTCATCTCCAGATTTCAGCACAGACTCTGGCCGAATGCTGGGTCTCCAGCAGGTTCTGTATGTTTATGCAGCTCTTTGTGCATATTTATACGGGGAGATCTGCTTTTTGAAATCGGCTCTAGAATTGTTTTTTACATATATATAATAATTGATTTACTGTAAGGAGTGAATATGAAAGCAGTTATTTTATCTGGAGGTACAGGATCTCGGCTTTATCCTGCCACAATTGTTATTAGCAAACAATTATTACCAATTTATGATAAACCAATGATTTATTATCCACTAGCAGTACATATGCTTGCGGGGATTCGTGATATCCTTCTTATTTCTTCACCAGAAGCATTACCAATATATCAAGTGTTATTTGGTGATGGAAGCCAATTGGGAATCAATATTTCTTACTGTGAGCAGAAAGCTCCAAATGGACTTGCAGAAGCTTTTATTCTTGGAGAAGACTTTATTGGTGGTGATTCGGTATCATTAATTCTTGGTGATAATATTTTTTATGGTGCAAATTTAGCTTCTCTTGTTCAAGAAGCTGCTCAGATAAAGAGTGGAGCAAGAGTTTTTGGATATCATGTTAGCGATCCAAAAAGATACGGTGTAGTTGAGTTTGATGATCATAATAATGCAATCTCAATAGAAGAGAAACCAACAAATCCAAAATCAAATTATGCTGTTGTAGGATTATATTTCTATGATAATTCAGTAGTAGATATTGCCAAGAATCTAAAACCTTCATGGAGGGGAGAGCTAGAAGTTACGGATGTGAACCGTGTGTATCTTGAACGAGGAGATTTAAAGGTCAGTCTAATGGGTAGGGGCTATACCTGGTTAGATACAGGTACCCATAATTCTTTAGCAGATGCCACGAATTTTGTCAGAACAATTGAAGAACGTCAAGGTTATAAAATTGCATGTCTTGAAGAGATTGCATTTAGAATGGGATTTATTGATGCCGAACAGCTTGAAAAATTAGCTCAACCACTCATGGCGTCAGGTTATGGTGAGTATATAATGGATTTGATTAAATAAGGAAGATAGCAGAAAAATGCCTTTTACCGTAAAAGAGACTCCAATCAAAGATCTGATAATTATCGAACCGAAGGTGTTCAGTGATGAGAGAGGTTGGTTCATGGAGAGTTATAAGTATAGTGATTTCAAATCAATCGGGATAAATGTTGATTTTATGCAAGATAATCACTCATACTCAAAGAAACATGTTTTACGCGGTTTACATTATCAGTTAGCACCTTATGCACAAGGAAAGCTTGTCAGGGTTGTCAGCGGAGTTGTCTGGGATGTTGCTGTAGATTTGAGAAAAGATTCTCCTACGTATAAAAAATGGGTAGGAGTAGTTTTATCAGACAATAACAATTATATGTTTTGGATACCTGAAGGTTTTGCGCACGGATTTGTTGCCTTAACTGATAAAGTACAATTCCTATATAAAACAACAAATGAATATATTAAAGAAGTAGAACGTGCAATACGATGGGATGATCCCGATATTGCAGTTGAGTGGCCAGTAAAGAAACCTATTGTATCAGATAAAGATAAGGGTAATCCTTTGTTTTCAGAAATACCAGAGATTGACAGATTGTTATAGGAGAGTGAAATGAAAAGGAAATTACATAACATTCTTGTTACTGGTGGTGCCGGATTCATTGGTGTGAATTTTATTAAGTATCTTTTCAAGCAAGAAGATTTTATAGGCAGAGTAATTAACCTTGATGCTTTAACTTATGCAGGTAATGCATTCAGTTTGGATGATATCCAAATATCATATCCTAATAGATATATGTTTGTGCATGGGAGTGTCTGCGATGAAGAGCTTGTGCGGACAACACTTACTGCCTATGAAATTGATACTATTGTTCATTTTGCTGCTGAATCACATGTAGATAGATCAATACTTGGTCCTAGAACGTTCATTGAAACAAATATTTGGGGAACCTTCACATTACTCGAAGAATCCAGGAAATATTGGAATGGACGAGAGGATGTGCTGTTTCATCATATCAGTACAGATGAGGTTTTTGGGTCATTAGGTGAGGGAGGATTCTTTAGGGAAGATACATCCTATGATCCGAGAAGCCCCTATTCTGCTTCAAAAGCATCGAGTGATCATCTGGTACGAGCATATTTCCATACCTATGGATTACCGGTGACTCTTTCAAACTGTACAAATAATTATGGTCCTTACCAATTCCCTGAGAAATTGCTTCCTGTGATGATTGAGAATATGCTTAACAAGAAAGCTCTTCCTGTGTATGGTGACGGGAAGAATATCAGGGACTGGCTATATGTAGAGGATCATGCTTCTGCGATCTGGTTGATTCTCAATCAAGGGGGGGGGGGTGAGTCATATAATGTCGGGGGGGAGAATGAGTGGCAGAATATCACTCTGTTAAAAGAGCTCTGTTCTATTGTGGCAGATAAGATTAATGAACCAGTTGAGGAGTATCTATCTCTTATTACTTATGTAAAAGACCGCCCTGGGCATGATAGACGATATGCTATTGATTGTAAAAAGATTAAAAAAGAACTCAACTGGAGCCAATCAGTAACATTCAAAGAAGGTTTAGAAATGACAGTAGATTGGTATTTAGGAAATAGGGAATGGATTGAACAGATAAAGAGTGGCGAGTATTCGTCTTGGATAGTGAAGAATTATGAGAACAGATAATCCAAACATATGGGTCGTTGGTGCCAAAGGTATGCTTGGCCATGAAGTGACTGACATCCTTGATGAAAAACGGATTCAATATCTTGCTACAGACATTGATTGTGATATAACAGATTTATCAGTATTAGAATCATATATAAGTGGTAAAGAATTCACCCATATTATTAACTGTGCGGCTTATACTGCAGTTGATCAAGCCGAAGATGATGAAGATCAAGCATTTTTATTAAATGCAGTAGGACCGAAAAATCTTGCCTTAGCAGCAAAAAAAAATAATATAATTCTTATTCATGTATCAACTGATTATGTTTTTGATGGAAAAAACCCCAAGGGTTATAACCCAAATGACCCAGTCAACCCTATATCGGCATATGGTCGGACAAAGGCTTCTGGGGAGAAATTCATTCAAGAGATTTTGGATAAATTCTATATTGTTAGAACATCATGGTTGTATGGGAAATATGGTAAGAATTTTGTTGTTACAATGTTAAATTTGATGAATGAAAGAGACACCATCTCTGTAGTTAATGATCAACATGGTGCGCCAACCTATGCTGTAGATCTTGCTAAATACCTTATTTCCTTAGTTTTTTTAGATATTAATTTTGGGATATATCATTTTACTAATATTGGGGAAATAACATGGTATGACTTTGCATGTAGTATTTATGATTTAGGAGAAGCAATTGGATTAATTCATAATAAATGTTCAATTATACCTATTAGTTCAAGTGACTTTAACAGTAAAGCGAGTAGGCCAATCTATTCATATTTGTTAAACGAAAAGAATAATGGAAAGAAATGGAGCTATAGTTTAAAAAAAATGTTACAATCTTTATAAAATTAGGAAAGGAGTTAAAGCATGAAGATAATTGGAGTTATACCTGCACGATATCAATCGTCAAGATTTGAAGGGAAACCTTTAGCGGATATTTGTGGCAAACCAATGATTTGGTGGGTTTATAACCAAGCTAAAAAAGTTGATGATTTTAGTGAAGTTTATATTGCTACTGATGATGATCGGATAAAAAACACTTGTGAGCAATATAAAATGAATGTCATAATGACTTCTAGTGAACATCCAACGGGGACGGATAGAGTTGGTGAAGTTGCTAGAAAAATTCCTGCTGATTTATATGTAAACATTCAAGGGGATGAACCATTAATTGAGCCAGAGACTATAAAGAAGGCAATAGAACCTTTCTATACAAATTCAGATCTTAAAATATCAAATCTTATGACTGAAATAAAAGACCCTGTTGATGTTATAAATTTTACTGTTCCAAAGGTGATAACAAATAGAGATGGGATTGGTATCTTCTTAACTCGAAGTGCAGCTCCATATCCTAAGGGTAAAATAGATTATCGGTTTTTTAAACAGGTATGTATTTATGGATTTACACCTGACACTTTAGAATTTTATTGTAAATCTCCAAGAGGTGCTGTAGAAAGTATAGAGGACATAGAAATTTTACGGTTTATTGAAAATGGTTATAAGGTACAATTTATTGAAGTACTTTCTGATACCGTGGCAGTAGATACAAAAAAGGATTTAGAAAAAGTAATCAATATAATAAGAAGTCGATAATAAATAATTTTGTTATTTTTGGAGATATTTCGTGAATAAAATCAAGATATTAGATTGTACACTTCGAGATGGCGGTTATATTAACAATTGGGAATTCGGGGAACTGAATATTCAAAAATTAATTACAAATTTAATCAAATCAGATATAGATATCATCGAGTGTGGATTTATCACAAATAAAGATACGAATAAGCATCAATCTCTATATAATCATATTGAAGACGTTAAAGAGTACTATAAGCAAAACCATATCAGAAAATCATTATTGGTTTGTATGATTAATTATGGGGATTATGATATAGAAAATTTACCCGAATATAATAAATCTTTGATAGATGGGATTAGAGTGGCTTTTCATAAAAGAGATAAAGCTGATGCTTTGCAATTATGTAAAGCAATTAAAAAGAAAGGCTATAAACTTTTCATGCAGCCAATGGTTTCTGTGTCATATACGGATGAAGAATTTGTTTCTTTAATTAAGGAAGCTAATGATATTAATCCTTATGCTTTTTATATTGTTGATAGTTTTGGTGTTATGAAAAGAAATGATTTGCTTAGATTTTTCTATTTGGTAGATCATAATTTATTAAAAAATATTCTTATTGGTTATCATTCACACAATAATATTCAAATGGCATATGCAAACGCTCAAACTTTAGTAGATATTAAGACCAAACGCAAAATAATAATTGATTCAAGTATTTTTGGAATGGGTAGGGGTGCTGGTAATTTAAATACAGAACTTTTTCTTGAATATTTAAACGAAAATAATGTAGCAAATTATGATATAATACCGATTTTAAAAGTAATTGACGATATAATAAACCCAATATATTTTTCAAATTATTGGGGGTATTCATTACCACATTATATCTCAGCAAAATATAATTGTCATCCCAATTATGCAACCTATCTTAACGGAAAAAACACGTTAACGATTGAAAATATTAATGATATTTTAAGTAATATTAATGAAAATATGAGGAATACTTTTAATCAAGTATATATAGAGGAACTATATGAACAGTTTCAGATTTCCTCAAATGATATGTTATTTACAACTAAGAAAATTGAAAACATTTTTAAAAGTAAATCAGTATTGATAATTGCTCCAGGTAGTAGTATTAACTCTGAAAGACAAACTATTAAAGATTTCCAAGAGAGGAATAATAATAACTTAATAACAATTGCAATTAATTTCCACCCAGAATTGATATCCTGTGATTATATTTTTTATAGTAATAATAAGAGATTCGAGAATAGAAATATTACAGATGATTCTGAAATAAAATTGATTGTAGCATCAAATATTAAGAATGTATTTGGTGAAGAATTTATTGTAGATTATTCCAAACTTACAAATGAAATTGCTTGTGTAGAAGATAATGCAGGTTTAATGCTAATAAAATTACTTATGGATTTAAAAGTAAAAAGTATTTACTTAGCAGGTTTGGATGGTTATAGCGATGATATTTTTAAAGATTATGCAAACCCAAATTTGGCATTTGTTAAGATGAAAGCTGATGCGTTAGCCATGAATGAAGGACTACAGAAAAAATTAAAGGAATATTCAAACACAATCACTATAAAAATGGTAACTAAACCCAGAAAAATAGAAATTTCATAATAAAGTAAAATTATGAGGAGTCTGCAATTGATAAAAACTTTATGTTTTGGTGAGATAATGGGAAGATTTTCCCCCATTGGCTACAAAAAAATAATTCAATCTAATAGTTTTGAGTTATCTTTTGCCGGTAGTGAAGCTAATGTTGCTGTTTCATTAGCAAACTATGGTGTTGACTCTGGATTTGTTACAAAAATCCCTGACAATGATCTTGGTTTGATGATCAAAAGAAGCCTAAGAAGTTATAATGTTAATATTGAGCATATTGTAACTGGTGGTTCTCGGTTAGGTATGTATTATGTCGAAAAAGGAGTATCCCAAAGACCGTCAAAAGTAATTTATGATAGGGGGGATAGTGCAATATCTTTGGCAAATACATCGGACTTCAATTGGGAAAAAATATTAGATAATATTAATTTATTCCATACAACAGGAATTACATTAGCTCTTTCTGATAATTGTGCAGAAATTGTAGAGTCCGCATTTAGAGTTTGTAAAAATAAGGGGATAAGAATTTCTTGTGACCTAAATTATCGTTATAAATTATGGACACCCGAAAAGGCTTATAAGATTATGTCTAAACTGATGAAATATGTAGATATATGCATTTGTAATGAAGAGGATGCAGAGAAGGTGCTAGACATCAAAGCAGAATCGTCAGAGATTTCTAAGGGGAAGATTAATAGAGATGACTATATACAAGTAGCAAAAACAATTCAACAAAAGTATGGATGTGAAACAGTTGCAATCACATTAAGAGAAAGTTTTTCTGCAAGTATTAATGGGTGGTCTGCATTACTTTATAAAGATGGGAAAAGTTTTTTTTCAAAGGAATATAGGATTCATATAGTTGATCGTGTTGGAGGTGGGGATAGTTTTGTTGGGGGCTTGTTATATGCCTTAGAAATGATCCCAGATTCTCAGCAACAAATTGAGTTTGCAACGGCTGCAAGTTGTCTCAAGCAAACAATAGAAGGAGACTTTAATCAAGTAAATATTGTAGACGTGCAGCACTTAATGAATGGTGATGGGTCAGGTAGAGTTAATAGATAACAGTATTTAAATAATCTGTATTCTGTGCAGATGTGAGGGGGGGCGGATTCGCCCTCCTTTTCTTTTGGAGTTAAATAGTAATATTGTTAACAATAACAATAAGAAGAAAGAGAAAGTCCCATTTTCTTTCAAGTTTCTTGGTATGACGAGTCATGTGTGGTGACTAACCACACATGTTTGATGAGTGGGACCCTTCACACACCTGCCCGGGATGTGGATAGCCTAACTTGATATTTTTTTGATAGTACCGCATTAAGAAGAGTACTCGTGATATGATAGTCAGGAAAGAACCTTCCATAGCTGATGCGAACATCTTATTGGAAACTGCCGTCGGTAAACCCGTAAGCTTTTCATAAGGGGAGTGTTGCCTGGTGAAAGACCCGTTGGGAAGTCCTTGTATTATCGACTTCCTGAAAAGGTGACAGGTTCATAATCGGGTTCATAACCTTCGTTTTGTCGGGAAGTATGAGTGCAAGGAATCGGTGCCCCCGTAACAATCACTGATGAAGCTGCTCATACCATTTACCTGCTTCCTGTATCAACCAATGGGACAGCCTTTCGAATGCCCCTAACCGACTCAAACGTTCTCAAATCTGTAATTCTCCTATCGTGCGTTCGTTCTGAAAAGTGAGTTATGTTGATGAAGGCTATTTCATAATATGTTATAATTTGGGGTAGAATTCGAATTATACATAACCTGATAGAGATTCTAAAAGAAATCCGTTACTATAGATTAGATAAAAGGGAAGCTTTACCGTGAGTAACCCAGTTGGTTTCAAAGTGAATGGATGAATCAGACCTGTAAGAGATAGAATAGGAGGGAGTGCCATAGTGGATCAATGGAATATCTTGGGGAGTCGATGGTGGAAGTTCGATTTTCATACGCATACTCCTAAGTCCGATGATTATGGAAGAGGCAATGGGTCCTTGAAGGGAATCTCTCCTGAGACATGGCTCCAAAATGCTATGGAATCAGGACTAGACTGTGTTGTTATCAGTGACCATAACTCGGGAGACTGGATTGATGAATTGAAAAGCGCGAATAGTACATTGCATGATTCTGATAAGAAACCCGAATGGTACAGGGATCTCACAATTTTCCCGGGTGTCGAGATCACTATAGCCGATAGCAGTCGTCGAGTTCATCTTCTGGCTGTCTTCGATCCTGCCTGCGATAGGAATAAGGTGTCAGGGGTTCTGGGGGCCTGTGGAATCACATCGAGGTTTGGTGATGATAAGAGTATAGCCACAACCACAAGTTTTGGCGATACTATCAAGATAATAATTCAAGAAGGAGGTTTGCCCATCCCTGCTCATATCGATGGGAAAAAGGGACTGCTTGAAGGAATATCTACACTCTCACCTGAAACGAAGAATAGCATTGATGCTGTTTCGGCAGCGGAATTCTGCAATCTCAATGCATACGATAAAGCTGATGCCTCTTTGCGAAAGAAAGTAGACAAACTCGCAAAATTGGCAGGTTCCGATGCCCATACTCCCGATGAGATAGGGCGCTACTTCAGTTGGGTTAAGATGAGTTCTCCTACCCTTGAGGGGTTGAGACTGGCGCTTCAGGATTACGAGTTCTGCGTTTACAATGGGTCAGAATCTCCTGAGCAACTCCCCGGTACATACCTGATGAGTCTCATGATCAGGAATATGAAATATTGTGGACGAGTTTCTGGTAAACCCTTCCATATCTCATTTCATCCTCATTTCAATGCTCTTATTGGCGGCCGAGGCACTGGGAAATCCACCATAATTGAATCTATACGGATAGCTTCACGGCAAGACCGTAACCTTGCTGTAGAATCCCCTAGGATCAAAGATGAACTGGATAAGTTCATGAAGACATCACATAAAGAAGGGGTCATGCTGAATGACACTGAAATAATCTTGGAAATCCATCGTCGTGGAAAGAAGTATCGACTCTTCTGGAGATTCACCGGACAAGGTAATGTGCTTGAAGAGGAGATCTCGGGCTTGTGGAAGACAGTAGACCCCGGCGATATTGTTGAACGATTCCCGCTCAGTATCTTTAGTCAGAAACAGATCAATGAGCTGGCGTCGAATTCGCGTGGACTCTTGGAGATAATCGACCGTTCTCAGAGGGTTAATCGATCCGAATGGGATGCCAAGTGGGAACAGGAGAAAAGCCGGTTCCTTCAACTGAGTGAGAGAAAGAGGGAATTGTCACGACAGCTGGCTGGAGAGAAAAATCTACGTATAAGACTTAAGGACGTCGAACATGATCTGAAGCAATATGAGGTTCATGGGCATGGTGAGATACTCAAGAAGTATCAGAAGTATAGTCAGCAGAAGAACTCATTGCCCGACGATCACATATTCAATTATCTTTCGTCAGGTATCCGGGACCTCGCTTCTGCTGCAGAATTCTCAGATTTCCCAACCCATCTTTTTGATGAGAACGATGAGGCAACCGAGGAAATCCGATTGATTCACGAACAAGCATCCAAGGCACTGCAGAGCATCAGTACTGCACTGGGTAACCTTGCGGAAGATGTTGATGTTCTTAAAGCGAAAAGAGCCGAGAATATGTCTTCAAGTAGATGGTATCATGCAGGGCAGGATAGTATCAGTGCGTATGAAAGCCTTGTGAGGGAATATGAAGAGAAAAACAGTCGCATAAGTCTTTCTCTGTATGGGGAATGGGTCCAACAGCGTAATCAACTGCAGCAGCAGTTGAACCGGCTGGACTCTGTCCGTGAGGATGATACATCAACAGGGATTCAGATTGAGGAATCTTTGACAAGACTACAGAGCCTTCGTGGTGAACTGCTCGAAAGGAGGAGAAACTTTCTTAACGAGGTTATAGGAAGTAATCCATACGTGCGCATGGAACTGATTCAGTATGGAGATTTGAGCTCTTTAGAAGAGGAATACCGAGACCTCCTCTATCTTGAATCCGGGAAATTTGAGAGTTCGGTGTTTGACAGAGATAACCAACAGGGATTACTCTGGCCATTGAAGAACTGGGAGGACCTTGGGAAACCCGATACATCTCTCCCCCAGCTTATTTCCGAAATCAAGATCACTACCCTTAATATCGCCAACAGGGTCAGTACTGCAAACCATGGAGCCTTTGCCAATCGCCTGGAAAAGGTGCTTGAGACACAACCAGCAGTTTTTGATCAGCTTAAAGCTTGGTGGCCTGAGGATCTTCTCAGGGTCAGGTATTCAAAGGATACCTCTTCGGGAAAGTTCGAAGATTTGGAGAAAGGTTCTGCCGGGCAGAAAGCAGCGGCAATTCTGGCATTTCTTCTCAGTTATGGTGATGAGCCGTTGATTATAGATCAACCAGAAGATGACCTTGATAACGCATTGATCTATGACCTGATAGTTTCGCAGATTAAAGAAAACAAGAAAAGGCGGCAGCTAGTCATCGTAACCCATAACCCGAACATCGTTGTGAACGGAGATTCTGAACTGGTACATGTCTTGAAATATGATAGAGGCCAGGTGCAGATTGACTTGCAGGGTGGGCTGGAAGAAACTGGTGTCAGAGAGTCCATATGCAACATTATGGAGGGCGGACAAGAAGCCTTCGATAAGCGTTATGCACGAATAAGAACTGAGAGGTACAATGATGTTCGAAACAACAGCTGAGCTGCTGAGACAGATACGATTCGGTGAAGACTCCTCACTGGAGTTGAAGGATTTGAGATATAAAGGGCAGCAAGTCAATGAACCCCACCGAAACAGTATGGCAGATGAATTAGCCGCAATGGCAAATACTGCCAATGGGGTATTCGTGCTCGGGGTAGATGACAAGTCAAAAACGGTTGTTGGAATCCCCGTGGACAAATTAGATATCGTGGAAACCTGGGTACGAGGCATATGCAACGATCTAATCACACCACAGCTGTTTTGCAGGATTCAGAAGATACCTGTTATAACTGAAGATAGTGTAGAGCGTGTTATTATCAGGATCGACGTACCCAGAAGTTTGTTTGTGCACCAGAGTCCTAGTGGGTATTTTCACCGAATAGGAAGCTCAAAACGGCAGATGACCCCTGAGATCCTGGCCAGGCTCTTTCAGCAGCGTAGCCAGGCGAGGATCATTCGCTTTGATGAACAGTCGGTTACTACAGCTCCTCGGGAATCTCTTGATAGCATACTATGGGAGAAATTCAGAACTCCGCTCTCTCCCAAGGAGGATGAAGAATTCCTCCTCAAGCTGAAGCTCCTTACTCATGATGAAGACAGCAAGATCTGTCCCAGTGTTGGAGGACTGCTGATGACCTGCCAGCACCCTGAAGAATATATAACCAATGCATTCATTCAGGTGGTTGCCTATAGGGGAAGAGAGAGGAATGCCTCGTATCAATTGGATGCGAAGAACGTGACAGGACCGCTGGATAAGCAGATTGCAGATGCCTATGCATTCGTTGAACGAAATATGAGGGTGTATGCGGTGAAAGAACCCGCAAGAAGGGACATCCCGCAGTACGCGATGCAGGCCGTTTTCGAGGCATTAGTAAATGCCGTAGCACATAGGGATTATTCTATTCAAGGATCAAAGATCCGGCTCCATATGTTTTCTGATCGCCTTGAAATCTTCTCCCCGGGGACTATTCCTAATACGATGACAATCGAAAGTCTTTCCCTGCGTCAAGCAAATCGGAACGAACTTCTTACTAGTCTGCTAGCCCGTTGTCCTTTACCCTCGGTAAGCATGTCTAGTGATCGTAGATTCCTCATGGACCGAAGGGGAGAAGGTGTTCCCATCATTCTGTCTGAGAGCGAGAAACTTTCGGGAAGTCTTCCGGAATATCGCCTGATCGATGATAGTGAACTTATGCTGACTATATATGCCGCGAATTCCCCAGCACTCGAAGAGATATCTTGACACAGAGGGGGCTACGTCCCTCGTTCGTTCTGAAGGTATAATATCAATATGGTTGCCCATAAAAAACCAGCTGGATACCGAATATAGTGGGAGTGAACGTCTTCTTGGGAACTGCCGTCAATAAGACGGGGGACCTGCAGGAAGGTGAGGGATGCCTGGTGAACGAATTGTTTAGGGATCCCGGTGGAATCGGCCTCCTGACAGGAGACCGGCTTCACAGGGAATACTTCATGCTGAACTACATCAGACCTCTCCTCATTCCTTTCGAATCTAGGTCATATTCTTCGGATTCACATTCCTTCCCGTCCAGCCCTGACCTCGTGCCCAATCCTTCATAAAAGCTGCTTCGTCTCTATCATCTCCATGGATCGTTTGGAGCATTCTCATATAGCCAGACATGCCCCCACAGTCATCAAGCACATTCAGGCCATCTTTTGCGATACAGATCGGTTTGCGATCGGCAATCACTCGAGCTGCAGTCTCATCTTCCACGGCCTGGGTATCGTTCCCAAACTCCCTAATGAGTGAGATCTCAACCTCCCATCCATCACCATAGTCATAACTATAGGTAAGTTCAGTTGAGATCGGCATGATTCTCTTCGGTTCAGCCTGTTTCTGAAGACGCTCCATCTGCACCAAAGCACGATTGCATGCAGCCCTATCATAATTCGCTGCCGTGAGTGCTTGGTCGCGATACTGCCGGTATTGTTGGATCAAGCCCGTATCAACAGCCAGGGCGTCAGCCTTTGCCGACTCGATAGCCTTGGGCTGCAATGAGAGGATCTCATGCATGCGAAGGCTCTCTTTGAGCACATCAGGCATCCCCTCATCGAACGTGACGGCATCCAGTAACTCCTGCAGCGTTGCCTCCTCGAATCGGACATCCCGGGGTTCTACTTCAGTCACCGGCCATAACGGCTGCACATGCAGGATCGGAAAACGCTCTGCAAATTGATGAATCTCGACCTGGTTCTCTATCCAATACTCACTATACCCACCATATGCGTACGGTCTCAGATACTTCGATCGCATCCAGGTCCTTGGACTCTTTGATTCGTCATAGTCGTCATCCCAGAAAGCATCAGCGAATGTAATGTTCGGGAACTGCAGGTAATACCCGAATACCGGTGCGATATCGAGAAGCTTTCCCTCCGTCAGTACCTGATACAAAGGAAGCGGCAGTTGGAAGCTGTGCAGGTGGCTGTTCGTCCAACCGAAGACCATGTTGATCAGGTAATGAAGCTGATGCAGGACTAATGAAGAGGGGACCATGATGTCCCGGGAGATGGACTTCTTGACACCCCCGTATGTAGTAAGGACCTTTGCTTCCTCAGCCGACATGGAGTTAAGTTGGCTCCCACGCAGTTCCAGATGGAGGTGCATCGCATACGGGGAGCTCTTCTCTTTCTGGGTTGGTATCCCTTCCGAAATACCGGAAGCATCTCGTACCGGCTGCTCCCGATTACGACTTCGCTTCGCATGCCTGCGATTTCGCTCGCGATACTTCTCGCTTCTTACTGCCGTGTCTGTCTTCCCCGGTTCATCATACAACCCCCTCTCATACGGCCGATAGTTCTGAACCATCGTTGTGCTGATCTGCAGGGCCTCCGCGATCTCTGATGTCGTCATTCCCTGAACAGCCAGTTCCTGGATTTGCAGGGATCGCGGACTTGACCACAATCCTATGGTGATGAGTATCTTTCTCACCTTCGTCGTAGATATCTCCGTCTGCAGTGAAGTCTCACTGATAGACTCGGTTCTTGTATACACACTCACTACCTTCTCACCTGAGTTTTGCAACCAATTTTGGTACAAACCCTGAATCAGGATTTTCTCTTCTTCTTTGGACGTGATACCGGTCGGCAATGGGGAGGTATTTCGAAACCGAAGGCGTCGAATATATCAACCTGCATGCCAACGAATTCGGTAATGATCTTCGCTCTCTTTGGGTGTCGGATAAGACGAATACCCCGCATCTCCTCAACCATATGCTTCCTTGTCGGGAAGCGTTTATTCAGTTGCGGGTTGTTGACATAAACGCGATGTATGGCTGCATTGATCGTGAGGGTAATGAACTGGATCAGCATTCTCCCATCTGTACTTGGTTCGGTGCTGGTACGTAATCGCCTTCCATTCTGTTCGCTTTTCACAAACATGAAGGACTTCTCCTGTTCATCCCTCATTCTGTAGCGATCAAGGACATAGGTAAGAGGATACTCCTTCTTCTTCACGCGTGAACACAGAATGGCAAAGTATCCGGAGAGTGCCCAATACGAATGCATGGCTTTCTCATTTGGTTCGTAGGAAACGATGATCTGCTTCTTTGTATCGAGGGTGAGGTTGAAATACTCACGCAGTTTCTTCAAGGTCTTATCGTCAAGAACCACTCGGTCGTTCATCAGGGTATCAAGACTGGCAGCAGTTTCATGGATATGTTGCGCCAGCACCTTCCTGTCGGCCCCCTGCTGTTCGGGATCGAAAAATATACAGAGTCTGAAAGGCGCAGCTTCCCGCTGTTCTCCATTCACCGTCACGGTGAATGGATAGGTTGATTCTACTCCATACACCCCATGATCAGGTATCCAGTGTGCCGGTTGGGTAATCTCATCAGGATTCAGGGAGAAGATAACCTCTTTTACATCATGTGCGCTTGTTTTTGACATCAGCAGGAAACTGATCCGCTTCTTTACCAGGAGTTCTATTCCCTCCTTCGAGAGATACCCGCGATCCAGTATGAGCTGGGCATTCTTGAATCCTGCGAATTCCAGTTCCTTGAGTGTGGTCCTCAGTGTCCGTGCATCTGGCATATTCCCCGGCATCCGCCGGTAATAGACCGGCATGCTCTGAGAAATATCGTAGATGAACAGCTGGTTCAACTGTGGCAGGCGATCATGTTCCTTATTGCGGCCCCAACGGGTCTCAGCAAGAGAATGGCCGTAATAGGAGTAGGTGGTTGAATCTATTCCACACCATGCATCTGTGGTCATTCTCCTTCTTCTGAGAGCGAATAGCGATTGCTTGTCATCCTCACTGAGGCTCTGCGTGATTCGGGTAATACAGGAGGGAGTAAGAACTTTCGGTGAAGGATACCATTCGATCTTCTGCCAAGACTCAAGATGATTGTAACAGTCATCATGCAGGATATTGTAATAGGCAAGAGTTCTCATCTCTGCAGCTTTCTCTTCACCGAAGATATGAATCAGATCTTCAGTAAGCCCGCAGGACCTGGAGACTTCTTCGAACAGCATCACAGCTCCATAGAGCTGGCTAACCGACTCTCCAGTGTAGGATGGCCGGCCTGGCTTCTTGTGCACAGAAGGAGGCAACGACTGCACGTCCCAGCCCTCAGGGAAAAGCAGTGCCGTACGATCCTTCTCATCAAGGGTGAGATACCGTGCATTGGGAGTGAAGACCAGGTTGTGATCGACTGATCCCCAAATTGTCTTGGGATGCGTGTACCGCCCGGTCTTGGGGCTTTTCACCGTTTCCTGAGTAACAGCGTACCGGTAGTTTCCTGTCTTGAACAATGTAACCGGCTTTCTTCCGTCAGATCGTTTTGGTCTTGGCATAACACCTTCCTATATGTACTAAAATATTACTACATATAGGAGGATTTGTCAAATGATATGTGTTTATATCTACAGGAAATAACTGCATTTTAGGCTATTTGTACTAAAATTCTGTGCAAAACTCAGATTCTCAATAGTCTCTGCTCTCAGAGCTTCGGCCTGCTTTGCCATACCCATTTCCTCCTGTCTCTCTACAACAGGTTTATCACAGGTATAATGTCGTGTCAACAAAAACAATAACGTTTCAATAATACTATATACAGAACGCTTTCACTAAATACGATACTTTCACCACCGTGGTGAGACCGGTATATACAGTGAAACCTTGAGGAGGAAATAAACGTAACCACTGCATAATCGGTACTTGCTTGCTGAAATGAGCGTTCCGCTATTTCTTTATGGTTATTCCCAACACGCAGCCTTTACCTGTATCATTTTTCTCTCTGTCCAACATTATTATCTTCATACTACTCCCAACTGTAGGGAATCCGTACATCCTAACGGTAAACCCTATCTTAGAGTATCCAAAAAGTGAAATAATCACATAAAAAAGTATAAACTATAGAAAAAACGTAAAAAATATTGTATAAGGAAAGAAAAAGTGATAAAATAACGCCTATGTTTATCAGATTCGTGCTGCACAATATTTATTCATTTGGGAATGAGAAAGAATTCAATATGATTCCCGCTCCTCGGTTCTCGCGGCTGAAGAGTCATAAATACCATACACAGGGAATAGACCTGCTTAAGCTGGCCTCGTTCTATGGTGCGAATGGCGCTGGGAAGTCGAACTTCATCCGGGCCCTCATGTTTCTGCAGGATATAGTCGTTTCTGGAGACCTCCCCAGCCCGATAAAACTACGAAGGATGAAACATTTCCATTCCGGAACTGAACCCATGGTATTGGCTGTTGAGTTCATCAATCAGGATGTCCCCTATTTGTATGCTTTAGAGATTGGTGAGCAATCGGTCCTTAAGGAAGAGCTGTATATCTCTGGATTGGGGAAGCAGGATGATACGCTTGTCTTCGAACGTGTCTCCCTGGAAAAGGGAAAGACTGCGCTGCAGGTATCCGAAGAGTTCCTTGAGAGTGAAGAAGGCCGTGTGCTGAAAGGGATCCTTGAGAACAATCTCATAAAGCAGAATAAGACCTGTCTGAAGATCATATCCGAATTGGAGAATGAGCAGCTCTCAGATGCAGGGCGGGCGTATGAGTGGTTTCAGCAGAAACTCGTGATCATCACCCCAAACGTACGTTCTGGCGGACTTGCCCATAGACTGGATAGTGATGAGGAGTTCAGGCGATATGCACAGGAGATCATGTGCTCTTTCAGTGTTGGGATCCATACACTGAGGACTGTGACGAAACCGATTGAAGAATACTTCGGGAATGATAATAAGACAGTCATGGAAAACCTTATGGATAGATTGAGCGAATCCACACATACGGCCCTTGGTATGATGAATGACGAGGGTGAGGAGTTGGTAGTTGTCGAAGAAAATGGCGAGGTAGTCGTTAAACAGTTGAAGACCGAGCACATCACGAAGCACGGAAATCCTGTCATGTTTGACCTTTCGGAGGAATCCGATGGGTCGAGACGGTTGATGGACTATCTTCCTGCGTTCAGCGACCTGTTGAAAAGGGATGTGACCTATTTTATTGATGAGATCGAGAGAAGTATCCACCCCCTTTTAATAAAGGAACTCATTGGTAAATTCTCAGCCGACGATAAGACCGTTGGCCAGCTCATATGCACAACACATGAATCAAATCTGCTTGACCAGGCGATTTTCCGTCAGGATGAAATCTGGTTCATCGAGAAAGATAATTCAGGTAGTACCGATCTCTATGCTCTCTGTGACTTCAAGGAACACAACACGAAAGATATCAGGAAGGGATACCTTTCTGGACGGTACGGATCCATACCATTTCTCGCGAATCTGAAAGATCTGAATTGGGATGCATATGATTTTAAGAAGTAGGTCGTATGCTCGCAAAGAACCCGATAGAGATGCGACCCTGTATGTGATCTATTGCGAAGGGAGTAAGAGAGAACCAGGGTACTTTCATTATTTCGAAGGACTCAGTTCCAGGATCAAGCTTGAAGTGGTGAAAGCTGACTCGCAGGGGAACAATTCTCCATCAGGATTGTATCAGCAAGCATGTGAAGATATTGAAGGCTCTGGAAAGGACTCACTTTCAACATATGAGATCGGGGTGGGAGACCATGTCTGGTTCGTCATTGATACGGATGAGTGGGACGCTCATATCGACGGATTGCGGAAGGGGTGTGAAACACATATGAATTGGCATGTTGCGCAAAGCAATCCCTGTTTTGAAGTATGGCTATACTACCATATGGCATCTGAAGATGCTGGGAATATCATCCTGGATGGCTGTACAGCCTGGAAGAATTATGTGAATGCAGAAATCCCCGGCGGCTTTGACAGCAGAAAACACCCGATTCATATTGCTGATGCTATTCTCAATGCTGAAACATATTTCAAGACAGACGAGCACGGTGTTGCTTATGGATCTACAGAAGTCTTCAAACTTGGTAAAGAACTATATCCGCTGGTCTCATCAGCTCTAGAGGAAATGAGACGCTGAACAGGTAAGTCCTTGATAACTTCCATCCTCTGTTAGGCATATCTGGAGACAAATGCATAAATAAGATCTAACAGTATGGCAATTTACTTGTGTTGACTTAACACACTTGTCCGATGAGTATACTCCCTTCACATGCTACCTCTTGCAGGTACAGGAACATGGATTGCCCATCTCTCCTTTATAGGCTATTATATCAATAAGAAGAACAATATTGATATAGCAGCCAGGAGGATACCGTACATGGTTGATGTGAACGTCTTATTGGAAACTGCCGTCAAGGAGACCGGGAACCTGAGAGAAGGGGAGAGCTTCCTGGTGAAGGACCTGTTCAAAGGGTACCTGTGGAACCGGCTTCCTAAAGGTGACCGGCTCATGCTCGGTTCCATGTTCCTGCGCTATGTCGGCATGCATGACTGCGGGGTCTCGGTGGTAGAGAAGGGGGCATCCGGGCAGCAGCGGTATCTGAAGAATTGATAGGATGTAAGAAGTCCCGGTTTATAAAAACCACAATATACGGTATGGTAGAAGCGAGGTTAGACTATGTTTGATAGAATAACAAGAAACCCTGATGTGCTGAACGGGCAGCCCTGTATCAGGAATCTACGCATTTCCGTGAAACGGGTCCTTGAGATCCTTGCTGTATATGAGGATAGAGCTGAACTCTTCAAAGATTACCCTGAATTAGAGAAGCAGGACCTGAAACAGGCATTGGAATATGCTGCAGCCAGCATGGACGACAAGATAATAGATATTTTGACTGCATGAAATTATTATGAGATCAGGGACTGCCGCGTTCTGCTGTCGCAAGATTGAAAGATAGACACATTGAATCCATCCATGTCGGTGATATTGGTATGGCTGCCGCAACTGATCTGGAGATCATTCAAAAAGCACTTCTCGAATCTCTCGTAGTTGTCACACTTGATTCCGATTTCCATGCGATACTTGCATCCTCAGCAGGCAATAAACCATCAGTGATCCGTATCCGGATCGAGGGGTTGAGATCAGAAAGACTAGGCGAACTGATAAGTACGGTGATGAAGTCTGCTTATGATGACCTGCAAAGCGGAGCAGCTATCAGTGTAACGGAACAAGGCATCCGGGTCAGGAGACTCCCCTTAGTATAGTTGTATCCAGTGAGATAACATGCCTCCTAATTCCACGTTACTTCCAGCTTCTTTTTATTCCGTGCACAATCTTCCAGGTAGAGACCTATGAGGGTCTGATAAGGTATTCCTGATTCTTCAGCCAACCCTTCGAAGTATGCAACAGTCTCATCAGCCAGTCGTATCGTGATCTGTTTCTTGAGTCTCTTCGCATATGGGTTCTTTCGGGATCGCAGGGTCGAGAAATCATATTCATCTTTCATTTTATCACCCTCCATAGGACCGTGACTCATGCAATTCGAATGGTAGCATACTTGTTGTATCATGATACCATACATTTGAAACAAGGGCCGTGTACGTGTACTTCGGAACGTATAGCAGATGATTATCACAGGGAATATCCTGGGCAGTTTCGCATGTCGTTTTTTACCTTGGGGTCCAGCATGCATACCTATCAGATTGTTCCGCATTATGGGATATCCCGGATAGCAGTATGGGCCCTTCATCCCCCGTAATGTTCCTATTCCTTATGCCTGGTACGAGCAGATCACAGCAATGGAGTCATATACAGGGGAAGGAAGGTGATACCCTCTTCCTGCTTCACATCTCCTGTATGCAGGACATAGGGAATATGCAGTTGCTGTGCATATTTGGTCCTGAACTTTTTCAGAGAACTCAGTTCATAATACTTGCTTGACTTTACCTCGATTGGAGAGATGGTATGCCTGTTGCTGATCCTGCTCTTCGCAATCAGGAAATCTATCTCCATACGAGAGGAGGCATCATCACGGGATGGGTTAGCATAGAAATACAGCTTATGGCCGCTGGCTGCCAGCATCTGCGCTACGATATTCTCTATGATCATGCCCAGATTGGTCTCCAGCTTGTTGAAGAGGATTCTTTTATAGATCTCTTCACTCACTATGTCGTTCTCATCAAATGCATGACTGATGAGAAGCCCTGTGTCTGCCATATAACATTTGAGCCTAATACGATCCATGTTGAGCCTCAAGCAGATATCAGGGGAACTGGAGTTATAACACATATTCGTGATCATAGCATCGCCAAGCCAGAATAATGCATCTTCATAGTCCCGCATGCGAGCTTCTTTTCTCAACGATGACAGTTTGAACTTCCTGTTCTGCTTCTGAAGCTGTGCAGGGATAGCATCAAAGATCTGTAAGACCTTCATCTCATAGCCTTCAGCATGCTTCACGATGTCAGATCGGTAGAGTGCAAGAATATCCCGCTTCACCCGGTCTAGCCTGGTAAAGTCACGGGTTATCACATATGTCTCCACTGCCTGGGGCAACCCTCCCACGATAAGATACTGCCTGAAATAGTCCATGACTTTTCGATGAAGGGCTTGCCCCAGGGGTTTCACGTCTTTGAAGCATTTCCTGATGAAGTCCATCATGGTGTCATGTCCAAGAGCCCAGAGGAATTCCTCAAAGTCCATGGGAAACATGGAAAGATGATGTTCTTCCGAAGGAATAACAATATCTTGTACATGTTTCTTTATGCTCATGAGGGAGCCGGTCTCTATATAATCATACCGACCGTCAGCCACCAGGTATTTTATCGCTGCCCGTGCTCTTGGACAGAGCTGTACCTCATCAAGGATAATCAGCGTATCTCGATCATACAGCTTTACATTGTAGTAATTTGAAAGGTACAAGAAGAACGTCTCCAGATCGTCGGCATAGTTCCTGAAGAGATCTGTGATCTCTGTGCTGACCCGGTTGAAATCGATCATAATATAGGCTTTGTATTCAGCCTTCGCGAACTCTTCTACGATATAGCTCTTCCCTACACGCCGGGCACCCTCGATCAGCAATGCTGTTCGCCCATCTTCCTCCTGTTTCCATGCCACCATATCTGCATATATCTTTCTTCTCATTGCGTATGGTCGACTCCTTTAATTCACGTTTTCAATGATTTCAAATCCAGTATACCACACGTAATCAAGAAATTCAAATTCGATAATTTACACATAATCAAAAAATACAAATTGCATTTGATACACATAATCAAGATATTCAGATGGACTACGAGCACCCCTCGATACCGTGAACGAGTCGATCAAGCAGGAAATCTATGAGGTTCCTGTGGATGATCCCATTCCTCGAGCGATTGACCCTGTCAAGAGAGAGTACCAGTTTCGGGTAGTTGTCATCGATTTGCTCCAGTACAGAGAACTCCCGCTCGATGGTCGCGGGTTCTGCAAGAAGATAGGCTACCTGGATGTACTGCTTCTCATTCGCCCTGACGGTAATGAAATCGACCTCTTTCTCCTGGTATTTCCCGATATAGATCTCATAGCCCTTTCCCCTCAGGTGAAGGTAGACCAGATTCTCCAGGACCTGGCTGATGTCCTGCTCATTATCGAAGAAGAGGCTGCGTAACCCGAGATCATTGATGAAATACTTCTCATTAGTCTTCAGCAGTTCCTTGCCCTTGATGTCGTATCGTGGTACCCCGTGAATAAGGTACGCCTGCTTTGCTGCATCGATATACTGGTAGATCGTCTCCTTGGAGAATCTGCGGCCCTCACTCTTCAGGTATTTCGTTATCGTCCCTGCTGAAAAGGTCTGCCCGATATTATGCATGATACACCTCATGAAACGCTGCAGCAGGTCAACATTCCTGATATGATAGCGTCCGATGATATCCTTCAGGAGGATTGACTGGTACATATCAAGCAGGTGGTTCCTCCTGATGGCCTCTATCTCGAAGTGCAGGATGCCGGGAAGCCCCCCAGTCCTGAGATACCGTAAAAGTGCCTGTTCTCTCTCGTCCTTCGGATCCAGGGACAGGATCTCCATAAAGGAGAGTGGAAGTATCTCGATAGCGTAATACCTTCCTGTCAGGTAGGTCGCCAGCTCCCCAGACAGCAGACGGGAATTGGACCCGGTTATGAAGAGTTCCGCATTACCTTCCGCGTTCAGCGAATTCACGACCTTCTCGAACCCAGAGACCTCCTGGATCTCATCAAGGAACACGTAGTACCTCTCTGTATTCACCATGCGTTCCCGAATATACCGATCGAGTTCGTGGTATTCATTGATGGGTTCGTATTCCATCAACTCGAAATTCACGCTGATGATCTGGTCGACCGCGACTCCGGATGCGATCAAGGCTTCCTGAATCTGCTGCAGGAGGGTGGATTTCCCAACCCGGCGCATGCCGGTCAGGACCTTGATGATCTGTTTCCCGGTTACTGCACGAATCTCTTTAAGATACCGTTCTCTCTGAATGATCATGGCGATGCTCCTAGAGCCATTTCATTGGCTTGAGAAGGTTGTGGTAACTCCTCTTGATAATTATATGGCATACATGTCCCGTAAACAAGACAAAAATCTAATAATTCAATAAAAAGTCTAACATACAAGACAAATATGCATGTTTGGTATGGTGAAGATACCCTATCGAACTACTGATTACAATGTTATCTCCAGAAAGTATGATTACATCATACTTTCTGGAGGTATTATTGATGGAGACAGCAGAGCTGACCAGACTGAGTTAGAAGGAAATGCGTACTATCAATCGAAGATTATGCACATGATCACAGGATCATAGTATCATTATCTGAAGCAGCTACCCAAACCGTGGGACCGTATCGTGTGCCAAAGTCCACTGGTGCTATGCTGCATGATACGTTGGGTGATACTTTGGGTGATACTTTGGAGTCCCGGATACTGGCACTGATCAGGAAGGATCCAGCTGTCCTCCAGCAGGAGCTCTCAGAAGAGCTTGCTGTCTCCATCCCGACTGTCAAGCGTACCATGAAGCGGATGACCGAAAAGCATATCATCGAACGGAAAGGGGGCAGGAGGTACGGCCGCTGGGAGATACCCAGTCCCTAGCACAGCTCTTCCATCTTGAAGGCTCCAGCTTTTCATCTGTTCTCTATGACTGCAGGAACTCTTGAGGAGGTAAGCAGGAGGCTATCGTCCCCATCCCCAGACAGGACAGGGAATGTCCCTGATGTGGTTCTCACAGCATCCTTACGTGCACATGAGTTCCTCTAAAAAGACGGCAGATCTAACATCTGATGTTACTTCTGCCGATAGTCACCTGGAAGTCAATACTATGGGATCTCTTATCCCGTCAAAACTGATTGGTGATCAGGATCCAATAAAAAATCGACAGCTGGATGCTGTGTTATACTTTCATACATGATAGATACCAATACGAGAGTAGAATACATACGAAAGAAACTCGAGGAGTTGGAGCAGGAGAGCATACTCCTGAAAGAGGAACTTGCAGGGCTCCTGCCCAGCAGCCCTGCAGGCGTGATCACCAAGCGCAGCTCTTCCAAGGAGAAGATCGATCTGTTCCTTGCCCTGTTTCGCTGCCGGGAAGACAGATACCCCTATTATTACGAAAGGAAGAGTGATGGAAGAGCCGGTTACAATCCAGCATGCAAGAACGAGTGGCTTGAAGGAATCTGCGGAAAGATCATGAAGCCGCGTGTATCCTGCTCATCCTGCAGGAACTTCATACCAGTCCCATTCACAGCTGATACAGCGAGAAGCCACCTGACAGGGCCTGGTGCAATAGGGTCCTATTCAATTGACCAGCAGGATCGATGCATCTTCCTGGCTGCTGACTTTGACAAACAGGACTGGCAGGCGGATGCGTTCGCCTATCGTTCTACAGCGAAGGGGATGGGTATCGAGGCTGCAGTCGAGATATCCAAATCAGGTGATGGAGCCCATGTCTGGATATTCTTCTCTGAACTCGTGCCTGCACGTTCTGCGAGACGGCTGGGAGAGCTGATCCTTACACGGACTCTTGATTCCTCTGATACCCTGCAGTTTGACAGCTATGATCGATTCTTCCCTAACCAGGATTACTGCCCGAAAGCCGGCTTCGGCAACCTCATCTTCCTCCCGCTGCAGAAAGATTTTCGAGACAAGGGATGTACCGTATTCATCGATGAAGCCGGTATCGCCTATCCCGATCAATGGGCGTACCTCTCATCACTCCACAGGATGTCATTGACTGAACTTGAGGAACACCTTGCAGAGGAGATCCTATCGGCAGATGATGAGATTGGCTCAAGTGAATCTATCATACAGCAGTATCGACTGCCGATCCCCGCCGGGAATTCAGGGACGGTCGATCTGGTCTTAAGGGGACAGATCGCCATCCCAAGGAACCAGCTGCCGAAGAAACTCCTCAAAGCGCTCATGAGAAGAGCCACGATCGCAAACCCGAAGTTCTTCCAGATGCAGAAGATGCGGTTCTCGACCTGGAATATACCGAAGTATATCTTCTGCGGGACCAGTGATGAGTACTACCTCTATCTGCCTCGCGGCCTGATGGGACCAGTCCTGGAGTTCCTGTCCGATCAGGGGATGCAGGTGAGTATCACCGATGAGAGGAATACTGGACCGAAGATAGCCACCCGTTTCACCGGGGATCTGTATGATCACCAGGCACGGATCGTAGAGCAGTTGTTGAAGTCAGAGAAAGGGGTCCTGGTGGCTCCTACCGGTACAGGAAAGACAATCATGGCAGCAGCACTCATCGCGTTGAGGTCCTGCAGTACCTTGATCCTGGTCCATAGGGGTACCCTGATCCAGCAATGGATAGAGACGCTCACAACGTATTTGGAAGGAATAGAGAAGAAGCATATCGGGGTGCTTGGTGCTGGACGAAAGAAATTGAAAGGGAAGCTGGATATCGCGATGCTGCAGTCCCTGGCCAGGAAAGAGAACCTGGAAGAATTGACCAAGGCTTACGAATTCGTCATTGTCGATGAGTGTCACCGGGTCCCTACCGTGACCTTCGAGCCGATTCTACAGTCGATCGCTGCGCGGTTCGTCCTCGGCCTGACAGCTACGCCAAAACGAAAAGATCAGTTCCAATCCATCATCTTCATGCAGTGCGGTGAGATCACCGCACGATTAGAAGATATCAACAGGATGCACCAGGTCAGGACCGTATACTTCCTGGAGTCATCATTACCGGCACTTCCCGAGCCCCATACCGTTACTGAGATCTGGGACTATATCTGCAGATCCGAAGACAGGAATCGGATGATCGTCGATACGATCATGCTGGTCTTGAAGGAGAAGAATCCTCTCGTCATTTCTGACAGGGTTGAACACCTTCAACGATTGCAGGAGTTGATGGATGAGAACAATAGGTTCATGCACACTCTCCTGCTTACCGGCAGTGTGGGGAAGAAGGAGCGGAAGCGTATACTCGAACAGTTCACCTGCAGCTTGAGAGACAAGACGCCCTGCTGCCTCTTTGCCACCGGGTCGCTCATCGGAGAGGGGTTCGATCTCCCTGAACTCGATACGATGGTCCTGACTATGCCGATCTCGTTCTCAGAACGCCTGACCCAGTATGTAGGGAGGCTCCATCGGCAATCCGGGGAGGAGAAGAAAGTGATCACAGTCTACGATATAGTTGACACCGTATCGGGCATGACTGTCTCCATGTTCAAGAAGAGACTCTCCGCCTATAAGAGACTCGGGTATCGGATGGAAACAGCTGTTGACAGCAGATTACTGAAGTTCCTGTGAGCCAGACTCAAAGAGAGGGCTTTAAGATCGTACCGCATGAAAGGCTGCGTAACTCTTCAACCTGTGGTAGTCAGGGGGCAAAGATGATTCCCTGTCATCACCCATCGGCGACCCTGTAGAGATCCTCAAGGCTTATAAGCACCACCCCATCCTGCTGTGCCAGTTCCTGGACAGCCTCCGTGAACCCTGATTTGCTGAAGAGATAATACCAGCGATTGACCGGTTTCCTGATGATCGCAGCGGCATCGAGGAACGCCTGGTACTCATCGGTGGCAAACACCCTGGTATGGAACTTGCATTCACAGAAGATCGCAGACTCCCGGCTTAAGTCAAAGGCAAGGATATCGATAGCATCTTGTTTCCTGGTCCTGGGGTTGCCTCCCCACCATCGTCCCATGGAGTGGGGAACGAACGGCAGCTTCCCCAGCCTTGCCTGTCGGATCAGGTATTCGGTACAGACTTTCTCGAACACGTGTCCCATATATTCCGGAAGGTGCCCGACTATCTCACGTGCGGCGTCCTGCTCACCCAATAGGTCAAAGTAGCTCTTATTGGCGAATATGAAGTGGAACCAGAATAGGAAGAAATTATCTGCGATCTGGTATATGGTCTTCCTGCTGGAGTCCTTCTCTCCTGAAGGCGTCACTTTATCTATGAGTTTCATCTCCTTCAGGACCCGAATGTATTTGGCACATTTCGTCTGCGGCTCGTGGACCTTCATGGCTATATCATTGAGCCTGCTTGAGCCTGTGGCTATAGCCTCGAAGATACTGTTATAGACTGAAGGTTCTCTCAATTCCATCTTCAGCAGGTTCTGCGTCTCATACTGCAGGAAGGAACCTATGCGAAGGATGGATCCCGCTATGTTCTGCTCGATGGATACCTTGTCACTGAAAGCTGCAAGGTAGCAGGGGATCCCGCCAAGGATCCCGTAACTGAGCAGCTTATCCTCATAGGTGTAATCGGGAAAGAAGGACGAACTCTCCAGGTAGTCAAACCCTGTCAGCTCCAGATTGCTCGTGGAACGTCCATACAGGGGGCTCCTTGCTCCCATGACTTCAGAAGCCATGAAGCTAACGCTCGAGCCGCATAGTATCAGGAAGATATTCTTGTGTTTCCAGTCATGGTCTATGGTGTGCTGCAGGATGGATTTGATCGACTCATTGGACTCCGCGATGAACGGGAACTCATCTATGATCAACGTGATCCGCTGCTCCGATGGCTGGCTGCTGATGAACTTCAGGGCAGTTTGCCAATCTGAGAAGGTGCTGAAGGATGAGCCGGAGAAATACTGCTGAACAGCCTTGGAGAAGTCGGAGAGATTCAGGCTGTCGTTCTTTGCCTGGGCAGCATAGAAGATCACCGGATGATTCCTGGAGAACTCCAACAGGAGCGACGTCTTCCCGACCCGTCTCCTCCCATAAAGAACAAGGTATTCGAACGTATCCGAGGCATACAGGGACTCAAGCAGCGCCAATTCCTTCTCTCTTCCAATGAACATCACGTTTCCTCTTGTGTATTATATACTCATAAGTATTATACTCGTGAATCATATATATGTCAAATTTGGATCATCTCTTTTCCATACATGAACATAAGCTGCAGAGCGCTCTATTCCCCCTCTGGATCTTCGGGGATCCTGTCATCCGCATAGATGGACCAGAGGTCGGTATTCGATTCCCCCGGACCGGTATTCCCTGAGATCGTATTCGCATCCTTGATCTTCGGGGAGGGCTGAGGATCGTCGGTGTCCCTGGTCGAGGGAATGTAGGCGCCACCATTTTGGTTGCTCGTGATCGTATTCCCGGAGATACTGCCCCCCCTGAAATAGGTGACACTCATCCCTGTCCCCGCATTCCCTGAGATGGTGTTGTTGGTGATCGTCCCCCCCGTCTCGAAGATCCCTGCACCTCCGGAATTACTCATGACCTTGTTGTCATTGAGGACTCCGGTCTCTTCTAGGGTGTAGACCCAGAGAGAGGTTATCGCTGTGTTATCCTGTATCTCATTCCCTGATACCTCGCCTGCGAGGGTGGACACGGTAAACGCAGTATCACTCATGCCGGTCACCGTATGGTCCGTGACAGACGAGCCGTCAGCCAGTGTCCCGATATAGAGCCCCTTGGAATAGTTCGTCCCTCCCGTGATGGTATTAGCGGTGCATGAGGAATTCCCAGACAGGCTGTAGATCGCCAGTGCGGTGTTCTTCGTGTTCTTGAAGACATTGTCGGATATCTTCGAGTTCTCGGAACTATAGATTTTCATGCCTTCACTGTTCTCGAAGGAATTTCCCGAGACAGTCGAATCCCGTACCAGTGAGACCTCCATGCCGATCCCGTCGGTGTCCTTGACGGTATTGCTGCTGATGATGCCGGTATACTTACCTATCAGGAGGAAATGAGACAACCCAGTCGTGCAGGTGTTACCGCTGATCTCCCCTGAATAGAAGATCTCCTCCCCGCCCTCTGGAGTGAGGCCGGTCATCCAGATCGCTGTCTGGTAATCTGGGGCATCGAAGGTGTTCCCTATGATATCAACATCATAGGTGTCTCCTTCCCGCCAGGTAGACAGGTTTATATCACTTGCATTCTTGATGATGCCGTATTTGCCCCCGCGGAGGGTGAAACCCTCGATTGCTGAGTCCGGGTACATCTCTATGGTGGCCTCAATGATAGAGGAGTCCTTCGAGCCCCAGAGGGTGATCCCCTCCCAGACCTTGAGGACATGGCCGGATAAATACCAGCCTGTATAGGTGCCGCCCGGGACGTGGATGATTGCCTCCTTTCCCTTATAACTGTCAATGACTTCCTGGAGGCTCGAACCTGCCGTGATCTCGATCTCACTTTCGGCCGTGTAGCCCCGAATATCCTCTGCCTCCAGCGATACCGTGTAGGTTCCCGCTTCGCTGTAGGAGTGTTCCACCTCGGGGATGAAGTCCTCATCCCCGACGATCTGGGTCTTCGTCGACCCGTCACCGAAATCCCAGCTGAGCTTCAGCCGCTCTCGCAGGAAGGAGCTGTTTGGCTGTGCGGTGAATGTGAGGTCGAACGGAAGGAACCCCACAGAACCAGTAGAATGGATCCCGACCTCGAAGGAATCAGGATCGGGTGTGATGACAAAACCCTCATGGTCAGCGTACTCGTCATCTTCATCCGGTAGGTCGAAGAAGGCAGGGAGGTCCTCATCATCGGGGCGATCGACCACGGCAGGCTCCGTGGGGTTCGGCCCGTGGGTCTCTCGCCAGTCCAGGGCGAACTGTGCATACGCAGCCTCTATCTCATCATAGGCTGACCCCGTGATATCCTCCAGCCCTTCATAGATCTCTTCCCAGTAGTCCTCTCCGTTCAGATCCCAGTCGAAATCGGGGAGTTCCCAATCCTCCCAGTCACCTGCCGGGACGAGGTAGTCCCCGTTCGGCAGGATCCCGCCGTATATATTGGTCTCAAGGTCTACCGGTGTCGTGGTATCGAGCTGGGGAGTCGTGCTCGAGGTGATCCCATCATCATCCACATTGAAGTAGGTAGTGTACCCGTCACTCGTAGTCCCTATGATCGCCAGCGCCTTCTCCGTTCTGTTCGATCCGGTGAACCCCCCGGCACCCCCGAACAGGAGCCCGATATATCCATTGTATTCCGTGACGGTCTTCACGGTAGTGGAGATGTTCTCCTCAGGTACGGCGATGTTCACCATGTTCCCTGCGAACGTTACGGCAGCACTGGTGTTCTCGAAGACCGTATAGGCATACTTGGCTTTCGCCAGGCAGCCTGTCCCGAATGAGCCGAGGGTAGCGGCCCCTGCAGTCCCGAAGGCCCCGAACGGGGTGGCGAGGGCCAATGTCGAGTTCACCGCACCCGCGGTATCGCGGACGGTCTCGTAGAACTCAACATTCTTCGTGGCGAAATCGACTTCAAGGTTATCTACTGCATCTCCCATCGCATTGCTCACCTGCTGCATGAGGAAGCGTATCTTCGTCATCTCGACCCCGGTATGCTTCGAGATATCTTCCGGGGAGAAGGATGCTTCATAATCGGGATCCAGCATCATCTCCACAAGCCGCCGGGCATACGCAGTGTCGGACAGGCCTTCAACACGCGACTTCGAGAAGGTCTTATCATCCAACAGGGCCTTTGCATCCTCGATCGCCGGTCCGAGCGTCTCCTTACTCCAGCTCTCCATCTCCCGGCAGAAGGAGATGAAATCATCGACTTCGGTCAGAGCTGAGTCTGAAAGGCTCTGCAGGGTCCGCAGGTCCGTCTTCGACGGGTCTGCGAAGAGGGCCCCGTTCACCAGGGAGTTCACCCGGTTGAACCTGACGGCATACTCATAGAAGAAGTCATGTACCGGCTCATCGAACTCCTCGATGAAATCAGAGATCTCCTCCGGACTTTCCAGGATAGGGACATCTTCAGTCACCCCGCTGTCATCATCATGAGCATCTGCACCGCCAAGTGAGCAGGAGAGCAGTACCAGGATCAGTAAGCCTGCGATCAATGGGGCTACGTTCTTATTCATGCCATACCTCTTCTCTTTGACGATCTCTCAGGGGGGCGAGTACATGCTTTTCATCAGTATTGCATATCTATCGGATACGCTGCACATGTGTTGCTTCAAGCTTATCTATCATGCCCTGCAGGCTGATCACCTCGATGCGCTCGTGCACGGGATACTGTTCTTTACCCGGGTAGAGTATATAGAGCCTGTCCAGGCTGAGGTCTTCGAGGGCACTGTACATGGACCTGGTGGGCTTCGGCGACTCAGAGAGTTTACACTCGATCCCGATTCTCTTCCCCTCATAGATGAAGAAGAGATCCAGTTCTGCACCGCTGTGGGTAGACCAGAAATAGGGTATGATCCCCGGGTTTGTGCGCAGGATCTGTTCGATCACGAACCCCTCCCAGGAGGCGCCGGCAGCCGGGTGGCTGAGCAGCTCGTCAAGATTCCTTAGCTGCAGCAGGTGGTTGAGTATCCCGGTATCAGTGAAGTAGATCTTCGGGGATCTCACCTGACGTTTCTTGAGATTCTCATACCAGGGCGGCAGGATACGGAGCATATAGGTACTGCTGAGCATATCGATATAGGACCTGATGGTGTTATGACTCAACCCCATGGCTTTCCCCAACTGGGAACTGTTGAGTACCTGTCCGTGCACGTGGGCAAGCATCGTCCAGAACCTGCGCATCGTTTCAGCTGGGACCTTGATGCCAAGCTGCGGGATATCGCGCTCTAGGAAGGTCCTGATGAACCCTCCTCTCCAGGCGAAGCTGGCAGCAGGATCAGGGGCAAGGTACGATAACGGGAATCCTCCTCGGACCCAGAGGTCCCGCCAGGGGAGCTCGGAAGTCCCGGCAGGTATCTCCGTGATGTTAAACCCCTGAAGGTCGATGAACTCGACCCTGCCTGCCAGCGACTGGGAAGCATGGCTGATGAGGTCCGGTGAAGCGCTGCCCAGGATGAGGAAACGCCCGTTTGCTGCCCAACGGTCTGCAAGGACCCTGAGTACCCCAAAGAGTTCAGGCATCATCTGGATCTCATCTATGATGATCAGTCCGGGAACCTGGGAAAGAAAAAGTTCGGGGTTCTGCAGTTTTGCCCTGTCTGAAGGGAGTTCCAGGTCCAGCAAAGAGGATTGCAGGTTTTCCTGGACCTCCATGGCTAATGTGGTCTTGCCGCATTGCCGGGGGCCAAGGATCGCAGTGATCTTCGAACGGCTGAGCGCTGTCCGTACGGATCTCAGGTATGCCTCTCGTTTGATCATACAACTATATTAACATTGAAAATTGTAAATATCAATTACAATTTTCAATGTTAATTAGCTATTCCCCATATCTCATGTGCCGTGCATACCCGGTTGCGCCTGCGTCTCTTGGCCTCATAGGTGGCTTTGTCCGCCAGGTCTATGACCGTCTCGCAGTCCAGTGTACCCTCAGTACAGCAGGCTGCACCGATGCTGACTGTGATACGGAAGCCATCAAGGTTTCGGTCTCTATCGCAGCCCGCAGGGATTCTGCCATGACATAGAGCTCGCTCTCGCTGTAGCGGTAGGCCAGGACCGTGAACTCCTCACCGCCGTAGCGGTAGCTCTGCAGCCTCAGGGCCTCAGAGGACCCCAGCAGCATCGCCCCGAACCGGTCAGGCGCCTGTCGGCAGCAGGGTGCCCGTAGGTGTCGTTGAACTGCTTGAAATGGTCGATATCTTTTCATGAGGATACATGAGGGTTTCACTGCCCCTGGCTGTCTCAAGCCTTCCAGCGTCTCGAAGAGCTTCGGGCGGTTGTACAGCCCTGTCAGGACATCGGTCTCCTTCTCGATGATGAGCAGTCGGTGTGCCTCATAGCTCTCGAGACGTATCCCCCCCCATGATATTCCCCAGGTAGCCGCCCAAGATGAGGAAACAGAGGCTGTTGATCGTGTAGTCAAGAGCATACCGGGGCTTGAAGTGGAAGGACCGAGAGGATCTTCCCGTTATACTCCTCTATAGCCCCGCGGCTGGCGGAGGCGAGGGCAGGGTAACTCCTTTCGGTACTCAAGAACCACTTGGGCCATCCCCTCATCAATGTCTCCTCATACAGTGTATAAGAACTATAGCAGAAGATGGGGTGCCGAACAATAGCGCCGGATACCAAGGCCGGGCACCTTCAGCTCCTCTTGCGGAAGAAGACCGTCTTCAGATCCGGGTAGAAAGCCGATGGATCTCTACCTGCGCCGATCGTACATCCTGCATGATTTCACATCCGGTACTGCGGAATCGGCACTCCTGTGGTATAGTAGTAGTGACTGCACAGCCTGGTCCTCCTTTGACAGTCCCCTGCCGGCAGTACATCGATCTAAGGAAAACGAACATACCATGGAATATAAGTATCAGGTACAGCATGAGAAGGGTAAATACCATGCCGTGGAGCGGATCGGGAAGCTCCTCGATCCCGATTCCTTCTTCGAGATCGGCTCGGGAATCGAGCATGACTGCCATGAGTTCGGCATGGATAAGAAACACTCCCCCTACGATGGGGTGATCACCGGCTTCGGGACGATCGCCTCCAGACAGGTCGCGATCTATTCCCAGGATTTCACCGTCCTCGGCGGGACACTCGGGGAGATGCACGGGAAGAAGATCGAGCGGATCATCGAGCTGGCCATCAAGAACCGGTGCCCCCTGATAGGTATCAATGATTCCGGCGGGGCTCGGATCCAGGAGGGGATCAAGGCACTCGGCGGCTACGGTGACATCTTCAGGCTCAATACCATGGCCTCAGGGTACATCCCGCAGATCTCGCTGATCCTTGGCCCCTGTGCCGGGGGTGCGGTCTACTCTCCCGGCATCACCGACTTCGTCTTCGTCGTGGACAATATCAGTAAGATGTTCGTGACAGGGCCGGCCGTGGTGAAGAAGGTGCTCTACGAGCATGTCGACAGCCAGACCCTCGGCGGGGCGAGGATGCACGCCGAGACCAGCGGGGTAGCCCATTTCTTCTCGAAGAGTGAGGATGATTGCTTCACCTCGGTCAAGGAGCTGCTTACCTTCCTGCCGCAGAGCAACAGGAAAGAACCCTGGAAGGTACAGGTGAAGCCCAATCACCGCTATGACATCTCTTCGCTGGTACCGCAGAACCCCAAGCAGACCTATGACATGCACAAGGTCATCGAGAAGCTCTTCGATAGCTTCCTCGAGGTCTCGCGGGACTTCGCAAAGAACATCATCGTGGGGTTCGCGGCCCTGAACGGGATCAGCGTAGGCGTGATCGCCAACCAGCCGAGCCACCTCGCTGGCGTGATCGACTGCGATACCAGCGATAAGGCCGCCCGGTTCGTCCGGTTCTGCGATGCCTTCAATATCCCTTTGGTGACCCTTGTTGATGTACCGGGGTTCATGCCGGGGAAGGAGCAGGAGAACCGGGGCATCATCAGGCATGGGTCCAAGCTCCTCTACGCCTATTCGGAGGCCACCGTCCCGAAGATCACCGTCATCCTCAGGAAGGCTTACGGCGGGGCCTATATCGCGATGTGCTCCAAGCAGCTTGGGGCAGACTTCGTCTACTGCTGGCCGAAAGCCGAGATCGCCGTGATGGGGGCCGAAGGAGCCGTGGAGGTGATCTTCAAGCGGGAGATCAAGCAGGAGGAACATCCTGAGGAGTTCATGGAGCGGAAGATCGCCGAGTACAAGGCCGGCTTCCTGAACCCCGATACCGCCGTACGGAGGGGGATCGTCGATGAGCTCATCGAGCCGGGGGATACCCGGGATTATATCTTCAAGAGCCTGCAGTTCTGTTCCGGCAAGGAGGCACAGCTCCCGCAGAAGAAGCACGGGAACATCCCGCTGTAGGTGAGGGCGGCGGTATGCTGGTAGATTCATAATTATGATCATCTCTATGTAACAAACTCTTTAAAATAAAAAGTTTTTGGACATTGATGTCATAAACTTTCCTATCTTACATTTTTATGGTATTGTTGTTGTGGAGGCGTGTATGCGGAAACCGAGCACATTGATCATGCGTGAACAGTATCTCAGCAGGCTTATTGCATTCTCAGATACAGATTCCATAAAAGTCATTACTGGTATCAGGCGATGCGGAAAATCAAGCATGTTGAAACTCATGGTCCGGTACCTGATTGAAGAACGGGGGATCGATCTTGAACAGATCGTCGAGATGAATTTTGAATCTCTCGAGTTCTCGCAGATGGATGTCATGGCATTATATGAGTTCATACGGTCGAAGATAATCCCCGGCAAGCGTATGTACCTGTTCTTTGACGAGATCCAACGAATTCCCCGCTGGCAGGATGCGGTGAACTCGTTCAGGGTCGACTTCGACTGTGACCAGTATATCACAGGTTCCAATGCCTATCTGCTCTCCTCCGAGTTCTCGACCTACCTTTCCGGCAGGTATGTGGAGATACAGATGCTGCCCTTATCTTTCAAGGAATTTCTCACGTTCCAAGGGTATCGTGTGACGATCTCTAACGCTCCCGACGGGACGGAGTCACGTCGGATCGTAGATGATGAGGGGAGACCGTTCTCGATAGCCGATATCTTGCGGGTGTATATCCGGTATGGAGGGCTTCCTGTTCTGGGGGATATAGCATTGGAGCAGGAGCATGCTCTGATACTGCTCGACGGGGTATTCTCGACAGTCGTCCTCCGTGATATCCTCCTCCGTGAGAGGAGGAGAGGCCAGCGTCAAATATCCGATACTTTCCTGCTGAAGAAGATCAGCCTCTTCCTGGCCGACAATATCGGGAACCCTACCTCCCTAACCTCGATAGGGAAGATGCTCGTCAGTCAGAGGGATCTGGATGAGGGGCACAGGAAGAGCAATCCAGCGGTACGCACCGTTATCGCCTATGTGACTGCACTCCTGGAATCCTATGTATTCTATGAGATAAAGCGATTTGACATCAAGGGTCGTGAATACCTGAAGACCCTTGGCAAGTACTATATCGTGGATCCAGGCTTGAGGAACTATCTTCTTGGCTTCAATGGACTGGATACCGGTCGTATGCTTGAGAACATCGTCTATCTTGAACTCCTTCGCCGCGGGTACGATCCCGCCGTAGGGAAGATCGGTGAAATGGAAATAGACTTTGTTGCCATTCGGGGAGATGAGATCCTCTATATCCAGGTAGCCTCGTCATTAGCTGATGAGGCTGCCCTGGAACGTGAAGTGAGACCATTCAGACAGGTTGTGAACGGGTATGCGAAGATACTCATTACCGGAGAACGCTATCTTGCGGCATCGGTGGATGGGTATCCTGTGATCTATCTTGGGGACTGGCTGCTGGAGCCGTGACCTGTAGATACCCTCTACGAGGCCGCAGCGCTAGCCCCCTACTGCAGGAATTCTACGCAGTTCTCCGGTGTGACGGAGCTCTCTGCTGCGAGGTCGTAGATTTTCCGGAACGTGGTGTGACACGTCCTGTACCTGGATGGGGCCCACCTGA
This sequence comes from Spirochaetia bacterium, assembly GCA_963677595.1. Classification (GTDB taxonomy): domain Bacteria; phylum Spirochaetota; class Spirochaetia; order CAKZLE01; family CAKZLE01; genus CAKZLE01. The sequence goes on from OY782041.1 coordinate 3,157,504, forward strand.
ACTCGAAGGCGTGGAACTTCCCGTCATGCTCCTCGAGGTAGGGGACCCTCTCCTGTCTCTTGGTCCACCAGAACCTTGCCTTCGGAGATACCCCCTTGTGCATGTTGCGCTTCATCCGCTCACTGGCACAGAAGTTCTCCCATAACGCCTCACGGTCAGCACGGGAACACATCGGGGAGAAATCAGAGGCCAGGGCATTCCTCAAGCCGGTATCATAGAAGTAGACCTTCCTGCCCCGCTGGTACTCCCAGTCAGGGGAGGTGCAGAGGATATCAAGATAAAAGATGATGAATGCCTCCTCCAGCATCTGTAAATATATCCTGGTCGTACTGGTGCTGAGCCCGGCGGCGTCTGCCAGTCCTTTCATGATGAGCACCTGCCCGTTCTGCAGTGCCAGGGTGTGCAGCAGCCTGATGAACCCGTCGGGATATCTGATCGTCTTAAGGCTGCACAGCTCTCGCTTTATGTTCTCCGAGATGGCCTGCAGCAGGTATTGTTCTTTCCCTGGGGATGTGACCACTTCCGGGTAATACCCGTAGAGCACCCGCTCTTCGAGCATCCGGTGTTCGGTGGCGGTATCGGTATGGGCAGCCATCTCACCAAAGGAGAGGGGATGCAGGTAGAGACTTGTGAGCTTCTTGTGATACGGCTCCTTGAGCCTGTTGGCAAGCTTGAGGGACCACGACCCGGTCGCCAGCACCTGCAGCCCCGGCATGACGGACGTGATCCGATGAAGGATCAGCCCGATATGCTCGATCCTCTGCGCTTCCTCGATGATCAGTGATGCATAGCCTGAGAGCTGTGTCATCAGCCTGCTGCCTGCGATCCTGCGGAGGAGTTTCCCCGTCCCCGGGTGGGTGCCATCGAGCCAGAGGACATCATCTGCATGCTTGAACAGGTCCCGAAGCAGGGACCTCTTCCCTGCATGCTGCGGCCCGCAGACCAGTAAGGCTTTTCCCGGGCGGCAGCCCGCCAGGATGCCAGCTTCAATGTTTCGTGTAATCACTTCCAGCCTCCGGCCACAGTATAGGCCAGGATAGGATAAAGTCAACCATTTCCTATGGAAAAGAGTTAGCTTTTCCTATGGAAAAGAGTTCGCTGGGGTTGCGGTAGAAGATCCGCTCGGCGATGAACTCCGCCTGGCTGATATCCAGTTTGCCCCTTGATACCATCTCCGACAGGGCTGAAGCGATGTTCTCCTTCGCTATCCGCAGGTGGCCGGCAACCAGATCGATGCGTGATACGTCGCCTCCGAAAGCCATGACCTTGTTGACCGGGACAGTGTCGATCAGCTCCTTCAGGAACCTCCTGCTTGCCTCAGGCGCGATGATATGAGCCCAGCACATGTCGATGTAGACGTTGGGGAAGGTCTTTGCCAGGACTGCTGTATATCCCTGGTAGGGGTACCCTATATGGAAGAGGTCGAACGAGAGGTCGGGGTACTCGCAGAAGAGATTTGTCAGCAGCCTCGGGTCCGCGTTCCTGACCTCATTGCTGTTCCCTGCCTGCAGCCCGGTATGGATCTGGAAGACGAGCCCCCGCCTGTTTGCCAGACCCATGATGTGATGGAGCATGTGGTCCTGTGCCGCTTCCCCGAACATGATGTATTTCGGGTTCCAGTCAGGATATCGCTTGGCAGCGAAGACGGGGTTGAAGGCTGCCTCCGCTTCATGCAGGGAAGCCCGTTCGAAACAGAGGCTCCGCCTGTAGGCGAGTCCCAGCTTGAACGCCTTCGCACCCTCCCTGACTGCCCGGTCAAGGAGGATGCTGCAGGCCTCCTTCCAGTCCCCGAAGCTGCAGATACGGATGCCCGATGCGCTCTCGATCCTGCGGATCTCCTCCCAGCTCTGCGGGGAGATGAAGGTGTCAACCCGGCACACCCCGGTGAAGCATGCAGGGTCACAGTCGATGAGGTAGTCCCCGGTGTCGAGGAGGCAGGTCTCGATATGATACCGGTCGAGGAGCTCCCTCGTATACCCCTCACGGTCGAGCTGTCGCTTGAACCGGGCATCGAGCTCCTCGATCGTTGAGGAATCGATCCGGTCGATGGAGTAGAGGGCCTGCACGGTCACATCGAGATGTCTCCCGTAGCCGGTGAGCCTGCAGAGCTCCCAGTAAGGTTCGACGGCCTTCCAGCGGTCAAGGATCGGGAGCGAGCTGTCCTGGAGCAGCAGGTAATCCTGGTCTGACAGCCCTGCGGATGCCAGGTCATACCTGAAGTACTGGCTGGTATACTCAGCAAGGAGGTCAGTCTCCCTGCTGCGGAGCTGCTCGAACCCCGGCAGGTGCTCATGCGTGTCTATGACCCGCACGCCTTCCAGGTATTCACGCAGCTGATCGTGGAACTTGTTCATGACTTTCCCCCTGCAGTCTCAGATCATACCATATCGGAGATGAGAAGACAGCCCGTATTGCGGCATGATGCAGAAATACTGCAAATGCAGTATTCCTGCAACGAGGTCAGGTATCGGAAGAGAACAGCTTCCCGAACTCAGGATGGTTCCCGAAGATGTCTGCATCGCTGAGGAAGCGCTCCTCGGAGAGGAAGTAGTCAGGATACTGTTCGCAGATACTGTCCTTCTCCGTGATCAGCCTCCTGACATGGGTCCTCATGATCGCGCTGGCCTCAGCTGCGTCATGCTGCTCCACAGCCTCTACGATGGAGACGTGGTGCTGCATGTTGACCCCAGAGAGACCTGCCATAAGGACCGAGAGGTACCGTATCCGGCGGTAATGGCCGGAGAAGCTGGTCAGGAGGTTATAACAGAGCTGCTTCTTCGTCTCGTCGAACATGATGCCGTGGAACTGGTCGTCATAATCGAGGAACTTCGCGTAATCCTTCTGCTCGATGGCAGCCTGCTGTTTCTTCAGGTTGAGCCTGAGCCGGTCGATGCTCTCCTCGCTGTGGTAATCGGCAAAGAGTTCCACCACCGCACATTCGAGGGATTCGCGCAGGAACCGCTCCTCCTGTACCCGGGCTAAGTCGATCTTGGAGACGAAGGTCCCCTTCTGGGGGATGATCGTCACCAGCCCTTCCTGGGAGAGGCGTATGAACGCCTCTCTGACGGGCGTCCTGCTGACATTCAGCTTCTCCGATATATCCTTCTCGCTGATCATGGTCCCGGGCTTGAGATTGAAGTTGACGATGTTCTTATAGATCAGTGCATAGATGGACTCACTGAAGTTCGAGCCGCTTCTCCTCTGTTTCTGCATAGGCCTCTCCATATGGGATTCTGTTGACATTTTAGTATACAAGATGGTAAATAACAAGAGCATTTATGATTAACAAGTACAAGTATACAAGTATACTAATCTTTCTGAATGTAGGAGATTTCGGTACAAAACTGGTAAATGATCAGAAAATACGTGAAATTAACGAATTTAGAATGATTGTACACAAATAGAGACTGTTTTCAACGACCCGTAAAAGCGTGAAAATAATCCTTGCGCAATCAAAACACATATGCTAGTATACAAGTATAAAAGACTGATTAAGGAGTTGCATGATGAAAATGAGCAAACGATTACTCATCGCAGCAGTGATGATCGCCATGGTTCTCGGTAGTGTTACCGCACAGGGACAGAAGGACGCAGCAGAGGACAAGACCTATGTCCTGAAGATGTCGACACAGTTGAACGAGTCGAGCCCGATGGTCCAGGGTTTCAAGGAGTGGGCCAAGAGTGTATCAGAGAAAACAGATGGGAAGGTGGAGATCCAGATATACCCCTCAGCCCAGCTCGGCAGTGACGAGGACGTCATCGAGCAGGCTATCCAGGGTGTGAACGTCGCGGTCCTGACTGACGGCGGGAGGATGAGCAACTATGTGAAGGACATCGGTATCATCGGTATGCCGTACATCGCGCAGAACTATGACGACGTCCTTGCGATCACCAAGACTGCGACCTTCGACGGCTGGGTCGATGAGCTCGCAAGCCAGAACGGCATCCAGGTGCTGAGCTTCAACTGGTATGACGGTGCACGACACTTCCTCACCAACAAGCCGATCAAGGAACCTGCTGACCTCAACGGTGTGCGGGTACGTACTCCCGGTGCCCCGGTATGGTCAGAGTCCGTAGCGGCAATGGGGGCTACCCCGATCGCCATGAACTGGCCTGATACCTACAACGGTGTCCAGTCCAAGGCTATCGACGGCTGTGAGGCGCAGCATACCGCTTCCTACGGACTGCGGATCTATGAAGTACTGAAATATATCAACAAGACTGCGCATTTCCAGCTGGTCAATGGTATCATCGTAGGGGAGAAGTGGTTCAACACCCTTCCCGAAGCGTACCAGACGATCCTGGTCGATGAGTGCAAGGCTGCAGCGACCGTGAACGCACGGCTCGTGGAGCAGCTCTCGGATGAGTTCGAGCAGAAGATGGTCGATGAGGGCATGATCGTCAACGACGATGTCGACGTGGCAAGCTTCAAGGCTGCCTCGGAAGCTGCCTATGAGAAGCTCGGTTTCAACGACCTGCGCAAGCAGATCTTCGCAGAGATCGGGAAATAAGAGCGGGTACGAGGGAGCAAGAGTATGAGAAGAGTATATGGTGCATTCTGCAGGATCGAGGAGTTCGTCGTCGGTACCTTCATCGTTACCGTGACGGCCCTGGTGTTCCTCTCCGCAGTGGCAAGGACTATCAAGCATCCCATCAACTGGGCGCAGGATGTATCATTGCTCCTCTTCGCCTGGACCGTGTTCCTCGGTGCCGATGTGGCACTCCGGGAGAAGGACTTCGTCAATGTCGACATGCTCGTCTCCCGGTTCCCGGAGCGGATCCGGACCGTCCTCTACTACCTGTGGAACACGGTCATCATCGGGTTTTTGTTCCTGCTGATCCGGTTCGGGATACCCTTGAGTATCGATAACTCGAAGCGGTTGTTCCAGACGCTCGGGATCAGTTATTCCTGGGCCTCGATCAGTGTCCCCATCGGGGCGCTGTTCATGATGGTGACGGTCATCCTGAAACTGATCGTTCATATTCGAAACAACAGGGCAGGGAGGTAAGGCTATGGGTATCGTTGTCATACTGTTTCTGGTCTTCCTGCTGCTCGGCATGCCCGTAGCTTTTGCCATCGGGATATCGGGGGCCGCGTTCTTCTTCGTGACAGACGGGCTGCCGTTCACGATCATCGCACAGAAGGTGCTGAGCTCGACCCAGAGTTTCACCCTGCTGGCCTTGCCGCTGTTCATCTTCGCCGGTAACCTGATGAACAACACCGGCATCACGAAGCGCCTGCTCAAGCTGGCGAACCTCCTGACCGGCCATATGTACGGTCATCTCGCGCAGGTCTCCTGCGTCCTCTCCACCCTCATGGGCGGGGTCTCCGGTTCGGCGAATGCCGATGCGGCGATGGAATGCCGTATCCTGGGACCGGAGATGACCAAGCGAGGCTATAAGAAGGGGTATTCTTCCGCGATCAACGGCTGTTCAGCCCTGATCACCGCAACGATCCCGCCGAGTATGGGGCTCATCATCTACGGGTCCATCGGCGAAGTGTCGATTGGGCGGCTGTTTGCCGCGGGAATCGTCCCCGGACTCCTCATGATGATCGCCCTCATGATCGCCGTCCGCTTCACGTCGAAGCGATACGGGTACCGGGGTGAGAACACCCGGAAGCCCACCGCCGGTGAGATCGTTCGGGCCTTCATCGACAGTATCTGGGCGATCCTGTTCCCGGTCATCCTGCTCGTCGGTATCAGGTTCGGTATCCTGACCCCGTCGGAGTCAGGGGCCTTCGCTGCGGTCTATGCCATCGTCATCGGGGCCTTCATCTATAAGGAACTGACCTGGAAGACCTTCCTCGAGACGGTGAAGCACAGCATCAGGGATATCGGGATCATCATGATCATCGTCGCGCTCTCAGGCATATTCGGCTACGGGATCGTCTATGACCGTATCCCCCAGGTGATGGCCGAGTTCCTGATCGGGGTGACGGGGAATCCCTACCTCCTGCTGTTCATCGTCATCATGCTGCTGGTGTTCAGCGGTATGTTCGTGGAGACGACGGTAGTCGCGCTCCTGCTGACACCGATCCTGCTGCCCGTCGTGACGAACGTCGGCATCGACCCGGTCCAGTTCGGGATCATCATGATGACGATCGTCACCATGGGGATCATGACCCCGCCGGTCGGCATAGCGATCTATACGACGTCGAGCATCATGGGCTGCAAGCCCGAGGAGACGGCGAAGGAGGCAGTGCCCTTCATCCTGGCGATCATCGTCGTGGTCGGGATCTGCATCTTCTGGAAGGACCTGATCCTCTTCCTGCCGAACCTGATCTTCGGCTGACGAATGCAGCCGCTTCCCCCGGCAAACAGGCTGGCTGACCGGGGGAGTTCTTCTTCCCGTAAGCCGGCGCTACGTAGAATGAAAAGAACCAAGGACACTGAGATCGTATTCCCGTATCAGGCTTCGAGTGTGTCCGGATGGAGAGTATAAACATGATGAAAATGAGTTTCCGCTGGTACGGTCCCGGGTATGACTCGATCAGCCTCGAGAATATCCGGCAGATCCCAGGTATGGCAGGTGTCATCACGACACTCTTCGGGAAACAGGCCGGGGAGCTCTGGGAGACAGCTGAGATACGCTCCCTGCGTGATACCGTAGAACAGTCAGGGATGAAGATCCTGGGTATCGAGAGCGTCAATGTCTGTGATGAGATCAAGGTAGGGCACCCGAAGAGGGACCTCTACATCGAGCGGTATATCGAGACGCTGAAGAACCTCTCACAGGCCGGGATCGACATGGTCTGCTACAACTTCATGAGCGTGTTCGACTGGACGCGGTCTGACCTTGCCAAGCTGCGGCCTGACGGCTCCACCGTGCTTGCCTATGACCAGCGTGTGATAGATGGGATCAAGCCTGAGGAGATGTTCGACCGTATGGAAGGCAGCTCCAACGGGTTCCTGCTCCCCGGCTGGGAGGCGGAACGCCTCGGGAAGATCCGCGAGCTCTTCGGTCTCTACCAGGAGATAGACGGCGAGAAGATGTTCAGCAACCTCGTCTATTTCCTCAAGGCGATCATGCCGACCTGTGAGACCTATGGGGTGAAGATGGCCATCCATATAGACGACCCCGTCTGGGATATCTTCGGGCTGCCGCGGATCGTCAAGAATAATGCGGACCTGGCCAGACTGACAACAGCTGTGCCGAGCGAGTACAATGGCGTGACGCTGTGTACGGGATCCTTGAGCAGTAATCCCCTCAACGATATACCGGCCATCATCCGGTCCCTCAAAGGCAGGATCCATTTCGCGCATGTGCGGAACACCAGGCATACCGCCCCCGGCGTGTTCGAGGAATCCGCACACCTCTCATCAGACGGTTCGCTCGATATGTATGAGATCATACGGGCCTTCAACGACATCGGCTATGAGGGACCGGTACGGCCCGACCATGGCCGGGCGATCTGGGGGGAGCAGTCCATGCCGGGCTACGGCCTCTATGACCGTGCCCTTGGCGCTTCCTACCTCATGGGCCTGATGGAAGCGGTCGAGAAACAGGGCAGAAGGTAAGGAGCAGAGAATGAGATTGCACAGAGAGAGCCTTGCTGATACGGGTTTCTGGGAAGAGAGAGGTTATACCCTGCCGGGATTCGATGTGGAGACGGTGCGGAAGAGGACCCTGGAGGCACCTTCCTGGCTGCATGTCGGGGCGGGAAACATCTTCAGGATCTTCCCTGCTGCCCTGCAGCAGAAGCTGCTCGGCAATAGGAGTGTCGATACCGGTATCATCGTCACCGAGATGTACGATGAGCAGATCATAGACAGTGCCTTCACTGCATTCGACAACCTCACGATCGCCGTGACCCTCGAGGCATCAGGCGAGCTGAAGAAGGAGATCCTCGGGAGCATCGTGGAAGCATTGAAGCCACGGGAGTCCTATAACGAGCTGAAGCGGGTCTTCTGTGCCCCCTCACTGCAGATGGTGAGCTTCACCATCACGGAGAAGGGGTATGCCGTGAAGGATTCCGAAGGGAAGGTCTTCCCCTGGATAGCCGCGGACCTCGGGATCGGGGAGGGGGAGATCCCTTCCACCACCATCGGTCTGGTCACCTGGCTCTGCTACCGGCGCTACCAGGAGGGACGGCATCCCCTTGCCCTGGTCAGCATGGACAACTGCAGCCATAACGGGACGGTGCTCGAGGAAGCGGTACGCTTCTTTGCTGAGAGCTGGGTCTCCTCAGGTCTCTGTGATGCAGGCTTCCTCTCCTACCTGGGAGACCCTGCCGAAGTGTCGTTCCCCTGGAGCATGATCGACAAGATCACGCCGCGTCCGGCTGAGAGCATCATCGCGGAGCTCGAGGGGGACGGGTTGGAAGACATGGGTCTCAAGCAGACTGACAAGCATACCTTCGTGGCCCCCTTCGTGAATGCGGAGAGTTCCCAGTACCTCGCGATCGAGGAGTTGTTCCCCAACGGGAGGCCCCCGCTCGAAGAGGCCGGGGTGATCTTCTCAGACCGGGAGACGATCGACCGGATCGAGAAGATGAAGGTCTGCACCTGCCTGAACCCCCTGCATACCGTCCTCGCGGTGTTCGGCTGTCTCCTCGGGTACACGAGCATCTCGGATGAGATGGGAGACCCCATGCTGAAAGCCCTGGTCGAGCGGGTAGGCTATGATGAGGGACTCCCCGTCGTGGTCGACCCTGGCATCATGTCTGCTGAGGATTTCATCAATGACGCGATCAACCTGAGGTTCCCAAACCCCTTCGTTCCTGATACCCCGCAGCGGATCGCCTCAGACACCTCGCTGAAGATCCCCGTCCGTTTCGGGGAGACCCTCAAGGCTTACATCGCACGAGGCGAGAGAGACCTCGGGTTCCTGAGGTTCATCCCGCTGTTCTTTGCCGGATGGCTCCGGTACCTGATGGCCGTCGATGACCGTGGGGCTGCATTCGAGCAGAGCCCGGACCCGAATCTGCCGGAACTGCACGCACTGCTCAGTAGCATCTTCCTAGGTGAAGACGGTCCCTTCCATGACAGGCTCCAGCCCCTGCTCAGCCGTGCGGACATCTTCGGGATCGACCTCTATGAGTTCGGCCTGGGGACGAAGGTGGAAGAGTATTTCGCCCAGATGAACAGCGGCCCCCATGCGATCAGGGAGACCCTGCAAAGATACCTGGGCTTGTGATCAGCTCTCCAGCTCGGCGAGCCTCATCGTGACCATGTCATGAAGCAGTCCCTCATCGATTTCCCAGTCCACAGGGACGGTGAAGAGGTTCGCCTTGACCGTATAGCTTGAGAGGCGGTCAGCGAAGGCTGCCATCACCTCCTGGCTCCAGGGAGCCAGGGAGAGGTGTCCCTTCGCAGCTGACATACCGAAGACATACTTCCCCTTGAGGTGGATCTGCGGCACGTTCCAGGCGAGCTTGACCTCAAGAAGAGGGAACTCACTGAGGATGCAGTCGATCACTGCCTTGAGCGTTGCCCCCTTGGGCGGCTCGAGTGACCCCAGATACTCATCTACCGTCGTGAACTTTGGTGCAGCCATGGTTAGGACCTCCTGTCGTATGAACAATATACTCATACTCCCGTAGTAGTAGCAAATGATTTCCCCTTCAGTGTTCCCAGGCTGTCCACCAGCCTGTTCTATTACGCGTTTCGTCATGAAACATGTAAACAATTACAAATATTCATAGGAATAACTGTAAGAACTTACAAAATTACATAGGAAAAATTGTAAAACTTTACAAAAATCCATAGGAAAGTTGACGTGAGGTTATCGCCGTGTTAGGATATAAGCATGAAGAGGACGTTATATACAGCACTGACAGCCTGGAAGGAACGTAATGACAGGAAGCCCCTCATACTCCGGGGGACCAGGCAGACAGGGAAGACCTATCTTCTGACAGAGTTCGGGAACCGTGAATTCCGCAAGCTGCATTACCTGAACTTCCAGAAGGACAGGACGCTGAACCAGTTGTTCGAAGGGAACCTGTCCCCTGGGCATCTTCTCGAGCTGATCGAGTTCGCCTTGAAGGATGATGTGAACATCGGAGAGGACCTTCTGTTCTTTGATGAGATCCAGGATTGCCCGCGGGCGCTGACCAGCCTGAAATATTTCTGTGAAGATATGCCGCAGCTGGCTGTGGTGAGTGCCGGATCCCTCCTTGGCGTGGTTGGGGCAGCATCATCCTTCCCGGTAGGGAAGGTGAACTTCCTCGACCTCTATCCCATGTCCTTCGTTGAGTTCCTGGAGGCAATGGGCGAAAGTCGATCGGTCAAGGTCCTGGAAGAAGCCAGCCTGGGGACGAAGATCCCGCCCTTCATCCATGATACCATCATGGGGATCCTCAAGGAATATATGGTAGTAGGGGGGATGCCGGAGATCGTAGCACTCTACCGCACTGGCCGGGCCTCTAAACGGCAGGTATATGTAGAAGTCCGTGAACGGCAGCAGGAGCTGCTGAGCACGTACCTGGGTGATTTCTCGAAATACGCAGGGACTGCTCGAGCCAAGGAGCTCGTGGCAGTCTTTGAATCGATACCCAGCCAGTTGGCAAAGGAGAATAAGCGGTATATTGCTTCCCAGGTTGTGGAGGGAGGTCGGTTCTCACAGTTGCAGGATGCGATAGACTGGCTCACAGGAGCTGGGCTGGTCCGGAAGGTGATGATCACGAATTCAGGCGTTCTGCCGTTCTCCAGTTTCACCAAACCGAACCGGTTCAAACTCTATTTCTTCGATATCGGCATGCTTGGGGCTCTTGGCGGGCTGGATCCTGAGGAGATCATCCTCCAGCATGATCTCTTCGCGACCTTCAAAGGGGCTTTTTGTGAGAATCTGGTAGCACAGGAGTTTACTTATGCAGGAGGGAAACCGCTGTATGCCTGGGCCAGTAATACCGCAGAAGTCGAGTTCATCAGGAATATTCAGGGGAACGTGCTCCCGATCGAGGTAAAAGCCGGCCTCTCCGGGAAGCTGAAGAGCCTGAACGTGTTTGTGGGGAAGTATCAGTCCTCGTACCAGGTCCGGATCAGCAGCAGGAATCTTGAGATCAATGCGTCTGCAGCGATGCACTCCTATCCCCTGTACCTGGCCTACCGGTTCCCATTGGATGAAACAGCGTCCTGACGGTGATGCTGCGTCTCCCCCCATGCATCAGGAATTACGGTAGCCCTTCTACCAGAAAGTCAGGATAGCTTTCCGTCCCCGTCAGTTGTACTATGGGGACAGGACACTATGGCAAAGACGAAGTACAAAGAGTATTCTCCCTTCGAGCGGCTGCAGCTGCTCGAACTCTATGATGAGAGCGACCTCTCCCAGGACAAGTTCTGCGAGCTGCACCAGGTCAACAAGTGGACCCTGACCCAGTGGATACGCGACCGGAAGAACAATACCGGTGTCTTCAAGGACCGTGACAAGAGCCTGCCCGAGGGGGCGAAGCCGGAAAACCCCGTATTCTTCCGCCAGCCCTCGGTGGAGGACGGCTCCCTGCCAGCCTTCGTGGTGGAGCAGAAGCGGGAGAAGAACGAGCAGCAGCACAAGGCTGTGCCTCCTTCCGGAAGCATCCTCCTGCGCCGGGGTGGCTGGGAGATAGAGGTCACTGCCGGCTGCGACATGGCCGGACTCAAGGCCCTCCTGTCAATGCTCACAGATCTTCTCCCCGGCTGAGAAAGGTCAATCGTGGAAGATCCGAACATTATGATTTACTGCCGTCCCATAACCATGTAGTATGGGTATAACAAGCATGGGGGAGCGATTATGATCAGAATGGAGATGACTGCCAGACTGCTGGGTATCCGGGTCAGCGGGGGTGTCGATGAGTTCCGGGACCTCCTGGAAGCCCTGTACCAGCTGGTGCCGCAAGAGGTGGGTACAGAACCGCTGCCTGCCGATATGCTGGGGAACCGGGTCCTCGGGCTCTGTTATGACCTCAGGCATGCCGCCAGGGGGGACCATGGTGTGGTCCTCACCGAGGATTCGATCGTCTGCGACATCACGGGGGATGGACACGAATCTGTGGACCTGAAGACAGCTGTCTGCTACTACGAGGTCCTCTACCCGGAACTCTGCTACCAGCTGATGGGGATCGAATACCTGATCGAGAGGCGGTGCCTCGAACTCACCAGGAAGAACTACCGTGACCCCTATGCTCTCAAGGGAGCCTGGGACATGGTGACCACTCTGAGCAGGCAGCCGCAGGCGGCCTTCCTCCGGTGCATGAGGGAAGCCCTCCCGGCTGCTCGGTTTGCGGGACTCCTCGATGCCATGGAACACGGCTGGAGGAACCTGTCGGGGATGTATGTCCAGTACCTCGATCACCTCAACCTGGAATTCCTCAGGATGAGGCCGGAGCAGCGGGAGGGGCAGTTCGACCGCATCATCCAGCGGATGACTGGTTATGCGGCGCAGGATGATTACCAGGAGATGGCACGGACGCTCGAAGCGGACGCAACTCGCTATCGGGCGGCAGTGAACGATCTGGAGCTGGATGAAGAGGACGGGTATCCTGAGGAATATGACTGGTAGGGGAGCAAGATGGGAGATGGTTTCTGGTTTGAGGATGAGGATATCGAGTTCATCGACGATGGTGATGTCGAGGATATTGAAGAAGGGTTCGGGGAGCAGATACTGCAGCTGAAGATCTGGCTTCGGGGTGAAAGACCGCCGATCTGGAGGAGGATCCAGATCAGCGAGCTCTCGACCTTCTGGGATCTGCATGTCGCTATCCAGGATGTCATGGAGTGGGGTGATTTCCACCCGCACGAGTTCCATATCCTGGACCCGAGGTCTAAGATGCCCAAGGTCATCGGTACGGTGGATCGCACGATCATAACTAACGAAGAGAGACTGAGTTCTTTCTCAGAGAACCAGTTCTTCGACCCAGCCATGCAGCATGAGTACCACTCGAATATCTCCAACTGGCTTGTGGAGGGAAAGGCCACCGTCATGTACAATTATGACTACCGGGCTGGCTGGGAGGTGCTCATCAAGCTGGAGAAAACCCTGGAGACCTGCGAGGAAGGGGCCGATTATCCTCGCTGCCTGGCAGGGAAGCGTTCTGCCCCGCCTGAGGACTGCGGGGGCCCGTATGGGTTCAGGAGGTTGCTGGAATACCGACACTCTGAAGAGTATGATCCTGATACCGATGACTTCCCCTATTATTTGGAGGAGTTCTTCCCCGAACTCATCAAGTTCAGGGACCCTCAAGTCGTCGATAAGGAGAGTTCGGGGCGACCGTGGTAGGAAACATCTATTCTCATTAGGTATTGATTACTGAATACTGTATAGAAGTAGACATAAAAGTAGAACAAATTCTCAATGTCATATTTCAACCATGAATTCCTTATAAAAATAGAATTGCGTAGTGGTTGATCCAAGTAGTGCTATGGGACTGGAAATACCGCTGGATTAATAAGAATACCGGTTGTATACTCTATATTTGGTTTATCTAAGGTAAATGATAAACTAAGAAATACTAGTATTCAGAAAGGTCGAGAAGGTATGTCAGCAGCGAAGGAAATAGTATCGTACTGGTTGTCTTGTATAGAACAGGAAGATGTTCTTTCCCAGTCATTTCTCCAAAATAGTCGCGGTAAGTTCAAACTCAATCCATTTACAGAGGATATATTCTTAACCAAAAACAACCGTGTGGTACGAATAGATGATAACGATGAAGATCTTTTGAGGTTTGTAAGACGTGCTATTACTTCAAATATTGAATTCTATTATGGATATCCACTCATAAGAAAGAAGAACAAAGACAGTAAATGGGAGTTCCTGCCTGTATTTCTTCTGCCTGCTCAATTCGGATATGATGCGGAAAACCAAGCAATTCTCTCTGTTGATATAGCTTCCCTGGAAATAGGACTGGAAACTGCCGGTTTGTTCGGGATAAATGCATCAGAGATTCCTGAATCGATCAATCGGTTGATTCCGCTGTTTCTGGATGATGAATTAACAGGAGCAGAGAAGGTCCTACGAGCGGTTTCGCTTATCAAGGGTGACAGCGAACTTCCCTTTGATTCCGAGATTGATCCTGATAGTCTGGATGACACCCCCAGCAAGGGGACAGCAGCATCCTTATTGAATAAGAGCATCCTATTTGAGAGTACCAGTTCAGTATTCAACCGAGCGCTTCTGCAGGACTTGAGACAGTTATGTGAGAAGCATGATTTCAAGGGTACAGGACTCGATACTATCTTTAGGCAATCAAGTGATCTCGATGGAAGGAGTTCCTCTGAGATGTTCCCATTGCTTCCCTTTGCTACAGATGAATACCAGCTATATGCATTACGAAAGGCCCTGAACAATCCAAAGACAATCATCACAGGACCTCCAGGAACAGGGAAGAGCCAGTTTATCATGAACCTGATCCTGAATTTCGCTGTGCAGAATAAGAGTGTTCTGTTCGTGAGTCATACTAATGAAGCCGTGAGAACGGTTGAAGAGAAGATAAAAGAGATGTTCGGTGCTGTAATATTGCGAACTGGTAATTACGGCCTTCGAAAGGACCTGCCGCAGGCATTGGATTTGCTTCTGGAAACAGTGAATGGGTTCTCCAGTAAGGTCGTGCATGATAATTCCAGGGTACAGAAGGTTATTGATGAAATATCAAGACATCAACAGTTGCTGGTTGATCTTGACAGTCTCCATGAAAGATTGTTCTCAGAAAAAGAGCGCTACAATAATTCAACAGCCTATTTCAAAGATACTGAGGCGATCCATAGAGTCATAGATGGCGTCTATCAGCAATACGAGATCTTTACTTCTTCATGGAAGACACTCTCAGAGGTGGTAAGGCGCCAATCAGAATCGGGAGGATCGTTATTTGCACGTATTGGCAACTGGTTCAGAGTTCGACATTGCCAGAGATTGTTCAGCAGCATCATGGACCTGGATCCCGGGTTGTCTCAGTTACTGAAAGGGACTTCGCCCGATACGAATCCTGAGCTTGTGATGATTCCTTTACAGCAGATTTCTATTTGTTTGGATGATTGGCATGCATGTAGGAAAACTGAAACTGAGCTCTCTGTCCTTACTGATAAACCCCGACTGGAAAAGCGAATTGAAAAACTATTCGAGGAGTACAGGGAGCTTTCTGAGAATGAGATCAGGGCACAGCTGCTTAAGAATCATACGAAACAGAAAAGTACTATGGTTTTAGCCAAGCGATATTCACGAAGCATCGCATCCAGATTAGTCCCCGATGATAGTCACATCAGTCTCAGTGACATGAAATCGATCGTTCCTATGTGGGCTTGTACCCTGAAATCACTACATGACAACTTTCAACTACGTGCTGGCATGTTTGATGTAGTAATTTTCGATGAATCGTCACAAATAGATCTCCCATCAGCAGCTCCGGCTTTATACCGGGCGAAGCAGGTGATCATTGTTGGGGATCCAAAACAGTTGTCACATATTACTTCAATTACCGATACAAAGGATAAGCAAATCGCCTTGCGGACCCTTGGAACGAGTCATCCGCTTTACCCTGATATCATCGGGTATAAAGCGAAGAATCTATTCAGTGCTGCGGAGAGCATGAGTTCAGATTTGCCTATATTCCTCTCTAACCATTACAGATCAAGTTTCGAGATAATCGAGCTGTGCAATGCGCTATTCTATAATCAGAGATTGTCCATAGCTTCAAGATATCGTGAAAATTGGCCTATTAACCTTGAACGCGGCATCCAGTGGATAGACTGCAGGGGTACTCTCAAAAGTACAGGAACAGGATACGGTCGGAAGAGTAAATACAATGATCTCGAGAGAAAAGAAATCGTTAAACTCCTTCAGACAATCCTCAATAAGATTCATGGACAGCACATCTCTATAGGGATAGTATCTCCCTATTCCGCACAGGTTAAAAACATTGAAACAGCAGTCCATGATTCTATACCTGGGAGCTTGATTGCTTTCCATGAGATAAAGATCAAGACAGCTCACCAATTCCAGGGAGATGAGAAGGATATCATGATCTTTTCCCCGGTTCTGTCGGGGAAGGGGGCATACCCCGGGTGTGATGCCTGGTTCAATCTATCTCCGGAAGTGCTGAATGTTGCCTTGTCCAGAGCTCGAATGCTGCTGTATATCGTAGGAGACTATCCCTTCTGTAGATCGCGTAAAGGGGTGCTGCAGGATATCACAGTCGAATATGGTAGGTTGAAAGATAAGCAGAAAAAGAGTTTGCATGCTGAGTCATTGAGATTTGAATCACCATTTGAGGAGAGATTGTACAACCTGATTTCTGATAGTGGATTACTGACAGATACCGATTATGTGTTGGTGTCACAGTTCCCAGAGGGGCAGTATTATCTCGATCTGGCGTTGGTTGGGCCCGTAAAGGTCAATATCGAGTGTGATGGAGGCCAGCACCTGAAGACCCTTGACGGTACCCCGGTGCTGAAGGATATTCGAAGAGATGCATATCTAAGATCTAGAAATTGGAAAGTCCTGCGATTCAGGAATCATGAGATACTGTATGAACCCGAACGAGTACTGAAAACTATAAGGAATGAAATGCGGGTTCCTTCCTACGTTAAGGAGAGAGCTTAATAGCCTGAATTGTCAACTAACTTGACATACATAATTGTGGTGAAATTAATTTTTACTATAATAAAAATATTTGTGAAAATATATATTGCCAACTCAGAATTAACCATGTACACTTGATGTATGAATACCAGCGACCTGACGACCGAGCAGCGTAACCCCAACTCCTATATGATCGACACGAAGAGTACGGAGGAGATCCTCACGATCATCAATTCCGAGGATCACCTGGTGCCGGAGGCGGTCGCTGCCGCCATACCGGAGATCACCAGGCTAGTCGATGATGTCGTAGATGCCTTCAGGAGGGGCGGACGCCTCTTCTACATCGGGGCCGGCACCTCGGGGCGTCTCGGGGTCCTCGATGCCTCGGAATGCCCTCCTACCTTCGGGGTCGCACCGTCCCTGGTGCAGGGGATCATCGCCGGGGGACAGAAAGCACTGACCACCTCGGTCGAGTGGGTTGAGGACAACGGACAGGCGGGGATCGATGCCCTGAAGGAGCGGGACTTCTCCTCCGACGATGTGCTTGTCGGTATCACCGCTTCCGGGCAGGCTCCCTTCGTGAAGGCGGCCATGGGCTTTGCCCAGTCCATGGGTGCTGTCGTTGGTGCGATCGCCTGTAACGAGGAATCAGAGATCTACTCGGTCGCTGACCATAGGATCCACCTTCAGGTGGGGCCGGAGATCCTCACGGGCTCGACCCGGATGAAATCGGGGACGGCACAGAAACTCGTGCTCAATATGATCACCACCGCCTCGATGATCAAGTGGGGCAGGGTATACAACAACTACATGGTAGACCTCACACCGGTGAACTCCAAGCTGCAGAAGCGTGCGAAGCGGCTCGTGAGCGAGATCAGCGGCTGTCCTGAGGAACGGGCTGAGGCAATCCTCCTCGAGACCGGGTATGACGTGAAACCCTCCATCCTCATGGGGATGGAAGATATACCCTATGAGCTGGCAAAGAGACTGCTCGAAGAGGCTGATGGGAACCTCCATCATGCGGCCACGCTGGCCGAGGCACGCTCATGAGCTGCTGGTTTGGTGTTGACGGCGGCGGTACGAAGTCCCGGATACGCCTCGTTGATGAGCAAGATACTGTCCTCTATGAGGCAGAGGGCGGTGCGACGAACATCTATGCTGGTGACCACGGGAAGGCATTGGAGAACCTGGCAGTCCTCATCGAGGATATGGCTTCCGGGAGCGGCATCCCGGTCGGGGAGCTTACAGCCGGCTGCATCAGCAGTGCCGGCCTGGACCGAGCAGGAGAGAAGACTGCACTGACTGCATTCTTGCGGGAGAGACTCTCCCTTACCTGTCCGCTCTACCTCTGCAATGACGGGGAACCCCTGCTGGTAGGCGGGCTCGGCGGACTCGAGGGGATCTGCCTCATAGCCGGGACCGGCTCTCTCGGGATCGGGCGGCTCGAGGATGGGACGATCGTCAGGTCCGGAGGCCTCGGGTACATGCTCGGGGATGAGGGATCCGCCTACTGGATCGCCCACCAGGGGATCAAGCGTATCCTGCGCAGCCTCGAACTGCGGGATCTCTCCACTGACATGCTTTCAGCTTTCCTGGAGTTCTACCACCTCACATCTTCTGATGAGTTCGTGAAGCTCCTCCATCACGACCTGAAGAAGGGGGAGATTGCCTCCTCGGCGAAGATCGTCTCGACCTACGCCCTCAGGCATGATCCGCTCGCTGAGGAAATCATCAGGCGATGTGTCGAGGAGCTCGCGAAGCTCCTCTCGAGCGTGATCAGGCGATTGCCGCAGCTGCAGGTGAAGCGGATCATCTTCTCCGGGGGAGTGCTCGAACATGATGAGCTGATCAGGGGGAGACTCGTCTCCGCCCTCGCGGGAGCCTACCCTGAATTCACGGTAGTCCCCCGCCTCAACGATGCCGTGACCGGTGCCTGTATGCTTGCCCGACTCCTTTCCTGATTATCTTTCTCATATATATTATAGTGTGAAAAAATTTTTAATAAATATATAAAAAATCGTGAAAAAGATTTCTTGACTGCTGAAATAAAGTGATTTATCATGATGCTAGGAAAAAAATAAAAGGAGACCAACTATGCGAAAAGTAATGCTTTACGTGATGATCCTGCTCATCTGCCTTCCGGCAGGCACACTGTTTGCCGGTGGAGCACAGGAGACAGGGAAGCAGGAAGTGACGGAGATTTCCATCAGTTCCTGGAGAACTGAGGATGTTCCCATCTACGATGAGCTCATCGCGATGTTCGAGGCTGAGAACCCCGATATCAAGGTGACCTACAAGTCCTACAAGACAGAGGAGTACCAGACGGTCCTCGCTGCCAACTTCAAGGGCGGTATCGCTGCGGATGTCATCCATCTCAGGGCTTACGGCAACTTCGAGCAGTTCGCAAAGCCGGGCTATCTGCTGCCGCTCACCCCAGAGATCATTCCTGAACTCTCCAAGTACAGTGACCAGTCGCTGGCAGGTTCAACCAGCATCACTGACGGGAATGTTTACGGTGTTCCATATGCAAGCCAGTCGCTGGTGATCTTCTACAACAAGGACGTGTATGCGGAACTCGGTCTTACGCCCCCGACCACCTGGGCTGAATTCGAGAGCAACCTCAAAGCCTGTAAGGCAGCCGGGATCACACCGATCGCCAACGGGACCAAGACAGGCTGGATGGATGAGGTCCTCGCAGGGATCATCTCCCAGAACTACTACGGCGGGAACGACTTCTACTACGACCTGGTCGCAGGCAAGACCGATTTCACCGACCCGCGGTATGTGAAGTCTCTTGACAAACTCCTCGACCTCGGCCCCTACATGCCTGACGGTTATGTCGGCCTCGAGTATGTCGAGTCGCAGATGCTCTTCATCAATGACATGGCAGCCCACTTCCTCGGCGGTATCTGGGAAGATGCATACTTCAGCAGCCAGAACCCGGACCTCAACTACGATATCTTCCTCGGACCGGTAGAGAACAAGGGCGACACCCAGTACCTCTCAACCTTCATGGACGGTTCCTACGGGATCAACAAGGCTACCCCGAACAAGGATGAGGCCATCAGGTTCGTCAATTTCCTCGCTTCAGCCAAGGCTCAGCAGTTCCTCTGCGACCAGCTTGGTGTCAAGACTGAACATCCTGACGTAGTACCTACGAAGACTCTGCTGAAGAAGGTCATGGATCCCTCTCTCACGACGACCCCCTATATGATGCTGGTAAGCTTCAGGTATGAGCAGCCGACCGGCTCTGCATTGATCCAGGCAGGCCTGCAGGCACTCTTCGCCGGCGACAAGGATGCTGAAGAGGTCTGTGCCGACATCCAGAAAGGTGTTGCAACATACTACAAGCCATTCCAGTAGGGAAGGTATCATCTAAGAAACAGGTAATCTGACCAATCGTTGAGGGCATTTCGATGCCCTCAACGTCTACTAAGGAGGCGCAGCACCATGATAAAGAAGGATCAGACACTCTGGATACTCTTCTTCATCCTTCCCGGGCTCACGATCGTATCACTCATCATCATCTACCCCCTGTTCGCCTCCCTGCTGAACAGTTTCTATTCCTGGGACGGCTTCATGCGGCAGGAATTCGTCGGGTTCTCCAACTTCAAGGCCGTCTTCACCCAATACCCCTATAACGAGCTCTTCTTCAATGCGATCGGGAACAACCTGAAGTGGTTCCTCTCCTCTATGTTCATCCAGAACTCGTTCGGGCTGCTCTTCGGCTATCTCCTGAGTCGCAGGATCAGGGGCCACGAGATCTACAAACGAGTCTTCTTCATGCCGGTTCTGTTGCCCATCATAGCGGTGGGGTTCTTATGGAAACTCTACTACAACACCCAGTTCGGCCTCTTCATGAAGCTCTTCACAGCCCTCGGGCTGGAGTTCATGAACAGACCCTGGCTCGGTGACACCTCGACTGCTACCTATGCGATCATCGTCATGAACATCTGGCGCTGGATCGGGTTCCCGACCCTCGTCTTCCTCGCCGCCATGGATAATGTCCCCGGGGAGTGCCTCGAGTCCGCCCATATCGACGGGACACCCGAGTGGAAGATCTTCTGGAAGATCACCTTCCCGCTGATCATCCCCTCGATCATGGTCATCACGGTCCTGACGCTCATCGGGAGCATCAACGTCTTCGGACAGGTCTATGCCATGGCGGGACTTGACGGCAGCCCGAACTTCTCGACCGATACCCTCGGTACGCTCTTCTACCGTACCGCCTTCGGATCGCAGGCCTCTGCCCAGCCGGTCATCTCGATCGGGTCGGCCCTGTCGGTGATCATCTACCTGCTCAGCCTCATCCTCTCGCTGGCCAACATCATCGGGTTCCAGCGCAAGGAGGTGGAACTATGATCCTCGACCTGCGCTTCAGAAGAAGTACCCCGGGAAAGAAGATCATCTATATCATCTTCCAGGTGCTGCTCATCACCTACGGGATCACCGTGATCTACCCGATCATCAACCTCGTCCTCTCCTCGTTCAAGACGACCAGGGAGATCTTCACCAACCCCTTCTCCTTCCCGGTGGTCTGGCGATTCACCAACTACGTCAAGGTCTGGGAGAAGGGCGGCTTCGATATGTATTTCATCAACAGCATCATCATCACGGCCGCCGCCATGGGGATCGTCGTCCTCTTCGGTTCGATGGCCGCGAACGGCATCGCACGCTACTCCTACAAGATGAAGAACGTCGTCTACCTCCTCTTCCTCTCCGGCATCGTCCTGCCGCTGAGGGCAGCCATCATCCCGCTCTTCCTTCTCATGAAGGGGTTGCACCTCACCGATACGCGATGGTCCCTGATCCTGATCTTCGCGGCGATGGGCCTTCCCTCGACCGTATTCATCCTCTCAGGGTTCATGAAATCGATCCCGAAGGAGCTCGAGTATGCAGCCAGGATCGACGGCTGCAACGATCTTGTCATCTTCAGGAGGATCATCATCCCGCTCTCGATGTCCTCGATCACGCTCGTGACCATCTATAACATCGTACCGATTTGGAATGACTTCTTCTTCCCCATGATCTTCATCTCCTCCGACTCGAAGAAGACCCTCCCCCTGGGGGTGGCATCCTTCTTCGGCCAGTACCAGATCGCCTGGGATCAGATCTTCGCCGCCCTCTCGATCGCCATCATCCCGATGATCGTCGTCTACATCTTCATGTCGCGCTACTTTATCAAGGGCATGACGGCCGGTGCCGTGAAGGGGTAGGCTTATGAAACTTCGGCCTGACGAGATACAGCGGCTCAGCAGTATCAGGGAAGCATACCGTGAGAACCTCTACACAAGTGTCATCCCATTCTGGGAAGAGCATTCCATAGACCGCGAACATGGTGGGTATCTCACCTGCTTGGACCGGGACGGGTCAGTCTACGACTACGATAAGTTCATGTGGCTGCAGGCGAGGGAAGCCTGGATGTTCTCCCACCTCTACAACCGGGTACGGCCCGAACCCCGTTGGCTTGAGTTCGCCACCCACGGCATCGACTTCCTCGAGCAGTATGGGACTGACAGGCATGGTAATTTCTACTTCGCCCTCCGCCGTGATGGCAAACCGCTGGTCGCCCCCTACAACATCTACTCTGACTGTTTCGCTGTCCTCGCCTATGCGGAGTACGGGAAGGCTTCCGGGAACTCCGAAATGATCAGGCGGGCGGAAGCCATCCTGTCGAACATCGAGGGGAGGAGGGCCCGCCCGAAGGGGATCTACACCAAGCAGATAACGCAGTACAGGCCGATCCGGGCCTTCGGCTTCTCCATGATCGAGCTGAACATGGCTCAGGTCATGGCACAGGTGACGGGGGATGAGCAGTACCACGCGAAGATCGACACCGTCATCGACGATATCCTCCGGTACCATATCAGCCGGGATGACGAGGTGGTCTATGAACGGGTGCTCCCCGACGGTTCACACCCCTTCTGCATGGAAGGGCGTCTCCTCTGCCCGGGGCATACCTGCGAGGTCCTCTGGTTCCTTGCCAAGAGCGTCAGCGACAAGGCACTGCTGCGGACCCTTGGCGATGCCCTGCGCTGGACGCTGGAGCGGGGCTGGGACCCCGTCCATGGGGGGATCTTCTACTACCAGGATGTACGCAGCCTGCCGACCGAGAAGCTCGAGTCGGAGATGAAGCTCTGGTGGGTCCATAATGAGGCAGCCTATGCCGCACTGCTGCTCGGGTACCTCAATGGGGACCATGAACTGCTCGACTGGTTCTTCACCATCCATGATTGGAGCTGGGAGAGGTTCGTCGACCATGAGCACGGCGAGTGGTACGGCTACCTCTACCATACAGGAGAGGTCGCCAAGAGCCTGAAGGGCGGAAAGTGGAAGGGGTTCTTCCACCTCCCGAGGTTCCTCCTCGAGAGCCTCGGGACTATTGATGAGATGCTAAGGACAGCAGGAGGATCAGGGGCATGAGTTCAGAATCAAAATTCAGGAGACCGAGAGCAGGTTTGCTGGCATTCAGTTCCAGGCGATTCCATGACCTTGGGAAGGGGACGGCAACCGGGACCTATTTCGAGCGGATCAAGAAAGAGACTCTGCAAATCGCTTCCGCCCTGGAAGGGGAGCTGGAATTGGTGGAGACCGTGGAGGTCACCGACTATGAGAGCCTGGATGAGGCTTGCAGGAGTATCGATGCGGCGGCTGTGGACTGCATCATCGCCTTCTTCCACTCATGGGCGGAAGACAACGTCTGGATACGCTTCCTACGTGACTATGCGAAGGAGACCCCGCTGCTCTACTATTACCCGTCGAAGACCGGGATCAGCTACGAGAACCTCGATGACGAGAATGACTTCGTCCAGTTCCTCGCTGACGGGGGACTCGTCGGCATGCTCGTAGGTTCCGGTTCCCTGAAGCGGCGGGGCCGGGAGGCCAAGGTCATCTCCGGTTCCATCGGGAAGGTGAAGGATAGGATCATCACCTATGTTGAGGCTTGCAGACTTCGGACCATCCTGCGGGAGTCGACCTTCGGGATCATGCCGAACCATAACGAGATCATGTGGAGCACCTATGTCGATCCCTACCGCCTCTTTTCCTATGGGCCTGAACTGCGGTTCCTCGGCTACCAGGAGCTCTATGAGGCTGGGGAGCAGGTCAGTGATGGGGAGATACAGGGGTGGAAACGGATCCTGGATGCCAAGATCGAGCGGTATGATGCCATCGATGAGGAAAAGTACGATGCCTCCCTGCGGTACTCCATCGCCCTGAATGAGATCATGAAATCGTACGGCCTCGATGCTATGACCCTCAACGATGTCAGCGTGAGGATCTTCGAGGAGATCGGGCTTCGGCCCGGCTTCTACCATGAGGGGATCAACGAGCGAAAGTCGATCCTCTGCCCCGAGGGGGACCTCGGGATCGCCATGGCGGAATTTCTGCTCAAGATGATCACCGGCAAGCAGGTGAATATCATAGAACCTTTCTACGTCGATGAGTCGAGGGGGATCTTCTGCGGGGGCCATGCGGGACCCAATGATTATACCGGGTCGATCGACGGGGAATATGTGAGGACGGCAGTCGATGCGCGGTTCGCAAAGACCTCCTACCGGTATGCCGGGGCTCCCTTCGCATGGCTGCGGATCCCGCCCGGGCAGATGACCATGCTGCACGTCTCGGAGTGTGACGGGAAGCTGAAGATGGTCGTTTCCCTAGTCGAGGCGATTGAGGGAAAGCATAGAATCAACAGCTACTCCCACGGTGAGTTCAAACCCGTCGGGAGCGATGTGAACACCTTCTTCGAGCAGATCATGGGCATCGGCACTACCCAGCACTTCGCGGTAGCGCCTGGTGACGGCAGGGAGATCCTGATAGAGTTCGCCCAGCTGACCGGTATCGAGTGCAGCCTTGTCTAGAAGCATGGCTGCCGGAGAAGAAGAATAGAATAATGAGATTGGAGAAAGAATCATGAGCTTTATGTTTAACCCGTTTCCTTATGATGACTACCGGGCAGTGAATCGACCCGGCTGCGACCCCGAAGGTGATGACCTCTTCATCGAGGGGACCTTGAAGGTGGCAGAGACGATGGCCGGGCAGCTCCGGCAGCAGGCGAATGCTGCCGGTGGTAGGACGGTCATCGGGATCGACGGCTATGCCTCTGCCGATTTTACCTCCCTGGTGCACCTGGTGGAGCGAAGGCTTCATACCATGGGATTAGCAAGCATATCCATCCCGATATCGGACTGCTTCAAGACTCCCGGTGAGCTTGACCGGCTGGTCTCTGAAAGCCTCCCGACAGATCAGGAGATCGACCCGATTCTCCTCTTCGGCAAGCTCTATGAGGGAGGGGCTGAAAGCTATTTCGACCCGGGGAAGACAGCCGCAGTGCGATCCCGGATCGAGGGAGCCGAAGGGTCTGTGGTGATCATCTTTGGGAACCTCAGCGGTATCTCCCTCCTGCGGGATCTCTACGACCTGGTCTACTATATCGATGTCATCCCCAAGGATGTGGTCCTCCGGTATAAGCAGGGTGAGGTGGAGAACATCGGGGATCGGAGCCCCAAGACCTACCGTGAACTGATGCGCCGCGCCTACTACTGCGACTTCGAGCTCTCCATGGAGCTCAGGACGGAACTCCTGCAGCAGGGGCTTATCGACTATTATATCGCGGGAAGCAGGAAAGACAGCTTCCAGCTGCTCTCCTTCGGGCTCCTCAAGCGGCTCTGTGCTGCGCAGGTGAGAAAGCCGTTCCGGTGCAAGCCCGTATACAATGAGGGCGTCTGGGGAGGCTTCTATACCAAGACCTACCGCGACCTGCCGCAGGAGATGCGCAATTGCGCATGGGTCTTCGACCTGATCCCGGCCGAGGTGAGCCTCCTTATGGAGGTGGGAGGATCCCTTGTCGATATCCCGTTCTATACCTTCATCCGGCTTGACAGCCGGAGCCTGCTCGGGGATGAGAGTGTCGATACCTTCGGGGAGTACTTCCCGATCCGGTTCAACTACGATGACACCATGCACAGCAGCGGCAACATGTCCATCCAAGTCCACCCTGGCGAGGAGTACTGCAAGGAGCATTTCAACGAACTCGGGCGGCAGGATGAGAGCTACTACATCGTCGCTGCCGGGCTCGGGGCCAAGACCTACTGCGGCTTGACCGAGGAGGCAGATGCTGATGAGTTCTTCGAGCGTGTCCTCGACTCGGAACGGAACCACAGCGAGATCGACTACCCGAAGTATGTCAACGGGATCCCTACGAAGCCGGGCATGCAGTTTCTGCTCCCCGGCGGGACGATCCACTCCTCGGGGAGGAACCAGCTCGTCCTCGAGATCGGGTCGCTGACGATCGGGTCCTACACCTTCAAGCTCTATGACTACCTGCGCAAGGACCTCGACGGGACCCCGAGGCCGATCCACTCCATCCATGGGAAGAATGTGCTCAAGACCGAGCGACGGGCTTCATGGGTAGAGGAGAACCTGATGCGGGAGCCGAAAGTCCTGAAGCGGGAAGGGGACGCCGTGGAACTCGAGCTCGGCAGGCATGAGATGTTCTACTTCACCCTGCGCCGGCTCGATTTCATGACCTCGGTATCACAGGACACGATGGGTACGTTCCATGTCCTCACCCTCGTCGACGGCGAGCGTGTGCGGGTCGTGAGTGAGGCTGATGATTCGCTCTCCTTTGAGATGCACTATCTCGACATCGTCGTGGTGCCGGCCTGCGTCGGGGCTTATCGGATAGAGAATCTCGGCAGCCACCCGGTCTCCGTACACAAGACCCTGCTGGTCTGAGCATAAGGGAGTCCTATGGAACGGGAAGCAGTCCTGAGCATCGATGCGGGAGGCACCTACTACAAGGCAGCGCTCCTGGATGCTGTGACCTTCGAGGTGTTGCCAGGAACCCTCTTCGAGCATCCCTCTCGCTCCCACGGGAGTAGGGAGGAGATCCTTGATGCCTTGGTCACCGTGGTGAACAGGGGATTCGGTGAACTGGGCAGTGCATACAGGATAGGGCACATCTCCTTCGATTTCCCGGGACCTTTCGACTACATCAGCGGATGTGCGAGAATGAGCCATAAGTTCCAGGAGATCTATGATCTGCCGCTTTCTCCCGTGATCAGGGAAGCCTGCAGGATACCTGAGACGATCCCCATCGTCTACCATCACGACCTCCACGCCTTCACCTACGGAGCCTGCCGGTATGATGCAGGGCAGGGGTACGGGGCCGTATTCTGCATCACCATCGGCACCGGACTCGGAACCGGCTGTTTCCGAGGCGGGACACTCGATATGAAGCCTGACGGCCAGCCGAAGTACCCGCTCTTCCAGAAGCCAGTCGAAGGCGGAATCCTCGAGGACTTCGTCTCCAACCGGGGTCTCAGGGATGCCTATAACCAGCTGGTGCCGAACCATCCGGTCGCCGATGCGAAGGAGCTCGAGCTGCGTGCAGTCAGGGAGTCTGACACGACGGCACGCATGGTCTATGAGCGTATGGGAACCATCCTCGGGACAGTACTGTCCCCGCTCCTGCAGGGATTGCAGATCGAGGCGCTGGTGATCGGCGGACAGATCTCGAAGGGGTTCGGACTCTTCGGTCCTGCGTTACGGCAGGGACTGTCCAGTTGTGGGCAGCTATCGTTCATCGGCCCGGTCAGGGACCTCTCACGCACCACGATACGCGGCTGCGGGTCGATACCCGTCTCATGGTATGAGTCCTATACCAGGCCGAGGGGAGGGAACACATGAGCACGATCCGTATAAAAGCGATGGGCTGCCATGAGGGGCAGGTGTTCCTGAACCTCTTCCATGCCATATTCCCGGAGGTCTCCGCCGGTGACGAGGAACTGATCGAGACTCTCTGGTGCGACACGAATGCTGAACAATCCATGACCCTCCTGGCAAAGGATGGTGAGACTGCTGTAGGGCTGACCCATGGGGCAGTCCATGATGGTACGCTCTACATCGTAGCCCTGGGGGTTGCTCCAGACTACAGACGCAGAGGCATCGCCTCCCGCCTCCTTGATTACATGGTCGAAGCTGTGAAAGATCTCAAGGTCACGTCGATGCGGGTCAGCGACTACCCTTACGGCTACATCCTTCCCGGGGTAGTGCAGCCTTCAGGTATCGCCTTCTTCACCGCTCACGGATTCGTCACGGAATCCCGACCCGTTGCCATGAGCCGGGACCTTGGAGGGTTCCACCCTGACTCGAAGGTATTCCTTAAGGAGCAGGAACTGCGCACCAGTGGCTATACATTCGACCGGTATGGACCGGACGATCTCCTGCAGACCATCGATTTCTTCGATCGGTGCATGCCTGCGGACTGGAAAGATATCGTGAAAGTCGGTTACAGTAGGGGAAACTCTCGCCAGAACGGGATCTGCTGCCGTGACCCGGAAGGGAAGATGGTCGGGGCTGCATTCTACCACATGGTCGGACGGGACCCCTGCAGGTTCGGCCCGATCGGGGTGGACCCGGAAACCAGGGGCCTGTCGATCGGGGCGATACTCCTCCATGAGTGCCTGCGCATGCAGTCGGACGAACACCTTGAGCGGTCCTATTTTCTGTGGTGCCATGAGGATTCGCCCGCATACCGCATGTACCGAAAGGTTGGGTTCGAGATCCGCTTCGAGATGCAGGTCATGAGCCGGGAGTTGTAAGAAGGGAGTCGATTATGGAAAGTTCATTGTACCTGTTGAGGAAGCTCAGCGACAGCCAGGTGGAATCAGAGAAGAAGCTCGCGGGGTTCATCCTGGAGAATACCCACCGCGTCATCAGCATGAGCATCACTGAACTTGCGGACCAGGCCGGGACCAGCGCAGCAGCGATCGTCAGACTGTGCAAGAAACTCGACCTCAAGGGCTTCCCGGAACTCCGTATCGCTATAGCGAAGGAGTTCTACTCCAAGCGCTACATCCACCCGACCGATGACAAGCGGGAGTCTCTTAACTATGACGGGGAATCGACTGTCTCGGAGATCGTGTCGAACATGCTTGCAGTGGTCTCCAATGCCGTGGACAACATCGACAGGCTCGTGAGCAGGAAGAACATCGAGATCGTCGTGGAGAAGATCCGCAGCTGCCGTTCCATCCTGATCGGCGGGACTGGTGCGTCAGGGATCGCAGGCAGGGACTTCCACCAGAAGCTGACCAGGCTCGGCTACCTCTCGATCTACAATGAGGATTCCGAGCTCCAGACGATCTCGGCTTGTACGCTGACGAAGCAGGACGTGATGGTTGCCTTCTCCTACTCCGGTGAGAAGAAGACCCTGATCAGGACCATCCAGGAAGCGAAGAAGAACGATGCCTATATCATCGCTATCACCAGGTTCAAGCAGACGAGCATCGCCAAGCTTGCAGACACGGTGATCTATGTCCCGGATCTCGAATCCCTCTACCGTGAGGGGGCAACGGTGTCACGCCTCTGCCAGCTCGTCGTCATCGACCTGATCTTCTCCTCCCTGATCGCCAGTGACTTCGAGAACTCCGTAAGCCTGCTTGACCAGACCTGGAGAGCGATCGATCACGAGATCACGGAATAGGGGAAGTCGAATAACCACCAGAGGGGATGTCCGATGCAAGCAGTATCCGTACGTGTGACTGAGAAGAAGATCCCGACCTATACCTGGGCGGAACCGGAAGAACTCCCTATGTTCGCGAAGAGCAGGGTCCACCAGAGACTGAGCGGCAATCCCTACCCGAACCGTATCGTCAACCAGGTGCGACGGGATGAACTCACAGATCGTCCCTATTCAGTCATCGAACTTGAAAATGCGTTTCTCAAGCTCGAGATCATCCCTGAACTCGGCGGCAGGATCTTCAGCGCTTTGGACAAGAAGACCGGCTATGACTTCTTCTACCGCCAGCACGTGATCAAGCCAGCCCTGATAGGCATGCTCGGGCTGTGGGTATCTGGTGGTATGGAATTCAACTGGCCGGTACATCACAACCCGGCAACCTTCGCCCCGGTCGAGTATCGGGTCGAGCATGGGGATGATGGAGTCGTGACCGTATGGCTCGGCAGCCGGGACCCGATCGACCGCATAGCAGGGGAGATCGGTATCAGGGTAACCCCTGATACCGCATTCTTCGAGACAACGATCAAGATCACCAATACCCATGCCGTCCCGAAGAGCTTCATGTGGTGGGAGAACGCTGCCGTACCGGTCAATGAGGAGTATGAGATATTCTTCCCCCACGACGTGACCTATGTGGACTTCCACTACAAGAAGACCCGCGGGGCCTTTCCCGTCATGGATAGCTGGTTTAATACCATGGACAACCGCGGCGGGAATGATATCAGGAAGCACCGGAACACCACGAGTGCTACCTCGTACTTCTGCGGGAAGACGAAGGGGGATTTCTTCGGCGGGTATGATCACGGGAAGCAGGCCGGGGTGATCCATTACGCCCCTCACCATACTTCGACCGGTGCGAAGATGTTCACCTGGGGGTATGGGCAGATAGGCCGTTCCTGGGAGCGGGCCCTGACCGATACTGATGGCCCCTATGCTGAACTCATGGCTTCGAGCTACAGCGACAATCAGCCGGACCTCACCTGGCTCGAACCGTATGAGACGAAGCAGTTCAGCCAGTACTGGTACCCCTACCAGGGTATTGGACCGGTAGACTGCGCGAACCTCAGCATGGCAGTACGAGTAGAGAAGGGGAGACTGCTCGTCTACCCGACCAGGGACATCCCGCAGGTGGTGTTCAGTGCTGCAGGGGAGATAGTAACAGCTGACCTCACTGCTGCCGAGAGCCGGGAGTTCAGGATCCCCGGGCTTACCGAAGACAGCAGGGTGACTGTCACCGACCGTTCAGGGAGAGTCCTCCTGGATTACCGGAAACCTGAAGCTGGCTATGATGTGCCGGAACCGAAGAGGGACTATCCCTACCCGGACGAGCTCCACGATGCCCAGGGCTGTTACCTGACAGGCCTGCACATAGCCCAGTACCGAGACCCGGTGATGGCTTGCGAACCCTATTACCTTCGAGGACTGCAGATCCAAAAGGACCATTACCCCTGCATGGTAGGTCTTGCCAGGTTCCACATCGGGAGACTGCAGTATGCGGAAGCCGAGCAGTATGCCCGGCAGGCAGTGGGTGTCCTGACGAGGTACAATGAGAACCCGGGGGACACGGAAGCCTTCACGCTGCTAGGCATTTCGCTCATGGTGCAGGACCGGTACGATGAGGCTTATGAGGTACTGAAGAAGGCTGTATGGAGTAGAACCCAGATCCCAGCGGCGGGCCTGCTGATAGCCAGGATCGACTGCATCAGGGGTGATTATAAAACAGCAGAGGAGACCCTGGCCTGGGTCCTCGACTATGGCGGACGAAATGTTCAGGCTGAGAACCTGCTTGCGATGATCTATAAGAGGAGCCGAAAGGAAGAAGCTTACCGTAAACAGCTCGAGCGATGCCTTGCGTTGGATCGGTTCAACCTCCTTGCCCTCCATGAGTCAGGCTCGCTGGACCTGCATAGCTGGAAGAATGACAAGGTCCAGGCTGCGCTGGACTTGGTCGAAGAGTATGCTGCTGCAGGCTTCACTGATGAGGCCTCTGAGGTCCTGGGAGAACTCGCAGATGCGTCACCCATGATCCCGGTACTCAGCGCATACCTGAACGATAAACCTCTTGATATCGAGCATATTCCAAGTGGTCCCTGCTTTCCCTCACGGGGCCTAGAGCTCAAAGCCCTGCGTTCTGCGCTTAAGCAGCACCCAGATGACCCGACGTTGAACCTCCTGCTCGGGGACCTGCTCTACGGGAAGTGCGATGATGCTGAAGCGGCACTTGGGTGCTTCAGGAAGGCCGGGGAGTTCCTTGAAGCTCGGAGGAACCTCGCCGTCGTGCTCCACCGCCTGGACCGTGAGGATCCTGAACCGCTCCGGATCATGGGGGAGCTTGCCGAAGAGTACCCTGAAGACCTGCAGGTCCTCTATGAGTTCCAGCACCTGTGCTTCCTCAAACGTGAGGATCCTCTGAAGATGCTCTCATACTGGGAAGCTCGCAGGTCAGTCATGGCGCTCCGTGACGATACCTACCTGCAGGGAGTGCAGGCAGCCAATCGTGCAGGCCGGTTCGCATATGCCCTAGAGCTGCTGGAGGCCCATGAGTTCATCCCCTGCGAGGGAGGGGAGCATGCCGTAGCCGATGAGTACCTCCTGGCCAAGCTGGAGATCGGAAAGCAGCTTCTTAGGGAGAAAGAGTATAACAAAGCTGAAACTGTCTTCTCTTCAGCCCTGCAGATCCCGGAGAACCTCGGGGGAGGGGTCTGGCACCAGGTGAAGCTGATCGCTTTCCTCTACTACCTGGGAGTGTGCTGTCGTGAGGCCGGGAGGGAGGAAGAAGCTGTTGCCTATTTCGAACAGGTGCTGGATTTCCCCACGGAGTACTTCACCGATATGTACAATCTCGAGCACCGGTACTATAAGGGACTGGCCCTGACTGCACTGGGACGGGAAGAAGAGGGCAGGCAGGTCAGTAAAGCGTATGAGCAGCTGAGGGCGAAACAGGAGCGCAGGAATGCAGAGGGGTATCTGCGTCCGACTCCCTTCTTCAACAGCTTCCTCTAGAATCCGGATCTTTCAGAAGAATATTCGCAGTTTGTCGCACAGATACCGACAAACTGATAATTATTGTGAGTTTGTCGCATCAGAATCGACAAATTGAGGATACCGGTATATACTGTATCTATGGTTATACGAGAGAGGATCCTGAAGAGACTGCGAAGGTACTATGAGTCTGAGATGATCAAGGTCATCATCGGGCCTCGAAGATGCGGGAAATCGGTCCTGCTGGGCCAGATAGCGGATGAGCTGGCTGCAGCCGGGGTCGCGGAAGACCGGCTGATCCGCATCAATTTCGAGTCGGGACAGTCCCGGGATTATATCCTGGAGCCTGACAGCTTCTATGACCATATCGCATCGCTGATGGGAACTGACGGTAAACGATACCTGTTCTGTGATGAGATCCAGATGATGGAAGGGTTCGAGACGGTGATCAATGCCGTCCGTGTCGATTTCGATGTCAGTATATTCATCACCGGCTCGAACTCGAAAATGCTCTCAGGGGAGCTGGCAACCCATCTCGGCGGCAGGACCCTGCAGTTCCGCCTGACCCCGTTCTCCTTCGGGGAGTACCTTGCCTTACATGATGCTTCCCCCAGTACAGAACTCCTCCAGGAGTACATCCAGTGGGGAGGGTTCCCCATGGTCTGCAAAGGGGACGATGATGAGGATAAGCTCTTTGTCCTGCAGAACCTCAAGGACTCGATCTTCCTCCGTGACATCCTCCTGCGGAACAGGATAGCTGCCTCTGAGATCCTGGAGAGGATCTTGAGTTTCGTGGTAGGGAACTCCTCCCTGACCGTATCGGTCAATACGATCAGGAAGGAACTCCAGAAGACCGGGGTGACCATCTCTCGTGACACGATCTACCGGTACCTTGATCTCTATGACCAGGCGATGATCGTTGACCGGGTCAAACGCTATGACCTGAGGGGCAAGCAGGTGCTCTCGACCCAGGAGAAGTTCTATGCCTGTGATCTTAGCCTGGTCCGGTTGTACAAGAATCGGGTGAAGGATGAGATGAACGTCATGACAGAGACCCTGGTCTATCTTGAACTGGTTTCACGCGGATACCGGATCTATGTCGGGAAGACCTATAAGGGGGAGATCGATTTCATCATCGAGAACGAGGGTGGGAAGGCCTATGTCCAGGCTGCCTACCTGATGCCGACGGCCGAGGTCCGTGACCGTGAGTTCGGTGCCTTCTCCACCATAAAGGATGCCTACCCGAAATACGTCATCAGCTTCGACCCGATCTGCTCCGACCATGAGGGTGTCAGGCATATCGGGATGCTGGAGTTCCTCACCGGGTACCCATTGACCTGAGTCAAGCCCCAGCAAACTCCCTGACAGCCTCGCAGGCTGCCAGGACCGTCTCCATCGTCGTGTTGATATCCAGGGGGAGGGAGAGGACCTCCTCCTGGGCTCGTTCGCTCTCCGGGAGGTCTCCAGGTTTGCACCCGAGGTAGCTGAACGCCTGCTGCAGATGGAGTGACAGGGGATAGTAGATACCGAAGGGAATCCCCTTCTCCTGAAGGTGGGCAGAAAGTCCTGCACGGTCATCAGTCCTGATGGTGTAGTGGGTGTAGCCGCGCGTGATGTAGGGTTCATGGCAGGGGATGGTGATCCCCGCAAGGTCCCTCAGGTGTGCATCATAGGTGTCATGCAGGACTTTGAGGGAATCAAGCTGACGCTCGAAATACTTCAGCTGGACGTGGAGGACCGCTGCCTGGATCGTGTCGAGCCTCGTAGAGAAGCCCGGGAACTCATGGTAGTACTTCTCCCTGCTCCCGTGGTTGCGGATCATCCTGATCCGCTCGGCGTACTCGTCGCTGTCCGTGGTGATCAGCCCCGCATCCCCGAACGAGCCCATCGGCTTGGTAGGGTAGAACGAGTAGCCGGCAAGGTCGCCGAAGGACCCTGCCGCCTTCCCCTTGTAGGTGGCCCCGAAGGCTTGGCAGGCGTCCTCGATCATGATGAGGCGGTTACTGCTGCAAAGCTCGAGCAGCGGCTCCATCCTGGCAGGGAAGCCGTACATGTGGGCGGGGATGACAGCCTTCGTCTTCTTCGTGATCTTAGCCTCACATGAGGCCGCGTCAAGGTTGAACGTGAGGGGGTCTATATCGGCGAAGACCGGGGTCCCGCCCGCAAGGACGACCGCAGCCGCATCGGATGCGAAGCAGAATGCCGGGAGGATGACCTCATCCCCCCGACCGATCCCGATGACCGCAAGGGCTATGCGGAAGGCGTCCGTCCCGGAGTTTATCCCAATAGCATGGTTCACCCCGAGGAAGTGAGCGACCTCCTTCTCGAACAGGGCCACATCCTCCCCGAGGATGAAGTCCTTCCGGTCGATGACCCGGTCGATTCGCTCCTTAGCTTCCAACATGATCACAGATGAGAGAACGTGAGAAGATGTGTCTTGCATACCGTGTGCCCTCGATTCATACATATCGTGCTTCTTTTCTGTTATGGGTCGTGCCGTACTGGCAGGGGGCAAATGCCGGCCTGTGGAGGCCGGCATTGACCTGTGGTAACTGAGTCAGAAGGTCTAGTATTCCTTCTCCCCATCGGGAGTCATCATCCATACCTTCTCTTTCGGCCACTTCACGAAGTACATCCAGAGATAGAGCACGACGCCGAGACCGAGGTAGACGCAGAGGGTGAGCCATGCGTCCTTTCCAAGACCGACGGTACAGAGACCGACGATGCCGCCTGCGATGATGAGTGCGAACACCCTGAAGCCCTGGCCGCCTTTCAGCTTATAGGGCCTGTCCCACTGCGGGTGCTTCATGGCGATCCTGATCGCGGAGATCATGGTCATGAAGTATGCGGTGGAGCATCCGAGGGCCATGATCGAGTAGAACCCAGCCAGGTAGGAGGATGCATTGGAGACGAAGAGGAATACGACCGAGATGGCAAGGATGAGGATGTTGGGGACGATAGGCTGCTGCTTCTTGTTGAGCTTGGTGAATGCCTTAGGCAGGAAGTTCTGCCGTCCCATAGCGAAGAAGAGCCGTACGGTCGAGATCCAGAACCCGAGGATACAGGTCCCGATGGTGAACAGGACCGCGGTGATCCCGAAGAAGAAGGCATAGGCCGACCAGCCGAACTGGTTGGCGATGACCTCCAGGGCAACGAAGGGGTCCATGGTCGCATGGGTCAGGTTCTGCCAGGTATCCATACCGGCGAGGCAGAAGAAGAAGAAGGTATAGAGCGTACCGCAGGTGATGACTGAACCAAGGATAGCCTTCCTGGAATCCTTGATCGGGAAGTTCCCTTCCTCGACCAGCTGCGGGACCGTCTCGAACCCGAAGTAGGGGGTGACGATCAAGGCCGTACCGATGACCCACCCTTTTATACCGATGAAGCCTGCAGCCTCCGGGTTATGTACCGACTGGAAAAACGGTACGAGGTTGGAGAAATGCCAGTGACCCGATACCAGGAAGATGACACCGGTGAGGGTCACGCCTATGAGGGCGGCAAAGAGCATGAAGGTCTGGATCTGTCCCGACAGGTTGATGTCGCTCAGGCTCAGGACCGTGTAGAGGATCAGGACCAGGATGCCGACCGTGACGGTGGTCGTGTAGCCCCAGTTCAGCTTGAACGCATAGTTGATCCAGTCAAGGATCCCCATGACCGCTGCAGGCGGTACGGCGATCCATGCTGCCATGATCATCCAGGAGGCTACGAACCCGAAGGTCTTGTTCGTCCCGATGGTGTTGTACACCAGCTCAGCTCCCGTGTAGGGGAGCATAGGTGTCAGCTCGCAGTAGACGAACGCGATAGGGAGCACAAGCAGCGTCATCAACGCGAACGAGAGGAACGTCGCCGGGCCGGAACCCCCGAGGAATACACCGTCCCAGTAACCGATGAATGTGAGTATAGCGCCCGTTGCAAGGGCGTATACAAACAGCAGTCGAAGACTTTTCTTCAGTTTCCCAGTCTTCTCCATACGTGAACCAGTCTGTTCAGTACTCATACTTTACTCCTTTTCTCAAATTTCAATTGCTGACCTTGAACATGATGCTGTCCTCGTAGCCGACGTAGACCTTGTGGTAGCCCGAAAGCTCCGAGTTGAGGGCCTCGTCCCCGGTATCGACTAAGAGGGTCTTCCCGAAGAGGGAGAGCATCTTGGGTTTCGAGGCGGCGATCATGATATTCCTGATCCCCACCCTGCGGATGACGGTAGGGCTGAGCTGCTGGTTGCCCCTCCCGAAGATATAACCCTGGCCGCCGATGACCGTCACGATGATCTTGATCTTCGAGGCCTCGTCCGTGTTCCTCTCGATGTATTCAAGGATCTGTCTCTCATTCACATCCTTCTCTACGATCCTGCGCCTGTGGACAAGATCGATGCCCAGCAGGGTACCGTCCTCACCGAGCTTGGTAAGGATTCCCTTGGTGGTACTTCCCGTCCCCACGATGTAGTGGGTGTCCTCCTCCATGATGTCAGCCATGTACCGTGTCAGGAAATCCATGGCAGCCGCCTCACTGTAGCCGCGGCCGCTCTTCATATTCTGCACCATACGCATCTCATTCGGTACGTAGAGATACCCGTACAGTTTCGCAGTCACTATTCCTTCCCTGAATGCCTCCTCGTCGATATCCATGACCTCGGATACCTTCAGATCCGTTACCTTCCCCTCGAGGTACTGGACTACCAGGTCCCCGGCCGTCTTCGGGTTTATGGCGTACACGCCCGAGTGGATCTTACAGCCGCCTGGTATCCCCAGAACGGCGATCCGCTCTTCCCCGAGTGCGTCGAAGATGTTCCTGGCAGTCCCGTCCCCGCCCGCGAAGAGGATGAGGTCCACACCTGCATCCCGCAGCTCCCCGGCAGCCCGGATCGTGTCTTTGGGGGTGGTGTCTCCCGGATCCAGTCGTCCGATGACGGTAGGGCTGAACCCGGCCTCAACCGCCGCCTCTTCGCCCATGACGGAGGGATAGGTGACGATCTCGAAGGACTCCGCAGACTCATGCAGCCGCCGCAGGGCGACCGCGGCTTTATGCGGGCATTCCGGGACCGCACCGAGCGCCCTGGCCTTAGCCAGCGTCTCGGCACCGTCACTTCCCTTGAGACCAACTCTCCCCCCCATCCCGGCGATAGGATTCACGATCAACCCGATTCTCTTCATACAGTCACACGTCTCTTCTCGGTACGACTGCAGGCCGGAGCGTAGAAGCCCGGCCTGCAGAGCTATCTTCTACTTCCGGTACTTCTTCAGGTATGCAGCCCAGGTCGTTGCCCACTTCTCCGGATCATCGAGGTCCGCCATATCCTTGAGCCTGTGCGAGGCACTCCTGTGCGGTGCTGTCTTGGCGATCTCGGGATCCTCATAGGCCTCAGCGGCGATGTGCCGTACGGTCTCAATGTAGGAATCGAGGTCAGCCTTGCTGTAGGTCTCGCAGGGTTCGAGCGTCATCGGCTCGGGGATGACCCATGGATGGTGTGATGCCCAGTACCAGGGGATGCCGAAGTCAATGAGGCGGCAGTTGATGTCATCGGTACCGACACCCGTATCCTTCTGGAGCTCTTCCCACGAGTAGCGGATCTGCTCCATCCGCCCGATGCCGTTCCCGGCGAATGATTCACCGAGCCCCTTGATCTCCAGGAGTCTCTTGCGTACATAGTTGTTGTTGATGACCGATACATCAGCCACTTCCCGCAAGCCCTCAGCACCGAACATCATGGCCCATGAGTAGGCCTTGAGGATGACACCGGCAGTCCCGGTGAACTCCCTCGTCTTGCCGAAGGTATCAGGCCGGTCATAGTCAAGATAGTACTTCTCGCCGTCGAACTCGACCGTCGGCTTGGGCAGGTACTTGATCAGGTGTTCCCGTACGCATACGGCACCGTTTGCGGGACCTTCACCGCCGTGGGGGGTCCCGAAGGTCTTGTGGACGTTGAAGTGGCACATGTCGAAGCCGGCTTCCCGTGCACGCACCACGCCGAGGAAGGCGTTCGCATTGGCCTGGTCGTAGTAGCAGAGACCGCCCACGTCATGTACCATCTGCGCGAACTTGTCGATATTGGGGTTATAGATCCCGATATCCTCGGGGTTGGTCATGAAGATACCCGCAAGGTGATCCCCTGCATCGTCCACAGCTGCCTTGAACGCATTGATGTCCGGTACGCCGCGGTCATCCGGCCAGATGGTGATGACCTTGTAGCCTGCCGTCATCGGGGCTGCCGCGTCGCAGGGATGGGAGAAGATCGTGGTGATGATCGTGTCCCGCTTCTCTTCACCCCTGTCAGCATGGTACTTCCTCATGATCGAGGCAGCCGTGTAGACTGCGTGGTTCCCGCCTCCCGGCTGGAAGGTCACGCGGTCCATACCCGAGACCTCCTTGATGATCTGCTCGAACTTGTAGAAGATCTCGAGTACGCCCTGGCAGGTCGAAATATCCTGCAGGGGGTGCACGTCGGCGAAATCATCGAGCAGGCAGAGCTCCTCGTTCACCCTCGGGTTGTACTTCATCGTACAGGTACCTTCTGAGATGTCCGGGGTCAGGTTCGATCCCATGGTCTCCTGGGAGAGGTGGAGCCAATGCTCGAGCACCTTCTTCTGGTCGACCTCCGGCAGTGCAGGAGGTGCCTTCCTCCGTATCGAGGCAGGAAGCCTGGCGGCCTCATCCCCGATACTGTGTATGATCTCCGGCTCGACTTCCGGGGGGATGATCCCCCTGACACCCGGGGTGGACAGTTCATAGATAATCGGTTCATCCCAGCGAGCTTCATGGAAATTCTTTCGTACTTTCGTTATAGCCATTCTCGCTCTCCTCCTCTTCTAAGCTCTGCAGACGTCTGCGAGAGCTGCAGCGAAATCATCGAGGTCTTCCTTCGTGTGCATCTCAGTGACGCAGTAGACGGCACTCTGGCCGAGCTGCGGGAACTCCTTCGAGATATCCTTCCCGCCGAACACGTTGTAGCTGAGAAGCCCCTTGTTGATCGCCTCTACCGTCTTGCCGGTCCCGTCGAAATTGACGGTGAACTCCTTGAAGGTGTAGGCGGCAGGGGAGGTGATCGTTACCCCATCGATGGCCGAGATGGCCTTCTTGAGGTAGGCGACCCGCTGCATGATCCCTTCGCCGAGCTCCTTGAAACCCTGCGGTCCCATCAGTGCCATGTAGACGCCCGATACCATGCCGTGGAGTGCTGCACAGGTCCCAATGAAGTCCTTCCCTTTCTCACGGGAAGCATATGAGGTCCGCTCGAAGGCTACCTGGCCGAAACCGTACTCGCCCTCTTTGATCGTCTCGGCGATGCCGAAGAGCAGGGATGGGTACTCAGCTACCATCTTCTCCTCGTCCCGGGTGGCGATCCAGCCCCCCATATTCCCGCCGAATCCCAGGTGGAGTCCGAGCGGTTGGTGTTCACCGACCGCGTAATCTGCACCATAGTTGGCCGGGGCCTCAAGGACTCCAAGCGACATGGGGTCGCATCCTGCGATGACGAAGGCTCCGGAATCATGGAGGATGTCCGAGATAGCCTGCGGGTCGGTCTCGATGAACCCAAGGTAAGATGGGTTCTCGAAATAGAAGGCAGCCGTTTTGTCGGTCACCTTGGCTTTCAGGTCCTCGAGGTCCGTACAGCCCTTCTCGAAATCATATGAGACGGTGACGAACTCGATCTCCGGTTTCCAGTAGTTCTGTGCGATCAATGCATTGTCAGGGTTCACGGCTTCTGAGACGAGGATCTGCCTTCTTCCGGTGGTCCTGCAGGCCATCCTGCCTGCGATGGCGATGGCATTGGCCCAGTCATAGGACGGGGTGTTGCACGCATCGAACCCGGTGAGATCCCCGATCATGCTCGATGCCTCAAAGAGTGCCTGGAACTTGCCGTGGTCGGAATAAGCCTCCCCGACGTAGGATGT
The DNA here is from genome assembly GCA_963677595.1 of Spirochaetia bacterium. GTDB lineage: Bacteria > Spirochaetota > Spirochaetia > CAKZLE01 > CAKZLE01 > CAKZLE01. The sequence continues at coordinate 3,197,389 of OY782041.1, forward strand.
CAGCAGCTCGTCCCGTCCCATGATGGTATCGCAGACGGAAGGAACATAGTGCTGCCAGCATCCGCTCCCTAAGAAATTGATGTTTTTCTTGCAGTTTTTGTTCTTGTTGAGAATGCCCTCAACATGCCTTCGAAGTCTGGCTTCGGACTGGATCGGCTCTGGAAGATTCATGGTCCCCTTGAATCGCAGATGATCCGGAATCGCGCTGTAGATTTCTTCAGCGCTCTCCATCCCTATTTCATCGAGCATCTCTTTCTTGATCCGCTCTTCTGAATTTGGAATATAGGGGTGAACTTTACCTTGTACCATATGTAACACCTCCTAAGAGAAATAAAAATAGACAGATTATTCTGGAACGATTAGTGTGATTTGTCAAGTAATTCATGAAAACCTAACATTTGTTACAGAAATATTAGTAAAAACTAAGTATGTATAGGCATATTGATGTATAACTAAATAAATAATATATAGCATTGCGTATCGATAAACCTTTCATTATACCATCTAATGTTTGACCTGAGAATATGGAATGTTCTTAGAAACTACTAAAATACAGGATGTATGCTCTAAAATAACTATGCAAAAGTTAACGTAAATGTAAAGAAATCTATAAACACACATAATAATATATGCCTATCATGGTATCAGTAAGAACCGTGGATCATGAAGAATCTCTGCTGTCATTCTGATTAGAATCTATCGAATTTCTTAATCTAATACTGTGTATTACAGAGTTCTAAGATGTGCCAGGAACCGGAGGATTCCAGAATCTCAACACAGACTTTCGGGTCCCGGATCTCCTGTGATTCGGATAGGTTTGTATCGGGATCATATGCTGGGAATCCGAACGTGGCTTACGGCAGCCTGACTGAAAGGGCTAGCTTCTGATCTACCAGCTCGAGTGAGGACCTGGGGGGCATGGTCGCGATCACGGGGGAGCTGTAACAGGGGGATTTTGCCTCTTATACTATCTATGTGCATAATTATTGATGGTATTTTACATATTGCAGGGTTTCATGTATGATTGTAAGTATATGACTAGGTTGGTGCAGGGTATTATGGTTGGTAGATTGAAGAGGGTAGTACTATTCGCAGCATTACTGCTGCTCGCAGTGATGCTCCTCTCCTGCAGCCTCGATACGCAGCCGTATGAACCGAGTGAGGCGGAGATCTATCGTACGTTGATGGGCTTCGTGCAGTTGGCGCAGATGGAAGAACTGCCGCAGGGTGTCAGACTGGGGTTCGTCTGGATGGGCGTGGCATTCTACCTGGAGGATGTCTCTACGGTGTATGAAGGGGAGACCTATGTCTATAATGGATCCATCATCATGCACATGAAGAGTCTCACGAAGAAGACCTATGAACTTGATATCACGGCGTCTTCTGACAGCCTTGGGGGCGAGATCACGATCGACCTGGAAACGATCGATGATGGAGGGGACATCACGATCGAGGTCTGTGATATAAACAGCATGGACTATATAGAGGATGCGCAACTCATGATCGAAATGCTGCAAAGCCTTTTCGAAGAATAAGGGATGGCTTAGAATAGAACATGAAATTGTTTAGTGCATAAATTAGTTAGCATGCTGTATAATTATTGGTAAATGAGTAATGAGTACATGATTCAAGGGGGAAGCTATGGGGGCACCAACTCTCATGCTTGTAGGGAGAAATGTACTCATAAAAGAGGCACTTACATCGCTGCTCACAACTGATGACTGCTGTGATGTGATCGATGCCTCTTCGAATGGACATGATGCATTAAAAAAGTATAACTCACTCAAGCCTGATATCGTACTGATAGAGGAACATCTCGAACAGATCGACGTACTGACGCTCTGCTTCGAGATGAAATACAAACACCCGAACTGTAAGCTCATCGTGCTCTCCGACCTTGCCAAGCCATTCGTGGTCCTCGAATGCGTAAAGATCGGGGTGCAGGGCATCATCTGCCTGACCAATCCATATTATATTCTCTCCCGTGCGATCGAGAAGATCACCAAAGGCGGCAAGTACTACTGCGACAACGTCTCGCAGATCCTTGCTGACGGTTACAGCGAACAGGCGAACAGTTCAGTTGAAGCCTCACCAGTCAACCTCCTGACTGCCCGTGAGCGGGAGATCATGAATGCCATGCTCAACGGCCGGACCCCGAAGCAGATCGGGACGAACCTCCATATTAGCGTGAAGACAGTCTCGGTCCACAAGACCAATATATTCAGGAAGCTGGGCATCACCTCGATGATCGATCTCTACCGGATCGGGGAGACGCTGAACAATCAGCAGGAGCAGGCTGCAGGGGAATAGAACGCTATATTTATTATAAGTAAAAACTTATCATAATAATGGTGATATGCCTACTATATAATGAATACTATCTATTATATAGATAGATAACAATAAATATGATTGACACCGTATTCGTGAGATCCTATCATGAATACTGATAAGCAGCAATGTGATGTAAAAAAAGATGTTGTCATAATTCGGGGGGGGCTATGAAGAATATCAAGTATTCCAGTGCTATTGTACTGATATGTCTGATGATAGCATTCATGACGGGATGTCCGAACACCCCAGACCCTCCGGTAGAGACTGAAGGATCTCTCTATATATCGATCGACCTGCAGGACCGCACCAGCAATCTTGCTGCCATAGAGATCGAGGGGAAGAAGGGGAGCAGTAGCTTCACGGAGACGATCGAGCTCGATCGTGCAGCTTCCCGTGCCTCCGCTTATAATACCAGGGTACAGGATCTTGCGATCGGCCTCTGGACCCTGACAGCTTCAGGACTGGATGCCGACGGCCATGAATTCATGGCAGAGCAGTCCCCAGTCCAGGTAGAGGTCATCGGCGGTGAGCAAACCGACGGACGGCTCTCGCTTGCGCTCCTGAAAGCACCCGTCTCGATAGATGCTGATACTTCCACACTCTCGGGGATCGGCCGCCTCGAGATCAGGGGCTATGCTGATAACGGTTCATTCTATGAGCCGAATATCAATCCCTCCGCCTTACCTGTCACAGAGGATCTCGTCTACGGAACCTGGACGATCAGCGTCGAAGCCTATGACGCCGATAGTGACTTGATCGCCTCGGGTTCGACGACTGCGGAGATCGCGGACAGTACACCGCAGGATATAGATATCACCCTGATAGCTGAGAACGCCCCGACCGGTACGGCGATCTTCACGATAACCCCGCACCGATCGATCGTCTCACGAGTCGACTACTATGTCCTGGCTGGGACCAGTTCCAGCTACCCAGCCTTCTCTGAGGAGATCGCCCCTTCCGGGACCTACCAGAAGGAGCTCTTGGAGGGAGGCTGGAGTTTCACGATCAAGGCCTATGACGAAGATGACAATCTCCTGGGGGAGAGTGCAGCGAAGAGTGCTGCCATCTCCGAAGATACCCCGACATCCATCGCCCTGACGGTATCGGTCCCGACTTCGACGGTGACCTTGGATATCACGACTGACGAGACTATCCCGGCAGACCATACCTTCTCGCTCTACGGAACCTCGGAATATGATTCTATCAATGAAGATGATATCGGCGAGTCCATCGAACTCACCTATGGGAACTGGGACCTGGTGCTCAACACGAACGACAGCACCGGTGCAGCCATCAAGAGTGACGAGATATCCTGCCTGGTCGACGGCGATGAGGAGACCATAGAGCTCACCGTCACCAAGACCGGGACGCTTGTCATGAACATCACGGCAGATCCGCTGATCAAGGCGCAGAATCCTGTATACAAGGTAGCAGGCACCCGTGAAGGTGGATCCCTCACCCTGTCGAAGACCCTGCAGGGCAGTGCCGTCGTCAACGAGGAGATCGGTACCGGAACCTGGGACCTGACAGTCTATGCAGAAAGTAGTGAGGGGACAAGGATCTCGGAGACCACCCCCATCAACGATGTGGTGATCACCCTCGATGAGGAGACAGGGGTTGACTGCCTCCTTGAGGAACTGCGGTTCACCCTCACGATCGATGCTTCAGTTGAGTCCACTGCTGTCGAGGCCCTGATCACCAACTACCTGGTGACGGGATCCAATGGGATCGAGGCATTCAGCCTCGAGAGTGCAACCCTCCCGATCGACCGGGACCTCACGGGAGGTGACTGGGAGATCTCGTGTATCGGGGAAGATGACAGCCAGGAGACGATAGCCTCCGGTTTCGATGAGTCCGTGACCCTTGGGGCTGATGCCTCAGTCGAGATCGCCCTGCAGACGGTGGTGGACAAGGGTACGCTGATGCTCCAGCTGCAGCCTGACCAGATCGTCACTTCACGGGCTGACCACTATGACATCACCTATACAGACAGCACGGATCCTTCCAATGTACTGAACCAGCAGACCTCGTCCCTGATCATCTCGAGGGACCTTACCTATGGTGACTGGGATATAACCGTCGAGGCGGTCGACGGCGATGGCCATGTCATCTCCGAGACCGAGGAAGCTTCCGTCACCGTCGAGCTCAAGAAGACCGTACTGCAGCTCATCCCGGTCGATATCATCCGGTATGACCTCGCCCTTATCATAGATGCCTCAGACGTCACTTCGGCAGTCGACCACTACACTGTAGATGCATCCTCTCCCTATGAGATCTTCTCCATCGACCCGGCATCCTCGCCGGTAGAACGGACAGTATCGGCAGGGCAGTGGGATGTTTCAGTCCAGGCATGGGACGCAGCTGGCCTGCTGATCGGGGACGCCTCCGACAGCTACGATGTGAACGGGAATATGAGCCCGACGATCACGCTGACGAACGTAGCCCATACCGGCTCGCTGTTCATCTCCTTCGATACCGACGACTATCTTGCGTCCCAGAGCAAGTCCTATGCGGTCGAGTTGACTGACGGCGTAGACACCGTCAACAGGACGACCACCTACACCAGCATCAAGGTCAACGACCTTGCCATCGGGGACTGGGACCTCACCGTCACAGCCAAGGATGCAACCTCTGCTGTACTGGCCACTGACACGATCAGTGACATCACCATCCTCGAGGACCAGACGGTAACGGAGACGGCCGAGCTCGTGACGAACCGTGCCGACCTGGCCCTTACCGTGGTGGACCCGGGTACGGTCACGGGTATCTCGACTTATACCTATGTCGGCTATTCCGATTCCGATGCCTTCGTCTATGAGGACGAGACCGTATCGACCCTGACCCAGACTTCCATCCTCAGCCCCGGTGACTGGAACTTCATCGTCATCGCCTATGACAATTACGGCGTGCCGATCGGTGTCTACCAGGATGAGGCGACCACCTATGCTTGTGACGGCATCTCGGCCGTGACTGAGAGCGTAACGCTGGAAGCGAAAGAGAGATCACGTACAGCAGGTGCCCGTGCGATCCCGGAGACGGAAGGGACGGGTATCATGGTCATCAAGACCAGTGTCTGGGAGGAGATAGCCGCAGATGCTGATCTGTGGAGTCTCTCCGTCTATGACGAGACGGGCACGACGCTCTATGAGACCTTCACAAGCCTCACGGAGTCGACTTTCGTGAAGACCGACATGCCTGCAGGTACCTACGACCTGGTGATTACCACCTATGACGACAGCCCAGTCGAGATTGCCTCGGCCGGGATCGATGACCTGCTGATCATCGCTGATGATGTCACCTATGCGGAAGTCACGACCTACCCGCCGGTCAGTTCCCTGACCGTCAGCCCCGTCATCGATACGGAGATCTCGAGTATCGTCGACAGCTGTCTCTACATCCTCACGCAGGATGACCGAGAGCAGCTCTATATCAGGGGCTCCGAGTCACTCGACCTGACGGTGGATACGATCCTTACCGGGCTTTGGGACCTTGAGGTCACCGCCTACGATGCAGCTGGGAACAGCATCGCAGGAGCGAGCGGCGTCGAGCTCCTGATCGCGAACGGGGTCCCTGAGACCTCAGAACCTGTACTCGATACCGTCGAGGCATCACTCCTCGTGCAGATAAACCTCGATGAGAGTTTCACCACCACCGTTGCATCCTATGATGTCACGGCTACCTGCAGCGACCTGGCTTGGACGGAACGTCATTATACCACGGGCAGCTCGCTCTTCAGACTCACTGACCCCCTGCCAGTCGGGAACTGGGATATATCAGTCTATGCGATCAATGCTGACGGTGTGACCGTATCTGACACTGCTGAAGCAAGCGTGACGGTCATCGGCAGCGGCCAGAAGATGCGTACCGTGACGCTCCAGCCGTTGAGCAGCCAGTTCACGGCAAACCTAGCTGGTACAGAACTCGGGGAAGCTTCGTACACCATCATGGGAAGTTCGGCTGATGACAGTTTCGTCGTGAACTCGTTCACAGGGACTACCTGGCAGAGATCCCTCTCCCCAGGGGTCTGGACCCTGAGATTCCTTGGATATGACAGTACCGGAACACAGGTCTCCTCCGCCCAGTGGAGTGGGGAGGTCTACAGTGCCGTGGAGACTGATGTGACGATGCTGCCTCTTACAGGAGTAGTCTATATCTCCGTATCACCGGCCGCAGGTTTCTCCAACACGATCGACTCATGGGTGGTCACCGGCGATGCCGCCTCGACCGATGCCTATGATTTCCTCGAGAACATGACGCAAAGCGGCATCCTGGTCAAGGAACTGCCGGGCGGCGACTGGGAATTCACTGCCCAGGCCTTCGCCTCCGGTCTCCCCGTCTCCCTTGACGCCTCCAGCGGGACGGTCTCGGTCCTCAATAACAGGAACTCCGTGGTGGAGCTCGTCGCACAACCGATCGAGAGCTCACTCTCGCTGGGAAGCATCACCGATGCTGCCCAGACGACCCCAGCTTCCTATACGATCATCGGGCAGTCTGATTCCTCCGTATTCAACTGGACCGGTAGTTCGCTGGATGCCTTCAGCGAGAGCCTGCCGCTCGGTGACTGGTCGATAAGCATAGCAGGCTACGATGCAGCAGGCCTGAAGATCTCCACGGTCGTGGTGACGGTCACGTCTGACGGGGCTGCCCTGGAACCTGCTGCAGACATGGAGAGGATCGTCTATGAGGGGACCCTCTGTGTGGAGATCACCCCAACGGAATACATCCAGTCGGTCGTCGACCATTACCGGATTACCCTCGACGGGACTGACTCCTATGATATAACAGGTACCTTCTGGAGCAGGAAGGTCGAGATCGGCACCTACGGTGTCGAAGTATCGGCGATCAGCGGGATCGGCGAGGTGCTCTCGACTGCCGCTGCCAGCCCTGACCCTGAAGTGACCACCAACCGGACGACCCTCTGCGAGGTTGCCCTCGAGGAGGAATCCTCGGAGTTGACGGTAAGCCTCGTGACAGAGGCCCAGATCGCATCCCAGATCGACCATTACCATGTGACGGTCCTCGGGCCTGACCAGGTGGTGAATGAGGACATCACGCTTGATGCCTATACCCTGGAAGATATCACGCCGGGAACCTGGGTCGTGAAAGCCCAGGCTTATAACAGTGCCGGGAAGGTCATCGCCTCCGGGGAGGACCAGGTGGAGATCGGGATAGGCGAGATCGCCCTCTGCACGGTCGACCTCATCACCGCAACCGGGGACATCTATGTCAGCATCCTTGCTGACGATGTGGTCACCCAGCAGGTTGACCACTACACCCTCGAACTGTCCAATGGGTCAGACCTCATCACGGAATCCTCGATAACGACCTCGAACTGGTCAAAGAGTGATATAGATGTGGGTCTTTGGGACCTCTCGGTATCAGCATATTCTGAAAGCGGGACCCTGATCGGGATAGGGACCAAAGATTCCATACCCATCGACCCGAACAAGATGAACATTGTGGAGATCACGGTCAGCCAGACAGACGATGCAGTCGGGGACTTTATCCTGAACGTCACCTATCCGACTGATGTCGATATCACGGCTACTCTCGTAGGGAGCGATGCCATACAGCATGAGCTGACGATCACCGGGAACCCGGGATCAGCCACACTCACGGACCTGCTGCCCGGCTACTACGTGCTCACCATCAGGATCTCTGAGGATGGAATCGTAAGCGGGACTGAGACCCAGACAGTCCAGATCCTTGGCGGGCAGACGACCACGGTCGATGCGACCATCGAGAAGGAAGAGGGAGCCATAACCGTCTTCATCACCAACCCGCTGGATGAGGAGATCACCGTGATCATCTCAGGCCTCGATGACGGGGAGGAAGTGTCCTATGCAGATGCCGCGACTATCGAGCTGTACGCAGCGATGAGCGTCACGCCTGATGCTGTGGACTGGTACCTGAACGGGCAGATGCTCAGTGACCATGACAATGACCATGAGCTCACACTCACTGGTCTAACGTACGGAAACTATCAGATAAGCTGTATAGTCACCGATGATGGAGCGATCGGCAGTGATGCCGTCGACTTCAGTATCGTAGAATAAGGGAGGATAACGTGAAAAGATTACTGCTTCTGGCAATTACGGGCCTGGTGCTGGTATTGGGTATCGGCTGTGATGCCCCACCAACCATGCAGACCGGTTCTGTAGAGATCATGCTTCAGCAGGCACGATTCGTCCAGAGTGATCTCGACAAGGAGATCTACTCCTATGAAGTCTCCATGACACACGACCTCTCTGGTGAGACACTAGGGCCTGAGACAGTCTATGCCGCCTCCTATGCGCCGGTGAAGTTCGAGGGGATAGAGACCGGGGAATGGACTGTCTCAGTCGATGCGAAGAATGAAGCGGGGATCTTGGTCGCTTCAGGATCAAGCCCTGCAGTCGTGAACACCAACAGGACGACCAACGTCAATATTCAGCTTGCATACCTCGAAGGGAATGGGACCCTTGCGTTCAGCATGGCGTGGGATCGGGAACTCGCTTCCCCGACCGCCGATATTCAGATCGTGAAGCTCGTAAGTACCGATACTCCTGAGAGTATCCCCCTTACCATCTCAGAAGATAATACTGCGTCCCTCCCAGGCAAAGTGCTGGCAAACGGGCAGTATATGATCACCGCGACTCTGAGTGAGCCTGATGTCTTCACCACCGCGAAGGTCGAGGCTTTTGAGATCATGAAGGATGCCACAACTGCGGTCCATTTCGATTTCACCGTCCCGTCCGGCGGCTCCGGCATCACCATCACCGACCCGGAAGACCAGGTCATCACGCTGACCCTCTCAGGGTACATATACAAAGGCGACGATGTTCTAGAAATTACAGATGACCTGATCATGGAAGACCTTCCGGTCACCATAACAGCCGACAGTGATGAGAGTATCACGACCTATTTGTGGTACTTGAACGGGGTACTCCTCGAAGCGGAGACCGCAAATTCTCTATTACTCGGTGAATTTGTCCTTGCCCCCGGCGACTGGTCAGTGACCTGTATCGGGATCTCAGAAGCAGGGATCGGGTCTGATACTATCGAATTCTCTTTATCAGAAAGTGATTATATTGGAGGAAGTCTATGAGTAGGAAGTCTGTACGAACGAAGAAGATAGCCTTGGTTCTCACCCTCATCGTGTTCACCCTGTTCACATTCCTGGCCGGCTGCGACCTGGGTCTTGGCAATGACCAGGAGACCGGGGCCTTAAGTATCGGGCTTGCCAGCCCGAGGTCGTTCGATTCCGGCCTGGATACCGAGATAACCCATTATGCTATCACCCTGACCCATACGGCTTCAGGGACAGTGATAGCTCCTGACCCATTCCAGAAAGGGGATCCCATCTACTTCCCTGACCTGATCATCGGGGAGTGGACCATTGCTGTGGATGCCCTCAATGCAGCCGGGACGATCGTGGCGAACGGCAGTGCCGTGACGACAGTGGCACCGAAGAGCGTGAGCAATGTGGATATCTACCTATCCTGGCTCGATGGTTCAGGTACCCTTGACCTTACGATGAGCTGGACAGAAGGTGCCTTCGTCGGTGATATGTTCCCAACAGCCTACCTGGTACCGCTGGATGGCAGCCCGCAGTTCGATCTGACATTGACTCCAGGTGCCTCCAGTGCTACCTGGAACCAGACTCTCGATGTCGGCCTGTACAAGCTCTTCGTAAACCTGCAGGACTCCGGGGAATACTCCAATGGACGGGTCACGATCATTAACATCATGAGCGGGGCAACAACCACGGCAGCCTTCGAGTTCGTTGGGTACAGCGGTGATTCGGGTGTGACGATCATAGACCCGGAAGATCCGCTCTTCGATATGGAATTAACGGCCACCAACACCATGGTACCGATCAACCAGGAGGTCACCATCACCGCAAGTGTGGAAGATGCTGATTACTACGAATGGTACAATGGAACGACACAGCTCGAGGACTCATCTTCATACAGTGTCGTGCTGACTACACAAACTCCTCAGGTTGTGAATATATCGTGTATAGCCTACAAGGATTCATCCGTGGGACAGGCTGAGATTGAGATCACCTTCGGGGAATACGACCCTGAGACCTCGATGGACAAGTACCTCTCTGCAAAGGCTATCCTTGACCAGGCGATGATGAATCCACAGGAGACACTGATCCTCGACCAGGTCTACAGCCTGCTCAACAGTGCGGTAGCCCTGAACCCGGATAACTCAGATGCCGTACTGGCACTGTCGATCCTCGACCTCTGCGGCTTCCTCATTGATGATGACATCGAGGTCGTGATGCAGGATATGCTGGGTCTCGAACAATATCCTGAGACCTATGCTGACCTGTATGCGAATTTAGCCCAGTTTGGCTTGGGCATGGTCCCATACAATGTGAACACAACAGGATTCAATAATATCCTGTATGATTACAGTTCGGAGGATAGATTTTATGTTATTCTGCCGTATCTGGCAGGCTGGAATCCCTCTACTGATGGATACAGTCCAGAGAGTTACCTGCTGCAGATGCTGGCCAACCTGACGGCTAGCGGCTATGACGCCGATGATGTGGTTGACGGCATTCTGGATGCCCTGGGCGACTCCCTAGACAGCGTGACTGGGAACCTTGCAGGGTTAAGTGATGGGACACGATTCGCGATCTCGCAGAATACAGTCCTTGGTGATATGCTGCCAGGCACAGCATACTATACCAGCGCTGAGACCAAGGCTATAGCGGCAATTCTCTACCAGCTGCAGAGCTACGCATACTTGGCAAAGGCTGTTGATATGGGATTTGACTTCAACAACCTGCTTGATTCCATGACCTATGATGTCTCCACCGGAGAGTACGGATTGACTGATGATTTCTCGCCGTTCGCTAACGGGTTCCTGGGGATCGACAATGAGGATGCAGCTGAGGCAGTGGCAGATGCGAAAGCCTCGTTCCTGAAATCACTCAGCTTGATGCATGAATCAATGACAGCGATCGCTGCCCGGGAAGCAGAGGGGACTGAAGATGCCCTGTTTATTTCTCCGGATAATCCATGGTACACAAACTCATGGGCTGATATCTCGGATTACCTGCTCTTTGCGGACCATATCGTAGGAGAGATCGAGAATTCAGTAATCAATGATGTACAGGCGATCATACCGTTGGATTGGATCGAGGATTGTACAGTGATCAATGACTATGTCGCTGCCGAGTTTGCCAATTGGCCGACCGAGGTCTCAATGATTCTGGAGGACTATGATGACTACTGGCATACATTGCCGGATGGCTGTGCATCATTAGGTCTTAACTTCAGCAGGCTCTTCGACCCAACCACGTCACTGCTCAGTATCCTGCTTGAACTCGATACCTCTGGTGATATCCAGCTCTATACCTTCGATGAGAGCGGCTACCCGGAAGCAGCAATTCCGGGTGTGGATGCATTCGACCCCTATGAATTCTATTACATGAGGATACCAGACGTCACGCTCAATGGTTTCCTGTCGCTTGAAGATCTCCCCATGTCCATAGAGGAGCTGAACCTGGTGATGGAGTATAATTCTCTGGATACCGAGGAGACTCCTGCGATCATGTTTGATAATGGAGATGGGACCATCTCCTGGTATTGGTCGATGAATGCGGTGAGTAATGGCTTGGCTGCAAGTTACAGTATGTATGGCCCATACCAGTACCCATTTGCCTATCATATCCTGACTGATGCAGGTGTTTATACTGCAGATGTCCCGGTAAGGATGTCCTATGGACTTGTTGAGGATCTTGAGTCTTTCAACTACAAGGATGTCTACTTTGACAATACGATGGACCTCACAAGTACCGGTTCCTTCTGGAGTACATTACCGGAGTTCGCACACTGGATAAATTATGCTCCAGCGGACCAGTACAATGATATGGCTATGTATGAGATGACAGCTGAGAACCCGTTCCAGCTCCCAATGGACTCTGCATTCAGTATTGATCAATGGGATACTGTGTATCCGATGAGTAGTGCTATCTACTTCGAGTATACTGCTGACAGGGATGGTGTAGTATCTGTCCGGTTTGATTCATCTAGTCCCCTTCAATTGTGGCTGAATGATGTAACAGTAACTGACCTTACGAATATCAGCGTCAGCGCTGGCGAAACAATATTGGGTTGTTTCACATCAGCCGGCGACTATAATTGGGTAACTTGCATCTATGATGATAGTCTCGGTGATATCAGCAGCATGGGAAGCGCCTATCCGCTGGCTGAGAATACGACAGTACAGGGGCGTATATATTATCAATTGCCAGATGACTTCTTCGAGATCGATCCTGCAACTGATAGAGTACGAATCCAACTGGATTCCCCTGATGTCCCTTCATCGATACAGATTCCTGGCTTGTATAGCCTGTATCACAATTTCTATGCATTGGATCAGATTGGGAGTCAGTTGTATTACTCATCTCATGGTGATGCTATCGAGTTTGGTGTTACCGGTATAACCTATCTGGTTCTTGGAAGTTTTACAGGTCTTGACTATACCATCAGCTGGGAGGATATCGGGAGTCCTCTCCTCTAGTTAGTCTCGTTATCTCGATTAAGCCGGGTACTCATGTACCCGGCTTTACCCGTTCAATATGTAAAAGAAAGTAAGGAAGTGAAGTATGAAGCGGTCAGTACTCATCGTTGTAAGTATCCTGGTATTGGTCCTAAGCATCGGTTGTGACCTTGGTCTTAACAACAACCAGGAGGAGACCGGGGCTTTGAGCATCGGGCTTGCAAGCCCGAGATCGGTCGATTCCGACCTGGATCGGGAGATCGCTTCATATGACATCACCCTGACCCATACAGTGTCAGGTACAGTGGTAGCCCCTGACCCATTCCAGAAAGGGGATCCGATCTACTTCCCTGACTTGATTATCGGTGAGTGGTCTATTGATGTGAATGCCCTCAATGCTTCTGGGACGATCGTGGCGGATGGCAGTGCCAAGACGAACATCGTACCGAAGAGTGAGAGCTCTGTTGATATCTACCTCTCCTGGTTGGACGGTTCAGGTACCCTGGACCTGACGATGAGCTGGACCGAGGGAGCTTTCGTAGGTGCTATGACCGCGACAGCCTATGTGGTGCCGCTCGGCACTACAGAAGAGCAGCCGTTGGCTCTTAATGTTGGGGAAGGGAGTGCAGCCTGCAACCAGAGCCTGCCAACGGGACTGTACAAGCTGTTCGTGACCCTTCAGGACTCTGGTGAATATTACAGCGGCCGGGTCGATGTCATAAACATCATGAAGGATGCGACGACCACGGCAGTCTATGAGTTCGAAGGGTTTACTGGTGAGGTAGGAGTCACGATCATCGACCCGGCTGATATGATCTTCCCGATGAGCTTATCAGCAGAGAGTACCAATATTCTGATAGGTCAGCCGGTCACCATCACCGCTAGTATGGAGGATGCTGATTCCTATGAGTGGTATAACGGTGATGTACTGCTCACTGATTCAAGCGACTGCTGGATCACCTTGACCTCAGATACTCCTAAAGTTGTCACGATATCCTGTATAGCAGTGAAGGGGGAGAGGGCCGCTTCTGCAGATGTCGAGATCACCTTCGGGCAGTTCGACCCTGCAGTCTCGATGGAGAAGTACCTGGCAGCGAAGGCTATCCTGGACCAGGCGATGACGAATCCCCAGGAGACGCTGATCCTCGATGAAGTCTACAGCCTGCTCAACAGTGCTGTGGCACTTGACCCGGACAACTCAGATGCGGTACTTGCCCTGTCGATCCTGGACCTCTGCGGATTCCTCATCGATGATGACATCGAGGCTGTTATGCAGGATATGCTGGGGCTGGAGACTTATCCGGATACCTATGCTGACCTGTATGCGAACATTTTCCAGTTTGCGATGGATATATTGTTCCCTTCTGATGCACCTGTGAATATGACAGGGTTTGAAAATATCCTGTATGACTACAGTACGGAGGATAGATTTAATGCCTATCTGCCATATTTGGCTGGTTGGGATCCTGTAACAGATGGATTCGGTCCAGATAGTTACTTTCTGCAGATGCTCGACAATCTGACAACCAGGGGCTACGATGCGGATGACGTGGTAGACGGCATCCTGGATGCCCTGGGAGACTCCCTGGACAAGGTGACTGGGAACCTTACAGGCTTGAGTGAGGGGACTCGGTTCGAGATCTCACAGGATACAGTTTTTGTATTATCTGTTTCAGTGCCTATTTATTACACCAGCGCAGAGACGAAAGCCATAGCGGCATTGCTCTACCAGCTGCAGAGCTACGCATACCTGGCTAAGGCCGTAGAGCTGGGATTCGACTTCAACAGCCTGCTTGATTCACTTACCTTCGATATGTATGGGAACCCGATACTACCGAAAGATTATTCCCCGTTCGCTAACGGCTTCCTTGGTATCGACAACGAAAATGCAGCTGAGGCAGTGGCAGATGCGAAAGCTTCGTTCCTGAAATCACTCAGCTTGATGCATGAATCAATGACAGCGATTGCTGCCCGGGAAGCAGAGGGGACTGAAGATGCCCTGTTTATTTCTCCGGATAATCCATGGTACACAAACTCATGGGCTGATATCTCGGATTACCTGCTCTTTGCGGACCATATCGTAGGAGAGATCGAGAATTCAGTAATCAATGATGTACAGGCGATCATACCGTTGGATTGGATCGAGGATTGCACAGTGATCAATGACTATGTCGCTGCCGATTTTGCCAATTGGCCTACTGAAAGTACAGTCAGTAGTGATTTCTATGATCCGTACCGATTGGACATGAATGGTAATTTTGATGCTGATATAGCCTTGAACTTCAACAGGCTCTTCGATCCTGCGACTGCATTGTTCGACCTGCTGCTGGAGCTTGATGCTACCGGCGATGTGAGGCTTTACCACCTTGACAGTATCGGGTACCCGATCCCGGAGGATGGCGGTTATGATGGGAGCAGGGCATACTACTGCCGTGTCCCGGATATCACGTTCAACGGCCTGATCCCCATCGAGAACCTGCCGGCCACAGTCGAACAGTACAATGTGGGGATGGCTATGACCGTGGGTACCTTTGAAGAGAGTATGTTCACATTGCATGAATGGGGCGATGGTACCGTATCTCTCTATGTATCGATGAACTATCTTAGTTTCGCCATGATGAAGCAAAACTTCTACTATAACTACCAATACGGTAATGACAATGTACCTGTGCAGTATCCCCTGGCGTATCATATCCTCACACCCGCAGGGGAGACGCATACGATCGATGTCTGGATGTCCTATGGGTTAGCCAGGGACCTTTCCAAGACTGAGTTCCAATACCTTTTCCGGGACAACACGATGACATTAGAAAGTGCCGGCACTTTCTGGTCCAGCATCCCTGAACTGTATGAATGGATGTCCCTAGATGCAGGGTCACAGTATGATGACATGAGCATGTATAAGATGTCGGCAGTGAACCCATTCGTACTGCCGCTCGACACCACATTCAGCATTCCATCTGATCACCAGCTGTATCCAACCAGTGGGATGCTGTATCTTAGCTATCCCATTGAGGAGGCCGGTTATATCTCAATAGAAGCTGGTAGTGCAACTGCTACAACCATCTTTTTGAATGGGTCCGAGATCGGGAATGGATCTGCCTATACCCAAGTCGTTGTCGGTGATGAGCTGGTCGTAGCTCACGATACATCGTATAGTAATTACTGCTACATAACCTGCTGTAAGGATGACGCCCAAGGTTTGATCGATACATTTGAGACGGCACCGACACTTCAGGCTCCACCAGCTGGATCGTCTCCTGTCGCCCATGGAAGAACCGGCTGGGCCCTTCCCCCTGATCTGTACAAGCTGACAGCATATGGGAGTGCTCTTTCAATAACCATGGATCTGCCAAGTGATCCTGATCCCTCGATTAACTTCCAGGAATATCTTCTACCAAACCGCTCATATCGTTTGCTGGACAGCAGCGGTAACAATCTAGGTTGGGATCTTGAGAATTACGAGGTTGTTCCTGATGCAACCTACTATATCGAAGTAGTGTCGGCAGATGGATTGGATTATGAGATATCCTGGCTTGATGCCGGGTTCGGGGGGTATCCTCCAGGCTACGAATTCTGAGGCAGTACTCATAGATATGTATGGGGGTGATGTTATAGTGCGTTACCCGCGGTTGGGATCCTGGATACACACGTGCCCGGCTTCACGACCTGATTTCACATAAAGTAAAGGGGAAGAAGTATGAAGCGGTCAGCAATGATCGTTGTAAGTATCCTGGTATTGGTCCTCAGCCTGGGCTGTGACCTTGGCCTGAATAACAACCAGGAGGAGACCGGGGCCTTGAGCATCGGGCTTGCCAGCCCGAGGTCGGTCGATTCCGACCTTGACCGGGAGATCGCTTCCTATGAGGTTAGCCTGAAACATACGATATCAGGAACGATTATAACCCCTGAGCCGTTCCTGAAAGGGGATCCCATCTATTTCCCTGACCTGATCATCGGGGAGTGGACCATCGATGTGAATGCCCTCAACGCTTCCGGGACGATCGTGGCGGACGGCAGTGCCAAGACGAACATCGCACCGAAGAGTGAGAGCTCTGTTGATATCTACCTATCCTGGCTTGATGGGTCAGGTACCCTGGACCTGACGATGAGCTGGACCGAGGGAGCCTTCGTAGGTGCTATGACCACGACAGCCTATGTCGTGCCGCTCGGCACTACGGACCAGCTGTCATTGGCCCTAAATGCAGGGGAAGGGAGTGCAACCTGCAACCAGAGCCTGCCAACGGGACTGTACAAGCTGTTCGTCAGTCTGGAGGACTCCGGAGAATACTCTAATGGCCATGTGGCTATCATAAACATCATGAAGGATGCGGCGACCACGGTGGCCTATGAGTTCGTGGGATACACCGGGGACATGGGAATCACGATCATAGACCCGGAAGACCCGGTGTTTGAGCTGAGTCTCTCAGCAGACAGCTCTGTGGTAGCATTAGGCGGGTCAGCATACCTTCAAGCAAGCGTAACGGATGCTGACCGGTATGAATGGTATGTCGAGAACCAGTTACTGGACGAAGCTTCTGAGAACTGGCTGTCCGTTTCGACCGATACTCCCTGGGTGATGACTGTTACCTGTATTGCCTATAAAGGAGATTCAGCAGCAGCAGCGAGCATGGAGATTGTCTTCGGGGAGTTTGACCCTGCAGTCTCGATGGACAAGTACCTTGCCGCAAAAGCTATCCTGGACCAGGCGATCATGAACCCTCCGGAGACCCTGGACCTTGATGCAGTCTACAGCTTGCTCAACAGTGCGGTAGCCCTGGACCCGAACAACTCTGATGCGGTACTTGCACTCTCGGTCCTCGATCTCTGCGGCTTTCTCATCGATGATGATATCGCTGCCGTGATGCAGGATATGATTGGATGGGAAAGATACCCTGAGACCTTTGCAGACCTGTATGCGAACATCTTCCAGATAGCGATGAGAGGGATGCTGCCCTATTACTCGCCGGTGAATACGACTGATTTCTCGAATATCCTGTATGACTATGATTCAGATGAAGACCAGTATGAGTATATACCATTTCTTGCTGGCTTGAGCTCATCCATATACGGTGTTAGTCAAGAAACATACATTAACCTATAGTTCCCACTCCATTTTCGTACCACACAAGATGGAGGCCCCCGATATGTGATGCTGGAACCCAATTTCGGTTCAGTATCCCTTATCTCCTTTTAAATGGCTTGTTCTCACTGAAATACCCACTATAAATCTGATAAATCAGACACAATGCTGACCATCTTCTTGTCACAGGAGGAGGAATGTGGTACTATTGTGGTACGAATACAGAAGTACCACAAGGAGTATGCAGTGGCACACTACATCAGATACCAGAACAAGGCAGATAAGACCTATGCGCAGATTATTGATGCGGTCAGGGTGGACGGCAAGAAGGAAAACCACTATATCGCCAGCCTCGGTACGGTAATCGATAAAGAGCAAGGGGTCTTCAGATCAAAAGAGCGAGGGATCTACACCTATACCCTGGAGGACGGATACGGTGAAGCTCCTCGAGAGATTGAGATGCTCCATGAAGGCATGAAGCGGGAGCGGCTTATCCTTGATTTCGGTGACAGTTATATGCTGGATCACTATCTGAGGAATTCCAGTCCGTTCTTTGATCTGTTCTCTGCTATCCTGCCACAACAGCGTGACAGTCTGTTTGCGCTTCTGTTCTTCAGGCTCCTCACTGATAAAAAGGCCTATATGTATGCACAGTCCTGGCATGAAGGGAATTATGCAAGCATTCTCTATCCAAACGCACGACTCCAGAGTCAGCGGATCAGTGATTTCCTCACCGCACTTGGTGATGAAGAGGTGGGCCGGGGCTTTTTCTCTTCCTATCTGAACCAGCTGTATCCGGATCATACCGGCACGGGGATTCTCATTGACAGTACCGGGCTGCATAATGCGGTGGATATGCCGTTGACCGCACTGAGCAACCATAATGGAGACATCAACTTTGAGACACGGTTGATCTATGTGATTGACCGGTTCAACGGCATGCCGCTGTACCTGCGCTATTGCCCCGGGAATGTAGTCGATGTAACCACATTGTGCACCACGGTAGAGGAGTTACGGCAGTTAGGAGTACGGACAGACTTTGCGATCGTAGATGCCGGATACTATAGTGAAGATAACGTTGATGCGCTTTATGCAGCTGATATAGCTTTTGTCTCCCGAGTGGGCCCCAACAGGAAGCTGTGCAAGACGCTTATCGAAACGCATGCCCCAAGTATCCGACAGGCACAGTATATGGTGCCGTTTGGTAATCGAATCGTGTATATGAGGCGATTCTCCGTTGATTTGCATGGACATCCCGGCTATGCCTATTTGGGCGTTGACATGGACAGTCGCAATTTGCAGGAGAAGAAGGTGTCCCTGCAGGCGCTCAATGACAGGCTCCCATTTGATGAGATAGACAAGAAGATGGGGAAGTTAGGCTCCTTTGTCCTCGTATCCTCTCAGAAGATGGAGTGCCAGGATATGCTGCCCCTGTATTATACGAGAACACAGGTGGAGCAGGTATTTGATATCGCCAAGAATAATGCTGATGTGGTTCCGCTCAGGATTCATGGAGAACAGACCCTTCGAGGTCATCTGCTGCTCACATTTCTCGCAACGGTACTGTTTCAGCAACTTCAGAAAGACCTGGTACTGCATACGCAGAAAAAGGACAAACTGAACCCTGAAGGCAGTTTCTTCGTACTGAGAAACCAGAAGTGTAAAGTATATGATCGACTGGTGATTCCACAAGAACCGACAAAGAAGATGAATGACATCTATAGACTTCTAAAGGTTCCTACCCCAACTTCCATCCCCTATACGCGGTTGTAAGTCCTGTGGTACGAAAAGGGGGTGGGAACTATAGTTAACCAGATGCTCGCGAACCTGACGGCAAGCGGGTATGATGTGGATGATGTCATTGACGGTATCCTGGATGCCTTGGGAGACTCCCTTGATAACGTGACGGGTAACCTAGCTGGGTTGAGTGATGAGACACGGTTCGTTATCTCTGAGAACACACTCGTTCACTCAACGATCTATTCAATTGATGGACCGCCAGTAGTCCCCCTCGAATACTTCACCAGTGCTGAAACCAAAGCGATAGCAGCGATGCTGTATCAGCTTCAGAGTTATGCCTACCTTGTTAAGGCCGTGGATATGGGGTTCGATTACAATGAGATCCTCTGGGCGATTGACTATTATATCTCGACCGGTGAGGTTGATATCCCTGATGATTACTCCCCTTTTGCCAACGGTTTCCTGGGTATAGACAATGAGGATGTGGCAGAAGCCGTGGCAGATGCGGAAGCATCATTCCTGAAATCACTCAGCTTGATGCACGAGGCGATGACCACGATTGCGGCTCGTGAAGCGGAAGGGACGGAAGATGCCCTGCTAATTTCTCCGGATAATTTTGACCCCTATACTTGGGGGGAAATCTCGGATTACCTGCTGTTTGCCGACCATGTTGTTGGTGAGATCGAGAACTCAGTCCTCAATGATGTACAGGCGATCATACCATTGGATTGGATCGAGAATCCATCAGCAATCTCTGGTTATGTAGCAGCAGACTTTGCGAACTGGCCGACTGAGGTCTCCATGATTCTCGAGGATTATGATGACTACTGGTATGCATTGCCCGATGGCTGTGCATCATTCGGCATTAACTTCAGCAGAATCTTCGACCCGACCACATCACTGCTCAGTATCCTGCTTGAGCTTGATGCATCAGGTGATATCCAGCTCTATACCTTCGATGAGAGCGGGAACCCCGTAGCAGCAGTGAAAGGTGTGGATGCGTTCGATCCTTCAGCTTACTATTATTTCCGGATCCCTGATGTGACCCTGAATGGGCTGCTCTCACTGGATGATCTACCGATGACACTGGAACAGCTGAATACCCTCGTTGAATATGATGGACCCGGAGTTGAAGAACCCGTATTCTTCATGGTAGAGAATGCAGACGGAACAGTCTCATGGTACTGGTCCATGAATTACCTCTGTGCCGGATTGGCTGCAGGTTACAGTTCCTATGGTGTATATCAGTACCCGCTTGCCTATCACATCCTGACTGATGCAGAAACCTATACTGCAGATATCCCAGTCCGGATGTCATATGGACTGGTTTCAGACAAAGACTTCCCAGGATATAAAAATGTCTACTTTGACAATACGATGGACCTGACAAGTACCGGTTCCTTCTGGAGCACATTACCTGAGTTTGGCCGCTGGGTCAACAAAGACCCATCAGAGCAGTACAACGATATGAGCATGTATAAGATGACAGCTGAGAACCCGTTTCAGCTTCCCATGGACTCTTATTTCGATCTCGGAGCTTGGGACTCTGTATACCCGGATAGTGGTGATATTTACTTTGAATATACTGCTGATAAGGATGGAGTAGTGACTCTATATAATCAATCGTATTATAGCGTTGAGTTTTGGAAGGATGGTGAAGCTCTTACTGATCTGACAAGCATCAGTGTAATGACAGGGGATGTAATAACGGGGTACAGTAATGCTTATAATATGAATTTGTCTTGTATCTATGATGATGGTCTCGGTGATATCAGCAGCATGGGAAGCGCCTATGCACTTGCTGAGAATACGACAGTACAAGGGCGAATTCATTATGGTCTGCCAGCTGATTATTTCGTGATCAATCCTACGACTGATAGAGTACGAATCCAACTGGATTCACCCGATGTACCTTCATCGATACAGATACCTGGCATATATACCCTGTATCATAATTTTAATGCTTATAATCAGTATGGGAACCAGATCTACTACACATACCGTGAGAATGATTTCGAGATTGATGTTAGTGGTTTGACCTATCTTGTTCTTGGAAGTTTTAAAGGTCTTGACTACATCATCAGCTGGGAGGATGTTGGGGATCCTCTGCCTATAGGAGGAGTTGGGACATTTTTGAAACGAACAATTGCGGATGATCTAGCTTTTGCTAGTTCAGCATATCCTGCAGATATGGATGGAGATGGAGATATGGATGTTTTTGGGTCAACTGACGCATATAATATCCTTAATTGGTGGGAGAATGATGGGAATGGATATTTCTCCGAGAATCCGGTAGAAAGTGAGTCCTATGGTGCTTTTGTTACGATTGCTATAGATATGGATGATGATGGAGATTTGGATATTCTTGGAGCTTCGGCTCAAAATGGTGCTATCCTCTGGTGGGAGAATGATGGTAGTGAAAATTTCACCAGGCATATCATAGATAGTACATTCTCTGGTGGTTTCTCAGTCTATGCCACTGATATGGATAAAGACGGGGATGTAGATGTCCTTGGTACATCTGTATTGGATGGGGTAATAGCCTGGTGGGAGAATGATGGATATGAGAATTTCACTACTAAACATACAATCGATAGCACGTTAGCCGGTGCTTGCTCGGTCTATACCGCAGATATGGATGGTGACGGGGACGTCGATGTTCTTGGTGCAGGTATTGATAGTGACACTGTAGCCTGGTGGGAGAATGATGGATATGAGAATTTCATCGTGCATATCCTGAATGATGAGTTCAATGGCGCTTGTTCAGTCTTTGCTGAAGATCTGGATAGGGATGGTGACATTGACATTATTGGAGCAGGGTATGCGAGTGATACAGTAGCATGGTGGGAGAATAACGGTAGTGGGTACTTCAACATGCATATCATAGACAATGTATTCGATTGTGTTTTCTCAGTCATCGCTACGGATATGGATGGGGACGGTGACATTGATCTCCTTGGTTCTGCAATCGATCCCTATGGAGAGACAATCGTAACCGATACCATAGTCTGGTGGGAGAATGACGGGTCTGAAAACTTCTCAAAACATGTGATTGACAGTACGTTGGATGGAGTTCTATTCGTTCATGCTGCTGACATGGATGGCGACGGTGATAACGATGTTATAGGATCGGCTGTGTATAATGATGCAATCGTCTGGTGGGAAAATGACTATATCAGTTACTAATCGAGTCAGTGAGAAGGTTGGTTGATGATCACACTATGATCAATAAGCCGGGTACTCCAGTACCCGGCTTTACCCGTTCAATATGCAAAAGTACGTAAGGAAGTGAAGTATGAAGCGATCAGCACTCATCGTTGTAAGTATCCTGGTATTGGTTCTCAGCCTTGGCTGTGACCTTGGTCTTAACAACAACCAGGAGGAGACCGGGACCTTAAGTATCGGGCTTGCAAGCCCGAGATCGGTCGATTCCGACTTGGACCGGGAGATCGCTTCATATGACATCACCCTGACCCATACAGTGTCAGGTACAGTGGTAGCCCCTGACCCCTTCCTGAAAGGGGATCCCATCTACTTCCCAGACCTGATCATCGGGGAGTGGACTGTATCTGTGGATGCCCTCAATGCAGACGGGACGATCGTGGCGGACGGCAGTGCCAAGACGAACATCGTACCGAAGAGCGAGAGCACTTCCGTCTAAAGATGAGATGGCTCTCTTATGGGAAAAGTCAGGAGGTTTAGATGCTATTCCAATAGCTTTAACACCAGGATCATATTGGACTTCATCAGAATCAGATTTGAATAATGCCTGGATGGTGAATACCTATTCGGGAATGCAAGTACAAATTGGAAAGTATAACTGCTATTCCAATATTCGTCCAATAAGGATGTTCTGATTTATAATAAGCAACAAGGCTTATTTCCATGAAAGACTGAATGGTGATGAGATATTGAAATAACTGGATTGTATATTTGATTACACAGCATCTAACAGGTATAATGACTAGTATGCTAAGTAATGTATCAAGTGAACTCAGGAAACATACTATATGAATATAAGAAAGACAGTCCTGATCTGCATCTCCCTCTTCCTCCCATTGATACCTGTATTCAGTATAGATGCCAGGGCCATCCTCGAGGAGGCTTCCCTCCTCGGGAATGTTCCCTGTGCCGAGTACTCGGTCGGCATGGAGATCGAGCAGGAGAAGGGGAGCAAGACCCGACAGCTTGAGATCTACCGGGATGAGAGCGGTGGCGCAGAGAAATTCCTTGTCCAGATCGTACAGCCGGCATTCCTGAAGAACATGAAGCTGTTATCGATCACTCAGGCTGGTGACCAGATGCGGTGGCTGAAGACCTCGAGGGGAGTGAAGCGGCTGTCTGCCTCATCACGTGATGACCAGCCGCTCTTCGACTCCGATTTCTCTACCTCAGACCTCCTGATGATAGATCTTGATGCATATGATCTGGAGATCACCCATGAGGCAGGATCTGCAGTAATGATCAGGGTATCTGCCAAGACCGGTCAGGATGACCGCACCATCACCGTCGATACAGCTAAGGGCCTGGTCATACAGGTCGATTACCTCGATGCAGGGAAGGTGTACAAGCAGTATACCGTGCTAGAGACCCAGGAAGTCGACAATGCAGTCCTGCCTTCAGTCTGCAGCATGGTTCAACTGGAGGAGGGGACACAGACAGTACTGACGTTCGATTCAGTCGAGCTGAAAGACTCGATCCCGTCCCGCTACTTCAACAGCAGCCAGCTGTGAGCTGTGTATGAAGAGCCGTACTATCTTAAGTGCAGTATATTACCTCATCCTGATCCTTGCTGTCCTCTGGTCCCTGGCATCCCTTGATGAGATCACGATAGAGGGGAACATCCTCAGCTCACTGCTGCCGGCAGACAACTCCTATCAACAGATGGAACTTGAGCATGAGGATCTTTTCACAACCACGAATGCAGTAATCCTGTTCGTATCACCGATAGACGGAAATGAATTGGTTTGGGATGATGCCTTCCTGAGAGAGCTCGAGTCGGTGAGGCAGGAGCTGCTGGATTCAGAATTCTTCAGGCAGGCAGTCACCGTGACGAACCTGACCACGCTTCCCGAAGGTGATACGATTGAGGCCGTCCCCCTGGTGGACCTTACTGACCAGAAGAGTATAGAACAGGCAGGGAACATCTGCCAGGATGTGGACATCCTGCGGCAGATGTTCCTCTCCTATGACACACAGGCACTCATGATCTATGCCGTCCCGGCAGACGATGCTGATCGGCAGCAGCTGGGGCTCTTCCTTGATGGGATGAAGAGAGATAGAGAACGTGAGGGCACCTTCATCGCCCTGATGGGCGGACCGTACCAGAAGCATATGGTGCAGGAGATGATCATCAGCCAGCTGAAGGTCATATCCCCTATCTCCATGCTGCTTATCATGCTCTTCTTCCTCGGGATCAGCCATGATTTCAGGACGACCGTGCTGCTCACGTTCTTCAGCGGGATACCGACACTCCTGATCTTCGGATTCTATGCCTTGATGGGGTACACCATGGACACGCTTGGAATCCTGCTCCCGGTCGTGCTCTTCTCCCTGACTACGGCCTATAGCATCCACCTCTACAAAGGCTACTCCTCGCATCCTGAGTCCGTGCATGCGGTGGTCCAGGATCTGCGACTCATCATCATCTTCGCCGCGTCGACCACCATGCTCGGCTATGTGAACCTGGTATTCCTACCGAACGAGTCCTACCGCCATCTGGGAACAGGCCTGGTGATTGGTATCATACTCTCCGTCCTTCTGGTCTTTACCGTGATGCCGCAGCTCTTCAGGTTCATTCCCCTGCCGAAGCGTGTCGGCTGGGAAGTCCGGCTGCGGACCATGGGATTCTCGGGCAGCCGGAAGCCGGTGATGCTCCTTTCGGGCTTGTTCCTCCTTATACTCATCGGGCTGGTCTGGCTTATCGGACCATTCAACTATGCCCAGGCATACAATGGGGAGTTCAAGAGCTACAGCCGGGTAGAGCAGATGTTGCAGGATATCGAACTCCACTCGAGGAGGCCGATCACCTTGAACGTCTACATCGATGCCGAAGATGAATACGGCCTGATAGACCCAGAGGTGTTCTTCGGTATCGACAGCCTGGCAGAGAAGCTGAAAGCCCATGATGCGGTCATCTCGCTCATCTCCTATACCGATCTCACTGAGTATGGGAACGGCTTGCTCTACGGGGTGCAGGAGGATGTACCCCCTGGGAGCATCGAGGAGATAGGGGAGACCCTGGAACTCCTGGCTTCCCAGGAGGTTGCGGTCCCGTTGTCGATGCTGATCACCCCAGACTACCGGCAGACCGTCCTGCAGCTGACCTTCTCGGTGGATGGGGTGGACCGAAACGATGAGGTCCCCCTCTACCGGGAGCTCGAGGGGATGGTAGAGTCTGCCCTCGCTCCCTTTGATTCTGTTACCAGCTTCATCGCGGGAGACCCGGTCCGAAACCATGAGATCGTGAAGGAGATCACTCATATCCTCCTGCGGTCAGTGGCCCTGTTCATCATCATCGTCCTCGCCTTCGGGAGCCTCTCGTTCAGGTCGTTCAGGAAAGGGCTGCTGCTCCTCTTCCCGACCTTTGTGGGTATGGCAGTCTTCGCGGGGATGACCGGCTGGCTGCATAAGAACGTGGATATCAACCTGCTGTTCTCTTTCTATACGTTCCTCGGGATCAGTATCGATGACACCTCGTATCTCCTATTCTCCAGCAGCAGCCCGGAATACACCGGGAAGGGCTTGAATACGCTCGTGAAGCGCCAGGACAGGCTCTTCCAGAGTACGGGGGTGAGCATCATGGAGACGACCTCCATGCTGGTCCTGGGGCTCTCCCCGCTCCTGTTCGTCTGCCTCGATGATATCTCAAGGGCTATAGCCATCGCCATCATAAGCTACGGGTTCTCCACGATCACGACGCTCTTCATCGTGCCGCGATTTCCCGTGATCTTTGGGAGGAATACCCTATGACACTGAAACGATCCCTCATCATCCTGCTATTCAGCTCGTTAGTACTCTCTCCCGTTTTCGCGGAGACCTATTTCGGCGGGGAGGAGGGTGCATCCCTGCAGTTCAGGACCGACTCTGAAACAGGACTGCATACCGATCTCAGGGATGACCTCCATCTCTACGTGAGCTCGTACCAGGATGCGTTCTCCCTCTACGGGGATCTTTCTCTCTCCTCTACACTTGGAAGTGACACGGCACCGGAGGTATCATTCGGGATTGTTGAGCTGTACGGGGAGTTCTATCTCTCGGATGACCTCATCCTCAAAGTCGGTTCGTTCATCGATAGAGCAGGCCATGCGAACCTGCTCTCCCCGCTGAACCTGTTCCATGCGACCGATTACGAGCGTCTCTTCATGGGAGATCTCGAGCACCTGCTGAGGCCTGACCACCTGGTCAAGCTCTCCTGGTTCTCCGATTACCTGAGTATAGACTGCATCGTTGCCCCGCTCATCACCCCGCCGGTCCAGCTCTCCGCAGACTCCAGCTGGTTCCCGGTCAGCCAGTTCCCACTTTCGATAGAGAAAGCCAACGGCGATATCAAGGTCTTGGGGGACATAACCTATAATGAACCTGAGTTCATACAGGATTCATTGGATGATATGTCCTTCCAGCTGCGGATTTCGGGCAGCACGATGGCCCTCGACTGGTCAGTACTTGGCTTCTACGGCTATGACCGTGATATGACACATCAGGTCGTGATCACGAACTTCGCCGATTCCACTGATGTTTATAATATCACATTGGAACCGGTAGAGAGCAAGAAGGCAGTGATCGGGACGACTTTCTCCACCTCCCTTGGGGAGATGGTCCTGCACGGGGACGCCTCCTATACGTTCGGGAAGGTCTTCGGTACTGAATGGCTCCACCTCTCAGGGTCCATCTTCACCCCTGATGCACAGCAGGTCATGGAAGAGGCACAGGCTTTGAACTACTCGGTCGGGGCAGACCTGGACTTCGGAGGGCTGAATACCTTAGTCTCCTTTGAGGTGATTGGGATGTCTGCCTTCAGCGAGGAAGAGGTGACCCTACCGCTTTTCTCCCGGTTGTTCAGTGTTGTGACCAACACCGTGAATAGCGATTATACCCTTTCCCTGAACACCGTGACTCTCTTCTCGATGGAGGATGAGAGCGGGGTGTTCTATCCTTCCCTGATGTGGGACCCGACAGCTGAAGTATCCCTGACGTTGAGCCTCCCGCTCTTCTTCGGGGATCTCAGGTCAGAGTTCGGGCAGTACAGTGAGGGGTATCACACGATGGTCAAGGGATTGGTGCGATTCTAGGGGGCTGACTGGCAACCTGGAAATGCACAGCCTGAAGACCAGCTGACTTGGTTCCCCTATGATTGTGTACGTTCTCTACTTGCAGGAATATGCTTAGTAGCCTGTAAGATATATAGTAATCACTAAATATACGTTTAATAACATATAAATAAAATAGTATACACTCAATAAAATACATGAATCCACTGAGAAAAAACTGGAAAATATGTAGCATAGCATATAAAATGAGAGTAGATGATTGTGATGCTATCTAAATTGAGTTGACACACGACTACAATCTGATAATCACAACATAACAATGAACACATTAAAACAAAGTCGAGGAGAGAAAGTCATGAAACGAGTCGTACTGTTAGTCAGTCTATTGTTGTCGATGCTCATCATCCTGTCCGGATGTAACACCCTGTTCGGTACCGAGGAGATCCAGCAGCTGAAAGCCGATATAGAAGCACAGAATGTAGCTTCTGAGGAACTTCTGCAGCAGATCGAGACACAGAATCTGACATCCCAGGATCTTCTCCAGGAAATAGAGGCTAAGAAGGCAGAACTCTCAGAGAAGGTAGTTGAGCTGGAGTCTACGAAGAAGACCGTCTCCGACCTACTGCAGGATATCATAGATGCACAGGGAGCGGCAGAGAAGGAGATGGCAGATACCACCTCACTGTTCACTTCAAAGGTTATGGAGCGTATAGCTGCTCTCAAAGGCGAGTATGATGTGTTCATTACCTCCGCCGATGCCAAACTGATGGCTATGGAAGGCATCCAGGATGAGGTTCAGCAGCAGGAAGCCCTGGCGATCAGCACCATCGTTGCAACTGCGGAAGAGAGTGAGAACCGGGTCATAGACCAGACAGAGATCGCTGTCTCAACTATCTATGCCCTGAACGAAGAAGTAGAGCAGCGGATCAGTGACCAGGCATCCCTTTCGGCAACAGCCATGAGGGGGATCGAGAATGAGTGTGTTACGGAGGTGACCAACACTTCAGATATAGCTACACAGACACTGCTTGCAGTTGCAAAGAGCTATAATGAAGACGCCACGAAGATGTACGATGAGCTAACTGCAGATGCGAATGAGATGTACAAAGACTTCGTCGATCGTAAGGAGTTAGCCCTCATCGCGATGAACAATGAATACGAGACGCTACTCGAAGAACTTGACACGGTTAAGGATGAACTTATGTCATTCGTAGCAAATAGGAAGGATAT
Organism: Spirochaetia bacterium; assembly: GCA_963677595.1. GTDB lineage: Bacteria > Spirochaetota > Spirochaetia > CAKZLE01 > CAKZLE01 > CAKZLE01. The sequence goes on from OY782041.1 coordinate 3,226,549, forward strand.
CGTGGATACCACCATCCTTGGGGCGACCGAATCCCTTGAGGACCAGCTCCTGTCAGCTACCAGGTCACTGGAGCAGCAGATGTCAATGTTGAACTCACGGGTCGAGAGTGTCAATGAAGAATATCAGCAGCTTAAGTCGGCTATGCATGTGTTCGTAGCGAATGACTCCTCGTTCTAGATACAATTTGGATCGGGAGGGGTGACCCTCCCGATCCCTTGTAACCCTATATGAAACCGAACTGGTTCATCCGTCTCTCCCGGATCATCATCTCTTTGATCCTGGGTCTTGTCTGTATCAGCTGTAGACCGGAGGTGTATGAAGGACTGCAGAGGCTCCAGGCCATGGAGTCTGCCCTTGGAAACCATGATCTGGGTACTTTCCTCGATAACGCCGTGCTGGTCAGGATGGAGGAGGTCATCTCGGAGGAAGGGGTAACCTACATCATGGATTATCCGGTGATCCCGACCGGGGCAACGGCACTGGACCAGGAACTCTGCGAACAGTTCTTCTACTACCCGGAACATCATGCTGCATTCTCAGGCTTCGAGAAGGCTGCTGTTACAGACAGAGTCTCCGGTCCACTCTATTCACGCTTCACGCTCCAGAGACGTGATACCCAGGCTGCCGACCATCTCCTGGTCTACCATCAGGAAGATGCCCAGAAGCCTGTGCTCTTTGCCCTCTATACCAGGTACGGTGAAGAAGAGGTGTTCACGGATGCAGCCTTCTCATTCGAGGGGATCGAACCACTCCTCAGCCGGGACCGGCAGACACCTGAAGTTCAGATGCGGCTGCATCGGTCGGCGACCGATGCTGAGATGATCGAGATCCCCTTTACCTCCTTTCGCAGCGAGATATCGCATCTCTCCTTTGCCTTCGGCAGTCATGATGACCAGGGGGAACTGTTCAAGTCCTCCCTGCCGGTGTTGGTCACCGGTATCGAGGCTCATGAGCATGATGTCTTCATGACTATCGGTGACAGTACGCAGATAGCGTATACCCTGCAGCCTGCTGAAGCCACGAACAAGCAGGTGCAGATCTCCGTAGACAAGCCCGGGATCATCTCGGTAGATGACACCACCTTAAAGGCAGTCGGAACTGGTAAGACCCGACTGGAGATTAGGACAGAGGATGGCGGGCTTACCGACACGATAGATATTTATGTCGATCTGCCCCCTGTCGGTGAAGCTGTATTTATCTCCGATGCAGCCAAACTCGTTGGGAATACAGAAGTGAACCTCCTCTCAAAGGTATACCCGGCCAATGCGGATCTCTCGACGATAACCTGGAGGATAACCCACCCGGAGGTCGCGTCCGTCAATACGGACGGGACGATCGTGCCGCTGCTCCCGGGAACGACGGAGATCACCGCAGAGAGCTATGACGGGCGGCTTCTGGCTGCATGTGAGGTAACGATCGTTGCGGAAGTCATCTTATCTGATTCCTTCAACTCAGCCGGGGCACAGCGATGGACGTTTCATCCTGCCGCTCCGGAGTTCACGCTGCCTGAGACCGTCGACCGGACAGTCCCCGGGTACCGTACAGTCGGGTGGACCGAAGGAGCCTCCGGCAGCATGTACCAGCAGGATGAGACCTATGTGTTCCCGGCAGGGGAGCTCGAAGTGCTGTTCGAGCCGGTATGGACTGCAAAGGAATACACGATATCGCTCTGCCGGGACTCTGAAGTGGAGACTAAGGTCCAGGAATTCGGGGATAGTATCATACTTCCTGACTGCTATTCAAAGAATGAGACCTCCCTCAGGTTCCTCGGCTGGAATACGCAGGAAGACGGCACAGGGCACCTCTACCGTGCAGGGGAGAGCTTTGCGATAGATGTGCCTGATGACAGGGCTCTCTTTGCCCGATGGGGTTATGAGATCGGGTCTGCAGGACCCGGCATGGGGATCGTCTACTATGATAAAGGCTATTACTCCGATGGGTGGCGTTATAAAGAGGTAGCGATCCCTGAATGGGTCGGCAACAGGAAGCGATTGCCGATCATCGAAGCTGAAGGGTCCGAACCCAGGAAGGCCCTGTTCCAGATCGATGAGGACACAAAGACCATCTCGAAGCAGCCGAAGACGGCAGCTGAACTGTGTGAGGCCTTCAGGACTGAAACAGCGAATGATTGGTACCTGCCGGAACGAGAGGATCTGGAACAGATCCGGGGTGCAGTCTATAAAGAGAATTCAGAGAAGATCCCCTCCGGGATGTATTGGACCGCTACCAGCTTTGATGAGAAGTATAACTACAATGAAGGCCTGTTCCAATCAGGCGGGATCGAAGGCCTGGCAGAGAAGACAGAGTCCTATTTCATACTTCCAGTGAGGAGATTCTAGGGAAATGCCTATACATCTTCAAAGGTAAGATAACCCAAAGCCATTATTGTATAAATCAGTTACCTCTGATGCATCAAGAGGCCTATCCCAAATACCAATTTCATCTATGCTTCCACTAGTAAACCAATCATTAAAATTATCCCACATGATGTATATGGTATGATCAAGCATAGTGAGTTCTGAAGTTAAAATAATATCATCTTCTATCAATCCATCAATATATATTTGTGCTGAATTATTCGTAGAACTCAAAGTGGCGGCTACATGATGCCAGTGACCATCAGCAACTACAGTTTGTGAAGTCAATGAAAAACTATCACCAGATTCAATTTCTCTCCCAGCAAGTCCCAGTTCTCCATCTTCACAGATATAGAAGCTCCACGTATCTAAATAATACCCTTCATCAGTACCAAAGAGTCTTGTATTATCCTGTGCATTAGTTTTTAACCAAAAAGAGAAAGATTTATCTCCATTTGATATTGCAGGTAGAGCGACGTATTCGTCTATCCCATTGAATGTGTATGCTGTTTCTACTATTCCTGATTCATTAATGGTTGCTCCATGATTTTCCCCATCAGAATCGTCAAATTGATCAATTACAGTCGGTCCAGAAGTCTCATCTAAATTGTAATAACACACCAATCCTTCAGAAGGAAATTCTGTAATGGTGCCACAAATTGCCAGATCCCCAAGTCCTACAACGATATGCATTGATATATTCGCGTTTGTAGTTTCTCCATCAGAAATAACAATTCCTTTTACTGATCCCTCAGCTACCATTACGGGATCATTAGTCTCATCTACCATATAGGCCTGCAATGTGACGGTATAAGTTCCCTCTACGATATTCTCTATTGTACCAGAGGCAATATCTGTAGTGGAATCAAAAGATAATGAGACCGGCCCATATGAAAAGAAATCATTCTCAACTGTTGCGGTGACTGTTGATACAGTTATACCATAATCTGTTTCTAAAGTTCTTGATATTGTTGACAGATCATAAGAGATTGGGAGATCAAAAGTAGCATCCCCAAATAAACCGGTAATATTACTAACCATACTACAAGAAGTCAAAGCAAATATGGCCAGAATAATAACGATGCTTCTTATCATTCTATAACTTTTCATAACGCCCCCATGATTGAACTTTCTGCATGTTGTTTTTATTGGTCTCCAAATAGTGTTTTACTAAACTGATATAATGCATCCAAGATAAGTATGAAAAGGAAATGGGATGGTGATAGATATGCTATGATATAAATCACCAATCCCAAATTATACTTAACCCAACTATAGTATTTTCTTAATACCATTCCTCTAATGCTCTATAAACGAGTTCAGAGATTAGATTTTTCCCTTGATCAGTCACGGTATTCTCAAGCTCTAACGCTTGTCCTGCATGCCATACTCCTTCTTCTGAAGCAAAAGAGTAGTCAAAGAAAGAGTCACTGCCAAGATAATAGAATTTACGATCATCAACCAGGGTATATCCGGCAACACCTTCAACTGTTTCATTTACAGATACAAAATAGACTGGAGGAGAGCAGATAGCCCCAGACATTACATATTCACCCGTACCTTGTATTGAAATATCGATCAAGGATACAGCATCTGATGGTTTATAGAAAGTATCACACCAAATAACACTTTTAGGGATGTCATTCCCATTGAACAATCGTTGAGTGCTTATGACAGCATTCGTTTCAAGAATAGTACTTGCAGATACTGTGTATGTTTCTGAACCGGTTCTATCTACTCCACAGAATGGATTTCCTCGTATAAATAACCATTTTGCAGGGAGGGCTTCATGGTAGTTAGATTGTGAATTTTCCACAGAGTAATCAATGATAGTTTTATCCCTGTTAAGTCGCAACTCCCCACCATTTTCTAGCAGGTCTACCGCATCTCCAACGAAAAACACCTTGCCATCCTGGTCAATATATTCATTCAGTTTATTTATCAGGACTGGACATACATTCTCAATTAAATCTGGCAAAGGGTTTCTATAATAGATATCAGGATTCAAAGAAGTGAAATGATTCTGTATTGGGTCCTGCATAATGATCAGGTCATATTGAGAGGCATCAATATCTAAAAAATCACAGGAAGTATACGTATCAATTTGATATCCTGAATCAGTGAGGATACTTTCGATAAAATCCTCCTGAGTGCCAAACCCAGATAGATTCTCATACTCAATATGGTGATCAGTATCTTGAATAGCCCGGCCGTAACCGATTGAATACAGTTCTTTAGGTACCGATGATGCATTGTAAGCTTCTAGTTCAATTAGACCTGTCTTATATATATGTGATGCAGCGGCATCAGAACCAGTGAAATTTATCTTTATATACCTTGCGAGAACTGGATCGAATGTAAATTCTTTAATATATGTATCATCTTCCCCGCTGGGAACTGTATCCGGGGTCGTATAATCCAATACGATGGTCTCCCAGTCTTCTCCATCCACCGATAGAAGTACAGAATATGTCTGGGTCTGATAATATGTGTTAACAACAACCCTATCAATCCTATATAAGTCATTGAATTCAACTTGGAACCAGTCAGGTACTCTTGTGCCAGCCCAGAAAGTTGAATCTTCCCCGTCTATTGCAGCTTCAGGAATTGCTACATAATCCATATAAGAACCATAACTACCAGCAGTTGCACTTCCTCCATTTGGTTGAAGTGCCACATTTAATCCTGCAACTTCGTCTACCTCAACACCAGAATAATACAATCCCGCTTTAACGATTCTTTTGTAGTCTGGATTGAGTAATGCTATTTTAAGATTTGATTTTACCTTGGTAGATGCAGAAATAACATCAGAATTAGCTTTTATCCCAAGAGAATCAACAGCCTCAACTTTATAGTAGTAGGTACTTCCCATGTCTAGTCCAGAATTAATATAGTTTGAACTTGATCCAGAATAGAGGAGATTGTCAAAGGTCCCGCCAGCTGTTACGTCTTGGTATACATTATAGGTCTCCGCTTTTTCCACAGTATCCCAAGAAATTTCCTGAGTCGTCATGGTGGATGTAATGGTGATGTTCTCTGGTGGATTAATCGACAGTGCTTTTTTGATGATAATTGATTCAGATACATAAATTGAATCACTATGTGCAAGCACAGCCACATTGTTCTTGCCTAATGCCAGTTCAACACTGAATGTCTCATTGCTTGAATCAGCATCAGAAACTTTATTTCCGTTTATATACCATTTGTATATATAGGGGGAACTGTCTGTACCGACGACTTCAGCATTCAGGGTAACTGTCTCATCTTCTATTATTTCCAGTTTATCGGCTGTTAGAGTAACCTCAAAAGGACGATTCTGGTCTCCAGAGATTGATACGACAAGATCTCCTTCAAGATAGTTAAGGAAGTCATCATCATCTAGCGTAACAACTCCTGTAGTCTGCTGCTCTGCTACAATGTAAACTGACTCCATTGTCCCCCAGATCTGATCAGTACCATCATACATCTTTGCAATCAATGTATAATATCCCTGTTCTAAAAGCAGGCTGGAAGTTGCTGTACCATTTACTTCATCGATCACTCCTTCGAATGATACTGAGTTCCCGGCACTATCTGTCAAAGTAGCAGTGAAATGTGGTTCTGTTACAAATTCAACAGGCCAGCTAAGTGAAAGATTTAATTCTCCTTGTCCTGATAGGGGAGCCATGGAGATAGATGTCTCAGTAGTTTGACCCCCTGTTATCATAACCGTATCTGTTCCGGTAGTTAACACTTCACCTATATCATTAAGTCCATTGACCTTTAACAGCCAATAACCTTGTGGGATGCCCGGGATGGAAACAATTTCACCCGGTTCTCCTGTATACGGCCCCAATGCTCCATAGTCATTTGAAGATAATGAAATTTCATAACGATCAATGATTAGAGAGATATCAGGTTTAAGCAGTTTTTCAGTATATTTTCCTGTAGGGAGTGTGATTTCTAGTTTTCCAGAATCTTGACTTAATAGGGTTTGTACCAAGTCACAACCTGAAAGAAAAACAATTGTGCATACTAGAAGAAAAAAGACTTTGAATACGTCATGAGGAGAAGAATTGGTTTTTTTTAACATTACTGAACACACTCCAACTTTTTTATAATAATCAGAGAAACTCTCCAATATATAGTATTTTAATTGATTTTGCTGAATGTGATTATTAGGGTATGTTTTTTATTTACTAGTAATAGGATTAGTTCTGGGTAGTCCTTGACTTATTGTTATTCTGCTCATGGTGATGGTTTTGATGATTAGTAGAGCCAGAGGGATTTATTAATACTCAAGCTCCAATTCTTTTCCTAACTCGAACAGATTTATCATTGATTTTATTTCTAGTTTTGCAAAAAGATTGGACTTATGAGCAGATACTGTTTTTGGACTGATACCTAGCAAATCACTAATTTCATGAATACAAAGACCTCGCAGCATAGCAATCATTACCTGTTTTTCCCTTGATGATAATCTATTGTACTTTTCAAAACTTGGTGAAGAGGCTGATTCCTTCGATTGAATTGAGTCAATGATCAGCGGGGAAAAGACTTCACAATAGTACTTCTTTCCTTTAGAGACTTTTTGAATTGCTTTTCTCAGGATTTCAACAGAGTTCTGCATTGATACAATACCCAAGACCCCAAAATCAAGAGAAGCCCGGATGAAATGATCTGATAAACTCTCTGAAAGAATTATGATCTTTGTTTTCTTGTTTTGAATAGATAATTCTTCAAAAAAAGTAATCACATCTATATCGACAAATTTCCCACTGATAATAATAATATCTGGGTTCAATGAGATGTTATATTTCAGACCGTCAAATCCGCTTTGTGTTGATTTAATGACATTAAACTCTTCATAGCTGTTTACCAGTAAGGTAAAAGCATCAAGGAACATATTGTTTTGATCAATGAGTAAAATACTAGTGATCTGAATATGCTTAGGCATACATTCCCTCCCGATTGTATACCCATTACTCACCAATTAGTATAATACTTATCTTTTGCTCAGGATTTAGGATTAGGTTTAACTGTAGATAGGGAAATGTTTAAATACATGTAAGTTAGGTTGGATTCATGAGTCCTGCCTCAAATAACAAACGTGATAACTTATCAGATTATACAATCAACCTATAAGACAATTCTATAAGTGCTTAAAACGGTCTCTTCAGAGGTTAGGGTTCCCCTAAGTAATATTAAGTGAATCCTGAGAAATATCAGGTCAACCCTTAACTATAATGGAACAATATATAAAAGTGGGGGGGGGAATATGAAAAAGTATACTCTAGTTGTTCTATGTTTGTTTGCGCTTCTTGGCGTTCTTATCTCTTGTGCGACTACTGATGACCTTGGTATCGTAGGTAAGCTTCCGAGAAAATGGTGGGAAAAGTCGAGAGGAGAATTGCAGAATTATTTTCGGGCTGAGAGTGAAGGAGCTGTGAGTGAAGCTGTCATATTTATTGGGAAAAGTGCTTCTCCATTAAATATCACGGAAACAATAGCATTGGATCAAGCTCGGCTTGATGCCCAGATACAATTATCTAGATATCTGTCACAGAAAGTAACTGGGGTGATGCAGGCAGAAACATATATCGACCAGATAGAGTCCTATTATTCCGCTGGGGATCTAACTGATGCTGAGCGAGAAGAATTGATAAAAAGAGTGAAGTATGCTTTCAGTAATTTTGCATCGAGTGTCACAGCGACACAATTCTCATCATTCATACAAGAGGATTCTTATACTGAGGAAGATAAGAACGGAACCTATATAGGATATACGTGTTATTCGATGTCAGATCAGGTTCTCGAAGAGACAAGGAAACTGCAGGAAAAAGCATTCCAGACGTTAATGGGGGAGACTGAAGAATATCAGGAGATCATGTCCAGGATCCAGGAGATCATTGCCAAGGAACTGGAAGAATCAATCATGTCAGGTATTCAGGAAAACCTATAAGAAAGAGTTCAACGATGCGAAAAACCCTGTTTGTTCTCATAATTCTTGTACAGATTTTGCTGTATGGATGTAATACATCACAGCTTATGAGTCCTGACCCTCCAATTTGGGTCAGGACAAATACATCAGATACTATTGTTGGAGGACCGGCAGAAACACTTGAAGGAGCTAAAGAACTGGTGCTCAAGGAAGTTGCTGCATTGGTGGATACCAGAATTCAGAGTGTGAGTTCATCCTATTATGCAATAACGCAAGAGCAAATGAAACAGGCGTTCTATGAGGAGTTCCAGTCCTCTATTGCAAATCAGAATACCGCTGTAGTTTCAGGTATCCATTTTACTGATCGGTGGTTAGACGCTGAGACCCAGAAGTGGTGGGTCAGGGCTTCGATCAGTGAGATAGATCTGGATAAAGCAATAAATGATACTGCAAAATACTTGATTGAACAAAAACAGAAGACTAAAGAAATTGCTAATCAACTAGTAAATATTCTCCACCCCTTCATCTTCGATGATGTAAGGACAGTCAAAGAGGGCTTGAGCATTCTTTCGCAGGCATTCCGGTTTTTCGAATCTTCAGGAGTCTGGTCTATGATCGGGTATGTCGATAACAATGCGATTGACCTTCGCGAATATCTTATTAATGAAACAAACTCTCTGCTTATGGAAATTCATGGTGTACTTCAAGACCCATATGTTTATGATCTGGATGGACGTCCATTTGAGCCAAAGATCGTCATTGAAACCATATCTGATAGGATTCGCCCGGGGATCCTCCCGTGGGTATTCTCAGTAGATGATCAGACGGTAGCAGTTGAGAATGATATTGACGGTGATTGTATTTTCTCAAATCCTCTTACTGGATTATCAACTGGGCATAAAGAGGGCAAGCTACTCCTAGATATAGATAGATTGGGATTATCAAGATATTTCGAAAAATACCAAATACAAACTCCATATTTCATCACGCCATTCGAGGTGAGAGAGCAGACTATTCAAATCGAGATTCTTACAAATGATGATTTCGAAACAATAATAACAGATGAAGTGTTCAATATTTGCCAAGATAATATTCAATACCCGATCTCTTCTCATGGTTCACGTGACCTTCCCAAGGTCGTTTTTGAACTCAGATTCGAAGATGGTCTGCCAAATGAGTTCAATTTGTACTTTACATACGTAACCCCATATATATCAATGGTATATCCTGATGGAACCCAAGCATTCATGAAGAAGATGAGCACATCAGAAGGGGCAGGGTTGACCCTGGAATCATCACATAAGCAAGCCTTTCACAATGCGATCATAGCTATGAATAACAACTCGGGTATCTTCAGAGATATAAATAAGAACATAAAAAGTTATGGATTATAGGTTGAGGTGAATATGGGATTCAGATCAGGATGCAAGAAGTATATAGTTACTATTCTAACTATCATCATTTGTTCAACTTTACTCTTTGCTGAAGAAAACTCTATTTCGATTCTTCCTTTCGTAGCTGAGGATGGTGTCAGTGAGTCTGATGCAGAAGTTTTTTATAATGTTTTTATCTCCAATCTGAATCTTGAGAATTTCAATGTGCTCGAGAAAACGATGCTTGAAAAAGTCATGGGGGAAAAAGCGTTCTCCCTGAATGACTTTGTGGAAGGAGGCCAATATAAGGATTTGGATAAGATCATATCAACGGAGAAACTTGTCTTTGGTGTCATAACGAGATTTGATAATGAGTTTATAGCAGTCGTGAAATTGATCAATGTTTCATCTGGTACAACAGAAAAATCTTTATATGCTGAGGGAAAAAGTAAATCCGAACTGAAAACCAAGATGCCGGCTCTAGCTACTCAGATATTCTCAACAGGATTTAATTCTTCTGAGAATCAAATGAAAGATTCTATTGATTTGAAGAAGAGTATCAGCCCGAAGAATATGGTTGATATCTCAGTCTTGGGCCTTCTGGCAGATAATGATATATATGCAGCAGGATTATCAATAGGCTACATACCCCTTAGATGGTCTGTCTTGAATTTTGGATTGTGGGGTGGGGCAATGATCAAAAGGGATGCATCAGTTTATCCACAAGGAGGGGTACGAGTCTTACTAGGCAAGCCTGATTCAATCACACTCACCGTAGATTTAGGCTATTTCCCATCTGTGGGTTTAAATTTCAAGCATCTCCATGTATCAGTAATGCCAATGAGCTATATCGGGTATGATTGTCTGGGTGTCACGTTTGGATACTATCTTACATTTTAGGAGCGTCTTATGAAAGAGGAAAAACAATTCTTTCTCTACATCTTCATAGTGAAGGTTTATCATAATATGCCCTTCTCAGAAACTCTCTATAAATGAAGCTATAAAACTATATTTTGGGGTGAATTTGATTAGCGGATGTAGTTCACAGATTGTGTATCTGGAATTTGGGATTATTGACAAAATCAAAGTTAAGGACTTGTATGAAAAAAAAACAATACATATTTACTATTCTTTTTTTACTGTCGATTCTAGTAGGATGTACCTGGTTTTTCAATGAACTGCCTGTCGCAGATGCTGGTGAGTTTCAAATAGTTACTGTTGGCGATGTTGTCCTCCTGAACGGAAGCGGATCAAGTTCTTATTGGGACAAGAGTGTGGATTATTCATGGGATATACTCTATGGACCAATTGGGTATGATCTAGAAGAGCTAGTTATTTCTAATAGTACATCGCCCTCTGCCTCTTTTATTGTACCGGAAGCTGGTGATTATTATATACAGCTTACGGTTGAAGATAGTCGGGGAGTGTCATCTGATGAAGTGATTATTAGAGCGTACGATACCCCTGTATTACCTGAATCAATTAACTTTTATGATATCACAGAATCTACAATATCTGTTAGCTGGTCAGAAGTCAAAGGGGCTTCTGAATACAGTCTATACCGAGCGGATTCTGATCTGACTCAATTTTCCGATGATGATCTGATTTATCGGGGAAAAGGTCTTTCCTATACTGATTGTGGTTTGCAACAGGATCAAACCTATTATTATAAAATGCAGCTCCAGAATCCTATTGGGATAACAAGTTTGGCAGACTGTCAAGTTATGCCAGCGGCAACTCTTTTACTGCCACCTGATAAGCCTGAGAATGTACTCATTCAAGGTGATTCATCTACTAGCTTACGCATCAGTTGGGATACCGTTGAGTATGCAACGTCATATAAAGTGTATAGGGATACCGATGTTGCTGGACTCTTTACTGATCTTATATTTGATGATTCAGAAACAAGTTGTGTGGATACAGGTCTTCAGGAACAGACCACCTACTATTATAAAATCAAAGCTTTGAACAGGGTCGGTGAGAGCCCCTTCAGCAGCATGGTTTCGGGTACCCCGTTTTTTCAGTTAACTACCCCTCCTTCGAACTTCCGGATAATTGATATCGGTTTCAGTTCTATAGATTTATCTTGGGATGCTGTTGCTAATGCCAATGAATATAAATTGATGCGATCGGAGAACGGTATTACCTTCTCAATCTGCTATTCTGGTTCTGGAACCACATTCAAGGATACTGGGTTAGAATCGGGGACAACATATTATTATAAAGTTTATGCGCAGAACAATTATTCAACTAGTGAAACCTCCTCTGAGATTTCTACATCAACAAAAATCATGCCTGAAAGTACTGGGGATGCGTGGATTAGGGGAGGACAGGATTATCTTTGCACATTCCATTTAGAAGAGGGCAGTAAAGTTCAGACTTCCTCATCATTAATAACTTCTGAGCTTATGACAATAGCCAATACCAACATTCTTGCTGGAGATATTGATGGAGATGATGATCAGGAAATCGTGTATGCTGCTGATGGGAAAGTATATATCTATGACCCCTCAGGCGTCTTGGAGAGATTATTCTCCATCCCGGTTTCAGAGCCTTTTATTTCACTATTAGCTGATATCGATGATGATGGAGTACTTGATATCGGGATTGGGTCAAGTAATGCAGATCCTATGAAGGCTTATTTCTACTCTGGATCTGGAATACAGATGAAAGAGTTCACGAATACTCACAGGGGAACTGGTGATGGAGTATTGATATTTCCCACCGCTGTCTACAATGGATCAGTATTAATGGGATTAGCCGCTGGTTCTCCCCGTATTCCTAGAGGGCTATCAAGTTTTGATCTGATTTCGGAAGTGGAGAACTGGTACTATCAGGTGGGGCCGGCAACCTGGACTGAGATATCTATCGCTGATTTTGATGCGGATGAGAATCTGGAGTTTATACTCGGTTCGATAACAACTCACAATGGGGCTTCTGGGAATGGGACTACTGATGATGATAATTACATCATGATCGTTGATGAAGATGGGAATAATGATCTTACACAGATGCATGATGCAAATTCAAATGGCTTTGTAAAACAAGTCTTTACTGACTTGGATCATGATCAACAATATGAAATACTCGCATTCAGGAATTATGATTCATCCAGCTATTTTGGGGATACAAGGATCCAAAAATTCAATACTTCCGGGACTCTTATTGATGAGTTTGATAGTGGCCTTGACAATAAAGAATGGACATTCTCGATTGTAAATATAGTTGGTGACAATGATGATGAGATTGTTGGTATGTGTGAAACTGCAATCTTCATACTGGATAGTAATCTGAATCTATTACTTCAGAAGAGTTTCTATGGCCTTCTACAGTGTACTGCTGACTTGAACGGAGATGGGAATATTGAAGTCGTTATCTATAACGATTCAACTGGTATTTTGTCTGTACTCAATGACGAGTTAATTCTAATCGACAGTCTTGATATTGGCCGTAAGAGTAACGGAAAAGTGATAGCAGCCGATATTGATAATGATGCTGTTGTGGAATTAATATCCAGCACTGATAAATTACGTATAGTAGAATTCAATAGAATCCCGGATACTCCAGAGGGTGTGAGAATTGTTTTTCAAAATGAAGGTTCAGTGACCATCGCTTGTGATGAACAAGATATTGCTGACACATATAGTTTCTATAAAAGTGTTTCTGTATCAGGTCCATTCTCTACACTTGTTTATTCAGGAGACCAATGGCAGTGCTCAGAAACAAACTTAGACCCGGGAACAGTGATTTATTATGCAGCCCAGGCCTCAAACAGCTATGGATCCAGTGATTTGTCAAGTCCCATTCAGGTTTTAATAGACTTGCTAGCTCCTAGTAACTTACAGATAATAGAGATTGATTCTGAATCAGTTTCCCTTGAATGGGATACAAGTATAAATGCTACTGGTTATAGATTATATCGTTCGCAAGATGGCGGCGACTTTGCGGTATGTTATGATGGTGGGCAATCGTGGTATGTAGACAATGCTGTATCAGCCGGAAGTAATTATACTTATAAAGTACTTGCATATAATTCTTATGTAACAAGTGCAGAATCTTCTTCTGTCAATGCTTCTCCAGAAATCGTCCTCATTGATGATCCTGGTTGGGTACGGGTTGGACAGGATTATTTGACAACATTCTATCAAGAAGCTGGTAGTAAGATTCTAACATCCGATGTATTGAATGAGAGTATCTTAAAAACTGATACAACAGCTTTGGATATACTTGCTGGTGATGTCGATGGTGATGGATTTGATGAGATTATCTATACACAAGATGGTGATGTGTATATATTCTCGGCATCAGGAGTTTTGAAGAGAACGATCCATACCCCCTACGAATGTGTAATCATAAAACTGCTTGCGGATATTGATGGAGATTCAACTCTTGATATTGGTTTAGGAACACGGGATGCAGAACCAATGACAGTGGTATTTTATGATGGGAACGGGAATCTACTGAATTCTTTTGTAAATACCCATAGAGGGGCAGGTGCTAGCGTGTATATCTGGCCGGAAGCTGTAATTGGTACTAATATTCTGATGAGCCTTGATTCAGGTTTTCCTAAAATACCAAGAGGATTCAGTAGTTTTGCTATTGGTACCCAGCAGGAGAATTGGTATTACCAGGTTGGCCCAATACAAGGGACCCCTGGTGTTTCTATAGCTGATATAGACGCCGATGGGGATTACGACTTCACAAGGCATTCAGGGACGGTCCATAATGGAGCGACAGGGAATGATACGACCGATGGTGATAGCTATCTGGTCATTGTCGATGAATCCGGTAATAATGTGCTAACGCAGATGCATGATTGGAACTCAAATGGTCAGGTTAGGCATACATTCAGTGATCTAGACCATGATGGTGCTTATGAGGTCTTGGCATTTAGGGGGTATGACCCACAGTATTATCAAGGAGATAGCAGGATCCAAAAATTCAATGCAGCGGGTACTCTGATTGATGAATATGATAGTGGAATTGATAATCGGAAGTGGGCTTTCTCTATTGTGGATTTAGATGATAATGGTACTGATGAAATCATTGCTTCCTGTGAATTGAAGACTATTATCTTAGATAGTGAATTAAATCAGATAGATGAAGTATTAATATCAGGTATGGTCCAATGCACATCAGACCTGAATGGAGATGGACATATAGAGATTGTGCTTTTAGACGATAATACAGGGTTGTTATCGATCTTAGATGATACGTTAAATACTATAACTTCAAAAAACATAGGGCAGAAATCTAGTGGGCATGGGTATACCCAAGTCATTGCTTCAGATATCGATAACGATGATGTTGTAGAATTGATTTCTATCACTGATTCACTTAGAGTCCTTGAATTCAAGATAGGTCCGGATGCTCCTGCAAATGTGGATATCAGATCAACAATGACGACTGTTGCTTTAGTATGGGAAGGTTCGCAAGAGGGTGTTGATTATAAAATCTATAGGGATAGTCAAGAAAATGGGGACTATGAAACCCAGGTATACAGCGGTCAGGAAAGCTTCTACATTGATGAAACCCTTGTTGCAGGTTCTTCTTACTACTATAAAATCGAAGTGATTGATGGAAGTGGGAATAGTGCTATAACAGATGCTTTTAGGATCAGTACAAAAACGAAATCACAGGTGAAGATTGCATTAATTAACCCTGATTACAAACGAATTCTGAAAGCCGGGGTTTTCTTAAGTGAGCCAAGTTATTCAGATCGAGAATATTGGATTAAAACCGCTGGTATGATCGAGCTTGCTGATTCTTGCGACAAGAGCGATCCATCGAATTGGACTGGATATGGAGAGCAGTCGGATTTTGTTTCAGATCAACTAATTCAGGAAGGATATACTGTGGATTTGTATACTGCCGATGAGTTCATCAGTATTGATGAAGGATTGTATGATCTTATAATCATTCAGGATCCGTTGAATGAAAACTTCTCAGTAGGTTCTTGGGAACATTATATGGTCAATCCTCTTCCAGACCTCATTGAGAATGTTAGTACAGGGTTCATCAATCAAATCAATGATTTCATTGATGAAGATGGTCGGGTCATGTTTGTCGGGGATGCGTTGAAGCTATTGGAAGATGGAGATTCCTTAAGGTTGAATCGGGGTAAGAGTATTAGTGACTATTCTCCAAGTAATGTGCAATCAAATCCTAATGATCAATTACCAGGGAAATGGTTGTTTATTCGGGGTAATCCTTTCTGTGGGTATAACAGAAACGGTAGTAGTACCTATACCATAAGAACCAGTTCGCTATTGCCATCGAGTACTCCGCTAAGCTCACAACGACTGTTCAATGGTAATGACTTACCTGAAAGTGTGATATGGAGTGATACATTCTATCGGCCATCCGATGCGATATCACTTGCTGATATTAATATTTCAGGTTCTGGTGATTATGTCCTGACAGGTTCAACTTGTAATCCTCCTGTTTATCACGTTACAGTTAATGATAATATTTCTAAGTTTGCTGGGTACACAACAATATCAAATCGAAAGTATTATTATCTGAGTAGTGATAGTTTTTTCGACTTTCTGTATATAGATCGAAATGGAGCTTGGCATTCTGGTGAAGCGCTAGAGATGCAGAACACCATTCTTGATGGAGGTAAGTTATTGCTTTCCCGTTTGGTCTATTCAGCTATTGAAGAATATTATGAGTAAAGCATCAATCTATTCCATAAATAGATTGATGCCTCTCATGCGAGGTTTTGTTTCGTAACAGGTAGAAGAATATACGGATATACCCATCTAAGTAAAACCATAGATGACAGCTTGCACAAGTAGAGCGTAAATCGGGAGGACAAGCAGTCTTGTTCTCTCCAATATAACTGGGTAGGGGCTCTCCTCTAGCTCTCGATCCCGACCATGAATCCCCTCATTCCTTTCACTTTCCTCACTGGGTAAGATAAAGAATTTCACAGCTGTATTGGAGGGCAGTAAAACGATACCATGAGTAGTTGAATTACTTCACATGGAGGTTTTTACTGATGAATAAGACGCAACGTTTGCGGCATCTGGCACCACTCGTTTCTCTGCTGGTACTCCTGCTGCTCTGCCTGACAGGCTGTGACCTGATCTCGGGCATGCTCGAGGAGAAGCGGGGTTCCCTGCTCCTCGAGTTCACTGATGAAGAAGCAAGGGGAATACCGGTATTCACCCCCGATATCTCGATGGAGATAGACAGCTATGAGATCTCCGGTACAGGACCGGATGCTGGCGTCATACATGCAGCCGGCATTACTGGTGAGTACCATGTCGTGCAGGAGCTTGCCGTGGGGCTCTGGCAGTTCACGATCTCAGGACACAATGCTGAAGGACAGAAGGTAGCTGAAGCTACGCTCCCGGTCACGATCAGGAGGAACCAGACGACTGAGGAGGAGGTGACCCTCAAACCGCTCGAGGGGCAGGGTAAGATCCTGCTTGATCTGTCATGGATAGACGACCATGACCTGATCACAAATCCCCAGGTCGCGGTTTCAATCCAGCCATCAGACCTGCAGGTATCACCGGAAGGTCTGGTGATTACCGGAAGCCAGGATGACCGGATACAGCAGCAGATCGAGGTTGATGCCGGTTGGTATCTGCTCACTGCAGCCATCTTTGACGGGGATCCGGCAGAGTCAGGTAACACAGCGCTCTGGCAGGGCATCTGCTCCGTCAGGATCGTGAAGGACCACGAGACAGAACTCTCCCACCAGGTCAGTGAGGACGAGATCAGGATGCAGGGAACCGGGACTGCCTCGGTGCTCATCTCAGAAGATATGCAGAACCAGTTCGAAGTCACCTATTCCGGTGATGCTGAAGACCTCTACCCTGATGAGAGCGCGACCTTCAGGGTCTCCTCTTCCCACTGTGCCCAAGCCGAGTACCGATGGTACGTGAACGGCAGATACCAGCCTGATGAACATGGTACAGAGCTTTGCTACCAGTTCCTGACCCCCGGCCACTACCGTATATCGCTTTTTGTCATCGAGAATGGGGCGATCTGCGGCTACGACACCTCAGTCGAGGTCCTGACCCCGATACCGGTCACAGGGATCGTGATCGAGGAGGGAAGTACCCTGAGCATGACTGCCGGTATCAGGGAAGAGCTCCATGCCGTACTCACCCCGTCAGATGCGACAAACAGGGGTATCACGTGGAGCAGCAGCGCCCCCGAGATCATCGCCGTATCAGATGCAGGTGCCCTTACTTCGATGAGGGCGGGAACAGCGGTCATCACTGCAGCATCAGCAGGTGATCCCGGCATTTCTGCTTCCTGTACCGTGACCTCCGCTTTCTCGGCTATTGGGGACTATGGACCGGCCGGCGGCAGGGTCTTCTATGTCGATACCGAGGATGCATATCCTGGATGGACCTATATGACAGTCGCTCCCATGACAGAAGCGAAGGAACTGCCCTGGGGTGCTGACGACCTCGATATGACGGAGACGTATACTGCTATCGGGGCCGGGAAGGGCAATACTGATCGTATCCTCCTCTATCTAGGCAATAGCACCTACATGAACTCTGCTATCTCTTCATATTCTACGTATGCAGCGAAATACTGTGCAGCCTTCAGTATGAACGGTTATGATGACTGGTTCCTTCCGTCCCAGGATGAGCTTGGGCTGCTATCACTGCAGTGGTATCCTCTTCAACTTGGAGGGTATGGGAATGGTGGAGGATCACCTGCGTGGTCTTCCAGTTCCTATGATGGTGACAACGCCCATATGACATACATCATGGGTGGGAGCCAGAGTACTTGGGGAAAATGGGGTACAGCCTTGGCCGTACCGGTAAGAAGATATTAACTCCTATCACCCATCCGGCAGTTGGGTTGTCCCTCTGCCGGATGGGTTCTGATTAATGTATAGAATAAGTACTGCCTAAGTATGTACATTGTATGTAATATGTACTATTATATACATATATTCCGGATGGTAAGGAGCGCGATACCATATGGCAGTAAAAGCAGATACCAGCATGACGATTCGCATGAATCGGGAGGTGAAGGAGATGGCTCAAAAGATATTCTCAGAGCTTGGCATCGATATGTCCACTGCAGTGAATGTTTTCCTCAGGCAGGTTATCTTCCATAACGGGTTCCCGTTTGAGGTGAGGCTGAAGACCCCGAACCCCGTGACACGGGCTGCGATGGAATCCGCTGAGAACGATGAGGATATATACGGTCCCTATGATCGTGTCTCGAGCTTGATGGATGAGCTGAACCAGAAATAGCGATCTATTCTAATCCCCCTGATACGATACCTCTGCCCCATGAACAAAATCCCTGAACATGCTACACTGCGGTCATACACGTAGGATACATCAGGAGCCATGCACATGAAACAGGTATTCAAGGGCGATATCGCCTATAGTAAAAATAAAGAAGAATTATCGGTCCATCCGGACAGCTTTATCATCGTCTCAGACGGTATCGTCGAGGGGATCTATCCGGTTGTGCCCGAGGAGTACAAGAACCTCCCATTGGTTGATTATACCGGGAAGCTGATCATCCCGGCCTTCTCCGACCTGCACCTCCATGCCTCCCAGTACTACCAGCGGGGAGTGGGGATGGACAAGCTGCTCCTCGACTGGCTCGATACCTACACCTTCCCGCAGGAGAGCGGCTTCGCTGACATGGAGTATGCGAAGGGAGCATATGACCGCTTCACACGGGATCTGATACGCCATGGGACGCTCCATGCGGCTATCTATACCACCATCCATTATGATGCCTCTGACTACCTCTTCAGGTTATGGGACTCCTTAGGCCTCTACGGGTATATCGGAAAGCTCAACATGGACCAGAACTGTCCCGACAGCCTGAAAGAAGATAAGAGCACCTCCATACAGGAGACCGAACGGTTCATCCTCGAACATGGCGGCAGCCCGACGGTGAAACCCATCGTCACCCCGCGATTCGCCATCTCCTGCACCGAGGAACTCATTGCCGGGCTAGGTAAGCTGGTGAGGAAGTACCAGGTGCCGGTCCAGACCCATCTGTGCGAATCGCGGGAGGAGATAGCTGCAGTCAAGGAGCTCTTCCCTGCCTATTCCTATGATGCGGAGATCTATGAGAAGTACGGGCTCATCGGGAACAGCCTTGCGATCATGGCTCACTGCATCTACCTGCAGGATGATGATATCAGGGCTATGCACAGCAATGGGTGTGTCGCGGTTCACTGCCCGGACTCCAACATCAATGTGACCGCCGGTTTGATGCCGGCAAGGGAACTGTCAGACGGGGGGATGCGGATAGCACTCGGCAGCGACATCGGCGGGGGACACGACATCCCCATCTACCGGGCAGCCGCACGGGCGATCCAGGTGTCGAAGCTGAGGAGCCTGCTCAACGCAGGTGAGGAGAAGATCGGGCTCCCTGAAGCCTTCCATTTTGCCACACGGGCAGGAGGGGAGTGCTTTGGGAAGATGGGAGCCTTCGAGCCCGGGTACCATTTCAACGCCCTGGTGATCGATGACGATGACCTCCAGGGACTTGATGTGGGGATACCGGAGCGGATAGAACGGTTCTGCTACATAGGGGATGACCGCAACATAGCTTCCCGCTATGTTAACGGCCGTCTCCTGGAGATCCCTGAAGTCCCTATCGCGCCTCGGAGAAGCTTGCAGTAACAGCATTGGCAGCTGCAGGCCTCAGGTAGTTATAGAACTGCTGGGAGAACTTGACGAGCATGTTCATCCCCTGGATCGGGCGGCCGTAGGTATGCAGGACCTCTACCACCGCCTCCTCGAAGATGTCGGCGACCTTGTCTACGCTCGCATCGTCGGGGGTACTCCTGTTGATGAAGACCCTGCTCACCTGGAACCCTGACCGTGCAAGACTGTTCCTGACGAAGAGTGAGTTCTCGAGGTCGTTCAGGTCAGGATTGACCACCATGGTGATCTCGGTGAGGGCTGGGTTGATCAGGATGTCGAAGAGCTCCTCGAACCTGCACAGCATAGCCTCTACCTTCTTGATCTTCCCCGTCTTCCCTGCGCTGACATCAGCCTGCAGGAGCCTGTTGAGGTTCCTGATGCTGTTCAGCGGCAGCGTGATCGTCTGGATGAAGTCGAAGAAGGCCGGGCCGTCGAAGTAGATCTCATCGTAGGAACTTGAGCTCACAGCCTCCTGGATGATCGAGAGGATCTTCATCGACCGCTCATCCGGTGTCTCATCGAGGTATTCGGAGACAGCCATCAGGTCATGCTTCTTCGAGATTCGCGAACCGATCCCCGGCCTCTTCTGATCGAGGTCGATACCGGTGACGGTGAGCTCCTTCGAGATGCGTTTGAGCTTCCTGCCGATGTTCATCTGGAAGATGTAGTCCATGCTCTTTACGGGATCGAGGGAGATCAGAAGAGTCCTCTTCCCATGCATAGCTGCCCGTACTGCTGCCATCGAAGCGCAAGTCGATTTTCCACATCCGTCCTTCCCTGTTACTAAGTGCAATACTGCCATACTGTTACTCCTTACATATGGTATGTTCGTGATAGGGGGCGAATCATAAAGAGACAGAAGTGGCATGAGAAGGATCTCAATAGGGTTGGGCAGTAAAACGGTCAGCAGCAGATCCTGAATACCAGTCGTATCCAAGCAGAACAAGTTGTGTCCTGAGCCATCCAGGAAGCTTCGCTGGGTGTAGGAAAACCCTTAGAAATACTTGTCAAGCTACTTACTCTCTATAATTTACTGTTTACTGCTAATTTAACTATATCATAGATAGCATCAATACGATAACTCTTGTCGGTAAATTATGTCATTTTAACAAAAAAGCTTATCGTACCCGATTTCTACCCACTGATACAGCAATGTTCTACCTGAATGTAACAGCATCTTCAACCATAGCAGGTGAAGATGGTAACATCACAGGCTGTATGCTATCCCTTAAGGCATGCCTTATACTGCTAGGGATTTATAAAGTAGAGTGGAATGGTGCACATCCTGTTGTTCAAGTAGCTCGCTATCGTCTCAAGGCTGTCCGTATGGGCAGCAAGGTCATCATCTTCCAGGGCAGCTTCGGCATCATCGAAGTAGCCTTCGAGCGTCTCATCGGTGAATCCCGATACCCACGCAACCTTCTTCAGGTAGCCGAAGAGGTTGTTGGAGTCCAGTGCCCAGCCCCACCTCGCGATATCGAACTGCTTCGCCTCGAACTCCGTCTTGAAGGTCTCCCAGTCCCGGGTGGTGACAGTCACATCCGTGACCTTCTCGACGAGTTCCCACTGGCTCTCCATCTCCGCCCCCATCGGGGTGGTGGTATCAGTGCAGAGGAAGTCGAAGCTGAAATAATCATCGTTCTGGAGTATGGCATCCACCGGATTCCCTTCATAGATACCTTCCTGGTGATCAAGGCCGTCGCGCCCGTAGTAGGTCGGGGGGATGAGGACGATTGCGGAGGTCCCGTCAGTCGAGGTGTTTGAGATGAGGTTGCCTCGATTGATCGCGCTGGCGAGGGCGCTCCGCACGTTGGCATCCTGCAGTTCAGCCACATCGGAGTTTACGTTGACCGCCGCACAGACGATACCCGCCGAGGGGTAGGCGATCTGGATGTCACTGTCTTCAGGAACGAAGAAATGCCTGTCATAGATGGTATCGACAAACACGACATGGACGGTGTATTCCCCCTCGGGGATATCCTTGAACTTGATCTTACCGTTCGGTTCGGTGATGAAGAGGTTCCTGCCGTTGATGGCAGGAGTGATCTTCAGCAAAGTGCGAACCTCGCTCTCGAGGGTCAGCTCCTCAGGGTCAAGGAAGTCCGGGTAGGCTAGTATCGTGACTTCTTTGACAGTCCCGAAGAGGAAGCATGATGTGACGAGTATGGTCAGCAGTAATGGAATGATGAGGAAGAAGGTGATGCGTTTCCCCATGGTCATCCTCCTTGTTTATAACGTGTCAGATGACCGGGGCGGTGTAAGAGCAGGATTCACTGATGCACAGGTACCATCTGTTCATCCGGCTCTTCATAGTATAACTGACCTGGGGACTGCAGTACATGGAAGGGCCGGCAGATAAGGAAAATATCTAAGGAGGTGCTTATAAGAGGAGGTAAATACTCTGACACTGCTGGCAATCATGGGCGGGATTATCGCTATTGCTGCAGCAGCGGTTAAATAAGAAGGTCTGACTTATTCTTGAACCTGGAAAAACGTGGGATAATCACGGAATACTCTAGAAAAACGTGATATCTCCACGTTTTTATGATACACTGTTCCCAGGAGATCCTATGGAACGGTTGATAGAACGGCAGTTATCTGCCTGGAAGGAGCGTCCGGGGCGCAAGCCCCTGCTGGTAAGCGGTGTGCGTCAGGTCGGGAAGACCTGGAGCATCACGGACTTCGGGAAGAGGCACTTTGCAGATCTTCTCTATGTCAATCTCGATACGGAACCCGGTCTCTGTGATATTTTCAGGCGATCCAAAGACCCTGAGAAGATACTCTTTCATCTCTCAGCCCTGAAGGGCAGGTCCTATGATCCGAAGAGGACCCTCATCTTCTTCGATGAGATCCAGGAATGTAATGAGGCACTGAATTCCCTGAAGTACTTCTGTGAGGCTGATGAAGAGTATTACATCATAGGAGCAGGGTCGTATCTCGGGATCACTCTCCCGAAGGGGTCCTCCTTCCCCGTAGGTACAGTCGAGATGCTCGAGATGAAGCCGATGACCTACAAGGAGTTCCTCCTTGCTGCAGGCCAGGGGATGCTGGTCGATTACATGGAATCCATCGAGACAGTCAGTCCCCTAGCGGAACCCCTGGCTGATACCTTGAGACGGTACCTGCAGGAGTACTACCTCGTCGGCGGGATGCCTGAGGCGGTCAAGGCCTGGATGGGTAGGAGGGACCTTACCCTGCTCGATTCCGTACAGGTCAATATCATAAACTCCTATTACCGGGATTTCTCGAAATACCCGCCGAATGACCAGATTCCCAGGATCTTACAGGTCTGGGACTCGATCGTAGCCCAGCTCTCCCGGGAGAACCGGAAGTTCAAGTACAGCGAGATACGGAAATCGGCTCGGGCCCGTGAGTACGAACAGGCGGTGAACTGGCTGACCGCCGGCCATTACCTGAGCAGGGTGAACCGTGTCTCCTCATGCCGGATACCACTCAAGGGGTACGAGGACCCGACCCATTTCAAGACCTATATGCCGGATACCGGGTTGTTGAGGAACAGGGCAGACTTCCCGGTCTCCTCGTTCCTGGAGATGAAAGAGCATGAGAGCATCCCGTTCAAGGGTGCCCTTGCAGAGAACTATGTACTGCAGGAGCTCAAAGCTGTCTATGGGAAGGAGATCTTCTACTGGACCGGTAAGAACCAGGAGATAGACTTCGTGCTTCAGGCCGGGGATGCACCCATCCCGATCGAAGTGAAAGCCGGGATGAACGTCTCATCCCGAAGCCTGACAAGAGTCCTGGAACCTATGGATCTCGGTATCAGGTTCTCGATGAGGAACCTGTCCAGGGAGGGAAAGATCCTGAACATACCCCTGCCGCTCGTCAGTGAGTTCCAGCGGCTGCTGAACTCTTAGAACAACTGTAAAAAGGTGCTGATATTGGTCTGAACATGGTGTAAAAAGGTGTTAATCTTCACTAAAAAACATAGGAAAAAGGTGCTATATAGTATATAATTCTTTTTGAAAGAACTATATAGAAGGTGTCGCGAATGCTGAGAAGGAAGATAGAAAGAAGATTCGAGGAATGGAGCCGGGATCCAGACAAGAGGGCTCTCCTTGTCTGGGGAGCAAGACAGGTTGGGAAGACCACCTCGGTGAGGACCTTTGCTTCTCAAGCGTATGAGTGCTTCATCGAGATAAACTTCGAGGAGAAGCCAAGCCTGAAGGCTGTCTTCTCAGGGGATCTGGATGCAGAC
This sequence comes from Spirochaetia bacterium, assembly GCA_963677595.1. Taxonomy (GTDB): domain Bacteria; phylum Spirochaetota; class Spirochaetia; order CAKZLE01; family CAKZLE01; genus CAKZLE01. The sequence continues at coordinate 3,251,074 of OY782041.1, forward strand.
ACCCTGTATGAGAAACTGAGTGCCGCAGGGCTCGGGGAGCTGAGACCCCACCATACCCTGCTGTTCCTTGATGAGATCCAGTCATGTCCTGAAGCGCGGACAGCATTGAAATTCCTCGTTGAAGATGGGCGCCTTGATGTTATCGCTTCAGGTTCATTGCTGGGACTCAATTACCGTGATGTCTCCTCCTATCCTGCGGGTTATGAGCAGAAAGTAGAGATGCATTCCCTCGACTTCGAGGAGTTCCTCTGGGCAAATGATATACCGGTTGAGACCATAACTGCCCTGTACGGGCACTTCCAGGCGGGGACAGCGGTTGACCCCTTCATACATGAACGGATGATGGAACTCTTCAAACGGTACATGATAGTCGGAGGAATGCCAGCAGTGGTGGTTGAGTACCTGAAGATGAAGGATATCCAGAGAGTGATAGAGGTGCAGCAGATGATCCTCTCAAGCTACCGGGATGATATCTCAAAATATGCCGGCAGGGACAAAAATCGTGCAAAGGCAGTCTTTGACTCGATCCCCATGCAGCTGATGGAGAAGAACAAGAAATTCAAGCTTGCAGCTGTCCAGCATGGTGCAAAGAACCGGACCTATGAGGATGCGGTCTTATGGCTATCTGACGCAGGTATAGCAGCATTCTGCTTCAATGTCTCAGAACTCAGGCTCCCCTTCGAGTTGAGTGAGAAACGGAATGCATATAAGTTCTTCCTCTGTGATACAGGACTGCTGAGTGCCATGTCCCTGGGGAATGTCCAGGCTGCTATCCTTGCAGGGGAGCTTTCGATAAACGAAGGGGCAGTTACCGAGAATGCCGTTGCCGACCTCTTGAGAAAAAGAGGGAGATCACTCCATTATTATGACCGGAAAGGGAGACTTGAGATCGATTTCCTCATAGCTGCCAAGGACGGTCCTGTCCTGGTAGAGGTGAAGTCAGGGAAGGACTACAGGCGGCATGCATCTCTTTCCAATATCCTGAAGGATAGTGATCATGTCATCAGCCGTGCAGTCGTGCTCTGCACCGGCAACATGGAATCAGTTGGGAAGGTAACCTACATGCCGCTGTACATGGTCATGTTCCTGTAGGTCCTTCAGTATTGAAGATCCCTTGTAAAAATGTGAATTATAACAAAAGTACAATGGTAAAAATGTAATTTCTTTCATTAATACGATTGTACTTATGTATGCCCCGTGATACGCTACTAACAGGGAGGGGTATCATATGCGACGATTCAGGATGGATGACCTGTATGCATGGAAGCAGAAACACGATAAGCTGCCGCTCATTCTTCAGGGTGCAAGACAGGTCGGTAAGACCTGGCTTATGCAGGAGTTCGGGAGGCAGGCTTATGACCAGGTGGTCTATGTCAACTTCGAGAACAATGAGCGGATGCAGGCACTGTTCTCCAGGACCCTCGATATCCCGACACTCATCATGGGAATTGAGGCGGAGTTCTCAGTCAGCCTGCAGCCTGAGACCGTCCTGATCATCTTCGATGAGATCCAGGAGGTCCCGAAAGCCATTACCTCGCTGAAGTATTTCAGTGAGTACCCCATCGCGTATGATATCATCTGTGCCGGCTCTCTTCTGGGGATCGGGATGGAAGAACGGATCTCGTTCCCTGTTGGCAAGGTCTCGTTCCTGCAGGTCGCTCCCATGAACTTCGAGGAGTTCCTCGAAGGGATCGGTGAGCAGAAGATGGTTGGAGTCCTTAGAGGCGATAACCCGGTATTGCTCGAGACGTTCAGGGAGAAACTCATCCAACTGCTCAAGGTGTATCTCATCGTAGGGGGTATGCCCCGGGTCGTCTCCGAATACGCCGATTCCGGCTCCCTGGTCCAGGTCAGGGAACTGCAAGCGGACCTGCTGCGGAGTTTCGAACTCGACTTCTCGAAGCATGCCCCGAACGGGGAGATCCCGAGGATCTTCCAGATATGGAGGAGCATACCTGCCCAGTTGGCCAGGGAACAGAGAAAATTCCTCTATAGACTCATACAGGAGGGGGCACGGGCGAAAGCATACGAGAAGGGCTTAGTATGGCTGCAGCAGGCAGGGATCATCCGGAAGATCTCGAGGATAACAAAACCAGCGCTGCCGCTCTCAGCCTATGAGGACCCCAAAGCGTTCAAGCTCTTCTTCCTCGATGTAGGCTTGCTCGGTGCCATGAGCGGTCTGCCTGGGAAGGTCATCCTGGACTGGGATGCACTGTTCCAGGAGTTCAAGGGGGCCCTGACAGAACAGTATGTCATACAGGAACTGGGATCTACTGAGTTCCCGGCTCTCTGGTATTGGAGTGCCCAACGGGCTCCCGCGGAGGTTGATGCACTCCTCGAGTATGAGGGCAGCATCATCCCCCTGGAGATCAAGGCAGGGGAGAACCTGAGATCGAAGAGCCTGAAGTCCTATTATGACCGCTATACCCCGGCAGTCGCTGTACGAGCCTCCCTCTCTGATCTCCGCGATGAGGGGTGGATGTTCAATATACCCTTGTTTGCGGTCTCCCAGCTCGGGAGGCGCCTCGAGAAGTATATCCACCATCAGGAAAGATACGTCACTCCTTAGAGCGACTGCAGTTCAGCGAATAGCTCCCGGTTCTGCAGATAGGCCCGCTCGAAGATCCGCTGCAGCTTCCGGTATGCCTGGTGCTGGTCCATGACAGGGTGGATCACGGACGCCGTCGGGTTCATCCGCTCGATGATGCTGAAGTCGGGATAGAGCCCGCATCCCACGCCGCCGATGACGGCAGCCCCCATACTGGTGGACTCCTCGAGGTATCTCGGGACCTCAAGGGGAAGTCCCGTGACCGTCGACAGCAGTGTGACGAGATTCCCCATCCTCGCCCCGCCTCCGGTGACCCTGCAGCGTTCGGTCTCCTGGTGATGTGAGAATATCTCGTAGGAGTAGTTGAGATTCATGGCGATCCCCTCATGGATCGCATGGGCGATCTCATCGGCCGTGGTGTTCAGTCCCAGGCCTAAGAGGACTCCCTTCGCCTCGGTGTCCCACCAGGGGGTACGTTCCCCCATGAGGTAGGGGAGGAAGAGCAGCCCGCCGCTCCCCGGCGGGATATCCTCCGTCTTCTCCTCTAGCTCTGAGTAGATCGTGTCGTTCCCGGCTGGGGCGAACCGCTTCAGCAGGGAATCAACGTACCACTTGAAGCTGCTCCCTGCCGTCTGCATGGTCCCGCAGGGGTGGTAGAGCCCCGGTACCGGGTGGGCGAAGGTGAAGACCTTCATGGAAGGATCTTGCAGCGGTTCGGTGGTGGTCATCGAGGTCCAGGCTGAGGACCCGATATTGGTGTAGGTGATCCCCGGGGCGATCGAGCCTGCCCCGATGGTGGCACAGCCGCCGTCCCCGGCACCGGCAACGACCGGGGTGCCCTCGAGCAGTCCGGTGAGCTTCGCAGCCTCTCCCGTCACATACCCCACGATGTCAGTCGACTGGTGGATATCGGGCATCAGGGATGCATCGATGCCGGCAGCTGCCAAGATTTCCTCTGACCACCGGTCATGCAGCAGGTCCATGGCATTGGTCCCCGAGGCATCATTGCGCTCGGTGATGAAGGCACCGGTAAGCTTGCAGATCATGTAGTCCTTGGCGTTAAGCATCTTATGGGTCCTGGAGAAGATCTCCGGCTCATGGTCCCTGATCCACATTAGCTTCTCGATGGAGTAGGCGGAACTCGGACGGTGACCGGTGAGCCGGTAGATATGCTCGAACCCCAATACATCGATGAGCTGGTTGGTCTCCTCTTCTGCACGCTGGTCGCAGTAGAGGAGGTGGGGACGAAGATGGTTCCCCTCCCGGTCGACGCAGAGACAGCCCTGCATCTGGCCGCTGAAGGAGACCGCCGCGATATCGCGGGGGTCGATCTGGGTGCATATCTCACGCGTACAGGAGCAGACTGCCTCCCCCCAGGCATCAGGGTCCTGTTCAGCCCAGTTGGAGTTGAAGAAGTGTGTATCGTAGGCATGCGTGAAAGAGCAGACGAGTTCCCCGGACTCATTGAAGGCGGTGACCTTGTTCCCCGAGGTGCCGAGGTCATGGGCGATGATATATGAAGGCATACTGTTCTCCTGTCGGTTCTGGTACTTCTACTATAGCAGATAACAGGGGAAAAGGGAGTAGAAACGCTTGCATCGACCGGATTCCCGAGACACCTGTTGATTTCGTTTGTATACATCATCTTTCGGGTGTGGGCACTTCCTTATATCGCTGCCATAGAGCTCTTCGGGTCAACTCAGTCCTCACAGGTCTATCAGAGAATTGTATAGAACAATAAGAAAATATTACAGAGACATCTCAGGTGCTGCAATCTAAAATACCACTATCAAAATTGAACGGCTTTAGGATCGACAGTAGATAACAAGGAGTTTTAGATGGAAAAATCTCAGTCAGATTTCAGATATAATACTGGTGAAGCGAAAGTGCCGTGGGCTGCCGTCGGAGAGTCCTACAATGCAGATGATATTCTTCATATCGTTAAGTTCCTTCTCCAGGGAGAAGGATCAGAGTATCAGCAGAATCTTGATAACGTGGAACAAGCTCTGAAAGGATTGGCTGCATATGGAAGTTCGCCTGGAAAGTTGTCACTTGGTGAACATGTGCAGCAGCTTGAGAGAGCAGTTGACGCCTATCTGGGAGTAGAAGAGAGTGCCTTTGTTACCAATGCGACAGCTGGATTTGAGATTGCGTTCAAATATGCGAATCTTCAGGCAGGAGATGAAGTCCTCATTCCTGCTATAACCTTTATCGCTACCATGGCGTACCCCCTGTCTGTCGGTGCGAAGGTCGTATTCGTCGATGTTGATCCAGTTACGTTGAATATGGATCCAGTCGATATGGCTAGGAAGATCACGGAAAAGACTAAGATGGTCGTTCCTGTCCATATCGGGGGATATCCTGTTGATATGGATCCCGTCATGGAATTGGCTGAGAAGCATGATCTAATCGTGCTCGAAGATGCCGCACATGCTTTCGGGGGCACGTACAAAGGCAGACCGTTAGGTACGATAGGCCACTTCGGTGCATTCAGTTTTCACGAGGTAAAGAATATAACCTCTTTTGGCGAGGGAGGCATCCTAGTCTCATCCCTGCCCTTCAAGAGCGAGCTTAAGAAAGCACGGTTCCTCGGCCTTGATATCTCAACGGCTATTCCTGACTGGCTGTATGATGTCACGGCATTAGAGGGAAAAGAGGGGTACTTTGTAGGCCACAACTCTTCTAGCACTGAAATCCAGGCAATCGGGCTGGAACGGCAGCTGGAAAGGAATGATGATATCCTGAAGTCGAGAAAAGATAATGTCCTGTATCTTAATGAAAAATTGTCAGGGTGCGATGCTGTCAGAGTGCAGCCGGTCGGGACAGATGGCAGTGAGCCGACCTTTCATCTGTACCAGCTGCAGATAGACCCGGAAAAAGCAGGTGGGGATATCCGGGAGCTCAGAAAGAAACTGGAAGAACGAAGTGTCACTACTATCCCACACTTTGCTCCCTTGTACCATTTTTCCATCATCGAGCAACTTGGGTATGACCGGGAAGAGATCGCTGCAGGTTGCCCCGTGGCCGAGGATGTGTTCCGTCATAGATTCACACACCTGCCAATCTATGGCTTGAGCCGGGGGCAGCTTGATTACATGGCTGAGGCGATCCTGAGTTCAATCGAAGAGATGCAGCATGCAAAATGAGGGAAGCATCATGACAGGGAGAGAGCGGGTGATGAATACATTCGCCCGCCAGGACTGCGACAGGATCCCTCTATTTGATGTAGTGAACAGCCCTGATCTCTACTCTTCTGTTCTCGGGGTCGAGAACACCTGGTCGGACGGTGACCGAGCTGCAGAACTTGCAAAAACGCTTGGACTCGATGCAGTTATGGTCCCGGTCAGCTCCTACACGGGGCTTATGAAGCAGGAAAATGAATGGATAGATCCACATAACTTCACTGACAGGTTCGGGGTCGGGTTCACCATCACAGACACCTCCTGGCCCTTGGGATTTGCAGTAGGTGAGGTGAAGCTCGACCGGGATTTCCTTGAACATATCAGGAAGACCGTGACAATCCTGGAAACGGACATGAAGCCAATTGAGGATGCCCTGGCTGTTGCCCATAGTGGTGATGCTGAAGAAATAGCCGTGTTTGGTGGTATCAGGAGTGCCTTCAGCTTCTTGTCTATCTCCGGGGGGCTTGTTGCCTTATCCATGCTGATCTACGAGGATCCGGAACTGCTTCACGACCTGGTGGATGCTGCGACGGAATATTGGACTGAAGTCGGGTTGAAGATGATAGCCAAAGGGGTTGATGCCCTGTATGTCGCTAATGATATGGGGATGAACGGCTCTACTATCATTTCACCAGATCATCTCCGTGAGTTCTTTCTACCGGCATTCTTCCGGCAGTGCCGTGCCTGGAAGTCAGCCGGGGTACGAGTTATTCTTCATTCCTGCGGGAATATTGAATCAATCCTCCCAGACCTGGCGGAATCAGGAGTCATTGACGGGTTGAACAACCTGCAGAGTCAGGCTGGAATGGATATCACATCGGTGAAAGAGCGGTATGGTCGTGAGTGGACCCTGATTGGGAATGTCGACGCCACAAACGTGATGACAAGCAGTGATACAACGGTAATCGATCATGCCGTATCCGAGGTGATCGCCGCAGCTGCCGATGGTGGCGGCCTGATCCTTGCAACCGACCACTCCTTTCATCAGGGGATCCCAGAGAAGAATATCCTGCATTTCATCGAGCAGGCCAAGCTGCAGGGAGCTGAGTACTGCGAAACATCAAGAGGTTTCTCAATATGAATGGGAGAGAACGAGTATTCAATGCAGTACATGGATATCCTGTGGACCACCCCGTTGCTGCGCCGTATATGGGGAATTTCTCAATCACTGCAGCACGAAAGAACCTCTCTTCCTGTTATGTGGACTCATCCAGCATGGCGGAGGCTCAACTGGCTGCATGGAACTTGTTCAGGCAGGATGTGATTGTGGTACAGTCAGACAACTACTACATGGCAGAGGCGTTTGGTGCCCCTGTCACATATGAAGAGGACGATCTGCCTTCCCTGATGGGACATGTCTGTACGACCACAGATGATGTCCTCGAACTCAAACCGATAGAAAACGGCAACGGTGGCCGTATGCCGGTATATATAGAAGCCATAGCAAACATCCGAAAAGAGGTTGGGGATGCCGCAGCCATTCGAGGCTGCGGCACCGGCCCCTTTGTACTGGCAGGTCACCTGCTTGGGATTGAACGGCTCCTGCTCTGGATTGCAGAAACGGAAGCTGAGATCGTTGATCACTCGAAGGAGCTTGACCACCTATTCCATGTCGGAGTTGAGACCCTCGTAGGATATGCTGCAGAACAATTGAAAGCTGGTGCGGATATCATCCAGCTCGCGGATTCATTAGCTTCACTCAATGTGATCTCTCCAAAAGTCTACAGGAAATATGTATTTCCGTATGAGAAGGAGTTCTTTCGACAGATGAAGCCGTTATGTGCAACCTATGGGGCTATGTCGCTGCTCCATATCTGCGGCGACAATACAAGCGTATTCGAAGACTATGCAACGGTTGGTGCGGATATCGTCGCTATCGACCATGCTGCTGACCTCTCTGAGGCTGTCAGGGTAATAAACGACCGGGCCGCGATAATTGGGAATATTGATCCTGCAGGGATCCTGCTCAACGGGACCCCGTCTGATACCTGCAAATTGGCATGTGCCTGTCTTGATGCTGTACTTCCCCATAGGTACCTGCTCGGGTCAGGTTGTGAATTGTCAGTCAGGACGCCGATAGAAAACGTAAAGGCGATGTTGGAGGCAGCGAGGATGTACACACCATGTGAGGCATTGAAATGAGTAAGGAAACAAGCAGGGAGCTGCTCGAACGCGCTTTGGCTCATCAGGAATGCAGTCGAGTGCCGTATGATCAATCCAGCAGGTCTTCCGCAATTGAGGAAGAACCGTATATACGATTGAAACAGGCTTTGGGCTTGGAGACCGAAACCACCTGTTATCTTCGTTCGCATGCCGACATCGAGGAGCCGGTGAGAAACCTCCTTGGGATCGATACGGAATTTGTCCGTTGTTTTCCTGAACATCACTGGGTCAGATCAGGGAAGCAGGGGAACTGTTTTACCGATGCCTGGGGTGTCCCATGGCTCCAGAGGGAAGACAGCTACTATTATGAGATAGATAGTTATCCCCTGAAGGACACAGAATATACTGACATCCTATCACAGAAGTGGACTCCCCTCATATCGAAAGAGACTGCCGTGCAGTTGCGATGTAATGCAGAATTCCTGTATGAAGCCCATGACAGTGCCCTATTCTCCGATCAGATAGGGGCAGGGATCTTTGAACGGGCTTGGTACCTGCGGGGCCTCGAGCAGTTCCTCATGGATATGATGCTTGAGAAGAACCAGGTCCATAGATATCTGGAAAAGATACTGCAGCATCAAATGGAAGGGTATGCCACGCTCTTTGAAGCGGTCGGACCATACATAACAGGTATCCTCCTTACCGATGATCTTGCCACGCAGGAGAGCCTCCTATTCTCTCGGGAACTGTATCGGGAAATGATATTTCCCTACCAGAAACGACTTCTTGAGTTCATCAACGCATTCGGGAAGAAAGTCATCTTTCACAGTTGTGGTGCGGTTTCACCGCTTATCCCTGACCTGCTTGAGGCTGGGGTAGAGATCCTTCATCCAATACAGCATTCAGCCAGGGGTATGAACCCGGTCCAGATAAAACATGAATACGGCAGGGACCTGACGCTCTGGGGGGCAGGGATGGATACCTCTGTACTCCAGACGGCTAGCCCTGAAGAGATTGAGTCCTCTGTTACGAGGGACCTGTACGAACTACAAAAAGATGGTGGGTTCGTCTATACCACGACCCATTGTATCCAGCCGGGAACACCTCCTGAGAACATCCTCGCGATGACAGCAGCATTACGGGGCAGTTCCCTCTCGGAGATGCTTGCCGAAGCTCCATTATGCGAACTGCTGGAAGGGGTGTCCCATGGCGAATAATCATATGGTTAGGGTGGACTGCATTGGCCTGAAGCATTTCTGTTGTGAGGTGTTCAAGAAGCTTGGTATGTCTGAAGGCCAGGCCGAGGACAGTGCAGATATCCTGGTATCTGCTGATATGCGGGGAATATCAAGTCATGGGGTTGCCCGCCTGTGGAGGTATGTGAATGGGGTCAGGAACGGCGTGATGGATCCCCATACAGAGAGTCGGGTCGTTCATGAGACTTCGATCTCCAAGGTCATTGATGCCCAAGGATCGATCGGTTTGAGCCTCAGTCGTAACGTCATGAAAGATGTCATACAGATGGCGAAAGGTTCAGGGTTCGCCGCGGCATCCGTACGGGATTCGAATCATTTCGGGATAGCGGGGTATTACGCCATGATGGGATTACCAGAGGATATGATCGGCATCGCAATGACCAATACTGCCGCTCTTGGTGTACCCACATTCGGGCGGGATGCCCAGTTCGGGACGAACCCCTTGGCAATAGCGATACCTGCAGGGACGATGCCTCCCTTCGTCCTTGATATGGCTACCACCGTGGTCACGCGCGGCAAGGTTGAAAACTACAATCGGGAAGACACACCCCTGCCGCCAGGATGGGCAGTCAATACCCAAGGGGAATGTACCTCGGATGCGAGGGCTCTCCTGGAGGACATGTTGTATCAGAGAGGAGGGGGGATCCTCCCCCTTGGGGGGCTCGGGGAAGCGCTTGGCGGCCATAAAGGCTTCGGGCTGGGTGTCCTCGTTGATATTCTGAGTGCGGTCAGTTCCGGTGGAGTCTTCGGCAAGTCGGTCATGGACAGCAAGGAGACATCTGCCCGTGTCTGCCATTTCTTCGCTGCAATCAGGATCGATCTGTTCCGTGATCCTGAAGCCTTCAAATCGGATATGGACAGTCTACTGCGGGAGATCACAGAGGCGAGACCCGCAAAGGGCAGGGAACGAGTCTACTATGCAGGCCTCAAAGAGCATGAACATACCCTAAACAGTAGTAAGGACGGGATCCCGGTATCGGAGATTGTCTGGAATAATCTCGTGGAGATCGGGAGGGATTTACATATAAGCCTGCCTGTGCTGAAGAGTTGATATGGAAGCAAGGTCATCCCGGGTGCAGAACTATGTCCGGAATGACTTGAACATAATACATGGAGGATTTTATGAAACGTTTTACAGGATTGCTTTGCATCCTCATGCTGGTTACCAGCTTGACTGCATTGTCTGCCGGGGGAGTGCAGGAGACAGCTTCTTCAAAGGTTGACCTGACGGTATGGTCTTACCCCAGATTCATTGAGACTGGGACAGATGGTGAAGCCCTTGAGTCAGGTAGTTTTGAGAAGAGGATCATCGCGGAATTCATGGAAGAGCACCCAGATGTGACTGTTACCCTCGAGATGATCCCATACAGTGGTGGGCCTGAGAAAGTCAAGACTGCCATTGCCGGGAAGAACCCGCCGGATGTCTTGGTTGATTATATTGGGAGAATTGCAGAGTACTCATTCATGGATGTGCTTGTACCCCTTGATGATATGCTCTCAGCAGAAGACCGTAGGGATATCCCGGAAAGCATTATCTCCCTGTGCTCGGTAGACGGCAGTCTGGTGATGTACCCATGGGGGTCCATGCCTATAGGGTGGATAGCAAATAAAGCACTCTTCGATAAGGCAGAGTCTGCTAGTCTGCTTCCCCTTGACCGGGAAAGCCGGGACTGGAGTATCGAAGAGGCTGAAGCGGCCATGACAGCTGTCGCCTCACTCGAAGACACCTATGCAATGGCTCTCTGGGCCAAGGATGAGCAGGCTGACTCTACGATGCGGCTGCTCCTTCAGAACTTTGGGGCGGATATCTACAATGCCGATTATTCCGGGATTGTCCTTGATTCCCCAGCTGGTGTAGAGGGACTGGAATGGATACTCGAGATGACTGATGCAGGGGTATTTGCACCGGGAGCTGAGAGCGCCTCATTCATGGACACCTTCAGCTTGTTCACTTCCGGGAAGACTGCTATCATGCCTCTTGGGACAGCGGCGATATTTGCCTATCTGGAGAACATGGTTGAGAACGGGGAGGTTTCCCGGGAAGATATGGATCCAGTCGTGATCGCTCCCCCTGTAAAGGCCGGGGTTGACTTGCGGACGGACGTTCAGGCTCATGGTATCTGTATCTTCGATAATGGTGACAAACAAGTCATCGAGATGGGGAAGCTGCTGACTGAGAAGATGGCTAAGGAGTATCAGCGGGAAGGGAACCTGTATGCAGGGACTTTTCCTGTGCGGAAATCTGAGAGTTCCCTTTATGAGAACCCAGAGGTTGCCATCCTCAAGTATATGATCCCAAGTGCATCAGAGACAGGGTTGAAAGCCCCCTACTATGCTGAGATGCGTGCATTCTTCTACCCGCAGTTCCAGGCTGCGCTTACCGGGCAGAAGAGTGCAGCTCAGGCTCTGCAGGATTTTGCGCAGAAAACAAACGAGATGCTTGCTGAGAATTGACAACTGAAGACGATGAGATCCTGAATGTCCATTGGACCATCTAGAGCGTGAGAAGAAGGAATGAACCAACTATGTCGCTGATGAGACCGATTACGAATAGACAGTTACACAAAAACAGCTTGGCCCTGAGAATGAAAGGGGGACTGGCAGGGTACCTGTTTGTGCTTCCGGTCTTCCTCTTCTTCGCGCTCTTTGTCCTCTATCCCCTTGTTGGGGCTTGCAGGATGAGTTTGTTCAAAGAGACCTTCAGGACCTCGGAATTCATTGGATTACGGAATTACCTCAGGCTTTTTGGTGATGAAGTCTTCTGGTACTCCTTGAGGAATACCTTGTTCTTCGCTGCAGTGGTTGTCCCTGCTGCTGCGTGTTTTGGGCTTGTTACCAGTGCGGTGATCGTCCATATGAAAGAACGGCAGCAATCATTCTACCGAGGTGTCTTTTACCTTCCGGCAGTCTCATCAGTAGTTACGATCGCGATCATCTGGAAATGGATGTATCACCCTATTTATGGGATGATCAACGCCCTGATCGGCATCTTCGGTGCAGAATCAGTCAACTGGCTTGGTTCGCCGACCTATGCGCTCCCTGCATTGATGTTGGTCGTGTTCCTGTTCAATGTAGGACAGCCGGTTATCCTCTATACGGCTGCTATGGGAGGGATTCCTCCCGTCTACTATGAGGTCGCGACCTTGGAGGGTGCTTCCCCATGGCAGAAGTTCCTTTATGTGACACTGCAGTTCGTCAAGCCGACGACGCTGTATATCATTGTGATCTTGACGATAGCATCGTTCCAGACGTTTGCAGTTGTCCAGCTGATGACTGGGGGAGGGCCGGCCTACTCCACTACGACTATCGTCTATCAGCTGTATAAAGCTGCTTTCACGTTCGGTGATTTTGGGAAGGCTTCGGCTTATGGAGTTATCCTGGCTTTGATCGTTGCCGGTATTTCCGTCATCCAATATCGATGGATGACCTCAGATATTGAATTCTAGGAGAAGGATGTTGAACACAGATACCAGATACAGCATACGATTCTTCAGCACGCGATTCCTGATGTTGGTTCTTGCTATACTCTTCCTATTCCCCTTCTATTGGATGGTAGCAATATCATTCAGATCCCAGCAATCGATCCTGCAGGTCCCGCCACAACTGATTGACACCGTATTGACCTTAGATAACTATCAAAGGCTCCTGAGAGCCCCCCATGTGCTGGTCTGGGTGTTCAACAGTTTCTTTGTCTCTATCGCTACCGTGCTGCTGGTCTGCATTACCTCAGCCCTTGCTGGTTATGGGTTTGCAAAAAAACAGTTTCCCGGTAAGCAGGTCATCTTCTGGACCATGATCGGGGCTATGGCACTGCCGAAACAGGTCCTGCTGGTTCCCCTGTTCTCCCTGATGAATAGTTTCGGGTTCACTGATACGTATCAGGGACTGATCATGCCCGCTGTAGGATGGCCATTCGGTGTATTCCTGGTAAAGCAGTTTGCGCAGACCATTCCCTCTGAGCTGATGGATGCCGCAGAGATCGATGGGTGCGGGGAACTGACAACGTTCATCAGGGTCATTGCCCCGCTGATCATGCCAGGTGTAGGAGCCCTCGCGATTTTCACGTTCATGAGTAGTTGGAATGACTATTTCTGGCAGCTGATCGTAATTCAATCCAACCAGATGAAGACCCTTCCGCTTGGGGTTGCTGGCCTGCAGGCTGAGTTCCTGACAGATTACGGCTTACAGATGGCCGGTTCTGTCGCCGCATCCATCCCAATGATTATAGTTTTTATTGCCTTTCAAAGATACTTCAAGATGGGACTGACCATCGGAGCGGTGAAAGGATGACAAGGAGTACGTGTGAAAAAGAAGCATGAGATGAGATCAGGGAAGAAGAAGATTGGGCAAGCCAAGGAGAACCTGATCGGGTACCTGTTCATTCTGCCCAATCTGACAGGGTTCCTCACATTTACCGTTTTTGCCGTAGTGTTCTCATTCTATATGAGCTTCACTGATTGGAGCCTGATCAAGAGATTCGAGAATATCTCATGGGTTGGCTTGGATAATTATCTTGACCTCTTCGTGGATAAATGGTTCCATGCGTCGGTCATGAACAACCTCTGGTTCCTCCTGGTCATCCCAGTCATGATATTCCTGGCTATGGTCTTTGCGTTCCTGGTGAATGACAAGATCTTCTGCAAGAATGCTTTCAGAACCATCCTGTACCTCCCGAATATCACCAGTGTGGTAGCCATTTCTGTGATCTGGTTCACGCTGTTCAACCCACGGACCGGTCCGATAAATGAGTTCCTACGCTCTTTGGGAGTCGAGAATCCCCCTCAATGGCTGATCAGCACCGTTTGGGCTAAACCGACCATCGGGCTCCTGATGATCTGGAAAACAGTAGGGTACTACACCATTCTCTATCTGGCAGCGCTGCAGGGGATCTCAGGAAGACTCTATGAAGCTGCGACAGTTGATGGGGCGACAATGGTACAGCAGTTCTTCAAGATCACCATCCCCCTGCTGTCTCCAACCACATTTATGCTGACCGTGCTCTCCGTCATGAATATTTTCAAGGACTGGTCTCTCATTCAGATCATGACTGAAGGAGGGCCTGGTACCTCTACCTATACGATCGGGTATTACATCTATTATGCAGCTTTCAAGAAGATGCGGATGGGGTATGCTGCAAGCCTCGCATGGGTACTGCTGGCCATTATCATGGTTTTCACCGTGATCAGGTTCCGGGTTGAGAAGAAAAGGGAGTTTTAGGGAGATGGACATACTGCAACAACAAGATATATCCGGTTACGGTCGGAAGAGACTCATTCGGAAGATTTTCATGACACTGATTATGGCAGCTTTCTCCCTCACGATGATCCTTCCCTTTCTCTGGATGATCTCAAGCTCTTTCAAGGATTCAATCTCCATGTTCAGCTACCCAATAAAGTGGATACCCGAGAAATGGAACTTCTCCGGTTACCGGGAAGTATGGACGGGAGATGTGAACTTCATCCAGTTTTTCCTGAACTCGGTGAAGATAACCTTCCTCGCGGTGCTTGGGACTGTCTTCTCGTGCACCATGGGCGGGTATGCTTATGCGAAGATCAACTTCCGCGGACGGGACACGCTATTCCTGGTAAAGCTGTCGACCATGATGATCCCTGCACAGATCACGATGCTGCCAACCTTCATGATCTTCAAGTGGCTTGGGCTGCTCAATACTCATGCAGCACTCTGGCTGCCGTTCTTTCTCGGACAACCCTTTGGTACCTTCCTGATGAGACAGTATTTCCAGAAGGTCCCCCAGGAACTGATTGACTCGGCGAAGATTGATGGTGCCGGCCATTTCAGAGTCTTCTTCACCATAGCCCTGCCGCTGGTCCGGGCGGGGCTCTCGGTGCTGGTGTTCCTATATTTCGTTTGGGCTTGGAATTACTATGAGGGACCGCTTCTCTACATTCGCAGCACCGAGCTCTATACATTACCGCTAGCGCTGAAATTCTTCTCTGATGAGTTCAGCACAAACTATACAGCAGTGCTTGCTGCGAGTGTCTCGATGACAGTACCTGTCCTGGCGCTATTCATCGGGCTGCAGAGATTCTTTATTGAGGACATTACTTCAACAGGTTTGAAGGGATGAAATATAGTAATAAACGGAGGAAAACATGAGGAAAGGTGTAGTATGGGTTCTTTGCATGATGTTGATCATCAGCAGTGCGTTCAGTGTGTATGCCCAGGGTTCACGTGAGACAGCGGAACCGGAGGGACCTGAGAAGGTCGTTTGGGGTGCGTATGGGTATCTGGCGCAGGACAAAGCGGACAGGATCGCGGAGGCTTTCGAGGCAGTATATCCGGAGTATGAACTCGAGTATGTTGATCTGGGGAGTACCGACTACCTGGTCAGGCTTGATACGATGGTAGCATCAGGTGAACGGCTGGACATGGCTCTTACTATGGATTCTGTCGCCTATACGAATCGCGCAAAGGAAGGAATGTTCCTGCCGATTGAAGCATATCTTACAGAAGATGGTTTTGATCTGTATGATGCCTTTGGTGACGGTATCGCTGCATCATACATTGATGATGAGATCTATGGGCTTCCCTATACGAAGGGCGGGTTCTATGTATTCTATAACAAGGATATGTTCGATGCTGCAGGACTCGCTTATCCGACTGATGACTGGACCTGGGAAGAGTTCGAGAGAACTGCGAAACAGCTGACAACAGGGGAGGGTGCCGATAAGGTCTATGGTGCGAATGTCCATCTGACCTGGGGCTATGGGATTGAGACTCTCCCAGCCCAGATGGCTGGCTGGACCCCGTTCAAGGATGGGAATAAGGATGCTGCGAATCTGGATGACCCGAGACTGGAAGCATCATTAGCTATGTGGAACCGGATGCAGAATGTGGATGAGAGTGCGATCAGCCTCTCTACGTTCAAGGCTGAACAGATTGGCTCGAGGATGCCCTTCGCCCGTGGTGAGGCTGCAATGCTCCTGAGTAACTGGTGGTCGGCAAGCTGGTTCATCAGTGCGAAATACGGTTCAGCTGAAGGTGACGCTATCCTGAATTTCGATATGGGGATTGCGAATATCCCGCGACCGGATGTATCTGTACCGAACAACTTAAATGCAACTGACATGGACTATTATTATGCAGTACCGGTAACGGCTGAGAACCCGAGAGGAGGGGCTCTGCTTGCACGCTTTATCATCACTGATATGTGGCCGAAGATGGGGATCCTCTCATCCTACCGATATGAGGACCTTGCAGAGTTCAAGGAATCCTTTACGGCTTATACTGACACTGATGGCAATAAGCATGTCATGGACTACTCTGACGAGATCGTGACCAAGATCATGGGTAACTGGACCCAGCCGATCTCTGCGTACTACAAGCATGGTACCGGCCTGAACCCGGAGGGATTGTCTGTTATGATGGACATCTATGACCAGGAGAGAGAGCTCTACTATCTTGGGGAGCAGGGACTTGATGAAACACTGTCAAGGATGCAGCAGCGAGCCCAGGAAGAGTTGGATATGTTAAAGTAGCAATATAACTTACCGGCATATCGAAAGATATGCCGGTAGCTACTTGGTTTATGAGGATAGCAGATGAATAGTATTGAACATAGTATGCCGATCAAGAATGACATGTATAATGCTTTTCCCAGTATTGTACGGGCAAAGAACGGTAATCTGGTCATGGTTTTTCGGCAAGCTGATAACAGTTTGAAGAAATACGGTGCAGTCTCGCATGTGGATCCTTCCTCATGTGTGGCTCTCTGCACATCAAGCGATGAGGGGGCGACATGGAGTGAAGTCAGGATCATCCATGATGATGAATACGGGTCCCAGGACCCATGTATTACCTGCCTGAATGATGGTACATTGCTTTGTACGTTCTTCCAGTGGAACGTGGTTCCTATAGAAGAGAAGGCTGTACTGGGAGAGGCTTTTGAACATTATGGCCGGACGGTCTTCGACCGGTGGGCGGCTGTCCATATCGGTACTGTCTGTATTCGTTCCACTGATCATGGAGAGACCTGGGATGGTCCGTACCCCATGACGCCGACAGGCTTTGAAGGGCCAGCAGCACTTAGAGGGAATGTGGTCGAGCTCGCTTCCGGGACGTTGCTTTCTCCTCTCTATGCGGCAAAGCATTTCGGCGATACGGCCACCTGCCTGATACTCGCCTCAGAGGATGGCGGGTACAGCTGGGAGTCAAGAGGGGAGATCCCCGCGGATCCCTCGCTGCACTTCCTGGAACCATTTCTCTATCAGGCCCCATTGGGACGCCTTGATATCCTCATGAGGACCCAGAAGGATTTCAGGAAGATGGACTTTAATGCAACCTATCTGCCCCTGTACAGGGCTTTCTCTACTGATGGTGGAACGACCTGGAGTACACCAGTATCAACGAACCTGTTCTGCCCCAACCCTGTACACGTACTCTCGCTTGACAGTGATCGGGTGCTGCTGACCTATGGGCAGCGGAAGAAGCCGATCGGTATCGAGGCTGTCATCACGGATGCAGAGACGCTGGATCTGGAACATCCCACTATTGAAGTGGTACGCCCTGCAGATTCCGGAGATCTTGGTTATACCAGTGCCGTCAGGCTGAAAGATGGTTCTGTCCTGGTCGTCTACTATATGACTGATGAAGAGGATGCGGCCTGTATTGGCGCAACGAAGATAGGAGTGGCTCGATGAATGCAGCTAAATTGTTCAAGGGAATCTACCCCGCCATCGTCTCACCGATAGGGAGGGACGGGGAAGTCCTCGAGACGGAGCTCAGGGAGCTGGTACAGTACTTTTGCAGTACTGATATAACAGGATTGTATGTCTGTGGTGGTACTGGGGAGGGGATCCTTCTCTCAGTGGCACGCAGGAAAAGGATCACCGAGATCATCGTGGATGAGGCTGGGAAGCATAGGAAAGATACCCCTCTTCAGATCATCGTACATGTCGGGGCAGCAGAAGCTGAGAACACACAGGAGTTGGCGGAACATGCATCTCAGACAGGTGCTGATGCGCTCTCGGCTATTCCACCGATCTATTATTCCTACAGTACATCCAAGATATGTGAGTATTATCGCTGGCTGGCAGGTACGACTGATCTGCCCCTTATCGTCTACGCATCAGCGCAGTCAGGATTCCATGTCACAACAGATATCCTGCGGGAACTTGCCGCAATACCCAGTATAAAAGGGATCAAGTTCACGGGATACAATTTTTACGAGATGCTCAAGTTCTCCGAAGCGACTCCCGATGATTTCTCCATTCTCAATGGGGGTGATGAAGTCATGATTTTCGGCCTGCTGGCCGGGGCAGATGGTGGGATCGGGGCAACTTATAACGTGATGCCTGAACGGTTCTGCAGGCTGTATGCGTATTGGCTGAACGGTGATATCCAAGCGGCAAGGGCAGAACAACGAACGATCAATACCGTGATCGACCATATCGTGTCGTATCCGGTCATTGGTGCGGTGAAGTTCATGCTCAAATTGAAGGGTTTCCCTGTCGGTGGGCCAGTGTTCCCGAATGATGATCTCTCGGATGCCCAGAAAGCAGCTTTTATACTGAGCCTGAAACAGACTGTCTGGATGAGGTAGCCCAATGATCGATACACAAGGGACTGCCGGGAATGGGGTGGTCACGGTCCTGATTCATGAACAGGATGAGAGTTCCCAACAGGTCCTGGATGAGGCAGTATTCAGTGCGCTGCAGCACTTCGGAATTCCCTATACTACCGAGTTCGTCGATACCCAGTGGAGTGACAGCGTAAAGGCTGAAGAAGTCCTTGATTCAGCCGCACTGCTTTTCCCTCAGTCCGGTACGATGGAGCTCTTTTCCTCAACCTACCAGCAGAGGATAGAACAGGCTGTCTCGGCAGGTCTCGGGATTATAGCCTATGAACCAAAGGGAACACATATTCCTGCCTGGTTGAGAAAGCTTATGGGGTTGTGCGTGCTGGAGGGATCTGGAACCTGCAGCCAGCTTGTGACAGCTGGTACCGGCTGCTATATCACAAGGCGGCGTACGGCAGGCGAAACTCAGTGTTCCGATACGGTATGTACGTATGCCAGGATCCGGAAGGAATCCGGCGATATACCGGTCCTCCAGAATGAGCATCAGGATGGTATGCTCTTTACCGGGTACCATGGCGAGGGGACCCTGGTACTCTTCCCGTTCTCCATTGAGTTCTATACCATGCCCTATCTCGGCCATGCCTGCGGGGCGGATGACATATTCAGGTCCGCTATTATCTATGCCGCCAGGAAACCCTTTCTCACCTGGAGCATGCCGGAGACTGCAGGGATGGTCATCGATGACTGTTCAGGATCCTACAACCACTTTGGGTATGTTGACAGTTTGAACCGATATGGGTGGGCACCGTACCTTGCGTTGTTTACCGACACGATCGATGAAGTCGCCCATGCTGATATCCATAAGGGTGCCCGTACGTTGAAACGGCACCATGAGGAGAAGACCGCTGAGATAGGATTCCATGCATTACGGTATAACACGTCATTCTGCTTCGACCATCTTGAGCGGAGACCGCTGACTGACCAGGAGCTCCGGGACCGCTTTGCCAGATGGGATTACTATGAGAAGCAATGGGGAATTACCCACAGCCCTTGGGCCCACCCGCATTTTGGGGAGATTGGCGCGAACGCGCTGCCGTTCTATCGGGAGCGTGGGATTGAGTACCTCACATATCTCCTTCCCTTTGATGCCGCATGGTTCGATGTCCCGGGACGGTACGCTCCGCTGCCCCCCATGGCTCCCTTCGGCCATCCCGGCTACTACTTCATTGAACTGCAGGAATCTCCGGGTATGATAGGCTGCAACTGCGTTCTTGATAGGAAGTGCAGGGATACTACAGACTATGTAGTGCAGACCGATTTTCTTTGGGGGCATACTCCCTTCTGGGAAGAGTCTGGTTCTGTCAATATCGGGATGGCATCAAAAACATTGGCCGCTCAGGTGAGACGGGGGATAGATTCTGGTTTCTATGGTGAAGGGGCAACGCACGAACAGCGTATTGCCTGTTTGCGTGACGGGGAGCTGCGGGAGATCCTGGAGGAGACGAAGAACCTCCTTTCCTCATATACTATCAGGTTTGCCTCTATGAGCAGCATGCTGAAGGATATGCACAAGCATATGAACGGGGCTCTTTCCTCAGTTGAGGTCAACAGGGCTGCTGGTACCGTCGAATACCTGTTTGACAGTGATCAGATTGCAGGAACAGAAATCCAGCTCCATATGGATGGAGGAGTTGAGCAACGGTACTCGACAGATGGCAAGAAGGGGATTCTCTATTATATGCATTAGAACTGTTTTTATGTATACTGGTCGAAATGTGCCAAGGAGATGAGCGTATATGGCTGGAAACACATCCTCAACTGTTGTTCCCATCAAAGAGATGACGGTGATCGAAGAGATCAAGCAGGTGTTCCATGAGACGACAGGCCTGGCACTTTCTTTCCATTACCCTGAAGAGAATGATTATGACTTTTATCCGGCAGGAGATCGGAACTCCTATTGTGAACTCATCCAATCCACCCCTGAAGGGTTGAAACGATGCCTGCAGAGTGATTGCGAAGCACTGAAAAAAGCACAAGCTGAAAATGAGTACTGCATCTATACATGCCATGCAGGCTTGATGAATGCCGTCATCCCCCTTATATACAAATCTCACTATATCGGCTCGATATTCACCGGGCAGGTATTCACGACCCGGTTGGATGAACCAGGCTGTTCGGATATCTGCAGGGATT
The DNA here is from genome assembly GCA_963677595.1 of Spirochaetia bacterium. Classification (GTDB taxonomy): domain Bacteria; phylum Spirochaetota; class Spirochaetia; order CAKZLE01; family CAKZLE01; genus CAKZLE01. The sequence goes on from OY782041.1 coordinate 3,271,894, forward strand.
TGTGTGAACTCGGGTTGGATGAGGCTGTCATACGCAAGGAGATGCATGAGGTCCAGATCGTTGAGGAGTGCGCCTTCCATGTAGGGATCAGGCTGCTGAACTTCATGGCGAACCATATTATCTCCGTTGAGGATGAACTGTATCTTCAGAAGGAACTCCATCAGAAGGAGCGGGAGATCCTGAAACATGAGAACATTCAGATGAACCTCAAGAACGATCTTCAGAAACTCAGTATCCTCATCCTAAAGGATGAAGTCGATTATAAGTCAAATATCCAGGATGCGGATTCTCAGAGCGAACAGCAGCAGGCGATCATAAAGAGAGCCCATGAATTCATAGAAGAGAACTTCAGCAAACCCTTAGCCTTGTCTGACGTCGCAGAGGCTGTCTACCTCTCCCCGAACTATTTCAGTACGCTCTTCAAGGAGATAACCGGTGATACCTTCAGCACATTCCTCAATACAGTAAGGATACAGGAAGGGAAGAAGCTGCTTAGGGAGACGTCATTGCCGATCAAGCAGATTGTGGAGCAGGTCGGCTTCGAGGATTATAACTATTTCAACAGGGTTTTCAAGAAGATCATTGGGATCCCTCCCGCTACCTATCGTGACGTCTTTGGTACGGACTCTTCTCGGAAGTGAACGTCACCATAGTACCCATCGTATATATTTATAGATAAAGCTGAGAATATTGTAGAGCCTTTCAGATCTGACTGCATTACTGTTTAGTAGATGTAAGGAGGAAGACTATGCCTGTCAGATATGGAATAGTAGGGTTCGGCGGTATCGCTGAGAATCGAATAGCCCGGGAGGGGTTTGGCCTTGATACGGCCCGATTCAGCGGTACAACTGATGCACGGCTCATTGCTGCATGCGATTTGGTTGCCTCGCGGAGACAGTCTGCGTTGGATCTTGGGCTCAAGTGGGAAGATTCTTATGAGAAGCTTCTGGAGTATGAAGACATAGATGCAGTGATCATTGCCACGAACAACAGGTCACATGCCCCGTTGGCACGAAAGGCTTTGCTTGCTGGGAAACATGTATTTCTGGAAAAACCTGCAGGAATATCGCTGGAAGAGGTCCAGGAACTGATAGAACTCGCTGAAAAGAGAGGACTCAGTATCGGGGTCGACCACATGATGACAAAGAATCAATACAACATAGCTGCCCGGGACTTGATCCGGCAGGATGGTATCGGGGAAGTCCAGACGATTGTACTCCATATGGAATTCCCATATGGGTTTACTCCTGAAGAGGCTGCCACCTGGAGATGTTCCGTACCTGAGGAGTTAGGCGGCCCCATCGGTGATGTAGGGAGCCATTGTCTTTACATGGCCGAGTTCCTGCTTGATGACGAGATAGAGTCAGTGCAGTGTGTGGTGACCCCTAAGCATCGCAGAACAGCAGTGGAAGATGGTGCCGTGATCCATGCCCTGACCAAAAAGGGCACCCCCTGTACCATGAGAGTCGCTTTTGACCAGATGCGTGGTCCCGTAGAAGAGCTGATCGGGAACCTCGGGTATGAGGTATACGGAACGAAGGGGATGATCAGCACCAGAGGGACCATGTTCCAGTTGTCGGGCCATGATGATGAGCCTGCACCCATCCAGTTGTGGACTATCTGTCATGGGGAGGAGAGGACAGCCTGTCATGTGGGTTCGATACCGAACATCTATCAAGAACAGATCAAGGAACATGCCCAGTCCATTCTCACCGGGAAGCGTTTGGATGGCCGGGAGGCTCTCCATAATCTGGAGCTGATCCTGCTGGCTTATGCTTCAGCGGAACATGGCGGGAATACGAAGAGTATCAGCTATCATGGAGGGAATGCATGAGTCGAGGACAGAGTACGATCACAGAGGGGTGGTGGGACTATACCACGCTGGACAGGGACCTGCTGAAAGCTGCTGCAAGGCTGACAGTGGAGGATATCAGCAGTATGTCGAGGCCGGGGTTCGAGATATCGATGTACCCTACACGGGAAGAGTTCTTTGTAGCTGAAGCTCTGGAGTATATCAATTGCTGGAAACTGTCGACAACACAGGCTCCGGTCGGGGTGTGCGGCCCGATTGGGCCGACTGAACAGCTGCCCCTGGTCGCCCGGCTGGTAAATGATCTTGAGATCGATCTGAAGGACTCTCACTTCTGGGGGATGGATGAATGGGTTGTTGACGGCAAGACGGTAGACAAGGATGACCCGCTGTCATTCGCAAAAGCAGATATGGATCTCTGCTTCAATCGCATAAAACCAGAGTTGCGGATGCCAAAAGAACATATGCATTTCCCATCCGTTGAGAACCTTGCAGCATATACCCGATCCTTCAGTGATATCAGATGTGCTCTCGTCCAAGGAGGACAGGGGGAAGTGAAACACTGGGCCTTCAATGACCCGGTACGGAGAGCAGGTTCCTACGCAGATGCACCTCCCTCACAGGAAGAGTTTCTCAGGCTCTCCGCCCGTGTTGTGGACTTACATCCGCTTACGAAAATCCAGAATGCCCGGACATCCAGCGGCGGGATCGTCTCAGATATCCCGAACCAGGCTGTAACTGTCGGACCATATGAGACCTGGAAGGCAGAAACTGTATCGATCTGGCATCCTGGGTGGCATGACAACCCTTTTGGTATGCGGCTGACGACACTGATGATTTCCGAGAAGATCGTTGACACTTCGGTCCCCATGTCGCTGCTTGCCCTGCATCCAAATGTGCGTTTCAGTTTTATTAGAAGCGGGATTGGTTCCTGTTCGGTGGAGATGCATTGATGAATACCAGTAAAAACCATACCAACCCTTCGATGACTGTCCTGGCATTGGGCTGCCATCCAGATGATATTGAGTTCATGATGGGGGGGACCCTGCTTCTGCTGCGCGATGCAGGCGTGAGCCTCCATTACTGCAATCTCGCAGACGGGTCACTGGGATCAGGGACACTGTCAAAGAATGACCTGGTGAAGACCAGGGCACTGGAGGCCAAGCAGGCTGCGACCCTGTTAGATGCCGTATACCATAAGAGCATGGGAGAGGATCTGGGTATTTTCTATGAACCAGTGATCATTCGGAAAGTCGCTTCTCTGATACGTACGGTCGATCCTGATATCCTGCTGCTGCCGGCGATCGATGATTACATGGAGGATCATATGAATACGGCAAGGATAGGGATCACAGCGGCTTTCAGCAGGAGCATGCCGTTGTATGAGACACTGCCGCCGAGACCTCCAACTACCAAGCCCGTTGCTGTCTATCATGCTATGCCGTATGGGCTGAAGAATGGCCAGAATATTATGATGTATCCAGAGTTTTTCATAAACGTAACCAGTGTGATCGAGGAAAAGTCCCAGTTGTTATCCTGCCACAAAAGCCAGAAAGATTGGCTGGATGCTTCACAGCAGGTTGGTTCATACGTGAAGAATATGCGTACAATGGGAAGGGATGTGGGGACACTTTCTAAACAGTTTCTCTATGCAGAGGGGTGGCGGCGCCATAATCCGCTGGGATACTCTGCGGAGAATTATAACCCTTTGGTTGAGTTGCTCCATACCAGCTTTGGAGAGTGGCCATGAAACCATCAACACGAGTAGAGGCAATGCAGTTCTCACCCATACGGAAGTTCAACGGTCTTGTGGAAGAGGTGAAGAAGAAAGGGATAGAGGTAATCCATCTCAACATCGGCCAACCTGATCTGCAAACCCCCGAACCATTCTTCTCGGGGTATCCGATTACTCCGTCTGAACCGGTACGTTACGGCCCTTCACTCGGGTTGGATTCATACCGCAAGGCTCTGAAGAGGTTTTACGATCGGAGAGGACTTGACTTGGATCTTGAGCATATTGTTGTTACAACAGCAGCGAGTGAGGCAATATTCTTTGTACTTATGAGTATTTGCGATCCGGGTGATGAGATCCTGATCCCCGAACCTTTCTATACAAACTATCGGTCGTTCTGTGACATGGCAGGCATTACCATCATTCCTGTCCCCACTTCCTGGGAACTGAAATTCAACCTGCCGCCAATAGAAGAGATAGAAAGTCTCATCACAACGAGGACACGGGGATTCCTGATGTGTACCCCGAACAACCCGACAGGGGCAGTGTATAACCGGGAGGTGGTCAAGAAACTGCTTGAGATGGGGAAGAACCATGATCTCTGGATCATCAATGACGAGGTGTATCGTGATTTTGTCTATACCGGGGATGCTTTCAGCATGATGGAGCTTCCCGGGGCTGCAAGCCATGGGATAGTCATTGACAGCCTATCCAAGCGATACAGTGCCTGCGGTGCCAGACTGGGTTCCATCATAACCAAGGATCGCCATCTGATAAGCAGCATCAGCAAACTGGCACAGGCTCGACTCTCCTCTCCAACCTTGGAGCAGCGGGCGGCTGCTGAGTTAGTTGACAGGGCTGATGTGGCGATCGAGAAGATGAAGAAGCTCTACGAAGAACGGGTCAGTACTATATGCAGGGAGCTTGATCAGATTCCTGACATTGAATATATCAGACCCAGCGGAGCCTTCTATGTGATGGTCAGGCTGCCGGTAGATGATTGTGAACGGTTTACGGCATTCCTACTGACAGAGATAGCCATCGATAAGAAGACGCTTCTTGTCTCCCCTGCAGCCGGGTTCTATATCCAGCCAGGAAGGGGAATGCAGGAAGTGAGGATAGCTGCAGTCCTTGATACCGATACGCTCATTCAGGCATGCAGGATCTTAAGAACAGGTTTGGCTCGATACTGTGATGAGTGTATGAATGTTGAGATAAGCATGTGACATGATGAGGCTTAGCCAATCTCACTGAGAAGACTACCTGCTGCATATATCTGTGCAGCAGGCTGCCTCCTACCTGCTCCTCCCGCTCTCCTGGTACCGTCTCAGTATATGAGCCAGTTCCTCCACGATCCCCGGCTCCTGATCCCAGAGGTTCCTCGTCTCCCTGCTGTCATCAATGATGTGGTAGAGCTGCCCTGTTGAGGCCCCTGACTTCGGTGTGTACCGGACAGGCTCACTGAACCCGCCTGAACCGGTCCCGAAGACTGCCTTCCATGGACCTCTCCGAACCGAGAACATCCCGTCGAGGGAGTGGTGGATGATCGCCTCATGGATCGGTGAGGATGGGGTTTCCCCGTTCAGTACCGGCAGGAAGCTCCTGCTGTCCTCCCCACACTCCTCAGGCATCTCCCATGCGATGATATCAGCAATGGTGGCGAAGATATCCGCGAGACAGAGCGGCTCATCGCTGACTGATCCGCCAGAGATGGAGCCTGTCCATTGGGCCATGCAGGGCTCGCGATGCCCACCATCGTAGATATCGCCTTTCTCCCCGCGCAGGTGCCCGTTCGACCAGTGGCCGTAGTCCTTCCCGTCATAGTCCAACAGCCGTGCCCCGTTGTCGGAGGAGAAGATGATGAGCGTGTCCTCCTCGATACCCTGAGTCTGTACAGCTTCCCTGATCCTCCCGACCATATGGTCGACCATGAGTACCATGTCTCCGCGATTCCCGGCTTTAGATTTGCCTTTCAGGAAATCAGGCGGGACGCAGGGGCGGTGAGGGGAGGAGGGCGCAAGATAGAGGAGGAACGGTTCGCCCGAACTGCCCTGCCTCTGTATGAACTCTTCAGCTCTCCTGATGAAGGTGAGGTCTACCTCCGTCTCCTCGAAGTTCTCTGCCTGCATACCCTCTCGCTGCTGGGGGTAGTAGTGTTCTTTGACGGCAGTTGGGACCACCTGCGGAGCCCTGCCCTCAAGGAAGCAGTAGGGCGGCATGTCGAGGGAGCCGGCAATGCCGAAGAACTCATCGAACCCCAGGTCACAGGGGCCCCCATCGAACCCTCGCTCATAATCGACGGCAGTCCCGTCGATCTCCCACCCGTCGCTGTCACTCTCACGGAGGGGGTTCCCCTCTGTGTCATACCAGTCAAGCCCCAGGTGCCACTTCCCAATGGCGGACGTACGGTAGCCTCGGCGTCTTACTAAGGAGGCGATCGTCTCCCGACCCTCCTCGATCAAGGGGGATCCGAACCCCCCGAGGACGAAATGCTTCAGCCGTGTCCTCCAGCAGTAGCGCCCGGTCAGCACGCTGTAGCGGCTCGGGGTGCAGACAGCGGAGGAGGAGTGCATGTCAGTGAAGCGCATGCCCTCTTCCGCCATGGCATCGAGGTTCGGTGTGGTGAAGTTCTCTGCCCCCTGGCAGCTCATATCCCCATAGCCCATATCATCGGCGAGGATGATCACGATATTCGGTCTTCTGTTCATGGCAGGTTCCTTTAATCAAGTCATTCATACATCAAACCAGTACATACTCAGCCTGTTTTATGGATCTGTCAAGAAGAAATCCCTGGTAATCTGCTTCGGTCAGGACAAACGCATGAAACAAAACTAATTGATTAACAGCAAAGAACTAACCATCGGAAAAACTGAAGAAAATGAGAAATTTTCTGGTAATTCTGATGGTTTTCTTGTATAATGTATTACATAGTATGTAATACTTCGGAGGTTGTATGCCCTATCCACCGTGGGTCATGAAACATAAACAGAAAGGCATGTATGTCAACAAGGTCAATGATTCAACCTATCGTATCTATCGCGGTCATTCAGAACGGGTGAAAGGCACCAAGAAAGTCAAACGTATCGTTGATGAATACATCGGTACCATCACCGAGAAAGATGGTCTGATCCCCACAAAACCCAAGATCAAGGGCGAGGTGCGTACCCTTCGTAGTGGAGGATATGCGATCCTCTGGCGATTCTGTCGAGCCAACCTGCAGCGCATACCTCAGCTCATGGGAGATGATGCGGGTGCTGCCGTACTTGCTTCTGCGATACTTCAGGTGATCTATGGGGAGGCTTCTTCTTTTCTGTATAGCTGTGATTGGGTGAGTATGGCCTATCCTGATGTCACCTTCCCCCTGACACCTCTGCTGGAGGCAGAAGCGAGGCGAGTGGCAACGGCCTTGCGATCCACACTCACGGCGGTTTTCGGGGAACAGGCTTCACTGGTGATGCATGCTGCTGCCTTCATCACCAGGGTCTGGGTAAATGGGCAATGGGTCAATGCCGTCGTGCCGCAAGCATGTAGGGAGCTGGCAAAGACCTATGATTTTCGTTGGGAGGTGTAACATGGCACAAGAGACTACAAGAGGAATGGATCTCTTCATGGAGATACAGGATGCGATGGGGACGATCGGCCCTTGGCAGGCTGAGCGGAAGGCTACTCGCAAGGTCATCAAGCGATTAGTGAGTATCCTTGATACGAACGTTGATGATCCGAGGATGCAAGGGAAGGTCGCCTATCCTCTTTCGGAGATCATCGTATTGTCATTCTTCGCTGTCTTGGGGGGCGCAGTCACCTTTCAGGACATGGAAGCCATGTGCACATACAAAGAGAAGTATTTTCGTCAGTTCCTTCCCCTGAAGTCAGGGATTCCGTCACATGATACCTTCTGCAGGGTCTTCTCCCTCATCGATATGGGACAACTCAATGATGCCTTGGTGCTGTTCGTCATGCAGGCCATGGAAGACCTGCGAAAGGCTTTGAAGATACCGGAACCTCTGCTGAAGCAGATATGTGTGGATGGGAAGGAGGCTCGAGGATCTGGTCGGATGACGAATGCAGAAGGAACAACGATCCGGAATATTCAGACGTTGCATGTCTACTCCTCCTATAACGGAATCTGTCTGAAGTCGGTGCAGATAGATCAGAAATCCAATGAGATCCCCAAAGCACAGGAGGTCTTGTCCACGATGGACTTACGAGGGACTCTGGTCTCATTCGATGCCTTGAATACGCAGAAAGGGACGATCGATGTCATCATCGAAGGGAAAGGGCACTATCTTGGTGGATTGAAAGGGAATCAGAAGACACTCCTGGAGGAGAGCGCTGCCTATTTCACCCCTGAATACCTCCAACAGGCGGAGAATGATCCTGATAGATATTACCGGACGATGGAGAAAGCTCATGGGCAGATGGAAGAGTGCGTCTATACGGTAGCAAACGTGAAAGCGAAAGATCGCTGTTTCTTCTCTGACTGGGCAGGGATCAAAGCGGTGATACGGTTTGATAAGCGTACCGAAAAGATCAATACCGGGAAGAAGACTCAGGAGACTCGGTATTACATCACCAGTCTCGATGGCGATGCTCAGATCTGCGGAAAAGCGATCCGGGAACATTGGCAGGTCGAGAATTCCCTGCATGGGTTCCTGGATGTGATGTTCTATGATGATGAGAATACTACGGTCAATCGTACGGCTAGCGGCAATCTGTCGCTGGTAAAGAAGATGACCCTTTCTCTGTATAAGATGATGAAGCCCCTTGAGAATTCGAAGACGCTCAGTCAGATCAAGAGAGGCTTCCATTGGGCCTATGAGGACGTTCTTGAGAGGATGTTGAGTATGTGTGATAACCGGACTATTCGCACCGCATTAGATGAGTCCTTGCAGAAACAGAAGAAATAAGAGTTCTCATAAGAAATTCACAGCCCCTTCCTCAATCTCCCCTCCCGATAGGTACTGCTTCAGGCATCGGGAGGGGGCTCTTTGTCAGAGGATGATCATTTTCCTGATTTGAACCATTCATTCCCTGCGATTATTCAGATTCGTGATCCTGCCCTCAGAGTGTACGCGATTTCATGCGTTTGTCCTGCTGCTTCGGTACAAACAGTCGTCAACATCCTGTTATGCTGGTATACTATCAGCAGGTTCCCCTGCAGGAGTTGAAGATGATCGATACAGACAGGATTGATTCACTGAATAGGATACTGGATGGGTATAGGCCGTTACCGGCAGAGATCGTTGAGAACCTGTATGCGGACCTGGTCCTGCGATGGACTTACCATTCCAATGCGATCGAAGGGAATACCCTGACACTTGATGAGACCCGTCGTGTGCTTGCAGGGGAGCGCATACCGGGAAAGACTCCTGGTGAGCACCAGGAAGCGCTCAACCACCGGGAAGCGATCCATTATATTCACTCACTCATCCAACGGGGTGAACCCCTCTCCGAATGGCAGGTCAAGACGATCCACCAGCTAATTCTCAAGCAGGTCGATGATGAGCATGCAGGTGTCTACAGGAACACGAACGTGATCATCTCCGGAGCGGACCATGTGCCGCCTGATGCCCTGCAGGTGCCGGGTGAGATGCAGGGGGTCATGTCCTGGTATCGTGAGCAGGCCCAATCGCTGCACCCCGTACAGCGGGCTGCCAGGCTCCATACAGATTTCGTGGGGATCCACCCCTTCGTAGATGGGAACGGCAGGACTGCCAGGCTGCTGATGAACCTGGAACTGATGCGCTGCGGGTACCCTCCGGTAGTCATCCCGGTTGCCAGGCGGTTGGAGTATTACCAGGCGCTCGACCATGCCCATATGACAGGAGACCACAGCCTCTTCGATTCCTTGCTGGGAGAACTTGCCATCGAGAGCTTCAGGCCGTACTGGCATGCCCTCGGACTCCCTTGGGAGGATCTTTAGTACAGTTCCCTGATGACCTCGACCAGCTCATCTACGGATAGCCCGAGCTTGCGGTAGTACTCCACATCCTTCTTCAGCCTGTCCATGACCATGGAATCACGCTTGTCATTCAGTTCAGGAGCAGAGAGGGGGGCGACGAAGCTGCCCCTGCCCACCACGGTGTAGATGAACCCGCCGCGTTCGAGGAGCTCCCAGGCCTTCTTGACGGTGATGATGCTCACTCGCAGCTCCTTGGCAGTCGTCCTGATCGGGGGGAGGGCAGCATCGCTCTCGAGCTCACCCCTGATGATCTGGGAGGAGAGCTGCTCGAAGATCTGCTGGTAGATCGGGTGCTCCGACGTGTTCGATAGTACGATCTTCATCAGATGTCCACTTCCGAGAATCTCGAGCTCGAGACCCGGTATGCGATCCAGGTCAGGATAACGAAGATCCCCATGCCGAGGAGCAGCGTGACTGCCTGGGCAGGGCTATTGTGCTCCATGGCGCGCTCGAACCCATCGCTGATGATCAGGAACATCTCGACTGCCAAAGCGAAGAGGATCACGACGACGTTCGCGATGATGACCGGGACGCCGAATTTGTAGCCGGTCTTGAAGAACATCGGGAAGAGGATGATGTTGAAGATCCCGTAGATGAGGAAGACGAAGCCGAAATAAGCAGCGTTGAGGTCGAAGGCGAAGTTCGGCAGGTGGTAGAGCAGGTGGTTGCATACGGCGAAGATCGCAGCGAAGGCGATGTGGAGGAGTTCGAGCACAGCGACCGAGCCGATCCTGGCCTTGACGATATCGTCCTTGCTGATCGGCAGCAGGGCCGAGAAGTTGAGGTCATAGTTCGCCCTATAGCCGCTGAACATGTTCGGGATCGAGGTGAAGCAGAAGTAGAGGGGGACAAGGAAGTAGATCCACTGCGGGATGAGCATCAGCAGCCCGAAGATCGCCGATCCATAGATGAAGAACGGCGGTATGGCAAGCCGGAATTCCTTATAGAGCAGATTGTACATCAGCATACTCCTTTCGTGCGTAATAGATCATGATATCCTCCAGGGTCGGCACCTCGAAGGTGAGGGAGGAAGCAGAGAGGGAATCCCGGTCACGCTGGTGCAGGAGGCCGGAGAACCCGAACTGGTTCTTCCTGCAGGAGATGAGGCTTCCCTCCAGTCCAGCATCGAGCTGGTCTGCCGTGCCCTTCACCACCGAATAGGCTCCGATGAAATCATCCCTCGTGGCACTGGCGATGATCTCCCCCTCATGGATATAGGTGATGTAGTCGGCGCACTTCTCGAGGTCGCTCGTGATGTGGGTCGAGAAGATGACGCTCCGTTCCCCGTCCTCGACGAGCTGCTGGAAGATCTCGAGCAGCTCGTCCCGAGCCGCCGGGTCGAGCCCGCTGGTAGGTTCATCGAGGATGAAGAGCTTCGCGTGGTGGGATAAGGCGAGGGCAAGGGAGTACTTGGTCCGCATCCCTGCAGACAGCTCGCTGATCCGCTTTGTCTGGTCTATCTTGAAGAGCCTGCAGTAGCTCTCGTAGCGCACGTCATCCCAATGGGAATAGAACCGCTTCACCACGCTGGTGATCGTCCGTACCTGGCTCTTGGGGTAGAAGGTCATATCACCGAAGAGGACCCCGAGATCGTTCTTCAACTCGATCTCATGGGAAGTGAACTCCTTCCCGAACATATGGACGCTCCCATGGTCGGGGTGGACCATGTTCAGCATCGATTTCAGGGTCGTGGTCTTCCCGGCACCGTTCATGCCGATGAAGCCCATGATGAACCCGGCATCGAGGGAGAAGGAGACATCCTTCAGCTCGAATGCGGGGTACTGCTTATGCAGGTTCTCAATTCTCAACAGTTCCATAGAAAATCCTCCCTGACACTATTGTGTCTATTGAGTATACACAATATAACTCTGAATTCGTGAGACGTCAAGGGTTGGAGGATAAAAAAACTCAGGGGCTATTCACTACCCCGGTTGTACGAATCGGGAAAACCCCGTACTATGGACCTGCAAAGGGGAGAGGGAGTAGAGGATGAACAGACTATCGTTACCGACGATCGCAGGACTGGCAGCCATGCTGCTGTGCTGGACCATGACCCCGCTGGCGATCACCTACGTGAAGGAGCACTTCTCACTGCTCTTCCAGATCTGGCTGCGCTATTTCAGCTCCTTCGTGTTCCTCTGGGTCCTGGCTTCCCGGCAGAAGGACTTCAGGAAGGATGTGGCAGCTGCCCTCAGACACAAGGGCAGGTTCCTGCTCATGACTATATCGGCGGCGCTGCTGACCTTAGGCTTCCAGCTGCTGTACACCTACTGCTTCTTCCTCGTGACCCCTACCTTCGGCATCCTGCTCTACGAGAGCCAGGTGCTGTTCGCCCTGCTGTGGGGCATGATCTTCTTCCAATCCGAGCGGCACCTCATGAAACAGCCCGGCATCATCGCCGGGATCCTGATGGCTGTGGCGGGAGCCGCTGCCGTCATCATCTTCCGAAGCGGCGGGATCACCGTCGACGTGAATATCGGGATCCTGATGGCCCTCGGTGCGGCTGTCTGCTGGTCCTTCCTCGGGGTGGTGCTGAACAAGGGCGGGAGCGGGACGACCTTCTCGCCCCTGTTCGTCATCGCGACCGTCTTCACCCTGGTCGTCATCTTCCTCGGCCCCGTGCTCTTCTTCACGGGAGCACCCCACATCACCGAGCCGGAGGGCAGTCACTGGTTCGTGCTCATCGGTTCAGGGATGCTCGGGATCGCTGCAGGGCAGGGGATCTACTACAGCCTCCTGCCGAAGACGGGCATCGTGGTCATCGCCTCGGTACAGCTGCTCGTACCTCTGCTCACAGGGATAGCATCATTCCTCCTCTTCGCTGAGCGGCTCACGGTACTCCAGCTCGTCGGGGGAGCTGTTCTCCTCTCCGGGGCACAGCTGATCCTCAAGCAGAAGGCGAAGGACAGCCTAGGTCAGGACTGAAATCACCGCCACAACGATACACTTTCTCCCCAGCATGCCCTATAATCATATGGTAGGGGATGAGCATGGCAAAGAAGACGGAATGGAACGACTACCGCATCATCGACGTCGACGAGGAGACGAAAGAATCATACTGTGTCTGCCTCGAGGGGTGGTCTGAGGAGATGCAGGAAGCAGGGGACCGCAAGTGCCTCTGGTATGAACAGATGAAGGACAAGGGGCTCGGGGTGAAGCTGGTCCAGGATGAGACCGGGGTAATCAGCGGGATGATTCAGTATATCCCGTCGGAGTATGCCCCGATCGAGGGGGACGGGCTCTACTACATCTACTGCATCTGGGTCCACGGACATACGCAGGGCATCGGGGACAAGCGGAAGAAAGGACTCGGGACCGCGCTCCTGCAGGCAGCAGAGGATGATATCAAGGCAAGGGGGGCCGCAGGGATCGTCACCTGGGGCATCACCCTCCCGTTCTGGATGCGTGCGGCCTGGTACCGGAAGCACGGGTACCGTGTGGTCCAGAGGGATTCGATGAGCCGCCTGCTCTTCAAACCCCTGAGAGAAGATGCTTCTCCCCCGAGATGGTATACCCCGAAGAAGAAGGATATCCCCGAGAAGGGGGTGCTCGTGACCTCGGTCGTCAATGGCATCTGCCCGGGGATGAACCTCGCGAACCTCAGGGCGAAGGAGGTCGTCGAGGAGTACAGCACGGGAGTCACCTTCCGGGAGATCGTCACCGACGACCCGGCCGTTATGCGTGAGTGGGGCATCAGTGATGCCCTCTATGTGAACGGGAAGACCTTCATGCTCGGACCTGCCCTGCAGAAGAACAAGCTCAGGAAGATGATAGACAAGGAGATGAGACAGAACAGGTGAGGAAGTGTGTACTCACAACTCCCTGCCGGTCTCCACGATCTCAGCCTCCAAGGTGACAGGGATCTCTGCTCGCTGCCTGAAGGTTTCCCTGTCATAAACCAGGAGATCTATCGGCAGGTTCAGAATAGGATGGATCTTATTCAGGATCATACGACTGAAAACCCGTAACTGAGAAGCTGATGCATCTATGATGACACAGAGGTCAATATCACTATCCTTACTGAAGTTCCCCGAAGCATAAGAACCGAATACAATGATCCGGGCACCGGCAGCATCCTGTCTGATACAGGCAGCTGTCTTCTTCAGGAGTTCATCCACATTCATTACCATACGATCGATCATGGAATAATTGTAGCATATACATGAAATAACTTCGATACACAAAATACAAGACGCGCCATACATCATCTGTTGAAGGTAACACCCTGCAGGAGTTCATTCCATTATTTGCTATTATGCTATAAAAGGTATATACTGACATAGCAATTCACGGTTGAGTATGAGTAACATATGCAGGGACCTCTCTATAACGCAGCATAATACACTGAGGGTTTATGCATATGAGACTTATAGGGATCTTCCTGATGATACTCGGGATCGTGATACTCGTCCTCCCGTTCTTTCTCGCTGAATATACTATATCCGCGGCAACTTCCAGCCAGGCCTCGCGGGTCATCGGGATCGTCATCCTCGTCGTCGGTGCCACCTCAGTCGTGAACCGGCAGCAGAGTGCCTATGTCCAGAAGAGACTCGTCGAGCGGTCGATCTATGAGCACGAGCTTGAACTCCTGAGACCTTTCGAGGCAGAGCTGTTCCAGACGGTCCTCGACTTCGGGACGCTGGAGGACGTCGACCCGGAACTGCAGATGATCGCACAGAAGGCTGAGGTGCGGCTCTCCACCGTCAGGAGACTCGCCGGGCGTGTCCTCGATATCACGCAGTAACATCTCATCTTCACTCGAACATATGATTCCAGTTGCCCTATCCTATGAAGGAATGTATGATACATAAGAATACTAATCTCTTGCCTGCTATGGAGAACTCACGCATGAAGTATATGATCCTGGTCACAGTTGCCCTCCTCATCCTGCTCACAGGCTGTGACGGCCCGTTCCTCATCTCTTTCGAGGAGTATGAGGCTGACCCCTATGACGGGGAACTCTTATGGGAGACGACAGAAGCCCCTGCTCCCTGGTATAACCGCCAGGACCATGCCTCGATCGTCTTTGGTGGGGAGCTCTTCATCTTCGGCGGCTACGACTCGACTGCACGGGGCAGTCGGGACTGCTATCTGGAGGATGTCTGGAAGAGCCCGGACGGCTTCAGTTGGGAGCTGGTCACCGATGATGCACCCTGGAAGGGGAGGAGAGGCCACGCCGTCACCTCCTTCGACGGTTATATCTACCTCACCGGCGGGTTTGCCGTTGACGAGATGACCGGGGCCCGGGGGTACAAGAACGATATCTGGCGGTCTGCAGATGGGGAGACTTGGGAACTCGTCTCCGATGCCGCTCCCTGGGGTGTGAGGATGAACCATGCGATGTATGCGACAGACGATGCCCTCTATATCGCGGGCGGTTTCTATGATGCCCATGCCTACCGCTCGGACATGTGGAAATATGACGGGGTGACCTGGATGCGGCTCAGTACGGACCTCCCCGGTGAACGGTCAGCCTTCGCCTCCTGTGTCGGGGATGACGGCCGTTTCTATCTGCAGGGAGGCTCCTTCTACGGGAGTTCCGAATCGACCAGCGGCAGGGCAGACCCCACCGTCCCCGGCTGGACGCGGCTGTGGGTCTTCGACCCCGAAGACGAAGCGGCAGGCTGGATGCAGTTGGCGAACCCCTCAAGCAACGCGACGAGGAGGGCCGAGCATGTGCTCGTCCCCTTCGGCGGGAGGATCTGGCTGCTTGCTGGGAAGAGCAACAGCGGTTGGTGCTTCTCCCGCAACCGGGAGACCTTCTCCACCGAGGTCTATGACCCGGAAACGGACAGCTGGGTGAGCGACTCCGCAGGCTGCGGGTTCGACCCGCGATACAGCTATACTGCCGATGTACTGACCTGCCCCGATACGGATGAGCAGACGCTCCTCATCCTCGGGGGCTTCTCCAATGACGGACCGGAACATGACATCTGGTTCGTCGAGGGAGAGCAGTGATGCACACAAGACGAATCATTATCGGCGTCCTCCTCTGCATGGTCCTGATGCCGGTACTCGCGGGCTCCAATGACCCGAAGCAGATCGGCTCCCTGCCGATCACCTATACCGGCATGCCCGATGACTTCCTCTACCCCTCCTACCTGAGTGACCCGCTGGCGGTGAACTCCCAGATCACGATCCGGGACTACCTCATCGATGAGATCAGGCCGCTCGAGGACGGGACCCAGCCCCATTTCGACATCACGATCGGGACACGCTACAGCTTCATGCGGTTCTCCCCGGTCGGCAAGCCGGACCTGGGGATCGAGATGGACTGGGGGATGGCGCTCACCACCTTCATGACCCAGGACCATACCGACTTCCTCGGGGTGGACGGGATCTACTACTTCGCGATCGGGATACGGCCCGTCGACTGGGCTGCCTTCCGCGTCACGCGGCACCATATCTGCTCACATCTGGGTGACCAGCTCGAGACCGGTGGAGACGGCTCCCCCTATGTCGACTTTGACCTCTCCCCCCTGCTCAATGAGGGGACCTTCGTACGGGATGACTATGTGGTGAGTGCCATGATCGAACCGCTGTTCATCCTGCAACCCGTATTTCCGCAGATCGCGCGGATCCTGCGGGTCTACGGGGACTACAGTCTCTATCTCCCGGGAAGCGACCTGCTCGGCTTCCGGCAGCTCACCCCCTCCCATTATGCCTATGAATGGTACCAGTACGGCATGGAGCTCGAACTGCCGATCTCAGGCGGGGAGCGGGGTTCCCTCTTCGCAGCCGGCCAGGTGAGCCGGTGGCAGGAGACCGCCTATGCGCCCAACATCAGCCTGCAGGCTGGTTATATCTTCCCGGAAGGGAAGACGGGACAGCGATGGAAGCTTGCTGTACAGTACTATGACGGGCAGTCTCTCTCGAATGATTTCCGTTACCGAAGGGCGATGTTCTCAGGCTTCGTCTTCACCATCGACAAGTAGCAGGGCTCACAAGGCCTTCTCGTAGATCCGGTAGCTCTTCGTCTGCTCGAGTTCCAGCTTCTCGAGGGCGTTGCGGATGTTCCAGTTGTCCTCGAGGATGTAGTTGGCCTCCAGGAGGATTTTCCTCGGTGCGAGTGCGTCATAGAGTGCCTTGTAGAGCAGGACATCGAGCCCCATCCCGTGGTACTCGGGCAGGACGGCCAGGGAGAGGAGGCGGTAGCGCTTGAGGTTCTCCCTGCCTGCGGTGAACCTGAGGAAGCCGAAGGGGAAGAGCTTCCCCTTGATCTTCTTGATCAGGGGGTTCGGGTCGGGGAACCCGAGGGCGAAGCCGACCGGCCTCCCGTAATCCTCGACGAACCAGACCGCTTCCGGGTCGAAGATCGGTTTCAGCCGGTGCACCATGTCGACCATGACATCCTCTTCGACCGGGACATAGCCCCAGTTGTCAGCAAGGGCGGTGTTCGTGATGTGCCAGATGAACTCGGCATCCCGCATGAGGTTGCCGAAACTGAACCGGCGCAGGGTGAGCTCGGGGTGCTTCTTCAGCAGGAGTTCAGTGAACCTGGTGATACGTTCAGGCAACTGGTATTCGACAGCATCCGCTTCATAGGCGTAGAGGTCCTTCACCTTCTCCAGCCCGAAGGCCAGCATCTGTGCATGGTAGTAGGGCGGGTTGTAGGGTGCCATGAGGACAGGCAGGGAATCATAGCCCTCCAGCAGAAAGCCCCAGCTCTCGGCGATGGGATGGATCGGTCCCCTGATACGGTCGACTCCCTGCCCGGTGAGCCAGTCAGCCGCCGCCTGAAGCAGCATCGCCGCAGCCTTACGGTCATCGATCGCCTCATAGGCCCCGAAGAACCCGATGCTGCTTCCTGTATGGTTATTGTATGCGTGATCAACGTAGGCGATAACACGCCCTATGCAGCTTCCCCCATCATCGAGCAGGATGAAGAGCTGGTGTGGATTGTCGCGGAGCATGACGTTCTGCTCCGCGTCATAGGCCTTCTTCTCCTCATGCCAGAGGGGAGGGACCCAGTTGGGGTACTCCCGGTAGATCGTTCTCGGCAGGGATACGAACATGCGCATCTCCTCGGAGGAGGCCACCTGACGAATCTCCATACATTACTATACCATAAAAACGGACAGTATGTGCAACATATTCTCATACCGCGAATTATGGAAGTTTCTCCCCTGTCCCTCTTGCCTTGTTCAGGGTTTTCCCTGAGAATGGGGGAATGAGAGAAATTGGGAACATCCTGGTGACCGGAGGCGCCGGCTTCATCGGGGTCAATATGATCGATTATCTCCTGCACGTTAAAGGTTTCTCCGGCAATGTGGTGAACCTCGATGCGCTCACCTATGCCGGGAACCTCTGCAACCTCGAGGGGACGTCTGAAGCCTACCCTGACCGGTACCGGTTCTATGCAGGGAACATCTGCGACCGGGAACTCGTGGAGGGGATCCTGCGGGACCACCGGATCGACACCGTCATCCACCTGGCAGCTGAGTCCCATGTCGACCGGTCGATCAGTGGTCCCGGGGCCTTCATCGAGACCAACATCACCGGGACCTTCACCCTCCTCGAGGCTGCCAGGGCCTGCTGGGAGGGGCGGGAGGACGTTCGCTTCCACCATGTGAGCACCGATGAGGTCTTCGGGCCGCTCGAGGGGGAGGGGCTCTTCAGAGAGGGGTCCCCCTACGATCCGAGGAGTCCCTATGCCGCTTCGAAGGCCTCGAGTGATCACCTCGTACGGGCATACTCCCATACCTACGGGCTTCCTGTGACCATCTCGAACTGCGCCAACAACTACGGGCCGTACCAGTACCCGGAGAAGCTCATTCCGCTCATGGTCAGCCGCCTGCTCAAGCGGGAGATGCTGCCGGTCTACGGTGACGGGAGGCAGAAGCGGGACTGGCTCCATGTGAACGACCATGCTTCCGCGATCTGGTCGATCCTCACCACCGGCACCCCCGGCGAGACCTACCTCGTCGGCGGGCGGAACGAGCTGGAGAACCTTGAACTCATCGACCTGCTGATCAGCATTATCGCAGATGAGACCGGTGCCGATGTGACAGAACTGGGGAGGCTCGTCACCCATGTGGAGGATCGCCCCGCCCATGACCGGCGGTATGGGGTCGATCCGCATAAGCTGGAGGAGACACTCGGCTGGAAAGCTGTAGTCCCCTTCGCCGAGGGGCTGCAGGAGACCGTCCGATGGTATATCGCGCATGAGGACTGGGTACGAAGCGTAACGGTCCGGAGGAGTATATGATCGCCCTGCTGCTCAGCCTGCTGCTGCTCTGCACGCCGTTCGGGGCAGGGGCAGCACCGACAGGGGACATCCCTGCCGGTTTGGGGGACGGGGTGCTTCTCACGAGCAGCGAGACCGATGAGGTCCCCAGGCTCTACCATCATGCAAGCCTGCTTAGGGGTAGGATGGGTGAGCTGATCCCGATTGAGGGGGACTTCTTCATCGAGCAGCTCTCGTTACTGCCGTATCCCGATGGAGCGGGAGCGTCGGAAGAGTTCATGATCCGCCTCTACAATACCCTGCGCTCAGTCTCCACCCAGGAGGGGATCACCTATATATCCCACCGGCGGGGAGACCGGGAGGTCGAACTCATCTCCGAAGCCTACGTGGTGGAGCGGTCCGGAAGCAGGAAGGCCTTAGCTGACCCCCTTGTCACGGAGCTGCCTTCAGTCGATTCCCTCATTGTCTATTCACGGGATACCTCCTTCGGGCGGAACTACTATTCCCATGACTACCGTACGGACGGGGAGGAGATCCTCCTCGAGATGGTGAACCTGACCGGCCTCAAGGCATTCTGGATCTTCGTAGTCTTACCTCCCCGCAGGCTGACCATGGTCGTGGACCTCCTGCCGGCAGAGGAGGGCATCATCCTCTATACAGCCGCCTTCGCACCTGACCAGCCGGCTGAGGTGAACCTGCTTGGCTTCACCGTGAACCTGACCACCTCATTCGGGAACAGGCTCGATGCCCTGAAGAAATGGCTGGTCGAACGATTATAATTCCCTGCATGGCATGGTACAATAAGGCGTAGGGGGAAGGAGGAATGGTATGAGAAGAACGGTGATCCTGATCATGACCCTGCTGCTGGTCTGTACTATCGCCCTTTGGGCTGAGGATGGTACCACACTCTATATCGAGGGACTCGAATCCCTGGTAGAGGAGGAACCCGGTACCGCTGAGACCTCCTTCTCGACCCTGCTCGACCGCTACCCGTACTCGCCCTATGCCGGACGGGCCTACGACTACCTCTATGAGATCCAGCATACGGTGGACAACTCCGGCATCGTGCCGTTCTACCTGAGGAACCTCGCCACGACGACCTATACCTCGATGATGCTGCCGACCCTCCTCGATATCGACGACAGCGCCCTTTCCATGGGGCTCACCGGCCTTGCCGGGGTAGGCCTCGGCCTTGCAGGCTCTGCCTGGATGGCAGCCGACTACCCGATCACTGCCGGGCTTAGCTGGTGGATCACCACCGCCCAGCTAATCTCCTTCGGGAACTACCTCTACCTCAACGGGATCATCGACCTCGATACGCTCGTCGGCCCTGATGCCGCGAACGACATCTTCCTCTCGGGCCAGCTCGTGACCCTCAACGGGTCGCTCTTCGGCTCATACTTCGGACTCCGGGACCGTGCTACCTCACAGGGAAAGGGTGCCTTCATCCTCCAGTCCTACCTCTGGGCCAATGCCTACTACTGGCTGGGAGTTCTCATCGCAGACAGCTACGACCTGCAGACCAACAGCTCCTGGGGGATCGCCGTCACCGACCTCGCGACGATCGGGTCAGGGTTCCTATGGGACTCGATCCGCTGGACGCCGATGCGTTCCGGGCTCGTGACCGTCGGGGGACTCGGCGGGGCGCTGATCGGCTTCTTCTCTACCATGATCCTCGATGAGTTCCTCACCCTTGATGAACGCGATATAGCCGCGATCGCCATGGGAACGACCGCAGCAGGACAGGCCGCAGCGACCTGGCTTACGCGGAACCTCCCAGAGGAGGAGCTCTTCACGACTGCCTTCGCCGATGACCTCATCCTCTATCCCAGGGTCACCCCGGGAGGGGAGTTCGGGATCGGGCTCATGTGCAGTCTGTAAAAGTTTCATACAAGAAACAAGATTTTATATAAGAAACTCTTTACAAAGTTAGAAACCCATTGTACCATACCGGTATGTATGAATCGAAAGTGCCGGCCCTAGACAAGATGCACAGGATATTCCTGATGCTGATGGCCCATGAACAGGGGTTCACCCTGACAGAGATCACCAACGAACTCGGACTCTCGAAGGCCACGGTCTTCCGGATGCTCTCCGACCTCTCGGCCCTCGGGTATCTCGACTTCCATGGGGCAAGCAACCGCTACTCCCTCGGTCCGCTGCTGATCTCGCTCGGGAACCATGCGAAGAAGCGGATCGACCTGAAGGTCACGGCCCATCCGTTCCTTACCGAACTCTCACAGAAGGTGCAGGAGACGGTCAAGCTGAGCATCTTCCGGGACGACACGATCTTCGTCATCGACACGGTTGACAGCCCGAAGCGGATGCGGATCGTCGTGGAACAGGGTGCCTACTTCCCGCCCCATATCGGGGCGGCAGGGAAGCTGCTGCTGGCCCACCAGGAGCTGGAGATTCTTGATTCATACCTGGGCAGGACGTTAGAGCGGTATACCCCCCATACCATCACCGATCCCGATACATTGCGCAGCGTACTCGAGACGATCAGGGAGACCGGCATCTCCCACGACCTCGAGGAGGAGAGCCTCGGCATCAAGGCTGCGGCGGCTCCTGTCCGTAATGAGATCGGGTCGGTCATCGGGGCGGTGAGCGTCCCCTACCTGGCACATGTCTATACCCCGGAAGAGGAAGCCGGGCTGGAGAAGGAAATCATTCGCTGCGCGGCAGCGGTCTCATCGGCGATGGGATACAGAGGAGAGGAAGATAATGGATAAGATATTCGAACAGGTGTCGGCTGCGAAGCTGGTACCGGTGATCAAGCTGACTGACACTGATCAGGTGCCAGGTCTCGCCCAGGCCCTGATCGCGGCAGGCCTCCCCATTGCGGAGATCACGATGCGTTCCCCGGTCGCACTGGAATGTATCGGGAAGATGGCGAAGGAGTACCCGAAGATGCTCATCGGGGCAGGAACGGTCACTACCAAGGAGCAGGCTGATCAGGCCATGGCAGGGGGAGCGCAGTTCATCGTGACCCCGGGCTTCAACCCCACGGTAGTGGACTACTGCCTGGGTAAAGGCTACCCGATCATCCCCGGGGTGACCTCCCCGTCACTGATCGAGTGGGCTATGGAGCGTGGGCTTCGCAAGCTCAAGTTCTTCCCCGCAGAGGTATCGGGAGGGACCGCCTTCCTGAAGAACGTGGCACCGGTCTACCAGGAGGCATCCTTCATGCCCACCGGCGGGATCAACAAGGGGAACATCCGTGACTACCTTGCCCTGCCGAACGTCTACGCCTGCGGCGGAAGCTGGATCGTCAAGGGGAGCCTCCTTGAGGCACACGATTTCGAAGAAGTGCAGAGACTGACCGAAGAGGCGCTTGCGATCATAGGAGGAACCGATGCGTGATGCGAAGATAGTTACCCTGGGCGAGATCATGCTCCGCCTGAAGTCCCCGGAGAACACCCGGCTCTTCCAGACCCCGAACCTGGAAGCGACTTTCGGAGGCGGGGAGGCCAACGTAGCCGTGGCACTCTCCCTCCTCGGGCTTGATGCGACCTTCGTCACCGCCCTCCCGGACAACGTCCTCGGGGACTCGGCACGGAACGAGGTACGGAAATACGGGGTCGATACCAGCTGCATCGTACGCAGCGGCAGTAGGCTCGGTGTCTACTACCTCGAGGCAGGAGCCGCACAGCGTCCCTCCAAGGTCGTCTATGACCGTGCAGCCTCGGCGATCGCCGAGGCGACTGCGGAGCAGTTCGACTGGGAGCGGATCTTTGCGGGAAAACAGTGGTTCCATATAACGGGGATCACACCGGCACTCTCTGCGACCGGGGCTGAACTCTCGCTTTACGCTGTCAAGAGAGCGAAGGAGGCCGGGCTGACCGTATCCTGCGACCTCAACTACCGTAAGAAGCTCTGGAACTATGGCAAGACTGCCCCTGAGGTGATGGGAGAACTCGTGAAGTACGTCGACGTGATCATCGCCAATGAGGAGGACTGCCAGAAGTCCCTCGGGATCACCTCCTCCTCAGATGTGACGAAGGGCGAGCTCTCCGTCGACCATTACCGGGAGCTGGCCAACAGGGTCCTGGAAGCCTACCCGAACGTACAGAAGATCGCCATCACCCTGCGTGAGTCGATCTCCGCCACCCATAACGGCTGGTCAGCCGTGCTTGCCGACCGGGAGAGCTTCCACTCCTCGAGGCAGTACGACATCATGCCGATCATCGATCGTGTCGGGGGAGGGGACTCCTTCGCAGCCGGCCTCATCTACGGGCTCAACAGCTTCGAGGATGGAGATACAGCCCTCAACTTCGCCGTGGCCACCTCCTGCCTGAAACACAGCATCAGCGGGGACATCGCGCTGCTGAGCGCCGACGAGGTGCTGCTCCTCATGAAGGGCGACGGGTCTGGCAGGGTCCAGCGATAACGCCTCATGGGATGCTGATTGTTACTGCACTGTCAGGATTGTCAGCATTCGGTGAGTGTTTTCAAGGACTGTAAACACAATCCTCATACGATTCTCACATCCAGGTCGTAGATTAGCCTCATCAAAGACCTGTTTGGGGGACTATATGAAGAAGTTACTGTTGATCCTGGCATCAGTTGCCATCCTGCTCTCCTGTTCGATCATCCCGATGGATCTGTCGAAGATGACGGTAGCGATCGACCAGGAGGTCGCGGCGCTGGATGCTTCATCCCGAATGCTCTTCACCGCTACCCTTGAGGACTGTGATCCTGAGGAGACCCTGCTGGTCTGGAAGGTGAACGAAACGACTGCAGGCACCGGTGAGCGCTATGAGTTCACGGTGCCTGACGGTCCCGGGACCTATACGCTCTCAGTCACCGCGGTCTATGACGGGTTTACGGCTGCGGATATGGTGAGCTTCATCGTGACTGCCGGGGAGTGAAAGCCACCCAGCCTGCTATGGAAAGTCTCCCGACAATGAGGTATAACTAGAAGTATCTTTAAGAGTACGTCTGAAGGAGTCTTCTATTCATGAGTATGCCAACGGGTCCCTTCAATATCATAGTAAAGCCCATCGGGTCGGTCTGCAACCTCAACTGCGAGTACTGCTACTACCTCGAGAAGGCGCAGCTGGTCAATGACCCCGGTGAGATCTCATCGGTCATGACCGACGAGCTGCTCGAGAGCTTCACCCGCAGCTATATCGAGAGCCAGCCTGCCGGTACGCAGGAGGTGGTCTTCTCCTGGCAGGGAGGGGAGCCGACGATCCTCGGGATCCCCTTCTTCGAGAAGGCTGTAGCCCTCCAGGAGAAGTATGCCCGAAAGGGGCTGAAGGTCATGAATGCCCTGCAGACCAATGCGACCCTCGTGAAGGACGACCTCGCGAAGTTCTTCGCAGACCATGAGTTCCTCATCGGGGTGAGCCTCGACGGGCCGGAAGCGATCCATAACCACTACCGGAAGTACCCCGACGGCAGGGGGAGCTTCGCTGACGTGATGCGGGGGTACGAGACCATGAAGGCCGCAGGTGTCGCGGTCAATACCCTGACCGTCGTCCAGCACCACAACGGGGACTACCCCGTGGAGGTCTACGAGTTCCTCGACTCGATCGACTCGGAGTACATCCAGTTCATCCCGGTGGTTGAGTACTATGACGGGAGGGTATCGGACCGGTCGGTAGAGCCGGCACAGTTCGGCACCTTCCTCAATGGGGTCTTCGACCGGTGGCTCTCCGACGGGATCGGCAGGCGCTTCGTCCAGCACTTCGACCTCTTCCTCGGCAGGTATGCAGGCTACCCCTCGACCCTCTGCGTCCATGCCCCGCAGTGCGGGAGGGCCTTGGCCCTCGAGCATAACGGCAAGCTCTACAGCTGCGACCATTTCGTGGAACCGGCCAACCTGTTAGGGAACATCGCAGAGACACCGATGCTCGATATGGTGGAGAGTGACTTCCAGCATGAGTTCGGCAGGTCGAAGGCCTCGGATCTGCCTGCGAAGTGCAGGGACTGTACCTACCTGCAGCTCTGTTTCGGGGGCTGCCTGCGCAACCGGATCGTGAAGAGTGGTGATGCAAAGAAGATCAACTACCTCTGCGACGGGTATACCTCCTTCTTCGAGCATACCAGGCCCTATTTCCTCGCGATGCGGGAAGCTTTGCGACACAGGCGTCAAGCCGCTGATTTCATGGATTACTTCGATACGTCAAGGACCGGGAGGAACGACCCCTGCCCCTGCGGGAGCGGGAGGAAGTTCAAGAACTGCCACGGAAGGCAGTAGTATCTTACATACCCAATGTTTCCCGCGACATATCCTCTGCATGTACTAAGTGGTCCCGCATGAGTGCTTCCGCCTTCTGGGGGTCACGGTCCCTGATCGCCTGGAGGATAGCCAGGTGCTCTTCCGATGCGTATTCGGCAATATGCTGCTCATATGAGTGGGCGAAGCCCCAGTGGCGGATCAGCCAGGTCTGCTCCTGGATGGTCGAGAGCATGTTCTGCAGCCGCTCGTTCCCCGTAGCCTCGAGGATCGACCGGTGGAAGAGCTGGTCGAGCTCGATATGGGTGTTGCTGTCCCCCGTCTTATCGCTCGAGACGAACTCCCTGATCATCCCCATCATCCCGTCGACGACCTCGGGGTCCATCCGTTCTGCAGCCAGGGAAGCTGCGAGCTGCTCGAGGTAGCGCCTGATGCGGTGGAGGTTCTCCACGTCGGCAGGACTCGGGTCGAAGACCGAATAGCTCTTCCCATCATAGGTGACCAGCCCCTGTGAGACGAGCTCCTTGAGCCCCTCCCGTATAGGCGTCATGCTCACCTGGATCTCCTGCGCGAGGGTATCGACGATCAGCCGCTCACCCGGTGAGAACTCCAGGGAGAAGATCCTGTCCTTGATGATGTCGGCGACCTCCTCACTGAGGTAGCGTCTCCTGGGTATGGTGAATGAGGTTCTTTCGCTATTCATATGGCTTCCTTGTCACGCAGCATTATCTTCTATAGTATCTGTTCCCTCAGGCGTTGTCCAGCAGTATTCATGTAGTAAATTTAGTATACAATACACAAAAAAGACTTGACTTATATTTCATATATGATATTTTATATATGAAATATATAGTAAGTTATGAACCACATCATTACGAGCAGGAGTTATACATGAAGCAGATCAAGGCTTCCGAAGTAGTGAACGAGCAGGATGTTGAGAGACGGCTCAACATGATCGCCTACAAGGCGCAGGAAGCTCGTCTGAACGTATTACGGGTACTCCATGAGAAGGGTACCGGACACTGGGGCGGGGCGGCATCTTCAGCTGATGTCATGAACTACCTCTATTACGGCAGGATGAACATCGATGCGAATGACCCGCAGAAGGCTGACCGTGATCGGTTCATCCTCAGCAAGGGCCACGCATCGACGATGCTCTATGCCACGCTGGGAGAGCGGGGATACTTCCCGATCTCAGAGCTGAAGACCTTCAGGGAGATCGACAGCAACCTGCAGGGCCATCCCTGCATGCACGCGACACCGGGAGTCGACATGTCGACCGGGGCGCTCGGCCACGGCATCTCCGTCGGCCTCGGCATGGCACTTGCCTCCTCGCACAGCGGTAAGGACTTCTGGACCTACATCATGGTAGGCGAGGGGTGCCTCCAGGAGGGGAACAGCTGGGAAGGCATCATGGCAGCTGCCAAGTTCAAGCCTAAGCGGTACGTCCTCCTCGTGGACTACAACAAGGTGCAGCTCGATGGGACCGTTGACGACATCATGCCGCTGCACCCGCTGAAGGAGAAGTTCGAGTCCTTCAACTGGACCGTCGCCCCCAAGGCCTATGACGGCCATGACTTCAAGGCCATCCACGAATCCTTTACCTGGCTTGATGAGGCATCATCGAACGGTGAGGCAGCAGGCCCCTTCGTCATCATCTATGATACCCACAAGGGAAAGGGCGTCAGTCATATGGAAGACGACAACAGGTGGCATGGCGCACCCATCGACAAGGACAACTTCGAGATCGCGGAACCGCAGATCCTCGCGCGACTGGCAGAACTGGAGGCGGCACTATGAAGAAGACAGCAATGAGAGAGGCGTTCGGGAAACACCTCGTCGATATGGGGTCACGCTACCCTGAACTGATGGTCCTCGATGCCGACGTGTCGGGATCCACCAAGACAGCACTCTTCGGGAAGGAGTTCCCCGACCGGTTCTTCAACGTCGGGGTCGCTGAGGCGAACATGGCAGATGTCGCTGCGGGGCTCGCTACCTGCGGCTACCACCCGGTGATCAGCACCTTCAGCATCTTCTTAGCACTCAAGAGCACCGACCAGATCAGGAATGTCATCTGCTACAACAAGCTGCCGGTGATCATCGCAGGCGGCTACGGCGGCATGTCGGACTCCTTCGACGGTGCATCGCACCACTCGCTCACCGACGTGGCGATCATGCGGGCGTTCCCGAACATGACCGTCTTCACCCCTGCCGACGCGCAGGAGGTACGGGATGCATTAGAGGCAGCGATGAAGATCGACGGGCCGGTCTTCCTGCGGCTCAGCAGGAACGAGACGCCTGAGCTCTTCAATGATGCAGAGCCCTTCACCGCCGGCAAGGCGAGGAAGCTCACCGACGGCTCCGATATCTCCATGGCAGTAGCCGGGGTACCGACGAGTATCGCGATGGAAGCGGCGAAGACTCTCGCAGACGAGGGGATCTCGGTGGATCTCCTCGAGATCGGCACCATCAAGCCGATCGACCGGGAAGCACTCGCCGCATCGGTGAAGAAGACCGGGAAGCTGCTCACCATCGAGGAGCACAATGTGTACGGAGGTCTCGGCTCCGCCTGTGCGGAAGCCGTGACGAAAGAGGTGCCTGCACTCATCGACATGATCGGGATCAACGATACATTCACCGAGTCAGGACCATATGATAAGCTGATGGAGAAATACGGACTGTCAGCAGAAGCGATCGTGGAGAGGGCAAAGGCCCTCGCAGCAAGGTAGGAGGAAACCATGTCATTGAAAGAGACCGCAAATCAGTTGTTGAAAGATTGGAAGGGTGAAGCATACACCTTTGGAGTAGGTGTACTCGATACGATCGGGGATGTCGCAAAGCAGTTCGGGTCCAAGACCCTCGTGATCTCAGAACCGATGTTCGACGGGATCAACGCTCGTGTGTTCGCATCATTGGAGCAGGCAGGCGTCTCGGTAGAACCGGCGCAGATGATCCAGGGAGCGAAGCCGAACGCACCGAGGGAGGATGTCTACCGGCTCGAGAGCTACATCCTCCACTTCCAGCCTGACTGCCTCATCGTGGTCGGCGGCGGGTCGGGGATCGACGCAGTCAAGGCTGCCAACGTCCTCTACACCCTCGGGAAGGAGCACTCAGCAGACATCGAGTCCTACTTCGGGACCAATATGGTGACCGATGCTCTTGCAGCGACGGGGAAGAAGCTCCTTCCGCTTATCGCGGTACAGACCTCGGCAAGTTCAGGTGCCCAGCTGACCAAATATGCGAACATCACGGACCCGGTTGTGGGTCAGAAGAAGCTGATCGTCGACAACGCGATCATTCCCTCACACCCCTTCTTCGACTACGGTGTGACCGAGACCATGCCGATCAGACTGACCATCGACGGTGCCCTTGACGGCATCGCCCACTGCCTCGAGGTATTCTTCGGTGCAAGTGACGAGACCTACGAGCAGACGAAGAAGATCGCAGAGACCGCGATCGAGCTGGTCGTCGAATATACGCAGAAGGTCATCGAGAACCCGAAAGACTCTGATGCCAGGGAGGCGATCGGCCTCGCTACCGACCTCGGCGGCTATGCCATCATGGTCGGCGGGACCAACGGGGCGCACCTCACCAGTTTCTCACTGGTCGACGTCACCTCACACGGACGTGCCTGCGGGATCATGAATCCCTACTACACCGTCTTCTTCGCACCCGCGATCGAGCAGAAGCTCCGTGTGGTGGGTGAGATCTTCAAGAAGCACGGGTACATCTCTGCAGACCTCGGTGCTCTTGCAGGGCGTGAGCTCGGGATCGCCGTGGCTGAAGGCATGATCGCCTTCAACGAGACCGTCGGCATGCCGAAGACCCTCGGCGAGCTCGAAGGGTTCTCGGACAAGCACATCGAACGGGCACTGACCGCCGCGAAGAATCCGCAGCTCAAGATGAAGCTGCAGAACATGCCCGTGGCACTCACTGCCGAGCAGGTCGACGAGTACATGAAGCCGATACTCCTTGCTGCGAAGACCGGGGACCTTTCCCTGATCAAGAGCATGGCGTAAGATAGACGAGACGAAGGTGTACCGGTGGTACCCGGTCTGATGACAGGTACCACCTCCACTTGTTAGAAGGAAAGGATCGATGAAGAACATACCCATACCATTCGGCAGTGAAAGCCTCTCCTGTGCAGTCCCCGAACAGACTGACATCCTCGCGATGGCAGGAAGTACTGCACTGGAAGCCTGCCAGGACCGCATTGCAGATTCCCTTGCCGAGCCCATCGGTACACCGATTTTTCGTACCATCATCCGGCAGAAGCTGGATGGGACAGCTGAACCCACGGCAGTCATCGTGATCTCGGACAACACCCGCCCTGTTCCCTACACAGGCGAGCAGGGGATCCTGTGGCCGCTGGTCGACCAGATGATCTCCGAAGGGGTTAAGCCGAAGAACATCACCGTTCTGGTAGCCACCGGTACCCACCGGGCCCTGACCACCACAGAGACAAAGAAGATGATCGATGCGCGGGTCCTCGACCTCGGCATCGCGGTCATCAACCATGACTGCAAGGATGAGGAGAGCCTGACCTACCTTGGGACGACCGTGCGGGGGACGGAGGTCTACATCGACCGGGTCTACCTTGAAGCAGACATCAAGATCCTGACCGGGCTCGTGGAGAGCCATTTCATGGCAGGCGCATCCGGGGGACGGAAGTCGATCTGCCCGGGACTCATCGGGGAGGATACCACCTTCATCTTCCACGGACCGAAGATGCTCGCCGACCCCAACTCCGACGACCTGGTGCTCGAGGGCAACCCCTGCCACGAGGAGGCGCTCGAGGTGGCACAGAAGGCCGGGGCCGACTTCATCGTGAACGTCGTGCTCAACAACGACCTCGATGTGACCGGGGTCTTCTCCGGGGACCTGCAGAAAGCCCATGAGGCGGCGGTCGCGAGTGTGAAGAAGCATGTGGGGGTTCCCTATGAGAAAGAGTACGATGTGGTGATCACCCACGGCGGGTTCGTCGGGATCAACCACTACCAGGTGGCGAAGGCAGGATCTGCCGCGAAGAAGGTGGTGAAGCCCGGTGGCTACGTCATCATCGCGGCGGACAACAGCGATGGGACCAACCCCGTCGGCGCGATCACCTACCGGACGACGCTGCAGCTCATGAAGCTGATCGGGGCATCCAATTTCATCAAGCTGATCTGCTCCGATGACTGGAGCTTCATTCCCGAGCAGTGGCAGGTGCAGAAGTGGGCCGAGCTCTTCGAGAAGATCCCGCTCGACCACTTCTACTACTACAGCCCCCAGTTCACCAGCGCCCATTACGAACTGTGCCCGGGGATAGACGGTTCCCGGTTCTCAGAAGGGGAGACAGTCGACCTCAAGGTCGCCTCCTTCATCGCGGGCTCGATCGCGGATGCCGCGAAGAGGCTGGGGAAGGGGATCGATGAACTCGAGATCTGCTACCTCACCGACGGCCCCTACGGGATCCCCGTGAAAGGGATGCTGTAGAAGCGTATGGCACAGGCACGGGTGAGAGTTACGAGGCGGCACCTGAACGAGCAGGTTGCCGCCATCATCAGGCAGCGCATCATCTCCCTGGAGTTCCCGCCGGGGGAGCGGCTCATCGTCGATACCCTCGCAAGTGAGATCAACGTCAGCATGACGCCGGTCCGCGAGGGGCTGAAGGAGCTGGTATCTGAAGGCCTCGTTTCCTACAACGGGAAGAGCTACTCGGTCTTCAACCCATCGAGGGCAGAGATCGAGGACATCTTCAGGATCAGGACAGCCCTTGAGCAGCTCGCGGTCGTGCAGGCAACAGGTTCCATGTCAGCTGATGAGGTAGGGAAGCTGCGGGAAGACTACCTGCAGTCCAGCGGCGGGGGGACTCCCTCGATCGATGCCCAGATAGCCTCCGACCGGCTGATCCATGACGCGATCTGCCGGCACTCACGCAATGAACGGCTACAGTCGCTCATCAAGCCGCTCCAGGAGCAGACCTGGCTGGTCAAGCGATGGCTCTACACACAGACCGACACCGGGGAACTCATGAGCGTGATCAATGACGAACACCTTACAATCCTCGAGCGGATGGCAGCACAGGATGGTCCCGGGGCGGAAGAGGTCCTGAAGCGGCACCTCATCACGGGCCAGGAAGCGATCATGAAGCTGTTCAGGGATGGGAACCTGCTGCAGTAGGGTTACTGGCTACAGCATCCGCTTTGCCCAGGCTGATTTCGTCTGAAGCCCTTCGAAGATAGGTCCTGAGACCGATGAGGGGAAACCGTCAGGAAGGCCGGCGATCGTCTGCCCGATGACATCATCAACGGCCGTGATGAGGTTTTCCAGCAGCTCGCATGTCACCTCTTCATGGATACCAACACTTCCGGCTGTACGAATCCAATGGTCCGGGAGAATCTTCTTCCAGTGGTAATGAACCACCTTCATAGCCATCTTCAACCTGTGAGAACTCAAGGAGCTGCCTTTCCGGTCCAGGTAGGGATAAGCTGAGCACCGATTTTCATGGTACAGATAGCACCCCTAATTCAGGATCTTGTATTTCCCTGAAAGACGATCGGCAGATTGTTCAGAGCTGAGACAGCTGTTTCCTGGTACGGCTGCAGTGCAGTCAGCAAAGCAGGCAGATTCCGCTTCTTCTTCAGATCCACCACGATCTGGTCCTCCTTGATCGATACCGAACCTCCAGTATCAAGGAATTTCTCATACAGGCTCATCGCAGTACAGTGGGTGAATCCAGGCAGGTCCATCGCCAGCAGCCTCAGCAGGTTATGAGCAAGAATCGTCATGGTAAGATCGAAGTCAACCTTGATTACCATGGAGGATGATACCCGGTTGAGATGGAAGAACTCTATCTGTTCACTGATAGACTTCTCAACAAGCCACCTGCGTGCATAGATCTGCACCAGCTCCTTGGTTGGTCGATCGAAGTCATTCGTGATCAGGATCGCAGGCTTGATCTTCCCATGTCCTTCGATCGCTATCTGCCTGATCTCCTTCCCATAGGCTTTCAGGAATACGGTCGAGTCATAGATTCTCAGCGTCTGTCCCTTCCCGTTCGAACGGGTGACACGGACCTTCTTCCAGCTTGATGGCGAAACCTTAGCCAATGCATCGACGATGTTCTTCCCTCTTCGTCGGATGGTCAGGAAGTTCACATCCTCATCAAGCCGTGCAAGGTTCTCATACGTCGTGAACCGGGAGTCGAACACCAGGTATCGCAGATCCCCGCTCCCATGCTTTCGGGAGAAGTCTAGAAACTCCACTGAGGCATTTCCTTCCCGGTCATGCCTGATCGTCGTATCCCCATACGTGAGCATCCCGGAGCCGGGATCCTGGCAGATGAGGGCCAGCATCGATGCCAATCCTCTTCCCCGTTTCCCCGACCAGTTGTTCTCCAGGTGTGAATCATCTCCCCAGTAGGGAATCGTCGTGAAGTCAAGGTTCACCGTATCAGAGAGTAATCCATGTGTATCAAGAAGCTTGTACAGGTGTTTCAGCAAGCTCGTGTTCATCTCTCGGGTCACCCGATGGGAATAGGAACTGAACCACGCGGATTTCGGCAGCACGTTCAGTCCAGCGAATAGTCCGAGGCCCCGGTCCATGCACCAGGCATCATCTGCAGTGTAGCGCCGTGCATGCGAGAGCTTGAGTGCAACAAAGCTCAGGATCGAGTTCACTCGATTCATGCTCTTCGTTTCTGGATACGCTGATGACCCGATCAGGTCAAGGATCCCATACCGTTGCGCATACGGCAACAGGGTAAGAACCCCGAGAGCATTCTGTGAGATGAAGGTCTCAGGATCAAAGTCCAGTTTCAAGGTCTTCGGTGCAGCGATTGGTATCGTTGAAGTTGCATGCTGCTTGATCTCGTTGGTACGGCGGGGAAGCCGGTCAAACCCTTCCTGGTTGATCACATTGTAGACGTACTTCTCTGATACCGTATGGCCCTTCGCAGCGACAGCGGCTGTGATGTCAGGAACTGAGAGATATTTCTTTCGGAGCGATACGATCAGTTCCGTCAACTCCCCGGTATGGTCCATGGGCTTTCGCCCCTGTTTGACATCGGTGAAGAACGGGTTCTCCCCTGATGCGAGCTGCTGCTTGAAGTCCCGGATGAGGGAGTAGACAGAGGCTTTGGTATAGCCGAACCGTTGAGCGACCTGATCTGCGGTGAAGCCGTCGTGGAAGTACCGGCGGAGCGCCTCATACTGGCGCTGTTTGGTTGTCGTTGGCTCTAAAAAGAATTGGCGTGGGTCCATGCTCCTCCGTATAGGGTAAGATATTACCATGAAAGCTATTCTATACTTGTTATTAAATCATTAGTTGTGGGTAAAGTCAAGCGAGAAATGCGCATATATGGCTATTATTCATAGGTTTTAGGAAGTCCTGATAGGTTTTAATGATTAGAAAGATTTCTATAGTTGTAGGTAATAACCCTAGATGCCGTGAGTAGGAAACTAGGGATAGTGTAGATGAACTACTGGCAGGAGGGTTCTATGGCTCTTTATGGTCGGATTCAGATGGAGAGGGTTAGGGGTTAGTTAATTCCATGAAAATCGGTGCTGAGGTTATATCATAGACCGGTGCCAGGGAGAACATTCCTCCAGCTAACAGGGCGATACTGAAATTCTTCGCATGGGCATCGGGGGCTGCCAATAACCAGTCAAGCATGAGTGCTTTCAGCAAGAGCAGCCTGTCGTTCCGAGGATCCCTTGCGGAGGATAGGATCCCCATGATCGTCTGAATACCGGGGCCTCCGTCTGACTCATACTTCAAGGCTGACGGGGTTCCCGTCGCCTGGCAGAAGTCCTCATGCGGCAGGCGGATGATCCTGCCGCCAGGACTGACCCTTCGATCGAACCTGGTGACGATCAGGACTTTCTCATCCTCGAAGCTCTGTATCTCAGTTTCAGCTGTAGGGATGCCGAAGTTGGCGAAGAGTCGGGAGCAAAGGTGTTCGTTCTCCAGGGAATCACTCATGTCTGCAATACCGATGTCACCAATGGGAAGCTTGAAAATATGGGTAGAGGGGGTCTGCCCCAATGGGATCAGCCAGTTCCCGTCATGAAAACAGAAAGATGTCTTCTCCTGAGCTCCAGCCAATGAGATCCGAAAACTCCGCAGACTGCCCAAGGTGCTTCTTGACAGTACGGTCTCACGCAGGATCCGGGCGATCTCGCTTTCAGTCACGGCCTGACCGGTAATCGTATAAGCCGGCTCCGGTTCTTCGTGAGCTTCTGGCAGAATCTGCAAGCAGTTTCTGGAAGCAGGAGCTTCTGGCAGAATCTGTAAGCAGTTTCTGGAAGCGGGAGCTTCTGGCAGAATCTGCACTGCCCCAAGACAATCACTGCCCACAGCTGTTATAAGATCATAGGCTGAATGGGTTCCTGTGTGGAACCGGGTCTGAAGCCGCTTACGAAGACTTGGCGTGTCGGGAAGGAGGTTATCAAAGAACTGCTCCACAACACTCCCGGAATGGTGATCAGCAGCTGAGATGAGCGGGAGGGAGAGCGAGATAGGCCTTGCCTGGGCAGAGTCCAGCCAGGAACTGAAGTACCTGAACTGGTGTTCCCCCGAAGACGTGATACTCCAAACTCCCACTGGTATCGAGTTCATATAGACAGTTAGCGGCAATCTCCTAGCCCGTGCCATGCTACCACTCCACATCCGATTCCGGCAAGGACGTACCTTTCGGGCAAATCTTCATCTCATAGCCGATGGCATTGAGGAGGGTGAGCAGGCTCTCTATGGTGCATCTCCCCGGGTCGTTCTCCAACAGCGAGACCGTCTTCTGCAGGATCTTGAAGTCCCTGGCTGCCTCGACCTGGGTCAGCCCGGCACTCTTCCTTGCATCCTTCAACGAGATACCCAACTGTCGCATGGTCCTGATCGTGTATTCCATACAGGAATTATACCTTAGGGGGTGTAATTTGTCACTACCTTGCGGGGTGTATTTTAGAATTATACCTTGTACGGTATAGTTTGGGAATATACCCTTAAGGGAATAAAGATGTCATGCGTTTGGCTGTTCCCGGCGGGCTTCCATATACTCCTGATACCACCTCTCGAACTCATCAGGAGGCATCGGGTAACCGTAATAGTAGCCCTGGACCGTGTCGCAGCCCATCCTGGCGACCGACTCGGCGGTCTCCTCGGTCTCGATGCCTTCTGCGACCACCTCGATATTGAACTCATGGGCGAGGGTGACTGCAGCCCTGACGATGGCGGCAGCCTCGTCGTTGCCGTTCATCGCCTGGATGAAGGACTTGTCGATCTTGATCGAGTCTACCTTGAAGTGGTTGAGCCGTTCGAGGGAGGAGTAGCCGGTCCCGAAGTCATCGATGGCGAGCCGCACGTCCATATCGGTGAGGGCGAGCAGGTGCTTCTTGATGATCTCCAGATTCGATATGAAGACGTTCTCGGTCAGTTCCAGCTCGAGGACGAGCCCCTCGAGACTGAAGCGGCCGAGCATCTCGCGTATCAGGTCGGGGAAGGTCGGCTGTACGAGGTTCTTGATCGAAATATTGACCGCGATGGTGAGGAAGATCCCCCTGCTGTTCCACTCCTTCAGCTGCCCAAGGGCCTTCGGGACCACCCACTTCGTCAACCGTTCGATGAGTGTACTGTGTTCAGAACGCGGGATGAAGAGGTCAGGCGGGATGAACCCCCGTGTAGGGTGGTTCCAGCGGAGCAGGGACTCGACCCCTTTGATCTCCCCCGTCTTCAGCGATATCTGGGGCTGGTACCAGAGTTCCAGGCTGTCGTTGTCGATCGCCTGCTGGAGTTCCCCGAGCAGTTCGATGTTCGCCGAGAACTCCTCATCGGCATCCTGGGAGACCACGAGGCCGGTGACCCCCTGTTCGGAAGCCCTGCGAAGGGCGACCTTCGCCTTCCGCAGGTAGAATTCCGGTTCGTGCCCGCCCTCGATGGCGGTATGTACCATCATGAGGTTGGCGTGGAGCAGGACCTCACCGTAGGAGACTGGTTTCCTCAGTATAGGAAGGAGGTTCCTGAATGATGACTGTACCTCTGCCGTGTCGGGTCCCTTCAGCATGACCGCGAGTTCCCTCACGTAGATCCGGTAGAGACGCGACCCTTCAGGGAGGGCTGCCTGGAGGCGAGCAGCGAGCTGGGCGATGGTCGCATCCATCACCCCGTATCCGAAGGTCGCCTCCTCCTCGTTCATGTCATCGACGGTGAGGATGATGAGGCTGCGGGCTTCCCTGCAGGCATGTGCAGTACAGTCCTCCAGATCTTTGATGAGCTTCTCCCGGTTGGGGAGCCTGCTGGAAGCGTCATGGTAGCGTACCCAGTTGATCTGATCGATATACTTGAAGAGCAGGTCGCGGATGGCGCCGTTGATGCCGCCGATGATGATAAAGAAGATCATGCGGTAGATCCAGTTGATCGTCAGCTGCATCTCACCGGTAGCCACCTCGATCGGCATGAAGGGCCCTAAGGTGATCCCCCCGAGGATCCCCATGGCGATGCCGCCTTTCCACCCGAAGATGAAGCCCCCGAGGAGGATGGGGATGTAGAGGGTGTGGGAGAATACGTACTTGATCCCGCCGGTGACATAGACGAGGACGAAGCCTGCGGCGAGCAGCAGGAGCAGGGCGGGGATGGAGAGGATCTTCAGTCTCCTCTTATATGTCTCGATCCATTGCAGCAGCCTACTCATCGTGTCAGGTTCTCCCTCCTGTAAGGATACCTCTACATTCTCGCAGAAATGAGACCGGCTGTAAAGTTTTTATTGATAGAAACGGGGTAGGCGGGGTAGGTACGGTAGGTCACAGCAGGTGCAGGGCGAAGCCCGTGAAGAAGCAACCGCTGCCGGCGAGTACGAAGAGGTGCCAGATAAGATGGTTGTAGGGTATGCGCTCAGCGGCATAGAAGATGACCCCGACGGTGTAGGCGATGCCGCCGGCGAAGACCCAGGGAAGGAAGCCCGCAGGGGCGTAGGTGATCAGAGGGTTGAGGAAGAAGATGACCATCCAGCCCATCGGCAGGTAGAGCAGGTCGGAGAGGAGGTGCTTACCCGTGAGGAAGGCTGACTTCATGATGACCCCAAGGAGTGCGAGCAGCCAGATGAGCAGGAGCATCACACCCCGCCAGGGGTTGGGCAGGATGAGCAGGGCTACCGGGGTGTAGGTTCCCGCGATGAAGAGGTAGACAGCAGCCTGGTCAAGTACCCTGACGACCCGGTGGATCACCGGCTTATCAGTAAGGAGGTGTGTCGCGGTAGAAGTGAGGTAGAGCAGTACCTGCATCGTCCCGTAGATGAGGAACGCGATCCCTGCCGTGCTGCGCAGCTCGGTATGGGCCATGAGCAGGCTCAATCCTGCGATCCCCAGAAGGAGCCCGAACCCGTGGGATGATGCATTGAGATGTTCTTCTTTCGTAATCAAAAATGACCTCCTTACCTGCATGCAAGTATGGCTGTCGGGGAAGGTATACGCAATGGTGAACACGTCATCAGGGAGTAGGCAATTATGCCTATGTGGAAAAAAAAGTATCCCGGGCTGGTTGCGGCAGCCCGGGAATCTATGTCTATCCACTACGATAGCAGTGAGCCTGCGTACAAAGAACTCTGTGGGCGACCAGATACGAAGTTTCTGCAATGTGGAAGTAATTCGGAGGTTCCGCTCTGCTTCCGGTCACCGGTTCCTGTATCCTCTCCATACGTTTCTTATTGTATGGAAGGACTGTACCAGCTCTGCCGGTCCTTGACTGCTGCAAGACCTTATACCAGGAGAAGGAGAACAGATCTCCTGATACGATGTTTGCCGGATCTGCCGCTGCATTTCCTGCAGCATGCTAAGGTCCCTGCACCAAGAAAAAGAACCGACATAGTGGTTTAGATCCATATGTCATCGTACATACCACGAAGACCGGTATGCTGGTCCTGGTATGCCCGAAGCAGCTCTGTATGCCTTGCGGCGGCTGTCTTCGGACACGTGCACTCTCCTGTTTGGTTAAAATTGGCACAGCCACAGGAGACATGGCTGTGCCGGGAGCGATAACAACATATGATCAGGATGGATGGAGATCCTTCCCTGTTCCCGGTTGTCATTTCCCGCACAGGCCCCTACACCCGCGCCGGGATGCCAGATCCCGCCGCCCAAGGGAGGTACCGCTGATGTAGTCATATGAATTCAACCTAAATCCATGTTCACTGGAGTAATGGTGACTGCATCAGCGTTCGGTCTCATTGTTGTCGTTGTTCCATACATGTACCTCCTGTTCGGCATGTGTATCTGTGTATGCAGTATATATAGCAAAGGGCGTGCCAATTTTGTAAATTATTATAATAAAAGGAGTAGAGATATTGCCCTCAATACCATAACATACATAATTGTAGGAAAGTAATATTACACATACCAAAATGTAGGAATGTAGCATGCTTTTTTAGAGACTAAGATTTCCCTTGCTATTTGTCGGACTGTACCGTAGCATACAGACGAGAGTTGGCGGAGGTGCAATGGTGAAAAGAGCAGCAGTATTCCTTCTTTTGATCCTGGTCCTGGCAGCAGGCTGCCGGAACCAGGAAGAGGCGCGTGTGGATACGGAAGACAATATGGAAGTGACGGAAACAGCAGAGGACTTGGCAGTTCGTTTCATGGGGCTTATCACCACCGGTGAGTACCAGAAGCTGGTCGATGACTTCAGGATGTCCTCAGCCATGGAGCGGGCAGTGAGTGCCGACCTCTATAAGACCGCCTGGGAGGGGATGACCGCCCAGAATGGCGCGTATGTGTCGTACAAGTTGACCGAGACGGCTACGGCCGCTGACTTCACGATCATCCCGGTACTCGTCACCTGCACGCAGTCCAAGATCATCGCGAACATCGTCTTCGATAAGGAGCGGCATCTCGCAGGGTTCAACTTCGCCCCCTATGCGGAACCTGAAGCACCCCCGGTCACCGTCTCTGAGACTGAGATCGAGGTAGTCACCGGGGCTTTCACGATGCCGGGCAGGCTGGTGATGCCAGGTGGTGAGGAGCCCGCCCCCCTCGTCATCTTCGCCTCGGGTTCAGGCCCGACCGACATGGACTCGACCCTGGGGCCGAACAAGCCCCTGCGGGATATCGCATACGGGCTCGCCGAGCAGGGAGTCGCGAGCATCAGGTTCACCAAGCGGACGGCGATCTATGGGGCGGCCATGGGCGAGAGCGTCACCATCGGGAGTGAGTACCTGGAGGACCTGCAGAGCGCCTGGGACCTGGCGCATACCATCCCCGGGGTCGATGATGGAAGGATCTTCCTCCTCGGCCATTCCCTTGGGGGGAACATCATTCCCATGCTTTCAGGACTCATACCTGATGCCGCAGGTTATATCATCATGGCAGGGAACGTCACCCCGGTAGAAGAGCTGATGCTCGTGCAGTACCGGCACCTGCTTGGCAAGGACGGCGAGATATCGGAGGATGATACGAAGCTGATCGATACCATAGAGACCGGGGTACGGAACATAGAGGGGCTGACCGAGGAGTCCAAGCTGACCCCGGCAGACCTGCTGAATGCGCCGAAGTCCTACTGGCTCTCCCTGGGAGGCTATGACCCGCTGACTGCAGCGGTCCCCATCGAGGACCGCCTGCTCATCCTCCAGGGAGAGAAAGACTATCAGGTGACGATGGATGAGTTCGCACGGTGGAAGGAAGCCCTGTCAGATGCGAAGTTCATCTCATACCCGGAGCTGAACCATCTCTTCATGAAGTCGAACGACACCTATGACAGCAGGGAGTAT
Source organism: Spirochaetia bacterium (assembly GCA_963677595.1). Lineage (GTDB taxonomy): Bacteria > Spirochaetota > Spirochaetia > CAKZLE01 > CAKZLE01 > CAKZLE01. The sequence goes on from OY782041.1 coordinate 3,311,500, forward strand.
ACGCAGGCACAGCATGTGGACAACGGGGTGATCAGGGACATAGCGCAGTTCATCAATGGGGGGATTCGCTAGGTTCTCCCGCAGCAGGGGATGGCTTCCTGGTGTTCCGGGCAGCCTGGATGAACTCCTGCTTCAGCAGTTGTGCATCAGCAGCTGGTTCCCATTCTCCCTGTTCGATAGATCGAATCAGTTCCCTCTCTTCTTGGTCATTCATAGTGTTGTCACCTCCTCCTATCCTTCTGCAGGGGACTCTGTTCCGGGGGCCCGGAATAGGAATTCATTGCACTCCTTCAGGTACTGCGACTTGATGTCATCGCTCTTGAAATCGAGACCGAGAGTCTCACTCATAGTAGCCTTGTTGGAGGCGAAGGTGAATGAGATGGATATGATAATGAACATGAAAGTCTCGAACGAGACCGTCTTCCGAAACTGGCCGGTTTGCTGACCCCGCTGGTACAGCTGCTTAAGGTGGGCATGGAAGGGCTGTTTCAGCCCTGTTATGGCTGAGTTGTGCTTTCCCTGCAGGAGGTTCTCCCAGGCGAATATCTTCCAGAATTCTGGATGATCCTCATGGAACTGCATATAGCGCGAGAGTATGATACTCCCGAGGTAAGGGATCTGCTCCTCGGTAAGCTCGAGGAAGCTGTTGTCGACGGAGAGGATCAGCTGGTAGGTATGTTTCCAGACCTCGATGAAGAGGTTCTCCTTGTTCTCAAAATGGGCATAGATGCGCTCCTTGTTGACCCCTGCCTGTTCTGAGATACGGGCTACCCGTGCACCTTCATAGCCATGCTCGGCGAACTCCTCGATAGCCGCAGTGAATATACGCTGTCTCGTCTTCTCACCCTTCGTCATAAACGCGTTACCCTCGAATAGCGATATACCGCAGTCTGTATGCGCCTGCGGTATATCTTGTTACTGTGCAGTGTAAGCTATTTGATGAAAGCAATCAATTGGTTGATCGAGAGGTAGCCGATCCAGCCGATCGCCAGGATGGCAATAACGTTCGAGAAGACCGAATTGGTACCGTCTTCTCCCATGACCTTCCTGTTGTTCCCGATCATGGTGAGGATGATCGCTATGATTGGTCCTCCTATGATGGTTGAAGCCTGGGCGATGACCAGGACCTCAATAGGGTTTGACTTGAGCAGTGCAGCCAGCAGGGTACTGAAGACCAGGAGGACCGTCGCGAGGATCTTTACCGATCGGTCATTGATCGATTTTCCCATCCCGAGCCCGTCGGAGAGCAGCATCCCGCCGAGGATCGCGTTAGAGATGAACGATGAGAACGAGGCGGCAAGCAACCCGAAGAGGAAGATCCATTTCGCGAACTGACCGAGCAGCGGCTCCAGCTGGATAGCCATGTCGACGGCACTCCCGACCGTGATCCCCTTCGGTGCGAGGACTGCGGCAGAGGTGATCATGATCAAGGCACTTAAGGTGCAGAGGATGATGATGCCGACTGTCGAATCACGGTTGGCCTTCCCCAGGTCCTCTCGCTTCCAACCCTTTCCCTGGACCATATATGACTGGTATGCAGCCCCGGCTATGCTGAACGTAGTGGCTGAGATCGCGATCACCAGACCCCAGATCTTAGGTTTCTTTGGGATGAACCCTGCTGTGATCTCGAGCGGGTTCGGACTTGCCTTGAAGACATTGATCAGGAAGGCCAGGATCATGATGAGGACCAGTACCATCATGATACGTTCAAGCAGTTGGTAGAAGTTCTTTGAGAACCAGATGATAGCCAGTGCAACCATGAGGAACAGTGCTGCCCAGAGAGCCATGGAGCCCCCGAACATAGTTCCCATCGCCAGTCCGATACCGATATTGTTCCCTGTCTGGAACCCACCGCAGATCAGGAAGACGGAGATGCCTGCGACCATCGCAAGGGGTTTCCCATACTCGTCCCTGACGATCTCGAGCAGGGACCGGTCCTGCAGGATCCCGATCCGTGAACCCATACGGGTGAAGACGGTCATGAAGACCGCAGCTATGGCTACAGCCCAGAGTACCGAGTATCCCATGAGGGCCCCGGACTTGCTGCTTACCGTGATGCTTCCCGGTCCCAGGACCGTGGCTGCGATGATGAATCCAGGCCCGAATGAGGCAAGGATCTTTCTCAGTGCTGAAGGTCTTCTCTCTGACGTTTCCAACATCGTTTCATTATTCATACATATCCTCCTTATGTACAGTTCCCTGTACTAGTGTCTGCCCAACGCTGTCTGTTCGCATTGATGAACCCGTCATCATTCAGATGGGGGTACGATGCATAGACCCGGTCGATCTCCGCTTCCTGGTTCTCCGAAAGGTGTTCTTCAGGGTTCAGGCAGATGATCTTCTCCAGGAAGCCCTGCCTGCGCAGGACTTCGTGAAGCCCGGCGATCGATCCTTTGAACCGGTGTGCTGCATCAAAGAACGCACTGTTGGCATCAGTCACCTGCGCTGCCCTGGTCAGGAGTCCGGCGGGGATGTGATCCCGTGAACGTACAGCTTTGATCTCCTCCAGCAGCTCTACAGCCCGCTTCGTCCAGACACACCAGTGGCCGAGGAGCCCGCCTGAGAATGTGATCTCCTCGCCGGTAGTACCAAAGCGGTAGCGGCTCAGCAAGTCTGTCACAATGGAATCATCGTTACCGGTATACAGTGCGATCTCGCTGCTTCGCCCGGAATCGGCAACAGCCCTGATGACATCGAGCGTCTTGTACCGGTCGAACGGGGCGGTCTTGATACCGATCAGCTCCGGGATCGTCAGCACCTCCCTCCAGAATTCATACGGCAGTGTCGGGCCGCCGATAGCTGTCTGCAGGTAGAACCCGAAGAGGCTGATATACCCGGCAGCTGCGCGGTAGACATCCAGCAGTTCATCCGCCTCCTGTCCGGGGGAGGGGCAGATCAGGGCTGCGTCGTAGCCGGAACGACAGAGCATCTCCGACTCAGTCGCAACCTCATCCACATTGCCCCGTACCCCTCCGACCAGGACTATCATTTTCCCGGTCCTCTGCTCGAATGCTTCGACTTCTTCCTTCACCAGGTGCAGCAGTGATTCATGGAGTTGTGTGTTCTGACGGATCTCGAACTGTGTCGTGTGTACCGCTGCAGCCAGCCCCCCGACGCCGGAGTCGAGATAGTAGCGGATCAGGGTCCGCTGCCGCCTCTCATCAAGTTCAAGGTGTTCCGTCAGGATCAGAGGGACAGCAGGAATGACCATGCCTGCTTTGAGTTTCGTCAGTTTTATGTCTTTACTATTTGCTGCCATCAGTATGCTCCGTCCCGGACCTCAAAGTGGGTCGGTTTCTCCCAGCTCCCCAGGTCATCCTGGAGCCAAGCGGCAGTCCAGTCGATCATGGTCTCCAGGGAGATCTCAGGCCTGCCGAATACCTTGAAGGCTTTTGATGTGTCGCTGAGCAGGGCAGTTGGGGCTTCGGTACCGGTGAAGGACACCGCCCTGCCCAGCTGTTTTGCGAACCGAATAGCGATCTCACGTACCGAAGCTGTCTCGGGACCCGTGATGTTGAACACTTCAGGCGGGACAGCACAGTGATCGAGTGAAAGGAGGGCTGTCTTTGCCACATCTCCCTGCCAGATCACGTTCACATACCCCATGGTAAGATCCACCGGCTCCCCATTCAGTACCTTCTCCCCGATCTCCCGCAGTACCCCGTAGCGCATATCGATGGAGTAATTCAACCGCAGTTCGCAGGTCGGGATGCCCTTCGTATGGCTGAAATACTCAAAGATACGTTCCCTGCCGACTGTGGAGTTAGCGTATTCGCCGACAGGCGTCAGGCTGTCAGTCTCGACGGACCCTCCCGATGCTGCGGGAACCAGGTCATATACACAACCGGTGGAGAAGGCTGCGATCCTGCTTGAGGTGAAATGTTGGCAGATGATCGAGGGAATGAGTGTGTTCATGGCCCAGGTCAGCCATTGAGAACCCTCGGTCCCGAATTTCCTGCCGGCAAGGTAGATTAGGTTCCGTACCTTCGGCAGTTCACTGACCTGCCGGCTATCGAGCAGATCACAGGTGATCGTGGTGATCCCGGCATCTTCGAGTCTGATTCTCACTGCATCATCTGAGAACCTGGACACACCATAGACCTTTCTCGGTACCCCGGATCTCCTGACGGCATCGAGGGCAAGCAGCCCGATATGGCTGCCGATCTTCCCTCCGATCCCGAGAATCATGATATCGCCTTCGAGCTGCTGCATGAACCGTATCAGCTCCTCGTCAGCTGTCGTGATGAATCCATCAAGCTCCTGCGGGCCTGAGAATCGTGCAGGTTGTCTCTTCATGTAAAAACTCCTCTTTTAAACAAACCAACCGTTTGGTTTGTTTAACAATACGTCATGGAGCAGAATCTGTCAACAGAAAGTTCAAAAAGATGCAGACTGCGGATATTCCTTTCTCAACTGCTCAGGTATACAATTATGGTGTAGGAGGATAGACGTATGAAGATACTGCGTATGATGCTCCTGATCATAGTACTGCTGGCGGGAGTATCAGGACTGTTCGCCGAAGAGGAAGCAGAGACTGATGAGTACCACTGGGCCGGCGGGCTCTCGGTGATCGCACCGGGGATGCCGGTTGCTGCCAAGGTCGTCTACCAGGATGGCGGCTGGGGCTGGCAGGGGGAGTTCAACTATTTCCTGATGCTCGGTGAGGCACGGCTTGACGGCCGAAGGATCATCCGGGGAGAGAAGGGGACCGACCTCTATGCCTTCGCCGGGTTCACGCTCAACCACTTCAACCAGAACTACAATGCAGAGACCCCCACAAACCTGCTCGAATTCATCTTCTCGGCGGATGCGGGAGTCGGTGCGGAGTGGCGCTTCACGAAGCACCTCGGGATCGGGGCAGAGGGCGGACTGCTGATCCCTCTCTGGCAGAACAATCCCGACTCAGACTACACAGACTCCGGGATCATGGTAGCCAACCTCTACGTGCTCTGGTGGTTCTGATTGGTCTCTTCCTGCTGGTTCGAGAACCCATCAAGGCAGGCCAGGTAGGATTCCTTCGTCATGGCAGGGGTGAAGCTTGAGAGGATCTCCCTGGCTCGCTTTGCGTCATCGCACAGCAGGTCGATGACCGTCATCGCCATGGCCTTTGCCGGGAGCAGGATCGCCGCCTCGGCATCCTCCATGCGGAAATCCTTCGTATGGAGTGCACCGGACACGCCCCCGACCATGGGGTGGAGGGTGGGCATGAGCTGGGAGACATCCCCGAAATCGAAGGAGCAGGTATAATCCCCGCCGTCGAGAACTGTGCCTGGGAATCCCAGATACCCGATCTCTTCGGTGAAGAGCTCGTCGAGGGCTCCATAGCTCCTGATCGGCAGGTAGCCCGGGAGGTCCGTGATCGTGATATCGGCACCTATGGCCAATGCCCCAGCCCTCAGGGCACGGTTCACCTTCTGGTTTGCCTCGACCATGGCTTGGACCGTTCGTGCCCGCACGCAGACTTCCATCCGCACATCGGCAGGCACCACGTTCACGATATCACCACCTTTGGTGATGACTGAATGGACCCTGATACGGTCCTTCTCTGCGAAGGTCTCACGCAGGCAGTTGATATTGATCAGGGCAAGGGATGCCGCATTGAGGGCGTTGACGCCCTCATGGGGTGCCGAGCCCGCATGGGATGCCCTACCGGTGAAGACGACCTGCTTCCCGATGAACCCGTTGCTCTGCAGGCCGGTGAGGGCGGTATGCTCCCCGAGGTCGCCTGAGGCATGGAACATCATGGCGATATCGACATCGTCGAAGTACCCCTTGCTGATGAGCTCCTGCTTTCCTCCGAAGAAGGTTATCTGATCTGAAGCTTTCAGCTCCTGCCGGAAGTCCATCTCCACATACTCCTCGGCTGGGGTCGCCATGACCTTGATACTCCCTGCGAGACCGGGGAGAATCCCTGAGGATGCAAGCCCGGTCACCGCACCGAGCATGCCGGCTATCTGAATATGGTGGCCGCAGGCATGGACGAGACCATGCGCATCGGCTTCCGGGTGGTCGCCGACCCCGATCGCATCGAGTTCCCCGAGGAGGGCGACCGTGGGCCCTGCTGTGCCGGATTCGAGATAGGCACTGCAGCCCGTGACGGCGATCGGGCTCTCCACGGGGAGGTCGAGGTTCTCAAGATACCCGGAGACCACCTCAGTGGCGAAGTGCTCGCGGAACCCGAGTTCCGGGTGCTCCCATATCGTCTTCGCTGCGGCAAGGATCTCTTCCCTGTGCGCATCTATTGCCTCAATGACCCGGTCTTTCATCGCATTCACATCCATACCAGACTCCTTTCGCCCACACTCTATCCCAATTGCCCGGACAAGTCCATGAGAACTTTCCGTTTTTCTCATTCCATGATAGGATAAGACAGTGCTTAACAGGTGTAGGGGAAAGATGGAACTGAACGAAGAACAGAAAGAGGCCGTGAACTACCACGGGGAGGCAAAGAACGTGCTCGTGACTGCCGGTGCCGGCTGCGGGAAGACCCGCACGATCATCGCACGGGCGGCGCATCTCTACTCCAACGGTACCGATATCTCGCGTATCCTCATCATGACCTTCACCAACCGTGCTGCCCGGGAGCTGAAGCTGCGGCTCAAGAGCGAGATCGGGGCTGCCTCGGAGCAGATGCAGGCCGGTACCTTCCATGCCTTCTGCCTGAAGGTCATGACGAAGCTCCCGAAGAGCTTCGATATAGCGGGGTTGAGCATCATCGACACCGATGACCAGAACAGCCTGATGGGGCTGATCCGCAAGGAGTTCTTCCGCGGGCAGTCGGGGAGCAGGAAGGGCTTCCCCAAGACCAGGGAGCTGCTGAGCTACTACTCCTACAGCAGGAACACCTGCCAGAGCCCGGCTGACTACCTGGGGGCACAGACCGACCTGGAGCCGGAGACCATAGAGAACTGCTGCACGCTCTTCACCTCCTACCAGGAGGCGAAGGAGGCGAGGGGGTACCTCGACTACGACGACCTGCTTGCCCGCTTCTCTGCTGCACTGACACAGAAGCCAAGGTTGAAATCTGCGGTCTGCACCCTCTTCGATGAGGTCCTCGTGGACGAGATGCAGGATACCAACCCGATCCAGTTCGAGATCCTTCGCCACTTCGCTGACGAGGGGGTACGCCTCTTCTGCGTCGGGGATCCTGCCCAGTCGATCTACCGATTCCGTGGTGCGGAGTTCCGTCATGTCTATGAGTTCCAGGAACTCTTCGGCAGCAGCATCACGATCCCGCTCTCACGGAACTACCGGAGCTACCAGGAGATCCTCGACCTCTCAAACTGGCTGCTCGACCGGTCCCCGTTGGATTATAAGAACCGTCTTTCCGCCCACCGTGGAACCTGCGGCTATATACCGGCGGTCGAGGAGTTCGAGCACCACAGCGAGGAGGCCTCCTGGATCGCCGACCTGATCGTCGAGCGGAACGAGGCTGAGGTTCCCCTTTCCGATTTCATGGTGCTCTACCGATCGAGTTTCGATGCCAAACCGCTCGAAGCCGAGCTGATCAGGAGGGACATTCCCTACCGGTTCATCGGCGGGACGGTCCTCACCAAGTCGGCCCATGTGCGGGATGTCATCTCGCTGCTTCGGCTGGTGCGGAACACCCGGGATGATCTCGCATGGCTGCGGTTCCTCCAATTGTGGCCGAGGATAGGGGAGAAGACCGCGGAGAAGGTCTTCTCCGCCCTCTCCGACCTGTCAGATAACGAGCAGGTGGCGGCTAAGCTCACCGAACTGCTGGGCGTCAGCCATCCTGCGGTGACGGCCTTCACTTCGGTCCTCTACCAGTATGATACCCCCAAGAAGTGTTTGAGGACTGCCGCGAGCATCCTCAACCCGGCGCTCAAGGAGCGGTATGACAACTGGAAGCAGCGGAGCAAGGACCTTGAGCTCCTGATCCGGGTTTCGGAGAACTACCGGGAGACAGCCGACTTCATCGATGACTTCACCCTCGAGCCGCTCAACGACACCGAGATCTCCAAGAAGTACAATGATGACGCCGTGACCCTGATTACCGTCCACAGTGCGAAAGGTACCGAGGCCCCTGTCTGCATCGTGGCGGGGGCGACACAGTCGAACTACCCCCACTTCCGTTCCCTCGGGGACCAGGATGCCGAGGAGGAGGAGAGGCGTGTCCTCTATGTCGCGATGACGAGGGCCATGAACGAGCTCATCATCACCCGGTCCTCCTACAACCGGAATGCCTTTTGGGTCCAAAGCTCCCCGGCAGTGGGGGAGAACTACTTCCTTGCGAACGTGCCAGAGGCACTCCTCGTCCCACATCTCCACGGCTGGTCCCCGGAGGGCCTGTCCGGCCTCGGCGGGCTGGAAGATATCTTCTAACAGAACTTGATCACGTATCATCCTCTTTGATCATCCCGACCCCCTTTTCTACTCTCATCTTCTGTTGCCTGAATACCTGATGTGGTTTTTCATGGATTTTTCTTGACAACTGAATGAAGTGGTGTAATAATGTTAAATATACAGAACAGCGTTCTGTAGTACAGAACAAATAAAACTGGAGGAACACATGAAACGATTTGGATTAATAGTAGTGGCTATTGCCCTGCTGTGTCTGGGGTCAGCGGCACTGTTTGCCGGCGGTGCGCAGGAAGAGAGTGCAGATACCGGGAAGACCGGTGTCGATATGACATTCTGGATCTTCCTCAACCCTGAATCTACGGAGGACCCGAGAAACGTCGTATTGAAGAACATTGTAGACGACTACAATGCGAATAACGAATACGGGAACACGGTGACCGTTGAGAGTATCCACTGGAGCAAGTTCGAGGCACAGGCCATCCAGGCTGCTGCAGCGAAGTCCGGTCCGGACATCATCAACGTCTACAGCGACATGGTGAACCAGCACATCGCAGGCGGGACCATCCAGCCTATCACGAAATATGCTGAGGGCTTCATCACCGAGATGGGAGACTACAACTACAAGGCATCAGACCTGAAGATCGGCGGCGAGATCTATACCCTTCCCTGGGAGAGCCGGACCTTCGTACATTGGTACCGTGATGATATCTTCGCATCAGCTCCTGCCACCATCGATGAGCTCATCTCAAGCCGGTCAGGCGCAGTGAGCGGTCTTGGCCTCAACTTCGCCATCGGGCTGTCTGACGGATCCAATGCCGCAAGCTTCATGGAATCCTTCATTCCGCTGATCCGGGCTGCAGGCGGTGACCTGTACGACAGCAACGGTAAGGCAATATTCAACAGCGCTGCAGGCGTGAAGGCCGTGAACACCATCAAACAGATGGTAGATGACGGCGTCATGAACGAGTCAGTCCTCTCCCTCGTTGTCGATGACATCATCGACGGCTTCAAGGCAGGGACCATCTACTCGATGAATGCCGGTACCCAGCGTGCCGCATCGATCAAGAACTCGACCCTCGTCGACCATATCAAGTCAGCCCCGATGCCAGGGTACACCGCAGGTAACCCCGCTCCGGCACTCGTGGCTGGTCAGAGTCTCGGTATTGGCAAGTATGCCCAGAACCCTGATATGGCATTCGACTTCATCAAGTACTTCTACTCAGAGGCTGCACAGGTCGACTGGCTGAAGGCGAACGTGCTCCCTGCACGGTCTTCAGTGTTCAACGATGCTTCCATCCAGGCCCTCCCCAACTATGCGGAGCTCAAGGAATGGAACACCTATGCCAAGACCGGTCGAGTGGTATTCTACCCCTCAGACTACACCGAGATGGCAGTGAACCTGGTCAAGGCCGTCCAGAAGGTCGTCTTCAAGGGTGATGACACACAGGCTTCACTTGATGAAGTAGCTGCATGGTACAACAAGAAGAACAACAAATAGCTTAGACACTTTTTTCATCGGACCGGAGGGGTCTCCCTCCGGTCCACCCTGAATGGAATAGATAAGATAAGAATCAGATACGTGAATCGGCACATAACAGGTGCTCAATCTCATTGAGCCCTTAACGAAATATGAGTTAACAGGAGTTACAGGTATGGATGCTTATGATGTAGTTGTAGTCGGAGGAGGACCTGCGGGGATCATCGCAGGGCTGACCTCTGCACGACTTGGGGCGAAGACTATCGTGATCGAGAAGAACGGGTTCCTCGGGGGGGCTGCCACAGCAGCGGTCCTCGGCCCGATCTCCCCGTTCCATTTCAAGGACGAGCAGGTGATCAATGGGGTCCCCCAGGACTTCGTGGATGCGCTCGTGAAGGCCAAGGGGTCAACAGGCCATATGAAGACCCTCAATCCCTACGGGAGCGGCGACTCCCTCTGTTTTTATGACCGGGAGAAGTACAAATACGTGGCTGCCGAGATGCTGCTTGCCGAAGGGGTGGAGATCCTCTACCATACCTTCCTCACCGGCGTCATCATGGACGGTGATAGGATCACCGGTGTGAAGACGGCCAGTAAATCAGGCGAGATCGATATCATGGGGACCGTGATCGTAGATGCTACTGGTGATGGTGATGTCTCGGTGCTTGCCGGGGCTGAGTATGTGGTCGGTGATACCGGTACCGGGAAATGGCAGCCGGCTTCCTCGATGTTCGAGATGTCCAATGTTGATGTAGACAAGCTCTATGCCTATATCGTGGAGAACCCCGATGAGTTCGAGTGGGCCACCGACGTCGTTCCCCTGCGCGAGTTCAGCGACCGGTTGAAGCAGCGCTACTTCGTAGGCCAGGGCTTCCTCTCCCTCGTGAAGCAGGGAGTGGAGAACGGGGACCTGCAGTTCGGGAGGGACTCGATCCTCCTGCTCAACGGGATCTATCCCGGTACGGTCCACTTCAATTCCACGAGGATCACGGGCATCGACGCGACCAACGTCTTCGACCGGACCAAGGGCGAGATACAGGGGAGACGGCAGATCGAGTCCGTATCGGAGTTCATGATCAAGTATGTACCCGGGTTCGAGCACTCCTATGTCACGACGACAGGTTCGGAGATCGGGATCAGGGAATCACGCCATATCATCGGGGAGTACATTCTTACCGGTGAGGATGTCGTCGAGGGAAGGAAGTTCCCCGATGTCGTTTCGCGCGGGTACTTCCCCATCGATATCCACAACCCGGACGGGAGTGCCGGCTACAAGGAGCCGGGCGCCGGTGGTACCTGGCAGAACCTGAAGGATACTTTCGACATCCCTTACAGGAGTCTGGTACCCAAGAAGATCGAGGGGCTCGTGCTCTCAGGTCGATGCATCTCCGGGACCAGTGAGGCCCATGGTTCCTACCGGACCCAGGGCGGCATCATGGGCATCGGGCAGGCTTCCGGAGCCGCTGCCGCGCTCTGCATCAAGAACGGGGTACTGCCGAGAGATCTCGATGTACCCGAGCTCCAGAAGACCCTGATCGCCCTCGGCGGCTCGGTCTACCGGGATGAGGAGAAGAAAGCCAACGACGAGAAGAAGGCGAAGGAAGCCGTCGAGAAGTTCCTGGCTTCCAGGGATGTGCTTATCCCATCCTCACTCGCTTAGGAGTTTATCCTGCAGTGCCACTTGTGGTACTGTAGGGTAGAAACTGAAATGGAAGCGAGGCGACTCATGGACGAGAAGAGGATCAAGAACAAGGCGCTGGCGAAGGCCCTGAATATCATAGAGTGTTTTACTGTGGACAACCCGGAGCTCGGCATCACCGAGATCTGCAATATGCTGAACCTGAACAAGGGCAACGTGCATGACATCATCACGACCTTCGAGGCATACGGCTATGTGAAGAAGAATACCATGAACAACCGGTACCACCTTCACAGCAGCGTCCTCAGGCTGGCTGGGATCATGAATCGGTCCAGACCCCAGAAGGATACCATCGCCACCCTCGTGAGGGAGATCGCGCAGGAGACCGGTGAGACGGTCTACTACGGTATCCTGAGCGGCAGGTCGGTCCTCTACCTCGATTATATGTCTTCCGCCTCGCTGGTCGTCCCGAAGCAGGTCGTCGGGGTCTCGGCACCGCTGTACTGCACCTCGACCGGGAAAGCCCTGCTTGCGGAGATGGATGAAGTCGAGGTGGATGAGATCCTCGCGAAAGGGCTCAAGGGCTTCACCGACCATACCCTCACCGATATCGCCATGTTGAAGGCGGACCTTGCCCTGACACGGGAGCGGGGCTACTCGATCGACAACATGGAACATGAATTCGGCGTCAAGGGTGTCGGGATGACCGTCAGGGACATGGACGGGAAGGTCGTGGCTGCGATCAGTGTCTCCGGTCCCTCCCTGCGGTTCACTGACGAGACGATCCCAAAGATCGCAGACCTGATACGCAGCCACAGCAGGAATATGGCGATCACCTATTTCTGACCACGTATGGTAGGAGCAAAAGATGCGAAAGCAAAAATATGATTCAGACAGGCTCATAGCGACGGCGTTCCTCTCGCCTGCGATCCTGATCATCCTCCTGTTCACCGGGATACCGATCATCGTCGCATTCAGGACGAGTCTCGCCCAGACGAACTACGCGCAGATCGTCGGGTTCGCAGGCCTGGACAACTTCATCGAGATCCTCTCCTCGCCCGAGGGCTGGCAGAAGATCATGAACTCGGTGATCTACGTCCTCTCATCCCTGCTGCTGGTACTCCCCCTGGGAGTAGGGGCAGCGCTCCTGCTCAACCGGGAGATCAAGATGAGGGGGTTCCAGCGGACGGTGATCATCCTCCCCTGGGTACTCTCCCAGACAGTCACGGCACTCCTGTGGAGATGGCTGCTGAACGCCAACTTCGGACCGATCGTCTATATCCTCTATGCCCTGACGGGACAGCAGGTAGACTTCTTCAACTCCTCAGGGATCGCACGGGTTACCGTGGCGGTGGCGAATGTGTGGAACACATTCCCCATCGTCCTCATCCTGACCCTTGCCGCCCTGCAGACGATCCCCGGAGAACTCTATGAGGCTGCCCGGGTAGACGGTTCCTCACACTTCAACTCGTTCAAGAGGATCACCTTCCCGCTCATCCTCCCGACGCTTGGTACGGCGATACTCATGCAGAGCATCGAGTACTTCAACATGGTGACGCTGATCTACGTGCTCACCAGCGGTGGCCCCTTCGGGGCAACGGAGACGCTTTCCGTGAAAGCCTTCAGGGAAGGGTTCGAGTACTGGCACATGGGATTGGGTTCTGCCTACAGTGTCATCATCTTCCTGCTGAACATCATATTCAGCCTGGTCTATATCAGAATAATACGGGGGCGAAGCAATGAGAATGCATAAGAACACCTGCCTCGACGAGGACTCACGGGGGACGAAAGCCCTGATCTATCTCCTGCTGCTGATCATCATGATCTTCGCGATCTTTCCGGTGATCTGGGGGCTGCTCACTTCCCTGAAACCGGTTGATGAGATCAACATGTTCCCGCCGAAGTTCCTGGCTTCCCGGATCGATTTCTCCAGTTACTACAACGTGCTGTTCAAGTCGAACTTCAGCACCTACTTCAAGAACAGTGTCCTGATCACGGTCATCTGTATCGTATCTTCCACCATCGTGGCCGGGCATGCCGCCTATGCCCTTGCCAGGTTCAAGATCCCGAAGAGCCAGCTGATCATGTTCGCTATCCTCATGACCAGCATGGTCCCGGTCGTAGCGCTCCTGATCCCGCTCTACCAGATGACGGTACGGGTCGGTGTCTACAACACCAGGGCGATCCTGATCCTGATCTATACGGCATGGAGGACCCCGATTCTCATCTGGATCCTCTACGGGTTCTTGAGCAAGACCCCGGTCTCTATCGAGGAGGCTGCCAAGGTCGACGGCTGCTCGAAGGTGATGATCTTCTACCGGATCGTCCTGCCGATCTCCCAGCCCGGGATCGTCTCGGCAGCGCTGCTCTCAGCAGTCTACGTCTGGAACGACTTCCTCGTGGCGTTCACTTTCACGACCAAGGAGCCGTTAAGGATGCTCTCGGTCGGTCTCTATAATTATATAAGCCAGTACGGTATCCAGTGGGGTGAGCTGATGGCGGCAGTCATCATCTCCATCGTACCGATCATCGCACTGTTCATCCCGATGCAGAAGAAGTTCGTAAATGGGCTCGCTGCCGGGGCAGTGAAGGGGTAAGGAATAACACACATGAAGAATACAGCATTCCCCAAGGGTGTATGGCCGGTGATGATCACTCCGTTCACCGAAGACAATAGCATAGACTTCGCCTCGCTCGAGCGGCTGGTGGACTGGTACATTGAAAACGGCTCGGCCGGGCTCTTCGCCGACTGCCAGTCGAGCGAGATCTTCTTCCTCTCGACCGAGGAGAAGGTGGCGGTGGCTGAATGCGTCGTGAAGGCTGCAGCGGGGAAGGTGCCGGTCATCGCATCGGGCAACACCTCTGACTCCCTCGATGACCAGGTCGAGGAGATGAACAGGATCGCACAGACAGGGGTGGATGCCCTGATCTTCCTCTCCAACCGGTTCGCGAAAGAGGATGAACCCGACGAACTCTGGATAGAGAACGCACGGTATGTCATAGACCGCCTGCCGGAGGATATGCCGCTTGGGTTCTACGAGTGTCCCTATCCCTACAAGCGGATCCTCACTACGCCGATCCTGGAGTTCTGTAAGGAGCTCGACCGGTTCTACTTCCTCAAGGATACCAGCTGCGACATCGGGAACATACAGGACAAGATCGAGTACCTTGAGGGCACGAACATGAAGCTCTACAATGCCAACACCGCGACCCTGCTCGAGTCGCTCGAGGCAGGAGCATACGGCTACAGCGGGGTCATGGCGAACATGCAGTGCGACCTCTACAGCTGGCTGACAGACAACTACGAGAACGAGCTTGGGAAGGCGAGAGAGCTCAATGACTTCCTGACCGTCTCTGCCCTCATCGAGCGGCAGGTCTACCCGGTGAACGCCAAGTACTATCTGCAGCAGGAATCAGTGATCGAAACGACCGTGACGAGGACGAAGGACCATACACTGCTCGGGCCTACGGAGAGATCCGAGGTAGATCAGCTCTCACGGCTGTCTGAGTTCATGAGGAAAGAGCTGTACAGCTGAGAACAGGACCGGTACCCCCCGGTAGTATCCATTCACTTGGAACTGTGATCCTCTTTTCATTCATAATTGATTAATACTCAATTATCCCATACAATTATTCCAATTATGGATCACTTCATGGTAATCAACTGTTAGAGGAATAATAGAAAGACAAGGTATGGAATTAGTAAACTCGATCGTCAAAGCATCAAAAATCTTAAGCCTTCTGGAAAAGCATGGGGCTCTCAGTTTCAATGAACTGTTACGACGGTATGAATTGCCGAAAAGTACATTATCAAAGATTCTGCATACCCTGGAATATGAAGAATTCATCCGGAAAGATCTGGAATCGAACAGGTATAAATTAGGGAACAAGATAATCGAGTTGGGAAGTGCTGCTCGTTCCTCCCTGGAAATCAGGAATATAAGCAACCCTATCATGAAAAGACTTCATGATAAGCTGGATCTAACCGTGCACCTCGGTATTATCGCACATGGGGAAGTCCTTCCCATTGAGAGTGTTGAAGCGGGGAATTGGTATTGGCACCATTTCAAATATCCTGTAGCCGTAGGAATCTCCGCCCCCATGTATGCTACAGGAGCTGGTAAGGCGATACTTGCATTTCTGCAGAACGACGAGATAGAGCAGATCCTTTCTCAGAAACTAGAGAAGTTCACCGGCAGTACCATGACTGATAAGACCCTGCTGCTTGAAGACCTGAGCAGTATACGCCAGAGGGGATATGCTGTCAGCAATGCGGAGCATGATGATATGATTCGCAGTGTGGCTGCCCCTATCTTCAATGCTGATGGGAAAGTAATCGCTTCATTGAGTGTCCTTGGACTGGCCTCGAAATTGACCCCGGAACGGGTGAAAGAGATCTCTACTGATGTGATGGCTTCTGCTGGGGAGATCTCCCATATGTATGGGTTCATAGACTGATTTTTAGCTGTCTGCCGATACCATGTTAAACAAGCAATTTATTCAGAAAAACTCTTGACAAAAACCATATCTATGATATTCTAAGTATAAATAGGAACTAAGTACATATATAGGAACAATAATTTAAAGGTTTAGCAAGGTAAATGACAGCACTTGTACATGAACAGACATACAAAGAATATATCTCGAGACCAGAAGGGACGGAGTTTGTCCATGCATCGACTAACCTGTGTTTTAGAGATGGGTCAATGCTGGCTGCATGGTTCTCCGGGTCTGCAGAGGGGAATGATGATGTTGCCGTATACTATGCCAGAAAGGAACAGGGTGATTGGTCGAAACCGGTCAAACTCGAAGACAACTTATATGCCCCGCACTGGAATCCAGTTCTCTTTTTCCTGGATGACGAACGGATTATCCTGTTCTACAAGGTTGGCAGCAAGATATATGAATGGCAGACCTATTTCTGTATTTCACACGATAATGGAAAGACCTTCTCCAGCCCGGAACAGCTGGTCTCTGGGGATACCGGCGGCCGTGGTCCTGTCAGGAATAAGCCCATTAGGTTGGCAAATGGAGATATCCTGGCACCAGCATCGACGGAGAATGGGATCTGGCATTCATTTGTCGATATAAGTGTTGATCAGGGTAAGACTTGGGAGAAAAGTTCGGATATCTATATCGAGAATCTCACCTATGATGAACAGGAAGTCGTGATAACCGATTCCCTGAGGAAGATACCTGTCAGTGAGCAATCGTACTATGGAAGGGGAGTGATTCAACCGACTCTCTGGGAATCAACTCCTGGAACGATACACATGCTCTTGAGGTCAACCGAGGGAAACATCTTCAGGAGTGATTCCCTTGACTCAGGAAAGACTTGGTCTGCAGCGTATCGAACGGAACTCCCAAATAATAACAGCGGGATCGACCTCGTCAAGATGGTTGACGGCAGCCTGCTTCTGGTGTTCAACCCGGTGGAGACTAACTGGGGAGCTCGATCTCCCATTTCCCTTGCCGTATCTAAAGATAATGGCGCCACATGGGAAAAGATGATGGATCTTGATACCGGAGAGGGAGAATTCTCGTATCCTGCGATCACTGCTTCTGAGGATCATGTGTTCATCACTTATTCGTATAAACGGGAAAGCATAGCTTTCTGGGAACTTGTGTTTGAGAAGTAACATCAGGAATGTCTGATGAGAAAAATATGTAAAGGAGAACTTGTATGAAGAAAGTTTTGATGATTGCGTTGGTACTGTTGACGATGGTTTCAGCATCGATGGTCTTTGCGAACGGGCAGGGGGAAAAACCCTATCCTACAGGCGGAGATGTGAAAGTAATTATCCCGAAAGGTGCCGGCGGCGGTACAGACACCTCAGCACGTGGTCTGCTTCAGTATCTGGGGGAACATATTGAGGGTATCAATTTCGTACCAGTCAATAAGCCTGACGGGGGCGGCGTAACCGGTATGGTAGAGACTGCGAATGCAGATGCTGATGGCTATACACTGGGTATGGTCACTGTCGAACTGGCGATGTTCCCGCATCAGGGAAAATCACCCGTGACCTTCGAGGATTATGCTGCTATTTCAGCTCCGATCGCAGCACCAGCCGCTCTTATTGTACCGGCGGATGCACCATACGATACGCTTGATGAGTTCGCTGCGTACTGTAAGGCAAATCCTGGGAAACTGCAGGTTGGTAACTCCGGGATGGGAGCCATCTGGCATATTGCTGCAATGAAGTTTGAAGAGGAATTCGGGGTACAGGTAAAACATGTCCCGTATCCGAATGGTACCGCTGATATCATTGCGGCCTTGCTTGGCGGTCATATCGATGCAACCTTCGCAGATCCTTCCGGGGTGAAAGGCCAGTATGAAGCTGGTCAGGTAAAAGTACTTGCCACGATGTCGGCAGAGAGATCAAATCTCTATCCTGATGTTCCGACTTTCAAGGAATTGGGGTATGATCTTACTATAAGGGCTTGGGCTGCACTGGTAGCTCCGAAAGATACTCCTGCAGATGTACTTAAAGTTCTGAGGGATGGTGCAGAAGCGTGCTATGCTGATCCTGATTACATCAACTACTTCGTCAAGCAGGGAATCGACCCGACTCATATCATCGGTGATGAATGTTTTGAGATGATGAAGCAGGACCACGAGCTCTACAAAGAGATGCTGTAGGTATGAGGTAATATGTTCAGTATGGGTTCTTCCCATACTGAACTCTTTTGAGGTGTGTATATGAAGACAATGCGTTTCTGGAACATGATAGTGTCCGCTGTGTTTGCATTACTGGGAATCTCCTTTATTCTTCTTTCTCGGAATTTTCCTGTAGACCTGGGCACGGGTGATCCGGGTTCAGGGTTCTGGCCATCAACGCTTGGCTTGATTCTGGTATTCCTTGCGGTGCTTCTGGTGGGTGAGAGTTTTTTCAGCAAACAGGTAAGAGAGAAAGAGCTTGTTCTACTTAGTGAGGCGCAGAAGAAAGTCTATATGGTTATGGGACTTGCAGCAGTGTTCTGTATCAGTACCTACTTGCTGGGATTTGTCTTCTCTTCGTTTATGTTTACCTATGTATTGATGAGCATCCTTGGTATCACAAACCGCAAGGAGAAACTCATAACCGCATTCAGTATCATTGTGGTGATATATATAATTTTCTCCGTATTGCTCAATACAGAGTTACCATTACCTATATTCCTTAGGTAATCGATGATAAGAAGGAAGATGATATGATTAACTTCATAGAAGCTTTGACCCAGGTGTTTCAGCCTGTCAATATAATTGGCCTGGTCTTTGGTACAGGGATTGGCATCCTGATCGGGGCCCTTCCGGGTTTGTCGGTCAATATGGGGATTGCCTTGCTGTTCCCCCTGACATTCGCGTTTCATGGAATCGGAGGGATCCTCATGCTGATGGGGATCTATTGTGGTGCGATTTATGGCGGATCCATCTCTGCGATCCTCCTCAACACTCCTGGGACTCCAGCTTCTGCTGCCACGACGATCGACGGGTATCCTTTGGCGATAAAACAGAACCAGCCTGGTCGGGCATTGGGCCTTTCGACGCTGGGCTCCCTGTTTGGCGGTGTCTTCAGTGCCATCACCCTGATGCTTGTTTCTCCGCTGCTTGCCAGGATCGCTCTGCAGTTCTCAAAACCGGAATTCTTCGCACTTGCCATCTTCGGGATAAGCATCATCACAAGCCTCTCCTCAGGTTCCATCATAAAAGGACTCATGGGCGGCGTACTTGGTCTGTTCTTGGCAACGATAGGCATCGATGCCATGAGCGGAGAGATACGGTTCACATTTGATACAATCTACCTTCTGGGCGGGATATCCTTCATCCCCATCCTTATTGGTTTGTTCGCCTTCTCGCAAGTCCTGCTGACCATAGAAGAGTCCTTTGGAAAAGAACAGGAGAAGAAAGTAGTCAAGATCACGAGATCGCTTCCTCACCTCAAGGATGTGAAGACAGTCCTTGCGACATTATTCCGGTCCTCCCTTATTGGGACCTTCATAGGGTGTGTGCCGGGTACCGGAGGCGATATAGCCTCCTTCATTGCGTATGACCAGGCAAAAAAATGGTCAAAGCATAAGGAAGAGTTCGGAAAGGGTGCCATTGAAGGTATATGTGCACCTGAAGCAGGAAACAATGCGGTTTCCGGGGGAGCCTTTATCCCGATGCTCACATTAGGCATACCAGGTGATGGTGCAACTGCCATCATGCTTGGGGCTTTGCTGGTTCAAGGGATACAGCCTGGCCCTCTGCTGTTCAAGGAGCAGATCCCTACAGTATATAGTCTGTTTCTCGGATTACTGATAGCTAACCTGGTGATGGGTATGTTCGGATTCTCGTTGATTAAGCTTTTTGTGAAGGTGATAAATGTTCCAAAGAAAATACTGATCCCTTTGATCTTCAGCCTGACGTTCGTAGGAGCCTATGCATATAATAATTCCATAACAGATGTATTCGTGATGGTCGCATTTGGTATTCTTGGGTACTTCCTTAATAAGTTTGAGTTCTCCATGTCTGCCATCATCATTGGTCTCATCCTTGGAAAACTTGCTGAAGCTAACTTTCGGGGAGCCCTGATCATGAGTGACGGGGATATGATGGTATTCGTCCAGCACCCCATATGTTTCACTCTGCTGATTATCGCATTTCTTTCCCTGTTCTCACCGATCCTTTCCCCATTATTCAAGAAAATCAGAAGGGGAATCCGTATTAAAAGATTCAAATAATCTGCAGTAGGTAAGGAATAACACACATGAAGAATACAGCATTCCCCAAGGGTGTATGGCCGGTGATGATCACTCCGTTCACAGAAGACAATAGCATAGACTTCGCCTCGCTCGAGCGACTGGTGGACTGGTACATCGATAACGGCTCGGCAGGACTCTTCGCCGACTGCCAGTCGAGCGAGATCTTCTTCCTCTCGACCGAGGAAAAGGTGGCAGTGGCTGCATGCGTCGTGAAGGCAGCAGCGGGGAGGGTGCCGGTCATCGCATCGGGCAACACCTCTGACTCCCTCGATGACCAGGTCGAGGAGATGAACAGGATCGCACAGACCGGGGTGGATGCCCTGATCTTCCTCTCCAACCGGTTCGCGAAGGAGGATGAACCCGACGAGCTCTGGATACAGAATGCACGGTATGTCATAGACCGCCTGCCGGAAAATATGCCGCTTGGGTTCTACGAGTGTCCCTATCCCTACAAGCGGATCCTCACTACGCCGATCCTGGAGTTCTGTAAGGAGCTTGACCGGTTCTACTTCCTCAAGGACACCAGCTGCGACATCCGGAACATACAGGACAAGATCGAGTACCTCGAGGGCACGAACATGAAGCTCTACAATGCCAACACCGCGACCCTGCTTGAGTCGCTCGAGGCAGGAGCATACGGCTACAGCGGGGTCATGGCGAACATGCAGTGCGACCTCTACAGCTGGCTGACAGACAACTACGAGAACGAGCTTGGGAAGGCGAGAGAGCTCAATGACTTCCTGACCGTCTCTGCCCTCATCGAGCGGCAGGTCTACCCGGTGAACGCCAAGTACTATCTGCAGCAGGAATCAGTGATCGAAACGACCGTGACGAGGACGAAGGACCATACACTGCTCGGGCCTACGGAGAGATCCGAGGTAGATCAGCTCTCACGGCTGTCTGAGTTCATGAGGAAAGAGCTGTACAGCTGAGAACAGGACCGGTAACCCCCGGTAGTATCCATTCACATGGAACTGTGAACGCCTGATGTTGTCTACGTGGCACATCAGGCGTTCTTATGTCTGGACAGCTGCGGCTTGTATAGTGTTCATCTACCCAATCAAAACTGAAACGGAACGTCTATACCCTCTCAAATATGATAGGGTAGCACGAGAAACACCTGCTACCCCCTCATATTTGATGGATTAACGAAGGAATATATGAGATAATCTCTCATAGGAGTTACCAGTGCCGTATATATGGGAGCATCCGGATTGGCCGCATTTCTATTACGATCCTGATAAGATCGAAAACCTCTATGCATCGTACCTCGTACAGAAGAGGGCTGCCGATATAGTGTTCGGCATGATAGACCCTGAGGTGAAGGATCGTATGCAAGCACGATCCCTGACTGATGAGATTGTTGCCAGCCTGGAGATAGAAGGGGAGCATATTGCATATGATTCTGTCTATTCATCGATCTGCAAGCGATTGGATATACATCTTGAAACAAAAGCGAAGAGTGATGCGTATGCAATGAAGATCTCAAAGCTGGTCCTGGATGCAACTGGGAATCTCGATATACTGTCACTCGATAGAATGAAACGCTGGCATACGTTACTCTTCTCCTCCATTGCGGGGCGAAGACCTGGTACTATTGGCGATTATCGGAAAGGGCCGGTTTATATCCAGGCAGGGAATGGCTTTGATGCAGAGATCAGCTTCGAAGGGGTCCCTGCAGTGCGGGTAGCTGAGGAGATGGATCGTCTGCTTCAATATATCAATACGGAGAATGAGGAAAGACCCCTGGTGAAGAGTGCAGTCTCAGCTCTTTGGTTTCTTTGCATACACCCTTTTGAGGATGGTAATGGGAGAATTTCCAGGGCTGTCTCAGATTTTGTAGTTTCAAGAGGTTTTGGGGAGACAAGCCGCGTGTACAGTATGTCCTCCCTGTTACTCAAGAACCGTAATGAATACTACAGGCTGCTGAACACGATCAGCTCCGGGGCGCTTTCCCTTGACCTGACCACCTGGATCGCATGGAATATTCAGATTGCACAGCAGGCAATACAGGAAGCTCTGCATGTCTATGAGCACAGTATGAGACTCACCAGGTTCATGAAGAGACTGGATCCTTCTGTCTACAATTCACGACAGATCTCAATGTTATACAAACTGGCCGATGGGTCGTTCGAAGGAAAACTCACCACTGACAAGTGGTCAAAGATGAACAAATGTTCCCCTGCTGCAGCCTCCCGTGATATCCAGCACCTGTTTACAGAAGGGCTCCTGGTACCTTCCGGGGAGACCGGTCCCAGGACAGGGTACTTCCTCGATCCTGAGTTGATGGATAGAATCTGATTCCCAGGCCGGAACATGACTTCTCATACATCCATAATTGCCCAGTAGAAAGTTTCATCTGAAATTTATCAGAAAAAACCTTGCGTTTTCAGCTGACCCGTGGTTTAATGAAAACGTTACCGGAAGCGTTACCGGAAACGCTACCATTTTTTAAGGGGTTGATTCTTGGCTGTTACCATCCGTGACATCGCACAGCATGCACAGGTCTCCGTGACCACCGTCTCCCGTGTCCTCAATGAACGGCCGGACGTGAAGGAGGAGACCCGCACCAAGGTGAACGCAGCCATAGAGGAGCTCGGCTACAGCCCGAACATCGTGGCGAGGGGGCTCGTCCTCCAGCGTTCCCATGTGCTCGGGTTCATCGTACCCGACATCACCAACCCGAGTTTTCCGGAGCTTGCCAGGGGGATCGTCTCCCGGGCACGGAGCTGCGGCTACTCGGTCATGTTCTATGACACGAACCATGACCGGAGGGTGGAGAAGGAGGCGATACGTCTCCTTCGCAGCAAGCAGGTGGACGGGATCATCCTCTCGTTCAACGAGGCGAACATGGAGGAACTCGAGCGACTCAAGCATGAGAACTTCCCCATCGTACAGATCTACCGGAAGAGCAGCAACTCCGTGGTCCCCACCATCGCGCTGGACAATGTGGCATCAGGCTATGAGGCAACGAAGTACCTGATCTCGCTCGGACACCGGAGGATCGGTCATATTACGACTGGTGAGCAGGTCCAGTCAGGTGCTGAACGGCTGGAAGGCTATAGGAAGGCATTAGCCGAAGCCGGGATGCCGTATGAACCTGAACTGGTTCATATGGGAGTCAACAGTGCTGATGCCGGCAGGGAATGCATGAAAGAACTCCTGGCTCTTTCGGTGCCGCCAACAGCAGTCTTTGCCTGCCATGACATCATGGCGGCAGGGGCCTATGATGCGATCCTGGCTTCAGGATTGAGTATACCGGGAGACATCTCGGTCATCGGGCATGACAACATCCAGGTATCGGAACTGATCCACCCCAAGCTGACCACCATGGATACCTACAAGCACCAGCTCGGGGAGAAGGGCGTGGACCTCCTCATCGAGCAGATAGAGGGTGGAGAACTGACCCGGATGGAGATCGAATGTGAGACTGGCCTGGTAGTACGGGAATCTGTAAGACGGCTGGATTAAGAAGACCTGCAAGAGAGGTCGCTAGTATTTGGGAAGAACTGAAAACGTTACCGGAAACGTTTTCAATAACGAAGGAGATAGAATGTATACCAACCATGTAGAAACCGAGAGGTTCACGAAGAGATCGATCGCGGCCATGGCCGCCCTGGGCATCGGCGATGCCGCCGGCGACCTGGGCCGTGATGATGAGGTCAGGCTCCAATACGGGATGCTCGTGAGCCTCCTCCCCGAGGGGAAGAGTACCGACGATACCGAGTTCACCGTCCTCTCGGCACGATGCCTCCTCGATACCGACGGGGAGATGACGGCAGGGACTGTCGCACAGACCTGGAGGGACCTCGTACTCTCCGACGGGGGGGCGAAGAAACGGGGCGGGATGCCGCTCTACGGGGCACTCTGGAACCTCTCCCAGAGCATAGAGCCGCCGCTCTCCGGCATGGACAATGCCTTCAACAACGATGACGGGGCTGCCATGCGTGCCGTTCCCTTCGGAATCGTCGCCTACGGTGACCCTGCTGAGGCTGCACGGCTCGCCGCGATAGATGCATCGGTCTCCCATGACCGGGACGGCATCTGGTCTGCCCAGGCGATCGCGGCCAGTACGGCAGTCGCCCTGGTCGGTGGAAGTGTCGAGGAAGTCTACCAGGCCGGCATGGACCAGATCCCCTCCGACAGCTGGCTCGGCAGGCGCATGAAGCTGGTCGAGGAGATCCTTACAAGCGGACTTTCCGAGATGGAGTGCTTCGAGGCTTTGCACACCAGGCTCTGGACCCCGAAGCACTCCACCGCCCCTGAGGCGATCCCCCAGGTATACGGGCTCTACCGGCTCTGCGGCGGTGATTTCACCAAGGGGTTCCTGCTGTCTGCAAACTTCGGCCGTGATGCCGATACGATCTGTGCCCTGACCCTGGCACTCTGTGCCGCGGGATCTGATGATGCGATACCTGCACGCTGGATCGAGCAGGTCAGAAAACCCTCAGGGGTCTGCCTCTCCTTCGCAGCAGAGGAAGACATGGTGGACCTGGGAACCAGGCTCGCGGAACTCGCGATCAGAAGGGCAGGGAAGAAGTGAAATTGAAGAAGGACCAGCTGAGAAGACAGCTCTACCGTGACCGGTATCTCTATCTCATATTCCTCCCCGTCCTGGCCTATTTCATCATCTGGCACTACATCCCGATCTGGGGAGCGAGGATCGCCTTCCAGGACGTGAAGTACATCGGGAAGAACGAGTGGGTAGGGCTCAAGCACTTCAAGCTGCTCTTCTCCTCCCCCGTCTTCTTCAGGGTCTTCATGAACACCATCGCGATCAGTGCGATGAAGATATTCTTCTTCTTCCCGCTCCCGATCATCCTGGCGTTCCTCCTCAACGAAGTCCGGTCCCGGAAGTTCAGGAAGACGGTGCAGAGCATCATCTATCTGCCGCACTTCCTCTCCTGGGTCGTCATCGCGGGGATCTTCATCTCCCTGCTCCAGTCCCCTGACGGGGCGGTGAACCAGGTCATGGCCTTCTTCGGCCTTGAACCGGTACCGTTCATGACGAGCACGGCCCATATACGCTGGGTCTTCGTCTTCTCCGAGATCTGGCGTTCCATCGGCTGGGACTCCATCCTCTATATCGCGGCGATCAACAACATCTCGCTCGAGCTCTATGACGCTGCGACCGTCGACGGGGCATCCCGCTGGCAGCAGGCGTTCAGGATAACCCTGCCGTCGATCCTGCCGACGATCATCACGGTCTTCATCCTCAACCTCGGGTTCTTCATGAATGCAGGCTTCGACCAGGTCTTCAACATGATGAATGACGCGGTCATCAATCATGTCGACATCATCGACACCTATGTCTACCGCATAGGCCTCGGCAAGGGAAACTTCTCCCTCGGTACTGCCGCAGGACTCTTCAAGGGCGTCATCGGCCTCTTCCTCATCCTGTCGACTGACAGGCTGAGCAGGAAGGTGACCGGGGAGGGCGTATGGTAGGGAGTAGAAAGAAACCAAAGGCCGGACAGGTCGTACTGCTGGTCGTGCTCGCGCTGCTTGCGCTGGCCATGTTCTACCCGATCTACAACCAGCTCGTGATCTCGCTCACCGGGTCGGAGTACATCGCGGCAGCTGACGGGACGACCATCATCCCGAGGGGCTTCACGCTGAAGACCTATACGAGCGTGCTCTCCATCCCGAAAGTCTACCGCGGGGTACTCAACAGCCTCTTCATCACCGGGGTCGGCCTGGTAGTGAATGTGGTCCTTACCTCTATGGGAGCCTATGTGCTCACCAAACGGGACCTGGTCGGCAGGAACTTCTTCATGATCCTCATCGTGATCACGATGATCTTCGAGGGCGGGCTCATACCGGACTACTTCCTCATGAAGAACCTGAACCTGCTCAACCGGTATGCCTCGGTGATCCTCTATAAGGCCGTGAACCCCTATTACCTCATCATCCTGATGCGGTTCTTCGACAAGGTTCCCAAGTCCCTGGTCGAGTCGGCACGACTCGACGGCTGCAGCGAGATGCGCATCCTCTTCAGGATCGTCATCCCGATCAGTATGGCAGGCATCGCCACGATCAGCCTCTTCTACGGGGTGTTCCACTGGAACGAGTACTTCAGGGCGATGATCTACCTGACCGATGAGGTGAAATACCCGCTGCAGGTGGTATTGCGGGAGCTGATCATCTCCATGGAGAAGGCCTCGTTCGTCGGTGCCAAGAACTACGTGCAGATGGCAACAACGGCGGCCACGCTCGATTTCAAGGCTATCAAGGCGGCCTTGATCATCATAGCGATCGTTCCGATCCTCGTGTTCTATCCCTTCGTACTACGATACTACGTGAAGGGAAGACTGCAGGGAGCGATAAAAGAATAGTGAATTTTGGGGAAGTCTACCCCAGCAAACCGTAAGGAGGTTTACGATGAAAAGACTTGTAGCAATACTCGTTGTGTGTGTATTGGTAACAGGAAGCCTGTTCGCCGGCGGCGCACAGGAAGTGAAGAAGGAAGAGGCAGCCCCCGTCATCCGGATCGTTGCCAAGGACGTCTCAGCTTCGAATGCATGGGACCAGGCTCATCTTGAGAATATCATGGAAGGGTTCAGTGCCTATGTTGGGAAAGATGTACAGCTTGAGTTCGTCGATGTACCCGAAGGGGCCTATGCCGAGAAACTGAACCTGATGCTGCTCAGCGGCGACATCCCCGACCTGATCTACTTCCAGGGCGGCGATGAGGCGATCAGCCAGCAGGGCATCCTTGAGGACCTCACTCCCTATGTGAAGGACTCTTCTGTCATGCAGGACGTCCTCATGGACTTCAACAAGGAACGTATGGCCAACTACCCGTACCTGCTCTGGCTCGCTCCACCGAGGGCAAGGACCGCTGTCGTCAGGGAAGACTGGTTCGCTGAGGCCGGCGGGAAGATGCCCGTGACCATCGACGACTATTACACCCTGATGAGCACGATCAAGAAGAACCATCCTGATGTTCCCGTCGTCACCGACACCGGCAACACCGATCGTATGGACTTCACCTTCGATCAGGCATTCGGCAATACTGCGACCTGGCTCAAGGAAGGCTCCTCCTACGTTTACAAGGGTGTCTCTTCAGCACAGAAGGACAAGCTGGCATTCTACCAGAAGCTCTATGCCGAGGGTATCCTCGATAACGACTACATCACCACCGCTTGGGACGGGATGGAAGACAAGCTCTATACCGGGAAAGTTGCCATGGTCTTTGGTACCGCCGGCATCGTCCTCGATATCTACGACAACAAACTCCAGGAGACTCAGGGGGTAGGGCTTGTGGCACTGCCGCCTGCAAAGGGCGTCGGCCAGGGGTATCCGGTATCATCGGCCAAGGAGACCAGGGGCTGGGCGATCAGCGCACTCTCAGAGAATAAGGACCTGACCTTCAAGCTGCTCGAATACCTGGCAACTGATGAAGGACAGTTCATGGAACGGTACGGACTTGAGGGCATTCACCACACTATGGAAGGCGGCAAGGTCGTCCTGACTGATGAGTCAGCGAACTGGTGGCCGCGATTCCATGAGGTCATGAGCTGGGATGCACCGACTCCCCTGCTTGGTGAGGCTGGACAGAAGGGCTGGGACTATATCCTGCAGTACGCTGTGGGTGATCCCGACTTCCCGATCCCCGAAGAGCTCGGACCGACCTGGGATGCGCTCTCCAACCTTCAGAAGGAGTACACCTATAAGATCATCAGCGGAGAGTATTCCATCGACAAGTTCGATGAATTCGTGAAAGAGTGGTATGATCTAGGCGGGGACAAGGTCACCGAGTATGCGAACTCCGTCCTGTAGGGATCGAGTATACGTGAATGAGTAAGATATCACCAGGCAGGGATCCCCTGCCTGGTGATCCACTCCGATTTTTGATGAAAGGGTTATGAGTATCAGACTGACAGCACAAGCGTATCGAGAGAAAGTCTACGGGGGTCTGCTCGGCAAATGTGCCGGGGTACGGCTCGGGGCACCGGTGGAACCTACCATCTGGAGCTATGAGCGCATACAGGAGACATACGGCGATATCACGGACTATGTGAAGGATTATAAGACCTTCGCGGCAGATGACGATGTGAACGGTCCCATGTTCTTCATACGGGCTCTGATCGACTCCGAAGGGGAGATGAGTGCAGAGGCGGTAGGAAGGACCTGGCTTGACTACACCCGGGAGGGCATCGGGTTCTTCTGGTGGGGAGGCTACGGCAGGAGCACGGAGCATACCGCCTACCTCAACATCGCATCGGGGCTGCAGCCCCCTGCCTCGGGGAGTGCAAAGGTCAACGGCTATACCCTCGCCGAGCAGATCGGTGGCCAGATATTCATCGACTCCTGGGGATGGGTATCCCCGGGTAACCCTGACCAGGCTGCACGATTCGCCCGTATGGCGGCCAGCGTCAGCCACGACCGCAACGGTATCTACGGCGGTATCTTCATTGCCGTCTGCGTTGCCCTTGCGTTCGAGCAGCATGATATAGAACAGATCATCGAGCAGGCTCTTGGCTACATACCTGCCGATTCGGAATACACCCGCGTGGTCACAGCCGTACGGGACTTCTACCAGAACGATCCCATGCAGGACCACTGGCGTGATGCGCGGGACATGCTCACCGCCGATTTCGGCTATGACCGGTATCCCGGGGTGTGCCACATGATCCCCAATGCGGGAGTCTGCGCCCTGGCCCTCTATTACGGGCAGGGGGACCTTGCCCGTACCATCGAGATCGCCACGATGTGCGGTTGGGACACCGACTGCAATGCCGGTAACGTCGGAGCCATCCTCGGGGTGATGAACGGGCCGGAAGGGGTGCCCGAACGGTACCGCAGGCCGATCGGAGACGTCCATGTCGCCAGCAGCATATCGGGAGCCCTGAACATCATCAACCTGCCCAATGCGGCGACGGAACTCGCCATCCTTGGCTGTAGGCTTGCCCAAGAAGAGATCCCTGAATCCTGGAACGAAGGTTCCTTCTCGGATGACATCGTCCTCGACTTCACCATGCCTGGAGGGACAGCAGGCTTGAGGACAAACTCTGACTTCCTCGCCCCGATCGCACGGGGAGAAGAGTACTGGAGGAAGGACGGGACAGCAGTCGTCCTGGACCGGCTGGTACGGGGGAATACCGCGAGGATCTTCTACAAACCCTACTACCGCCGTGATGCCTTCGATGATGAACGCTACTCCCCGACCTTCACACCCACGGTCTACCCGGGGCAGACCCTGAAGGTCACCGGGTACCTTGAGAAGATGAGCGGACAGCGGATCGGGCTTGCCCCCTATGTGCGTGACGGCATGAGCGGTGATGTCGCGGAGTCTGCCTATACCTTCTTTGGGGATTCCGGTGAGTTCTCTTTCGAGTACACACTTCCTGACGTCCCGTTCGCCATCGATGAGGTCGGCTTGCTTGCCACGAACTTCGACAGCGAGAAATACCTCGGGAAACTGGTGGTAACCAGTTTCTCCGTGACCGGGAAGAAGTCGTTCTCCATCACCTTCACCGACGAGCAGAAGGAGTTCAAGGGCCTCACCCGCTGCTCGGTATCGGGCGGGGCCTTCGAGATCGAGGAAGAGAGCCTGCACATGATCACGACCGACCGGAGCGAGCTCTACAGCGGTCCCTACTACGGGAGGGACTATACCTGCAGGACGACCTTCGTGCCTGAGTATGGGGAGAGCCATCTGATCATCTTCCGTGCACGGGGAGCCGCCTCGGGCTACCTCTTCGGTTTGGCAGAGAATGGTACTGCCGTACTCTATAAACGGGATCATGAGATATTGGTCCTCAGCAGATTCCCCTTCGTCTGGCACCTGGGGCAGGAGTATGCCCTGGAAGTCGAATGCATG
This sequence comes from Spirochaetia bacterium, assembly GCA_963677595.1. Lineage (GTDB taxonomy): Bacteria > Spirochaetota > Spirochaetia > CAKZLE01 > CAKZLE01 > CAKZLE01. The sequence goes on from OY782041.1 coordinate 3,341,491, forward strand.
GGGAATACCTTCACCTGCCGCATCGACGGGAAGGACGTATTGACCTATACCGATGAGGAAGCCTATCCCTATGGTATGGCAGGAGTAGGGAAACTCGGTCCCGGAAGGACCCGATTCCTGACCCTCGGTTATGAGGAGTGCTGAAATTCGATGAGAGCGACCGCAGGCACTGACAGGAAGGGCGATGCCCTCGTGACCATCGAGACAGGGAAAGAACCCATCAGTATTGAGATCACTTCCCCTGTGGAAGCCCTCTTCGGCAGGCAGATAGCGTCAACAGCGGAGCAGACCGCGGCAAGGCTTGGCCTTACCACTGGGAAGCTCATCATCAGGGATAACCAGGCCCTGGACTTCGTCATTACCGCGAGGATCAAGGCAGCTGCTGCGAGGCTGGAGAGGGGAGTAACCAGATGAGAAGTATGCTCTACTGTCCTGCAGATAACCCGTCGATGATGATCAACGCCTCAGTCTACGGGGCTGATGCGGTGATCTATGACCTCGAGGATGCCGTCGCAGAAGAGAACAAGGACCAGGCCCGTATACTCCTTAAAGAATTGCTCAATTCGTTTGACCTTGAGGGGACTCAGGTCATCGTGCGCATCAACGGGCTCGATACCCCCTGGTGGGAGGAAGATATCAAGGCCGTCCTGACTGGAAAGAAATCGGTGAGCATCCGGGTCCCGAAATCTGAGGAGCCTGAACGCATAGCCATGCTCTCACGCTGCCTTGACAGCCTGGAACTCGAGCGGGGGCTGCAGAAAGGGAGCACTCAGCTCCAGCTGCTCATCGAGACCCCGAAGGGATTGGAGTATGCCTACCAATTGGCAGGGGCTTCCCCGCGGGTGAGCGCTCTCGGGTTCGGGGCGGAGGATTACTGTCGCATGACAGGCATACGGCGAGGCGGTCCCCTCTATGCGCTAGACTATGCCCGCAGTGCCCTGGTGAATGCCGCTGCCGCCTATGGGCTCGAGTTCCATGACTGCGTCTGGGGCTTCCTCGATGACATGGAAGGGCTGGAAGCGGAAGCGGAACGGTCCCGGGCCCTTGGGGCTGCCGGGAAGTCGGTGATCCACCCGAAGCAGATCAAGACAGTGAACAGGGTCTTCTCCCCGACAGATGAGGAGATCGCCTGGGCTGAGCAGGTCCTTGCCTCAGCGGGCGGCGGAGTCACATCTGTGAACGGCCGGATGGTCGATGCCCCGGTCATCGCGCAGGCTCAGAGAATCTTGGACACAGCACGAACCTATGGCACATGAGAAGTGATTATGAAGAATACTATCCCCGCATCATATCCAAAGTACGGGAAACCTAACCTCTATGAACGCACAGGAAAAGTCCACATCACCGGGAGAGAGCTCCCAGAACAGGACCCGATCACTGAAGAACTGCGGAAGAAGGGGAGAGTCCCGGTAGAGTATACCAGTCTCGAAACAATGGTCCGTGCATCCGGTCTCAAGGACGGGATGCGTATCAGCTTCCACCACCACCTGAGGCTCGGGGACACCGTCATGCAGACCGTCCTCGAACAACTCCAGTCCATGGGCTTCCGCGACCTGACGGTCTGCGTCTCTTCGGTGATGGGGCCGCCATGTGCAGCTCTCCTGAAGGCAGTCCGCAGCGGCCTGGTCGGTATGATCGAGACGACAGGCATGAAGGAACCGCTCTCTGCAGAGGTACAGAACGGGACCCTGGGGATCCCGGTGGTCTTTCGCAGCCATGGGGGGCGTGCCCGGGCGATCATGGAAGGGGAGATCTCTATCGATGTCGCCTTCATCGCAACATCCGCAGTAGACAGCTATGGGAATGCGACAGGGACTGTCGGGCCGAACCGGTTTGGGTCTGTCGGCTATGCCCTGCCTGATGCTCTGAAGGCGAACTACACGGCAATCATCACCGATCACCGGCAGGAGGATATACCAATCTCCATAGCATGCGAAGCTGTTGACGGTATCCTGAGGGTCCCCTCGATAGGGGAGAAAGCAGGGATCGCGGGAGGTTCGATCAGGCGGACGAAGCGGCCGGTGGAACAGCTCATAGCCGCAAAGGCTGCCGAGGTGCTTATCGCTTCCGGTCTTCTGGTTGACGGGTTCTCCTACCAGGCAGGTTCGGGCGGGATATCGCTCGAGGTATCGATGGTATTGGCCGAATACCTGAAGGAGCAGCATATTACCGCATCCTTCATCTCGGGCGGCATCACCGCCCCCCTGGTAGATATGTTGAGATCCGGGCTGGTTGAACGGCTGTACGATGTACAGAGCTTCGATGATGAGGCAGCTGCCTCACTCTCGGTGAACTCTGGCCATATCGAGATGAGTGCCGCGCTCTATGCCGATCCCCATAACCCCGACTGCATCGCCGAGAGGCTCGATGTCATGGTGCTCTCAGCGACCGAGGTGGACCTAGACTTCAACATCAATTCGGTCACCGGCACCGACGGGAGGATCCTGGGAGCCCTGGGGGGCGGCCCTGACACGGCTGCTGGAGCTTTGCTCACGGTAGTTGTCATCCCGACCTTCCGCGGGAGGATCCCGACGCTCTGCCGGGAAGTACGAACCATCTGCACTCCCGGTACCACGGTAGACGTGGTAGTCACCGAACGGGGAATCTGCGTGAACCCGGAACGGAGGGACCTGGAAGAAACCCTGAACCGATCAGGGATCGAGACCCTACCGATAGAAGACCTGCTACAGCGGGTCCATCGGATCACGGGAGTCCCCGGGACGGTCGCCTATCATGCAGAACCCCAGGCACTCATCGAGTACCGTGACGGTACGGTCATCGATGTGATAACCTGATAAACTTCTGGATCCTACTGTACACAACCCCATCCCTGTGATACCCTTCCCCCATCTTGAGTGCTGACGTAACCGTCAGCTTAAAAGGGAATCCGGTGAGAATCCGGAGCGATCCCGTCACTGTAAGCCGAAAGGCAGCATGGTAGTCCCCTAAAGGACAGCCACTGGATGGATGAAAGACCATCCGGGAAGGCCCATGCTGTATGCGGTAAGCCAGGAGACCTGCTTGAGATGTCATACTCATAATGCTCTTCGCGGAAAGAGGGTTATCGTTCGATTATCGATCCTGATACATGAATGTGATACCTTCGTCCCCATGAGCTTTGTGATATATGATGTATATCACGGGTCGCCATGACACCAGTGGCTGGCTCTGTCTGATATAACCTAAACTCAAACTCTCGGGGACCGGTCTACCACCTGGTCCCCGAACTTTATTTTGCATGCAAAAGTATTCTAAACTTGTAAAAAAGAATAGTATAGTATATAATAGCATCATCAAGTATGGAGGTGCTGCCATGTCAAAGACCATCACACTGCGTCTGGACGATGATACCTATAGCAGGATCAAGGATGCCGCTGAAGGGGATAGGAGGACTATCTCGAACTACATAGAGTACGCGACTCTCAACTATCTTGAGGAAGAGAGCTTTGTGTCTGAATCAGAGATGGAGTACATTCTCAAGGATCCGGAGCTTATGGAGTCATTGCAGAAGGGTCTGCAGGAGGTTGAGGATGGGGACTATGAGATTATCAAGTGAATATGACCTAGCTGAGGCTAAAGGTTTCAGAAAAAAAATCAGCAGTTTGAGCTACAAACATCTGTATCCAAAGATCCTAGCCCAGGTCTATCCGAACTTGAGGAAGAACCCGTATTCAGGTCCTCACATCAAGAAATTGAAAGCTCCTTTCAAGGATGTGTACCGGTATCGGATCGGGGATTACAGGCTGTTCTACACCATCAAGGATGATGTTGTTATTGTCATCGTCTTTGATATCGCACATCGGAAAGATGCGTATCGGTGACTTCGTATACTTCTAAAACAGGTTCTCTCCCACACCTTTTCTGTGGTATTATAGGGTATCACAGGAGTGGAGTGCGTCATGACAACGAACGTTGACAGCAATTACCAAGGTCATAACCACGGTTTCTGCCTTGTCCTGAGCGGTGGCGGTGCCAAGGGTGCCTACCATCTCGGGGTGTGGAAGGCCCTCCAGGAGTTGAAGGTGCCGGTCTCGGGGATCGTAGGCTCTTCGATCGGGGCAGCCCTCGGTGCGGCTTTCGCCATGGGGGACCCGGCTGTCTGGGAGGCTGCCGGGAATATGTTCTCCCTTGACCATGTGCTCAACGTCCCGGACTCCTTCGTGAAGGAGGGCCGCCTGAAAGTGGCCTCAAGCGATTTCAAGGACATCATGGAGGCGCTGCAGATGCTCAAGCGGAAACACGGCCTCGATACTACCCCCTTCCAGGAGATGATCAACACCTGGATCTCCGAGGAAGCCCTGCGTACGTCAGGCATCGATTTCGGCATCAACACCATCGATATCTCCTCAAGGAAACCGAAGGAACTCTTCCTCGAGCAGATGCCTGCAGGGAGCGTGAACTCCTACATCCTCGCCTCAGCTGCCTTCCCCGGTTTCGAGCGGCCGAAGATCGACGGCCACGCCTACATCGACGGGGGAGTCTATGACAGCATCCCATACCAGATGGCCCGGAAACGCGGTTACACGAGGATCATCGTCTCCGATATCTCGGGCGTCGGCATCAAGCATAAGCTGAACATCGCGGGGACGCAGACGGTCTATATAAAGAACAGCTCCTCGATCGGGGGGCTCCTCGACTTCGATCCTGAGACTATCGAGAAGCTGAAGCTCTACGGCTACCTCGATACCCTGAAGTGCTTCGGCCAGGCAGAGGGTGTCTCCTGCTGCATCAGGACCGAGGAGGGCGTCCATGAAGCCTATGAGAGACTGAAAGGGACAAAAGGATACAATGCCCTTCTCGATCGAGTCCTGGCTGATCTCCATATAGAAGCCGGAAGCACGGTCCAGGAGAGCCTCGCACAGCTGAAGCTTGACGATTCGAAGCACGACCTGAGGGAGTACATGCTCTTCTGTGACTATGCCGCCGTGATTCTCGGTATCGACACCGACCGGATATATACCTACGGTGAACTGGAGTCGGTATTGAACGAGAGACAGCAGGCAGAGGAGGGAAGGCTGCGGGAATACCTCGCCACCGGGGATGAGACCCGTGACCTGGAGACCCTGAACAGCGTGAAGCGGATCGTGAAGTTCGGCCTGGATGCATCGCTGCTGAAGGAGACCCCCTATTTCCTCTACCTGCTGGTAGGGGAACTCCTGCAGAACCGGGGGAGGAAGGGGGCAGTGAACGCCCTGGCCAGGAAGTATCCTGAGCTCCCGGGAGGACTCTTCGGGCTGGGACTGCTCAAGTTGGCTGATTGAGCAACTGACGCTAATCTGATACGATACACCCATACATATGAGCTGGAGGGATAGATGGATAACGGCGTGAAGATTGATGTGATCAGGGATAAGAAAGCCTTCATCTGTGACATGGACGGGGTGATCTACCACGGGAACCGGCTCCTTGAGGGCGTTCCGGAATTCATCGAATGGCTGCAGAAGAACGACAAGGAGTACCTCTTCCTCACCAACTCGAGCGAACGTTCCCCCTTAGAGCTCCAGCAGAAACTCGGCAGGCTCGGGCTCAAGATCGACAAGAAGCATTTCTATACCTCTGCACTAGCCACAGCCATGTTCCTGCAGCGGCAGATACCGGACGGCAGCGCCTATGTCATCGGGGAAGCAGGCCTCATCAATGCCATCTATGAGGTCGGCTACACCATGAACGACGTGAACCCCGATTATGTCGTGGTCGGGGAGGCAAGGACCTACAACCTCGAGACCCTCACCCATGCGGTGAACCTCATCGAGGGAGGGGCACGCCTCATCGGGACCAACCCGGACCTGACCGGCCCGATAGAGAAGGGGATCATGCCCGCGACCGGTGCTCTGATCTCCCCGATAGCCCTCGCAACGGGGGTCACCCCCTATTTCGTCGGGAAACCGAATCCCCTCATGATGCGTAACGCCCTGAAGATCCTCGCCTGCAAGCGGGAAGATGCCGTGATCATCGGGGACCGGATGGACACGGACATCCTCTCAGGCCTCGAGGCCGAGATCGACACCGTGCTCGTCCTCTCCGGGGTGTCTAAGCCATCCACGGTGAAGACCTTCGCCTACCGTCCGTCCATCATTCTTGAAGGGGTGAAGGACATCCCGGTATAGACACTCTCAGGTATCGATTGTGTTACCGTTTGATGGGAACTCTGTGAAAATCGGGTTTTCCTGCCCTGTACCCTTGAGCGGGCAGGCGAACATCCGTATACTCTTCTAGACAGACTTGATGAGGAACGGCACAGCTATGAATACCTATAATTACCATACCCATACCTACCGGTGCAAGCATGCCTCCGGTGATATCGACGAATATATTACCGAGGCGAAGCGCATCGGCCTCAAGAAGCTCGGCTTCAGCGAGCATATACCACTGCCCCGTGACCGCTGGTCACACTCCCACATGGACGATGAGGGGTTCCCCGAATACATCGATACAGTCAGGGAGGCCCAGGAGAGAGAGGCCGGGGTACTCGAGATCGCCCTCGGGGGCGAGGTGGAGTACCTCAAGGAGTACCACGGCTACTTCCATGATGAGCTACTTGCGAGCGGGAAGCTCGACTACCTCCTTGGTGCCCCCCACTGGATCCGGTACGACGACCAGTGGCTGTGGCCTGCGGAACTCCACGACGTCAAGGGACTCATCGCCTATGGGGACTACTGCCAGGACCTCTTCGAATCGGAGCTCTTCGGCTATATCGCGCACCCGGACATCATCTTCTCGGGCTACCGGAAGTGGGATGCCAACGCGATCTCCCTTGCCCGCGATATCATCCAGTGCTCGATCACCCACAACCTGCCGCTCGAGATCAATGCGAACGGGCTGCGGAAGTCATCGATCGAAAGCTTCGATGGTATCGAGGACGCCCACTACCCGAACTACCGCTTCTGGGAGCTTGCTGCTGACTATCCCGTCAAGGCGGTGATCGGGTCCGACTGCCATGCAGTCGAACTCCTCGGTGACAGACTCGATATCTGCCGGGAGCTGGCAGACTCCCTCGAGATCAAGGTCATCGACCCCAAACTCAGATAACAGATTGTTAGCAATCTCTCATATTTTTTTCATGGTCATCTCCGTATGGATGTAGTACGTTAGAAAGGTACGATGCATGTGTTACAGGAGGTGTGTGTATGCGGGAACCTGAACCCAGACAGTTCATAGAAAAGGCGATCGGGGATATGCTCCCGATCCTCAAGCGGGTCTTCGCCGAAAACCTGCGGATGGTCGCGCTCTACGGGAGCGGGGCTACCGGCAGCTTCGTCAGGGGCGTCTCAGATATAAATCTGCTCATCATCATCGCTGAACCTTCAGTGGACCAGCTCCTGCAGCTCGCCAAGGAGGGGAAGAAGGGCCTCGTCGACTACCGGGTCACACCTCATGTCCTCTCAGAGAAAGAACTCCTCACCAGTTCGGATGTCTTCCCCGTTGAGTACCAGGAGATCGCCGCGACCATGCGGGTCCTCTACGGCAGCTCGCTCTTCGAGTCCCTCGATATCGGGAAGAAGAACCTCCGTCACCAGATCGAGTCGATGCTCCGGGGGGGATTGAACTCCCTCAAGCAGATCATCCTGCTCGCATCGAATGACGACAAGATATTCAGGCGGGAGCTCGTCTCCTGGAGCGGGAGGCAGATCCCCCTCTTCCGGGCAGTCCTAAGGCTCTATAATGCGCAGTCCGAAGGCTGTTCCTCACTGGACCTGCTCAAGCTGGTCTCCTGCATGGAGAAGCAGACAGGCCTCTCCTGCACAGCCTTCAGGCAGCTGCTCGACCTGAGGGACAAGAGGGATGCAGTCATCGACCTGACTGCCCTGGTCACGGACCTTAACGGGCAGTACATGAGTATCGTGGAGGCAGTGGATGCACGTGAATTCGAGGATTAGGAGATTCATCCTCATCGGGATCCTCATATTCAGCACAGTCCTGATCTCGGCTCTCCCGGCCCCTACCGGCTACGTGAACGACTTCGCCGATGTGCTCTCGAGCTCGGCAGAGCGTGAGATCACGTCAGTCGCGCAGGCTTTGCAGCAGAACGGGGAGATCGAGATCGCCGTGGTGACCGTACCGTCGATGGAGGGCAACTCGATCGAGGAGTACTCCCTTGACCTGGCGCGCAGCTGGGGCATCGGGCAGAGTCAGGATAATACCGGGCTGCTCTTCCTCCTCTCTATGGAAGAACGACAGGTCCGCATCGAGGTAGGCTACGGGCTCGAGGGAGACCTGACCGACGGGTACGTCGGCAGGATCCTCGATGATTACGTGATACCCCCCTTCAAGCAGGGTGACTACAGCTCTGGGATGGTCGACGGAACCAAGGCGATCGCGGCGACTCTCGCCGAGAAGCGTGATTTCGAACTGCGAAACGTCGATTCCTACTCTGTGGTGAACCAGGGCGGCGGGGCGGAGGAGATCTTCGGGACCATCGTCACGGTGATCATCGTCTTCTTCGTCCTCATGGGACGGCTGCGGCTCTGGCCGCTGCTCTTCCTCGGCTCTGCCCGGGGCAGGAGCTACTACCGGGGCGGGTTCGGCTCGTCCGGCAGGGGCGGCGGCTTCGGAGGGGGAGGCTTCGGAGGGTTCTCCGGGGGCAGTTTCGGTGGAGGCGGTGCCTCCCGTGGATTCTAGGAATCAGGAGTGACAAACAATGAAAAAAGGTACCATGATCGGTTTGATCATCGTCGCGATAGTGGTGGTCATCATCTTCGCAAGTGTCTCATGGTTCATATCGACGAGGAACTCCCTCGTGAGGATGGAACAGGATATCGAGGGGAACTGGGCGCAGGTGGAGAACCAGCTCCAGAGGCGCTATGACCTCATCCCCAACCTGGTGAACACCGTGAAGGGCTATGCCTCCCATGAGGAGACGGTCTTCACCGCTATAGCCGACGCACGGAGCAAGTTAAGCGGTGCGAACGGCGTCTCCGAGACAGCCCAAGCCTCCTCGGAACTGGACTCAGCCCTCTCACGGCTGCTTGTGGTCGTGGAGGCCTATCCGGACCTGAAAGCCGATACCCAGTTCATCAACCTGCAGGATGAGCTCGCAGGGACCGAGAACCGGCTGGCAGTAGCCCGAAAGGACTACAACGACTCAGTCAGAGCTTTCAACACCGAGATCCGTATGTTCCCGGCCAGCATAGTCGCAGGGACCATGGGGCTCGAGAAACAGGATTACTTCGAGATCGCAGCAGGGGTGGAGAATGCCCCGACCGTGAATTTCGAGTAAGATATACTTCCCTTCTTATGTGTGGCTGCCCCTGTATGGGGGCAGTCTTTTACATCTCAAGCACTGTGCAGTGTGTGGGATTGTTTCCCTTCATGATTCGCTATACAATTACCGTATGATCGATTCAGAGACCATTCTGGAAATCGTTTCCAGATTCATCGAAACCTATCAACCTCAGACGATCTATCTGTTCGGGTCATACGTCTGGGGAAATCCTACTTCTGATAGCGATCTTGATCTTTGTATAATCATCAAGGAACCCAATACACCCCAGTCAGATAGGATCCGTGAGGGATTACGGGCCTTAAAAGGAATACCAATTCCGGTAGATTTGCTGGTCTTCACCGAGGAGGAGATCGCCAGCAGAGCGAAACATCCTTCCACGTTGATCCATCAAGTTATCACCAAGGGGAAGAAGCTGTATGAAGCTGCATGAGGAATGGCTTTTCCTGATGAACCATCTCAACTGATAGTCTGATTTTGAGTGGCTGGACTATTCAGTAATTGACTTGGTATATCTTCAATAATGAAATATACTGGTAGATGTGGTAAGCTAAGTTAGTATGTGTTGGAGTTGTTTCTTCCACAGTGTGCTCTCAGGTGAACATATGTACAAGGGGTATAGATTGTCGTAATGGTACTCAATAGAATCAGCATTAAGAATTTCAGAAATATTCAACATCTCGACATGTCCTTCAATAAACGAATGACGGTGATCATCGCCAGAAATGGAGAGGGAAAATCAACAATCCTGGATGCAATCACTATTCTTCTTGGTCCTTTCACTGGATCTTTTGATTATGGAACGAATCCAGGGATACATGAACAGGATGTGAGATTAGTAATCCCTGAGAAAGGATATGAGAATGAAGCTCAGTATCCGGCTGAACTTGAAGCTGAAGGGTTTTGGGAAGAGAGCGTTCATACCTGGTCGAGAGTCCGTAATAGCGTAAAGGGTCGGACAACGATGAAAGAAGCGTCGGATCTCAGCGGATACGGGAAACTTCTTCAGGATGCGATACGAACAGATGGTGAACAAAAACTCCCATTGATTGCATATTACGGTACTGGTAGGTTATGGCAAACGCATAAGCCGAAGGGGAAAGTTCAGGAAGAGAGTCGGACATTGGGATATGAAGATTGTCTTTCATCTTTTTCGAATTATAAACAACTGCAGCAGTGGATGCAGCAGGCTACCCTGGCCGATCTGCAGAATCAAAGGAATAATTTTCCTTCAAAAAGGAACTTTCCTAAACAGCTCCAGGTTATCTGTCAGACTGTAGATAGATTTCTCAAAGCAGAAGGGTTTTCTTCATTTCACTATAACGTAGAAATCGGAGAATTGGCTGTCAACCACCCTACGTCCGGATTATTACCGGTCTCATTGCTGAGTGATGGCGTTCGCAGTATGGTCGCTCTTGTCGCAGATATAGGGTTCAGATGTGCCAGGTTGAATGCGTTCCTTGGGGAACGAGCCACGATCGAGACAGAGGGAATAGTTCTCATTGATGAACTGGATATGCATTTACACCCTTCTTGGCAACAAATTGTGGTTGAGCAACTCACAGAAGCTTTCCCAAAACTGCAGTTCATCGTGACAACTCATAGTCCCCAATTGATCACGGCAGTGAAACCTGAAAGCGTCAGGGTTATTGAATGGTCAGGGGATGAGGTAACTGCAAGCACTCCTTCCTTCAGTGAAGGAGCAACCTCACAATATGCCCTGGAACACATCTTTCATGTGGCATCTCGACCGGAAGGCCTGGAAATCGTGAAGAAGCTGAACAGATACCAACAGTTGCTGAGCGAGAATAGATGGAATGATGATGAAGCATTACGCTTATGGGAAGACCTATTGAGATGGGGATCCGAATCTGAGGAAGAACTTCAGCGTTTGAGGATGGATGTGAGACTGAAAGAATATGAGCTGAACCATGAAAAGAATCTGTAAGGGTAGTGAGCCGCAATCATTGACACGATATCGGGAAGCTCATCCCCATGATGATTGGGACCAGTTCAGACGAGCTGTAGATGGGGGTAAGAGGCTGTATAGGACAGTCGCCAACAAACTGCGATTTGATCAAGGAGGCATCTGTGCCTATTGCGAGATTGATCTAAAGAGTAGTACCACTGCGGGTGACCTGGATGATTTTCGGGTTGAGCACTTTCACCCCAAATCGACAAGTAGTCCACAGCATAATTACCATCTTGATTGGTTGAATCTGTTGGGGGTGTGCCATGGCGGGAGTTCACGCCAGGTGGTTGATGCTGCTGATCGATTCACTGCACCCGATCTCCATTGTGATGCGTTTAAGGATCAAGATGGAATTGATCATAGTCAGGATATACTGAATCCACTTTCCATCCCTGCCTTTCCGCCTCTCTTTGATTTTTCGAGAGATGTAGATACAAATAAGAATGGAACAATCTCTGTCATCCCTGATAATTGCACAAAGAGTGGGGTAAACCCTAACATAGCTGAACAAACCATTACCTATTTGAACCTTAACAACCAAAACCTGAAGAACTCTCGAGGAAAAGTCCTGAATACGTTGAACGAGAACCTTCGTTCGGAACTAGCTAAGGGAAGTACCATGAGAACTGCAATTCAAAAACTTTGTAGTATTTATCTGTCGAGAAAGGAAGACGGCAGTTGGAGTCCGTTCTTTTCCACTATCAGGGCATATCTGGGATCTGAAGCTGAAGTATATTTAAAACAGACGAATTATCAAGGCTGATGTGCTGTTCATCTTCCCGTTTGCTGTAATCAATTCCACATCTAATGGTGCAGATCATACTTGATATCACCGATTTGCACCCCTATACTATATGTATGATCATTCGTCAATTGGAAGCACATGTCAAGCAACTCGCAAGCTGGTACCCTGTGGTGACCATAACAGGTCCCCGTCAAAGCGGCAAGACCACATTAGCCCGGTCCTGCTTCCCTGACCTGCCGTACCGGACCCTTGAAAGACTGGATGAGCGGTCTTTTGCCCGGGAAGACCCGATTGGGTTCCTCAACCAGTTTCCGGAGGGAGCGGTACTTGATGAGGTCCAGCATGTCCCTGAACTCAGTTCCTATCTGCAGGTATTGGTAGATGAACGGAAGAAGAACGGCCAGTTCATCCTGACCGGCAGCGGGCATTTCAACCTGCTTGAGACAGTGTCTCAATCCCTGGCGGGAAGGACCGGAATGGTACGGCTGCTGCCGTTCTCCCTGCAGGAAATTCACGAAGCATACCCGTCTCTTGGGAAGGGGATCAATGACTATATCTTTCGGGGGTTCTATCCCCGGCTGTATGAAGAAGGGATAGATCCTGCAGTAGGCCTTGCAGACTATATAGAGACCTATATCGAGCGGGATGTTCGCCAATTGACAGGGGTGAAGGATCTTCTTCTGTTCCGCACGTTCGTCGGGCTGTGTGCCGGGAGAACCGGCCAACTGCTCAACTATGCAAACCTCGCTGATGATGTAGGTATCAGCCCGAAGACGGCTGCGGAGTGGATCTCCCTGCTGGAATCGAGCTTCATCCTCTTCAGGCTTCCGCCGTACTTCAGGAACATGACAAAACGGCTGGTCAAGTCTACCAAACTCTATTTCTGCGATGTCGGCCTTGCTGCTCATCTCCTCGGGATAGAGAATAGCAGCCAGATCGCAACACATCCCCTGCGGGGACAACTCTTTGAGAACCTGGTCGTCTCCGAGGTCCTCAAACACCGGTATAACTCCGGGAAACGGGAGAACCTGACATTCTTCAGGGATGCGAAAGGACATGAAGTGGATCTGCTCTACCAGAGCGGCAGTACACAGATACCTATCGAGATCAAGTCCGGGGCTACCGTCAGGTCCGAGTTCTTCAAGGGACTCCAGTATTTCAACGACAATATCGAGCCCTCAGAGAAGAGGATCGTGGTGTATGGGGGGGAACGGAACGAGACCAGGACCGCCGGAATCGTGACGAATGTTTTTAGTGTAGCCGAATATCTGCGGAATAATTAGGGTCACAGGGATCAAGGAATCTCAACGTTCCGTCTTGGTCTGATCCTGTCCCCATCTTGACGTACAGAATTCCATAGCTTACACTCAGGTTTGCTTCTATGCTAACATACCGCTATGAGTAGAAGTGTAGAATTTTTTGAAACTGCATCCGGTAATATACCGGTTAACGTAATTCTGGACAGTGTTACTATCAAAGTGCTGAAAAAGGTTTCATGGACTATACAAAACGGACTTTGTGAGCAGGAGATTATGATGAATTTTGAAGATTATCTGTCTGAAAGACTTGAGCATGAGTCAGTCAGGAGCGATCTCTTCTGGGATGGGTATCACGACTTCAAGATCGGTGCGTTCCTGAAAGCTGTCAGGGAGGACAAGGGTATGACCCAGGCTGAGCTGGCAGCAAGGATTCATACGACGAAAAGCGTGATCTCCAGGATGGAGAATCATGCTGAGGACCTGAAACTATCTACCCTGCAGAGGGTTGCAAGTGCTCTCGGCAAACAGGTCATTATCTCCATACAGTGAGTGTGATAGGTAGATGATGAGTAAGTCTGTCAGAATGGAATCGGATGAGCTGAGGGCGCTCTGTACCATCATCAGCCAATCAGAGAATGCACAGGTAAAGTTCAAGAAAGGTACTTCCCCGTATAGCCTACTGAAGAACCGGATCAGGGCACTCCGTACCGCCGTCTCTTGCATCACCGGTGACGATGCAGACGCATTGACACTGGAAGACCTCAACGCAGCCCTGAAGCCCCTTGCTTCTATCATCAGCAAGAGCGAGAAGGCCAGGGGAAGCTTCACCGAAGGGTCAGGGCATTATGATCGCCTGAGCAGGATCATCGATGCAGTAGTCTTGGCCATGCAGGAAGTCGAGACTGAGATCGGGAAGAGGGGGGGCTGAGCCTTCCGGTCAGCCTCCTCAAACAGTGCCCATTACTGAATCATTCGGTATCAACGGAATGGTATTGTACCTCCCAGGTCATGGTGAAGTCTCCCTTGTCGTTATCCGAATAGGTTTGTGTATCGATGAGCTTTGTCCCAGCATATTTCCCGTTGTCATTCATGGCATAGATTTCGTCGCCGGATTTTCCGATGAACTGAAGCTTACGGTTTGAATCTATAAGATTGTTTTCTCCTAGCATCTCATCCTCATCGACTGTGTATACAATCCTGAATATCTCGTTCGTATTTGTTGATGGAATGTCGAAAGATACACCTATCGAGGTCTCATCAATCAATATATCGCCGTCATCAGGTCTCCATGGGTAGTCAAGCGATCGTGTCGTAATATCCATGATCTTAGTCCCGTTATCCCCTGCTGAGTACAGATCCGTGTTGATGACGAACTCAGGACTGCCTTCTGAATGGGAGGTGTCATCCCACTGGTAGGTGATGTCTATAGCGTCAACTTCGATCGTATCAGGATAAGGTGTCGTGATTGATGCATCAGCAGTCCCTGGCCCGTAATAGTAGAACCCGTCCCTGACGGCTACCGGCATGATCCTGAAGGAGTACTTACGGTTATAGTAGCTGGCCCGGAAGAAGCTGCCGGCTGAAGTTTCAAGCAATACCGCGCCCTCATCTGTTGCAGACCAGTAGTAGACGGCAGTCTCCCCTGAATCGTAGACATCGGCAGTCGGGTTCTGCTTGAGTGTCCTCGGCGGCAGCGTCGTCTCTTCGATCTGGTAGTCAGTGGCTGCTTCTTCCCCGCTGATATAGACCAGGAGGGCTCCGTCAGCCCGGGAATCAGGATAACTGCCCCAGTTGAACCCCAGGTCCATCTGGTATTTGCCCCCATCCGTACTCAGCAGTTCATCGATCAGGTCAAGGTTCGTGAAATCCTCGAGCCTAGACTCGATGGTTAGCGTGTAGTCCTTTACCGTATTGGCATCCTGGGATGTTACCTGGATGGCGAATTCATTCGCCCCGACAGGGATGGTAGTGATCTCATAGGTGTAGAGGGTATCATCCCCAGGGTCCTGGGTCATGTCTATTCCGTTGATGGTGACCCCTGCAACCGATTCAAGAACCTCCACCCCGACCTTCACATATTCCCCGGAGATCTCAGCTCCTGTGAAGCTGTAATCCTCTTCCGTGAACACCCTCTCTGCCGCATGCTTATCGGTCACGGAGACCGAGTAAATATCAGCGGTGGTGTTCGTGGAGAAGGAGACCGGATCGTCATCCACACCGTCATCGAACCCGTCGCCGTCAGTGTCTGCCAGAGCAGGGTTGGTATAGACGGTGGTATCATCTGGAAGCGTCCATCCAAGAACCTCATCGACGTCATCTTTACCATCACCATCCGAGTCTGTCTCGGTATCACTACTGCCGTACAGGTTCTCCATCGACAAAACCAGTCCATCACCGTCCTGGTCCTGTGAGTAGCAAATATTCACGATATACCCCGGCTCGATGGGAATGGCATCCAAGTCATAGCCATCAGCAGCGGTGTAGAAATCCAGCCCGTCATCCAGGTCCTGGACCATGACCAGCCATTGGCTGGAATCGGAAGTATCCTCTGCGATCCCGTTGAATGACGTGATGCGGCCGTCAGCGGAGTCGGTGAGAAAGTCGATCCCCCTGACGAGACCCATGTTCTTGAGGATATCGGCAAGGGTGAGGGTGGTATACATCTCTTCCTGGGTCGTGTAGGCAGGGTTATATTTCGTCCTGGCTGCGACGAGGAACTGTTCGGAGTCCCCGTTTCCGGGTCCAGGTGATACGATGATTTTCGCACATAACCCGGCCACTGTCGTCATCTCCTCGGTGAAATCAGTATCTACCTCATTTATGGTCATCGAGGATGAGTAGCCGGAGATCGAGAAGATCATCGAAGGACAGGACTGGGCAAGGGCTTCTGCCTGCTCCGGTGAATCGAATTCCTGGGTGAGCATGAACTCCCCGGAAGGTTTATTTGGGGGGATTGTCATCGATGTGAATCCGTCAATGGTCATGTTCCCGCTTCCGAGCAGGCTGTATTGCCCGTAGTTGCTGTTGAGCGTATTCATCCGGTAGCCTGAGACCAGCAGGGAGTCAACAGTGAATGCTATGTTGGTGGGGTTATACAGTCTAGCCCCGACGGAGAGGATCCCCCCGTCATAGGTGATGCTCTGCTCATCGGCATAAGTCTTCGACTGCTCTATGCTCTTCGTATTGCTTTCCGTCTTCTCACTGCCCCAGGAGTAGCCGCTCTCGACCGTGTATGACCCGCTGTAACCGGTCGTCAGCGAGCAGTTGAACCCTTCAGCCCCGATGCCGTAGCCTACCATCCCTTCGAGGCTCCACGCGTTCTCAAGGGACCTCGACTCTGACAATGAGGAAGAGACAGTCGTCTCTGAAGATGCTGAATTGCCTTCCGCGATAGTGAACTCATACTGTTGGGAGGAGCTGTTCTCCCCGGTAAGCACGATCTCAGGGGTCGTGGTGATCTCCAGCAGGAGTTCAGGCATGTTCGCCAGGAGCGGGTTGAACATGGACCCCATGTTCACCTCGTCCCCATCGTGCCAGCCGTCCCCATCGGTATCCTCAAGGATAGGGTTAGTGCGCCAGATTGCAGTCTCCTCGCTGTTACTCAGCCCATCCCCGTCGATATCCTCATCCCGCGAGTCGGGTACCCCGTCCCCGTCAGTATCAGTGGCTCCTGTGTAGTTCATCGGGCAGCCGATGAAGAAGAGACTCACGATGATTGCCATGATCATACCGATTAGCTTCCTGGACATATGGACCTCCCGGTGGATGGTTGAGAGTTAAAACTTTTTGTGATCCTGCATGTATGCAGTATAACAGAGGCTGCTGTGGTAATACAGGGAATATATGATAAAAACTCGTGAAATTCCTATCGATTCCAAGATGTCAGCTCGTTAATACCCTAGAGATGCTTATGCTGAGGTTTCCTGCCATCTGGTGATAGAGTCCTTTAGAAACTCGTTTCCCACTTCCGCAGAATGCATGCTATACTTAGCAATTGTTACAAACTGTTACGAAGGAAACCCGGCTCGATGAGTACGAAAGCTGCCCGATACATCCCGCTCCTCTTTGGCCTGTTCTTCAGTATCTCGCTCGCGATATCGGTCTATACCATAGCCTCGCTGCTCCATGTGACCAGCGATACCGGGGAACCCCTGCCAGAGGTCTCCTCCCATATCGGGATCTTCATCCCCGATAACAGCTATACTTTCTTCCAGGATGTCATCACCGGTGCGGAAGCCGCGGCAGAGGAGCTCGGTATCGGGCTAACCCTGCACCGGCTCGATGATGAATCACCGGACCTGCTCATGGCGAAGTACTCCGGGATCACCGGGGCGGTCATCTATCCTGACATTCCCGAGGAGTACGTGCAGCAGCAGCTCGTTGACCTGAGTGATGCAGGAATCCCCGTTGTCCTGATAGAGCACAATACCTCCGACATGAAACCCTGGCCCTATGTAGGGACCAACAACTTCGACCTTGGCAAGAAGATCGGGGAACTCGCCGGCCATATCGGGCAGGACCCCATCAGGATCGCGGTCGTATACAGCGAGAAGTCACCGGGTATCTATGCCGAGCGGGAGCTCGTCGAGATGGGGATGCTCTCTGCGCTGGGGAACCGTCTCTCCGGGGCCCTGCAAGTCCTCACGACCGACATGAACCCGCTTGATGCCGAGGACCTGACCAGCCGGATCCTCAGGGACTCACCGGATGTCAACATGATCATCTACACGGACTCGAACGATACCCTCGCGGCAGCCCAGGTCCTCATCGACATGAACCTCGTCGGCAGGGTGCAGCTGATCGGGTTCGGCTCAGATGAGCCGGTACTCGACTACATAGACCGGGGTGTGGTCTCCGGGACCATCGCCGTCAACCCCTTCGATATCGGGTATCGGTCGGTAGAAGTCGTCCACGAGCTCGAGACCGAGGGGGTCTCCGAGTCCTTCGTCGATACCGGGGTCGAGGTCATCACCCGGCAGACGCTGGAGTCCTCATCCTTACCATCAGGGGGTACCCCCTGATGGCGGCAGGAAAGAGACTGAGGCATCTCGATGCCCATATCAACCCTATCCACCTCTTCAGGCACCATAGGAAGGATCACTCGCTGCAGAGCCAGCTCTTCCTCTATGTCTTCATCAGCCTGATCATCATCGTCATCTCCATGTCCTACATCCTCTACGCCTCGATGCAGCTGCAGCGGATCGTGGATGAGCAGTTCAGGACTGAGCAGTTCTTCCAGGAACTGCAGCAGGAGGCCGGAGCACTGGAGACCCCGGTGAGGACCTATCTCTCGACGCGCTCATCGACAGCCCTTGCAGAGCTGCTCAGCCAGGTGCAGAACCTCAAGAGCATGATCCCGGATGACTACCCCTTCTACCAGGACCCTGTGGAACTGCAGAAGCATGAGATTTACGCCCTGCTGCACTCCTACCTGGGCCTGATCGATGAGGCGATCGAGCAGAAGCGGGGCAGGGCGATCAGCGAGTATACCCGGCTCTACGAGGAGATGGGCATCCTGAGTGACTATATCGAGGAGCAGATAGACAATCTCTCCCTCTACGGTTTCCGTGAACAGCTCTCCTCCTATGAGCGGGTGATCACGATCTCGAGGCAGCTGCAGTTCTGGAACCTGCTGGTGATCATCTTCGCCTTCATCTGGGCGATCACCTGGATGATGAGCTCACTCAACCGGGTGACCGGCCCGATGCACCGCCTCTCGGAGATGGCAGGGGAGCTTGCTGGAGGAGACTTCTCCATCGACGATATCGACACGGCCGAAGTCTCCATCGTCGAGCTGAAGAAGGTCTTCGAGGCCTTCAACCAGATGAAACATGACATCAGGCAGAATATCGATGACCTGCAGGACCAGAAGCGTATCGAACAGGACTACCTCAACGAGAAGCTCAGGAACCTGAAGATGGAGCAGCTGCTCAAGCGGATGGAACTCTACACCATGCAGGCTCAGATGAACCCCCATTTCCTCTTCAATACCCTCAATACGGGGGTGCAGCTGGCGATCCGTGAGGACGCGGATGACACAGCGGAGTACATGGAGAACCTCGCGCTCTTCTTCCGCCACAACATGCGAGAGCGCAAGCTCTTCGTGCCCCTCTCCCATGAGATCGAGGGGCTGAAGTCCTACTTCTACATCCTGGGTATCAGGTTCCCCAAATCACTCGAGATCAAGCTGGAGATCGCCCCGTCGGTCTCTGAGGAGATCCGGCTCGGGACGGGAAGCAGCTGCCTGATCCCTGCCATGATCCTGCAGCCTATCGTGGAGAACTCCGTCGTGCACGCCTTCAAGGGCATAGATCGCAAGGGGGAGATCCTGGTGCATGTCTGGGAAGAGGCAGAGAGGATCTGCTTCTCTGTCAAGGATAATGGGATCGGGATCGAGAAGGAGACCATGGATAACCTGCTCAAGACCGTCGGCAGGACCACCGAGTTCGGGGCGAAGATCATGGGACTCGAGAACGTCATCCAGCGGCTCCACTTCTTCTATCCTGAGAAACCGGACATCATCACCATCATCAGTGAGCCCGGGAACGGGACCGAGGTCCGGATCACCATCGACAGGGAGGTCGAGCCGTGTATAACGTTCTGATCGTCGACGATGAAGAACCTGTATTGGACAGCTATGAGCACATGCTCTCAAGACGAGAGGATATGGTCCTCTGCGGCAAGGCCCGTACCGGGCTCGAGGCCCTGTCAGTCGTCCAGTCCACACATCCTGACCTCGTGCTCATGGATATAGGCATGCCGGGGATCGACGGGCTCAAGACGATCGAGGAACTGCAGAAGCAGTACCCGGAAGTCCTCTATGTCGTGTCGACGGCCTACGAGCGGTTCGATATCGCGAAGCGGGCGATACCGCTCGGCCTCTTCCGCTACCTTGTGAAGCCGGTCTCGAAACGGACCTTCTTCCGGATGCTCGATGATGCGAAGAACGAAATTGATATGAGGAGGAGGAAGGTCGTCTCCCACATGGATGACCTCAAGAAGGCTGCCGATATCCACGCATGGGAGCAGAAGAACTTCCTCTCCCTGATCAGCTGGAAGACTCTGGATGAGGGTGAATGGCAGCAGTACCGGGAACTCTTCCACCTGAACGGAGATTCAGCCATGGTCTGCATGGTCTCGACCAGCGGGTATGACGAGGTCTCCGGGATCTATGAGACGCTCGTGAATCAGCTCCGGTACAAATACCAGATCCTCTCGACGGAGTCCCTCGGAAAGCTCATGATCCTCATCTTCGACGGTGATTCCGCGACCAGGGTCGAGCATGCCGTCACGCAGGTCGCCAGGGCCGCATTCCCTGAAGGGCTGCACTATACCCTCGGGTTCGGTTCGATGCAGCGGTATGACCGCCTCCTCGATTCCTTCCGGGAGGCACTCTCCTCCATCGATGCGGAGGTCTTCGATGCCGGGGAACTGAAGGAGGAGGGGCTCCTGCTCAAGGAGCTGCGCAGCTCAGTGGCCAGGCTCGATGACCTCTCACAGATACAGGAGCGCTTCGAGAAGGTCTCGGACCTCTATCTCCTGCGGGGCTCCTTCGATATCGCGAAGGGGAAGCTCATCAGGGTCTTCACCCTCCTTTTCGATGATATGGAGTCGGTCCTACCCGGGCCCGGGGTCAGGCAGGTCCCGTTCGACTTCATCCGGGAGATCGGGCAGCTCGCAGACAGGAATGAGTGGATGCTCTGGTCGGAGCGGATGCTCTCCTTCATCCTCGAGCGGTCGAAACTCTACCGGATGGAACATCGTCCCCTGCCGCTGCGCAGGGCGATAGCCTACCTGGGTGAGTATTACCGGAAGCCCCTGCAGCTCACAGAGGTCGCCGATACCTGCGGGGTCTCCCCATCCTACCTGAGCAGGCTCTTCTCAGACCACATGAAGAGTTCCTTCATCGACTACCTGACCGGAGTGAGGATACAGCAGGCAAAGCAGCTGATGAAGGCAGGGGGGCACTCCATCAAGGAGATCTCCTATGACGTGGGGTACCAGGACCCGAACTATTTCAGCAAGATCTTCAGGAAGTTCTGCGGGATCTCCCCGACGCAATATCAGAAGAACAAGGGGGAAACAGATGACTAGAAGGGTAGTGCTCATGCTGCTGATCACTGCAGTACTGCTAAGCGGCTGCAGGGAGGAGCAGTCAGTCTCACTGGCAGGCAGGAGCAGCCGTACCGCCGAAGACTCTCCGGACAGCCTGAGGATCGGATTCTCCATCGCCACGGACACCTTCATCATCGAGCGCTGGAACAAGGATATAAAGATCTTCACCGAGGCTGCGAAGAGCCTCGGTGCCGAGGTCATCATGCAGCTCTCAGCAGGGGGGACGCAGGCGCAGATCGAGCAGATCGAGTACCTGCTCGGCCGCGACATAGACGTCCTCGTCGTCCTCGCCCATGATACCGACCTCCTCTCAGGGGTCATCAAGTCGGTTCATGACAAGGGGATCCCGGTCATCTGTTATGACCGGCTGATCCAGGGGGTACCGGTAGATGCGTATATCTCCTTCGACAACTACCAGGTCGGGCGTCTCTTCGGGCAAGCCCTCACCGAGGCGGTTCCGGCGGGGAACTACCTGATCATCAACGGGTCGGTGAAGGATGACAACAGCTATAAGGTCAATGACGGCCTGCATGAGGTGATCGACCCCGCTATCGAGACGGGAGATATCCAGCTCGTGGAGGAGATCTGGCTCGAGGAGTGGAGCTCGGACGAAGCGACGGAGCGGGTGAGGGAGGTGCTCGAGCGCACCACGGACATAGACGCGATCTCAGCGGGGAACGACCAGCTTGCCAACGCAGCGATCAGCCTTCTCGCCGAGCTGAGGATGGCAGGGGATGTGGCCGTGGTGGGGCAGGATGCCGACCTGCTCTCCTGCCAGCGGGTGATCGAGGGGCTGCAGCTCATGACTGTCTACAAGCCGATCGGGAAGCTTGCGACGAAGGCGGCAGAACTCGCGGTCGCGATGGCAAGGGGAGCTTCGCTTCCAGAGCCAGATGACTACATGGATAACGGCAGCAATGAGCCGATTCCCTTCTTCCGGGAAGCGCCGGTAGCTGTCTACCGTGATACCATGGAGGATACCGTGATCAGGGACGGCTTCCACTCCTATGCCGACGTCTTTCGAAGCCTTCCAGCACAGCAGTAATAATTTGACATCAATATATTCCCTCTCTGGTGCTGGTTATTCGGCTTGATGTCAAGAATCACCAGAAGGTAGCAAGAATCTCCTCTTTCGAAGGTATGCACTTACCCATAATAATAAAGTATACCAATCAAAAAGAGGAGAAACCATGAAAAAGATTCTATTCACATCATTGATCCTGGTCCTGGCACTGGGAAGTCTCTTTGCACAGGGACAGACTGACCAGCTCGATATCGGGCTCGCTATGCCGGAGACCCATGTAGAGCGATGGCAGCGTGACGGCGCTGAGCTGCTCGAATCAGCTACCGCCCTCGGCTACAAGGCTGAGGTTGCCTACGGCGATGCAGACCAGAGTGTACAGAACAAGCAGATCGAGGACTTCATCACCAAGGGTGCTGACCTGATCATCATCGGTTCAGTCAACGAAGGTGTCGTCTCCGTCGTCAGCGACGCAGCAGACGATGATGTCATCGTCATCGCCTACGACCGGCTGATCACCGGATCAGATGATTACGACTACTACATCACCTTCGATAACTTCCAGGTTGGGAAGTTTCAGGGTATGGCTATCGAAGAGGCCCTCAGCCTCAAGAGCGCTACCTCTGCAGACCCGAAGTACATCACCCTTTTCGCAGGTTCGCCGACCGACAACAACGCCAACGTCTTCTTCGACGGCGCTATGTCGATCCTCCGACCCTATGTTGAGAAGGGCGTCGTGAAACTCGTCGGTCCGGCTCCGCTTGAGTCCTCAAGCCCCGACTTCACCAGGATCGCTACCGAGAACTGGAGGGCAGATGTTGCCAAGGCACGGATGGAGAACCTCCTCGGAAACGATGCGAAGAACGTGACCCTCGATGCTATCCTCGCACCGAATGACACCCTCGCACGGGCCATCATCGAAGCATGTATGACTGATGCCAAGTACAACACCGTAGCTACCCTCCCGGTCGTCACCGGCCAGGACGGCGAGGTTGCCTCGATCCAGTACATCAGGGACGGTAAGCAGTACATGACCGTATTCAAAGACACCCGAAGCCTCTCACAGGCAGCTGTCAAGCTCGCAGATGCCCTGCTCAAGGGCGAGACCCCGAAGATCGACGGTGCACGGCTCGATACGAGCTCCTACGACACCGGGAAGAAGGTCGTGAAGTCCTACCTGCTCGAGCCGGTCAATGTGACCAAGGATAACTACAAGGCTATCATGATCGACAGCGGCTACTATTCAGCAGACCAGATCAACTAAGGGCTGTGGACAGCACACAGAGATAGTGAACTAACCAGACGGCCGCAGGTCTTGCGGCCGTCGACTGCGAATAAGACCAGGAGTTATCGTGAGTGAGAATATACTAGAAGTACAGCATATTACCAAGGACTTCCCCGGTGTCCGGGCATTGGACGATGTGAGCTTCTCCGTGAAGCGTGGTGAGATCCACTGCCTTTGCGGTGAGAACGGTGCCGGGAAGTCGACGCTCGTGGGAGTCATGAGCGGTATATACGGCAAAGGGGAGTATGAAGGGGTCGTGAACTTCCAGGGGAAGGAATCGCACTTCAGGTCCATTAGGGACAGTGAGGCTCTAGGCATGACAGTCATCCACCAGGAGCTGGCATTGAGTCCCTACCTGTCGATCTATGAGAATATCTTCTTAGGACACAGAAAACAGCGATTCGGGGTCATCCGTTGGGATGACCTCCTGATCGAATCTAGACAATACCTCGACCGTGTTGGGCTCAAGGAGAGCCCGGAGACGATCGTGAGCAAGATGGGGGTCGGCAAGCAGCAGCTCGTCGAGATCGCGCGGGCCCTCTCGAAGAAGACAGAGCTGCTCGTCCTCGATGAGCCGACTTCGTCGCTCAACGATGATGAGAGTGAGAAGCTGCTGAATCTCATCCTCGAGCTCAAGGCGCAGGGGATGACCTGCATCATGATCTCCCACAAGCTCAACGAGGTGCTCGAGGTTGCAGACTCAATCACCGTCCTGCGGGACGGGAAGTCGATCTGCACCTATGATACCAGGACCGAGGAGGTCACCAAGGCTAAGATCATCAAGGGGATGGTCGGCCGCGACCTGACGAACATGTACCCGCCGAAAACCCCGGCGATCGGGAATACCATCTTCGAGGTGAAGGACTGGACCGTCTACCACCCGGAGTACCACTCCCTCAAGGTCGTCGACAGCGCCTCCTTCTCCGTCCGCAAGGGCGAGATCCTCGCCTTCTGCGGGCCGATGGGAGCAGGACGGACCGAGCTCATGATGAGCATCTTCGGCAAGTCCTACGGGTCCTCCTGCACGGGGGAACTGTTCAAGGAGGGGAAGCCCCTGACGCTGAACTCGCCCCAGGAGGCGATAAAGAACGGGGTCGGCTATGTATCCGAGGACCGGAAGGACCTCGGACTCATCCTCATCCAGACAGTCAAGGACAATATCTCGAACTCGAGCCTCATGAAGCTCTCGAAGTTCGGGGTCATGGACTCCTACCGGGAGATCCGTGAGGCGGAGGCCTTCAAGGAGTCGCTGAACATCAAGACACCCACGATCATGCAGCTCGTGAGGAACCTCTCCGGGGGGAATCAGCAGAAGGTCGTCCTGAGCAGGTGTCTCCTCGCGGATCCTGAGATCTTCATCGTCGATGAACCGACGCGGGGCATCGATGTCGGGGCGAAGTACGAGATCTACACGATCCTCAACCGGCTCGCCGCAGAGGGAAAGAGCATCATCATGGTGACCTCCGAACTGCCGGAGGCACTGGGCATGGCCGACAGGATCTACGTCATGAACGAGGGCGAGATCAAGGGAGAGCTGAGTCGCGAAGAGGCGACCCAGGAGAAGATTATGCATATGGCACTGGAATAGAGCAGGAGAGATCGATGGGAAACCCAAAAGATAAAACAAATACGACGTCATTCATGGAGCTGGCAAAGGGGAATATACGAAACTATTCCATGTTCATCATGCTGGCCCTCATTTTCATTGTCTTCAGTATCCTCACTGGGGGCGTCAACTTCACCTCGAGGAATATAACGAACATCTTCATACAGAACAGTTATATCCTCATACTTGCAGTCGGGATGGTGCTCGTCATCATCATCGGGAACATCGACCTCTCGGTCGGTTCGCTCAGCGCTTTCACAGGTGCCTTGAGTGCTATGATCTACAACACGGGGATCGGCCTGCTGCCGACGCTCCTGTTTACTGTCCTCATCGGTATCGGCGTGGGGTTCTGGCAGGGGTTCTGGATTGCCTATGCCCATATACCGGCTTTCATCGTGACCCTGTCGGGCATGCTCCTCTTCAGGGGGCTGACCTACATCATCACGCATGTCTCCCCGGTCTCGCTGGCTGACGACCATTTCAGGACGATAACCTCCGGTTCTATCACAATCGATGGGTTCGAGGTCGGCGGTCTCCATCTGCTCCCCTTCATCGTGGGTGCGTTCATCGCCATCCTCTTCGTCATCTCCTCGCTGCACACACGCAGGAACAAGATGACGAGGAACTTCGATGTCCTGCCATTCAGGTACTTCGTCATGAAGCTGGTCTTCACGATCGTCCTGATCTTCCTGCTTGCCTGGAAGTTCGCCGACTACCGGGGTATCCCAACAGTCGTTGTGGTGCTTGCGATCGTGATCGCGATCTTCGTATTCATCACGAAAAATACGGTCATCGGACGCTACATCTACGCAGTAGGAGGCAACGCGAAGAGCGCGAAGCTCTCCGGGATCAACGCCGAACGAGTCATCTTCACCGTCCATGTCATCATGGGAGGGCTCACCGGCCTTGCAGGCTTGGTCTTCACCGGCTATATGAACTCAGCGCTCCCGCAGGCAGGGAACCTCTTCGAGCTTGATGCGATCGCAGCCTGCTTCATCGGCGGGGCTTCCGCATCCGGCGGTATCGGCACGATCATCGGGGCGATCACCGGCGCACTGGTCATGGGGGTCATCAACAACGGGATGTCCCTGATGAATATCGGGGCTGACTGGCAGTATGTCGTAAAGGCCCTCGTCCTGCTCTTCGCCGTCTACTACGACATCTATACCCGTAGGAAATCAGGTCTGGGCTGAGATACCACTCACATCTTGCTCATACCTTCTGGTCTGCCGGGGTGGGAACACCCCGGCGTTTCTGTGTACAGACCCTCTCAGGTTGGAACTCAGGAATCGGCCCCCGGTAGGGGAGTCCCTTCTTCTTCAGGTCATGGGCCTTCCCCATATACCGGACTGCCTGTACCGGGCAGTAGTTATAGCAGCGCAGGCAGAGGACGCAGCCTCCCTTCGCGACGACCCTCCCGTCAATACGCTCAAGATTACCCACAGGACAGATCCTCACGCACCGCATGCACTTCGTACAGATATCCGGGTCGATCGAGACGTCATCCTGGTGTTTCGGCAGCCACTTCCGGTAGGGGCCCCGTTGGAGGATGCCGAGGAGGTAGGAGCCGTACTTGGAGCCCTGGCGTCTCGGTGAATCGGTCATGAGCCTGTCGCAGAAGCGTCCGATCCTCTCTTCAGCCTTCTTCAGGCGAATAGTAAGGGTATGCTCACTTGGCGGCCTGAAGGGGAATCCCGTCACGCTGATGTTGTCCGGCATCCTGATGTGTACTCCGGAGAAGATCTCCCAGCCCCTCGTGAGCAGTTCCTTCCGGTAGAGATAGGCCCCGTCCCCGGAGTAGCCCATCTGGGTGCAGAAGGTGAAGAGCCTGGCTGGGGAGGATCCCCGTTGGGGAAGGGTCTCTTCAAGGAACCGTTTCATCGGCTCGGGCATGTCCGAACCGTAGATGGGATAGCCGATCCCGATGAACGAGGAAGAAGAGACAAAGTTGGCTGTCTTCTCATCAGAGACCTGCTCGATACTGCTCATGGATGCCTCATGCCCCGCAGCAGCAAGGGTCTCACAGATGCTCTTCGCGCACCACCAGGTGTTGCCGGTGCCTGAGAAATAGTATAGGTGTACCTTCATGTGGTGTGCTCCATCAGTCGGGGTATTCCCTTGGTTCTTCTATCCCCGTGATGATCCGGTAGGCACCGGCAGCCAGGGAATCCATCTCCCGGTCCCCGGGGATGACCTTCACCGGTGCGATGAAGGAGACCCGTTCCCTGATCCGGTCTGTCAGCCGGGTGAAGCGCGTGAGGTTCCCGGTGAGGATGACCGCATCGACCTCTCCCGAGAGAGCCGCGGCTAGCGACCCGATCGCTTTTACTGTCTGGTAGGCAAGGGCGTCTATGACTGAGCGTGCATGATTGTCACCTGATAGGACCCGATGTTCCACCTCGTTCATGTCCGAGGTCCCGAGGTAGGCACGGACACCGCCTCTCCCCCTGATCAGGCGCCTGACCTCATCAGCAGTATACTCAGCTGAGTAACAGAGGTCAGCGAGCCTGAAGGAGGGGAGTGCCCCGGACCTCTCCGGGGAGAATGGTCCCTCGTCATCTGAGCAGATATCGACTGCCCTGCCGCCCTTGAGGGCACACAGGGAGATCCCGCCTCCGAGGTGGGCGACGATGAAGTTCGCACTGGTGAGTTCGAGCTGCATCTCATGCGCTGTTGCCATAGCAGCAGCCCGTGAGTTGAGCGCATGGAAGGTACTGACCCGCTCGATCTGCGGGAGACCCGAGAAGCGAGCGACCCCATCGAGCTCATCGATGGTCACGGGGTCGTAGATGTATGCCGGTAGGCCAAGATTATCGGCGATCGTTCGGGCAAGCAGTGCCCCGAGGTTCGATGCATGGTCCATGAGAGGATGCTCGGTAAGCCTCCTTACCATGAGGTCATTGACCGTGTAGCCGCCGGCAGCGACCGGCTTGAGGCCGGCACCGCCCCTGCCGATGACGCAGGAGAGACCTGAGGTGTCAGGATACTCCTCATCCAAGAACTCCCTGACTGCCTGGAGCCGAAAATCGAGCTGGCTGACTGCGGTGGGGAACCGGTCGAGCTCCTCCCCCCTGTGGTGGAGTTTCCGGCAGAAGAGCTCCTTCCTGTCGCGGTAGATGGCGACATCGGTCGAGGTGCTGCCTGGGTTGATCACGAGTATGTCATAGCTCATATGCGATATCCTCTCCCTCCATTCTCCCGCAGGGAGACGTATCATGCAAGGGAAATCATCTGCAGAGGGCGGCGAGGATGATCGAGTAGTACCGTTCCTGCGCACCGGCCCCCCGTGAGGTGAGGACGATGGGGACGGTAGCCCCGGTGGTGACCCCGGCCATGGTCGCCCCGGCTGAGTAGATCAGGGCTTTCGCGAGGATGTTCCCCGTCGTGATATCCGGTACGAGGAGGATGTCCGGCTCGCCGGTGATCTCGCTCTCATACCCCTTGATGACTGCAGAACTCTTCGAGAACGCCAGGTCGTAGGAGATCGGTCCTTCGACGAGGCAGCCGGGGATCGTCCCATCTACGTTCATCTGCTTGAGCGCTGCGGCATCGACGGTGTCCTGCAGCTTGGGGAAGACCGTCTCCACGGCCGTGAGGACAGCGACATTGGGCTTCTCGTAGCCAAGACAGCTGAAGAGGTCCACTGCGTTGCCGATGAGCTGCCGCTTCTGCTCGAGGTCCGGCTTTATGACCATTCCGCCATCGGTGATGGCAAGGAGTTTGTGGTAGTTGGGCAGCGATAGGATCGCGAGGTGGCTCAGGAGGGCACCATCCCTCCTGATTCCCTTCTCGGAGTCGACGACTGCGGAGAGGAACTCCCGTGTCGGGATGTTACCCTTCACGAGGACATCGATCTCCTGCTTCCCTGCGAGCATGACCCCGATCTCCGCACTGTCAGCGTCAGTTGAGGAGGGGATGATCGTGATATCCTCACTCTCCATCCCGATCTCGGAGGTGATCCTCCTGATCTCTCCCTCGTCCCCGATGAGGACGGCATGGATGCTGTGTGACTCCTGAGCCTGCCTGATGGACTCGAGGGTGTGGCGGTCATGGGCACAGACCACGCCGACACTCCGTGCCTTCTGCTCTTCGCTCTCCCGAAGCATCGCTTCGATCTCTGAAAAATTCCGTATCATTACTCATTCCTTACTCATTTCTTTCGACGCTACGTTATAGAATATATAAGACAACGGGTGCGGGAACAAGGAAATTCTTATGAAATCCGTATGAGATCGACTGGCAGGGTGCCAGACACCGCAGGTGGGATCCTTTTACGAAATGAGCGGTATGGGACTGCCCCTCCTGTGGTATACTGTAGCTGGAGGAGGAGCCATGCAGTCCATATTCAAACATACAGCGGGCCTCATCTCGAAGCTCGATTCCCTGCTCGATGATATCTCCCGGGCAGCCCTGCTCTTTCGGTCCGCCCTTGATGCATACCTGGACGGGAACCGGGAGACCTTCTGCGAGCAGCTCGAGCGGGTAGGGAAGCTCGAGTCCGAGGTCGATGATCAGCGCCGCGAGATCCGCCACGAGCTCTATACGAGGATGCTCATCCCCGAATCGAGGGGTGATGTGTTGAGTCTGCTCGAGAACATCGACAATGTCATCGACCTCACGAAGGACGTGCTGCAGGATTTCAGGATCGAGAGCCCTGCAGTCCCTGCAGCCCTGGTACCGGACTTCAAGCGGCTTGCCGAAGCCTCATCCCTGGCGATGGACCAGACCGTGCTGGCTTCAAGGGCCTTCTTCACGGAGGTGCACCTCATAGGGGACTACATCAACAAGACCTTCTTCTACGAGCATGAGGCTGACATCATAGAACTGCAGATCAAGGAGCGGATCTTCGCTGATGACACCCTTGACCTCTCCGGGAAGCTCCAGCTCCGGGACTTCACCATCCATATCGCGAGTGTGTCGGATGCAGCCGAGTCCGTCTGCGAGCGGCTCTCTGTCGCAGCGATCAAGCGGACCATCTAGGAGCGCACACAATGAATGGGGTACTGATCCTGGTCTTCCTCTCGAGCGGTCTCTTCCTCGGCTGGTCCCTCGGGGCCAATGACGCGGCGAACATCTTCGGCACGGCGGTCGGTTCGAAGATGATCACCTTCAGGCAGGCTGCCCTCGTGGGGAGTGTCTTCGTCATCCTCGGTGCCGTGATCAGCGGATCCGGTGCCGCCCATGGGCTCGGGAAGCTCGGAGAGGTCTCGGCCATGCCCGGGGCATTCATTGTGGCGCTCTCTTCCGGCCTGACGGTCTTCCTCATGACCCGCTTCAAGCTCCCTGTTTCTACCTCCCAGGCGATCGTCGGGGCGATCATCGGCTGGAACCTCTTCTCCGGGACCCCGACGGACATCCAGGTCGTCTCGAAGATCGTCCTGACCTGGGTCCTCTGCCCCATCCTCTCTGCGGCGATCGCCCTCATGCTCTACTTCCTCATCCGTGGTCTGCTTCGCAGGTCAAGGATCCACCTGCTCAGGCAGGATGCCGTCACACGGGTCCTGCTGCTGATCGCCGGTGCATTCGGTGCCTACAGCCTCGGGGCGAACAACATAGCGAACGTCATGGGAGTCTTCGTCCCTGCTTCCCCCTTTACCGCGGTGAACCTCTTCGGACCGGTGACGCTGAGCAGCATGCAGGTGCTCTTCCTCATCGGTGGAGTCTCCATCGCAATCGGGATCGCGACCTACTCGAGGAGGGTGATGGAGACCGTGGGAAAGAACATCTTCAAGCTCTCCCCGGTCACAGCCTTCATCGTGGTCCTCTCAAGCTCCCTCGTCCTCTTCCTCTTCGCTTCTCAGTCCCTGCATGACTGGATACGCTCCATCGGGCTCCCCGCGCTGCCGCTGATCCCGGTATCGAGTTCACAGGCAGTGGTGGGTGCCGTGCTGGGGATCGGCATCGCGAAGGCGGGGAGGAACATCAACCTGCGGGTCATGGGCAAGATCAGCATCGGCTGGGTCGTGACCCCGGCAGCGGCAGGGGGCATCTCCTTCATCCTGCTCTTTGTCATGCAGAACCTCTTCGGCCAGAACGTCTACTAGTCATGCATTTTAAAGTTGACCAAATAACTCAGAAATTACTATCTTCTTCATAGGAGAAAACCATGAGAAAGATAGTGATGATTGTGATAGTGTTGGGCCTCGTCACGGCAGCCGTGCTGTTCGCGGCAGGGAACAAGGAGCAGGAGACTGATTATACCGACCCGGCACAGCTCTTCGGGCTGATACAGAAGCAGTCCTCCGACTACCTCCTGCTCGATGTCAGGACGGCACCGGAATACGAATCAGGGCATATAACGACTGCGGAGAACCTCTCCGTCACTGATATAGAAGCCAATCCCCCGAAGGTCGCCAAGGATGCACTGATCATCGTCTACTGCAGGTCTGGGAGCAGGTCCCATGCCGCTGCCGTCATCCTCAAGGATCTCGGCTACACCAACGTCGTCGATTTCGGCGGCATCACCCGCTGGAACTATAACCTGGTGACCTGATAGGTTTAGAAAGAAACGCTTCAATTCCTGACCTTCCTGTGGTAGATTGATGAAGGGCCTCTGGTCCCACAGGAGGGTGAAGCTTATGAATTCCCTTGAGCGTGAACTGACAGCCTGGAAGGAAGACCTCGTACGGAGAAGGGCCTGCAGCATCGAAGCTGCAGAGCGCTTGTCGCAGGAAGCGGCTGCATCGGCATCTGAGCTGGTCGCATCAGGCCTGCAGGAACAGGAAGCCGTGCTCATCGCCTTGCAGCGTATCCTGCCCGACAATGCAGAACTGGCAGATACCACCAGGATCGCGGGACTGCAGCTCTGGGGAAGGATGACCCGAAGAGGTCCTTCCTCCCATTCTTCACTCAAGCGGAAGGATAACCGCTTCTTCGCGGCTGCCCTTATCCTCGGGGTTGTCCTGTCCCAGCTCCCGGGCCTCCTCGGGCTGGATATCACCACGGATGCCCATCTTGTGACCTATCTCTACTACCTGGGCTATTATTCGATCCTGCCGCTCACCCTCTGGTACCTCCTGCGGCAGTCACTGCCGTCGAAGGTGCTCATCGGTATGGCCCTGGCCTATGTACTTCCGTTCATCGCAGGTCTCGTGCCGTCCCTCTTCACGGAAGATACCCGCATCCTCTCGATCATCCATCTGCCGATCTCCCTCTGGCTCTTCTCGAGTCTCATACACACCGGCGGGAAATGGCGTGACACGGATGCACAGATGCGCTTTCTCCGGTATACCGGGGAGGTAGTCATCTACACCGGCCTGATCTGGATCGGGGGCATGGTCATCAGCATGCTGATGATCGGTCTCTTCGATGCTGTCGGGGCTGATGTCGAGACCTTCTTCCTGAGATGGGTGTTCACCTGGGGCTTCCCGCTGGCACTCGTCGTCGCAGGCTACCTGGTTGAGATGAAGCGCCAGGTCTCTGAGAGCCTTGCCTCGATCCTCGCGCGGATCTTCTCGCCGCTCTTCGGGCTCGCCCTGACGATCTTCTGCATCTTCTCACTGGGAAATGTACGGCTTTTGATGACCAGCCGGGACATGCTCATCCTTGCTGATGCAGTCCAGCTGCTCGTGCTGGCGCTGGTCATCTTTACCATGGCCGTGAGGGAGGAGGGCGCCCCGGTCGGATTCCAGGATCACATCTCCTGTGCACTGATCATCCTGACCCTGCTGCTTGACGTGATCGCCATGGTCGGGATCCTCTCCCGCCTCCTGGAGTACGGCCTCTCTCCCAACAGGCTTGCGGCAACGGGGATCAACCTCATCCTCTTTGCCAACCTGCTGCTCACCGGTTGGCACTACCTGCGGTTCCTTAGGAAGAAGGTCCCCTTCTCCTCGGTACTGAACGTCCAGAGACAGTTCTTGACGGTGTTCTTCCTCTGGTCCTATTTCGTGGCGGTCGTCTTTCCCCTCATCTTCTAATCCTCCCGGCTGCC
The DNA here is from genome assembly GCA_963677595.1 of Spirochaetia bacterium. GTDB lineage: Bacteria > Spirochaetota > Spirochaetia > CAKZLE01 > CAKZLE01 > CAKZLE01. The sequence continues at coordinate 3,374,647 of OY782041.1, forward strand.
CTGCTGCTTCAGCACCAGGCCCACGTTCCTCATGAAGGTGGCGTAGGGGATATCGGTGCGGAGGTATCCGAGACGTGATGCGTACTCCTGCTCAGTCAAACCTGCGAGGTTCCTGATGTCGAAGAACTCACGCAGTGCATCACGCTGCTCTCCGAACCGTTTGGTCATCGGGGTCTCGAGGGGCTTCTTCAGGTGTCCCTGGTTCCACGGGCAAGCCTCCTGGCATATCTCGCAGTCCCCGACCCGGTTCCCCATCACGGAGACTGCCTCCTCGGCTATCTCCTCTGTCTGCAGCTGGTAGGAGAGACAGCTCTGCCAATCGAGCTTGAACTCGGTATCGAGGGCCCCGAGGGGACAAGCCTCCCGGCAGCGGGAGCATGCCCCGCACCGGTTCTTTTCGACCTTCGCAGGATAATCCAGCCCCGCATCGGTGATGATGCCGCCCAGGGCAAGGAAGGTGCCGTACTTCCTCGTGATCAGGAGCGTATGCCGTCCCTGCCATCCGAGCCCTGCCCGAACGGCTGCGAGCTTGAGCGGGATGCTCGATGACTCCCCGTCGATGCTGTCGCAGGTAACAGCCCGGTATCCCCGGGAGGTGAGGTGCTCCTGCAGGGGCTGAAGCGGGGAGATGACATCTGAGAAATAGGAGGAGAGGTAGAGCCTGCTCGTCCTGCCGAGCTGCGGACTCTCCCAGTCCGGGAGGGTCATCCCGCCGATGTAGATGCCTGCGACGATGATCGACTGTGCCTCTGGCATCGTGAGCCTTGGGTCGATCCTCTTCGACTCCTTCCATGCATACCCCGTGAAGGGTGAGGCATCGGTGAAGCCGAGCACATCGATCTCTGCATGTTCGGCGATCAACTTGAGTTCTTCTGTAAGGTTCATATGTTCTCCGGATCTATAATTCTGTTACGGTAGGTCAGGTCTTCCCTGCAGGTGAAACCAAGGGCCTCCCAGAACCTGTTGCCCCCCAGGTTGTCGGCAAAGACCACCAGGGCGGCCTTCTTGATCCCCTCTTCCTGCAGTGCAGTAAGAACACGATCTACCAGCTGTTTCCCGTATCCCTGCCTGCGGTAGGCTTCATCCACCACCGCATGGTAGATGTACCCTCTCCTGCCGTCATGACCGCAGAGGATGGCCCCAGCGACCTGTTTGCCATCGATGAGGATGAAGTTCGTCTTCGGGTTCCTTTCCAGGAACCTGCCGATCCCCTCCCGTGAGTCGTCAAGGGACCTGAGTCCCATCCCGGGCGTCCTCTTCCAGAGGGCGAGGACACAAGCGTAATCATCAATCGTCAGTGATCGTATCTCCATAGTGAGAGTATACCCTATAATCGAAACACTGCAACCATCACAGAAGCCTCGGCTCTCACAGGAGCCATGGCTGCCCGGTCTTCAGGGACTTCTGCTGTTTCTCGGTGATGGTATACTCATCGGTCAGCTGTCCGATGAGCAGCGGGGAGTCAGGATCGTGCCTTCGACGGTTGAGGGCTGCCCTCCTGGTATCAGAGACGGCATAGCAGTAGCTGCAGCCGTTGGTACAGCTGTCATAGCTCCCGATGTCGAGGTGCTCGATGCACCGGCAGCCGGGACGCCGGTTCACGTTGGGTCCTGCATTGATGGTGCTGCCGAGCAGTGACTCGATGAGTTCCCGGTCGATACAGGCCCCGTGTCCTATGTCGTATGGTGAGAGGTCGACTGGCTCGGCACAGGTGGACAGCTCGATCCCATACTGCGCCGCAGTATCGGCGAACCCTCTTCCCAGCTGATGGAAATACTCCTCCCGGAGGTCATAAGAGATATGCTCCCGGGTCCTGCGGTAGACTGAGCTGTAGAGATCCACGAAGCTCAGCACGCACCGGCTGGTATGTCCTGCCAGGCGTGAGGCCATCTTGTTGAAGGCTTTGAGGTGGTAGTCCACGGTAAGTTCATCACTGAGGATGATCGGATCATACCGCCAGATGGTCCGCTCCTGCCCGATCAGGTCGCTGATCCTGCAGAAGTCATCCATGATAAGCTCTTTGTCCGGCAACCCCGCCTCGATCTCCTTCCCATAGGGGGTGATGGTTACCTGGAAGAGATAGTCGAACCCGAGGCTGTCAACTTGCGGCAGGTAATCGATGATGGGACCCGGGTTCTTCGACCAGAAAACGATCATGTCAACCACCTCTGGGGTGAGGGTGACCCGGGAACAGCGCAGGGGATTGCGCGGGTTCTGCACCATCACATACCCCGCTCTCAGCCGGTTCATGAACCAGGGGGCGTAGAGGGAGGGGATGTCAGTCCTGATGCTCGCAGAGATGATCATGCGCGGCTGCTGCTGCCTGCTTCAAGCTCCAGGAGGGTCTGCTTCATCTCCAGTCCCCCGGCATAGCCGGTGAGGGCCCCGTCTGCACCGACGACACGGTGGCAGGGGATGATGATCATGATCGGGTTGCGGTTGTTCGCCATGCCGACCGCACGGGACGCCTTCGGGTTCCCGACTACAGCGGCGATCTCCCCGTAGGTCCTTCTTGCTCCATAGGGGATGGCCTGCAGGGCCTCCCAGACCTTCCGCTGGAACTCCGTTCCCACCGGGTCGAGGGGCAGGTCGAAGGTCCTTCGCTTACCGGCAAAGTACTCCTCCAGCTGGTTCCCCACCTCGCGGCAGAGTCCATTGGACGAATCTTCCCCGGGTTGTACGGTTATCCTTACAGAGACAAGGGCCGTGTCACTGCATTCGACCTTGAGCATCCCGAACCGGGATCTCAGATATACGACGTATCGTGCTTCTCCCATGGTAGTACCTCCTGCCTGTGATCTCAGACCAGAACCACTATACCACAGAAACTGGTTGAGTTGAACAGGATGGGTGGACATCAGGAATCCTGAATCTATTCCAATCTCAATTTCTACACCTGCATCTTTGTTGACTTCCTACATCCGGTGTTTTATACTAAAGATAGATTTACTAAAACAAGATTTACTAAACTATAGGAGAGAAGCAGAAGGAGATGAAATGAGGTTCATCGGTAGAGAGTATGAGATGGAGAGACTTGCCAGATGGTACGAAGAGGATCGTTTCCAGTGCATTGTCATGTATGGGAGGCGAAGAGTCGGGAAGACTCGACTTCTCACAGAATTCTCGAAAGGTAAGAATACGATCTTCCATGTTGCAACAGAACATTCTGAGACCCGTGGGTTGCAGGAGTTCTCTTCTCAGATCATGAAGCATTACCCGTTGGCCAGGCATACTCCTCAATTTGTACGTTGGGAAGATGCCTTCTCTTTCCTGGGGGAACAAGCAAAAGATGAACGAACCCTTCTGATCCTTGATGAGTTCCCGTATTTGGCGAGATCTCATATGGGCATGCTCTCGATCCTGCAGAACAGCATTGACCATGTATTCGCTGATACCAAACTGTTCATCGTGTTGTGCGGCTCATCGATCAGCTTCATGGAGCATGAGGTCCTTTCCTATAAGAGCCCGCTGTTTGGACGAAGAACCGGCCAGATGGAGATACCTCCACTTGATTATTTCCATGCAAAACAGTTCTTCCCCTCCTACAATGCAGAAGACAGTATTACCGCATACGGGGTCTTGGGAGGGATTCCCCAATATCTGCTGCAGTTCTCACCAGATCTGTCTCTTGATGATAATATGCAGACCAAGGTATTCGAAAAAACATCCTATCTCTATCGTGAACCGGAATTCCTGATCAAGCAGGAACTCAAGAGCCCGGCTGTCTATATCAGTATCATCGAGGCAATTGCCGGGGGGGCCATCAAGCTCAATGATATAGCCACCGCCATCAAAGAATCCACAGCCAAGACCTCAGTCTATATGAGGAATCTGCTCAGATTGAGAATCATAGATCGGATAACCCCGATCGGGGAGAAGAAATCCAGGAAAACCATCTACAGGATCTCAGATAGTCTGTTTGATTTCTTCTATCGTTTCATCAACCCGTATGTCGCAGTGATCGAACAGGAACTTGGAGACCTTATCTATGAAACTGAAGTCAAGGGGAAGCTCTCCTCCTATCTGGGTTTTGTCTTTGAGCAGGTATGCAAAGAGTATCTGGTCAGGAGGAACAGGAAACAGAGCAACCCGTTCCTGATCCTTGAGATCGGGAGATGGTGGGGACCTGACAAGGCAGCACGCAAACAGGAGGAGATAGATATCGTCGGTATGGGAAAAGACTGTATGCTGTTTGCAGAGTGTACATTCACCAACAAGCTCGTGGGTATCAGAGAGTATAAGAAACTCGTATCACGATCAGAACTCATACCCCATACGGAAGCCCATTATATCCTATTCTCGAAGTCCGGGTTTGAAGAGCAGCTGATCACCATGAGCAGGAACCTTGCGAACCTGGAACTCATCACGTTGGATGATATGATCTCAGACATCTCGTAACCTGTTTTCCCTGAAGAAGCTTGACTTCCCCCGCTTAAGCGCTACCATGGAGATAGAAGGAGCCGCAGATGAACCATCAGTTTGCGAGCAGAATGTCGAGGATGAGGAGTTCGGACATCAGGGAGATCCTCAAGCTCACCCGCCAGCCTGATATGATCTCCTTTGCCGGTGGCCTCCCGGCCCCGGAGCATTTCCCCGTGGCAGAGATCCTCACAGCCAACCGGCTGGTCCTCGAAGAGGAGGGGATGAAGGCCCTCCAGTACTCCCCGACCGAGGGCTATCCCCCGCTCCGGGAGTGGATAGCTTCGCGGATGAACACCCATCTCGGGACCTCCTATACCCCTGACGAGGTGCTGGTCACCCATGGTGCACAGCAGGCCCTTGACCTGACCGGCATGGTCTTCCTCGACCCCGATGATATCGTGGTGTGCGAGTCCCCGACCTACCTGGCGGCGATCAGCGCCTTCAAGGCGTATGAGTGCCGGTTTGCCGAGGTCGCCACCGATGAGGAGGGTATGGACCCGGAGGACCTCGAGCGGATCCTCTCCCGATACTCCCCCGTGAAGCTCATCTATACCGTACCGGACTTCCAGAACCCCACGGGGAGAACCCTGGCCCTGGGGCGGCGGAAGCGGATCGCAGCTCTTGCCGCCTCATATGGCGTCATGGTCATCGAGGACAACCCCTACGGGGAACTGCGGTTCGAGGGTCAATCCCTGCCGTCGATCTCATCCTTCTCCCCCTCGGGGATGGTCATTGACATCGGGACCTTCTCCAAGATCTTCTGTCCCGGCTACCGGATCGGGTGGGTCGCAGGGGAGGCCGACCTCATCGGGAAGTATGTCCAGGTGAAGCAGGGAGTGGACCTGCAGTGCAGCACCTTCACCCAGATGGTGATCTCCAAGTACCTGGAGCTCAATGACATCGACTCCCATATCGCGCAGATCGTGGAGACCTACCGCGAGAGACGGGATACCGCCCTGGCGACCATGGAGCGGGTGTTCCCCCCTTCGGTCACCTACAGCCGCCCGGCAGGCGGGCTCTTCATCTGGGTGGAGCTGCCGCCCCAGGTTCATGCCCGGGAGCTCCTCTCACGCTGCATCGAGCGCAGGGTTGCCTTCGTGCCCGGCGGTGCGTTCTTCACCACTGAGGGCCATGAGCATACCTTGAGGATCAACTTCTCGTTCATGGATCGTGCACGGATCATACAGGGGTTGACGGTACTAGGTGAGGAGATCAGGAAGCTGCTATCGTGAGATCAGTTCAGATGCCGCGAGCTCATCGGTGATCAGGGTAGTGAGGTGTCCCCCCCTCAGGGAGGCCTGGATGGCATCAGCCTTGTGGCAGCCGCAGGCGACACCGACCCTGACCGGGATGCGGAGGAAGTCATCGAAGGCGATCCCGATGATCCGCTCGTTGATGGGGATATCCATGCAGCGGCCGTCCCGGTCATAGCTGTACCCGCAGATATGTCCCACGCCGCCGGCAGCCTGCAGGCGGGCAGCTTCATCGTAGGAGAGAAAACCCGATCGTACGAGGGCACTGTTCTCGGGGTCGATCGAGCTCAAGCCGACGAACGCCACCTCGAGACTGCTCATCATCCTCAGAGTCTTCTCGATGCTCGGTTCCTTCATGAGCATCTCCTTGACCACGATGTTCTTGACGATGACCGGGCTCTGGATGGGGTAGTAGTCGGCATGGATCGTCTTTGAGAGGTCCCGAGCCAGCTCGGACCCGTCGTAATGGGGGTTCTCAGCCCCGAAGCCGCCCATGAGCTGGATGACATTGGCACCGGAGAGCTGGGCAGGCTGGATCTGGTGGACCATCTGGTAGAGGGTCGTCCCCCAGGCGATGCCGATCTGGATGCCGTCATGCAGCATCGAGGAGGTCAGGTCTGCCGCGGCAGCACCGATCCTGCTGAGCAGGGAAGTCTCATCATCCTCGGACGGGATGACGATCGCCTCACGAAGGCCGTACTTCCGCTTGAGCTGTTCTCCGAGGGCTGTGGTCAGGGGAGACCCGTCCTTGATCCTGATCTCGACGATCCCCATCTCGCGGCACTTCTTGAGGATGTTAGAGACCGTCGGCCTGGACAGTTCGAACTCCTTGGCTATCTGCTGCTGTGAGATCTCATCGATATAATACCGTCTCGCGATCTGGATATACTGATCCCGTCTCCTGTTCAACCCTGCTCCTCCGCTTCCCTATGATAGTATCCTGTTTGGCCGTCCTGTATCAAGAGAGACCCGGGACCGAAATCGATGCCGGGACCTCTCTGTTAGGGACGGGGAGGGAGATGGAGGCAGGCTTTCAGGCAGTCTGCTGCTGCCTCCATGAAGGCTTCCCCGACCGTGGGGTGCCCGTGGATGATGGAGGCGACCTCAAAGACGGTGATCTCCATGGCCATCAGGGCAGCAGCCTCATTGATGATCTCCGATGCGTTATGGCCGACGATATGGACACCGAGGATCCTGCCGTACCTCTTCTCAGCGATGACCTTCACGAATCCTTCAGGTGACCCTGCGGCAAGGGCCCTGCCGTTTGCCGCGAGGGGGAATCTGCCGATGGTAATGTCATATTGGGAGGCAGCTTCTTCCTCGGTGAGGCCGACGCAGCCGACTTCCGGCATGGAATAGACCGCTGACGGTACGTACCTGAGGTCCGCGGACTCTTTACGGGCGGTCAGGACACCGGCATGGATGCATGCGTTCACTGCCGCCGTCTCTCCCATCTTGAAGGCCGCATGGGCGAGCATCTTCTTCCCGTTCAAGTCGCCGACCGCATATACCCCGGGGATGTTCGTCTCACCGAACTCGTTGGCGAAGACCTTGTTCCGTTCGATCTGAAGCCCTTCGATATCACCGGTGCAGGAGAGGTCGGAGGTCCGCCCGATGGAGAGGAGGGCAAGGTCGGCGGAGACCTGCTTCCCGTCCGACAGGTTAAGGTCAAGAGTTGCATCGTGCTCGACGATCTTCTCGAGCTTCACCCCGGTATTGACGGAGATTCCCATCCCCTTGAGCTTCTTCGCGAGGGTGGAGGAGACTTCCTCGTCCATGAAGGGGAGGACCCGTTCCTCGAGCTCGATGATCGAGACTTTAGAGCCGAAGGCATTGAAGATGATCCCCATCTCGATCCCGATGACCCCGCCGCCTATGACGGCGAGCCGGTCGGGGATAGTCTGGAGGTCGAGGATCTCGTCGCTGGTGAGCACCAGGGAGGACTCTACACCGGGGATCGGGATCTTGACCGCCTTGGAGCCGCCGGCGAGGATGACCGCCTTCGTCTTTACCGTCTCCTTGCCGTCGATCTCCACCTCGGTCGGACTGAGCAGCCTTCCCGTACCGTTCACGATCTCGACACCATTGCCCGTCAGGAGGCTTCGTACCCCTGCTGTGAGCTTCTTCACGACCAGGTTCTTGTCCTTCACCGATTTCGCCATGTCGATCGAGGCCGTCGGGTCGGCGAGGGTGATGCCCCGACGCTTGAGCTGGCTGAGTTCGAGGAGCAGCTCCGCGCTCTTGAGGTAGTACTTGGTGGGGATGCAGCCCCGGTTGAGGCAGGTGCCGCCAACAGTATCCTTCTCGATGATCATGACCGAGGCTCCGCAGCGTGCGGCCTTGATCGCTGCCACATAGCCTGCGGGTCCCCCGCCGATGACGATCACGTCCTTCTTCTTCGTTTCTGCCATGGTGGTACCCCCTTAGATGAGCATCGTCAGGGGAGCTTCGAGGAAGTCCCTGACAGACTTCAGGAAGAGCGAGGACTCCGCACCGTCCACGATGCGGTGGTCGTAGGTAAGGCTCAGCCCCATGACCTGCCGTTCGACGAGCTGTCCGTCAACGATCTTCGGTACCCCTTCGATGGCGCAGACACCAAGGATCCCCGCCTCAGGCGGGTTGATGATCGGGGAGAAGGAGCTCACGCCGTACATCCCGATGTTCGATATAGAGAAGGTCGCCCCGCTCAGGTCGTCGGGCCTGAGCTTCCCCTCGCGGCCTGCAGCGGCAAGTTCCCTTGCCTTCGCCGAGAGGCTTGAGAGGCATCGCCTGTCTGCCTGGGTGATGACCGGGACCACGAGGCCCTTCGGGGTGGCTACCGCCATGCCGAGGTTGATCGATCCCTTGTAGATGAGGTTCTCCCCGTCCAGGGTGGAGTTCATCCTCGGGTGGAGCTTGAGCGCCTTGGCTACGGCGAGGAGGACGAAGTCATTGATGGTCAGCTTCTGCTCGATCGACGCGTTGACCTGAGTACGTATCTTCAGCAGTTCCGTGACGTCAGCCTTCATGTTGGAGGTGACCGTCGGTATCTGCTGTGCGCTCATGAGCAGCCGCTTCCCGGTGATCTTCTGGATCGTGGTCAGCGGGACTACCCGGTCTTCGGCTGCACTCGCTTGGAGTTCTTCCTCGCTCAGGGCATAGGTGAGGTCATCAGAGAAGACTTTGCCGCCGTGACCGCTTCCCTTGACTGTGGAGAGGTCCACGCCCTGGGCTGCTGCCATCCGTGCGGCGAGGGGGGTGGCCTTCACTTCAGGGATTGCGAGTACATCACGCTCCCTAATCTCCCCGTATCTGCCGGACGGGGTGACCCCTTCGAGTGAGATCTGCTTCTCGCCTGCGACTCTGCGTGCAGCAGGGGTCGCCTTCAGCCCATTGCCGGGGGCTGCTGGTGCCGTTTCTGCTGCGGGGGTTACCGCTTCCGCAGGTGCCGCCGTATCTTCTTGCATCGTTTGCTGTACAGCTTCAGGTTCGGGGACCGTCTCGCCCTCCTTGCCGATCCAGGCGATCGGTACGGTGACGGGGACGGTCGCCCCAGCTTCGTAGACGAGTTTCAGGAGGATGCCTTCGGCATCCGACTCGAGTTCCATGGTGGACTTGTCGGTCTCGATCTCGGCGAGGATGTCTCCCTTCTCGATCGTATCCCCGACAGCCTTCAGCCACTCGATGATGACGCCTTCTTCCATAGCCATGCCGGTCTTCGGCATGATGATAGGTTCTGCCATGATGATCCTCCTATAACAGCGCTCGGAGTGCTGCTGTGATCTTATCCTCTGTGGGAACTACCTGGGCCTCGAGTTGCGGGTTGTAGGGGATCGGCACATCAAGCCCGCCGAGCCGCTTCACCGGTGCGTCAAGGTAGAAGAAGGCATCGCTGTCGACGATGGTGCTCACGAGCTCGCCGCCGTAGCCGCCGGTCTGGCAGGCTTCATGGACAACGAGCACCTTGCCGGTCTTCTTCGCAGATTCGATGAGGCACTCCTTGTCGAGCGGGACGAGGGTCCTGATGTCGATGACCTCGACCTCGACTCCCTCCCCGGAGAACTTCTCTGCCACGTCAAGACACCGCTGGACCATTCGCCCGTAGGTGATGATCGTCACATCGGTCCCTTCCCGCTTGATATCGGCCTTGCCGAGTTCGATGATGTAGTCATCCTCCACCTCGGGGACCTCTCCCTTCGTCCGGTAGAGCAGCTTCTGCTCGATGAAGACGACGGGGTTGTTGTCCCGCATGGACGCCTTGAGCAGGCCCTTCGCATCGTAGGGGGTCGATGGGATCACGACCTTCAGCCCCGGTACATGGCAGACCCAGGCTTCGAGGGACTGGCTGTGCTGCTCTGCAGCCCCGGTGCCTGACCCGCCCGGGGTCCTCAGGACCATCGGGACAGCCCCCTGCCCGCCGAACTGGAACCGGTTCTTAGCAGCCTGGTTGACCAGCTGTTCCATGGCGAGGGTGATGAAGTCGCTGAACATGAGCTCCACGATCGGCCTGAGCCCGGTCATCGCTGCACCGGCTGCGCAGCCGGTGATCACCAGCTCCGAGATCGGGGTGTCCATGACGCGGGCCTCACCGAACTCCTCGAACATACCGCGGGAAACGCCGAAGGCCCCGCCGTAGATGCCGACATCCTCTCCCATGAGGAAGACGTTCTCGTCCTTCCTCATCTCCTCGCTCATCGCCTCGTTGATGGCCTGTGCATATGTGATAGTTCTCATCATTCTCTCCTAGTCTGCATACACATCGTCAAAGATGTTCTCGATCTTCGGTTCCGGGCTGCCCTCGGCGAACGCGACAGCGTCCTCGATATCCTGTTTCGACTGTATGTTGATAGCCTCGACCTCCTGCTCACTGAGGATGCCGCTATCGATCAGGTACTCCCGGTGACGCTTGATGGGGCATTTCTCCTTCCATGCGTTTACCTCTTCCTTCGTGCGGTAGAGCTGGGCGTCACTCTTCGAGTGGCCCATCCAGCGGTAGGTATTGAGCACCATGAGCATCGGGCCGTTCTCGAGTATGTATTCCTTGGCCTTCAACGTCTCCTCATAGATGGTGACGACGTCGTTTCCATCGAGTGCGAGCCCCTTCATGCCGTAGCTGTCGGCCCGTACCGAGATATCGGTGATGTTCATCGACTTCTCGACCGAAGTGGACATCCCGTAGAGGTTGTTGGTGCAGACGAAGAGTACCGGCAGCTTCCAGACGGAGGCGAGGTTGAGCGACTCGTGGAACGCTCCCTCATTGGTAGCCCCGTCCCCGAAGAAGCAGACGGTGATGTTCTTCTGCCCCTTGTACTTCTGGCTCAGTGCGGCCCCGGTCGCGATGGGGATACCGCCGCCGACGATACCGTTCGCCCCGAGGGAGCCCACCGAGAAGTCAGCGATATGCATGCAGCCGCCTTTTCCCTTGCAGTAACCGGTCTCTTTGCCGAGGAACTCGGCCATCATCCGGTTGATGTCCATCCCCTTGCCGATGCCTTGGTTGTGGCCCCGGTGGGTCTGGAGGATGTAGTCTTCCTTCTCGAGTGCAGAGCAGACCCCGATGCCGGTAGCCTCTTCCCCGATGCAGAAGTGGGCGGTCCCGTGGACCTTCCCCTGTATGAACAGCTTCGCAGCCTTCTCCTCGAACTCTCTCGTCTGTACCATCTTTCGGTAGAGTTCCTCATGCGTCTTCTTTGAAAGTGCCATTGCCAGCTCCTTTATATTCGATCCCTTACCAGGAACAGTTCTCTCTATCGTGTTTGTACTATAGGACAGAATCATGTATTTGTCAATTGTAAAAATATGAAATAAAACTTTACAAATGTAATATTCACAAAGAGTGTATGGTTTGGGTACAGCAGGGGGAGGGAACGCCCAGCCGGGCCTCATAATCGACCCATCTCGACCCCCATAGCTTGACAACCGTATACCCCGGATTTACCATGAAGTATGAAGAGTTCAGCGATCCTGAAGGCAGCTCTCGTATTGGTGCTGCTCATGGTCCCTGGTGCTGTCCTCTCTGCTCAGTCATCCGATTCTGTGTATGTCATACCAGTCACAGGAGAGATCGACCAGGGCCTTACCGTCTTCCTCCGACGCGGGATAGAGAAGGCGAGAAACGATGATGCGACCCACATCATCTTCGATATCGACACCTTCGGGGGGAGGGTAGACTCCGCCCTCCAGATCACTACCCTCATCGGATCCCTCCAGGACATCACGACGGTCGCCTATGTGGGCCTCAAGCCGGAGGGCAGTGCCGTCAGCTGGTCGGCCGGCGCCCTGATCGCCTTCTCGGCAGACCGGATCTACATGGCCCCGGGGACCTCCATGGGGTCCGCCGAACCGGTCATGCAGACAGCCGAGGGCACCATGGAATCGGCTGGTGAGAAGACCGTGAGTGCGATCCGGGCCCAGATGGCCTCCCTTGCCGAGAAGAACGGCTACCCGTCAGCGGTCGCCCTTGCCATGGTTGACCGGGACCTCGAGATCCTCGAGGTCTTCATCGACGGGAAGATGGAGGTCATGACCCGCAATGAGTATGAGACGCTGCTGCGCACCTCGGGCGAGGATGCAGCGATCGTGGAGGGGAAGGTCATCTCTGCAGAGGGGAAACTGCTCTCCCTGACAGCAGAACAGCTCTCCGCCTACGGTGTCTCCTCGGGCACCCTCTCGTCTACCGACGCGGTCATCGAGTCCGAGGGCATCGGCTCGCACCGTCTCGTGGAGCTCTCCCCGTCAGCGGCTGACCTTGCCGTCAGGCTGCTCACCGGTACGGTGGTCACCAGCGTGCTGATCCTCATCGGGATCATCGCACTCTTCATGGAGATCACGAGCCCCGGCTTCGGGGTCCCGGGAGCCGTCGCACTCGTCGCGTTCTCAGCGCTCTTCGCCGGGAACATGCTGCTCGGGACCGTCGGGTCCGTGGAGCTCCTCTTCTTCGTCATCGGGATCGCACTGCTCATCATCGAGATCTTCGCCATCCCCGGGTTCGGCGTGGTCGGGATCTCAGGCATCGTCATGATGGGCCTCGGGCTCGTCCTCTCGATGCAGGACTTCGTCGTTCCCGAACTCCCCTGGCAGTGGGACCTCCTCGGCAGGAACATCCTGCTCGTAGCGGGGAACCTCATCGCCGGGTTCATCGTCTTCGGCATCCTTGCCTTCCTCATCCCCAAGTATACCCCCTTCAAGCGGCTGACGCTCTCCCTCAACCAGGATGCCGAAAAGGGGTTCACCTCCCAGGAGGCGAGTGTGGAAGACGAACTGCTCGGGCAGGAAGGGATTGCCGTGACCGTCCTCCGGCCGTCAGGCAAGGCCGAGATTGCGGGAAAGATCCTGCAGGTCATGACCTCCGGTGAGTTCATCGGGAAGGGGACACCGATCGTCGTGTCGGAAGTGAACGGGAACAGGATCGTCGTAAGGGAACGAACATAACGGAAGGAGGCGCAGCCCTATGCTGTATATCGTACTGTATGTCGCGATCGGAATCGTCGCACTCGCGATACTCTTTATCTTTATCAAGTTCTTCGGGCTCTGGTTCAGGGCACTGCTCTCAGGTGCCCCGGTAGCGATCTCGAAGGTCATCGGGATGTGGCTCAGGAGGGTGAACCCGAATGTCATCGTCAATGCGAGGATCATGCTCGTGAAGGCGGGGCTTCCCATCGACACAGACCTGCTCGAGACTCACTACCTGGCGAAGGGCGACGTGCTCAAGGTGAGCCTTGCCCTGGTAGCCGCGAACAAGGCGAACATACCGCTGACCTTCCAGAAGGCGGCTGCGATCGACCTGGCAGGGCGCGATGTCCTGGAAGCCGTGAAGACGAGCGTCAACCCGAAGGTCATCGACTGCCCAGACGTCACGAAGGGCAAGCAGTCCATCGAGGCTGTTGCCAAGGACGGGATACAGCTGAAGGTCAGGGTGAGGATCACCGTACGGGCCAACATCGAACGGCTCGTCGGCGGTGCCACCGAGGAGACGATCATCGCCCGTGTCGGGGAGGGGATCGTCACCACGATCGGCTCCTCGAAGGACTACAAGGCGGTCCTCGAGAACCCGGACAACATCTCCAAGCTGGTCCTCGAGAAGGGACTCGATGCCGGGACGGCCTTCGAGATCCTCTCCATCGATATCGCGGACATCGACGTGGGAAACAACGTCGGCGCGAAGCTGCAGGCCGACCAGGCTGAAGCGGACAAGCGGCGGTTCCAGGCCGAGGCCGAGAAGCGAAGGGCCCTCGCGAAGGCCCGCGAGCAGGAGATGCTCGCCCAGGTCCAGGAGAATCGGGCCAAGGTCGTCCTCGCCGAGGCGGAGGTTCCCAAGGCCATGGCCGAGGCCTTCAGGAAGGGCAACCTCGGGATCATGGACTATTACCGGATGAACAACATCAAGGCTGACACAGCCATGCGTGAGAGTATCAGTAAGGAAGGGAAGGAAGAACCCGACAAGCCGATCTGAGGGGTAGGGAATGGACAGGATAGCTGAGATCTTATCGTCGATCTTCTCGCTGGTCATGGTGGTCGTTCCGCTCTACATCATCATGCTCGTCCGCAGGAGGGGTGTGAAGGGGAGGAAGGAAGCTCCCCGCAGCAGCCCGACTCCCCCAGGGAAGCGACGGCGTACCCGAGAGCCGGCCCTGCCTTCAGAAGAGTACCCCACACCCCTCTCATTCACTCCCAGGCCTAAGGTCCCTGAACCGGGACCTCCGCCGCAGGCTGCGACCCGCCGCTTCGGGCAGCCGCCCCCGGCAGAGAAGCCGGTCCCGGTACCTCTACCCCAGCGGGTGAGGGAACATCCGCTGCTGCGGATCGAGTCCTACCCGGTCGGCAAGCGTGCGGTCATCCTCTCCGAGATCATCGGGAGGCCGAAAGCGCTGCGAAGAGATGAATGAATCGCTCTTCTGTTTATCAAATTCGATCAGATAGTGTATACTGTGTGTCACAGGAATGCGTGATACACAGGAGTGAAACCCATGCGAAGGAAGATACCGTTTCTCTTGAACCTCGTCACCGTACTGGTGATCCTCGGGGTCATCGCCCTGATCGGCCTCCAGGTCGTCAATGACACCGTCGAGAAGGAGGTTGCGGGACAGCTCGAGTCCTTCGTCTCATCGAGCGGCATGGAGGACCATGTCTCCTACTCCGATATAACCATGGATGCGGTCAACGGGAAGATCTCGATGTCCGATGTCGACCTCGCGCTCGAGGAGCAGCAGGTCATGGTGAAGGCGGGCCTCCTCGAGGTGATCCTCATCCCGGGCGAGATCGTCAAGGCAGCGGTGAACGCGAAGACCGGGGCCTTGAGCCGGGCCCAGGTCAACGGGAGTTCCATCGCCCTCACCGTCGCCGATTCTGACCTCCAGACCAGCATGGACAGCCTCAACTTGACCGTGACCGGCGAGGTCGGGCAGAGCCACCTGAAGAACGGGGACGCAAAGGTCTCAGGGGCCGAAGCCTTCGCGACCAACCTAGCCGTCAGAAGCAGAGAGCAGGGGGTGGACCTCAGCTTCGGGTCTGTCTCGATCGCGACGGACGGGGACTTCTCCCAGAAGGCCCTCGAAGGGAGTGATGCCAGGATCCACCATGCCGTGATCACCGCCGAGGATATGCGCAGCGTCTCCGCTGATTCGGGTATGGTCACTGAGATAGGCTCCCTCGAGGCGACCGTCGACGGGGATGTGAAGCAGGCCCTCCTGAACGGGGACTTATCGGTCCTCTTCGAGACGGAGAACACGATCCAGCTCACCCTCCGTGACACGACCGCCTCGATCGACCAGTCGGTGATCAGCGAGACCGACCTCATGGGCTTCGAGTCGGTCCTCGGTGCATTTCTCCAGGATGTGTCCGTCGAGGAGCTCTCCCTCGACATGGCGACCTCCCCTGACACGCTCGATGTGAAGAACATCGCCCTCGATTCGAGTATCCTCTCGGGTACCGGTGCGATGAAGGCTGCACTAAACAGTGAGCAGGACATGGAGTCAGTCGACTTCTCGATGGAGGTCGAGTCCCTCGATGCCGGGATCAAGAGCATGGTCGGGCCGATCTTCGCCTTCATGGGGAACCCCATCCCGGCAGAGGGCCCGTTCACCTTCTCCTACAGCGTCTCGCCGGAGGGCGGGGTGCAGATGCTCATCGAGTGAGCTGATTCGTAACCGATATCTTACATCCCCATGACGGGGAATGTGGTATACTGCAGAATAGTAAAGTTGTGTTTGGAGGTTCCTATGCAGAGATTCATGATCATTATCGCCTGCCTGCTCCTGCTGGCAGTGTTGACCGGCTGTGCCGCCGAGGCGAATGCCTTCGAGCAGAAGGTCGAGGCCGAGGATGAGGTCGCGGGGTTCTGGCAGGGACTCTGGCATGGGATCATCACCCCGGTTACCTTCATCATATCGCTGTTCAGCGACCGGATCGGCTTCTATGAGATCTATAACAACGGCAACTGGTACAACTTCGGCTATGTCATCGGGCTCTCCATCATCTTCGGCGGGGGGAGCAAGAGTACCTGCAGGAAGAGGAAGTGATCCCCTCTTTGAGTTATGACGAGTTCCCTGCACGGGAGGTCTCCTCTGAGGGGATGCAGCGCATCGCTGCCGACACCTCCCTGCTCAATATCCGATGGCACCAGCACGTGGTCTATGCTGTAAGGGACGACAGACCCCTCCA
This sequence comes from Spirochaetia bacterium, assembly GCA_963677595.1. GTDB lineage: Bacteria > Spirochaetota > Spirochaetia > CAKZLE01 > CAKZLE01 > CAKZLE01. The sequence goes on from OY782041.1 coordinate 3,390,960, forward strand.
CCTCGAGATCCTCGAACCCTATCCCTTCGGCAGGGACAAGCCCGCCGCAGATGAGGTCCTTGACCAGTCCCTGCCGACGATCGTCTTCATCCAGGGGTCAGGCTGGCATGCCCAGGACATCCTCTCTGCGGTCCCAAGAGTCTACCCCCTTGCTGAGCAGGGGTACACTGTAGCGCTCGTGGAGTACCGTCCTACCGAGGAAGGAGCATACTTCCCCTCGCAGGTCCATGATGCCAAGGAGGCGGTCAGGTTCTTACGGCGGCATGCGTCCCGCTATTCGGTAGATCCTGACCGCATCGTCCTCTTCGGGACCTCCTCCGGCGGGCATACCGCATTGCTTGCCGCCTTCACCGGGGATGAAGAACTCATCGACCCTGAAGAACCCGAACCTGGTGAGAGCTGCAGCATCAACGCAGTCGTGAGCTTCTACGCCCCCGTCCATATCGGGCAGATGCACCTCTACCCGACAGCCTATGACCATACGGCAGCAGAGAGCCCGAGAGGCTATCTCATCGGCCGGAAGAACGTCCTCGAACACCCGGAGCTGGTAGAACCCACGGTCATCACGAACTATGTCACAGCCTCGCGGGACCTGCCGCCGACACTCCTCATCCACGGGAACCGGGACCGCACCGTCCCCTTCGAGCAGGGCGTGATGCTCTATGAGCATATGAGGGACTGCGGCAAGGCCGTCGAGTTCTACTGCCTCGACCAGGCAGACCACGGGGGTATGGTCTTCTTCAGGGGGGAGCCCCTCACACTCGTCCTGGGGTTCATACGGCGCATTCTCGACCGATGATGCAGGCTGACCCAACAATCTCATCAAATTCTTACTCATTCTGTCATGATTTCTTAGTATATTGTAGATATCAAGACGTAAGGAGAAAGACAAATGGCAGGGACATTCATGATCAAGAAGACCCCGAAGGGGTTCTACCGCTTTAGTCTCGCTGCGGGGAACAGCCAGACGATCCTCACCAGCAAGAACTACGCTTCTTTGAGTACCTGCAGGGCAGGTATCGAGACGATCAGGAAGAACTCCGAGATCGATATCGAGGACCAGACGCTGCAGAAACCCCAGGAGAAGAAGTGCCCGAAGTATGAGATGTACTTTGACAAGGCAGGGCAGTACCGCTACCGCATGATCGCCGCGAACGGACAGAACGTGGCCATCTCGGAAGAGGGCTATGCCTCGAAGAACGGCTGCATCAACGGGATCAAGGCCATCGCACGGGCAGCAGAAGGTGCCGGGGTGGATGAATCCCTGCTGAAGAAGTAGGGTACTTCCACCGCAGGGCGATCAGTAAGACAAAGTCACGCGATACCGGCCGTTCTTCTTAGCTCCCTCCCGGACGATGAACTTGCGTTCTATCAATTCCTGCAGGGCTCTCTGCACGGTTCGTAGAGACAACCCCGTTAGGTCAGCCAGCTGTTTCTGCGTCAAAGTCCCGTCTTCCTTCAGTGCTTCCAGAACTACCTGGGTATTCACTGAAAGCTTGGTCCCGGAGTCATGGACACTGCTGTTTACACCGCCATTTAATCCGCCATTTAATCCGCCATCGGCCTGTTCCTTCAGGATGGCTACAGCTTCCTTATTATAGTGGAAGCCTGCTGCGATGAAGTGTTCTGAAATATCGAAGATGTCCCTGGGGTAGGTCCTCAAGATCTTCTTCATCCCTGAACCAAGCTGCTCACACAGGTCCATATCGGAGAAGATACGCATGAGCTCCCGGTTGCGGGGGTGTGACCTCCCTGCAAAGAACTCATCCTCAGTCATGCCGACCGGGAGACCCCCGCTTGAGACGACATCGATGCGGTCATCATATACTTCGACCACCGGGTATGAGCCGTGTATATAGTCATTATGGAGTATCGCATTGAGGACAGCCTCCCGCAGGGCATCTTTCTCAACGAGACGGAACTCTCTCCTTGCAGCTGCTCCACCGACCCGTACGATCGTGCTGTTGATGACTTCGAGCTTATCGAGGATCTGGTAGGTTGACTTGATCAGGCAGCTGCGGCCGTACTCATTGCGTTCGAGTATATCGAGCTTCTTCGTCCCCCGGAATCTCGCAACCTTCATCGAGTTGCCGTTGTTGTCTGCCATGAGATAGGCTGCATAGTTGTACCTGCCATCGTCCGTGAGCAGCCCGAGGTTCCGCAGGAAGAATTCACCACCGGTATCAAATCCTTTTTCGGCATAGTAGATCTTCAGCTGGGTGAACGATAGGTGCTGGTTCGGGGAAAGGGCATTGCTCAAGGTATGTGCAACCCGTTGGGAACGCAGCTCTGCTATAAGCTTCAAGGTCATCGGGGAGGACTGGGAACCGATACGGGTATAGCAGCCCTTTGGACTCATCCCATATTTCTTGAGGTAATAGGGCTTCTCCAAGCCCTGGGCGATGGTGAGGAAGATGAATGGGGTATGCTCATCATGTTTCACTTCTACATTGAAAAGGCCTAATGTCGCCGGGAGGATATTGTTCTTGATCCGGTCTATGACGGCAAGGGCTGTCGAGTCCGGTTCCGGTATCCCGTACACACCTCCATCATCATCCATCCCGATGAACAGTTCCCCACCGGAAGCATTCAGGAATGCTGCGACCTCTTTCTCAAGATCATCAGTGAGTTCCCGTTTATATTCGACTGTCATGCTCTCCACGGTATTGTTCCTTATCGAATGATCATGAACAGTATAGCATGCATCCCGTATAGTGTCGCATCCCCAATCGAGGGTAGTCTCTGGGCATGGTCCCCGGTAGTGAAGTGAGGTTATCGGTGAATACGGTCCTGTCTTTCAATAAAACTTACTTAAATAGTCAGAATTATATTGACCCCCTATGCCACCTATCAGTATATATGGGGTATGAGTACACGAACAGCAAAGAATCTCCTCTTCATCATCACGATCGCCTTCTTCATCAGCGGCTTCGTGAATATCACGTTCTCACTGCTGGCCCTGCTGTGCATGGTCATCCCCTTCATCATGGTCTACCGTGACCGGAAGCTCTCCTGGTGCCAGGGAGCCTGCCCCCGCGCAGACTACCTGACGAAGATCGGCAGGTTCTCGCTGCGCAAACCGGTGCCGCGGAGCCTCGTCTCCGCGAAGACGCGGCAGATCGTACTCTCCTATTTCTGCGTCAACCTCATGTTCATCGGCCTGTCTACCTTTATGGTCTCCCAGGGGAAGCTCGCCCCCATCGACAGGGTCAGATTCCTGATCTTCCTGGAGATCCCTTGGAGTCTTCCCCAGCTGGTGGTACTCGATCGCATCCCCGATGTCCTGATCCACTTCTCCTACCGGCTCTACTCGATCATGTTCACCTCCACGGTGCTGGGGACGGTACTTGCCATCCTCTATAAACCGAGGACCTGGTGCGGGGTCTGCCCGATGAACACGATGAGTGCCAATGTCCTGAGGAACCTGAAGAGGGGTTAGTCTGACCCCTTCGCATCGTGGATCGCCTTCCGCTCCAGGTAGGTCCTGCGGAAGTCGGTCGGGGTGAACTGGGTGTAGTTGTGGAATACCGTACAGAAGTAGTTGCTCGAGGAGAACCCGGCATCCAGGGCGATCTGGGTGATCGGCAGGTCGGTCCCAGCAAGCTGGAGCTTCGCGTACTCCAGTTTCTTGAAGGTGATATAGTTCGCCGGGGTGATCCCGACGACCTCCTTGAACTTGCCCTTGAACCTGGAGAGCGAGTAGCCTGAGATAGCGGCAAGCTCCTTGAGATGCAGGGCTTCCCGGTACTGCCGGTCGATATGGTCTAGCACCCGCTTTATGTTCTCATCGGTTATGTTCTTCTCCTTCCTGATCGGGATGAACTCCGGGATCTTGAAGAGGAAGCAGCTCAGGTACTGTACCCCGAGCATCACCGTCGCGGGTTCCCCGTCGCTGATGTTCTCGAAGGCAAGGCTGAGCAGTTTCTCATCGCTCGAGGTGTACCGCAGGTGCCGGTGTTCGAGGGTCGTGAGGATCTCGAAGAGGGCCAGCGAGTATTCACGGTTGAGCCCGAGGAGGTGCTCCCTGCTGCTGACATCGATCTGGAACCCGTAGAAGGAGCAGGGACTCAGGTCATTGGCGCTCGTGTAATGGGGTTCATAGGGGAAGGTGATCAACATCTCGTTCCCGGTCAGGGAGTAGGTCTTCCCATGGACATGACTGGTCCTCCGCCCCTTGACCATGCAGTGGAGCTCCAGGATGTCGGGGTGGTGGTGCAGCGGTGCCGGCTTCAAGGCCGTGGGCATGTTCCAGTAGGCCACATTCTTCAGCCCCTGTATCCCGTGCATGTCGCAGGTCAGGATCTTGTTATGCTTCTCCCAGCAGAATTCATCAATGATCTCCAGCAATATCAGCTCCTCCGATGTTTGAAATAGTACTAAAGATAAACCTGAATGTTCCAGTACACTAATCTCATTATACTACAGATACCGTTGAATCAGACAAAAAAACAATCGTTATAGATTACAGGAAGGATGTGGGAGATGAGCAGATCAATTTCCAGCGGTGTATGGCCGGTCATGATTACCCCGTACACGGAAGACAATAAGATCGATTATGATGGTGTCCTGGAAATACTCCAGTGGTATGCTTCCCAGAAGGTCACCGGCATCTTCGCCGTATGCCAGTCGAGTGAGATGTTCTTCCTCTCGAAGGAGGAGCGGTTCGAGCTGGCCTCCTTCATCATCAAGAACAGGCCGAAAGGACTGGGCATCGTGGTGTCAGGCCATGTCGCCCCGACCCTGGAGGAGCAGATCTCCGAAGCCCAGAGCATGGTCGATGCAGGTGCTGACTCCTATGTCTTCATCTCCAACCAGTTCGCAGCCCCGGAGGAGGGTGATGATGTCGCAAAACGCCATATCGAGGCCCTGATCACCGGTGTGAAGGCTGACAGCTTCGGCATCTATGAGTGCCCGTACCCCTACAAGCGGCTCATGTCCCCCGAACTCCTGGCGTGGTGCGCAGGGACCGGCCGGTTCAGCTTCCTCAAGGATACCTGCTGCAGCCTGCCCGAGCTGAAGGCGAAAGTCCAGGCAGTCGAGGGTACCCCCTTAAAGATCTTCAACGCCAATGCGGCGACCCTGCTCGAGAGCCTTCGGATGGGGATCTCAGGCTACAGCGGCGTCATGGCGAACTTCCATGCAGATCTCTACAGCTGGCTGTGCGCGAACTACCAGAAGGAGCCGAAGAAGGCTGAAGTACTGCAGGACCTCCTGGGGTTCGCCAGCACCATCGAGTGCCAGTACTACCCCGTCAACTCGAAGTACCACATGGAACTCGAGGGGCTGGACATCAACCTCTTCAGCCGGGTGCAGGACTTCACCAAGTTCACCCCCAGCCGCCAGATGGAAGTCGAGCAGATGCGCAGGTCGGTGAACCTCATGCGTTCACAGATTGGTATTTGGAATTAGACCCGTTACAGGGTATAATAAATAAAAAACAAGGAGCTAACTATGAAAAAGATCGCTTTGCTGATGATGGTTCTCGTACTGGCAACCGGATCACTGATCTGGGCCCAGGGATCACAGGAACCCGAAGGTATCAAGCCCGTAGAACTTATCTTCACCTCAGTCTCGATCCCGGGAGATTCCCATACCGAGGCTATGTATGCATTCGAGGAGAAGTGTGAAGAACTCTCCGGCGGGTCAATCGACGTCAAGGTCTATGACAGTGCTACTCTCTTCACCCAGGAGAACGAGTACGATGCCCTGATCAGCGGACAGGCTGACATGGCGTACATCTCATTCCCGACACTCGCTACCCAGATCCCCTCATTCAGTATGTTCGGGTCAGGATACTTCTTCAGTTCATACGACCACATGACTTCAGTCCTCAACGGCGACATCGCCAAGTATAACATCTGGCCGGACGTCAGGAAGCTCGGTCTCGAGCCCCTCGGCAGCATGTACCTCGGTTCACGTGTCGTGAACACCAAGGACAAGAAGATCGACAGCTATGATGACATGAAGGGCGTCCTCCTGCGAATGCCTGGTTCAGAGTCATGGCTCTTCTTAGGGAAGGCCCTCGGCGCAAACCCGACCCCTCTCTCCTTCAGCGAGCTCTACACCGCACTCCAGACTGGTGCTGTCGGTGGACAGGACAACCCGCTCCCGACAGTCGAGAGTGCTAAGTTCTATGAGGTAACCAAGTACCTGGCAATCACCAACCACGTCATCGACTCCATCATGCCCTGTGTCAACATGGACAAGTGGAACTCACTGACTGCTGACCAGCAGGCTGCCGTCAAGGAAGCTGCTACCTATGCTATCGCAGTCAATGACAAGGAGAGGATCGACCGTGAGAACAACCTCGTGGCATTCTTCGAGAGCGAAGGCCTCACCGTTACCCATCCTGACATCACTGAGTTCAGGGACAACGTTCAGGCTGCATACGCTGCCAACACTGCCATGACCTCAACCTGGGATATGGACCTGTACAACAAAGTCCAGGCAATGGCTAAATAACCGTCTGACTTAAGACGATTTATCACACGCAACATTCGGTATGGAGTGACTTCTGCCTAGGGAGTCCTCCATACCTGTATATGAAACAACCCAGCCCGCATCCGGGCTGGGAACACACGGTAGGAAGTAGGAAAAAATAATGGATGTGCTAAAGAAGATCGGTAAGGCTGTGATGTACCTGCTCGGTACCATCATCCCGAACCTGACGTTTCTCCTGATCTTCGTCACCTTCATGGTGACGATCGTATCTCGCTATGTATTGAAGACCCCGGTACCCTGGGCGTATGAGATCAGTATCCTCGCTTATATGTGGACGATGTTCTTCGGAGTAGGAAGAGCCATGAAGCATGATGAGCACGTTGTGTTCGGACTGGTCTATGACAGTGTGGGGCCGAGGATGAAGATCGTCTTCGAGATCCTGAGCAGCCTCATCCTTGTAGCCCTGCTGTCTATCGTGTTCATCCCATCGGTCCACTCCCTCCTGGGGAAGAAGATGGTGACGGGAGTATTGAAGATGCCCTACACGGTCGTCTTCTCCCCGCTGATCTACATGTTCGCAGAGATGCTCGTCAGGAGCGTCATGGGGTCGGTGAGACACATCAAGAACCTGCGTAACGAACTGACCAAGAAGGAAGGTGAGCTGTCATGAATATTGTACTGATCCTGTTTCTCGTCCTGGCGCTCTGCTTCATCATCAGGATGCCGGTATCCATGGCGATGCTCTCTGCTTCGATCGCCTATTTCATCCTGAGCGGACGGTCCCTCGAGCAGGTGTTCACGGTCATGACCGGGAACATGTTCTCGAACTACACGATGCTCGCGGCCCCGCTCTTCATCTTCATGGCGAACGTCATGAACGAAGGCGAGGTGACCGACAAGCTCTTCAAGTTCTGTAATGGTCTTTTCGGGAGACTTCGCGGCGGTACCGCACAGGTGAACGTCGCTGCCTCCCTCATATTCTCAGGCATGACCGGTTCGGCTATCGCCGATGCATCCGGTATCGGGCTCATGGAGATCGAGCAGATGAAGAAGGAAGGGTACGATCCCGCCTTCAGCTGCGCACTCACCGCTGCCTCGGCAACCGTCGGGCCGATCTTCCCACCGAGTATCCCGATGGTCATCTATGCCATGCTCTCCGGTGCCTCGATCGGGAAGCTCTTCATGGGCGGTATGATCCCCGGGATCCTCCTCTCGATCGTGCTCATGCTCTACGTAGCGTTCATCTCCGCGAAGCGGAAGTATCCGCGAGGCGAACAGATGGCTGTCCGTCAGTTCATCCGGGTATCCATCACTGCCTTCCCGGCGTTATTCACCGTCATACTCCTCCTCGGGGGTATCTACCTCGGTGTCGTGACCCCGACGGAAGCAGGGGCCCTCGCATCTTCCTACGCGATCCTCATCTCGGTCCTCCTCTACCGGAACCTCGGGCCTGAGAAGTTCTGGAGGATCATCAAGAAGAGTGCAGCCAACACCGCGACCCTCGCGCTGCTTGCCGGTACCTCGATGCTCTTCAGCTACATCATCGCACTCGAGCAGGTGCCGAGAGCGGTAGCATCGGTCGTCATGGGGATCACCGAGAACAAGATGGTCTTCCTCATGGTCGTCAATGTCGTATTCCTCCTGCTCGGCTGTGTCCTTGATGTCAGCACGATCCAGCTGGTGTTCGTACCGATGGTCCTCCCCCTGGTGAGGGCGTTCGGGATCGACCTGGTCCACTTCGGCGTCATCATCTGCTTCAACATGATGATCGGACTGTCAACGCCACCGTTCGGTATGCTGCTCTTCATAGTCGCGGGACTTGGCAAGACCAAGATAAGCGGGGTCATACGGGAGATCATACCGATGATCATCGTCATGATCATCGTTTTGGTGCTGATCACCTATGTGCCGGATATCGTGATGTACATCCCCAACCGGTTCATGTAGCTGCAGCACACCGGCTGAATGATGGAAACGCTCAAGGATGTGATCGAACGGGCTGCCGGTACGAAGTACCATGCAGCCCCGTTCTGGGCATGGAATGACGCACTGGATAAGCAGCGGCTCCTCGAACAGCTCGAGGGGATGCGTGAGAAGCATATTGGGGGGGTATTCATCCACTCCAGAGATGGACTCGAGACGGAGTACCTCTCGAAGGAGTGGATGGACTGCACCGATGCGGTCATCGACCATGCGGGACGTACCGGCATGGAGGTCTGGATCTACGATGAGGATACCTGGCCCTCGGGAAGCGCAGGGGGAGCCGTCAGTGCGGCGGACCCCGCGGCTTTCTCTGCGAAGGGCCTGACGATCGAGATCCTCCCCATAGACAGCCCTGCATCATACCGTAGTACGGTACGCAGCCTCCATGCGGAGGCATCCATCCTTGCCATCTACCGGATCGAACGAGACCCGGAGTCCAGCCACCTGTTCAGCTTCGAGCAGCTTCCTTCAGAAGATGCAGGTCCGGCTGACCTTCCCGGTGAACTCCTAGCCTTCAGGGTAGAGACCTCGGGCCCTTCCGAGTGGTACAACGGCTCTGCCCCGAGCGACAACCTCAACCCCGAAGCCGTACGCCGCTTCCTTGACCTCACCCATGAGCAGTATGCCAAGCGGTTCAGCGACAGCTTCGGAACGGTAGTGAAGGGGTTCTTCACCGATGAGCCGAATGTCTGCGACTTCTTCTCTTCCTTCACCGAGGGGCGCCCCTGGCTTCCCTGGGGCGGGGACCTGCTGCGGTTCTTCGAACAGAAACGGGGTTATTCCATGCTGCTCGGCCTCCCGCTGCTCTTCTTCGAGGGCTCCGGCATGGAGAAGATGCGGTATGACTACTGGCTCAGCGTGACTGAGCTCTTCGTCTCCTCCTATACGAGACAGCTCCATGATTGGTGCGATGAGCGGGACCTCTCCCTTACCGGCCATATGCTCTATGAGAACGACCTCGGCTATGGGGTCCGCTGCAGCGGGGCTGTCATGCCCCACTACCGCTGGATGCATGCACCGGGGATAGACCTGCTCGGCGACCAGCGGGAGGAGTACCTCACCGTGAAGCAGTGTACCAGCGTGGCAAACCAGTTCCGGAGGGAGATGGTCGTCAGCGAGATGTACGGCTGTACCGGCTGGGAGTTCTCCTTCGCAGGGCAGAAGCGTCTCGGTGACTGGCAGTACATCATGGGCGTGACGCGCCGTTGCCAGCACCTTGCCCTCTATTCGATCACTGGCTGCAGGAAGCGGGACTACCCGCCTGCCTTCAACTACCAGGCACCCTGGTGGGAGCACTCACACCTGCTCGAGGACTACTTCGCGCGTCTCGGGGCCTGCACGAGGGCTGGGACCGTCCACCGAGAGATCCTCATGGTCCACCCGGTAGGGACGTTCTGGATGAAGTCAGGGTCCTCCCCTGATGAGGACCTCTCGAAGGTATATATGAACATGGGCTGGCTCGATCGGCATTTCACCGACCTCAACCGGGAAGGTGACTGGTACAACCGGCTGACTGAAGAGCTGCTGAGGCTGCAGTTCGACTTCGACTTCGGCGATGAGCTCATCATGAAGGAATCAGGAAGCATCGAAGAGGGTCGGCTGAAGGTCGGCTTCCACTCCTACTCGTGTATTGTGGTGCCGCCGGTCGAGACCCTGATGGATTCGACCGTACTGCTGCTGCAGGAGTTCCTCGATGCGGGTGGACATATCGCCTGGATGGCACCCTTCCCGAAGATGATCGATGCCCTGGAGACCGATGAGCTCGACTGCCTGATCGCACATGAGCGTGTGCACCAGGTCGAGTCCGTCAGCGAGTTGGCTTCATGCCTCGATACCCTCATCAAGCGACCGGTACGCATCCTCGACCGCCACGGGAATGATGTGAAGAGGATACTCTCGATGACCCGGGAGGTGGAGTCTGGAAGGATCATCACGGTCACCCATACTGGTGATACCGAGATAGATGATGTACTGCTTCTCATCTCCTGCAGGGGCAGGGTCACCCAACTCGATCTCCTCACCGGTGATACGTCCCCAGTGGCGGTGCGGTCACTCAATTCTGACCGTATGGAGACCAAGATCACCTTCTCTGCTGAGGAGACGAAGGTCTTCTTCATCGCATATGATGAAGAGCCAGAAGAGGTGAGGGCACTGACTCCTGCGTATCACCACCCCCATGACTCGGTCTCCCTGGTCTACGGGTTCCCTGCCGTATGCCAGGTCGAACTCTCCGGGGAGAACGGCTTGACCCTTGACCGGTGCCGTATCAGGGTCGGTGATGGACCCTGGGAGGAAGAACAGCCGGTGTGGATTGCCCAGAAGCTCCTGCGGGAGCAGTTCGGCATGCAGCCGGTCTATTACAACGGTGGACCCCAGCGCTACCTCTGGATCGACGATGACACCTCGTACCCGGTGGTACTGCAGTTCACCTTCACGAGCGATGAGATCCCCGATGGGGAAGTCTTCGCTGTCGTGGAGAAGTCGCAGGACATGAGGATTACCTGTAATGGAGATCCCTGCAGCCTGACAGATGACTGGTTCATCGACCGGGACTTCCAGAAGTGGAAGATGCCATCCCTCGTTGCAGGAGAGAATACCCTCGAGCTGTCCCTCGATTACACCGCGGCGACCGAGTTTGAGAATATCTACATCATCGGTGCCTTCGGGGTGAGCCCTGACCGGCAGATCACGTCACTGCCGACTCACCTGAGACGGGGTGACTGGACGACCCAGGGTCTGTTTCACTACCCGGGGAGCTGTACCTACCGCTATACCGTCCCGGCTGTAGGGAAACAGGATGCTTCCCGGCAGCTCATGCTCAAGCTCGGGGAGTTCTCCGGGACCCTTGCTGTGATCCGGATCGATGGGGGAGAGCCGATCTATGCATTGCGGGAGAGGGCTATACCCGTTAGCGGGCTGCTGGACCCCGAACGGGAGCATAGGGTGGAGATCGAGATCATCGGCAGCCTCAGGAATCTCCTCGGGCCGCTCCACCGGTCAGCGAATGTCTGCAGCAGGATCAGCTGGGAGGATTTCCATCCCCATGGCTCCCTTTATACCCCTGAATATGGGACAGAACCCGCGGGACTGCTGGGGGAAGTGTATCTCTATACCCTGAAACAGGAAAAGAATACCTGAAATATTGTTCATGTTCGGCTGTAGGAAGAAGAATTTCCTTCATCTCAGCCCGATTCTGTCATATACTGATGCAAATTCACACAGGGGACACAGGCATAGGTCAATGGGAAGACGTACGAACATCCTTACTCAGAAGATAGAACGCGGGGAGATGGCGCTGGAGCTTCTTACGCTGAACCTCCACCGGATGATGATCGTGGCTCCCATCCTCTTCTTCATGGAGATCTTCGTCTACCTCGGTTCTGACAAGCTCATGGATACGGGGTACATCATCCTCCCGTTCCTCATCTCGAACCTGGTCACCGTGCCCCTGCTGTTCATCTCATGGAAGCGTATCGCATTGAACCGACTTGGCTTGTCGCAGTTCAGCCTCTGTCTCTACATAGCGACCTTCCTGGCTTTCGGGATCGCGCTCACGCTCCATACGGTCAAGTCCTTCGACCTGGTGCATGTCTATCTGATCTTTGCCATGGGAATCAGTCTCTTCATCTACCTCAATCCCCTGAGGCATGGGATCCTGCTTGGGATCTCCCTTGCTGTCTTCCTCTTCTTCCTGCCCAGGTTCCAGGACATACCTGCACAGAATGCCGTCACTGGAAGCAATGCCGCGATTTCGATCTTCCTCTCCTGGCTCTTCGGCCGTGTCTCCCTCGCGCTGATGATCTCGAACTTCCGGGCGAAACGAGCCCTGGAGATCCAGAACCGTCGGCTCGTCAGGATGGTGAGGCATGACCAGATGACCGACCTACTCACCCATGAGGCCTCCTTCGAGACGCTCTCGAGCGAGATCGAGCAGGCCCTGGAGAATGAGAAGCCGTTAGCACTCTTCCTCTTCGACGTGGATGACTTCAAGCAGATCAATGAGGGGTTCGGCCACCTCTCCGGCGACAAGGTGCTCATAGAGGTGGCGAAGACCATCAAGCAGGTTGTGAGGCCTGCGGACCAGGCCGGCCGGTACGGCGGGGATGAGTTCCTCATCATCATGCCGGCAACCACCCTCGGGGAGGCGAAGCCCCTCGTTACTGAGCTCTCCGATGCGATCCATCGCCTGGACCTGCTTCCCGGCAGGAAGGTCACCCTGAGCGGCGGGCTCGTCGAGCTGCGGGGTGAGTCAACGATCGAGTTGATCGACCATGCCGATAAGCTCCTCTTCCAGGCAAAAGCCCAGGGCAAGGACCAGTTCATCTGTTGAGCAGGGCCTATCAGACGTTGCCTGGGATAGAGAGCGGTACCCGACCCCCTACACACAACTGCAGTCTTGGTATACTTGGGTATATCTTTATACGGATCACTCATTGCACAGGTCTCTATACCCGGAAATGGGAATTGTGTCTTTTTGACTCCTCTTATAGTGTACAACGTATCGATGAAACTCTTGTTATTTAGTATCAAATATAGTACTAATACAGGTGGCGTCAGTGTCAAAGAGACGGAAAAGAATAGAGTCTGTCTTACGTAATAGGACGGATGTTGATTTTGCGACGTTAGACCGGATCCTCAAGGATTTCGGGTTTATCCCCAAGCAGCCAAAGCGGGGGAGTTCCCATTATACCTATAGGAATGCGGAAACTGCTGAGAAAATAACTGTCGCAAAACACAATTCGGTGAATCAGTCAACAGTTGATGCGATTATCAACATACTGGATCTTAAAGGATGGGTACTGCATGAAAACGGTAGATGAGTATTTGAGATTACCGTATACCTTTGAAACGATCAGACAGGAGGATGGTTCTGTTTTTATCGCGGTGAAGGAACTGAGTGGATGTATGTCGTGTGGAGGTTCCATAGAGGAAGCTTATGAGATGATCAAGGATGCAATGGAATCTTGGATATCTGTTACCCTTGAGAATCAGGATCCGATCCCGGAACCGGAAATTTGCTCCCCGAAAGAGTACAGCGGTAGGTTCGTAGTGCGTACCCCGCAACAGCTGCATAAGGAACTTGTCCTGAAAGCTGCCGAGAACGGGGTAAGCTTGAACTCTTTTGTTGTATCGCTCCTGTCAAGACGCTGCGGAATCATCGATGCGAAGCATGAGATCATTCAGGAACTCTTAAGAGGGACTTGTTCTGGGAAGGATGAGCAGACTGCGGCAAGCTTTGCTCACGTTCACGTTAACTGATCTATTCATACTACAGCTCATGCGGACTTAAAGTTCAGAGAAAGCTTCGGGGAATGCAGATTGAAATACCAAAGAAGTTCAGCTTTGGTACGTCCCTACAACCGCTCCCTGATCCCATCGGCATCCAGGTCGATTGCCTCTGCGGTAAGGGTGATCCCGTGTTCCTCCAGCATGGCTGTCTGCGCTTCTATGAAGCTTGCGAAATCCTGGGGCTCCCTCGAGAGGATCACGAAGGCACTGCGTGCGATGCGGAAGATGAACGAATCAGGGTAGGTTGCCTCCATGCGAGAGGCGAAACCTGCGAGCAGGGTCCTTCCGGTCTCCCAGCCAGCTGAAATGCTGTAGGCATCGAAGCCCTTCAACGCTATATGCATCCCGCAGCAGATCTGTGACCGCCACTCCTCTGTCTCTATGAAGACCGAGAGGAACGACTTGTTGTAGAGGTTTGTCGTGTTGTCCTTGAAGTGGTAGGCCATCCGCTCGAAATCAGAGCCGCTTACCGGCAGCTGGCTGACGGAGTTCTCCTCGGTGACATCCTTGAGGGCGGAGACGGCATACCCAACGACCCTCGGGTCGAACTGTGTGCCGCTGCAGGCGGTAAGTTCCTCAAGTGCATTCTCGATCGTCCTGCGTTTCTTGTAGATCCTGTTAGTGGTCATGGCATCGAAGGAGTCCGCGACTGCCATGATGCGGGAGAGCAGGGGGATTGCATCACCAGTAAGCCCCTTCGGGTAGCCGGTGCCGTCATACTTCTCATGGTGGTAGACCATGATGTCCCTCAGGCTCCTGAAGAACCCGATCTCCCCGAGGACCTCGGCCCCAGCTATGACGTGGTCCTTGATCAGCTGGTACTCCTTGGCAGTTAGTCTTCCCGGCTTCAGCAGTACCGAGTCAGGTGTCACGATCTTCCCGATGTCATGCAGCATGGATGCCTCATTGAGGTCCGAGAGCTGCTGTTCGTCGAGTCCCATCGCCCTCCCGATCTTCATGGCATACTCGGAGACCCGCCGGGTATGTCCTGCCGTGTAGTTGTCCCGCTTCTCGATGAGGTCCGCCATGGCGAAGAGCATCTCTCGGTAACTCTCGAGTCGCTCCCGCTCGAGCTGCTCGTTCTCCTCCTTGCGCTTCAGCGAGAGGATCGACTTGGAGATCGTCTGCCCGAGCTCCTGGAAGAGAAGCCGCTCCTCTTCGAGGTCATGGGTTGTAGAGGTGAAGATCACCATGTAGCCGAAGACCGGGGCCCTGTCCGACTGCGAGACGAGGGGCACGAAGACCAGCGCCTTGATATGATGGTCAGTCAGGAAGCTCTCGACATACTCGGCGCAGGGCCTGCTGCGGAGGTCGTTCTCCACCAGGATATGGCCGGTAGCCAGAGACTCCTGAACCTGGGGTGAGGTCTCTAGCTTCTTGTAGAACCGATCCAGGGCGGCAGTATCCATGTCTTGCTTGACGGCACTCGATACCAGCAGTTCGTTCAGCTTGCTGTCGAAGGTGTGGACATGGGCGAAATTGTAGAAGTCATGGAGCGTGATCCGCTCGCAGGTATCGGAAAGTAGGCT
The DNA here is from genome assembly GCA_963677595.1 of Spirochaetia bacterium. Taxonomy (GTDB): domain Bacteria; phylum Spirochaetota; class Spirochaetia; order CAKZLE01; family CAKZLE01; genus CAKZLE01. Next base: position 3,406,202 of record OY782041.1, read on the forward strand.
ATCAATCTTATCGACGACGTTGAGATGCTCACTCACGCTGAAGACCGTTTCCAGCACATTCTTGATGTAAAGCTCCTTCTGCAGGGAAAACTGGATCTCTTTCGTGCGTTCCTGCACAGTATGCTCCAAGACTCTCTTCTGCTGCTCCAGCCACGTCTTTCGCCTGTGTATGAAGAAGAGCACAGCAAAGACCAGGGTGACAGCCAGGAAGCTCAGCAGGGAGACAGTAACCATGCGAGACCTGATCACCGCAAGCTTTGGAAGGGGGCTGGCCACGAAGATGTAGGCGACTGAGTTCCCTATCACATTCTCGACAGGGATGAGGTTGATGATAGTCTCTTTCCCGTCCAGCTGTCTGGTAATGCTGAACGGCTCGATCTGGGCGAGTGCCTCACCCAAGCCGTCGGCGGCAAGCATCTCCAATACAGCTGGGTTGTCTGCGGTGAAGCCCTCGTTATTTAAGCCGTTATCAAGGGCAAACCCCTCACCGAAGGGGCTCTCGCTGTAGTTTCCCTTCTCCTCCTCGAAGACCTTCTCCCCGATCACTTCAGTGCTGAGCATGAAATAGTAGGAATCCCCGTAGATATGGTGGAGTGAGTCGAGCAAGGCTCCTTCCGAGACACTGATTTCCACCGTACCCAGGTGCCTGCCTTCATAGGGAATAGGATAGACGAAGCGGTAGCCGTTGAAGATGCGGCCCTCCTCGAAACCCTGAACCGGCTCCTCAAGTGTATTGGCAAGCATGACTGAGTAGCGGATATCGAAGAGCCGGTCGCCGTAGGTCCCAGGCCGGTGCATCCTCAGGAAGCTTGTCCCGTCGGGGAGGTGGAACTGTACCTGCCTGACTTCGGCGATCTCGACGAGATTTTGGTAGGCATACTCCATATGGTCATAGAGTTGTGCTCTCAGTCTGTCCAAGGTAGGTTGATCCACATACTTTATCTGCGACAGGATCTCAAGGACTTCAGGGACCAGGATCTCGTTGTGGAACGAGACATCACTGTTCACCTTGAGGGTATAGATAATATTATCGATTCGATCGAGATGCTGCTCGTAGGCCTCTGCGATAAGATCCTGCCTCGAAGATGTATAGCTGTTGACCGAGAAAAACACAGCTACAGCAAGAATGAGAATATAGAGACCGATAATCTTCTTCATGTAAACCCTCAAGGATGAGAAAGATTGACTTATTATATCATGGAAAACTGGGGAACAGTCGCTGAAATTGAATAGTCGTAACAGGCTGGCAAGACAAGGATGGTAGTATGCTGTTGAGTACCTGTCTGACTTGCTGCAGGAGGGATGAACTAGTAAAATGATTCCTTACATTAGCTGCTTCAGCAACCAGATAGGAGTGCAGCTCCAGGCATGGCAGTAGCTGTTGACCAGGAAGCTCCCATAGGGGGAGAAATACAGGTCCTCAGGGCGGTATACCTCCCAGAAGGTATCGGCCCCGAGGCTTGCCATCCCGCCCCAGAACTCGCGAATGACCTCATGTGCCTGCTCCCTCAGCCCCGCCTTGATCAGGGCCTCGACGTAGTAGTGCATGAGGTAGGGGGTGGTGATCGAGAGACAGGTAGTAGACAGATCCCTGGAAAGGATCTCCCGTGCCCGATCGGTGTCTGCCACCCCTGATAACACCATCCATATCTGAGATGCATAGGAAGCCTGTCTCTGAGTTCCGCTCAGGTAGAGACCGAGTAGGGGATCGTAAGACTGGTCTGCCCGATTGCGGGATCTTCCGATCAGTCCCTCCAGTTCCTCTGCAGTCTCCGTATCACCAAGGATCCCTGCCATCCGTATCCCTGCCTCCATGCAGTAGATGAGGATGCCAAGAGCCGGGAGACGCTTGTCGAGGTCGGGGTGCCAGTCGATGAAGGCCCACCAGCTCTCATCATCTGGTATGGATCCGAGCTGCTTCCTGCCGAGCTTTATCTGCCGTAATGCGACGGGGTAGAGCTCCTCGAGCGTCTCCCGGTCCCCGCTAGCCTCATAGTACTCCAGCAGGGTCGGGACGAAGAGCAGGTAGTAGTCGAAGAGGTAGATGGTGTCAGGCCGTACGACCGGCTCAGTGAAGAGACAGGAGGCGATCCTCCCGTTGATATCTCTCGTACCTGCGAAGAGGTAGAGACACCGCTTGACGAGATCATGATTCCGGTAGCTCTCGTAGTTAGCCAGGGCCTGGAGCCGCAGGTCCCCCAGCCAGAGCCGTCGGTCCCGCTTGGGACCGTCCTCGAAGACGTCCTGCATGCAGTCACGCAGGGTCCTCCGGCTGATCTCGTCGATCGTGCCGAGTATGCCCGGATAGCGTGAAGCAGATATGTCCAGCTCTTTTGCTGAACTCTGCTGGATGCAGCTGACTTGTTCCAGGACGAGGCTGTTCTTCGTGGAGATCCCGAGGAGCTCAACCTTCAGGTACCTGAAGCTGAACCTCCGCTCAAGCTGCAGTACCGATGGGGTGGCATCCAGGAAGCGGGTCTCCTCCTGGAACCAGGTGTCGCTGAGCCAGCCATCATAGTCGTCGGTCGGGTAGAAGAGTTCTGAGGGCAGCTCGCCGAAGCTGAATCTCAGCTTCACCGGGGCATCCTGGGGGTTGTCTTCCACATCGAAGCTGAAGGCGGCCCTGCCGACCAGATGCTCCCCGAAGTCAAAGATGACCGAAGAGCCTTTCCCGGTGAACCTGAACGGCAGGAGGGCAGGAGTCGTACTGCCGACAGCAACCCCGTGCAGGGAATGCTCATCGGGTACGAGGGAGACGATACGCACCGGCTCCCTGGTCCTGGTCGTCATAGGGCATGTGGCTGCTTCCGCCTTCTTAAGAAACCTCTCCTCATATGCAGTCGGGGTATGGTCGGCCTGGGTACCCATCAGATCTCCTTCTTCCACCAGGGGGTAGGTCCGTCACTGACCTCCCACTCCTCTATCTTCCACTCATCCTCCCAGCTGACATAGGCCCGGTCTCCATCGAAGCGAACCGGGAGCCAGATGTACCCGGCTTCCCGGGTCTCCGCTTCCGGCTTCCCGTCGATGAGGGTGGTCTTTGCCATCCACCGGTCTCCTACCGCAATATAGAGCCCGTAGCGGGTTGGGTGGCGGAAGACCGAGCAGAACTGGGTATCGAAGCTGGTCTGTTTCACGTCATCATAGCAGAACTCACCCTGAACCTCGTACGGTCCGTGGGTCAGGAGGGCAGAGGCGACCTCGGTGGGGTTCGGGTTGTAGCCGGTAGTGCCTGATGAGATGATGTAGTAGCGGGTTCCCCGTTTGAAGAAGCAGGGAGCTTCCCGGGCAAGGGGCGGCTCATCATGGGGGAAGTGGCTCGAATAGTTCCCCGTCACGTCAAGGTAATCATCCGTAAGGTCGGCGATGACCACCTCGGTGTGGACCCGGTCGGCAATGAAGTAGCCCTTGCCGTCGCGAGGGTCGACCCAGAGATCGAAGTCCCCCGTCTCCATCCCCAGGGGACGGATCGTCTTCACCATAGTGAAAGGTTGCGTGATGTCCTCCGATACGGCGATGCCCATGTACTGTGTCAGCCAGTCCCAGTGATCCTCATCGGTTCCGGCGAACTTGACCCACATGACGAACTGCTTCGTCCGCTCGTTGTAGATGATATGGGGCCGGTCCATGATCCGGTGCGGGTGCATGGGGTCATGTATATCATCGACGATCGGGAGGATCGTACCCTCGTCCTTCCAGTTATAGAGATCAGTCGAGGAGTAGAGCCGTACCCCGTCATGCCAGACCTTGCCCTTCGGGACGTAGGTCTCCTTATCCTCACCGTACCAGTAGTAGGTGCCTTCGTGGTAGAGGATCGAGCCTCCATGTGCCTGGATAAGCTTACCCTCGGTATCGTACCAGGGCTTGCCTGGACGTATGCTGTGCGTTGTGGACATACTGCCTCCTGTTTTACGAATGTTTCTGTATCTTATACTCGCTCGGCGTACAGCCGTTCTGTGTCTTGAATACCCTGGTGAAGTAATATGGATCGTCATAGCCGGCAGCGGCTGCAACCTCCCGGATCTCGAGGTCCGGGTCCACTTCCAACAGCCACCGTGCATGCTTCATCCTGCATTCGGTGATGTACTCATTGGGTGAAGACCCTGTGACCTTCTTGAAGAGGATGCTCAGGTACGAAGCGCTGAACCCGAACTGGTCGGAGAGGGACGCGATCCTCAGCGGCTTGCTGAAGTTCCTCTCTATATAGTCCCGGACTGCCAAGACCTGGGCATCTGAGCCCTGCTCACCATGGGCAGCTGCCTGCTTCGAGAACATCACGACCAGGGAGGCGATCTCCTCTGATAACTGCTCATGGGTATGGGCGGAACAAAGCACCTGGTCGATGAGGGAACTGTGATCCCCGACAGTATGCCCGGTATCGATGATGGATAGGATCCCCCGGATAGTGAGCTCGATCTCCCGCTGGGTGGTCTGCTGGTGTCGATACCCTTCGAATAATGGCCTGATGATATCTATGCGTGACTGGCTGCCGGCAGTCCGGGGGAGGGCGGCGAGTTTGTCCAGAGGGTCATGCCCCTGGGCTGGCCCTGTGCCATCCTGGCCGTCTGTTTCATCGGCACAGATGAGCGACGAGCTGAGAAAGAGCGTCCTCCTGAAGAGTGCCTGCTCGATCGCCGTAAGTCCCTTCTGGAAGCCCAGTAACCCGGTCGGTACGGCACTGAAGCTGATGGTGCAGCTCATACGCTCACCGAGATGGGCATTGATCGAGCGGAATGCCTGTCGATAGAGCCTGGAGATGTCGCCCTGTCCGGCTTCGATGATGAGGAGCAGCTCATTCGGCAGCGCTTCCCGGACTACCCAGGACTTGATCCCGTCCCGGACCAGGCTCTCGATGACCGTGGAGACTATGCCCAGGTGGTCCTCTGAAGGGACCCTGTCCGTCACATTCCTTCGCTGCAGTCGATAGGCTCCGAAGCAGAGTTTTGCGAGGAAGAACTTCCTGCCTAGAAGGTCCGTATGCTTCCGGAGTGCTGCAGGATCGGTATACATCGCTTCTCGCATGATCCGCTCCAGGGCCTGGTCACGTGATGCGAGGATCCGCTCCTTCATTCGCGCAAGGAAGGAAGGGAACGACCTGGGGTCTATGGGTTTCACCAGGTATTCCGCTACCCCGAGCCTGATCGCCCGCTGGGCCTTCTCGAACTCGCTGTAGCCGCTCAGGATGACGGTGAGGGTATCAAGCCCCTCTTCCCTGATCAGCTTGATCATCTCCAGTCCGCTGCACACCGGCATCGAGATATCGGCGAAGAGGAGGTCTGGCCGCTCGTCGGTGACGAGCTTCCATCCCTGATCCCCGTTCGACGCTGTCCCGACGACCTTGAAGTCAGCATCAGCTGCCTCTATGCTCTTCTTCAACCCGCGAAGGATGACTGGTTCGTCATCGACGAGCACGACCCTGATCATAGTTCACCTCCGCCGATTGAGGAGTCGATCCTGATGAGGGCTCCGCCTTCGGACCCATTCCCGAGCGTCATCGACAGGCTGCCGCGGTACTGCAGCTTGAGCCTGATGTAGATGTTGAGGATAGCCTGGTCGTTGGTCTTGAGCTCCTGGTAGTCTTTGCCTCGGCTGAAGATCTCATCGACGGTACGCAGCCCTTCCTGGAGACCTGAGAGCTTCTCCTCGGTGAAGCCTCCCCCGTTGTCCCGCAGGGTAAGGTCCCAGGCAGGGGCAGCTGCAGATACGGTGACATCGATCCGGTAGGGAGGCAGGGTCTGCCTGAACCCGTGGTTGAAGGAGTTCTCGATCAGGGGCTGCAGGATCAGTTTTGGTACCGGGACCTGTGCGAGGTCTCCTTCACTGGTAATGGTAAATTCGAAGTCCTGTTCGAACCGCCACTTCATGAAGTCCATGTAGAGCTCAATATTGTCAACCTCATCCTGGAGCGTGGTCGCGCCCTTCTCAGTGGTACTGCTGGTATAGCGGAAGAGGTTGCTCAGCTGTGCGCACATGACCGGGACGGTAGCACTCCCTTCTTCCATCCCGATCGAGCTGATCGCCGTGAGGGAATTGAAGAGGAAATGGGGGTTGATCTTGGCCTGCAGGTTCATGATTCGCAGGTTGAGCTCGGTCTCATGGGCGAGCATGAGCTCATCAACAGACTCCCTGAGCCTGCCGATCAGACGTATGAACGCCGATTGGATGACTGAGACCTCCTTGACGGGGTACTCGTGGAAACGGGGTTCCCCCTGGTCCAGGGAGTAGCCGTCGATCTCATCCACCAGTTTCGAGATCGGCCGGGTGACGGCGTTCACGATGAGGATGATCACGAAGAAGACGAGGAGCGTCAGGGCACTGATCACGAGGATGAGGTTCCGAATGAACTGCCTGAGTGGGTCTGAGAAGTACTTCTCCTCCTGGAGGAGCACGACCTCCCAAGGTGCCCAGCCCAGGGAAGCCTTGGCCATCCGGTAGCGCTCCCCGTCGATCTCGATCGATTCATCGGGGGATGAGAGAACATCCTGGAGGTTCTCCCCGATGAGCGTTTCCTCCGCTGCGGGGTAGACCAGGGACCCAGCATGGTCGAGGATGATGATGCGGCCCACGGTTTCAGGGACACCGTTCTCACAGATCTTCACGATCTTCGCATAGTCCTCCTCGATCTCGATGGTGCCGAGTTGGGAGAATCCGTAATCACTGGCGACGTAGGGCCGGTAGAGGGAGACGACCTGCTTCCTGTTGATCGTATCCCAGTAGCTCGTATGGGGAGGGAGGACACGGTAGAACTCGTCTGCGGAGATCTCATCCCAGGCAGGGAGGGAAGAGACCTGCCTCACCCGGCTTACGCTGGGGTTGAACCGGAGCCCGAGATAGTCGGAGTCATTGAAGATACTGATGTTGTAGATTCGCGATTTCGGGGAGTTGAAGGCCCACAGGATATCCTGGGCGGTCCTCATCTCCGTGATGTGGCGGTCGAAGTAGTTTAGCTCATCATCGGACTCTGAAGCCTCGAGGAAGATCCCCTGCAGGGTCTCACTGGAGAGGAGCTGGGTGGAGAGGGTATCCATCTCCTCGAAGATCCCGTCTATCTGCTGTGCGACATCCTCGGTCGCCTGCCGGAACAGCAGTTCCGAGCGCTCCCGGATCTCCCCGGCATAGAACCGGTAGATCATGAAGGTGACAACGATGATCACCAGGAGCAGGTAGGCGAAGATCATCAGGATCAGTCTTGAACGTATTCGTGTCAGCATGGCTATGATTCTATCAGCTCTTCACTGCCCCGGCAATCATTCCCGAGACGATGTACTTCTGGCCGAGCACGTAGATGACGAGCAGGGGTAGTACGGTGATCACGACATCGGCGAAGATCAGGTTCCAGGAGGAGGAGTGTGCCCCGTAGAAGTTGTAGACGGTGAGGGGAAGACCCCACTTGTCGCTGTTGGCGAAGTAGAGGGGGATCTGGATCTCGTTCCAGCTCCCGACGAAGTTGAAGAGCGCGAGGGTGATCGTGACGGGCTTCATGAGGGGGAAGACGATGAGGTAGAACATCCTCAGCAGGGAGCAGCCGTCGATGATCGCTGCCTCGTCAAGGGCCCTCGGCACGGTCTTTATGAACCCGGTGAAGAGGAAGATCGACATCGGCAGCCCGAAGGTCGCGTTGATGAGGATCAGCCCCGCATAGGTGTTTAACAGGTCCATGCTGTTGAGTACGAGGTAGGTCGGGATGAAGGCTATGGGGATGACCAGGCCGCTGAGGAAGATGTAGTAGAGGACACTTGTCGACTTCCTGCTCGAACGGGCGATGATGAAGGCTGCCAAAGAAGCTGCGGCGAGGATGATGATGCCCGACCCGATGGAGACGATCATACCGTTGAAGAACCCGCGGAAGACCTTCGCCGTCTTGAGCACCTCGAGGTAGTTGGAGAACATCCACTCCTCCGGCAGGGAGATGCTGAAGAAGCCCGCGGCCTTCCTGCTCTTCAGGGAGTTGACGAGTACCATGTACATCGGGACGAGGAAGACCAGCCCTGCCAGTACGGCAGCCAGGCGTTCCGTAAGTCTCTCTAAGGTTCTTCTCACAGCTGGATCTCCTTCTTCCTCAGGTACCCGACGATGCCGAAGGTCATGATGACGATGAGCAGGGTCATGAAGAGCCCTACCGCGGCGGAATACCCGAGGTAGCCGTTGCCGTAGCTCTTGTAGAGATAGGTCCCGAGGACCTGTGTCTTGTCTGCAGGTCCCCCGTTGGTGGTCCCGTAGACCTGGGCGAAGACCCGGATCCCGCTGATGATCGAGAGCATAAGGGTCACGTTGATCGACTGGATGATCAGCGGCAGGGTGATGTGCCGCAGCTGCTGCAGGCGGGAAGCCCCGTCGATTCTGGCCGCCTCGTAGAACTCAGCCGGTATGGACTGGAGGCCTGCAAGGAAAATCGCCATGGAGAAACCGGTCTGCTGCCAGATCTCCATGAAGCTGATCGAGTTGAGCGAGAACCGGGTGTTGAAGAGCCAGTCCTGCTTTAGCCCCCCGAGATGCAGGAACTCGAGGAAGCTGTTGAGCAGCCCGTGGGTCGGGTTGTAGATAGACACGAAGATGATCGCCAGCACCAGGGTGCTGATGGTGATCGGCATGAAGATGATCGCCCTGACCAGGGTATTGAACCGGGAGGGCTTGAGTACCAGCAGGGCCAGGAGAAAGCCGATGACATTCTTGCCGATGACCGTCAGGAAGGCGAAATGGAAGGTGTTCCTGACCGACAGCCAGAAGTTCTTCTCACTAAAGAGCGTCCTGAAGTTCTCCAGGCCGTTGAACCTTATGTCATCGAAGTAGAATATGGTCCAGTCGGTGAAGCCGAGGCCGAGCCCGGCAACGTTCGGCAGGATGAAGAACAGGGCAAAGAGCCCCACGGCCGGCAGGGTATACCACAGGCTGTAATAGGTATGATGTGGAATCTTCATAGGGTTTGCGTACCTTCAGGGGCTGTCATGGGCGGCTGTCTTGCCGGCTGCTGTTTGCAGCTGACAAGACAGATCTTACTGTGAGTGTACTAGAATCCCTGAACCCGTCGGGCCTTCGCATCCGATGCATAGGCTCCGTACCAGCTCTCCAGGGTCTCCTCGACGCTCAGGCCGGCATAGAGTGCCTGGATCTGCTCGTTGAACTTGCCGTAGAACGCTTCGAGCGGGGTCGCACCGTCATAGCTGTTGTTGTTGAAGGTGCTGTAGGAGGCGAGGTCAAGAGAGTACCCCTTCATCTCGGCATTGAGCGGGCTCATCGTAAGGTCGAACCCGAGATCGGTGTAGGGGACCGCACCCGGTACCAGTTCGTAGTAGGTGGTGAGCGGTTCCTTGGTCAGCATGGTGTCGATGAACTCCCGAGCGAGGTCTACGTTGTCGCTGTTCTTGACAGCCGAGAGGTAGTTCGTTGCCGTGCCAAAGAGGACCATGCCGTTAGCCGCGTCATCCCAGAGCGGGGTGTAGGTCATGCCGATCTTGTCGATGCTCTCCGGGTAGAACTCAGCGATGGTGCCGTAGGCGCTGTCAAGCATGGCATAGAATGCGCATTCGCCATTCGCCAGGGCTTCGAGGGCCATGTCGTTGGTCGCTGACATATAGTCGGGGTTGACCAGCCCGAGGTCGAGCAGGGACTTGGCATTCGCGAAGAGGTCCACGAGTTCCGGGATGTCGGTCGGGTCGAGGGTGTTGGTGATGATGCCGTCGATATAGGAGGGGTTATCCGCAAAGATCGGGGTCATGGAGGTCAGCAGCAGGATCTGTGCTGTCCAGACTTCCTTGTTGGAGAGGTAGACCGGAGTGTAGCCTGCAGCCTTGATCTTCTTCAGGGCTGCGATGAACTCGCTGTAATTGGAGAGCGGGAGGCTCACGCCTGAGGCAGCGAGCACGTCCTTGTTGTAGAGGAGTCCCATGTTGGACTCACCGCCGAGCGGGGCCTTCAGGACGTTCCCGTTCTCATCAATGGTGAGGGGACGTGTCGTATTGGTGATCTTGTCGACCCATGGACCGGTCAGCGGGGCGAGGTGCCCTGCGGAGATGTCAGTGAGACCGAAGTTATGGACGATGAGGTCGGCGGCATTGTCGGTGATCAGCCTGGTATTGGCTACATTGAGCATCTGGTCATCGGGGATGACGTCATATTCGAGGTCGACTCCCATCACGGAAGCGGCCTTGTCGAGCGCCTTCTTGATATTTCCCGGGCCTGCATCACCTGAACTCATCAGGACCCTGAGGATCTGCGGCTCAGCGGCTTTCGTGCTCTCCTCCGAGGCCCCGGCCGCACTCAGTCCCGTGATCAGGACAGCGATGAATACCAGCATACAAACAGTCTTCTTCATGTTTCACTCCTTTAGCCGGTGCAGGGACTCCCCCCTCTCCGGTCTTATGATACTGTATTATCAGGGGAGTTTCATGAGGCGTGAATGGATTATTCTTTGAAGATCACTGGATTATTCTTTCAAGGAGTCGTCCCTACAGTACCTGGTGGTCTTCCTCCACGGGGCCGTCCAGGGCCTCGAGCGTGATATCGACGATGTTGATCGAGGCGCTTTCCACGTAGAATCCCAGCAGGTCCTGCATGTAGTAGCTGGTCTCCACATACCGCAGGACGACCTTACCGTTGACCGACAGTTCGACATAGCCGCCGAAGGCGATGACCTCCACGGTGCTGAACTTGCCTGAACAGGCTTCGAACTTGTTATCCTGGATGGTGCGGTAGCGGTATGAGTTCTCGATGCCGCCCTGTTCGTTGAAGCCCCAGATGCGGCCCTGGGCGAACCCGTGGATCATGTCGAGGCTGATGTAGTGTGCATTGGCCTCCCCGTCAGATCGGAAGACCACCCCCATCTTCCCCAGGCCGGCCATCCCCATGGTGAAGCGCAGCCGGAAGTCAGTCACCCTGCTGCCGAGGAGGAAGATCTCGTAGCCGCTGTCCGAGGAGAAGGTCATGCCCCTGTCATGGAATTCCACGGAAGCCGTGGGGTTGTCCAGGAGCTGGCTTACCTCACGCAGGGGGGCAGGAGCGAGGGTCTCCTGGACTTTGTCATCGAACTTGCGGTAGGAGGTGAGGTAGAGCTCTCCCTCCTCGTCCGTGCACAGCTCGGTAGGCGGGGGGAGGATGGTGGACCGGCGGCTCTCATCGCGGTCAGTGAAGAAGTTCCAGGCAAGCAGGCTCCCGTCATCCTCCCTGGTCACTCGCAGTGCATAATTGCCCTTTGGCATGAGGACGTTGGAGGCATAGGATTCATAGGGACCGTTGAGGACATCGGACTGCCAGTAGTGGATCTTGATATCCTCCTTGATGTTGCCGAAGAGGTAGTACCGGCCATTGATCCTATGCAGGCCCGGTACCTCGATATCATCATACATCCTCGGGTAGAAGAGGGGAGCCTCCCAGGAAAGATGCCCTTCTTCCCGCTCCCTGGCGATACCGACACAACCCCTGCGGGCAACAGGTCCGGATGGCACCCGTGCATCCACGAGCAGGAACTGCTCGTCCCCTTCCTTGAAGAAGAAGGGGTCCCGGCAGCTCACCCAGTGACGGCCCTCCTCGACGGTTGACTCATAGTATGGACCCGAAATCGAGAGGGGACAGCATGCCCCGGACTCCTTCTCCCAGCTGTAGAGGTCCTGCGAGCGTGCCATCCCGAGACGCTGGACCCTGCCTCCCTCCTTACGGGAGAGCCCGGTGTAGAACATCCTGAACCAGCCTTCCCGGTAGGGATCCCGGCTGACATGCATCGTCCAGACCATGTCGTCATCCCATGCCCCCGGTTCTCCGATGAAGAGGGCGTTCTTCACCCGTCTCCAGAGGAACCCGTCCCTGCTCACCGCATGGGCGATGTAGTCGTGGTTGGGAAGCACGAGATGAAAGAGATGGTAATACCCATCATGCCTGAATACGTCGATGTCGCCGAGTTCTGATACTTCGAATCCCTTTCCTGAATACATTCGCTCTCCTCATGTCCTATCAGTTGTAGAAATATCTCTTTATACAACCTTACCACAGCGAGAGGGGGTCTGTAAAATGGATTACCACCCTGGTCAGCTTTCGGCTGTTAGCCGAAGAAGCGCACCCAGAGGTGGGAGAAGGGCATGATGAGCACCAGCGACGGCAGCATGGCCACCACGGGGAAGGGCTTGATCCCGCTGATCTTGAAGCCTGTCGCCAGGAGGATCATCCCCCCTGCCGCTGAGAAGTCTGCCAGTATGATATCGTCGGTGATCGGGATGAGCAGGGTGGCGGCAAAGAAGAGGGCTGACTGGATGATCAACTGCGGGAGGGCTGCCGTCACGGTGATGATGCCGATCCCGGCGGCGAAGATGATCGCCGTGAAGAAGTCGAGGATTGACTTGATCAGGAGCAGGGAGAAATCCCCGCTGATCCCCTCCTCGAGGGCTCCGAAGATGCCGAGGGTGGAGACGCTGAAGAGGACTGCGACCGCGATGAACTTCTCGAGGTGCTCCTCCTGGGAGTGTTCGTGTGTTGAGTGGGAAGCGATCTTCCCGGTGAGCTGCTGCAGCTTTCCTGAGATGGAGAGGACCCCCTCCTCAAGGTGGAGCAGCTCCCCGATGATTGTCCCGAAGATGACAGCGATGACCACGGGCGGAAGATTCTGGACCTTCATGACCATGGTGATGCCGATAGACAGGGCGATGATGCCGAAGACCATCGGGAGCCGCCTCTTCATCGTCTCCGGGATATGCCTGGCAAGTAGTACCCCGAATAAGCTCCCTGATACGATGCCTGCGGTATTGAGTAATGGACCGACCATGTTGTTCTGTTAGCTCCTGCAACCTGTATTGATTCCTGACAGCGTACCGGGTTTAGGGAAGGGGGACAACCCCGGAAGGCGTCACCGAATAGAAAAGGTACAGGTTTGAAAGGGATAATAGTGCTTGACACTCATAGTGTTCCGTACTATCACTATCGTGTGGAGAAAACTATGGACCCAGATCTGATCGAACTGACTACACCGGGAGAGGTGCTGAAAGAAGACTTTCTCGATCCCATGGGGATCACCCCCTATGCACTTGCGAAGGCGATCTTCGTCGATCCTCCCAGGATAGCAGCGATCATCCAGGGAAAGAGGCGGATAACTGCAGATACTGCTTTACGTCTGTCCCGATTCTTCGGCAACTCGGCCACCTTCTGGATGAACATGCAGAGTCGCTATGACCTTGATGTGCAGTCTGAAGCTCTCCGTGAGACATTGCTGCTGATCAAGCCCATACACAGGACTTCATAGGGGGGGGGAGAACTTATGGATGGATCCTGAACCCATCCTTCCCTGACCGCTTCACCTCGTACATCATCTCGTCAGCACACTTCCTGAGCTCCTCGAAGGTGGATCCGTGGTCGGGGAAGTAGGAACAGCCGATGCTGATCGTCGTGGAGAACGATCCCTTCTCGAAGGGTATATCTCGTGATGCGGACCTCAAGATCCTCCTTGAGATCTCACTCAACTCGGCTTCCGGCTTCAGGATGTGGTTGAGGATGACGATGAACTCGTCACCGCCCATCCTGCTTACTGTATCACCTTCCCGGATGCTCAGCTTGATCCGATGGGAGATCTCCTTGAGGGCCAGGTCCCCGATGTCGTGCCCGTAGGTGTCATTGATCTGCTTGAAGTTATCGAAGTCTATGAACATGAGCCCTACCATGTCCTCGGTACGCTTCGCCTGGGTGACTGCCACATTCAGCCGGTCCTCGGCGATCCGCTGGGAGGGGAGCCCTGTCAGCGGGTCGGTGTTCGCAAGCTCCCGGATCACCGCATTCTGCCTGCTCACCTCTTCGGAGAGCGCAGTCAGCCGCCTGACCAGCTGGGTCATGGCGACGAAGAACAGGGCTGAGGTCGTCAGGGAGGCGATGATGCTCGTACTCCAGGATTGCGGTTTATGTATATAGTCATCGATCTCGGTGGGGAAGACCAGGGCTCCGCTGACCCAGAGATGGGCATAGAGAGCGGTGATTCCCAGGAAGATGATAGCACTGATGGTGCTGACTCTCAGACTCTGGGTAGTGGAGACGATGAACAGAGCGCCCATCATGAAGTAGATCCCCCCGCCGACGAGCCCCCACTGGTTGAAGCCTGCGATGCTCAGGAGGAGGAACAGTAGGATCGAGTAGATGTTGAGCGTCCGGTAGGAGAGCCGCCTGCGGATGAGGAAGAGCACGAAATGGACCACCACGAGGACCAGCTGGATCGCATGAACCATGACGAATCCCGTATAGGGGATCCTTGAGAGGGAGAGCGGCATCCCGACGATGACCAGGATGAGGATGATCCTCATGACGCTCTCGGTGAACTTGCTCCGTATATCCTCGATACTGTTTCTTATTTCAGGCATAGATCCCCATTCTATTCATGACATGCAGTGTGAAAACCGATGTAAGGATACGCAGGTGCCTGCAGTATCCCGTTCCCCTGTTCAATAGTATCATGGAACATGAGAGAAAGGGGAGTAATACGGATGGGAAACTGCCGTTTTTTGTATCGCGGTGTCAGTGACTGTCTGGCCGGATCATGTTGAGCCTGAGTGAACGTGAAGAAAACCATTGTCAGCCCCTCAGTGTATACAGTAGAATAGTCCTATGGATTATATCGTCGCACGATCATTCAACTACCTCTTCATCATACTCGACATCCTGTGGCTGATCATCTATACCGCTATCCTGCTCGACCGGAAGAAGTACGCGGCTATCACGGTAGGCCTGCTGGCAGGCCTCCTCTATGTCATCGTCGACTATGGGTTCTTCTACCTCATCCTCGGGACCAGGCATGTCGAAGGGGCTGCGACTTTCCCGCTGCTCTTCTGGCTGAGCATGAGCTACGGGTTCACCAACTTCACTTGGATCTGGCTGCTCCTTGACCGGGACGGGAAGGCCCTGGAGTGGTCACTCCTGCTGGTCATCGGATGGCTCGCGGTAGGATTGCTGAGCATGAATGCCGGCGGCAGGTTCCCGATGGTGACGATCGAGCGGCGGGTAGCCTCATACCACGGCTATATGGCTGCCATACTGGCCGTCGGCTACGGGATCCTGATCGTCAGGAACCTGCGAGCCGAAGCGGGGGAGGAGACTGCCCCGATCGGGCGTATCCTGCTCATCGGTATCGGAGTGCAGCTCGCCTGGGAGTCGGTGCTCCTGCTTACGGGGATCAGGCCCTCAGGGCTGCGGCCCATCGTGGTCAACAGCCTGCTTGAGACCAACCTCGGACTCCCCTATATGTATCTCATCCACCGGCGATACCGGCTCAGGTATGAGACAGCTGCAGGGCTGCCTGTCTCATGAAAGTCACATATTGGCAGAAGTGTTCAATAAAACCATGGAAAGAATGTGACAATGTGTTAGAATCTAAGTAATGTGACTATCCTGCAGGAGGAAGCGTGCTTCATGGGATTCGATTATGAACGACTGACGACCCACTGTTATCTCATTCTGGCGTTCTCGTTCCTGCTTTCAGTCGGCGTCATGGTGCTGATCATGGTCACCGGCGGTACACCGAGCGTCTACATGAACCTCATGTACATCCCGCTCGCCCTGGCCTCGACCTTCTCCGGAAGGAAGCGGGCTTTCATCTTCGCGGTCATCACCGGCATGATGCCTTGGATCGTCATGGCGGTGAGCCCCTACGGGCTCGAACCGGTCAAACAGCTCGTCACCCGACCGGTCTCCTTCATGATCATCTCCCTGGTCATCAGCAGCCTATCCGACTTCCATCGGGACCGGCTCATCCACGAGGAGACCTATGATGCCCATACCGGGTTGAAGAAGCTGCAGGCCCTCAAGAACTCACTCAAGCTCAACGACAGCCGTTCGGACCTCGTCATGCTCACGATCAGCAACCTCCAGTCTATATTCACGACCTTCAGCTATGACTTCGCCTCTGATTTCATCAGGGAGTTCGCCCATATCCTCAAGGACCGGGTGAAGAAGTACCCGGGAGTCGAGGTCTACCGACTGGTGGAGAACGGGTTCCTCATCGAAGTCGTCTGCCGGCAGGACTGCGAGGGGAAACGGCTGGAATCGGTACTGCAGGACCTGCTGCCCATCCACAAGTCGATCATCGACGTGGACGGGGTCCCGGTCTATGTCGAGCTCAAGCTCGGGATAGCCACCGAGAACCAGGGCAAGAGCCCGGAGGAGAGCATCAAGCATGCCTCGCTCGCACTCAAGTCCGCACAGGACTCGAACCGGGTCTCCTACCGGTATGAGGCCGAGCTCTCTGAGCGCTTCCTCATGCAGACCTTCGTGCTCAACCACTTCCGTTCGGCCATCGGGAGCAGGAAGCTCAAGCTCGCTTCCCAGAACATCTACACCTCCCGGGATAAGGGCCTTGCCGCGAGGGAGTTCCTCATCCGCTGGGAGCATGAGGAGGGCAGGTTCATTAGCCCCGCCATCTTCATACCGCTCATAGAGAAGACCGACCTCATCCACGACCTGACACGCTTTGTGATAGATGAGGTCCTGCGGTATGTGTCGAACCGCAGTGCCGAGGAGAGAGATGTCATCGCATCGATCAACTTCTCCTCGAAGGACTTCAGCCATGCGAACATCGAGTACCTCGTCAGGAGGATCAAGGAGTCTGGAGTCGATCCTGGCCGGATCCAGGTCGAGATCACGGAGGAGACGCTGAGCCAGACCGCCATGCTCCTCAGCCCCATCAGGAGCCTGAAGGATTCCGGGGTCCGGATCGCCATCGACGACTTCGGGACCGGCTACTCCTCCTACGACCTGCTGGCGAAACTGCCGATCGACGTAGTCAAGATCGACCGTTCGATCGTCAGCAGCATCGATACCGAGGTGCGCCATAAGAAACTGTGCGAGAACCTCGTTGACTACTGCACGACCTTCAAGATCGAGACGGTGGCTGAGGGTGTCGAGACTGAGAGCGTGGCAGAGGCCTGCAGGGAGATCGGGATCGACTACCTGCAGGGCTTCCTCTTCAACAGACCACAGCTGATCGAGCAGGCTTGAGGACTCCTGTAGGGAAGCTCCTCTTCTTCTCGGTATATTTCTGACTTTTTTAGTTTGAAATTCAGGAACTATCCAGTATACTCTCCCTCATGGAATATACAATACCGAAAACAGAATCAGCATATGAGTACCCGCTGCTCATCAAACAGCTCTATCTTGCCCCGACCGAGTACCGGCCTGATGAGAAGATCATCTACCGGGACGAGATGGAGATCACCTATGCCCAGTGGCGTGAACGTGTCTGCCGGCTGGCCAGCGTCCTGGAATCGATCGGTGTGGTGCGCGGCTCGACGGTTGCCGTGCTCGACTGGGACTCGCACCGCTACCTCGAGGCATACTACGGCATCCCGATGATGGGGGCAGTCCTCCACACGATCAACATGCGCTTAGCCCCGGAGTTCCTGGCCTACACGATCGAGCATGCCGAGGATGACGTGATCATCTGCCATGCAGACTTCCTGCCCCTGCTCGAGTCGATCAAGGGTCGTATCTCGGAGGACAGGAAGTTCCTCCTCATCGGGGAGAGCGACCATGCCACCACCCTCGATATAGTAGGGGAGTATGAGGAACTGCTTGCGGCAGCCGAGCCTGCCTATGAGTTCCCCGATTTCGATGAGAACACGAGGGCGACCACCTTCTACACGACCGGTACGACAGGACTGCCGAAGGGCGTCTACTTCTCCCACCGACAGATCGTGCTCCACACCCTCATCAACACCATCTCCCTCTCAGCATCGGCAGTGCAGGGGAGACTGCACAAAGAGTCCGTCTATATGCCGCTGACTCCCATGTTCCACGTGCATGCGTGGGGGATCCCCTACATCGCGACCTACCTCGGGGTGAAGCAGGTCTACCCCGGGAAGTACGAGCCTGCCATGATCCTCAAGCTCCTGATCTCCCAGCGGGTCTCCTACAGCCACTGCGTACCGACGATCTTACACCTCATCCTGAACTCACCGGCCGCAGCCGAGTTCGACCTCTCGCACTGGACCGTGATCATCGGGGGCGCCGCCCTGCCGAAGGCGACAGCCCTGCAGGCACTGAAGCGCGGGATCGATGTATCGAGCGGCTACGGTATGTCAGAGACCGCACCGGTCCTCTCAGTCACCCAGCTCTCGAGCAAGGAGCTCGAGCTCGACTTGGAGGAGCAGGCAGCTATCAGGACACGTACCGGGAAGCCAGTAGGCTTGACCCAGATACGGGTCGTCGACGCAGAGGGGAATGAGGTGCCTGCAGATGACCGGACACCCGGCGAGATCCTCGTCAGGAATCCCTACCTCTCCATGGGCTACCTTAAGGACCATGTCCACTCGGAGAAGCTCTGGGAGGGCGGCTGGCTCCATACCCATGACGTGGCCTGCGTGAACCGTGAGGGCAGCCTGAGGATCATAGACCGTACGAAGGACGTGATCAAGGTAGGCGGGGAGTGGGTTGGCTCCCTCGATATCGAGGATGTCATCACCAAGCATGAGAAGGTAGCGGAGTCGGCGGTCATCGCCTATCCCGATACCCAGTGGGGCGAGGTCCCCCTGGCGATCGTGGTGCCTGTTACAGGGGCCGAGATCACCGAGCGGGAGGTCAGGGCGATCGTCATGAACTCCGTCGAGGCCGGCATCCTGCCGCGTGAAGTGGTGACGCTGAAGGTCCGCTTCACCGACATGATCGACAAGACGAGTGTCGGCAAGATCAACAAGATCGCCCTGAGGGAGCGGTTCCTGGAATCATGATCACAGGATGCGTGAACACTGTGTGACATGAAGAGAGACCGGCAGCAGCCGGTCTCTCTCTAGTGATTACGTCGTTGTTCGTGTTCAGCCGTTCGGGTGGATGACGATCTTCATCGCCTCTGCATCGTTCAGGGCCTCGTCGAGGGCTTCGAAGTACTCTTCGAGGGGGTAGATCTTCGAGATGACCGGGGCTGAGTCGATTCGTTTTTGCTCCAGGATGTCGAGACAGTCCTGGAAGTGGTACATCTGCAGCGGTGCGCTCAGGATCTTCAGTCCCTTCCTGATCAACAGGCCCGGGGAGACTGCTACCGTCTTCGGCTCGAAGTAGAAGAAGGAGTAGAGGACATAGCGGCCAAAGGGCGCGAGCAGGTTGATGCAGCTGTCGAACATGGGTCCGTCATCCCCTGCAGCGTCGATGATCACGTCGACCCCATGGGGGAAGAGTTCCTTCAGTGCCTCCTCATGCTTGCTGTAGTCATCAGCGTCGACGAGGATGGTCTCTATGCCGCAGGCTGCGATGCGATCAAGCTTGGACTGGATGAGGTCGAGTGAGACGACCCTCCCGGCACCGGAACTCTTCGCGAGCTGCGCGATCAGGTTCCCGCTCGAGCCGCAGCCGATGACGGCGACACTGTCCCCGGGCTTGATCTCAGCATGGCTCACGCAGCTGTGGGCGCAATTGAGCAGCTCACTCAAGCAGGCGCTGTCGAAGCTGATGCTCTCAGGGAAGGGATAGACCTTGTCGGCCCTGCAGATGATGTACTGGGCGAACCCTCCCTGCATATTATGACCCTGCGCCTTATAGTTCTCGCACATCGTCGGCATGCCCATACGGCAGTAGTAGCAGGTACCGCACTGGTAGCCGTTATCGGCAGTGATCCGATCCCCGACCGAGACATGCGTGACATCCTTGCCCACTGCCGCGACCACGCCGGCGAACTCATGTCCAGGTGTGGCGGGATAGACCCCGAGCAGGGACCCGTTGCGGTCATGGCTGCTCTCCGCAGGCTTGCAGATACCGCAGGCCATGACCTTCATCAGGACCTCATTGTCCTTGCAGGTCGGTACGGGTATCTCCTTCACGCTTCCATTCGCCCTTCCGGGCTTCTCATAGACAACTGCTTTCATCATTTCCATATCGTTAGTATACCATCCTTTGTGTTATTATTTCAGGAGACTCGGGAGCCAGGTCGACAGTCCCGGGATGAAGATCATCAGCAGCAGGACGAACACACAGCATCCCAGGTACGGCCAGATGTAATAGACGACCTTGGTGAACTCCACCCGCTTCATCTTCGTCGTGACGAAGATGTTGACGCAGAACGGAGGAGAGATGGCTCCGATACAGAGGTTCACGAGGATGAGACCCGCAAGCTGTACCTGGTCGATCGCATAGGCATCGGCGATGGGTGTGAGCAGCGGGACGAACAGCAGAATAGCCGCATAACTGTCGATGAACATACCGCAGATGATGAAGAGTACCTGCACGATGAGCAGGAAGACGATCGGTGAGTGTATGTTTGCCGTCATCCATACGACGAGTTCCTCAGAGATGCCTGAGAAGGCGATCGCCTTCTGGGCCAGAGAACCTGCGGTCATGATGAAGAGGATGATACCGGTGAGGCTGATGGCGAACTTCATCATGTCCCGTACGGTGCCGCTGACGAGGTTCGGGTTCATCCGCTTCCGGATGAGGTAGTACCCCAGGCCGTAGACGGCAGAGATAGCCCCTGCCTCGGTTGCCGTGAAGACTCCGCCGTAAATACCGCCGAAGATGATGATCGGCATGAGGAGTGCCGGGAACGCCTTGTAGGTGCTCACCCCGATGTTCTCCACATACTTGCTCATCACCAGCGGTTCGGTGTTCTTGGGCTCGACCTTGATCCGGTGGAAGTAGTTGACGATCGAGTAGAAGAGCGCGATGAGCAGGCCGGGGATCAGGGTGGCCATCCAGGCATCGGCGATACTGATGTTCGATGCCATGGCATAGATGATACCGGTCATGCTCGGAGGTATGAGGACCCCGAGGAAGCCCGCGGCCGCCATCAAGGCTGCCTGGTAGGCAGGCTCGTAGCCTCGCTTGTCCATCTCCGGGAAGACGATCTTGCTGATAGATGCGATCGTGGCCTGGGTGGATCCAGTCAAAGCCCCGAATGCGGCACTAGCGAAGATCGCGACCGTACCGACAGATCCCCGCACACGCCCGACGAAGGCATCGATGAACTTGAAGATACTCCTGGAGATCCCCGAGTACTCCATGATCGCACCTGCGAAGAGGAAGAAAGGGATAGCAAGGAGGTCGAAGTTGTTCGTTCCGTAGAACGCCGACTGTGCCAGGCTGTTGGTCGAGTAGCCGAAGATCAGGAAGACCGCGGTTGCCCCGAGCCCGATGGCGAACCCGACAGGGACACGGAACAGCAGGGCCGTTCCCAAGAAGATCAGGATGAATATAAGTAGGACTTCCATATGCTATTTCTCCTCCGTTCCTTTCTTCTGGTTCTCTGCGTTGATGACATCACTCCAGTGTTCCCTCGGGAGCAGCAGGTTGCAGAGGGTATGTATGAATATGAGCAGACCGCCGATGATGACGAAACTCATGGGTATCCACATCTTGAACGGGAGGGCGACTGCAGCAGTCCCGATCTTGGCCATCTTGAACACGAACCGTGTATAGTAGAACATGAACACGCCAAGGAAGGACATGGAGAGCAGTTTCGAGATCCTGTCAGTGATCGCGAGGATCTTGTCCGGGTTCTTCGTATGTTTCTTGACCAGGGCACCGAGGATGTCGATCTCAAGGTGGTCCCCGTTTGATGCTGCATAAGCAGCCCCGAGCCAGCCAAGCAGGATGAGCAGGTACCTGGCTGCCTCATCCGACCATGGCATCGAGATCTTGAAGACATACCGTGCCAGGATGAAGACGATGACCATGACCACCAGCAGCCACATGGTGATCATGGACAATACAGACTCAGCTGTACCGATATTCTTGTTCAGTTTATAGATAAAACGGTGAAACTTATTAGTGAACTCTGGTTGTTTCATTGGTTGTTAACCTTTCTCATTAGGAATGGGAGAGCTGATGCCCCGCCTGCACCAGGTACAGGGAAGCCGATGCTTCCCTGTACGTAGTGTGATCATTCGATACTACATATTCTCTTTGAAGATGCGCTCCATAGCTACCGGATCGAAGATGTCACGGTACTCTTCCCAGACATCGTAGGCAATAGCCTGCATTGCAGCCTGCATCTCTGCGCTCGGTTCGACGACGGTGATCGTCGGGTCGTCTACGCACTTCTGTACCCAGGTATCAGCGATGCCCCTCCAGGTTGCCCTGAGGTTCGCTGCGGTCTCGAAGCATGCATCGGTGATGATCTCTTTCTGTGCATCGCTCAGCTTGTCAGAGAACTCGCCGTTAGCTACCCAGTAGGTGGTCCCGTACATATCCCAGGTGAGGAGGATCCAGTCGATGACCTCTTCGAGCTTGAAGATCTGTGAAGCGGGGATGTTGTTGTGGACAGCATCCATGGTCCCCTGCTGGAGGCCGGTGTACATGTTCACACCACTGATAGGCAGGGCTCCAAGAGCCTGGAAGTAGCTGTGGTGGAATGGGATGTCCGGTACGCGGACAGTCAGGCCCTTGAGGTCTTCCATAGAGTTGATCGGGTCACCGGTACCTTCGAGTACCTTCAGACCGAACTCTCCCGGACAGATCAGATCTACGCCGTTCTCTGCAGCGACTTCTTTCTGTCGTTCGAACATCCACCCGGTGTTGAACTCGTCAACATCGTCCCAGGAAGTGATCAGGCCAGGCAGACAAGGCCAGGACATACCGACGTTGGGGACGAGCCAGTCAAGGGCATCGATAGACATGACTGACATGTCGATATCGCCCATGAGCATCAGCTGGCTAGCTTCACGCTCGCCGCCGAGGGTCCCGGCCGGGGTGATATTACAGGTGATCGCCCCATTGGAACGTTCCTTCACCAGGTCCGCAAACTGTGATACCGTCTCCATGATAAATGGGTCCGCTACCCCGTGATAGATATTTATCTTGAGCGGTGCGATCCCGCCGTCATCTGCAGCTGCAGCCGTCTCGGACTGTCCGCCTGCGAAGACCATGGTGAAGCTCATCAGCATGATGAGTGACAACACAAGTACCTTTTTCATCATCTCCTACACTCCTATGTTTGTTGATTGTTTATTGAACACTAGAAAAGTGCAAATAAACTATCATTATGTTATCATAAATAATCATAAAGTCAACATGAAAATGTAAAATACCTATATGATACTGATTGTCAGGATGTAATAATTATACGCAACATCTGTGAACATGTGAAGGAAGGAAGATTATTCCTTATCCTGTAGAGTGATCCTATAGTGTCCTGCTATACCATAACAGTGCAGAGTGCAGTTATTCGCCGGCATATGTCATGATATGAAGTGAACAAAAATAAAGACCCTGGCCAGATCATTGGCCAGGGTCCCTGCGCTGGTATGTGGTGTTACGCAGCCCGTTTTCGTGTATGCCGCGGGAGGTCGTTCCCGGCAGTCTTGCTGAAGAGCCTGACGAACCAGTTGGTGCTTGCCTTGTAGATATAGTCAGCCACTGCATCCTCTGCAAGGGTGTCCTTGTCTTCCTGCATCATGGAGAACCAGTGCTCTGATACGTTGAGGTAGAGTTCCATCATAGTCCGCTTTCGGAATGCCAGTTTCACCATGAGGGTGTCGAGTTCATAGGTCAGGGGAACATAGATGTTCTCATAGTACATGAAGAGCATATCATCGAAGGAGAACTCACAGTTGTATCTCTTCTGTGTCTCGTTATTGTAGAAGTTGATGTGGTCAAGGAGCGTGTTCCATCCCTCGTCACTGCCCATGACCATGCCGACGTTGGTAAAAGCATTCTCAACATATTGTCTCTTGTCAGTTATCTGTGACATGCGCCACTCCTTAAAAAGTATTTATTTATCGATACCATACGGTATATCGAAAAATAAATCAATATATTCAAGAAGAAAATGCTTGACAAATATGACATTTCACCCATATCTAATAAAAGATTCGATAATCCTCAAAAAAACAAAGAGAATACTCATAGATATATAAGTGTGCAGTCAATGCAGGCGCTTGAAGAAATCCTTTCCGTAGGATGCCAGCTCATCCTCGTAGATCGCCTTGACCTCGGGATAGATCGGGATGAAGTTCGGGATGCACGGGATGAAGTGCCCTGCCGGGCAGTACTCGTCGATGCAGCGCCGTACCTCAGAACGGATTAGCTCTTCGTGTGCATCGGGTATGTCGATGAGCTGGGCATCGATCCCGCCGATCAGCGCCATCCTGCCCTGTAGGGTCTCCTGGATGGCCGGGATATCATTCTGGGGGATGCCCCCCTGCCAGGCGTCCATCCCCATCTCTGCCATATCCTCCACGATGGGTTCACAGAAGCTGTCTGAGTGGTGGATGTAGATGATCCCCGCTGCCTTGATACAGTCCACGATCCGCTGCTGGTGGGGTTTGATCAGCTGTCTCCAGAGGTCGGGATGCATGAAGAGGCTCTCTTTGGTACCCCAGTCGTCATGGAAGATGATCACGTCGGGATGGATATGGGATATGACCTGCCGCAGGTGTTCGAGCTTCCAGTCCGCGATAGCCCCAAGGAGGTCATACATATGGTCCGGTTCGAGCATATAGTTCACCAGGGCGTCCTGGAAGCCCATCAGGTAGTGCGTTCGTTCGAACAGCCCCCCGATGAGCATGGCCCCGACGAGGTACTCGCTGCGATCCACCCCAGCAGCACAGGCCTCAGCCTGGGTCCAGTCCTGGCCAGTGAGGGGTGGGAGGACCAACTGTTCCCGCCACCTCGTGATGTCCTTCACTGCCTTGTTTCCCTCGGTGATGAAGGGATTGGGGAAGCTGTGCCCATCAGTGGTCTTCCAGGTGACACCCCAGGGGTCGAGGAACTCGCCCGGGACAGCGGGGGCTTCGCTCTCCTGGGTGATGGGGTCGGTGACGATATGGCCGTTCATGAAATCCCCCTGGAATGCCTCCCAGGGATCAGCTATCCATCCGGGGCTGTCATGATGCAGCAGGCGAAGCCAGTTCTCTCTCTTCGTCATAGATGTATGCTCCCTGTGGTGTTCTGCAATATACAATGATCAGATATCTACACTAATATGATATGTTAGATTCAAAGAGAACGCAATCATAATGTGAAACCGGACAAGGGGTATGGTCCGGGTCAGGTCACTTCTGGATCTGGAGGATGCTCGTCAGCACGATCAGGTGCAGTACCGCCGTCTCGATCCAACCGATCCAGTCAGAACCGTCGAAGTTGCCGAAATCGATGGTCAGGATATCGAGGATGACGATGAGCGCCAGCCAGAAGACCAGGATGACAGCAGTGGCCGTCTTGCCGAGCTTTGCAGGGATGGCCTTGACGAAGAGCTTCGCGGCGAGGAAGACTCCGCAGATCAGTTCGAACCCCGATATGATATAGGTCAGCAGTTCCCGGTCCCCGCCGAACATGTTCGAGACCTCACGTGAGAGATCGCTGCCGATCCCGTCGCCAGATGAGAACCCGGTGATCCCCATCGCGAGGAGGAGGAGGGCGAGAAGGACCTGCAGTACATTCTTCGACGCGAGTCCCTGGAGCTTGACTGTTGGGTCTTTTGCCATAGTATTCTCTCCTTATGCATTCATACCTGTCGTAAGTATACCGTATAATGACCTGGAATAGCATAAATAGCTTATGAATTTAGCACAGCTGGATACCGATTACGGCAGATACAGGCAATCGATAAGAAATGTCTTCATATTATACACTTTCATTTCATCCCTTCTTTGATTTCCACCGGAATCCGTGTATAGTGATAGGGTAAGGAGACCCTGATGCCCGAACGACTCATCGCTGTCATACATGGACCGAACCTCAATATGCTTGGATTACGGCAGATCGGTATCTACGGTACCGGGACCATGGAGGACGTCAACCGGGAACTCGCCGCTGAGGCAGATTCCCTCGGCTATGAGCTTGAGTTCTTCCAGTCCAACTCGGAAGGGGGGCTGGCAACCTACATCCAGCAGTGCCGGGGTCGTGTATCCGGGATCGTGATCAATGCAGGGGCCTATACCCACTATTCGGTGGCACTGCGGGATGCCATCAGCTCCTGCGAGGTGAAGACGGTCGAAGTCCATATATCGAACATCCACCAGCGGGAGAAATTCCGGCACTTCTCGATGATCGCTCCAGTCTGTGTGGGACAGATCTGCGGCTTCGGTCCCTACAGCTATATCCTGGGCCTGCGGGCCCTGGTCCGCAGGATAGAACGGACAGCCCACAGAAAAGGGGAGAACTCATGAAGAAATACCTGGTAATATCGGGACCGAACCTGAACCTGCTCGGCCAGCGGAAGACCTCCATTTACGGCGGTGTCTCGCTTGCCGAGATCCATGAGGAGCTCGGCAGCCTTGCCGATAAGCTCGGGGTCGAGGTCGAGACCTTCCAGTCGAACTCGGAGGGGGAGATCATCGACAAGCTGCAGGAATCCCCGGAGACCTGCGACGGCATCATCATCAATGCCGGGGCACTTGCCCACTACAGCTACTCCCTGCGGAGCGCGCTCGGGGCTACGCTGCTTCCCTGCGTCTCGGTGCAGATGTCCAATGTCTTTGCCCGGGAGGAGGAGTTCCGCCACGAATCTGCCATCGCCTCAGTCTGTGTGGGGTCGATCGGGGGGTTCGGGATGGACAGTTACCTGCTGGCCCTCGAGGCCCTGGTAAACCTGACGAAAGTATAAGGGGGCACAGATGGTCGCAGCATGGGGACGTGTAGCAAACAGTTTCTCAGATCTTACGCAGACAGCACACGATGGGTTCGATTTCTCCCTGCCTCTCCCACGTCTTATCACAGACCTGGGGGATGATGACTTCGCACGGCTGCAGACCCTTCGTGGGGAGGAGGGAATCTCCCTGGATGTTTGCATGGTCCCGCTCCCTGCATCGATCACAGTCACCGAACCAGGGTTCAACCTCTATCTCTGGATGGAGAACCTGAAATCCCATATCTCCCGCATCTCAGCACTCGGCTGCCGTACACTCCTGTGGAACAACGGCTTCGCGAGGATGATCCCGGAGGAGGGATCGATCGCCAGGGCGAAGGACCAGGTGCTCCACTTCCTGAACCTGCTCGGCGGCATCGCCGAGGACTTCGGGATGCAGGTGCTCATCGAGCCGCTCAGTCCGGACAGGACGAACTTCCTCAACACCCTCCCCGAGACGGTGGATTTCCTCTCCCAGGTCAACAGGCCCGCCTTTTCCTGTGCCCTCAGCACCGGGGAGTTGGATATGATCGGGCTCACCCCTGCAGACCTGGCGGGATCCCTTGATATGGTCAGCCTTGTCCTGCTGGGAAAGCCGCTCTATGCGTATGACGGGACCATCGAGCCAGGCTCCTGGGACCCTGATACGAGCCTGGCTCTCCTGGATACCCTGAAAGCTGCCGGGTATACCGGTATGTTCTGTCTTCCTGCCGATGCTGTCGCCTCAGACCTGGTGCAGTGCCGGGAGCACTGGCGCAGCTGACCCTGTCTTAAAAGCAGTAAGATATCGCTTCTTTTTTACCGATTGAAGAATTTACAATTTCTTTTCTATAAGTAAGTTGACATGTGATATATTTGTGTTATTCTTAGATTATAATCTGTTTATTTTAACAGGCATGGGTGTATTCCTGCAGGTTCTACGGGGCTCATCCATGGGAATTTAAGGAGGAAAGGATGAAAAAAATTCTTATTGCTGTCGTTTTGGTTCTTCTCGTCGGGACATTCGTCTGGGCTGAAGGAACTCAGGAAGCAACTGGCCCAAAGACCTTCAAGCTGACCTATAACCAGCTCAATCCTGAAGACCAGCCGCAGGGGATCACCGAGACCAAGTTCAAACAGAAGATAGAGGAACTCTCAGGCGGTCAGATCACGGTAGATACCTACTACAGTGGATCGCTGTTCACCCAGGAAGGAGAGGTTACGGCCATGATGACCGGGGACCTGGATATCTCGACCCTGGCCTTCCAGGATATCGCACCATACCTTCCTTCTGCTGCCATGTTCGCAGCACCCTATATCTTCACCAGCTATGACCATGTCAGGAATGTATGGGGACCGGATTCCGAGGTCGCACAGAAATTCTATCAGCAGGTATCGGATGCCTGCGGGTACACCCCGATCGCTGCCATGCACCAGGGCTCACGGCTCATCAACACCAAGTGGGAGACCCCGATCATGACCCCGGATGACATGAAGGGGATGGTCCTGAGGATGCCGAATGCACCATCCTGGATCGATGCAGGCGAGTCGATGGGAGGGGATGTCACCCCTATCGCCTATTCTGAGGTCTATACCGCACTCCAGACCGGTGCGATCGAAGGCCAGGATAACCCGCTGACGAACACCTATGCCATGAAGTTCTATGAGGTCACCAAGCAGATCTCCCTCACCAGGCATATCATCGATGTCAAGCTCCTCTGCGTGACCAACAGCACCTGGGAAGCCATGACTGCACAGCAGCAGGCCTGGATGAAGCAGGCAGCCCAGTATGCATGTGATGCCGGTACTCAGGCAACCGTGAACAGTGAGAACGACCTGCTCGACTTCTACAAGGACTACGGTCTGATGATCACCTATCCTGACGTCGAGGCTTTCCAGGCACACTCATTCAAGTGGTACCAGGACAACGGCAGGACTGCAGAGTGGGACATGGACCTCTACAATGCCGTCCAGGCACTGAAGTAAGGTCTCCTGATAGATAAATCAACAAGGGTACAGGCGCTGCGGTCCTAAGGCGGCGCCTGTCCTGTACAAGGAAGTTACGAGAAAGAGGAGTCTGAATGAATGTGCTAAAGAGGGTCTTTAAGTTTCTTGTGGATATCATTGAGGTGTGGGTTCCGGCAACGGTCTTCGTCGCGATGTTCCTGGTGTTCCTGGTGAACGTGTTCTTCCGGTATGTGATGAAGAATCCGCAGAACTGGACCTATGAGTTCTCGATCAATGCCTTCGTCATCGTCGGGCTCATGGGAGCCTGTACGGCAGCCCGTGCCGAGGACCATGTCGTCTTCGACCTGCTCTATTCCAATCTCCAGCCGAAGTCCCAGAACATCCTGAGGATCATCAGCTATGCGGTCATCATCATCCTCTTCAGTATATCGCTCCCGGCGACCGTGAAGTATATCTTCAAGCTCCCGAATGTCACCTCGATCATGAAGATACCGCAGAAGATCATCTTCAGCTCATACCCGATCCTGCTTGTCTCGATGATCATCCGGTCGGCGCACAGGATGGTCCTCGATATCATCGCATTGAAGAGAAAGACCTACGCCCAAACCTACAACACTGATAAAAAGGAAGTCCTCATATGAGCTGGTATATCCTGATTCCCTTCGTGTTCCTCATCTTCGCCTTTGCCATCCGGATGCCGATCGGCCTTGGCATGATCGCCGGTTCCATCGCCTACTTCCTGATCAAGGGGATGCGGATCGGGATCCTCGTCAACGCGATCACCTATGGGCTGACCAATGCCTATATCCTGATAGCGATCCCGCTGTTCATCTTCACGGCCAACGTGATGAACTCCAGCGAGGTCACGGACAGGATCTTCGATTTCGCACGCTCAGTCATCGGCGGCAAACCCGGTGCCACGGGCTATGTGAACATCATCGCATCCCTGATCTTCGCCGGGATGACCGGCAGCGCTGTTGCCGATGCATCAGGGCTGGGGACCCTTGAGATCGCCCAGATGGAGAAGGAGGGCTACGATATGCCGTTCTCCTGTGCGATCACCTCTGCAACGGCAGTCATCGGCCCGATCTTCCCACCGTCGATACCCTTCGTCATCTATGCCATGATCTCCGGGGCTTCGATCGGGAAGCTGTTCATCGGCGGTATGGTACCGGCTATCATCCTGGTCATCGTCATGGGCATCTACGTCTATATCGTCTCGAAGAGACGTAATTACCCCAAGGGTGAGCGGGTAGCGTTCAAGGTCTTCATCGTCAGCACCCTCAAGGCTGTACCGGCACTGCTGACACCGGTCATCCTGCTCGCAGGTATCTATACCGGTATCATGACCCCTACCGAGGCAGGAGCCATCGCAGCAGGCTATACCCTGCTGATCTCTTTCTTCATCTACAAATCCCTGAGCTTCAAGTCGCTGGGTACCATCCTGCTCAACACCATCCGCACGACCGGGGTCATCTTCCTCGTCATCGCCGGTGCCTACGGGTTCTCGTTCATCGTGACCTCAGAGCAGGTCTCCCGCTATGTCGTCGATGCCCTCGCCGGTGTCGTGAACAGCCCCATCGTCTTTCTCTTCGCCGTGAATATCCTGTTCCTCATCCTCGGGGCCCTCATCGACGTGAATGTCTCGGAACTCGTGTTCCTGCCGATCATCCTGCCGCTCGTGAAGCACTTCGGGATCGACCTCGTCCATTTCGGGGTCATGATCTGCCTGAACATGATGATTGGCTTGCTGACGCCGCCGTTCGGCATGCTCCTGTTCGTCACGGCCGGGATCGGGAAGATATCATTGAAACCGCTGATCAAGGAAGTACTGCCCCTGATCGGGGTGCTGCTGATCGCGCTGTTCATCATCACCTATGTACCAGAATCCGTGCTGTTCCTGACACGGCTCGTGAAATAACACTGCCTGCCGGGTAACCGGCAGCAGGAGTGTAGGAGAGGTTTTTAGTTATTTTATGATTATAATCTAAAAGTATTTATATTATTTTTTGAGATTACCTACAGGAGGCAAGCCATGGCCCATGTATATACCAAGATCGATAGACCGGAGAGAAGCCTGATTGAGGCATTCGCGGAGTTCTCTTCTGCGACCGTGTACGAGGCATCGGGCAGGAAGGGGTCGGTGAACCCGGCGATCAAGCCGATCGCCAAGGGACTGAGACTGCTCGGTCCCGCGGTCACGGTCAGCTGCAAGCCCAATGACAACCTCATGCTCCATAAGGCCATCCAGATAGCCAAACCGGGCGATGTCATCATCGCCGATACCCAGGGGTTCTATGATGCCGGGTACTGGGGTGACCTGATGGCAGGATCCGCCAAGGCCCGGGGGATCGCCGGGCTGGCGATCGACGGCGGGGTGCGGGACAGCGAGGAGATCATAAAGATGGGATTCCCGATCTTCTCGAGGGGATTGTGCATCCGGGGAACCAATAAGGCTGTGCTGGGAAAGGTCAACCACCCGCTGGTCTTCGGGGATGTACTCGTGAATCCCGGCGACCTGGTCCTCGGAGACGATGACGGGATCGTGATCGTCGCAAAAGAGGATATGCTATCCGTTCTGGAAGCAACGAAGAAGCGGGTCGCCAAGGAGATCGACAAGGCCGCACAGCTGGCTGAAGGCATCCCTGGTGTGATCATCAACAAGCTGGATGCCGTCTTCGAGCGGCTGGGGCTGATAGAGGAATAAGATGAGAGTTGATGTAGCTAATCTGAAACAGGCTATCGTCTCCCTGCTGGGGACGGTGGACCTGGAGCCCGGGGAAGCTGACGCAGTCTCGAGGATCATGGCTGAAGCTGACATGAAGGGGATCTCCACCCACGGGATCTACTTCCTGCCGATGCTGCTCAAGCGGATCGATGCAGGGCTGGTGAAGGTGCCCACACAGGTGACGGAAGTCTCCGAGAGCGGTGCGCTCCTCCATCTTGATGGGGGTAACGGGATCGGGCAGGTCGCCGCCGAGCGTGCGATGGGCGGGGCTATCGAGAAAGCCCGTGATTTCGGGATCGGCATGGCCCTGGTGAGGAATACCAACCATATCGGGCTGCTGGCCCATTACAGCCTGATGGCTGCCAAGGAGGGGATGATAGGCATCTGCCTCTCGAACAGTGCCCCAGCCATGGCCCCATGGGGCGGGGCTCAGGCGCTCTTCGGCACGAATCCCTTCTCCATAGCGGCTCCTGGGAATGGTGAGTTCCCAATCGTCCTCGACATGTCCACCTCCATCGTGGCTAGGGGAAAGATCAGGAAAGCTGACCGCCTGGGGGAGCGTATCCCGGAAGGCTGGGCCCTTGATGGGAGAGGGGAGCCAACGACTGACCCGTCCGAGGCCTTGAAGGGCAGCCTGCTGCCGATCGGCGGGCCGAAGGGATACGGGATGGCCCTGTTCATCGATCTCATCGGAGGCATGATCTCGGGATCGAGTTACCTCAACGATGTGAAGACCTTCCATAAACCCCTGGGCCCGACCGGTGTGGGAATGGCCGCGATCGCTATCGACATCAGTCGGTTCATGGCCCCGGAGACCTATGAGCCGCTGATCAAGGAGTATATACAGCAGCTGAAAGCTTCTCCCAAGGCACAAGGTGTCGAGCGCATCTTCATGCCCGGGGAGATCGAACTGAGCAGGGAGCAGGAAGCAGCTTCGGCAGGTGCCGAGATTGATGATGATGTGGTCGCAACGATCAACGGGCTCCTGTCTGATAAGCATATCGATGTTCAATTACGAGGGAAATGAATGAATAGGATCTTACGTGTGAACACGCGTACCGGGGAGCTCCGGTACGTTAAGACTACTGAGAAGGAGATGCAGGAGGGCGGTCGTTCGTTCATCGTCCATAACCTGCTGCGTGAGGTGGATCCTGCCTGCGATCCCATCGGGGGTGATAACCACTTCATCATCGCCAACGGCCTGCTGGGCGATACCAGCCTCACGACTGCCGGCCGTCTCTCGATCGGGGCGAAGAGCCCGCTGACCGGGGGCGTGAAGGAGAGCAATGTCGGGGGGAGTGCCGGGAAGGCCCTGGGGAAGCTGGGGCTCAAGGCAGTCATCCTCGAGGATATACCGGAGAAGGTGAGCTGCAGGGTCCTGGTCGTCAGAAAGGACGGGGCAGAACTCGTGGAGACGCCCGAACTGCAGGGGGTGGAGTCCAAGAAGACCATAGACGCCCTGCAGGGACGGTACGGGACAGAAGCAGCAGTGCTCTGCATCGGCCCGGCCGGTGAGTACCGGCTGTCAGCAGCTGTGGTGGCTACCACGGACCATACGGGTGTCCAGGTGCGAGTCGCCGGACGCGGCGGACTGGGGGCAGTCATGGGTTCGAAGGGGATCAAGGCGGTCGTCCTGGACAGCAAGGGGGCAACAGCCCCGAAACCGGCTGACCCTGAAGCCTTCTCAGACGTGAAGAAGCAGATCGCGAAGATCATCAGGGATGACCCCAAGACGGAGAACCGTCACGACTACGGGACCCCGGCGGTGCTCGGGACCTGCAACGCACTCGGTATCCTGCCGACGAGGAGCTTCCGCACCGGGAGTTTCGAGCAGGCAGACGCGATCTCGGGGGATACCGTTGCCGAGCTGATCGTGAAGAGAGGCGGCGAGGGGAAGCGGGGACTGCCCTGCGTCAGGGGCTGCATCATAGCCTGCTCCAACATCTTCCCTCATCCGGACGGGAAAGCACATATCGCTTCCCTGCAGTATGAGAACATCGCGCTGCTCGGGTCGAACCTCGGGATCGGCGACATCGACGAGGTGGCTGAATTGAACGACCTCTGCAATGAGGTTGGGATCGATGCCATAGACGGCGGGGCCGCCATCGGGGTCGCCATGGATATGGGGTTGCTTCCCTTCGGCGATGCCGAAGGTGCCAAGGAGCTCGTGCGCCAGGTCGGGCAGGGAACCGCGATGGGCAGGGTCATCGGCTCAGGTGCTGCGGTCACCGGCAAGGTCTTCGGCTCGACCCGGATCCCGACGGTCAAAGGACAGGCCATGCCGGCTTATGACCCCCGTTCACTCAAAGGCATCGGCGTCACCTATGCCATGTCAGCCATGGGTGCGGACCATACCGCAGGGAATGCCCTGGAGACCGCGAAGTACCTCGACCCGCAGGGAACTGAAGGCCAGGTGCAGATCTCGCACAAACTGCAGGTACGCGGAGCGATCCTGGACTCTTTCGGGGTCTGCCTCTTCCTGCGGCCAGCCTTCGTCAAGGACCCGGAGCTTGCCGCACAACTGCTCAATGCCCGGTACGGCTGGGACTGGACCTATCGCGACGTGCGGGCGATGAGTGATGAGTGCCTCAGGGCTGAACACGAATTCAACCGGGCAGCGGGGATCGATGAGACCCGCTGTGATATCCCGGAGTTCATGAGGAAGGAGGCGTTGCCCCCTATGAATACGACCTTTGACATACCCCGTGATGAGATGCAGAAGATCTGGGAGACTGAGGTCGAGGAAGGAGTTTTTTAGTTATGTCTGATTGTACGTATGATCTGTCCGGGAAACGCTGCCTGGTCACAGGGGCTTCCAGGGGGCTCGGGGAAGAGGTCGCCAGGCTGCTGATCGCAGCCGGGGCCAGTGTCGCCCTCACTGATATAGACATCAGCGGGGCCGAGAAGATTGCGAAGGAGCTCGACCCAGGGGCCGAGAGGACCCTCTGCCTTGCGCTGGATGTCTCGAAGGAGGAGCAGGTGAGCTCTGTCGTCAAGGCAGTCGCTGAGTCCTACGGGGGACTCGATGTCCTGGTCAATGTGGCGGGAATCCTCAAGCATCTGCCTATTGACGAGATGAGCCTGCAGGACTTCCAGAGTATCCTCGACGTGAACCTCACCGGCATCTTCCTGATGTGCCGGGAGTCAGTCCGGGTCATGAAGAGGCAGGGAAGGGGTAAGATCGTTAACATCGCCTCCCTCGGCGGGGTGACGGGACGACCCGGGGTCGGGGTGAACTATGCCGCCTCCAAGTCGGGCGTCATCGGCATGTCCCAGTGCCTGGCACGGGAAGTGGGTAAGTACGGGATCTATGTGAACACGATCAATCCCGGGCCCATCCTGACAGAACTGACCAAGGTGTACCCGGAAGAGGTCTTCGCAAAATGGAATGCTGGCAGGGCTGTCGAGAAGAACGGCCTGCCGGAGGATATAGCAAATGCGGTCCTGTTCCTTGCCTCTGACCAGTCTGACTGGGTCACCGGCGTGTCGTTGAACGTCAACGGCGGAATATTCATGTAATTACACACAGGAGGTTTCATATATGGCAAAGACTATAGCAGTCAATATCAAGGACGTGACGCCGGTGAAGCGTGAACCGGCCCGTACGTCATGGACGCTCGTATCGGAGAAGACCGTCGGGGCACAGAACCTGGCGGTTGGGGTGAATGAGACCCCTGCCGGGAGCCAGGTCCCTGAGCACGAGCATAACGTGGAAGAGGAGGTCATGTTCTTCGTCGCTGGTCGCGGCCTCTTCGTCACGGAAGACCAGGAGATTCCCCTCGAACCTGGCGTCTGT
Organism: Spirochaetia bacterium; assembly: GCA_963677595.1. Lineage (GTDB taxonomy): Bacteria > Spirochaetota > Spirochaetia > CAKZLE01 > CAKZLE01 > CAKZLE01. The sequence goes on from OY782041.1 coordinate 3,441,176, forward strand.
GTCTACAACCCGCCGGGCGGGAAGCACAAGATCCTCAATACCGGGGATGAGGTCCTGAGGTTCATCTGGATCTACTCGCCGCAGCTGCCCAGCCACAGGGTAGAGAAATAATCAGGGAGGAGAAGACCATGTCAGATTGGAAATTCCCGCCGAAAGGCGGACATGCAGAGAGTCCTACGAAATTGTATTACCATACCATGACGAAGAGGGAGCTGGAAGAGCGCCTGAAGGTGAACGATATCATCCTGATCCCCTTTGGTTCTACCGAGAACCATGGAGACTCGCAACCGATGGGAGAGGACGGGTTCATCGCTACCAGGACCTGCGAGATGATCGCGGAACGGACCGGCTGTACGATAGCTCCTCCTATCTGGTATGCATCGCATCCGTTCTCCCATCTGGGACAGCGGTTCACCGTCCCGGTCTCGGACCAGGTCAACTCCGACTATGTCAGGGCGATCATATCGGGGTTCTGGAATGCGGGTTTCCGGAAACAGATCCTGATCAGCAGCCACGGGCAGGAGTATATCATCCCGTCAGCCATGCAGGAGTGGGCTAAGAAGTACCAGGTACCGGCCATGCTCTTCTTCATCGATGTGTGGAAGACTGCCGGAACGGCCATGATGGACCAGGCTCACGGGGGACCGTTCGAGACGCCGTTCCGTCATGGCGATGAGGCTGAGAACTCAGTCTGCCTCGCGCTCTTCCCTGAACTCGTGCAGATGGAGCATGCCGTGGACACGAAGACCTGGGGGTTCCTCCCCGAGGGCCATGTCGACAAGGGCGGCGACATCTACGGGCTCCCCCTTGCCGGGCAGAACCAGGTTGGAGCCGGCGGTGTAGAGTTCGCCATCTATCCCGAGGGCGTGTTGGGCAAGCCATCCCTTGCCAAGGCAGAGAAAGCCTACCAGGCGATCTCGAACTACATGGACTATGTGGTGAAGCTCCATGACGATGTCCTGGAACGGTTCCCTGCTGGGGTGTTGCCTGAGATGAAGTATGTGACCCAGCGGGACAAGGAGGAGATCGAGGCCCTGCTGAAGGGACCGAACGAGGAAGGCGGCAAGCATATCTGGACCGTCGCCTGGCCGTCCTGATAGGAAGATCCGGCAGTCAGTGAGCCGGTACCGGCTCACTGGCCAGTCTTTTCGATTGATACAATGGTTGGACAAATGAAAGCGATAGTAAAACCCAATGCCGAACCCGGCGTGTTCGAAGTAAGAGATGTCCCGATACCGAAAGTCACCGATAACCATATCCTCGTCAAGGTGAAGGCTACCGGTCTCTGCTATACGGATGTATCCATCCTCAACGGGACCTATAAAGGAAGGAAACCGGTTCCTTATCCCCTCATCATGGGCCATGAGGGATCTGGTGTGGTGGCTGAAGTAGGGAAGGGTGCAGGCCACTTCGACCCGGGTGACCGGGTCGCCTTCGAAGCCCTGAGCGGCTGCGGCACCTGCATCAACTGCCGGAAGGGCGACAAGAACATGTGCCGCAACTGGGACCATATCGGGATCACCTACGATGGGACCTTCGCAGAGTATATCCTGCTCCCTGCTGAACTCGTGCATCCTCTGGCCGATTCCGTCTCCTTTGCAGATGCGGCCGTGATGGAGCCGTTGAGCCTGGTGGTGCGGTCGATCAGCCATGTGCTTCCGCAGATCGGGGAGACAGCGACCATCATCGGTCCCGGATCGGTAGGATTACTGCACCTGCAGGCACTCAAAGCCGCAGGCTGCGGCAAGATCATCGTCATCGGCCTCGATATCGACAGCCATCGCTTCGAGCTTGCCAAGAAGCTCGGCGCGACCCATATCGTGAATGTGAGTCACGAGGACCCCGTCGAGTCTGTCATGGAGATCACCGACGGCTGGGGTACCGACATCCTCATCGAGACTGCAAGCTCCCCGAAGGTCTGGGACTACATGGTTGAACTCCTGGCCCCGAAGGGGAGGATCTCGACCTTCGGGCTCTACCCGCAGTCGAACTTCGAGCCGCTGCAGCTGATACGGAGGGGCGTGACCCTCTATGGGGATGTGGCATTCCTGCAGAAGCACTTCCTCCAGGGGCTCAACTGGCTCGAGACGGGAAAGGTCTCTGGGGAGGCACTCATCACCAAACGGTACTCGCTTGATGATGCGGCACAGGCATTCGAGGACTTCAGGGCAAAAGAGACGGTGAAATGTCTCTTTGAGCTGTAGAGAGTAGGGGAAGGTATGCTGAAGAGGGACGAGCTGTTCGACAACGAGCTGCTGGGTCAGCTCCTTGAGGAGGGAAATATCGATCTCCTCCTCGTCTCCTCACGGCATAACGTCCGCTACCTGACGGGGGGGTACTTCTTCCCCCTCTTCGTCTGGGACACCAATACCCGGGGGACGCAGTACCTGCCGTTCATCGGGATCCCGCAAGGGAGGACTGACGAGTCGTTCTTCATCGGCAGACCCTGGGAGAAGGGAGTCCTGGAGGATGCGGGGGTCTGGATCTCTGACTGTCAGGAGACCCCGACACTCGGGATCGAACCTGCGGTGGAACTGCTTGCTGAGACAGTCACGACACGCGGGTTCGCTTTAGCATGCATCGGGGTCGAGATGACGGTCCTCCCTGCGGAGGCCTACCTCCTCCTCAAGAGACTCCTCCCGCATGCACAGTTCGTGGACTGCACCCCGGTCATGGACAGCCTGCGGGCTGTCAAGCACGAGCGGGAGATCGACATCATCCGGCGCGGGACGCTCAAGAACCTCACTACCGTGAATGATGTACTCACCTCCGTGGTCCCAGGGATGACCACCAAGGAGGTGGCTGATGCCGTAGCTCAGGGCTACCGGGAGAAGGCCATCCACTTCCTCTATGCACTCGTCTGTGCAGGCCCCTCGTTCTACCGGGCGGCCTCCGAGCATATACAGCTGAAAGAGGGACATATCCTCCAGATCGATACGGGGGCCTTGGAAGAGGGGTATACCGTCGAGACCTGTCGGACCGGACATCTGGGAGAGCCTACGGAAGAGGCACAAACCATGCTCGGGCTCTGCAGGGAGCTCGAACACCACATGCTGCCTTGGTTCACCCCCGGTATGATGGCCTCTGCCATCCAGCAGGAGGCTGACAGGTTCCTGGGAGAACGGGCTTCCCCATTCAGGGGGAACTTCATCGCCCACGGTATCGGCATGATCCATCATGAGAAGCCCGTGATCAATGCGACTTCCAACGAACGCCTGCAGGAAGGCATGGTCCTCTCCCTGGAGATGGAGCATTTCTCCAAGTCTACCGGGCACGTGAAGATCGAGGACATGGTCGTGATCAGGGGTGACGGGGTGGAGATCCTGAGCCCAGGCGGCAAGAGATGGAACCATGGATAAGGGGACTGGTATCACGATAGAGCTCAAGGCCCCGATGAACAAACAGGTACGATCCGGTACCTATACTGCAGCTGAAGGCAGTACGGTAAGCGGATTCTTGAGCTCTCTTGGTATCGGTGATTTGTTAGATTACCTGGTCCTGATTAACGGCAGGCCGGCTGAAGGATCATCAACCCTCAAGGACGGGGACGAGCTGCAGCTCCTGCTGCTGCTCAGCGGCGGGTAAGGTCTGTCACCAGAGCCTGTTCACGAACTTGCTTGCCTGGGTGAGGTGCTGCACCATCTTCTCGGAAGCCTGCTGCTGGTCCCCTGAAAGGATCGCATTGAGCAGTTCAAGGTGTTCTCTCAAGACATCGTGGTAGCGTCTCTTCGTGAATCGTTCGCCGATGAAGTTGCGGATACGCAGGGTCCGGTCCATGAGCTGGCTGTATATCTTGTTCAGGGACTCGTTCTCCAGGGAACTGACGATCGCCATATGGGTGGTCTCTCGGGTACCCCACTCGATGGACTGCTCATCAAGGTCCTCGGAGGTGGCAAGCATCACCTGCAGTTCATCACGCAGTGCCTGCAGTTCCTCATTCCCGCCTCTCGCAGCAGCCCTGGCCGCTACGCTGGACTCGATGATCTCCCTGATCTCGTAGATATCACGGATCTCGTTCTGCGTGATGTTGGAGATGATGGAACCGCGTCCCGGGAAGTTCTCGACGAAGCCGTTCTGTTCCAGTTCACGAAGTGCTTCCCTGATGGGGGTCTTGCTCACACCCAGGTTCTCGGCCAGGATGGCTTCGTTGATGGGCATCCCGGGCTTGAGCTCATTGCTGATGATCTTCTGCTTCAGGGTCTCATAGACTTGTATCTTCTTGTTCTTCGTCTTATTATAGATATCCAATTCAGCAACCTTGGCAATAAAAAATAATGAAAAAATAATCGTATTATTATTATATCCTGTTAATGGTGAGACGTCTATTACTGTTTTACTCTTTTTTGTGGAAACTTCCTGTAACTGGTAGCATGGAAAAGTTTTAGTTGATACCAATGGTTGGTACTCTGCTGGAGAAGCATAGATGAGCCCTCCAGGATCTGTTGTCCCGGAGGGCTGTAGAGTTTGGATCATTCAGGTAGATGCCTGTCAGCCGTCAAGCCCAAGGCTGACTCTCACGGAGAGTGCATCGATCGGCCTGTCGCCGATGTTGAGGCCGTACTCCCTCCAGTAGTAGCTTGCATCCACATGGAAGATGAGCAGGTCAGCCCCGACCCCTGCTGAGAGGTAGCCCTTGTTCATGCCGGCCCTTACATCGAGGAGGGAGAGCAGCTTCACCTCAGCACCTGCTGAGAGGTGCTTCCAGAGGGCATTGGGGTCACTCTCATAGGTCTCTGCCAGTCCCAGCACGTCATCCAATCCGACTGCGATCCTCGGGTTGAGTATGGATGCGAGGCCGCCCCTGACAGGTGCCCAGCCAAGGCCGAGGTCCACACTCCAGGGGACTGCCGCGGTGAACGTCGAACTCGTCGCTGCCTCGTCGGTATCGATATAGACCGCGTCTGTCCCGGCAAGGGCTGCCAGTTCGTTCAGCCATGCGCCAGCCTCGCTGTAGCGGGTGATCGTGTAATCCCCGTTGAGGTTGCGCAGGACACCGCTGAGCCGAAGCCCGACAGGTCCGTTCACGTTGACCCCGACATCGATAGGAAGCGCGTAGCCTGCTGCCAGTTCGTAGTTCGCGAGCAGGTCACTGGTGATGTCTTCTGACCCGCTCATGACGGTGGTGAGGATGCCTGAAGCGCCGATGGAATCAGAATAGGCTGTATAGGTCGGCCGTGCCGTGACGCCGGCATCGATCGAGAGAAGATTGTCTACCAGGGGCAGCGAGAACCCGATACCAAGGGCCGCGGAAGCGTTGAGCTCAGCGACCAGGTTGAGGCCGGCTCCCGTCCCGACGGTGTGCAGCTTCTCCTGCAGGTTGACGCCGAAACCGAAGCCGCCGCCGGCAAAGCCGACAGAGAGATCCGTGGTCAGCAGTTCACCGCGGGATGCGGTGATGGTATCGAGGAAACTGAGGGCGACCGTCTCATCGACGGTCCCCGCGAGCACCTCCTCGATCAGCCCGGAGTCCACGATGTTCTTGACATTGTAGGCAGTGAGCGTGAGGCTCGGGAGGTAGAGAGAGAAGGGCTGCCCGGCAAGATTCGCCGGATTCTCATAGAGTGAGTCTAGGCCTGTGGAGGAGGAGACTCCAGCCCCTCCCATGGCCTCGACACGGGCGCTTGTGGGTGAGAATGAGGTCCCTGAGTAGAACGGTTCAGGGAAGTCCGACTCTGCAGCAAGGTTGAATGCAGAGATGCCAATAAAACTTATAAGCAGCAGTATGGTAATTCTTTTCATGATTCTTCCTCCGGCAGGTTAAGTTCAAGCTCTACAAGATATGTCTGGAGCATATCGGTGATGAAGTAGTTGTTCGGAACAAAGTTGGAAATGAAGACAAGCAGCTCTGCATAGGTCCCCGTTGCAGGGAGTGTGTTCAAGCCATCTGATACCTGGAAAGTGACTTCCCTCCTGAACGAGGTCTTGAGGTTCTCCATGATGGGAGTCAGGTACTCTGTGCTTAAAGTATCCCAGTCTGGATCTGAGGACTCTATCGTATTCAAGGCTTCATATAAAAGTTCTCCCATGGTGAATGAAGCGCCGGTCATGATGGCATCCCGGTCACTGACGATGATGTTGAAGGCCGCCAATAAGATGTCATTCAGAGACATTTCAAGATTTTCGAAAGAGGTCGTAGCCAGTTTTGTGTACACCTCAAGAAGCAGCTCTGAGTTGGCATCAAATGCCGCAAGTTCCTCTTCGCTGATGACTGAATCACCGTTTGTGTTGAGACCGTCAACCAATTTGCTCAGCTCACTGGCAGCGATTGATATATACTGCTCGAACCCGCTAGTCGAGACTTCCCGTGAAGCTGGACCTGATCGTTCAATATCTGCGCCTCCAAAGGGGGACATCGCGATCAGGAAGTCATAGAGGGTCTCGGCCTGCTGCTGCAGGATTTCCTCCTCCTCTGCGGTGAGGGTCTGTCCCTCTGCTTCGATCAGGTCAGTAATGAGGATAGCCGCGATCAGGTCTCCCTGGTTCTTGATCTCGATCCCGAGATCGTTCATCTTCGTCCCGACATTCTGCGGTACCTGTTCAGGGGAGACGGGTACACTCCGGAAGGTCTCTACCGCATTGGCGGTCTCGCCCTCGCTCTCGAGCAGTAAGCTCACGGAACCCCGTATCTCAGCCACCTGATCCTCTGTCGTGGGATTATCGCTGCTGGTCCCTTCAAGGGAGCTGCTTATTGCCTCGGTGTTCTGTGTCACCGGTGTGACAAAGCCCTGGTCGACCAGTACGTTCCCCCCGAACTGTCCCAGCACGGAACTGATGTCGGTCAGCTCACACGAGCCGAGCAGCAGTATCACGACGAGGGCAGCGGGTATCAGTCTGTATAGTTTCTTCATACCATTCCTCCATAGCTATGAAATCTGCACGTCGTAGTAAATCTACAAGTATTCTCTATGCACTTATACAATGAATATAATAAAGTTCATAGAAGTTGTGAACTATAAAGTTATTTTTCTTTACCAGGGGGTAGACAGCCCCTCTATGCAGCAGGGGAGGTTGAGAAAGAGAGAGATGACTAATCCACTGATTGCATGTCAGTCAGAGGAATTCATAGGGTATGAGGCTGAGCACTCAGTCGTACCAGCCGGGAAGCTCCTCGGAGAGCGAGACATAGATGTTCTTCGTCTGGGAATAGCTCTCCATGGCCATCAGGTGGGCATCACGCCCATAGCCTGACTGCTTGTAGCCGCCGAAGGGACTGTGGGACGGGACGAGGTTGTACTCGTTGACCCACATGGTCCCGGTCCGTACTGCCTTCGCTACTCTCATGGCCCGGTTCAGGTTACGTGTCCATACAGCGCCTGCGAGGCCGAAGTCCGAGTCATTCGCTATCCTGATGGCTTCCTCTTCGTCAGAGAAGGGGATCGCTACCAGGACCGGACCGAAGATCTCCTCCTGGGCTATCCTCATGGAGTTGTCCACATCGGCAAAGAGGGTTGGTGCGACATACGCCCCGCCTTCATACTTCGGGGTAGTGAGCCTGATACCCCCGGTGACAAGACGTGCCCCCTCCTCGATGCCGGCCTGTACATATCCCAGCACGGAGGATGCCTGGGACTCGTCGATCATCGGCCCCATGCGGACTGATTCGTCGAGCGGGTCGCCGATCCGTACCGCTTCGAAGCGAGTCTTCAGCTCCTTTACTGTCTCCTCGTAGATATCCCGGTGGACCAGCAGTCGTGAGCCGGCATTACACATCTGTCCCTGGGCGTAGAGAACCGCGAGGAGGGCAGTATCAAGGGCCTTCCCCATCGGGGCATCGGGGAAGATGATGTTCGCCGATTTGCCCCCGAGTTCCAGGGTGGCAGGGATGACGTTCTGCGCTGCGGCAGCAGCGATGGACCGGCCTACCTCGGTTGAGCCGGTGAACGCGATCTTATCGATACCCGGATGAGAGATCAGGTGATGCCCGGCAGTCGACCCCGGCCCCACGATGACGTTCAGGACACCGGGAGGCAGGAGGTCCGCTGTCACCTGGGCGAGCAGGAGCAGGCTCAGGGGTGTGGCCGATGCAGGCTTCGCCACGATGGTGTTCCCCGCAGCAAGGGCCGGGCACAGTTTCCACCCGGCTATGAGGAAGGGGAAATTCCAGGGGACCACTGCTGCGACGACACCGATGGGCTCCCTGGTGATCATGCTGTAGGAGTGCTCATCGTGCCATACCAGCTTGTCCTCATGGGTCCGAATTGCCCCTGCGTAGTAGCGGAACTGGTCAATGACGGCAAGGACGTCCTCGCGCGTCTCCACGATCGCACGGCCGGTATCCATGGTCTCGGCCCGGGCGAACAGCTCAAGCTGCCCTTCGAGCCTGTCCGCGACAGCGAGCATCAGGTCCGACCGCTCCACGGCTGATACCGCGGCCCAGGAGGCGAAGGCTCCTCGGGCGCTCTCCACAGCCTGGTCCACCATGCTCGCATCTGCCTGGCAGATCTGGGCTAGGGTATCCCCGGTCGTAGGGTTTCGGTCAGGACGGTTCTCCCCGGCAGGAGAGACGAACTCCCCTGCGATGAATGAGGAGTAGTGCTCGTTAAGTTCAAATGTACTCATATTTCCAATCCTTTTTATCTATGATCAGTCCCGCACGACCTCGATCAGGGTAGGCCCCTGCTCATTGAGTGCGCCGGTGAGTGCCTCAGCCAGCTCTGTCGGGCTGGTGACCCTTCGGCTGGGGATGGCATAGGCATCAGCCAGCTTGAGGAAATCGGGATTCTTCAGGTCCACGGCGATGCGTTCACCCGGGTGTCTGGCATCCTCGGTGCGTCGTATCTCCCCGTAGCCGTCATTGTTGAACATGACCAGCGGTAGGCAGAGTCCCTGCTCGCAGGCAACGGCAAGCTCCTGCATGGTGAACTGGAACCCACCGTCCCCAGTGAGGATGCATACAGCCCTCTGCGGGTTTGCAGTCTTGGCCCCGATGGCGGCAGGCAGGGCAAAGCCCAGTGTCCCGAACCCCACGGGATGGAGGAAGCTGCGGGGCACATAGGCCGGGTATTCGCTTAACCCCAGGTAGGCCGGGGAGGTCATGTCAGAGACCAGGAGCCCGTCCCGGGGGAGGACGCTCCTGATCGCCCCAAAGATCTCCCGGTAGAAGTCGATATCAGCCTGGGGGACTCCAAGGGTAGGGGCAAGCTCTTTTGCAGCTCCCTCAAGGATCGGTGCTTTATCGAAGGAGGGTTCCATGAAGTTGAGTTTCCACACCATCTCGGAAAGGACGGCAGCAGCATCACCGCAGACACCCACCTCACACCGGAGTTCGTTGTCAAAGTCAGCAGGGTTGATGTTCACCTGGATCAGTTTCCCCCCGAATGTGAACGGGACTTCCCAGAGATCGGTCGGAGATAGTTCCGTTCCCACAGCCAGCACGACATCCGCGCTGTCGATCAGCTTCCTGATGCTGGGAAGGTGGATCCGGGTCCCCAAAGCCAGGGGATGGTCCTCAGGCAGCACTCCCTTCCCGCCGAGGGTAGTGATGACCGGTGCCCCGAGTCTCTGGGCAACTCCCTTCAGCTCGTTGGCCGCACCCACACTCCCTCCGCCTGCGATGATCACCGGGGAGGAGGCTTCATTCAGGATCCTGCAGGCTTCGATGAATTCCCTATTGTCGAGGATATCCTCCCCCGGGACCTCCTCGAGGACATCGAGGGGGATCTCCACATGTACCGGGCCGGGTTTTCCCTTCGAGGCGATGGCGAAAGCCTCGGTTACGGTCTTCTCGATCATATCGGCTGACATGACGATGCGGCTCTCCTTGGCTACCGAGGAGCTCAGGATAGTGGAATTCTTCAGCTCATGGAGGAAGCCGCTGTCGCGCAGCCTGGTACGGCGGGAGAGCTGGCTGGAGATCACGAGCATGGGGATAGAGTCATGCAGGGCTTCCCCCATGGCTGTCGATATGTTGGTCAGACCGGGTCCGGTGATCACCAGGGCGACCCCGGTCTTCCCGGTGCTCCTGCCGTACCCGTCAGCCATGAAACCGGCCCCTGCCTCGTTGCGTGAGGTGATGTGTTTCAGGGAACTGTGTATGAGCTCATCATAGATCCTCAGGTTATGGATTCCCGGGATCCCGAAGATATGTTCACATCCCAGGGACTCCAGGGTCTGTACCAGTATGGCTGCACCGTTCTTCTGTTTCATGTATTCCCTCTTGTCTGCCGTAGTACGGCAACTGTAATTCTTAGTGTATAACGTAAAAAGCTTGATGAATAAGGAGCTGTATGGTGTCTTGGGATCACCCTGACACCTCCGGGTTGATGACCCGCTGTATCAGCTCGTTCCTGCCGTGTATGAAATGAATGATATTCCAGGCAGCTCTCTCCTGTACTTCCCTGAGAGAGCGCTCGGAGTAGAACGCGGAGTGGGGTGTGATGATAACATTGCTGCGTCCCACCAGGGGATGTCCGGCAAGGACCGGGTTCTCGGTTGCCAGCACATCGAGTCCTGCCCCTGAGATGGTCCCTTCATCGAGGGCGGTTATGAGGTCCTCCTCGCAGATGAGGCCCCCACGGGCGACATTGATGATATAGGGGGCTCTCTCCATCTTCCTGAACGCCTCTTTATTGAGGAATCCCTCGTTCTCCGGTGTCAGGAGCATGTTGAGGCTGATGAAATCGGCACGGCTGTAGATCCCTTCCGGACTGACACGCTCAACATTCGCATTCTTGAACACCTCATCAGGCATGTAGGGGTCATAGGCGATCACGGTAAGGCCGAAAGCCTGGGCTCGTGCTGCCAGAGCCCTCCCTATCTTGCCGAACCCGAGGATACCCAGGACGGAGTCTGCAAGACGGAGGCATCCCTGTGCTGCGAGGTAGTCCCAGACACCCCTATTCTCGATATTCCTCTGGTGGACCTTGATCTTCTTGTTCAGGTCCAACAGCAGGGTCATTGCATGGTTGGCGACCTCCCCGCTGCAGTAATCGCTGACGTGTGAGACGAGGACCTTCTGCCCGGTCGCAGCTTCGATGTCGACGAAGTTGAAGCCGGTGGCAGCTACCGATACCATCTTCAGACGTTTCGCTTCGCTGATGACATCGGCCGTTACCGGAGCGAAGGCGGTCAGGAGGTAATCAGCATCCCGGACATTGCCGGCAAGGTCCTCTTCACCTGAGATTGCCTCGACGATTATCTCGGTATCACGGGACAGCTCCCGTCTCAGCAGGTCGTAGGAGAAGGATATGTTGTCTCCCAGTCCTTCTTCGTAATCACTGATCAGAATCTTCATCACTCACTCTCTTTGTATGAATCTTCGCTACTCGGCATCGAATGATTCCTGATGGAATATTAAGTAAACGAAGTATTATGTCAGCATACTGAAACAGAGAGGAAAAGACAACCTCCGTATTATGCAGGTGATATGGTTAATTAAGGTTCTTGGAATGCTCATGGCTTTGTATAAATGAACCACAGTCTTGACGTATTTCCATAAAAAAAGTTAGTATTCTAAATAAAATTACATATTGGAGTACTTATGAAAAAGATCAGTATTTTTCTAGTCATACTGTTCCTGCTGTCGTTCTCCGCCATCACGGCAGAAGGTCAGAAAGAGGATGCACCACAGACGATCGTCTTTGGGGACATGTCCTGGGACAGTGTACAGGTCCATAACCGGATCATGGGATTCATTATCGAGAATGGGCTTGACGGCTATGTGGCGGAGTATGTCGTAGGCGACACCGCTCCCATCCTCAATGGTATCGTCAATGGTGATATCGATGTCGACATGGAGTCATGGCACTCAAACTACATGGACCTCTATGAGAAGTCCATGGCAAGCGGTGAGATGCTGAACCTCGGCGATAACTATCCAGATGGTCCCCAGGGCTGGTATGTACCGAGCTTCCTCGTGGAAGGCCCAGATGCCCCTGCACCGGACCTGAAGGGTATCTCGGACCTGCCGAAGTATGCCCACCTGTTCGAGGACCCGGAAGATCCTGGCAAGGGTGCGGTCTACGGCGGGGTCGCCGGCTGGATGCTGGTGAAGATCTCACAGGAGATGTTCGACGAGTATGGTCTGGAAGACACCTATAACTTCACCGTCGCTGGTTCCAGTACGGCACTTGCCGCTACCATGGCAGGGGCCTACCAGAAGGGAGAAGGCTGGTGCGGGTATTACTGGGAACCTTCGGCCATCCTCGGACGATTCGACATGGTACGGCTTGAAGGAAGTGAGTTCGAGCCTGCATTCGTTGACATCCTGATCAACAAGACGATGGAAGAGAAGGCTCCTGAGGTTGTCGACATCCTCAAGAAGTACTCGACCACAGTAGCTGACAACAACGAGTTCCTGGCTAAACTGTCGGAGAACGAATGGGACAGCGAGCAGACAGCGATCTGGTTCCTCGAGAACAAGGAAGATGTCTGGACCCAGTGGGTCACCCCCGAGACGGAGAGTCGGGTGAAAGCAGCCCTCGCAGCTCTTTGATCGGAATAACCAATAACGTCCGGAGAGGATGCCTCTCCGGACTGTATCAACGATATAATTCGGAAAGAGTTCCTCTCATCTGAAATGATTCACAGGAAGAGGTTTTAATCTAAACCCATAAATATAGGCCAAATAGAAGCTAAGCTTCTGGAGTGATAGGGTGTCTACAATATTGAGGGAATTCCACTATCTGAGTATTCAAGTATGTTAAGAATTGGCGATGAAGTCAAATATATCAGCTGACTCAATATGTTGAATACTAGGGCTTTCTCATGTGGACCTCTAACTGAAGCAAAAAACAAGCAAATCTTTTTCTTATTATTCATGACAAAATATGATTTCTCTGTTTTCATTCTATAGCAGAATGGATCATTGCTTCGAAGTTCTCTATTGGAGTATCAAGTTGAACATGGTGAGTAGGACCAAGGATAAGACCCCCATTATAACCGCAGAACTCTATTCGATCTTTGACTTCATGCCAGACATCTTTTGGAGTTTTAAACGGTAACGTTTCCTGTTCATCAATGGTTCCCCACAAGGTGAGGTTCTCCCCATATTTCTTTTTGATTTCAGCTGCATTCATACATTTGGGTTGTATGGGGTTTAGTACATCTAAACCGATTTCAATGAGATCCGGTATAATGGGTTCGATATTTCCGTCGGAATGATAACCAACATACACATTTGGATTAATGTGCTTAAGATCTGAGATCAAGGATGCCATCCTCGGTTTTAAGTGTTTTCTCCATGTTTCAGGTGACATGATCATATGTTCTTGCCCGCCAACATCATCACCTAACCGAATCATATCATATCCCATCCGAGTCAACTGTTTTGCAACTTCGGCATGGTACTGATATGGTATATCAAGGATTGATTCAGCTAGATCAGAGTCTAACAAGAAATCCATGAGAAGCTGCTCCATACCACGCAATGCACATCCAGTCTCAAAGATTGTTGTTACTGCACAACCAACCATAAACCAGTCATCTTTATAGAGATCAAGCAATTGAAAAGCCTTGTGATATAGTTCTGGCCTTGTTGGATCCGGGCTCCGATAAGATGAGATATCACTATCCTGTTGTAGCGGATGCGACATGACTTCGGCATAAGAACCAGTCCCAAATTTAGTAGTATATGGGATCCTTTCATAGGCGACTCCCCATTCATCAGTAAAGTGAGGTTCCTCAGATGAGAAATATCCATTTACCCAACCTACAGCATGCAGCAGCATATCCTGGTAAGACAACTCTTCTAAAGAGATGGAATTCCCAGCCATAGGAGTGTGATTGTCGTATACCCCATAATGGGCTGATAAACGTTCTCCGAACTCCTTGGTGAAAGAAATCTGCAGTGGTGGGCGATCTGGTTTTTCTTTAGATAGGGCTGTGTGGACTCTCTCTCTTCTATTCATGGTGTTTTCCTTCTGTCTCATATCCCCAATTTGACAGGTAGAGTTCCAGCTCATTGGGATTAAGAGCCGTTGCGAATTTCCGAGTATACCCATAGTCTTCAAGAAGCTCGAAACCGCTTTTAAATTGATCATTCCTTTCCTGTAACAAAGTATTTAATCGAATCTGTAGCTGATGCATGATCTCAAAAGCTTCTGCTTTTCCTACAAGATTATGGAGTTGTTTGGGATCTTTTTCTAAATCATAACATAACCAGGGTCCCTGCTTGTCTATCACATAGAGAAATTGGTTTGTTCTAATACCTCTATATTCCCTGCCTGTATATCCAAGTTCCCCACCGTCAGAATCTCTTGTCCATTGTCCCCCTGTTTGGTATACACTTATTAGAGCACAATCCTCTTCCAGTGTTTCTTCTTTCTTCAAATATCCGGAGTAATCGGTACCTTCCAATATGTTTGGTATATCTGCTGATAACAATCCAAGCAGGGTAGGGAGTATATCCTGTGGTTCTATCATCGCATCAGGATATACTCCTGGTTCTACACCAAGATATGCTGGAGTCTGTATAAGGAAGGGGACCAGAATCGATTCCTCAAAGGGGACCTGTTTTTTCCACAATCCATGAGACCCGAGCATGTCTCCATGATCTGAAGTAAAGATCAGTATCGTATTCTCATCAAGACCAGACTTTTTTAGGAAAGCCCTGATCTTGCCAAAACTGTTATCCAAGGCTGTACAGTGGGCATAATAACCTTCGAGCATATTGGATGACTGAAGCCTGCAGGAAGCTGGCACGTTCTCAGATATCTCCAAGTCCTCAGCCTGGTATAGCCCCGCTACATCCTCAGGATATTGATCATAAGGAGAGTCTCTCATATATGGCGGCGGAGCATGGGGTGGTCCCCATGAGAGAAACAAGCAAAACGGGTTACTGTTATGTTTCTTTTGCTTGGCCATATATGAAATAGCATCATCAGTTTGCGCATATGCATCATATCCTTCCCAGTACGACAAACTTGTATGATTATGATCATAATATGGAGAGTTGCAGTAATTGTGACTGCATTCCAAGACTTTCCAATAATCAAAACCAAAGCGCCTGGATTCTGGTATAACAGATTCCCGCCCCTGACCATTTATGTGCCATTTGCCGATGTAAGCTGTATCGTACCCTATGTTTTTAAAGATATTCCCAATACCTGGACTGCTTAGCTTAATAGGAACATCATTGATAAATACCCCATGGGTTAGAGGCAGTTGTCCGGTTATAAGACTTGCACGATATGGTGAACATAGCGGGCAAGGACTAATTGCTTGTGAAAGGTTGGCACTTTCATGTGCAAACTGGTCTATATTCGGTGTCTGAACATCAGGATTGCCAGTATACCCGAAGGCTTGTGCTCTCCACTGATCAGCGAAGATAAACAGAATATTTGGTTTCTTCATTTTATTGCTCCTGCCATCATCCCCTGAACAAAATACCGTTGGGTAAATATCAAGATAATCAGAATAGGTAATCCAATAATGATTGATGCTGCAGCCATCTGATTCCAATACACATTGAATGCAGTAATGAAACGTGCAAGACCGATGGAGATGTTCAAGTTTCGTTGATTCTCCAATAATGCAACAGAATATGGGTATTCACTCCAAGTCAATAATAGTGACATCAAACCGATGGTTGCTACACTGATTTTACTGAGAGGAAATGTGATTTTCAGAAAAGCTCCAAGAGGCGAACACCCATCCAGGAACGCAGCCTGTTCCAGTTCGCGAGGAAGATTCTGGAAATTGCTATAGGACATCCAAGCCGCAAACGGTGTCTGAAATATCAAATAGGTAATGATCAATCCCGTATGGGTATCATATAATCCAATTTTCGCTATTACTACATATACAGGAATCATGAGAGCTGGACCAGAAAAAAGCTGAGCAATCAGCAGGAAATTGAGGATTAGTGAGGATCCTCTCAACCGATATCTTGCTAATCCATATCCAATCATTGTGCCCAAACAGATCACTATTGATGTGGTAAATACGGCTATCTTCAACGTATTAAAGAAATATCTGAACCACATAGCCCCATTTCCGGTTTTGTCCAGCCATACATCCAAGAATGGTTGTATGGTAACAGTACTTGGCAGGATTTTTATAGGAATTCTCTGAATGTCAGCCTGGGTTTTAAATCCTGCTGAAATCAGCCATAATAAGGGTATTAAGACTATTAAAAGCATCAGAATCCCAAAAAGATTTCTTAGAGTTTTCAGTACAAGGTTCTTAGAAGTAACCACACTCATGCTGCACCTCCCTGATCTGCTTTTTGACTCTGTCTGTACAGAATAAAATAAATTACACAGAAGACACCGAGAATTAGTAGATTCAAGACGGTGACCACTCCGGCTTGGCTGAGTTTCCCATATTGGAATCCAAGTTTATACATATATACGGGTATCGTTTCGCTGTAATAAAGGGGCCCCCCTTTTGTCATGACATTCACAAAAACAAGATTATTCATGATCCAAATGAGATTAGTTATGCCCATGGTCATGATCTGGTATTTAATATGGGGAATGATGATATACTGAAATTCTTGTATGGTATTCATCCCATCGACTCTACCTGCTTCATATAGTGATGTATCTATTGACTGTATGCTTGCAGATATTACCAGTGCATACATAGGAAATAATCTCCAGATAATTACAGCTGAACAGGCTAATAGTGCTGTTTCAGGGGTCCCGAGAAACGGGACCCCACTATCCAAAATCCCAATTTTAACAAATAGTGAATTGATTAAACCATTCTGGGTGTTATACATCCATTTCCATAATCCCGCAACTACAACTCCTGGCATTACCCAAGGTACGAGCATAAAAGCTCTACTTAACTTCGAGACCCTATTGGAGTTGTCAGAGAGTAAATATCCAAGAATAACACCAAGAGTTACTACAAAGGCAGTCCCAGTAACTACCCAGATTATAGAATTGCGAATCGCTATAAATGTTTCATCTTTACTCAGCACCTCTTTAAATGTTTCGAAGCCAACAAATTGAGAACTGGATCTTCCGCTCAACAATTCCACATTCCTGAAAGATAAATTAAAACTGTATAGAGCAACCCCCACCATTACAAAGGCAATAAGGAGAAATCCCGGCATAACAAACCATAGGGAAAGACGCTTCTGCTGCTGCTCATAGGTCATGATTTTTTGCTTTTTCATATCATCCCCATCTCTTCCCATACATCAATGAGTGTATGGATATTGTTTCCAAACTGCTCAGAAAAATCTGGTATATTTGTAGGTGCAGATATAGCTAAAACCATATTATCTTTTCGACCATCCAGGGCAATTGCCGCCGCTTCTCGAACCTGTTCAGGGGAACCCTGCTCAATCAATGATAATTCTATATTGCCACCGAGAGTAAGATTCTCTCCCGCAATTTCCTTTGCATGAATGAATTCTATATTACCATCTGGAGGGGGTTCTACTGGTTCAAAGTAATCAGCTTCTCTCTCCATGACATGATTAATAATTGGAGACCCAACATTCCCATGAGAATGCACATGAGCAAAGCCTTCGTGATCGTGGATTTTTCTAATTAACTCCCGTTCCGGTTCGACTACCAATTTTTTATACAGACTTGGGGAACTCATAGGAGGTGTCAGCCATTCACTGCCACCAGTCCAGACTATATCTATACAGTTGTGCTTCATAACAGCCTCTGTAATCTGTAAAGCACGTTCTAGAGCGATTGAAACAAATTGCGTTATTGCCGGTAGATCTACTGCGCAGTGGTACAGGAACTCTTCATAACTCATTGTTCCTCCCACACAAACAAATGGTGAAGATATATATGTATAGAGGAGGGACCGTCCATCTGCTGTGATACTCTCGGCTGTTGATCGATCGATCACTTCTAAATTATCAGGTAATTCAAATGGGATACTAGCCAGTTTTTCCAGATCATCAAAGGATTTCACTGGATATTCAATTGTCCATATATTATCTACACTGCCAGCTCTTCGTTCCAATAGTGCTTGGAGGGTCCCCTTGGGGGTATCTATCGTTTGCTTGAATACCACCTTGTCAGGACTCCTATGGATCACCTCTTCTTTGATTCGCTGATTAGGAGTAATCATATATCTGTTAACTCCTGCTGAGATGCCATGTTGTATAGTCGTCTTATCGACTAATCTAGTTGTAATACTTTCTCGAATTGGATCGTTATCTGAGGCGTATATCTCATCGAACGATTCAAATCCTTTCAAGCCCAAAGCATTGGGGGTCCTATATCCATTAAAAGGGAATATATCTAAGGGTACCCGGTCGTGAGTTTTATGCGTAAATGTAGCTAACAGCCGTTCTCTCGGTGTCATTGTATCCTCGTGTCAGTATTGCTAGTAAGGACTCACACGATCACCTGAATAGGGATCGTGTGAGATAAAGTCTATTATTTTGCTTTGTTATAAATTGATTGAATTTGTGGCTGGATTTCATCAAGCGCATCTTGTGCGTCAATCATTCCCATGAGAACTTTCTGATAGGCTTGGATAATTAACTGCTCGGATTCTGCAAGTCCCGGGAATCCTGGCATAGATAATGCGCCATCAAACAAAGTACCATTATTATATGAAGCTGCTAGGTCCGGATATACTCGTGCAAAATCTGGACTTTCAAGGTTTGATTTCATGATAGGGACTCTACCTTCGATCACAGATCCTGACCACCCGGATTGTGCTTCAGGAGACATCCAGAAATCAATAAACTTCATAGCTGCATCAAGTTTTTCCCCTTCAACACTTTCTGGAACCATAAAACAGGTAGTAGGAGTCATGATAAAACTGGCTGAATCAAACTTACCGCTTGTTGATGAATTCTTTGGGAACGGTGCAATATTATAAGGATAATCTGCAGGAGCTCCCAGCGATTGCCTAAGAATCGGTGCATAAGACATAGTCATAGCCATAGCTGCCTGGTCCTGGAAAAAGAGTTCCATCGCCTGTCTGAAGTTCGTATCAGTAAAACCTGGCTGAGCATATGGTACCAAAGAGTGGTAGAATTTCATCGTATCAACAAAACCTGGTCCATTGATTGTTACCGTATCACCGTCAATGATTCTGCCACCATTCCTGTATGCAATTCCTTCCATGATTAGTGTATCATTGGGGGCATTACTACCAGGAAGAGCAATTCCAGCTATTCCAGTGCTTTTAAAATACTTTGCTATCTCGACTACCTCAGCCCAATCTTTTGGCGGTCTGGCATTCCCTTTGGAATCCACGAAACCAGCTTCCTTGAACATGTCAGTATTATAGGCTATCATTGCAGATGCGTCGACATAGGTTGAAACTCCGAAGAGCGTTCCTTCATATTTGCCTGTATCCCAAGCTTCAGGAACAAAACGTGATTCCCATTGGGAAACGAGGGTAGGGTCGATGGCTTTTAGATCTTTTATAATACCAAGTGTGGCAAATTCTGGAATGCTCTGTCCATCACTTAGAATTATTTCAGGGAGATTCCCGGCTGAATTTGCGGTTATGATTTTTGTCCTCCGTTCTTCGTAGTTCTGGTAGACCCAATCAATCGTAATTCCCGGGTTTCTCTCTTCAAAATCTTTGATCTTTTCCAACATATACTCGCGTTCATGTTGGGGTCCCCCGAATTTCCATACTCGGAGTACAACCGATCCTTCATCAACTGCTGAAGGTTCTTCTTGCTGCCCACCTGCTACTAGTGGGAACATACAAACAATCAGCAATACTACCAATGCAATCCTTCTCATATGTATTCCTCCATTTTTTATTTATGCAGCCTTATACCAGGTCTGCAATGTTCTCACATATACGTTTTAAACATTTTTTCATGATGACCAGATCTTCTTTACTTATACCTTCAAGGGCTTCTGTAAGGTGTTCTTCAACAATTGGTGGTAAAACATCCCCCATTGCTCTGCCTTTCTCAGTAAGGCAAACGATATTGGATCTGCGATCAGTCTTACTAGATTCTCGAATGATTAATCCATGCTTTTCGAGCCCATCAACAACACGAGTCATTGATGGATAATCTTTGAATGTTTTTGAGGATAATTCTGCTTGAGTCTGGCGATCCTGTTGCCACAGCCGGTAGAGAACAACCCATTGAAAGGGTGTCACATTAATATTGTGGTTTTTGAATTTTTCAATTAACCGTTTTTTAAGTGATTGCTCAGCGAGCTCAATTAAATACCCACCAGCATTATCAATCGTAAATGGATCCATTATCATTCCTCATTCGTATTAATAAGTACAATAGTTGCAAATGAAATAATTACAAATGCAACTAAATAATAACATGAGATATAGGTGTTTGCAAGAAAAAAGTTTTTAGTATCAGCATTATTCACAGGAAACTAACGACAGTTAGACAGTGGGTCACCCCCCGAGACGGAGAGCCGGGTGAAAGCAGCCCTCACAGCTCTTTGAGCTGAATAATCAACAACGTCCGGAGAAATTCCTCTCCGGATGTGATCATCCTACCAGGCAAGCGTGCTATTTATCAGATCGATTCCGTTAGTCCAGTCCTTGTATAGTGTGTACTATCTGCTGGTATGTTCGATTTATTGGCTGCTCCGTAGAGATACTCGATGGTTGTTCCTGGCCAATGTATTCTTTGCATCTGCCTGAGCTTTCGCTTTTTCTGCCACATGATCCTGCGGAGTCCACGCAACTTTCCCGATTGAGTCCATCAACTCCTTCTCTTCCTGATCTATTGGGTTATATGCTCGTTCTTTCAACTTTCCTCTACCTCCACCTGAACTTCGAACAGGATGGATCAGATAAAGAGGTTAGGTGAGGTCCCGTATTTCTCAGCCAGTTTCCTGATATGTCTCAGATTCAGAGACCTCTTCCCATTAAGGATCTCATTGATCACCGAACGGGGTGCCACATCAGTAAGATCCCCCTGTGTATGGCCATGATTCTCCATAAGGTGTTTGAGAATCTCGACCGGGGAGACATCCTGGATGGGGTAGTGTGCATCCTCGAATGCTGAGATCAGAGAGGTGATGTAATCGATGACAGGTTCCAACTCATGTTCCCCTGTCTCAAACCTGTCAGTCAGACCCAGAAGATGTTCAACAGCTTTGTCATGCTCTTCTTCAGAATGGATCTGCAGGCTCAGCATATATTTCCCTAATTCATGTTCCATGGCATAGCTCATGTGATTTCTCCTTAGCAATACTTCTTTGTATATCCTTCAGGAGGGGGAAAATCAATAGTGAACCCCCACCTCCTTTGGGAATGTTTGTTCTCTGCTATTCATTACCTGTGGGCTTGTTGAATAAAGTCTCAGAACCTGCTACTGTGCACGGACTAAAACATTTCTAAAAAGGTCATCTATAGTAACATGAAACAACACAACAATTTTCTCTTCTCCATACAGATTTCAAAACCAAGGAATCTGAAGAACGATATCCTCTCAGGGCTTACAGTAGCCCTGGCTTTGGTTCCTGAAGCCATCGCCTTTGCCTTCATTCTCGGGATCGATCCGATCATCGGGCTGTATGCTGCATTCATCATGGGACTTGTAACGTCCCTCATCGGTGGACGTCCAGGTATGATCTCCGGTGCGACCGGGGCTGTTGCCGTGATCCTTGCTCCACTGGTTAGAGAGCAGGTTGCCCTTGGAGGTATGGCATCTGCGTTAGGCTATCTGTTTGCCGCAGTCGTACTGATGGGTGTGTTCCAGATCCTTTTCGGCATTCTCAAACTGGGGAAATTCATCCGTCTGGTGCCGCATTCGGTTATGTTGGGATTTGTGAATGGATTGGCCATCGTCATATTCCGCTCGCAGTTCGAGATGTTCGAACTGAGCCATCACATCCCGGCACAGGAGAAAACACTGATTTGGACCGTGATGGGTATCCTGATCCTGGTTACCATGGCGATCAGTTTCTTTATGCCCAAGATAACCAAGGCTGTGCCTGCAACCCTGACGGCTCTGGTGGTTGTAAGCCTGATAAGCCTCCTGCTGAACCATCTGGAGATCGTGGAAGTTGCTACCGTGCTGGACTTTGTCCAGAGTAAGGATCCCGCGAAGCTGACTCTGGCTGCGACGCTCCCGCATTTCGCGATCCCGCAGATCCCCTTTACCTTTGAAGCCTTCAGGACCATCCTCCCATATTCGATCCTGGCAGCTTCTGTCGGGCTGATCGAGTCCCTGATGACGCTGACGCTGCTCGATGAGCTGACTGAGACACGTGGATTCGGCAATCAGGAATGTGTCGGCCAGGGAATCGCCAATATCGTGAACGGCTTCTTCGGCGGCATGGGTGGCTGTGCTATGATTGGCCAGAGTGTCATCAACATCAGGGCTGGTGGGCGGGGGAGAACCTCAGGAATCGTCGCAGCAGTGGCACTGCTGGGATTCATCCTCTTCGGTGCGCCCATGATCGAACAGATCCCGCTAGCCGCCTTGGTAGGGGTGATGTTCATGGTCGTCATCGGGACGTTCGAATGGTCCAGTTTTCGTGTGATGAAGAGCATCCCCCGTTCAGATGCCCTGGTCATCGTGGTCGTATCAATCATCACGGTGGTAACCAACCTCGCCATCGCTGTGGCGGTAGGCGTGGTATTCTCTGCACTGGTCTTTGCCTGGGAAAAGGGCAAGAAGATGGAAGCCTCTCCGAATATCGATCAGTTTGGTTCCAGGATCTATCCATTGGAAGGAGCACTGTTCTTTGGGTCTGTCCAATCTTTCAAAGATCTCTTTGATTATGAGCACGACCCCCTCGATATTATCATCGATTTTGATCAAGCCCATGTGCATGATCACTCAGGGCTGGAAGCTATCAACTTCGTCACTGAGAAATACGGACAGCAGGGGAAGAAGCTTCATCTTCTGAACCTGAGTGATGAATGTCGGAAGCTGTTGAGAAAGGCAGAGCATATCGTGGAGGTGACCATCATCGAAGGGGCACATTACCAATTAGCCGATGACCAGCTAGCCTGGCAGGGACTGCGTCTGAAAGAGAGACTGAAGAGGGCTAAGGCCGCCCTCTAGTCTTGGGACTGATCGGTTGATCGGTTCGATGTCTCAGAGCCAAATAAAAAGCAACGGGTAAGACCGTTGCTTTTTTCATAGTGCGCTCGGTATGAACATTTTCTAAAGGGTGAAAGTCCCAAGTACGGGTGATAGCGCCAAGTACATAGCCAAGGGCAAGGGTGTCCTCCGTGAGGGGGAATCTGAAGAAAGCTGGAGGCAAACTTCTGGCCTGACGAACAGAAATCCCATAAGGCATTTCCCGGTGGATAAGGTTGCTGTACAAACCGAAGTCCAAAGGCTATACGGAACCGGGAGTGTAGATGGGGCAGGTGGATGGAAGGAAAGAGGATGTTCTTACCCGAGGAGGTCTTGCAGATGAGCCTAGGCTATCAACGCCAAAGATGGCAAAAGCCCTGAATATACAAGAATAGGGGCCAGTCACTGCAAGAAGTCAGATGAAAGCATAGTAGGGGGAAACCCTGAAGGCCGGAACGTCAGGAGGGACGTAGTAAATGAAAGATACCTTGCCTGTCAAGGACGGCAGAACCTGTACACGTAGTGGTGGCAGACCCGGGACACTGGAAGCACGGAATGTGGAAGGTGGACAGGGGGAGCCGAGAGGGTGTGGGATGTCTGAAAACAACACGACCGACGCAAAACGAACGGATTTGCTGGAAAGGATACTGGACAGCCGGAATCTCCAAAGGGCATACGACAGAGTATGCTCAAACAAGGGGAGCGCAGGGGTGGACGGTATCGGGACGGATGGGCTGCTCAGCCAGATAACGGCGATGGGGCTCGAAAATCTCAAGGGGCAGATCCGGGAGGGGAAGTACCGTCCCAAACCAGTCCTAAGGGTAGAGATACCTAAGGAAGGGGGCAAGACGAGAAACCTTGGAATCCCAAGGGTCATGGACAGGATGGTGCAACAAGCCATCGCCCAGGTGCTGTCCGAAATCTATGAACCCGAATTCAGTGAACACAGCTATGGATTCCGACCCGCAAGGGGTGCCCATGATGCACTGAGGCAATGCCTCAAGCATGCGAACGAGGGGTACTACTGGGTGGTAGACATGGACTTGGAGAGGTTCTTCGACACGGTAAACCATTCGAAGCTCATCCAAGTGCTCAGCGAGAAGGTGAAGGATGGAAGGGTGGTATCACTCATCCACCGGTTCCTGAGGGCTGGGGTTGTCGTGAACGGAATGTACCAGAAAACCGAGGAGGGTTGTCCACAAGGAGGCAATTTGAGCCCAATCCTTGCGAACATCCTGCTGAGTGAATGCGACCATGAGCTTGAGCGGAGAGGGCACAAGTTTGTCCGTTACGCCGATGACATGGTCATCTCATGTACCAGCCGGAAGGGAGCGGAAAGGACACTCGAAAGCACTGCCAGATATCTTGAGAACAAGCTCAAGCTGAAAGTGAACCGCGATAAGACCTGCATCTCCAAAATCGGGGGCATCAAGTTCCTTGGCTATGGATTCTTCTTTGACTGCAAAGGCAAGAAGTGGGACTTTCGGCTCCATGAGAAGACGGAAGCAAAGCTAAAGGCCAAGGTGAAGGAGATTACACAGCGAAGCAATGGATGGTCGGTGGCATACCGGCAGACCAAGCTGAACCATCTTATCAGAGGATGGATAGGGTACTTCAAGCTAGCCAGATGCAAATCGAAGCTGGCAGAACTGGACCAATGGCTGAGGAAACGTGTGAGGATGCTGTACTGGAAGATGTGGAAGCGGGTTAGGACTCGGTATCGGAGACTTCTGAAACTTGGTGTCGACAAACAGAAAGCCTACGAATGGGCTAACTCCAGATTAGGATATTGGAGGGTGGCCGGCTCGTGGATACTTTCTACGACGCTGAACAACAAGAAACTCTATTCCATGGGATGGCGATGGTTCTCTGGCATATATGCCCGAGAGTGCGTAAAATGACGAGGAGCCGTATACTGAACAGTACGTACGGTTCTGTGGGAGGTCGGATGAGCCATTAAGGCTCATCCTCCTACCCGATCTATTGGCAATTTCGGGCTGGGCGGATTTGAACCGCCGACCCCATGTCCCCCAGACATGTACGCTAAACCCCTGCGCTACAGCCCGCTTTTTATCGCTTGGAAAACGTACCATGAATCAATGGTCTCTGTCAACGAGGTTGGCTGGAAAAACCAGCGGGGAAAACAAGCCGTTCGACCTCTTCGACCAGATAGAGGGGCAGCGTATACAGGGTATAGCGGTAATCCGATCCAGGCAGGGAAGATGAGACCTGTTCTATGATGGGTGTATGGGTGGAGAACCTGACAGCTGTCTCGAGTCGTTTCTGTTCCATGAAGAGGTGCAGGGACCGCAGCCGCCCAGTCGGTCCAGATTTGACCTCGATGGGCAGGAGTGTGTTCCCTGACTGGATGATATAATCCAGTTCGGCACTCGATCGAGCCTTTTCCCGGGCCCAATAATAGAGCTGAGGCCGTATATACGGGGGCTGGAGCATGAGCAGATGCTGCCCGATGAACTGTTCTGCAAGAACTCCCTGGTTTGAAAACAGGAGATCCTCATTGATTCGCAGCGCAGCAAGCGATAACCCGTTCAGGGCCTGCAGCAATCCTATATCAAGTAAGAGTCCCTTAGCCCGTTTACGGTTCATCTCGGCTGCCAGGGGTATCCCTTTCGCGCTGCTGTGATAGACTGGAGAGAACACCTGGGCCTGAGTCATCATAGTAAGGATCTTCTTAGTCCTCTCGATCTTCGCCCCAGGCAAGAGGGAAGTGTAGACGACCTTCTTCCCTACAGTCCCTCCCAGCCTGCCGAAAACCTCCTGTATCATCTTGATTGCAACTCTTCCATGGTACTTATGGAAATCCTCCCTGAAGGTTTGAATGATGGAGTACTTGACTGCATCAGCTTCCTTCAGGGAGTTCTCGGCAAGGTATGTCTGGATGACTTGAGGCATGCCCCCAAGCAGCATATAGGTCCTTACGTACTCCATGGCTTTCAGGTGGACAGCTTCCGGTATCGGCCCATCTGAGAGCTTATACTGCTGCAGGAAGGCCAGTAGCTGGTGGCGTCCCATAGCTGATAGGAACTCCTCGAAGGACAACGGACCCATATAGCAGAACTCGATACGGCCGACCGGGACAGCATGGGTGAACTCCTCCAATGCGAATTCCAGCAGGGACCCCGCAGCAATGACCGGGATCTCAGGTAAGCGTTCAAAGAAGTATCTCAGAAGGGAGATCACCTGTGGGGCAGCCTGTATCTCATCAAGGAACAGCAGGGTGTTTGCCGTGATCTTCAAGTCGTGTACCAGTTCAAGTGTCTGGATGACAGACTTGACATCAGGTGAAGAAAAGATTTCATGGATGGCATGATCTTCCTCAAAGTTCAGTTCCAGGAGGTCAAGCCCCTGGTTTTCAGCGAACTGCCTGACAAGCGTCGTCTTCCCGACCTGTCTTGCCCCGCGAAGGATCAAGGGTTTCCTGTTTACGCGATTGTACCACTCTTCCAGATACGACTCATACGTTCTTTTCATAGAATCAGTATATCATAAAAAGGTATAAAAATAAGGGTAACTTTCTTACTAGATGGTATAAAAGTATGGGTAACTTTTACCTGTAACAGGTGAAAAGTAGGGGTTATTACACTTCTGCGGTGAAAAGTGCAGGAGCCGGGAGTGTTCCGGCTCCTGCGGGAGAGAGATACTGTCAACCTGAGACTTTCTCGCGCTCCCTGTATTCTGTATGGAGCAGTTCGTGCGAGAGGTGGCTCAGGGGGGCTTTGAGGAACTCCTGGTAGATCGTCTCCACTGCCGGGTTCTCGTGGGACTGGCGCAGTGCCTTTCCCTCATCCTCGGCGTAGATCGCGGCGATCCTCGATTCCCGGATGCTGTTGTCAGTGAAGCGCGGCTGTCCGCCGCCCCCGATGCAGCCGCCTGGGCAGGTCATGACCTCGACGAAGAGGAACTCGTCAGGGTTTTCCCTGATCCGATCCATGAGTTTCGAGGCATTCCCCAACCCATGGGAGACTGCCACCTTCACTTCAGCACCTTCTAAGAACTTCCAATCCTCCACCAGGCCCTCAAGTACCACCGAAGCAGTCTTGATACCTTCGAGTCCTGCTAACGGCTGGATGTGAAGGTCTGCCATGGGGAGGTTTCGCCCCGTGGTGACGGCATAGACCGTCCTCAAGGCAGCTTCCATGACACCGCCGGTATTGGCGAAGATATCTGCCGCCCCGGTCGAGATGCCGAGCGGGTTGTCCATCACGCCGTCTGTAAGGGTGAGGAAGTCGAGGCCAGACATCTTGATCAGCCTGCCGAGCTCCCGGGTCGTAAGGACGTAGTCCACGTCCCGGACCCCGCTTGCGTTCATCTCATCCCGCTGTGCCTCGAACTTCTTGGCTGTGCACGGCATGACCGAGACGACCGTCATGTCTTCCGGCCTAATGCCCATCTTCTGGGCATAATAGGTCTTGGCTACCGCTCCGAACATCTGCTGCGGTGACTTGCAACTCGAGATGTTGGGCAGCATGTCCGGGTAGTTATATTCAGCGAACTTGATCCAGCCTGGTGAGCAGCTGGTGAACTGGGGCAGGGCGACCTCCTGACCATTCACGAACTTGTTCCGTAACCTGGTCAGCAGTTCTGTCCCCTCCTCCATGATCGTGAGGTCAGCGGTGAAGTTGGTGTCGAACACCCCGTCGAAGCCAAGCTCCCTCAAAGCCGTGACCATTTTCCCGGTCACGAGGGTGCCCGGGGGCATGCCGAAGCTCTCCCCGAGTGCTGCCCTGATCGCCGGGGCGGTCTGGACGACCACATGTTTACCCGGGTCATCAAGGGCTGTAAGGACATTGTCGATGTGTGAACGTTCGACGATGGCGCCGACCGGGCAGACAGCGGCACACTGGCCGCACTGGACGCAGGCTACCGTGTCGAGCGGTGAGGTGAATGCCGGGCCTATGGTTGTTTCGTAGCCGCGGAATTGCGGGAAGAGCGCGCCTACGTTCTGTACCTCGTTGCAGATCTGCACGCACCTGCGGCACTTGATGCACTTCCCAGCATTCCGGTAGAGCGCCGGGGTGGAGTAGTCCATGTAATGGAGAGTCTTCTCACCCTCGTACCGTATGGTTGTGATCCCGAGTTCCTGGGCAAGTGCCCGAAGCTCGCAGTCATCGGAACGGTCGCAGGTGATGCAGTCCCCATCGTGCTCACTCAGCAGGAGCTCGACGACCGTCCTTCTCGCCTCACGGACCCTCCGGTTGTTCGTATGGATGACCATCCCGTCCCGGATCGGGGTCGAGCAGGAGGCGGCCAGGTTCGCCTGGCCCTCGATCTCCACCACACAGACCCTGCAGGCCCCTGTCGGTTTCAGGCTCTCGAGGAAGCAGAGGGTAGGTATATGGATGCCGAGTTCCTTGGCTGCAGTCAGGATCATCGTACCTGCCGGCAGGGTGGCTTGTTTTCCGTTGATGGTAACACTATGCATGAGCGTCCTCCTTCTTCTCTTCTCGAATGTGCTTCCCGTAGTCGCAGCGCAGGCAGCGATGTGCCTGCCTCCTGGCTACCGGTTCGCTCCAGGGGAGTTCCACCTCCTCGAAGTTGTTCCTCCTCCTCTCTATGGAGATCTGGTTGACCTGCTCCCGCATCTCGGGGCTCGGGTCTGCATCGGGGTCATAGGAGGTCTCAGTAGCCTTCTCATACCGCCAGAAGGCATGGTTCTCACCGGTTAGGTATGCATCGATCCCTGCTGCGCACCGTTCACCTGCGGCAACCGCATCGATGACGGAAGCGGGACCTGAGCTGCAGTCCCCGCCGCAGAAGACCTTGTCGATCGAGGTCGCCCCGGTCGCCAGGTCGGTATAGATGAACCTGCGGTCATTCATGGTGAGCTCCACATTCCCAAGCTGTCCCGAGAGATCGAGTCGCTGCCCGATCGCCATGATCACCTGGTCCGCCTTGATGGTGAACCGTTCCTGCTTCTCAGCCTGGGGCCGTCTTCGTCCTGAGGCATCGAAACCACCAAGGTGCATCCTCAGGCACGTGACTCCTGAGACTGCCCCGTCCTCATCCTTCTCGATCGCTACCGGCTGGATGAGGCAGGAGATGGAGACACCCTCCTGGAGTGCCTCGGAGATCTCCTCCTCATAGGCGGGCATCTCCTCCCTGGTCCTCCGGTAGATGATCTCCACCTTCTCAGCACCGAGCCGCAGGGCGGTTCGTGCGGCGTCCACTGCGGCGTTCCCGCCGCCGATGACTGCCACATGCTTCCCCACCTGGACCGAACCGCGGATGTTGTACCGCTGGAGGAAGGGGACTGCCTGGATCACACCTTCAGCATCCTCTCCAGGCAGGCCGATGGAGAGTGAGTCAGGAGCACCGACTGCGATGCAGACTGCCTCGTTTCCCTCCTCAAGCAGGGACTCGAGGGTGAAGTCACGCCCCATACGCTTCTCGGTGATGATCTGCACGCCCATGTTCTCGATCATACGAATCTCACGGGCGATGGTCTCGCGCGGCAGTCGGTAAGCCGGGATAGTCTGTACGAGCATACCCCCGGGCCTTGAGGCGGCTTCGAGTACGGTCGGCCGGTAGCCGAGCCTGGCAAGGAAATAGGCGCAGGAGAGACCGGCAGGTCCTGCTCCGACGATGGTGACCTTCTTCTTGGCGTTGACCGCATTCTCCCTGACCTCAGGAATCTGGACGGTCACCTCCTGGTCTACCATGAACCTCTTGATCGAGCGGATAGCGACAGAATCATCCGTGCTGCAGCGCCTGCACATCTCCTCGCAGGTATGGAAGCAGACCCGTGCGCAGATGGCGGCAAAGGGGTTGCGTTCTCGATGGAGTTTGAGTGCTTCCGCATACCGTCCCTCCCCGACGAGGGCCACAAATCCCGGGATGTCCACCGATGCGGGGCATGCGCTCTGGCAGGGGGCTCTGACCAGACCCGGGCAGACACCGGCCTCGCAGTGCTTGTCCCTGATGTGTGCCTCGTACTCGTGGCGGAAGTGGCGGATGGTCGAGAGCACCGGATTGGGAGCAGTCTGCCCGAGACCGCAGAGAGCGGTCTGCTTGATCTGGGTGCCGAGCTCGATGAGCTTCTCGATGTCACCGGGGACGCCTTCCCCGCCGCAGATGCGGGTGAGGATCTCGAGCATCCGCTTCGTCCCGACTCGACAGGGGACACACTTGCCGCATGACTCCTCCTGGACGAACTCCAGGAAGTAGCGTGCGACATCTACCATGCAGGAGGTATCATCGAGGATGATCATCCCGCCAGATCCCATGATCGCGCCGAGCTCCTTGAGGTCGTCGTAATCGAGGGGGACTGACAGGTACTCCTTAGGGATGCAGCCGCCTGACGGGCCGCCGATCTGGGCGGCCTTGAAAGCCCTGTTCCCCTTGATGCCGCCCCCGATATCGAAGATGACGTCCCCGAGCGGGGTCCCGATGGGGATCTCGACAAGGCCGGTCGTGTTCACTGCGCCTGCAAGGGCGAAGACCTTCGTCCCCTTGCTCTTCTCGGAGCCGAACGAGCTGTACCAGTCAGCGGAATTGAGGATGATCGCGGCGACATTGGCATAGGTCTCCACATTGTTGAGCAGGGTCGGCTTGCCCCAGAGCCCCTGGTGGGCGGGGAAGGGCGGCCGTGGTCTTGGTTCGCCCCGCTTCCCCTCGATGGAGTGGATCAGTGCTGTCTCCTCGCCGCAGACGAAGGCGCCTGAACCCATCCTGATCTCGAGGTCGAAGGAGAACTCCGTCCCCCCGATCGACTCCCCGAGCAGATTCATCTGTCGTGCCTCTTCTATGGCATGCTGGAGCCGTGCCACTGCCAACGGGTACTCGGCCCGTACGTAGACATAGCCCTGGTCTGCCCCGATGGTATAGGCGGCGATCGCCATCCCCTCGATGATGCTGTGGGGATCCCCCTCGAGGACGCTCCGGTCCATGAATGCACCCGGGTCACCCTCATCGGCATTGCAGAGGACGTATTTATGATCGTCATGGACCTCCTGGGTGAACTTCCATTTCAGCCAGGTCGGGAAGCCGGCGCCGCCCCGTCCGCGGAGGCCGGAGAGCCTCATATCTTCGATGATCATCTGGCTGTCCATCTCGGTGAGTGCTTTTGCCAGGGCGCGGTAACCGCCCTTCGCTATATACGCCCTGATATCCATGGGGTCGATCTTCCCGCAGTTTCGCAGGACGATCCGCTGCTGCGGGGAGAGGAACTCAGAATCGGACTCATCAAGGAGGGGAAGGTCCGACCCCTCATTGGTGATGAGCAGGGATAGTACCGGTTCATCGCCGATGAGGTGGCTCGAGACGATCCGCTCGACCTTGTCTGGGGTGATGTCCTGGTAGATCGTGCCTTCCGGCATGACCCGTACGACCGGCCCGAGGGAACAGGGACCCATGCATCCCGTGCCGATGACGGGGATGGCGAGGTTGTGCATGTCGATCGACTCCTCGAAAGCCTTTACGACATCGAGGGAGCCGGAAGCGATGCATCCGCCGCCGGTGCAGATGAGGACTGCACGCTCAGTTCTCGTCTCTTCATACTGATTTGTGATCTCACTGAATGATTCCAGCAGTGCTTCGGATATGCGTATCTTCGTCATCACTTGGCCTCCTGTGCTGCATAGGGTGCGAGGAGTTCCTTGATCCTGCAGGGTTTCACCCGCTGGTGGACATCATCATCGATCATGACGACCGGAGCGAGGCCGCAGGCCCCGAAGCACCGTCCGATCTCGAGCGAGAAGTTCCGGTCCTCGGTAGTCTCGCCGACCTTGATCTTGAGTTCCCTCGTGAGAGTCTCGAGGACCTCCTTGCCGCCGCGGACATAGCAGGCAGTCCCGAGGCAGACGCGTATCACATGCTTCCCGCGCGGGACGGTGGAGAAGAAGGAGTAGAAGGTGACGACCCCCGTGACTTCACTGTAGGGGATCTTGAGCTTCTCGCTGATATACTGCAGGGATTCCTTCGGGAGGTAGCCCAAGAGGTTCTGCGTGGACTGCAGGACCGGGATGAGGGCGCCCCCGGTATCGCGGTACT
This sequence comes from Spirochaetia bacterium, assembly GCA_963677595.1. GTDB lineage: Bacteria > Spirochaetota > Spirochaetia > CAKZLE01 > CAKZLE01 > CAKZLE01. The sequence goes on from OY782041.1 coordinate 3,473,088, forward strand.
GCTCGACGATCGTATCGATCATCGGGAAGGTATCCTCAGGTCTCAGTTCGTGGATTTCTGCCGTGACTGCCATATGTACTCCTTCGTGTAGTTTGACAATCTGCAGGAGGATGCGGGGTGGAGACTCGTCTGTAGGTACCATATAGCAACTGCATCTGCAGGTTGTCTATTGTTCTAACGAGTTCGGCGGCTTGTTTGCAAGAAGTACCAATATGTGCGAATAACATGAAGTACGACTGACTCTATAGAGAAGTATAGCATGTATAATGCACAAATCAACGGTTTAATGTGAAATTGAATAACATTAAAGCCATAAAAAGGAAGTTTAATGTTCTTATTGGAATATAAATAGCATATGTCGAATAATCGCAGGGCATCATGCCCAAAGACAGAAAAAGCGGCATCTGCATGCCGCTTTCTCATCGTCTGTTAGAGGATATGCTTGAGGAACTTCTTCGTCCTCTCCTCTTTCGGGTGCTCGAAGAGCTCTTCCGGGGTCCCAACCTCGATGACCTCACCGCTGTCCATGAAGACGACCTTGTCAGCTGCCTTGCGGGCGAAGCCCATCTCATGGGAGACGACGAGCATCGTCATCCCTTCCTTGGCAAGGTCGAGCATGACGTCGAGGACCTCCTTGATCATCTCGGGGTCCAGGGCGCTCGTTGGTTCATCGAAGAGCATGACCTTCGGGGACATGGCAAGGGCGCGGGCGATCGCGACCCGCTGCTGCTGCCCGCCCGAAAGCTGTTCGGGATAGGCTGTCTCCTTGTCTGCGAGGCCGACCTTCTTCAGCAACTGCCGTGCAAGCGCCTGGGCTTCCTTCTTGGGCATCTTCTTCACCGTGCAGGGTGCCACCGTGATGTTGTCGATGACCCTCAGGTGGGGGAAGAGGTTGAAGCTCTGGAAGACCATGCCTGCCTCCTCCCTGATGAGCCTGATGTCGCTGTCAGGTGAGGTGACCTCATCGTCATCGATCCAGATCCTGCCTGAGGTCGCGACCTCGAGCCGGTTGACCGACCGCAGCAGGGTACTCTTTCCTGACCCTGACGGGCCGATGATCAGCACGACCTCTCCCTTCTTCACGTTGAGGGAGGCATTGTTGACCGCCTGGATCGTATGCTTGAACGTCTTGCTCAGGTTCTCTATGCGGATTCTATACTCACTCATTACGCAGTTTCTCCTCCATCAAGGCTACAAGCTTGGAGAGAATGAGCGTGATCACAAGATAGACCAGAGCCACGATCATCATCGTCTCTAATGACAGGAACGTACGTGAGATATACTCACGCCCGCGCCTGAGGATATCGCGGAGGGCGAGGACCGACACGAGGGAAGAGTCCTTGAGCATCGCGATGAACTCATTGCCGATAGCCGGCAGGATGATCTTCATCGTCTGCGGGAGGATGATCTTGCGCATCGCCTGCCCGCGGGACATCCCGAGGGCGATGGCTGCCTCCATCTGTCCCTTGGGGACAGCCTGGAGCCCGGCGCGGAAGATCTCGCCCATGTAGGCGCCGTAACAGATGGACAGCGCGATGATCGCGGCGATCACCCCCTCGATCTTCAGGAACTTGCCCAGGGCGAAGTAGATGAAGATCAGCTGTACGAGCAGCGGGATCCCCCTGATCAGCTCGACGTAGACGCCTGCGATCGTGTTGATGACCCGCGACCTCGACACCTGCCCGAGCCCGCAGAAGAGCCCGAAGAAGAGGGAACCGAGGATGGCGAAGACCGTCACCTGGAAGGTGACCGGGATCCCCTTGATCGAGATCATGAAGATGGTCCGGTAGGGGGTCGGCGCGGCGATCACCAGGACCGCGAGCAGGATGACTGCCAGCGCGAAGGTGATCCGCCACGAGCTGAAGATCAGGGAATTATCCCGTGAAGGGATCAGGGCGCCGTCCGACACATCGATATGGGTCTGGACGGCTATGTCCTTTTTGTTCTTGTCGTTATTTACTGCAGCCATTTTTTATACAGGTCATCCAGGGTCCCGTTCTCCTTGAGAATGGCCAGTGCTGCATTGATCTTCTCGACCAGTTCGGTGTTGCCTTTCTGTATGGCAATCCCGTAGGGATCCTCGTTGAAGTAGTCACCTACTCGTTTCAGCTTGCCGCTGTAGGCATCATTGTCGATGATGAAGTCATTCGCGACGATGGCGTCACAGACGACTGCATCGAGGTTCCCGTTCATCATGTCAGCGACGGCATAGGGAGTGGTGTCGAACTCCTTGATCTGGCTCTCGTCGAAGTCATAGTCGTCAAGCGCGAGGGCTCCGGTGGTACCGATCTGGACACCGACCTTCAGGTTCTGGTCGACGAGGTCCTGGAGCGTAGTGACGCTGGTGGTCTCGGTCTTCACGATCAGTGCCTGTGCGGTGTTGAAGTAGACATCGGAGAAGTCCATGGTCTTCTTCCTCTCATCGGTGATCGAAACGGCTGAACAGATCGCGTCATACTGACCGTTCAGGAGACCGGCGAAGATGCCGTCCCAAGCGGTGTTCCTGATCTCGATCTCGAGATCGCTTACAGCCTCGATGGCTCTCAGCATGTCGATGTCGAACCCGACCTCGTCCCCGTTCTCATCGATGAACTCCATCGGCGGGTAGGCGATATCACTGGCGACAACGATCTTGTTCGTGTTCTCTTCTGCTGCGCCCTGTGCAAAACAGGGGGTAAAGACAACAGCCAGAAGCATTAGGGCTACTAGGATTTTTTTCATGCACTCACTCCTCTACGTAAAATAATGTATAATCATACATAAATATGCAAAGTGTAGTCAATAGAGCTGTATAATTATACAGCTAACTGAATGAGAAAATTGAGACATGCTGTAAAGACTGGTTCGTCTGTTGTCTCACTGCTACAGGAGGTTCGTCACGAGGAAGCCGATGAGGATGCCGAGCCCCGATCCTGCGAGGACCTGGGGGTAGTTGTGGCCGAGCAGGGTCTTCAGGTTCGCGGGCTGGATCCCGTGCTCGTAGATCTCGGAGAGGATCTTGCTCCACTCGTTGAGCATCTCGGCATGCTTGCCCGCTGCCTGGCGTATCCCCACTGCATCGTAGATGACGATGACCGAGAAGACGAGGGCTATGGCGAAGTAGGGCGAGCCTACTCCCTGGCCGATCCCGATGCTCGTCGAGAGGGCGGCTACGGTAGCCGCGTGGGAAGAGGGCATGCCCCCGGTACTGGCGGCTCGCCGGAGGTTGAACTCACCATCGAGGATGAGGTTGAATATCGTCTTCAGCAGCTGTGCGGTAACAACCGCGATGAGTGCAGAGAGGAATGCTTTGTTCGCAAGAAGATTTTCCATAAAAGCAATTATATATTATTGTCAATTACCATGTAAACGACTATAACAAGAATCATGAATGCAAAGAACCGAATACAGACGTTTATGCTCCTCTCGATCTCCGTTCTGGGGCAGTTTTCCATTGCCGTGATGAATTTCGGGATCATCTTCTTCCTCAGGGAGCACTTCAGCCTCTCCGCAGGCATGATCGGCACCTTCGCTGCAGTCATGACCTTCTGCTACTTCTTCGGCTGTCTCGTCCTCAAGCGGGTCACCTCGCACCTGAGGCCCCGTCACTCAGTCGAGATCGCCGCCGGGGGCATGATGCTATTCGGTCTGCTCATCCTCTATGTACCCCATTCATGGATGGCACTCGTCTCTTTCGCCTGCTACGGGGTTGCCATGTCCTTCTTCTGGCCGCCCATCATGGGGTGGCTCACCCGGGGCGTGGAAGGCCGTGAACTCTCGCGAACAGTATCGATGTTCAACCTCTCCTGGTCGAGCGGACTCATCCTCGCCCCCTATATAGCAGGCCTCATGACCGAGGTGCAGGTGACCGTGCCCCTCTATGCTGCAGCCGTGACGATGTTCATCATCCTCACGATCGTCTTCGCGGCGACTGCCGCGGCTCCCTCCCTGAGGGCGGTCTCCTCGAGCACTGCTCATATGAAGGAAGAGCAGGCACAAGACAACAGCACCCCCCTCCGCTATGTTACCTGGGCAGGGATCCTTGCTGGTTACTTCCTCTTCGGGATCACGATGAACATCTTCCCCATCTATGCGAAGGAGGTGCTGCTCTACAGCGAGTCCTCCATCGGGCTCCTGCTGCTGATCAGGGCCCTGGTCACTACCATAAGCTTCGTCCTGCTGGGCAGGATGGTCTTCTGGCACTTCAACACGAAGGTCATGCTCGGGATCCAGGTCTTCCTCGCTGGGGTGTGCCTCTTCGGTATCATCGCGAAGAGCACGGGGATGCTCGTCATCTTCTTCATCCTCTACGGGATCGCCTTCGCGGTGATCTACACCAACAGCATCTTCCACGGGGTGGCAGGTGCTCCCGACCGGGAATCACGGATGGCGATACATGAGGCGACCCTTACCATGGGGACGATCCTCGGCTCCATCTTCGGCGGGACCATCTACCAGTATGGGGGGTATCCCCTGGTACTGGGTGTCGGTATCGGCGTGTCTCTTGCCGTATTCCTCGTGCAGGCGGTGATCATCCGGAAATACCGGCCAGTTCTCCGGGAGAATCCTGCACAGACTTGATAATTATGCATAAAATAGGCTAAAATCTGCATAAATCATGTATAAATATCTAACTTCGATAGATACGGATGAACGAAGTTGGATCGGGTAGTCTTTGATTCGGATTCAATACCCTAAAATTGGCTTGAAACCACTCACCTCAAAGACTTCTTCAAACAATACCAATGAATAAGGAAATGACTATGGGACAGAACATACCAGAGAAGATCCTGTCGGCACACCTGGTAGAGGGTGAGCTGAAAGCAGGGAACGAGATCGCGGTGAAGATCGACCAGACACTGACGCAGGACGCGACGGGAACGATGGCGTACCTGCAGTTCGAGGCGATGGGGATCGACCATATACAGAACGAGTTGGCGGTGAGCTACGTGGACCACAACACAGTGCAGGTGGGGTTCGAGAACGCGGACGACCACCGGTACCTGCAGTCAGTGGCGCAGAAGTACGGGATCGTGTTCTCCCGGCCGGGGAACGGGATCTGCCACCAGGTACACCTGGAGCGGTTCGGTATCCCGGGGAAGACACTCTTGGGATCTGACTCGCACACGCCGACCGGCGGCGGGATCGGGATGCTGGCGATGGGCGCCGGCGGGATTGACGTGGCCGTGGCCATGGGCGGGGGAGCCTTCTACATGAGCGCACCAAAGGTCGTGCGCATCGAGCTGGAAGGGAAGCTCCGGCCATGGGTCTCGGCGAAAGACGTGATCCTGAAGGTCTTGAGCATCTTCTCGACGAAAGGGAACGTGGGGACCGTGCTGGAGTACGGCGGACCCGGGGTCGATACGCTCGACGTACCGGACCGTGCGACGATCACGAACATGGGAGCCGAACTCGGGGTGACGACCTCGATCTTCCCGAGTGACGAGAAGACGAAGGCGTTCATGGAAGCCCAGGGGCGGGGAGCCGACTGGGTAGAGCTGAAAGCGGATGCCGATGCGTCCTATGCCCGGACCGTGACGATCGACCTGAGTGAGCTGGAGCCGCTGACAGCGGCACCGCACTCACCGGGGAACATCGAGACGGTGAAGGGACTTGCAGGGAAGCGTGTAGACCAGGTGCTCATCGGGTCATGCACGAACTCCTCCTACCGGGATCTGGTGACCGTCGCGGAGATCCTCGACGGGAAGCGGGTGGCCCCGGGCGTGAGCCTGGGTATCGCGCCGGGTTCAAGGGAAGTACTCACGATGCTCGCGCGGGACGGATACCTGACGAAGCTGATCGAGTCGGGGGCACGGATCCTGGAGAGTGCGTGCGGGTTCTGTATCGGCAACCACATGTCACCGAACAGCGAAGCGGTCTCCTTGCGGACGTCGAACCGGAACTTCGAGGGGCGATCAGGGACGAAGTCGGCCCAGGTCTACCTGGTGAGCCCGGAAGTGGCAGCCTTGGCAGCGATCACGGGAGCGTTCACCGACCCGCTGGCAGACAACGGGATAGCCTATCCTGCGGTGGGGATGCCGAAGGAGTTCATCATCGATGACAGCATGTTCATCTTCCCGACGGAAGACGGGGGCGATACCGAGATCCTGCGGGGACCGAACATCGGGGCACCGCCGGTGAACACCGGACTGCCGGAAGCACTGAAGGGCGTGGCGACACTGAAGGTAGGGGAGAAGATCACGACCGACCACATCATGCCGGCAGGGGCTCGGCTGAAGTACCGGTCGAACGTGCCGACCTACTCACAGTATGTGTTCGAGCCGGTAGATCCGCAGTTCGCCACGCGAGCGGCAGCGAACCGGGATGCGGGGATCGACAACATCATCATCGCCGCAGACTCCTACGGGCAGGGCTCGAGCCGGGAACATGCGGCATTATGCCCGATGTACCTGGGGGTGAAGGCGGTGGTGGCGACCTCGATCGAGCGGATCCACATGGCGAACCTGTTCAACTTCGGGATCGTGCCGTTCATCTTCGCAGACCGGGATGATTACGACCGGATCGACGAGGGTGATGAGCTGGAGATCGCGGGACTGTCCGAGGCGATCAGGAGTGCTGGTGAGCATGGGGGCATCGTGACGATGGCCAACAAGACGAAAGGGACCGAGATCCCGCTGAGAGCGGAGTTCACGGCCCGGCAGATCGGGCTGCTGGAAGCAGGCGGACTGCTGAACTACACGAGCGCACAGCAGGGGGAACAGGCATGACGATAGCGCAGACAGAACCGAAGATCATCTACACGATCACCGATGAGGCGCCGGCACTGGCGACGGCATCACTGCTGCCGATCATCCGGGCCTACACGGCAGCGGCAGGGGTGACGGTGGAGACACGTGACATCTCGCTCTCGGGGCGGATCCTGGCGCACTTTCCGGAGTACGCAGGCACTCCCAATGACCTGGCAGAGCTCGGGGAGCTGGTGAAGGCGCCTGAGGCGAACATCATCAAGCTGCCGAACATCAGCGCATCGGTACCGCAGTTGAAGGCTGCGATCGCCGAACTGCAGGGGAGGGGGTACGCGGTACCCGACTACCCGGAGAGTCCTGCGAGTGAGGACGAGCAGGAGGTGCGGAAGCGGTATGATGCGGTGAAGGGGTCAGCGGTGAACCCGGTGCTGCGGGAAGGGAACTCGGACCGGCGGGCACCGCAGGCAGTGAAGGCCTATGCGCAGAAGCACCCGCACAGCATGGGGGCCTGGGAAGCAGGCTCGAAGAGCCATGTGGCAAGCATGGAGGACGGGGACTTCTACGGGAGCGAGCAGTCGGTGGTGACCGACGGCCCGACGAGCGTGGACGTGGTACTCAAAGGCGCAGACGGCACGCAGACAGTCCTGAAGGCGGGACTGAAGCTGCAGGCAGGGGAGATCCTCGACTCAGCGGTGATGAGCGCAGGGAAGCTGCGGAGCTTCCTGAAGAGAGAGATCGCCGATGCGAAGCAGAACGATGTACTCTTCTCAGTACACCTGAAGGCGACGATGATGAAGGTATCGGACCCGATCATCTTCGGGCATGTGGTCTCGGTCTACTATGAGGAGCTGTTCGACACCTACGGTGAGCAGCTCGCATCGGTGGGTGCAGACCCGCGGATGGGGATGGCAGACCTGGAGAAGCGGATCGAGGGCCTCGATCCTAAAGAGCGGGAAGCGATCGAGGAAAAGATCGCAGCGATCTACCGTAGCCAGCCGGAGCTTGCGATGGTGAACTCCGAGCGGGGGATCACGAACCTGCACGTATCGAGCGACATCATCATCGATGCGTCGATGCCGGCAGCGATCCGGAACTCCGGGAAGATGTGGGGAGCCGACGGGAAGCTGAAGGACATGAAGGCCGTGATCCCTGACCGGAGCTATGCGGGGGTGTATGCCGAGACGATCGCGTACTGCAAGGCGAACGGGGCGTTCGACCCGAGAACGATGGGCGACGTGTCGAACGTGGGGCTGATGGCGCAGAAGGCCGAGGAGTACGGGTCGCATGACAAGACCTTCGAGATGCCGGGAAGCGGCGTGGTGGAAGTAGTCGATGCAGCAGGCACCGTACTGATGGCGCAGGCCGTGGAAGGCGGGGACATCTTCCGGATGTGCCAGGTGAAGGATGCTCCGGTACGTGACTGGGTGAAGCTTGCCGTGAGGCGTGCGAAGGCGACGGGGAACCCGGCGGTCTTCTGGCTGGATGAGGCGAGAGCCCATGATGCGCAGCTGATCAGGAAGGTGCGAACCTACCTGGCCGAGGAGGAGACAGAGGGGCTGGAGCTGACGATCGCCTCCCCTGAGGAGGCGACGAAGTGGACGCTCGAGCGGCTGAAGCGGGGAGAGGATACGATCTCGGTGACGGGGAACGTGCTGCGAGACTACCTGACTGACCTGTTCCCGATCCTGGAACTGGGGACGAGTGCGAAGATGCTGTCGATCGTGCCGCTGATGGGCGGGGGCGGACTCTTCGAGACGGGAGCCGGCGGGTCTGCGCCGAAGCATGTGCAGCAGCTGCAGGAGGAGGGCCACCTGAGGTGGGACTCGCTCGGCGAGTTCCTTGCTCTGGCGGCCTCGCTCGAGCACCTGGGGACGGTGTACGGGAACCCGAAGGCGCTGGTACTGGCGAAGGCGCTGGACCGGGGGACGGAAGTATTGCTGGAGGAAGGCAAGTCGCCGTCACGTAAGGTCGGGGAGATCGACACGCGGGGCAGCCACTACTACCTGGCGCGATACTGGGCGCAGGCGCTCAGTGAGCAGGATGAGGATGAGGAGCTCTCTGAGCTCTTCCGGCCGCTGGCGAAGGAGTTCACGGTGAAGGAAGAAGCCATCACCTCCGAACTGCTGGCAGTCCAGGGGAACCCGACGGACATCGGGGGGTACTACTGCCCCGATGAGGCGGTCAAGGCACAGGCTATGCGCCCGAGCAAGACGCTCAATGCCGTAATAAGTAAGCTCTAACACAGCCATACCACTACCCGTTCTGCGGGATATGGAGCTCACGGTTCACCGTGGGCTCCACGTGCATTCGGGTACCGCTCATGCACTTTATGGTGGACAGTATGCGTTCCAGTCGCTATGATGGAGAAAAGAGTTGAATGAGGGAGTTCCTTAGCATGAACCAGCCGATATCGTATGTACTGATCTCACCATATACCGTGGCGAAGAGCCGGACCGGGGGGGTGCTTTCACGGCTCTTCTCCCGCCTTGACCTCGAACTCGTAGGGGCACAGATGATCGCCCCTGACGAGGAGCTCACCAATGCCTATGCCGATTCCCTGCTCAAGCAGCAGGACCATACCAACCCATGGGCTGCGAAGCTGCTCTCCGATTACATCAGGAAGAACTTAGGGCCTTCTGGCGGCAGACCGCATAGGTCCCTGCTGCTGCTGTTCCAGGGGGATGACCCCTGCCGCAAGCTCTCCGACATCTGCGGGGCACTCTATGCGAAGAACCGGAGCGACGAGTCGGTCACCGGCGAGACCATCCGGGACACCTATGCCGATATGATCCTTGACCCGGATGACCCGTTTCGGGTCATCTATTTCGAGCCGGCAGTCCTCACGCCGAGGATCCAGGAGGTCGCTGATGAGGACCTGCGACTCTTCGCTGCCTGGCTCAAGCCCCAGAAGAACATCGTCGAGAACATGGTCTACCCCCATCCTGACAAGATCGAGCGGACGCTCGTGATCATCAAGCCTGATATATGGGCCCATGCCTCCTCGAAGCCGGGGACCATCATCGACATCTTCGCCCGTACCGGGTCGAGGATCATCGGGATCAAGGTACACCGGATGTCCGTTGCGGAAGCGAAGGAGTTCTACAAGTCCCTGAGGGGTAACCTGAAGGCGAAGTATGCCCAAGCGATCGGGGAACAGGCGAAGGATATCCTGGAGAAGGAGTTCGGTGTGCCTCTGAGCCCTGCCGTACCGGCAGCCCTGGCAGAGTCCTTCGGGAACGTCTACGCGGAGGACCAGTTCCAGCAGGTGATCGAGTTCATGACCGGCATAAACGCGAAAGACTGTCCAGTCGATGAACTGCAGAGCCCGGGGAAGGTGAAGTGCATGATCCTGATCTACGAGGGTGAGCATGCCGTGGAGAACATCAGGAAGGTCCTTGGACCGACGAACCCCGAGGAGGCCCCGGGAGGGACCGTCAGGTGCGAGTTCGGCTCGAACATCATGATCAACTCTGCCCATGCCTCGCATGACCTCGAGAACGCGGTACGGGAGATGGAGATCGTTCAGATCGAGAAGAACAACTGCACCGACCTGCTCGAAATCTATCTGAACAGCTAAGTATTCCGTGCTGTGAGACGAAAAAAAGAGGGGAGCATCAGCTCCCCTTCGTTGTTTCTAGCGCTCCTCGATGGGAACGACGACCTTCTGCTCCGGCCCGATATAGTGCTGTCTCGGTCTCCCGATCCGCTCGTAGGGGTCATGGTGCCACTCGAGGAAGTGGGCGATCCAGCCCGGCAGCCGGCCGAGGGCGAACATGACGGTGTACATGTTCAGGGGGATCCCCATGGCCCGGAAGATGATCCCGGTATAGAAGTCTACATTGGGGTAGAGGTTCCGCTCGATGAAGTAGTCATTGTTCAATGCCTCATGCTCCAGTTCCTTGGCGATGTCAAGCAGCGGGTCGCTCTTGCCGAGGTCATCGAGGACCTCCTCGCAGAGTTTCCGGGCTATCTTCGCCCTCGGGTCGTAGGTCTTGTAGACCCGGTGGCCGAAGCCCATGAGCCTGAAGGGGTCATTCTTGTCCTGGGCCTTCGCGACGACCTGTTTGACGGTGAGTCCCTCGTCCCTGATCTGCTCGAGCATCTCGATGACTGCCTGGTTAGCACCGCCGTGCCTCGGTCCCCACAGCGCGCAGATACCTGCTGAGACTGCGGCATAGAGGTTGGCCTCGGATGAGCCGATGAGCCGTACGGCTGTGGTGGAGCAGTTCTGCTCATGGTCCGCGTGGATGATCAGGAGCTTGTTCAGCGCCCTGATATGGACCGGGTTCGGGACATACTCCCGCACCGGTGTGTTGAACATCATGTTGAGGAAGTTCGCACAGTAGGAGTACTTATAGCTCGGGTTGACGAAATCAAGCCCGTGCAGCTTCCGGTAGGTGAAGGCGGCGATCGTCCTCATCTTGGAGAGGAGCCTCGTCACGGTCAGGTCCATCATGGTCTCAGGATCCGCATCGAGGTCTATCTCAGGATAGAAGGAGGAGAGCGAGACGACCATGGCGGCAAGGACCGACATGGGGTGGGCATGGTCAGGGTAGCCCTTGAAGAAGTCGACCATGTCGACATGCAGCAGGGAGTGGTGGTTGAGCAGTTCCTGGTATTTGTGCCGCTCCTTCAGGTTCGGGAGTGTCCCGTGGACGAGGAGGTAGGCGACTTCTACGAAGTCGCACTTCTCGACCAGGTCTTCGATCGGGTACCCGCGGTACTGCAGGATCCCCTTCTCCCCGTCGAGGTAGGTGATCGCACTCTGGCAGGAGCCGGTGTTGCCGAAACCGGGATCGTAGGTGATCATGCCGGTATCCTTGCGAAGACTCCTGATATCGAGGGAAGATCCGTTCCTGTTATCCTTCAGGACCGGGAACTCATAGACCTGCTTGTCGTCAATGAAGAGTTTTGCTTTATCCATTGGCTGGTGTTCCTCCTTAAGCAGTATTGCCAGTGAGATACAGTTCACCCGGAATCCCGGATGAGGTCTAACATATCATATCCTGTACCGGCGTATCGCCGTGACAGGAGCTGTTTTGTAACGTTCTTGGAAGCTGCTCCTCAGGAATATCCTCTTTCAGAATCTTCCTGGAGATGGTATTCTATCATTCGCCTTATCAGTATAATCCAGCAGTAGTGACTTTACTACATCTTTTGTTGTATTGTATAAAAATTTAAGAGTTTTGGCAAGATGGGGTGTTTTCTGTATATTTATGCAAAAAACATACTCTTAAGGAGGGTGTATGGGGAAGATTCACTGGGGAACGGTCTACATCACGGGTGGATCGAGCGGGATCGGGTTCGCTATCGCCCGACGGGTCATCTCAGAGGGCGGGAACGTCGTGCTCTTCGCCCGGAACCAGGCAAGGCTGGAGCAAGCCCGTAGTGAACTCGGTGAGCAGTGCAGTATTCTTCCCCTCGATATTTCCTCCACCGATGAGATCACGAAGGTGATCGATGATGCCGTGACTCAGATAGGTCCCCCTGATACCCTCATCAACTGTGCCGGGATGTCATACCCGGACCACTTCCACCAGATGGACCTTTCAGTCATGCTCAAGACGATCCAAACGAACCTCGTCGGGACTATCGCAGTCACGAGGTCGGTCCTCCCATCCATGCAAGAGGGAGGCTGCATCGTGAATGTCTCTTCTATCGCCGGATTCGTCGGTACCTACGGGTATACAGCCTACAGCGCCTCGAAGTTCGGCATCATCGGGTTCTCACAGGCTCTGCGGAATGAACTGCGGCCTGAGGGGATACGGGTCTCCGTGCTCTGTCCTCCGGACACGGATACCCCGCAGCTCACGCAGGAGAACAAGACGAAACCCCCAGAGACCTTTGCGATCTCCGGGAATGCCAAGCTGATGAGTGCTGATGCGGTCGCTGCCGCGATGGTGCATGGGGTGAAGAGGAATCGGTTCCTGATCATACCGGGGATATCAGGGAAGCTGATCTACCTGGTGAACCAGCTGGCTCCCGGGATCGTCCGCATGGTGATGGACTCGACCGTGCGGGCGACTCGGAAGAAAGAAGGGATTACGCGAAGATTCCTGAAGCGCTGAGACGGTCGATCGCCTGGATCAACGCCTGTGTCCCGTCAGTCCCATGCCCGGAAGCCTGGACTGCCAGGTAGAGCTGGTGCACCAGGGCAAGGCCGGGAAGGGATAGTCCCATGTTCTGGGCCTCTTCGAGTGCGATCCCCATATCCTTGATGAAGTGGTCTACGAAGAATCCCGGTGCGAAATCCTTTTTGATGACCCTTGGGGCCAGGTTATCAAGGGTCCAGCAGCCTGCAGCACCCTTGCTGATCGTGGAGACCATGGTCGCCACGTCAAGGCCTGCCTTGTAGCCGTAGAGCAGCGCCTCGCTGACCCCGATCATGGTGCCCGCGATGGTGATCTGGTTGCACATCTTGGTGTGCTGTCCGGCTCCGGCTTTCCCTTCGAAGACGATGTTCTTTCCCATGAGCTCGAAGAGCGGGAGCACATCATCGAAGATCTCCTTCTCCCCGCCGGCCATGATCGCAAGCCGGGCTTCCCGTGCACCGACATCCCCCCCTGATACCGGGGCATCGATGAAGTGCGCGCCTGCCTCAGCAGCCTTCACGGCGATGCTCTCGGCGAGGGACGGTTTGGTCGTGGTCATGTCGATCAGGATAGTTCCTGCCTTCACGGCAGAGGTGAGCTCGTTATAGACGTCCTCGACATCTTTCGGGTACCCGATGATGGTGAAGATGACATCAGCCTGCTCGGCTACTGCCGCAGGGGAGTCTGCCCAGACGGCTCCCGCATCAAGCAGGGGCTGCGCCTTGGCCGCAGTCCGGTTGTGGACGACAGCCTTGTAGCCTGCATCCATAAGGTGCTGGCACATCCATCGTCCCATGACTCCGGTACCGATCCAGCCGATCGTATGTGTTGAAGGGGTGATTGTTCCCATTGGTTCCTCCATGTTCAATATGAATCTTTATATATGATATATAATATACAAAAACCAAGGTTGTGGCAAAAGGCAGAAAGCCGTTTGGTGTGAATCTTTGGTAAAAACAAGGGGATTGCCTTTTGGCAATCCCCCGGGGACTGCCTACCAAGCAGTCCCCTCACATCAAATGCTACGCATGTAAGCTTTCTTGAATTATGCCTTTCTCCAGTTGTAGGGACCGGTCTTCCTCAGGACCACGTTGTGGGCCTGGAGTCTCATACCGTTGATGTTGATGAATCCCTTGCAGTCGATCGGGTTGTATCCGCCCTCGACCTCCATGCTGGAGAGGTCCTGGTTGTAGAGGGAGGTAGGGGAGGTCCTTCCGATAGTCATGATGTTCCCCTTGTAGAGGGCGAGCTTCACTTCACCGGTGATGTCCTCCTGGCTCTTGTAGATCGCGCTGAGGATGAAGTCCATCTCAGGGGAGAACCACAGGCCGTTGTAGATGAGCTCAGCGAACTTCGGGATGAACATGTCCCTGAGGTGCATGACCTCCTTGTCCATGGCAACGCCTTCCAAGTCCCTGTGAGCTTCCCAGAGGATCGTACCTCCCGGAGTCTCGTATACACCCCTCGACTTCAGGCCGACGTACCGGTTCTCAACCATGTCGATCCTACCGATGGCGTTCTCGCCGCCTACCTTGTTGAGGTAGAGGAAGAGCTCGAGGGGATCGGTCATGACCGTACCGTCATTCTCGTTGACGAGCTTGACCGGGAGTCCGTCCTTGAAGGTGATGCTTAAGATCGTCTCCTCATCAGGGGCGTCCTTGGGGGACTTCGTCAGGGAGAACACGTCCTCAGGACACCTCATGGCGGGGTCTTCCAGGATACCGGCCTCGTGGCTGATATGCAGGAGGTTCTCATCCTCGCTGTAGGGTTTTGACTTGGAAGCCTTGATCGGGATGTTGTACTTGTCGGCATAGGCGATCAGGTCGGTCCTTCCCTTGAACTGCTCGAGGAACTCCTCGTCCTTCCAGGGTGCGATGATCTGCACGTCCGGCATCAGGGCATAGAACCCGAACTCGAACCGTACCTGGTCGTTACCCTTTCCGGTAGCACCGTGTGAGACGTATTTCGTTCCCTCTTTCTTAGCGATTTCTATATGGCGTTTGGCGATGAGCGGCCGTGCGATAGAGGTCCCGAGCAGGTACCTGCCTTCGTAGATCGCATTTCCCTGCATTGCCGGGAAGATGTAATCGGTAACCAGTTCCTCTTTGAGGTCTTCGACATATACCTTGGATGCACCAGTCGCGTATGCCTTCTCCTCGATGGCCTTGAAATCTTCGTTCTGACCAACGTCAGCAACATACGCGATCACGTCGAACCCCTTGTTGTCCAGCCATTTCAGGATAACAGAGGTATCAAGACCGCCGCTGTATGCCAGGATAATCTTCTCTTTCTTCATCTCACTCACCTTCGCCTTGTTTGAGTTATTCAATATTTATGCATAAATACCTTGTATTCTGCATATAACTGTATAAATATGCAAAAACGGTAAAAATGTCAATGATATTTTTCAATATTTATACAAAAAAAGAGAATTATCATGGATGAGGGACCTCCTGCGATTTTCCTTGACAGGAACGAGTATTTAGATGATTATCTAAATATAGAGCATAAGCTGTGTGGAGTGTATATGATAGCGTTGGATCATGTCTATAAGAGCTACAATAACGGGGCCGTCCAGGCCGTGAGCGATCTCTCCCTGACCGTGCCTGAAGGCGAGATCTTCGGGTTCCTCGGGCCGAACGGTGCCGGGAAGTCCACGACCATCAACATGATGATCGGGCTGCTCAGGCCTGATAGGGGCAGCATCGTCATGGACGGGCTGCAGGCGGGGAAGGACCTGCTGCAGATCAAGCGGAAGATCGGCTACGTGGCTGACGAACCGGTCTTCTACGAGAAGATGACCGGGCTGCAGTTCATCCGGTTCATCTCCGATATCTTCGAAGTTGCCCCGGAAGACCAGGGACAGCGGACTGCCGAACTGGCCGAACGGTTCGAGATCACCGATGCCCTCGGGGATGTGAGCTCCTCCTATTCCCATGGAATGAAGCAGAAGCTCGCGATCATCTCCGCCCTCGTGCATGACCCGGACATCTTCATCCTCGATGAACCGATGGTAGGCCTCGACCCGAGGGCTGCCTTCACCCTCAAGGAGATCATGCGTGAGTTGTGCGATGCCGGGAAGACTGTCTTCTTCTCCACCCATGTGATGGATGTGGCAGAGAGGCTGTGCGACCGGGTAGGGATCATCCGAAAGGGCAGGCTCGTAGCCTGCGATACCTTCGAGAACCTGCGGGGTGCCAGTGAGGCGACCCTCGAAGAGGTATTCCTGGAGTTGACTGATGAAGCTGCTGATACTGCTCATTAAGGCCCACCTGACCGGGAGTTCAGCGCTCTCACGCGGGAGGAGGGCAGAACTGAAGACCCAGAGGCAGCGGTGGCTCATCCCCGTCGCGGTCATCGGTATCGGGATGGCCATGGTCTCGCTGGGCTCGATGGAGGTCTCGATCTACCGGTCGCTCTATACCGTCGGGGAGATGTTCGGCTACGGGGAGATCACGATACTCTTTGCCCTTGCCGCAAGCTGGGTCTTCATGTTCATCTTCTCCTTCATCTATGGGATCTCGATCCTCTTCCAGGCGAATGACCTGAGGCTGCTCATACCGCTGCCGGTAGGCAGCACCCTGCTGGTCTCCTCCCGGCTCGCTGTCGTCTATCTCTACATGATGGTCTGGAACCTGCTCATCCTGCTGCCGGCCCTCATCGTGCAGGGCTTCATGGCAGGGGTGACCATCTGGTACGTGATCTATGCCATACTCCTCCTGCTCGTATCACCGGTCGTCCCCGTCCTCCTCTCCGCACTGCTGGGGACCCTGCTCGTCAGGACGACGGGTACTTTCCGCCATAAGACGCTCTACGAGGTCGCCGTCATGCTCACCTCTCTCGCCGCGATCATCGGTCTGCAGTCGGTGCTCACCAGGATGAGCGTGGACCCGGATGCTTCCCTCCAGGTGATCTACACCTTCATAGACGGGCGCCTGGAATCGATCTATCACCGGCTGCCGCTCTTCGCGATCACTGCAGAGGGTGCCTTCACCACAGGCTGGCTGAAGGGACTGCTCGGCATGCTCATCATGGCTGCCTCAGGGGCAGTGCTGCTCCTGGTGATCTCCTTCCGGTACCGGGCCATCCTCTCGAACCAGGCCTCTACTGCCGCCTACAGCAGGAAACGGGGGAGATCCCCGGCGCACGGCACGCCCGGCAGGCATCGCGGGATCTATCGGTCGCTTATGAGGAAGGAGTTCGATGTCATCGCATCCAACTCGACCTTCCTCATGGAGACGGTGATGCAGGTCTTCATCCTGCCGTTCCTGCTGATCATCTTCTATGTGACCGGTCAGCTCGGGGAAGTGTCGCAGTTCCTCGAGATGATCAGGGACCTTCCGTACCTGGAACTGGCTGTCTTCGGGATACTGCTCCTCTTCGAGGCGCTGACCTCGGTCTCGTCCACGAGCATTTCACGGGAGGGGAAGCGGTTCGTGATCTCACGGCTGCTGCCGGTAGGGGTGAGGACCCATGTCTATGCCAAGATACTCTTCCAGTATGCGGTCTTCTTCCCGGTCTACCTGCTTTATATCATAGGGATCTACCTGATCCTGCCGCTCGACGGGTCTGCCTTGGTATTCATCATTCCCGGAGGCCTGGTATCGGTCGCGCCCTGCGTCATGCTCGGGCTCTACATCGACCTGAGGAGGCCGCTGCTGCAGTGGTCACATCCCCAGCAGGCGATGAAGCAGAACCTCAACGTGCTCTTCTCGATGGGGGTGAATATCGCGTACCTGGCGCTGCTGGCAGGGATCGCAGCTGTAGGGCTCCTGGCAGGACTCCCGGTCGTGATCATAGGGCTCTCTCTCCTGGTGGTATCAGGGGGAGTAGTGATCCTGCTGAGGGGAAGACTGCTGGAGGCGGCTGAGACCTGCTACAATCCGGCCTAAAACACCGGGACGAGGGTCTCTGAGATGGTATCGGGATTCCCCCGGGTGAGCACATCGGTATCCCCGGCACTCTGGTAGATGGCTGTCTCGCCCTCGTAGACGGCGATCCGCACGACATACCGGCCGAACGGCTGGATATCAGCCTGATCGAACCTGAGGAGGAAGTTGATCCGGCTCTTGTTCGGGTTCTTGATGATCTGCTTCGAGAGCTGGATCTCCTCGTCCCCGGCCACCGTCACATCCAGTAACCGGATCTCAAGGGCGATCCCGGTCTTCAGGACGACGGACTCGTCCATAATGATCGAACCGGTGATCGGCTTGTAGGAGAGCTGCTCGAGCTCTTCCGGCGAGGAGGTGCAGCCGGCGGCGAGTACTGCGGCGAGAATGATGAGAATGTAGAAATACGATCTCCTGGTACTCATGCTACTAGCATAGTACCCTATATCAGATCTTTTTCCTATATCTATCTTTTTGAATCAGTGGTATTGACTTTCAATGGCTAATGGTATAAAAACATAATTGTAACTATAACAACTTAATGAGGGAGAATCCAATGAAGCAGTTTATTTGTACCGTCTGCGGGTATATCCATGAAGGGGATACACCGCCTGAGTTCTGTCCGCAGTGCAAGGCACCGGCAGAGAAGTTCATCGAGAAGGTCGCTGACCAGAAGCTGGTATGGGCCGATGAGCATCGGGTAGGGATCGCCAAGGACCTGGACATCGAAGTGGTGAAAGGCCTCCAGGAGAACTTCATGGGCGAATGTACCGAAGTCGGTATGTACCTTGCCATGAGCCGCCAGGCAGACCGGGAAGGGTATCCAGAGGTTGCTGAAGCGTATAAGAGGATCGCGTTCGAAGAGGCTGAGCATGCTTCGAAGTTCGCTGAGCTCCTCGGAGAGGTCGTCACAGCCAGCACCGAGAAGAACCTGCAGATGCGTGTCGATGCTGAGTTCGGTGCCTGCGAAGGCAAGCTCGCACTGGCAAAGCTCGCAAAGAAGCTCGACTATGATGCTGTCCATGACACCGTACACGAGATGTGCAAGGACGAGGCTCGTCATGGTGCTGCGTTCAAGGGACTCCTTGACAGATACTTCGGTTAATAGTATTACGTACTGAGTCGAAACAAACGGGGCTGTGTTCTCTAGCGGGACACAGTCTCTACTCGTTTCCCGCTCAATGTGCGGGAACATCGTCAATGTGAAGGAGTCTACCATGTCGAACGAACAGGTGATCGGTATCCTGCAGGAACACGGTATCAAGCCGTCCTACCAGCGGATCAAGATCTATGAATATCTGATCTCGAAGAAGAACCACCCCACAGCCGATATGATCTACAGAGACCTCGCTCCCGGGATCCCGACACTCTCGAAGACCACGGTCTACAACACCCTGAAGCTCTTCGACAGCGTGAATGTGGTCCAGAAGATCATGATCGAGGACAATGAGGTGCGGTTCGATGCCGATATCCTCACCCACGGCCACTTCAAGTGCCTCGCCTGCGGAGAGATCTTCGATTTCCCTGTCAGGAAGGGGTCGATCGACTATGCCCTCTCAGAAGGGTTCGAGATCGAGCATGAACACATCTACTGCACCGGCTATTGCCCGGAGTGTGCGGAACCGGTCTCAAAGAGTTCCTGATACCAGCGGTATGGTCCCTGCATACCGCTGAATCTTCCCCCCCCCTAGAATACCAGCGACCCGCTGAAGGTGATCGAAGGTCCTGCAATATCCCCGAGTCCCTCGAGTGCTGTCTCGACCTGTCCGGATCCAGGGTCTGACATCTCCCCGAGTATCGCTTCCGCCAGGAGTGCCGGCATCGAGCAGGCAAGGTCGAACCTGGCGACGAGCAGCCGTGCCCCTGCCCCGAAAGAGAGCGTTCCCGTACTGAAGTCAATCATCTCACTGACTGAGAGGTCCTCGAGCTTACCCGCCAGATCCTGGCTGTACCCGGCCCGTACGGCAGCTGTGAGCCAGTCTGCCAGCTGCAGTCCCAATTCAGCTCCAAGATGGAGCGACCGCCCTTCATCATCGCCGAAGCGGTGTATATCGGCAGCGACGAGGAGGTTGAGCAGGTCCTCATCGAAGTCCTGCTTCCGCCTGTTCGACTCATAGGCGATACCAAGGTCGAGCTGTTTCATGGCTGTCTCGACCGGTGTCTCCCCATCCGCAATGATCGTGCCCAAGTCGCTGAGTGAAGCACCTACGGTGAGTGAGCCCAGGCTGATCATGGTCCCGGCACCGAAGGTGAGGGAGGTATGGGTATCAGCCCCATCGAAGAGCGCACCGGTGAGTGCCTCGATGGTGATCTCTTCAGGGTCGCTCATGCCGAAGGTCTCGGCGATCAGTTGATTGTAGGACGTGAAATCTGCGAACTCGGGTGTCTCGATGCCTACCGTTGCCGTGCGGGTGTAGTCAGCATTGATGCCGAGCGAGATCGGCCCGAACCGTCTGGCCAGTGCCGCGGCTGCAGATCGTTCACTCGAGATGCTGATCTCGTCAGCTCTCTCCGGAGTGCCGAGGATGCTGATGCCCTGCTCGAAGGAGAAGCCGACCCCATGGTTGACGTAGGTGACGTTGGGTGCTGCCTGCAGGGAGAGCAGTGCGGTATCGAGCAGGTCAAGGACTGAGACGAGGTCATACCAGCTGGTGACCTCTCCAAGATCCTCACACGAGATCGTCGACCCGTCGGAGGAGAAGCCCAGGTCCGTGAGGACCGAGGTGAAGCTCAAGCCTGCGTTCTCGCCTTCCTGGATGAGGAACTTACCCTCGCCATCGACCAGGTCGTCAAAGATGCCGCCGGTAGACGGGTCATACCTGAGCTGGAAGGGAATGATACCGCCGAGTTCTGCTACTTCAGGCAGGGTGTAATCGAGGAGGGCAGCTGACGGCTGGATGCCGGCAGAAGAGGAGATGACGAGTTCCATATCCTCGATGAAGCCGAGGCCTGCCGGGTTGGCAAGGATCGTGTTCGCATCATCGCCGATGGCGGTAAAGGCCCCGCCCATTGCCGCATACCTGGCATCTTTGGCATGAAGGGCCTGCATCGAGATGATTAACGAGATGCACAGGAGCAGGGACAGCTGCTTTCTCATACAAGACTCCGGTAACTATCTACTTACTACTCAACCTGTTACAAACGGTATAGGAGAAATGGCCACTTGTAAAGGGTTTTTTAGTGACGAAGTACCGATTTCCCGGTACTATGAGACCATGAGAATGAAGAAAGGATCCGTGAACCAGCTCTCAGACATCCCCGGGATAGGGGACTTCCTCGATATAGCCGTACCGGGGATGGATAGGAATGCCTACCTCCAGTGCGACAGCCGTATGGATTTCCATGACGGGATCGCCAACTACTTCGCCTGGTACCAGGGACGAAAGCTCATCAGCCTCCTCACCATGTTCACCCCCTGGGAGAAGACGGCGGAGGTCTCGGCAATGACCCTGCCGGACCATAGGCGGGAAGGTCTGTTCGGCAGGCTGTACGAGACGGCAAAAGAGGAACTGCTCCGTTTCGGCTATGAGTCGCTCCTGCTGGTGGAGTCGAGCCTCATCACCACGGGGTTCTCCCTGCCGGGCAGCCTCGGTCTGAAGAAGGAGCACTCTGAATACCAGCTGGTCTATGAGAAGGGTGCCTCTGCCGTCTCTGCCGACCCTGGAACACTGACGGTCAGGAGGGGGGAGCCTGCTGACAGGGAGCTGCTGCTGGATCTGAATCAGAAGATATTCCCCGGGGATGCCGCGACCTCGGCTCATATCATAGACACGACCCTTGCCGATGAGACCCGGGAGTTCTACCTCTGCTTCGCCAACGGGACGCCGGTAGGCATCTGTGCGGCGGCTTTCGCCGACAAGGTCTACCTCTACAGCATCGGGATCAGCCCCGAACGTCAGGGCCAGGGCTATGGGAAGGGGTTCCTCCATCTGGTCTTGGACCTGCTGTCCCCACGGGGGTTTGTCATATCGCTCGAGGCGGACAGTGATAATGAACGGGCTCTTCGCCTCTACCGGGGCGCGGGGTTCGTCGATGCCCTGGAATACCGGTTCTACCGGGTACCCTTGAAGGAGGAACAGTGATGTATACCGCAACCATGAGATACCGTATCAAACCCGGGAAGCAGGAGGAGTTCGTCAGGCTCTGGAGTGAGCAGGTCCTCTCGAAAGCGAAAAGCCAGCCCGGTCTCCATCGCATGATGCTCCTGGAGTCAGCAGGTACCGTCATGGCACTCGGCTCCTGGGAGGATAAGTCCTATGCTGAGGCGTTCATGCAGACCGGTGTCTTCAAACTCCTCATGGACCAGGTGGAGAGCTGGCTGGAAGAACCGCCGCAACCTGAGCTCTGGGAGATGGAACACTACCTATGATTCGTCAATGGCATGCAGTGCCATGTCTCCGAACCTGATCCAGCCCTTCTTCCGCATGAACTCACTGACGAGGAGGGTCAGGACTGCAGGGCCGATGATATGGAGCAGGAGGACCGGCACCAGTGCCGAGGAACCCATGACTTCCAGGGTGGCGAACTGGCCGACCAGCCCGCTCGTGCCCATACCGGCCCCAATCCGGTTGTTCTCCATCTTGAATACCATCGTGGAGACCGGTCCGAGGATCGCCGAGGCGATGATCGGCGGGATCCAGATCTTCGGGTTCTTGATGATGTTCGGGATCTGGATCATGGAGGTGCCAAGCCCCTGGCTCACCAGCCCTCCGATCCTGTTCTCCCGATAGCTCGCTGCCGCGAACCCGACCATCTGGCAGGCACAGCCAACCGTTGAGGCCCCTGCGGCTAGCCCGCTTAATCCCAGTGAGATCGCGATGGCCGCGCTGCTGATCGGCAGCGTGAGGATCATGCCCATCGATACGGCGATGAGGATGCCCATGGGAAGCGGGTAGAGGGTCGTCAGGTAGTTGATGAACGACCCGATTGCTGCCATCATCGCAGCTACAGCCGGTCCCACGAGGACACCTGCAAGCCCGCCGAGGATGATGGTGGATGCCGGCACGAGAATGATGTCGACCTTGGTCTTTCCCGCGATGAGTTTCGAGAGCTCGGCGCCGACGAGGGAGGCGATGAGTGCCCCTACCGGTTCACCGATCGCCAGGGTCGCTGCCCCTGCCTCGGGGAAGACGACTGTACCGGCCCCGATGGCTCCCGTGATGATGGAAGCGAAGATCCCCAGCGGGGATGCATGGACAGCGAACGCGACGCCTGCCCCGATGGCTGGACCCATCATGTACTGGGCGACCTGACCGAAGTCCGAGAGGACATCCAGCCCTGAGTAGGTGCCGATCTGCTTGAGGATCAGCCCGATGATCAGCGATGCGAAGAGCCCCTGGGCCATGCCGTTGAGTACCCGAATGATGTATTCCCTGATCCTGCCTCTTTGCCCTTCCATGCGCTGGCACCTCCTTGAGTCTATTTTTCCATGATACCGATACTGCCGGTTTTTACAATGCCGGTGCAAGGAATTTCTCCTGAAATCCCATACATTACTTATTTTTTCAACCATTTCGGTATATACTTACCAGATAACACGTAAAAAAAGCAAAAAGGAGATTCTATGGGCCTGAATCATGTGATCTGTTTCAATGGGGGAAGCTCTTCGATCAAGGTAGCGGTAAAGGAAGTGTCTGAGAATGGGGTCAGCTCGGTCGTCGATTTCAACTGTCAGGGGCTCGGTACCCCGCACGGCTATGTCGATGTCGCAAGTGAAGAACGCAAGGAACGGTGGGAGATGGTCCTCGACGACCACAGCTCAGCCCTCCACGCGATCACCGAGATCATCGGGAAGGAGTTCCCGGACCTGAACATCGTGGCAGTGGGACATCGTGTGGTACATGGCGGTACCGACTTCACCGAATCAGCCCTCATCGACGGGATCGACGGGGAGGTCCAGGCGAAGGTTCTCGAGTGCTCGGCACTCGCCCCGCTCCATAACCCGGCGAACCACCAGATCATCATCGCATCATTGAAGGATCCGGTCTTCGGGGCTGTCCCCAACGTGGCAGTCTTCGATACACAGTTCCATTCACAGATGCCCGACCATGTGAAGTATTACGGGGTCCCGAAGGAGTGGGTCTCCAAGTACGGGATCCAGCGCTACGGATTCCACGGGACCTCCTATGCCTATATAACCGGCAGGTTCTGTGAGCTGACCGGCACCCCTGCTGACGAGTGTTCGATCGTGATCGCCCATCTCGGTAATGGCTGCTCCATGGCGAAGGTGGAGAAGGGTGTCGGGGTGGACACCTCCATGGGAGTCACTCCCCTCGAGGGGCTGATCATGGGCACCCGCTCGGGTGACGTGGATCCCGGTATGCTCGAACTCATGGCTGATAACCTCAAGGTGGATGTCAAGGAGATCGTGAGAATCCTCAACCGGGAATCCGGGGCATGGGGGCTCTACGGCAAGGGTACGAAGGAGATCTACAAGATCAGGGAAGCGGCTCAGGCAGGGGACGAGGACGCAGCCCTCACCCTCGATGTCATCTCCTACCGGATCGCCAAATACTTCAGCGAGTACCTCGGTACGCTCGAGGACCCGCAGGGGATCGTCTTCACCGGCGGGGTCGGGGAGAACGAGGGGTATGTCCGCAGGAAGGTGCTCTCGTTCATGAAGATGTTCGCCTGGAAGGTAGATGAGGAGGCGATCATGACCCGGAACGAGGAGGTCGTGATCGCTGAGAGCGGTATCCTCAAAGGTCTTAAAGCCTGGGTCATCCCGACCAACGAGGAGAAGGTCTTCGCCCTGGAAGCCCTGAAACACGCAGGGCTCTAACCAATCAACACGCCCTCAGGGATTCCTGGGGGCGTCTGTGCCTTCTGTCGGGAAGCCTGCTTTCACCCAGCCGGAGAAGCCGCCGCTCAAGTTGAAGCACTTCCCGTACCCGACTGACCTGAGGAAGACGAGGGCCATGGCGGACTGCACCGAGCCGTTGCAGACGCAGATGACCGTACGTTCTGTATCGGGGAGCTGCTCCCCATACCGGTCCGGGAGTTCCTGGATGGGAAGCTGCACAGAGCCCGGGATACGGGCCTGTTCCCAGGCATTCCTCCCCCTGAGGTCT
Source organism: Spirochaetia bacterium (assembly GCA_963677595.1). Classification (GTDB taxonomy): domain Bacteria; phylum Spirochaetota; class Spirochaetia; order CAKZLE01; family CAKZLE01; genus CAKZLE01. Next base: position 3,497,825 of record OY782041.1, read on the forward strand.
ATGATATCGAGCACCTCACCCGAATCGAGCATCTCCCTGAGCTTGTCACGGTTGAGCATACCCATCCCGGGTTCCATCTCTCTCAGCACATCAGCAGCGGTTCTCATTGATACGATCTCCTTATAATGATATATGGAAATGACGAAGGACTAAGACCAGCAGCAGGTAGAGTGCCACGGTCATGCCTGAGGCGATCCCCAGGCTGCCCCAGAAGCCGGTGCCCCGGTCCAGGAGGTAGGGGAAGAGGAGGAAGAAGCTCAAGGACGGCAGTACGAGCCAGAAGATGGATCGCGACAGACCGGCAACCGCTGAGTTTTCCACCTTCTCTACGTGCATCCAGAGGATAGCCAGGAGGGAGGTGAGCGGCAGGGAGGCGATGAGGGCCCCGATGAGCGAACTGTGTTTCGCCGTCTCGCTGACGGCAACGATGATCACCGCCGAAATAAGTACCTTGATGATGTAATAGAGCATATGAAACCTCCTGTGACGCTATTCTACTTCCACCGTGATATGGCTGCAGCTGCAGCGCGAGCGAATCTGGTCAGTGAATACCTGCTTGTCGAAGGACTCGCCGGGGTGTACCTGCAGGATGACCGCTTTCCCCGACTCCGAGGTCTTCCAGATGTGCAGGTCCTGTATGACCGTACCGGTCGATCCGGCGATCTCGGAGATCATCTTCTCATCCTCTGCTGCCGGGTGGTAGTCGACTAAGAGCTTTCCCGAAGAGAGGAGCAGGGAATATGCCCACTTGAGGATCACGACAGCCCCGAGGATGGCGACGGCGGCATCAGGCCAGGTATGTCCGAGGAAACGACCGGTGAGCAGTGCCCCGATCGCCAGCACCGAGGTCAGGGCATCGGTGATGACATGGACATAGGCGGCCCGAAGGTTGTGGTCCTGGTGGTCATGATCATGAGAATGACCATGATCATGATGGTGATGTTCATGGCCCCCTGCTGAGAGCAGGGCGGCACTGACGAGGTTGACGGCCAGCCCGAGCACCGCGACCAGGAGGGCCTGGTCGAAGCGTATCGTCTCAGGGTGGATCAGCCTGCCGATCGCCTCATAGCCCATGTAGAGGGCCGTGATGCCGAGCAGGATGGCGTTGGTATAACCTCCGAGGATCCCCACCTTGCCGGTGGAGAAGGCGAAGTTGGGGTTATGTGCATGCCTGCCGGCAAGCACATAGGCGATGAGGGTGATGACCAGTGCGAAGGTATGTGTCCCCATATGGATCCCGTCTGCAAGCAGGGCCATGGACCCGGTAATCAGCCCGTAGGTGATCTCCGCGACCATCGTCAGGAGGGTGATGACCACGACGATTGCTGTCCTCCTCATGGGGGAGCGGCTGTGTGCATGGTCTATATGCTGGCTGCAGGTTCGTTCGTTCATTCGCTGGTTCTCCTATAGGATCGTGATGAGGGACTCGAGGTCCCGGAAGAAGCTGCTGCTCTCCTCCTCCCCGAGGGTTTCCGTGATCTCGTCGATCAGGTGCCCGTGCATATGGTGGTGGTTGTCGTACTCCTGCCTGCCGGACTCCGTTAGCTTGATGAAGAAAGAGCGTCCATCCTCCGGGTCCTTCTCACGTACCAGATACCCCTTCGAGACGAGCCGGTGGACCATCACCGTCAGGGTCCCGGTGGTGACGCCGAGCCTCTCGGAGAGCTCCTTCATGCGAAGCGTCCCATGGTTCCCGACGACCTCGAGCAGGTGCATCTGGGCAAGGGAGATCTCCCGCCCCTCCACGATACCGTTTTCCCAGGAGGTCATCCTCTCGAAGAACTCGACTAAGATATTCGAATATGTTTCATTCATAGTATTTACCTTGATAATCAAGATACATCTAGATAGTTTGAATGTCAAGATAGTTTAGGGAGAATGTTCTTCTATCGTATGTACGAAAAGGGGGAGGAGGACCGTCCTTGTTTGTTAGGGGGTATACCGCAGCTTGCGTGAGATCTCCTTGCCGTACCGTATCACCTCATTGAGCATGAAGTTGAACTTGTTCCTATTATGGTAGTCCTGGATATGGCCGACGATGCCTATGGCACAGACGACCTGTTTCGTGTAGTCATAGACCGGGACTGCAAGGCTCCCTATGCCAAGGGAGTACTCTTCGAGATCGGTTGCGTACTTCCGCTCCTTAGCGAGGAAGATCTCCTGCTTATAGGTCTCGAGGTTGGTAATGGTCTTTTCCGTGTTCGTTGGGACGAACCGCCAGGCACGCCGCAGGAAGTTCTCCTGTTCCTGCTTCGGCATAAATGCGGTGAGGATCTTCCCGCTGGCAGTCAGGTTGATCGGGATCTTCTCCCTGATCGTCGACATGATCCCCACGGGTTTTGAGGGGAGCACCTGGTCGATGACCATGACCCCGTCATCATGGACGACTGCCAGGGTGCAGGCCTGAACCGTCCGCTCCGCTATGGTTCGCATGAACGGTCGTGACTGGGTCGCTAAGTCATTCGCGTTCTGGACGTGTTGGGAGATCTCGAGGATCCGGGGGCCTGCGATGTATTTCCCGCTCGAGCGATAGTCACCGAGAAGGTAGTTCTTGTCCAGCAGAAGTCTCACGATCCGGTAGACCGAGGCTATCGGCAGGTCGAGTTCCTGAGCTATCTCCTGTGCGGATAATGATATGCTTGAAGCAGCGATGAGCTCTATGATCTGCAGGGTTCGCAGTGCTGAAGGAGGGTAGCTGCTGTCCGATGAATTCTGCATCCTGAAGGTCCTCCATGGAGTGGTTGTTGAGAACTATATCATAATTCTTCATTCTCAGCAATATATCAAATAAGATTATTAAAGTATCAAATATGATAATACAAATAAATATAGAAAAAAATTCTCGAGAAAAACCACTCATAAATGTATATATTATCATATATGATATATATAAAATCATATAGAATTTGACAGCTGGAATTTTCGGTGCTAGTATTCCATCACAAGTGAGGTTTGAAATGGGTCATGAAATTATCTCCATAGGCGGGCTGCTCGTTGAGATCATCAGGAAGGAACATGGAAGGACGCTGAGTGAGTCAGCAGACTTTGCCGGTCCCTATCCCAGTGGTGATACACCTATTTTCATCCATGCGGCTGCGAAGCTGGGAAAGGACTGCGGGTTCATCGGTTCCTGCGGGAATGATGCCTTCGGAGACTGTGTCTATGACCGGCTTGCTGCAAGCGGGGTCGATATGACGCATGTCAAGAAGATCCCCGGCTTGATGACCGGTACCACCTTCGTCATGTATGAGGAAGACGGCACGAGGAAGTTCATGTACCACCTGCAGAACTCCGGTTCAGCGGTGGTCACGATCGACGATGTGAGTTCAGAGTACTTCAAGGGCTGTAAGTGGGTGCATTATACCGCATTCAACCTTGAGATCAGTGACTCGGTCAGGAGTGCTATCTACCGTTCCATGCAGCTGCTGGATGATGACACGATCGTGAGTTTCGACCCTAACGTCCGATTCGAGCTCTATTCACCGGAACAGCTCAAGAAGATGTGTGAACCGATCCTGAAGCGGGCAAACGTGATCCTGCCGAGCCAGTACGAGTTCTCCAGGATGTACGGCAAGACTGATGATGAGGTCTGTACTGAATGGATGGACAAGGGCAAGCTCGTGATCCTCAAGCTTGCAGACCAGGGCTGCCGCATCTACGAGAAGGGAAAGATCGTGGATGTTGCACCGTTCAGGACTGTTGAGATCGATGCTACCGGGGCAGGAGATATCTTCTGTGCAGCATTTGCCGTTGCCAGGCTGGATGGTAAGTCGATCCATGATGCAGCGGTCTACGCGAATGCAGCCGGCGCCTTCTCGGTCACCAGGATGGGGCCGATGGAGGGAACCGTCTCCAAGGAAGAGCTTGAGGAGTTCCTCAGGACCGAACAGGCTGAGATCTTTTAATTATTTGGGAATCGATCTTCGTATGGAAGATTTGAATAAACAGGAGGACTGATATGAAACGAGTATTGATGATTATGCTGGTCATGATCTCTCTGACAGGGATGCTGTTCGCAGCAGGAGCTCAGGAAGCTTCAGACAAGGGCGATTATGAGATCGTTGTGGTACCGAAGGATGCAACCATCCCATGGTTCGTACGAATGGATGTTGGTGTGAAGGAGTTCGCTGCGGACTCAGGACTCAATGTCTACATGAAGGGACCTTCAGCTACTGACGTGACCCAGCAGGCAGAAGTGATCGAGGACCTGATCGCACAGGGTGTTGATGCACTTTGTGTCGTACCTGTAGACCCTTCAGCTCTTGAGCCGGTACTGAAGAAGGCAATGGACAGGGGTATCGTCGTCGTTACCCATGAGGGATCGACCCAGAAGAACACCATGTACAATGTCGAGGCGTTTGACAACGCAGGATACGGTGCGTTCATCATGGACAACCTCGCTGCAGCGATGGGAGAGACTGGTGTTTACACTACCATGGTAGGACATGTCACCAACGCTTCCCACAACGAATGGGCAGATGGTGCCGTGAATCGACAGCTCGAGGCTTACCCGAACATGACACTCCTTGCTGCTGACCCCCGTGTCGAGATCATGGACGATGCAAGTGTCACCTATGAGAAGGCAAAAGAGCTCTTCAAGAAGTATGCTGAACTCGAAGGTATCGTCGGGACTTCAGCACACGTCGTTGCGAATGTCCCGAGGGCGATCGAGGAACTCGGTCTTGTTGACAAGGCATTCGTCAGTGGTACAGGCCTCCCGTCACAGGCTGGGCAGTACATCAAGAGCGGGTCAGTGAAGTCGATGACCCTCTGGGACCCGGCAGATGCAGGCTATGTCATGGCTGCCCTTGCTGAGAAGATCCTCGATGGGGAAGAGATCACCAACGGTGTAGACCTTGGCAAGCCGGGGTATGAGAACATGATTCTCAAAGGCAACCAGCTGCAGGGTGCAGGGTGGATCACGATCGATGCATCCAACATCGACCAGTTCAACTTCTAATCTAGAATAAGATGGGGCAGAGTTTAGCTCTGCCCCTGTTTTTCCTACAGAGAAAGCGGGTTTAATAATTATGGATGAATACATACTGCGTGCGAAGGCGATCACCAAGAATTTCGCCGGAGTGCAGGCACTGCGGGGAGTCTCCCTGGACATCGGGAAGGGTGAGATCCACTGCCTCGCAGGAGAGAATGGAAGCGGGAAGTCGACATTGATCAAGATCATCTCCGGTGTAGAGGAGATGAACTCCGGTGAATTGGAGATCAAAGGCAAGTCCTATACGAAGATCACACCGATCGAGTCGATCAGGAACGGGATCCAGGTCATCTACCAGGACCTCTCAGTCTTCCCGAACCTCACGGTAAAAGAGAATCTAGCATATAATACGATCGTAGCTGACCGGAAGAAGATAATAAACTGGAAAGAGATCGAATCACTGGCCAAAGAGGCTTTGGGCAGGATCAACGTCAATATAGATCTGAATGCGATAGTGGGCGATCTCTCGATCGCTGACAAGCAGCTAATCGCTATATCGCGGGCGCTGCTGAATAATGCTGAGCTGATCATCATGGATGAGCCGACGACAGCCCTCACGAGGAGGGAGATCAACAACCTTTTCAAGATCATCAAGCAGCTGCAGGAACGGGGAATATCGATTCTCTTCGTCAGCCACAAGCTTGATGAGGTCTTCGAGATCTCGGACAGGTTCACCATCTTCCGGAATGGGGAGAATATCAAGAGCGGTGCTACCTCGGAACTCGATGACAAGAAGTTCACCTATTACATGACCGGTAGGGAATTCGAGGAGAAGAGGTTCTCCTACACCAGGCCGGATGATACGCCGCTTCTCTCGGTGAAGGACCTCACACTCAACCATGGGTTCTCTGATGTCTCGTTCGACCTCTATAAGGGTGAGATCCTCGGCATCACCGGACTGCTCGGTTCAGGAAGGGCAGAGTTGGCACTTGCCCTCAGCGGCTACTACAAGCCCGACAGCGGTACGTTCCGGCTCAAGGGTGAGGAGAAGAGATTCTCCAGCATCACCGATGCCATAGCATCGAATATCGGGTATGTGCCTGAAGACCGGCTCACTGAAGGGCTCTTCATGCCGAAGGCAATTGGGCGGAACATCATCCTGCCGAAGATCCAGAAGTTCGCGAGTCGGTTCGGATTCCTCAACAAGCAGGCGATCCAGGACGAAATCGACTCCTGGGTATCCAGGCTGGCGATCAAGACACCGGATGCCGCGAATCCCGTACGGACATTATCAGGGGGGAATCAGCAGCGGGTCGTGCTGGCAAAGTGGCTGGCGATCAATCCCGAGGTGCTGATCCTCAACGGGCCGACGGTCGGAGTAGACATCGGTTCTAAATATGATATCCACGAAGTCATCAAGGAACTCTCATCCAAGGGGATCGGCGTGATCGTCATCTCCGATGACCTGCCGGAGATCCTGTCTGTCTGCAGCAGGGTCCTCATCATGAAGGCCGGCAGGGTGACCTCAGAATATGAGACGGCTGACATGCAGGTCCATGAACTGACGGTTGAGATGACCGAAGATATCGAGTAGATAGGTGAGGTAAGAACATTGAACAAGCTACTGAAAAAGAATGAATTCTATGTCTTTCTGACAATCATATTACTCAGCCTGATCATACAGATGCGAAGCGGCCAGTTCTTCACGCCGAACAACATCGTGGATCTCGTGGTATCGATGATCGTACCTGCGATGCTGAGTCTCAGTGCCTTCCTGGTGATCATATCAGGCGGCATTGATGTATCGTTCCCGGCAATTGCATCGTTGAGCATGTATGTGACGACAGAGTTGATGGTGAAGTTAAACTTCGCAGGCCCGATCTGGGTGGTGTACCTCATTGCTGCCGGCATCGGGATCCTGCTGGGTTCCTTCAACGGCCTGCTGGTCGTGCTGCTGAAGCTGCCGACCCTGATCATCACGCTGGGTACCTCGAGCGTATTCATAGGCATCATGCTCGGAGCCCTGAAAGCCCGGGAGATCGCTGACCTGCCCGTAACCATGCAGTCCTTCGGCAATGCGTCGCTGTTGGTGGCAAGGAACGCCGAGAGCGGCCTTACTTCGAACTTGCCGCCGACGGTCCTGCTGCTTGGAGGGATCGTGCTGATCCTCTTCCTGCTGCTGAAGTTCACCGTACTCGGGCGCTCGATCTACGCAGTAGGTGGTGATGAGATCGCCGCAAGGCGGTCCGGTTTCCCGGTAGACAAGACCAAGATCTTCGTCTACATGCTCTCAGGCTGTATCGCCGGGATCGCAGGGATCTCACGTGTCTGCATGCTGCAGAACTGCTATCCGACCAACCTGCTCGGAACTGAGTTGAACGCTATCGCAGCGGTAGTCCTCGGTGGTGCGAGCATCACAGCCGGGGGGATCGGCACACTGACCGGGGCCCTCCTGGGAACTGCGCTGATCACGATCATGGCCAACAGTATGATCCTTCTGGGAATACCGACCTACTGGCAGAGTTTCTCTACCGGTATGCTCATCCTGGTAGGAATCGGGGTGTCGGCATATCAGACGATGAGAGCCCAGACTCGAATCAAAGATTAATGACAGGAGAATCAGGTGAATACTAAGCATAATAACGGCTTCTTAACAACGTTAGACAGATTGTATAAGAAGGACACGAACTACGGAAGATTACTGATCATCCTGATCATATCGGTGGTGTTCCTCGGGATACTGAAACCCTCGAAGTTCCTGACCTTCTACTCCTTCCAGTCGATGGCATACCAGTTCCCGCAGTTCGGGCTGCTTTCCCTCGGTGTCATGATTGCTATGATCAGCGGCGGTATCGACCTCTCTGTGGTCGGGATTGCCAACCTCTCTGCAGTCATGGCGGCTAAGACCCTGCTCGTCCTCATCCAGGAGGATTCCACGGGTATTTCCCTCGGGTTTGGGATCATCATCGTCATCCTCGTTGGACTGGTGGTCGGCATGATCGCCGGCCTGCTCAACGGGCTGTTGATCTCGAGGATCGGTATACCTCCTATCCTGGCGACGTTGGCGACCATGCAGCTCTTCAGGGGTGTCACAGTCGTCCTCACGGAAGGCAGGGCGGTGAGCCATCTGCCTATCCAGTTCTCGAATATGGGGAATGCGACGATCTTCGGGATCATACCTGTACCGACCCTCATATTCATCCTTGCAGCCCTCGGGGTCAGCATCCTGCTCTCGAAGACCGTCTACGGTGAGAGGCTCTTCATGCTGGGGACGAACCCTGTTGCCGCCCTCTACAGTGGGCTGAAGATCAAGAACCTCTTGGTCAGGGCTTATATGCTCTCCGGAGTGATGGCAGCCCTCGCAGGGATGGTCATGATGGCCAGGATGAACTCGGCACGAGCCGACTACGGCACGCAGTATACCCTGCAGAGTATCCTGGTGGTCGTTCTCGGGGGAGTCGATCCGAACGGGGGTACCGGCCGCGTCGGGACGGTAGTGCTGGCGATCATCGTGCTGCAGATGCTCTCCACCGGGCTGAACATGTTCCCCTCGATAAGTAACTTCTACCGGTCGTTCATCTGGGGGATGGTCCTGCTGGTCATCCTCGGCTGGAACGCTCTCCACAAGCGGAAGAACTCGTAGGGTGGGCAGTTGCGTAAGTGTAAAAATCATTTCATAGAGGAGTCAAATATGAGATTCGATATAGTCTCGATCGGTGCACTTCTGGTTGAGATCATGAGAAAGGACAAGAACCAGGATTTTAATGTACCGGCTGAGTTCATGGGGCCGTTTCCCAGCGGGGATACCCCGATATTCATCAATGCCGCCTCGAAACTGGGCTTCAAGTGCGGGTTCATCGGGACCGTCGGCAATGACGGGTTTGGGCAGTGCGTGATCGAGCGTCTCCAAGAGAATCATGTGGACACCGAGTGCATCAGGGTGATCGACAGCCTCTCCACGGCAGTGACCTTCATTGCCTATTTTACCGGCGGGAACAGGAAGTTCCTCTACCACCTGCACAATGCAGCTGCCGGAGATCTGAGGCCATCTGATGTGAAGAAAGAGTATGTCAGTGATACCAAATGGGTTCATCTTACCGGATTCGGCCTCTCAGGGAGCGTGAGTTCCCGTGAAGCTGCCCTGAAGATCCTCGACTATATTCCCGATTCGGTACAGGTGAGTTTCGATCCCAATATCAGGACGGAAGCCCTGAGCCTTGAAGAACTCAGGGAGATCTCGATGCCGGTGATCGAGCGCTGCAGCGTCTTCCTTCCCAGCGAAGGCGAAGCAAAGGAGATCATGGGGATGGACAGTGATGAGGAAGCCTGCAGGTACCTTGCATCCCAGGGAAAGATCGTTGCCCAAAAACTTGGGCCTGCGGGGAGCAGGATCTATGCAGGGGACCAGGTGATCGCCGTACCGTCATTCCCTGCAGTTGAAGTGGATCCGACCGGTGCAGGCGACACCTTCAGTGCCGCGTTCATCGGGGCGCTGATCGAAGGTAAGGATCTCTATGATGCGGGGCTATTCGCGAACACTGCGGCAATGCTCTCCATCGGCAAGAAGGGCCCTATGGAAGGAGCTCCTTCCAGGGCTGAGGTGGATGACTTCCTCAAAGAGAAAACTGAAGCAGTAATCTAACCGTCTGCGTACGGATTTGAATGAATTGGAGTTGAACATGGTAATAGACATACATGCCCATCCGGGCTTCATCAAGGAGATCAGTGAGGACTCAGAGCGGGTAGCGTTCAGGAGGGAGAGCTTCTTCCTCTACAAGCAGCACGTATGGCCGATAGAGCTGGTCATCAAGCAGCTCGATGCGGCTGGGATCGACAAGTCGGTCCTGCTGCCGGAAGATGTCACGACACGGTGGGGTGACACGATCGTCTCGAACGAGGAGGTCGCGAAGCTCGTTGAGCTCGTCCCGGACCGGTTCATCGGGTTCGCGAGCGTCGACCCGAACCGGGAGGATGCCGTCGAGGTGCTCGAGCAGGCCTTCACCGACTACAAGCTCTCAGGGTTGAAGCTCAACCCGTCGAACCAGCGGTTCTACCCGCAGGATGAGAAGCTCGCACCGATCTATGAACTGTGCGTGAAGCACAACAAGCCGATCCTCTTCCATGCAGGGATGACCTGGCTCAAGGAGTCGCCGGCAAAATACTCACAGCCGCTGAACTTCGAGGACGTGGCGATCGGGTACCCGGAACTGCGGATCAGCCTCGGCCACTTCGGGTGGCCGTGGGTGATGGACACGGCGATGCTGCTGCTGAAGTACCCGAACGTCTATGCGGACACAGCACTGCTCTACTTCGACTCCCCGAAGCAGTTCTTCGATACGACCTTCAACAACCAGCTCGGTCCCTACTGGATCGACCGGATGCTCGCTGACAAGGTCATGTTCGGGTCGAACTACCCGAGGATCGAGCAGAAGCGGATGAAGGATGCCCTCGACGTGCTGAAGCTGCGGGATGTGAACCGGAAGAAGGTACTCGGCGGGAACGCAATGAGATTCCTCAGTATAGAATAGGAGAGAAAGATGACAGAACATCATGAGATATATGTCCTGACGGACGATGACTACGACGTGAAGTATATCGGGGAGCAGGTCAAGGCGACGGTAGCGAACTCGAAGATCCAGAACGGGATCGTGACGATCGTCACCTCCCATACGAGTACGGGGATCAGCGTAACCGAGCCGCTCGACTGCATCCTGAGCGACCTGGAAGTGCTGATGCGCAAGCTCGTGAATGACGATGAGGAGTACTCGCATGCCCACTTCCTGCCGACCTACGGGAGGACCTCGGCCAATGCGCCTGGGCACCTGCGGTCGATCCTGACCGGGAACAGCTGCATCTTCCCGATCCAGGGGAAGAAGATGATGATGGGAGCAGCCCAGGAGATCCTGCTGATGGAGTTCGACGGACCCCAGAATCGCAAGATCTATATCGATATCATAGGAGACTAGCTAGGTATATGAGTAGAGTAACCCCCTCGAGCTCACACGATTACACAGGATACCTCAAGGACTTGAAGGCTCTCGGACCGACCGACCGGATTACGACTGCAAGAGAGAGGATCTTTACCGAGAAGCGGTACCTGACGATCGAGCAGGCCCTGATCATCACCGAGACATACAAGCAGCATGAAGGTGAGTCAAGGATCCTTCAGCGGGCGTATGCGCTCGCTGAGGCGCTGGAACGTCTCGAGATCAGGATCGACCCGGAAGAGTTGATCGTCGGGAACCGGACTGCGGGTATCCGCTACGGGGTGGTCTCTCCTGAGGCCGGGATCGAATGGGTTGACCAGGAGCTTGAGACCTTCCCGACGCGGGAGCAGGACCAGTTCAATGTCCGGGAAGAGGACAAGGAAATCTTCCGGAACGAGATCCTTCCCTACTGGAAGGGCAAGGGGTTGCGGGACGAGATCGAGCGTGCCGACGGGAAGCAGATCAAGCTTCTTGAGAAGGTCGCGAAGATCAACCAGAAAGACCATGCCCAGGGACACATCTGCCCGGATGTGGAGAAGTGGCTTGAAGTCGGTCCTTCAGGCTTGAAGGAAGCGTGCCGGCAGAAACTGCTTACGGAGACAGATCGGGCAAAGAAGGATTTCTATATCGCCCTGATCCTGGTCCTTGACGGGACGATAACCTTCATCGAACGCTACGAGAAGTTAGCCTTGGACATGGCTGGGAAGTCTGAATACAGCGACGTCGCTGAAGACCTCAAGCTGGTCGCGGCGAACTGCCGCAGGCTCAAAGACACTCCCCCGGAGACGTACCATGAAGCCCTGCAGTCGGTCTGGTTCCTCTTCGTCGTCATGCACATGGAATCCAACGCGAACTCTTTCTCCCCTGGACGTATGGACCAGTACCTTTACCCTTATTTCGAGAAGGAGTTCTCAGGCGGTACGCTCTCCCTGGAGCGTGCCCTTGAACTCACGGATGCGTTCTACATCAAGCTGAACCATATCGTCTATATGCGGAACAAGTATAGTGCCCAGTACTTCGCTGGGTTCACGACCGGGTTCAACGTAGCCCTCGGGGGCCTGCTGCCAGACGGCAGTGACGGTACGAACCTGCTATCGTTCATCTTCCTCAAGGCCCAGGAGCATGTGCAGCTTGCACAGCCGAACCTCTCGGTACGGCTCCATGACGGGGCACCGGATGACTTTGTGAACGAGAGCAGCAGGATCATCAGTCTCGGCACCGGCATGCCGCAGGTGTTCAATGATGAGAGCATCATCCCGGCCTTGCAGCGGCAGGGTGTGGCTGATGAGCATGCGAAGGATTATGCGATTGTAGGCTGTGTCGAGCTCACTACGCCGGGCAACAACCTCGGTTGGAGCGATGCAGCCATGTTCAACATCCTCAAGGTACTCGAACTGACGATGAACAACGGGTACTGCCTGCTCACCGGCGACCTGCTGGGGCTGCAGACGGGCTACCTCTATGACTATGGGACCTATGCTGAGTTGGAGGAGGCGTTCCGGAAACAGCTGGACTACTTCATCGCCAGGATGCATGAGAGCTCGATGGTCGTTGATCGGATGCATGCAGAGGTGCTGCCTTCCCCATTCCTCTCCTCCGTGATCTCTGACTGTATCGAGAAGGGGATGGATGTAACTGCAGGGGGTGCCCACTACAACTACAGCGGTATCCAGGTCATACAGGTCGCGAACATCGCAGACTGCCTCGCAGCGCTGAAGGTCGGGGTCTATGAAGACAGGCTCGTGGATGCGAACGAACTCCTTAAGGCCTTGAAGGATAACTATGAGCATGATGAACCGCTTCGGCAGATGCTCATCAACAAGATCAGGAAGTTCGGCAATGACCACAGCGAGATCGATGAGCTTGCAAACCACTGGATCACCTATATCGAGCAGAAGATCGGTGCCCTGAAGAATGTCAGGGGCGGTAAGTACCAGGTTGGACTCTATACCGTCTCTGCCCATGTCCCCATGGGATTGAACGTCGGGGCTACACCCGACGGGAGGAAGGCCCGGGAACCCCTGGCAGACGGCGGTATGTCCCCTGTCTACGGGAGGGACCTGCTCGGCCCGACAGCCGTACTGAAATCGGTCTCGAGGGTGAACTCGCTCCTCGGGAGCAATGGTACGCTGCTGAACATGAAGTTCACCCCTGATTTCTTCAAGACAGATGAGGATATAGCGAAGTTCTCGAGTTTCCTGCGGACCTTCGTGAAGCTCCATATCAACCATATCCAGTTCAATGTCATCACCGAGAAGGATCTGCTCAATGCGCAGAAACACCCGGAGAAATACCAGAACCTGCTCGTGAGGGTAGCGGGGTATACTGCCTACTTCACAGAACTTGCGAAAGACTTGCAGAATGAGATCATCCAGCGGACGACCCACGGGGAGCTATGATGCTGGGAACTATCTTCGATATCAAGCGTTTCTCCGTCCATGACGGCCCGGGACTGCGGACTACCGTCTTCCTCAAGGGCTGCCCGCTCACCTGTCTCTGGTGCCAGAATCCGGAAGGTCTCTCCCGTGAGATCGCCCTCTGGTACTTCCCGAACAAGTGTATCAGCTGCGGCAGGTGCATAGAGGCCTGCCCGAATGATGCCCTGCGAATGGAAGACGGGAAGATCATCATCGACCGGGACCTCTGCAGGAAGTGCGGCAGTTGCACGAAGGCCTGCCCGACGAATGCCCTGGCCTTTGACGGGAGGGTCGTTAGCGTGGATGAGGTCATGGAGGAAGTTCTGAAAGACCGGCAGTTCTATGAGACCTCAGGAGGCGGTATCACCCTCTCCGGGGGGGATGCCCTCGGCCAGCACCGGTTCGCCGGGGAGATCATGAAGCGGTGCAAGGAAGAGGGAATCCATACGGCCATGGAGAGCTGCATGTTCGCCACTGAGGAACAGATAGCTAGCGTCCTGCCGTATCTCGACTACTTGATCATGGATGTCAAGCACCATGACAGCAGCCTGCACAGCAGGTATACCGGTGTCTCCAATGAGCGTATCCTCAAGAACCTCAAGGACATCGCAGCGGTATTCCCGATAGAGCAGATGCTTGTACGTATCCCCCTCATACCCGGTTATACCGCTGATCCAGCAAATGTGAAAGCCATCGCGGCGAAGGTTTTCGCCATCGATCCTGGCCTGCAGATCGAGCTGATCAACTACAATCCGCTTGCACCGAACAAATACCGGATCCTGCAGAAGGACTATGTGCCGGGAACTGATCTGAAGCCTCTTTCGGAGCAGGAGATCAGTGATCTGTATGCTATAATCGAGGAAGAGAGAAGGAGTACCCAATGAAGCGTTCAGAGATAAATGATATCATGAAAGAGGCCACGGAATTCATACACGAACACGGGTTCGTGCTCCCTCCCTTTGGGTACTGGACCCCGGCCGACTGGGCATCCAAGGGGACAGAATGCATCGAGATCGTGGATAATATGCTCGGCTGGGATATCACGGACTTCGGTTTCGGGAACTACGAGAAGATCGGGCTGCTCATGTTCACCCTGCGAAACGGCAACTTCAACAAAGAGGCCTATCCCAAGGCCTATGCAGAGAAGCTCCTCATCTCAAAGGAGGGGCAGGTGACCCCCTTCCACTTCCACTGGTCGAAGATGGAGGATATCATCAACCGCGGCGGCGGCAACCTGGTCATCGAGTGCTGGAACAGCGACCCGGACGGAAAGAGGCTCGATACTGACGTCCAGCTCCATGTGGACGGGACGGTCATCACGGGTAAGGCCGGGATGAGACTGACGCTGCACCCGGGAGAGAGCATCACGCTGCTTCCCTACCAGTACCATGCGTTCTGGGGTGAGAAGAGATCAGGGACGGTGCTCATCGGGGAGGTCTCCTCGGTGAACGACGACCGGGTCGATAACCGGTTCCTTGAGAAGACAGGACGGTTCCCCGAGATCACCGAGGATGAGGCCCCGCTCCACTACCTGTGTAACGAGTACCCGAAACTGGGTTAAGAGAACAACTCCTCCCCGGTGATGAACTCTGGTGCTTCCTTCTTAGCAATATGGTCCTCGATGAACCTGATGTCCTGGATATCTTCATAAAGTTCAAAGAGGGATTTCTTGAACAAAGATGATGCATCGGTAGCATAGTACTCCGTGAGAAATGCGAGGATCTCCTCTTCACGCTCGCTAAGTTCGAGACTGAGGACAGTCATCTGGTTACCCCTCCTTATCTGGTATGATCATAGTGTACCGTACCCGCAGGATGGAATCAATCCTGGGCTTATCGCTCAGGTGTCGAGCCTTTGGTTCTTACCGTAAGGAACTGGATATTCCCCGCCTTTTCCGATAGAATGAGACAACCAAATCTATTGGAGCTGACACCATGAAACGAGTACTTGCCGTCAACGGCAGCCCGAGGGCAGCCGGCAACACCGCTGCCATGATAGAGACGATGTTCTCAGTCCTCTCAGAACGTGAAGATACCGTCTGTGAGATGGTCCATATCGGGGGGAAACCCTTCCGGGGCTGTACCGGCTGCGGGAGTTGCGTGCGCAACCAGGACCGGAAGTGCATCTTCGACGATGACCCTGTGAACGGGTGCATCGCGAAGATGATCGAGGCCGATGTCATCATCCTCGCATCCCCGACCTACTTCTCGACCCTCACACCGGAGCTGAAGGCCCTTATCGACCGGGCCGGCAGGGTGACTAGAGGGAACGGGAACCTCCTGAAACGAAAGATCGGGGCGGCAGTCGCCCCGGCCCGCAGGGCAGGGAGCCTCAACACGCTCCAGACGATACAGAACTTCTTCTTCATCACCGAGATGATCGTTCCCGGGTCCTCCTACTGGAACATGGCCCAGGTGAGGAATATCGGGGATCTCGAGCAGGATGCTGAAGGTATAGCTACCATGAAGAACCTGGCGGAGAACATCAGCTGGCTCATGGACAGGACCTGAGGTGAGTACGGAGCTTATCCGGTTCTCCGAACCGGAGACCGCCGGGAACCCGCAGGTAAGCCTGCAGAGGATCACCTCGATCGAGTCGGGCGGTGAGTACTATCGGGAGGCCTGCAGCCTCCTGCAGGGGATCGTACCGACGGATGGGATCTTCCTGACTGCATCAGGCTCACAGGCCCTCGAGTTCGCCGTGATGCTCGCCCAGGTGGGGCAGGGTGATGAGGTGGTCATGCCCTCCTATACCTACTACTCAACGGCGAACGCCTTCCTGGCTGCCGGGGCATCCGTGGTCTTCGTCGATATAGACCCCGATACCATGACGATGGATGCATCACTGGTGGATGCTGCCGTCACGGCGGCAACGAAGGCCGTCGTCGCGGTCCATTACGGCGGCGCCTCCCCCGATATGGATAGGCTCCTCGAGATCTGCGACCGGTATGGCCTCATACTCATCGAGGATGCTGCCCAGAGCATCGGGGCATCATACAAGGGACGGCCGCTGGGTACGATCGGTGCGCTCGGGATCCTGAGCTTCCATGCCACGAAGAATGTCACCTCAGGCGGGGAGGGCGGAGCCCTCCTGGTGAATGACTCCTCCCTCATCGACCAGGCTCGTATGATCTCCCAGCACGGGACGGACCGCTTGAAATTCCTCGCAGGGGAGAGTGATCACTATACCTGGCATACCGTCGGCTCCTCCTACATGCTCGGGGAGCTCTCCTGCGCATGGCTTGCCGCACAGCTTGGGGAATTCAGTACCATACAGTCCAGGAGGAGAAAACTCTGGGAGTTGTACCGGGAACTGCTTAAGCCCCTGGTTGAGAAGGGGGTCCTATCCATCCAGAGGGTACCGGCCTGGAACGACCATAACAGCCACCTCTACTATATCCTCTGCCGAGATGCCGGTGAACGCTCTCGACTGCAGCGATACCTCTCCGAGCTCGGCATACAGACGGCGACCCACTACATCCCGCTTCATACCACCCCCTACGGGAAGGATCATACCCGGTTCTCCGGGTCAGACCGCCATACCAGCGATGCGGCAAGCCGCCTGCTTCGGCTCCCGCTCCATACGAACCTGACCGATGAGCAGGTAGGTGCCGTATGCCATGGTATCCATGAGTTCTATGGGGACAGCAGTGATGACTGAATCTTCTGTCAGCGTCGTCATCCCCGTCTTTAATGCGGAAGCTTATATCGAAGAACTCTATCGGGAGTTGAAGACGGTACTCTCCGAACATTTTAACCGGTTTGAGATCATCTTCGTCGATGATGCCAGCAGTGACAGGAGCGGAGATGCAGTCCATGCGATCGCGGAAGCTGATCCCTCCTGCACGGCAGTCTCCCTCTCTGAGAACGTCGGCCAGCAGAAGGCTACCTTCTGCGGGCTGCAGTATACATCAGGGGAGTATGTCGTCACCATCGATGATGACGGGCAGTACGCCCCGGATGATATCATCAGGCTCCATGCTGCGATCTTAGAGGGGAAGTACGACTGTGTCTACGGGATCCCCTTGATCAGGAGCAGGAGGCTCATCAGGAGGCTGGGAACTTGGCTTACCGACCGTTCACTCTCACGGCTTACCGGGAAGGAGCCTGCCGTGAAGGTCAGCAGCTTCAGGATCATGAGCCGCGAGCTCGCCAGCCAGGTCCTTGCCTGTCCCTCCTGTGCGATCTACCTCTCTGTGGAGATCCTGAAGCTGACGAAGCGGATCGGGAACCTCCCGATCGAACTCCGGCATGAGGAACGCGCGACGAGGTATACCCTTCGACGGCTCCTGAAGGCTTTCACGGCGGTCCACACCCATGGAGTCGGGGCTGCAGATGCAGGTGAACGCTTCATGATCGGGAAACTGACAGGAAGGGGATCAAGATGAGGGTGCATGTGCTTGGCGGAGGCTATGCCCAGCTGAACATGATCAGGAGGCTTAAGGAACTTGGCCATACCGTGATCGTCTCTGACTACCTACCCGATGCCCCGGGGAAAGCCGATGCCCATTACAGCAGCATGGTGAGCACCTTCGATGCAGAAGGCATCCAGAGGATAACCTCCTCCTACCATGCTGACGGGATCATCACGCTCGGGACTGACCAGCCGGTACTCACGGCTGCGATTGTCGCAGGCCAGCTCGGGCTGCCTTCCTGTGTCACGGTCGACCAGGCCATGGCAGTCACCCATAAGCGGGTCATGAAGCAGGCCCTTGAGGCGTCCGGTGTTCCGGTCGTACCCTGGGCATGCGTACCCGAAGGCTTTGAGGATGAAGTACTCAAGGAGCTTATTCCTCCCTATGTCATGAAGCCCTTAGACAGCCAGGGACAGCGCGGTATCTTCAAGCTCGATACCATAGAGGAGATCAGAGCCCATATACTTCAGACCCTCTCCTTCTCGCGCGACTCGGAAGTGCTCGTAGAGCAGTACTATCCCCATGAGGAACTCACCGTGAGCGGCTGGGTCCATGGGGGACGATTGACAGTCCTCACGATCACCGATCGGATCACCCGTGACACCCCTCCGTCGATCGGGGTCTGCTTCGCCCACCGATTTTCCACGAAGCATATCGCGGAGGAAGCAGAGATCTGCGTGCTGTCGCATCGGGTCGTCGAGGCGGTTGGGATCAGCGAAGGGCCGGTCTACATCCAGCTGCTCAAGGGGGAGCGGGGATACCTTGTCAATGAGGTCGCCGCCCGGATCGGCGGGGCTTTCGAGGAGTATGTGATCCCGGCAGTGACCGGCCTCCCGGTCGATGACCTCCTCATCAATGCCGTGCTCGGGGAATTCCCCGACCCTGCGGATACCTATAACCCGAACGGGGACCATGCATGGGTACTCTTCTTCTTCTCCCGGCCGGGGACAGTCGGGAAGACCGGGACGGTTGGAGAATTGATGGAGATCGAGGGGGTACTCACCGCTAGATATCTTGTCGGTGCAGGAGATACGCTCACCCCCGTGACCAATGCCACGCAGCGGGCTGGTTATGTGGTATGTGCTGCCCCTCCGGAGAGGATCGATGCGCTGAAGGAACAGCTCATCTCGCTGTTCACTGTACAGGATGAGAACGGCTGTGATATGATACTGCCCATCGAGGAAGCCGGCAGATGAGAAGAATCGCACTACTCTTCCTGCTCCTGCTCGTCATGCTGACGGGCTGCAGGAAGGCAGCAGAAGACAGGATAGTGATCGCGGAACAGTTTGGGCTTGCCTATGCCCCGGTACAGATCATGCGGCTGCAGGGACTGATCGAGAAGCGCGTCCCATCAGCTGAGGTCGTCTATGAGCAGCTGGGAAATACGGCAGCGATTAGGGAGGCCATGATCTCCGGGCACCTCGACATCGGGTTCGGGGCGATACCGCCCTTCCTCATCGGGGTAGAGAACGGGATGGACTGGAGGCTCGCCTCCGGCGTGTCCCAGGTGCCGGTTGGGCTGGTCACCCTCGATCAAGAGAAACGTTCGATCTCTGACCTCCGGGAACATGACAAGGTCGCGCTACCCCAGCCGGGAAGCATCCAGCATATGCTGCTCTCCATGGCGGCAGAGCGGGATTTGGGCTCGGCAGGCCTGCTTGATGACCGGATGGTGACCATGAGCCACCCTGACGGGTTCCAGGCACTCGCCGCAGGGGCTGTCACAGCCCACTTCACCACGCCTCCCTACATCTTCAATGAGCTCGATCTTGAAGGGGCGCATCTACTGCTCTCGGGAACCGATGCCTTCGGCGGGGATTTCACCTTCATCGTAGGCTATGCGACTGAAGCCTTCCATGATGAGAACGGTGAACTCTATGCAGCCTTTATCGAGGCCTTGGAAGAGGCGATCGATTTCATGAGCGAACAGCCGAAAGAAGCAGCACGGCTGCTCTCCGGGGTCTATGAGATCCCCGATGAGACCATCTATGAGTATATAACCGCAGATGGGATGGTCTATACTCCCGGGATCACCGGGCTCGAACGCTTCGGGGCTTTCATGCATGAGCAGGGGTATCTCGAGGAGCCGGTCCCTGTTGCTTCATCCCTGGTATGGGAGCATCCATGAGGACTCACGTCCGCAAGCGGATCCAGCGGATCGGGTGGATACTCTTCTTCCTGGCCATCTGGGAGGTCATCGCCAAGACGGGAATGGTCTCCGAGCTGATCCTCCCGCCCCTGGAAGATATCATCGGGGCATTCTTCGGCGACCTCATCCACGGGACTCTACTCCTGCGCATAGGAGTGTCACTAGCCGTCGTCGCCGCAGGACTGGTCATCGGGACCCTCATCGCAGCTCTCCTCTCGATCCTCTCCTACAGCTCACCGCTCGTTGCCAGCGGCGTGGAGGCCCTGACCTCGATCGCCCATCCGCTGCCCGGGATCGCGCTGCTCCCGCTGGTGATCCTCTTCTTCGGGACCGGGACCGCCTCGATCCTCATGATCGTCATCCATGCCGTGCTCTGGCCGATGGTGATCAACTTCAATGCCGGGTTCTCCTCGGTGAAGCAGACCTATATCGACCTGGGAAGGAACTATGAGTACGGGCGGATGGGGATCATCCGCCACATCCTGATCCCGAGTTCCTGGATCTATGTGGTAGCCGGCCTGCGGATCGCCTGGGCCCGTTCTTGGAGGGCTGTGATCAGTGCAGAGATGGTCTTCGGGGTCATCGGTGCCTACGGGGGGCTCGGCTGGTATATCTTCAACAAGCGTGTCTTCATGGATACTCCGGGCATGTATGCCGGTCTCCTCGTGCTCATCATCATAGGGCTCGTCATTGAGGATACGGCCTTCGATTCACTCGAGAAGCGCGTACGCCATAACGCCGGGGGTCCCAGATGAGTACGATGGTCTGCTTCGAGGGGGTTTCCTTCAGTTACTGTACGGAAGGTAACAAAAACCAGGTCTTCTCGGGTCTGGACCTCTCCATCCCTGCGGGTGAGTTCACCTGCATCCTCGGGAATTCCGGCTGTGGGAAGAGCACCCTGCTGCGGCTTGCCGCGGGTTTCGAGGTACAGGATCTCGGGACCATTCTCATCGACGGGAAAGCGGTCACCTCCCCGGGTATGGACCGTGCCATGGTTTTCCAGGAGTTCGACCAGCTCCTCCCGTGGAAGACGGTATATGAGAATATTGCATTCCCGCTTCACAAACGGTTCCCTGCTATGGGCAAAGGAGCTATGAAGGAGTATATCATGGACTCCCTGGCTATGACCTCGATGGAGGGGTACTCCGGCCTCTATCCCCATGAACTCTCAGGGGGCATGAAGCAGCGGGTAGCCCTGTCCAGGGCGCTTGCCGTGAAGCCGAAGGTGCTTCTGATGGATGAACCCTTCGCCAGCCTGGACCCGAAGGGCCGTGCTGCCCAGCAGCAGCTGGTCCTGAAGCTCTGGAAAGAGACAGGACTCACAGTCCTCTTCGTCACCCATGATGTCACCGAGGCGGTGCTCCTCTCCGATGTGGTGTACCTCATGGAAGGGGAGAGGGCAGGGAAGCTCTCACGGTATGAGAACCTGCTCCCACGGCCGAGGGACCGGGAACAGGAAGGGTTCAGGGAGTTCTGCGAGACGGTCCATACCGCTTACAGTTAATCGCGGATCTGGTAGATCCTGACGGACCACGGCTCATCAGCCTGGAAGCGCACGATCCTCATCGCGTAGGTTGGGCTCGTGAACTCCAAGACCAGGTCGCAGGATTGTTCCAGGAACTCCTGCATTTCTTCATACTGCAGTGAAATATTCCCGTAGACGACATTCCATACAGGCCGATGCTCATAGATGAAATCGATCTCATCAGGGTAGATGATATAGCTGATCCCCCGATCGGTGACATACTCTGAGAAGGAGATCCCCTCCCGGTAGGCAGGTTCCAGGTTCCTCCAGTCATAGAGCTCCCCGACCTCGAAGGCATACTCCGTGTTGAGGTTCCCCAGCACGACCGACCCGTCGGGGATGGCGGAGGAGATCTCTTCCAGGTAGGCTTCATATTTTGAGTCTGTTTTGGTCACCTGCCGTATCTCGAGAAAGGAGTTCACTGCTGAGAGTAGGATGAGCGCCATCATCAACAGGAGGTCAAACCGCACTGATCGTTTCAGTCGCTGTATGAGGAGCATGAGCAGCAGGAGGCTGAACGGCAGAAAGAGGATCACTGAGGGCTGCCCGTACCTGCCGATGAGGATGAATCCTCCATGCATGGCCAGCAGTGCGGATAGGATCGGCAGGGTTTCCCTGCGGAAGCCCCTGCTGAAGATGGCCATGAGCACAGCAGCCAGGGAAGCCGTCCCATAGATGATGAGCTGTCCCTTGACCGGCGGGGTGTAGTAGGTCCCGCTGATCTGGTCAAACAGTTTTCTGTAGAAGTCAGGATAGCGACTTATCTTCGTGAATACAGATTCCCCGACCCCGAGGGTCTCGCCGTAGGCGGGGTAGGTGGAGAGGAAGTCATGGTTGATAATAAGGCTCAGGAGCAACAAACAGAGGACCGTCACTGCCATCGATAGGTAGGAGGTGAGCAGGGTCCGTTTCTTGTCTGGGAACAGGAAGAGGGTAAGGACTGCATACATGATGCAGATCAGGGCCCCGTTGGGATGGATCCCGACAGAAAGGCCTGCCAGTATCCCGGTCAGGACCCGGTAGGATACGGAGACTTCCCGGTCTCTCTTCCGTACCGTGAGCCAGGTGACGAGAAGCAAGACGAGCACGAGCATCATCTCCTGCCGTGCGAAGTGGCTGATGTAGATGAACTCGATGTCAGCGGAGAGCATGATCATGCCGGTAAGCGAGAGCCAGGGCCCGAGCCTGAAGGATCGCAGGAGAGCATAGAAGAGCAGTAGGGAGCCCGTGCCGCAGATGAGCGAGACCATGCGGACGGTGATGACCGAGTAGCCGAAGAGCGAGATCGCTGCCGCCTGTACCAGGTGGAAGATGACCTTGAGCGCATGGGGAGCACGGAAGTAGGTGTCGAAGAAGGGCTCGGTCACCCCGATATCGCCGGTGGTGAGGATGTACCTGCTCAGCCCGCTGAGCCAAGACTCATCGGAGTGGATGAAGGGGTAGGAGCTGACCGTCAGGGTCTGGACGAAGAACCATACAGCACCATAGATGAGGACGAGCAGCAGTGAGATACGGTTCTTTCGTGTATCTAGGTCAGGTATGTTTTGTTTCACTTGGGTAGAAGTATACCATTAACAGGTAGGGATGAGAAAGCACCCCGCAGGGTTTTTCACCCGGTGTCAGGTGATCCCATGGACATGCTCAAGGTTCCTGATCAGCCGTGAGACGAAGCGTGCAGCCGGGGCCCCATCGATGATATCATGGTCGAAGAGGATGGTGAGGTGGAGGATGTCGCGTATGGCGACTTCATCCCCCACGACCCAGGGTTTCCGGTTGATCGATCCGATCCCGAAGCAGATGTTGTGGATGCTCTTGGGGATGATCCAGCCGGAGATGTTCCCCATGCTGCCTACATTGGTGATGATCGTGGTGCCCATCATGGCTTTCCGCTGGAATGGGTTCCTGAGCAGCATCTCCATGACCAGTACCCGGATTCGCTTGGGAAGCCTGTAGTAGATCCTCTGCCCCCGGTATGCCTTCTCATCGAGCACGAAGTCCTTCTCTTCGGTAACTTCGATGCCTTTGAACCCCTCGATCTCATCGAAGAGCTGTTCGATGGTCTTCGTATTCACCGCATCGATCTTTGCTACTAGGGGCACGAGCTCATCCCGGTACCGCTTCTCGACCATGATCGATATATCGACATCGGCAAAGGAGATGATTCGCTTCCTGCCGTGGAACATCCCCTGGACCTGGGGATCCTGGGCGATCGTGTCCCCGATGCACTTGATGATCCAGGTATTGAAGCTGATCTTCCCGCCAGCCCTGATCCTCTCCTTGACGGCCTTTCTCGCATCCGTGATGTCGACCTCGACGAGCCCCGCGATATGGTGCTTCTTCCTGCCGATCACCCCGACATCGAAGGTGGCAAAGCGTGAGATGGGGATCTCCCTCCCCTGGTATTCATCCATGATAAGCTCCTCACCTCATATGATAGTACAATTCACGGGCAAGAGAAAGCACCCCGCGGCTGCGGGGTGCTAAAACAATCATTCGGAAGTTAGCCTATCAGGTGCTTACTGGACGACGGGGAATCCCTCGTTTGCCCAGCCGTTGACGCTGGCAGGAGTACCCATGCCGCTCTTGATCGAAGCTGCATCGTAGCCGAGGAGCTTCATGATCGCAACAGTCTGGCCTGCAGTCTGTCCGCTGTAGCAGTAGACGAAGAGCTGCTGGTCCTTCGGGAGCTGAGCGAAGCTCTCCTGCATGCCGGTTCCCCAGGGGATGTTGATCGCGCCTTCGATATGGCCTGAGGCATAGGCGTCAGCCTGTCGGATGGAAACGACGACGATCTCGCCCTCTGATGCATCGAGCATCTCTTTCGCAGCTGCAGAAGAGATGATGTTGTTCTTGGTGTTGGGGTCAGCAGCGAGGTTGGCATAGTAATCTACGATAGCTGCCTCGATAGCCGGGTCGATCTTGGTCCCGAGGTCGTCAAGGAAGTTCGGGGTAGTCTCGATAGCTTCTTCATAACCTTCGACCTTCGAGATTCCGAGGGTATACCCGTAACGTACTGACTTTGCCTGGATACCAGCCACGTTCAGCAGTGCAACGGTCTGGCCTGCAGTCTGCCCGGTGTAGCAGTAGACATATACTGGGACATCAGTCGGGAGCTGGCTCATGGCTGCAGGAATGTCAGTAGCGTTCCAGGGAACGTTGACAGCGCCCTTGACATGGCCTTCTGCATAGACGTCCGGCTGTCGGATGTCGACGATGACGAGGTCTTCACCGGCTTTCACTTTCTCGAGGAACGCATCCTGTGCGATCATGTTGTTGTCATCTGCCTTCGGGTTGAAGTAGGCCATGGCAGCCTCTTCAACGGGATCAGCCTCAGGTTCCGGTGCCGGCTCTGCGGCTGCAGGCGCTGCCTCCACCTTCGCGGCGGGAGCTGCAGCAGTCGTTGTCGCCGCTGGTGCAGCCTCTTCCTTGGCACAGCCGATAAAGCTGACAGCCAGGATCATGGTAAGCAGTACGATGCTTATCAGTCTGATTTTTTTCATTAGAACTCTCCTTCTCACTTCTTCTATACTCAACGCCTAGGATGCATCCTGGACGATTGATACGTTCTCTTTCTCCACCGGGAGCTGGATCGGCCTGCTGCCGTCCAGGATCCACTCAAGCCATGCGCCGTCATAGAGTTTCAGGTTCCGGTAGCCGGCATTGTAGAGGGCGAGGAATGTCTGGGCACCCCTGATCGAGGTCTTGCAGTACATGATCGCCGTGTCGTCGGTCCGTACACCTGCTTCCTTGTAGATGATCCGGATATCCTGGATCTTCCGGAAGGTGCCGTCCGCATAGTCGTTCCCCACGTAGTTGAGGTGGATCGAGGAGGGGATGGTCCCCGCGTCGAACTCCTCATCGGTCCGCGTGTCGATCAGGAACACATCATCTTTCGGGTCATTGACCTGGGCGAGCACCTCGGCAGTGGTCGCGATCAGGGCAGTGTTCTTGGCTGCAGCCTTGAACGTCGCCGGTGATGCGGTAGCCGGAGTGGTAGAGACGGCGAAGCCTGCTCGTACCATCTCCTGGAGCCCCCCGCTGACGACCTTGACGTTCTCATGGCCGTAGACGAGGAAGGTCCACCAGAGACGGGCAGCATCCATATTGTTGTTGTCATCGTAGATGACCACCTGGGTGCTGTTGCTGATGCCGCGGGATCCGAAGACTGCCTCGATCGTCGAGGCGTCTGCGAGCATGTTCACGACGAGGTCCTTCTTGACGATGTCGTTCCGCTGGATGTTCACCGCACCGTCGATATGCTCCTTGGCGTAGTTCGATGCAGTCTGTGCATCCACGAGGACGACACCCGAGGTGCCGACAAGCTTCGCAGCTTCCTTGCCGTCGATGATGACCGTCCCCGATTCCTCATAACTGCCGCAGCTGATGAAGAGCAGCGCAGTCATCACCACGAGAGCAGCTGTGGTTAGGTATAATCTCTTTCTCATGAGAACTCCTCTCCCTACAGGTAGGCTTCAAGCGCTGTCTGTGAGAAATCGTCGGTGAGGACATCCACGATAGCCCCGTCTTTTACGACGGCGACGCTCGGGAAGGTCGTTATGCCCATCCGGTCTGACAGGCCCTTTGACTTATAGACATCGACCTTGCAGAAGCTGATCTTCCCTTCGGTAGCGTTCTCGACAGCCTCGATCTCGAGCAGTTTGTTCTGGCAGTTCGGGCAGGAGGCGTCATAGACATAGACGAAGTGGTTCTTCGCAAGGATCTGTGAGTTGTACTGCTCGGTCTCCGCGATATAGCGCTCAGCGGCATAGCCTGCGACCGCACCGTCGCCGACTGCGGTGGATACCTGCTTCAGGAACTTCTCGGTCACGTCACCGGCAGCGAAGACACCGTCTACGTTGGTCTCCATCTTCTCGTTGACGAGTACGTATCCCCTGTCGGTCATATCGATGATGCCCTTGAAGATCTCGGTGTTCGGGATATACCCGATGAACTCGAAACAGGTGTCGACGTCCACAGAGACCTCTTCGCCGTTACGCAGGTCGGTGAGGACTACCTTGTTCAACCGCTCCTCGGTTCCCTCGAAACGCTTGCAGACAGTGTTCCAGATGAACTCCATCTTGGGGTTCTCCAAGGCTTCAGCCTTGGCGATCTCGTTGCAGTCCATCTTGCCGTTCTCATGCATGACTGACACGATGACCTTGTTGGCGAACTTGGTGAGGAACATGCCTTCCTCGATGGCTGCATCACCGGAACCGATGACCATGACGTCCTTTCCGGTGTTGGCTGCTGCGTCACAGGTGGCACAGAAGGAGATCCCCTTGTCGAAGAGGAACTGCTCCTCATTCTCTGCCTTGGTGATCCTTGGCCGTCCGCCTGAGGCGATGACGACGGTCTTCGCCTTGTAGGTGGTCCTGAATGTCTCGACGGTCTTCACCGGACCGTTGAGGTCTACCGACTTCACGTCAGTCCCCTTGAACTTGACGCCGAACTTCTTAGCCTGTTTCTGGAACAGCTCCATGAGTCCGAGACCCGTGGTACCTTCCGGGAAACCGGGGTAGTTCTCGATCTCGTTGGTATAGGTGGCGAGGCCGCCGACCAGTGATTTCTCGATCAGGATCGTCTTCAGTCGAGCCCGTCCTGCATAGATCCCGGCAGTGAGGCCTGCAGCCCCGCCGCCGATGATCACTACATCATATTCTTCGATCTTCTTTTCTCTTGCCATGATATCTTTACTCCATTTATCCTACATGAAAAACTTGACCAGCAGCTTGCTGCCCACATACGCCCCAGCGAAGAGGAATACTGCGTAGACCCATCCTGAGAGTGAGAGGGAAGCGATACCGCTGTAGAGGGCGCCGATATTACAGCCAAAGCCGATACGTGCGCCATAGCCCATCAGGAGACCACCGAGGATCGCTGCGACTACTTGCCTGATAGCCTTGACCTTCTTGATCTTGAACTGGCAGGCTGCCAGTGATGCGAACAGGGCACCGATGATGATGCCGATGTTCCTCATGGAACCGCCGTGCTGGAACAGACCGCCCTCGAGGGTGCGTTGTGCACCTTCTGATGCGAAGTAGTACCACTTGTCGACTGAACCGCCGACCAGTTCGTACAGCCATGCACCCCAGTAGGCCAGTACCCCGGAGACTCCCCATGGACTCCCCGTGATTGCCAGGGTCACGATCTGGAAGATCGAGAGGAGGACTGCACCGGTGACATACGGCCAGGCATCCTTGAACCATGCTTTATAGTGTTCGTTCTTTCTAATATCCATACTGGAACCTTCTCCCGGTATTCGCTATTTCATCTTCTCGATGATGACTTCCCACTCACCGTCGTCGACTTCATCGAGCTCGACGTTGTGACCCTGCTTCCGTGCCCACTCGGGGACGTTCTTCATGGCGCAGCTGTGATCGATCTGGACGATGAGGACATCGCCTACATTGAGTTTCTCGAGTTCTTTCTCTGCCTTGATCAGTGGTACTGGGCAAGCTTCCCCTAAACAATCCAATTCATATTCTGCCATGGTATTTCTCCTAATTATTTCGTATGTGTTTTTTCTGCTTATTTCATCTTCTCGATGATGACTTCCCACTCGCCGTCGTCGACTTCGTCGAGCTCGACGTTGTGGCCCTGCTTCCGTGCCCACTCGGGGACGTTCTTCATAGCGCAGCTGTGGTCGATCTGGACGATGAGGACATCGCCAATATTGAGTTTCTCAAGTTCTTTCTCAGCCTTGATCAGTGGTACGGGGCAAGCTTCCCCTAAACAATCCAATTCATATTCTGCCATAGTTCTACTCCTTGTTGATTACCTGTATCAGTGGGAAGCTCCCTTCCTGTTCTCCCATTTCGTCGCTGCCACGAAGAGGCATCCGATGATCAGGAGCTGTACGACGATAGCACCTATCCAGCCGAAGACATCCGGCAGGAATATTGCTTTCCCTTCGAGCATGAAGTTCAGTTTCCACCACCCGAAATCATGGGCGCCCCAGAGGGAACCTACGATGAAGAAGAAGAGGGAGAGGATCTGCATGATGAATCCTTCCCCGACCCTCATGAGTGTACCTGACGCACAGCCGCCGGCTATGACCATCCCGATACCGAACATGAACGCACCTGCGGCAGTCGCGAAACTGACCGGTACGACGTAGCTCTGCCCCGGGATCGGCTGTCCGTTGAGGAACGCACCGTACTTGATCGCCCAGAAACCGAGGGAGGTGAGGGCGAACGCGATAAGGACCGCTCTGGTGACAGTCGTACTGCCAGTCAGGGAGGGGTCCCTCATCGATGCGGTGAAACAGAACCGTGCACGCTGCAGGATGAATCCGAATGACGTACCCGTCAGCCAGAAGACAGCAAGCAGTGCGGATGTCCTTGCCAGAAGGATCGCTACCACCACGACCAGCACGAACAGTATCGCGGCATGGGGCAGGAGATTCTTCTTTTTCTTTCTTTGTCTAGTACTAGACCTGGAACTACGCTGGATAGTCGATCCAGCGGCCTGGTTTTCGCTCATCTAGTCCAATCCTCCATATTTTATCGTGTTTTTCTGTAATATCCATCACAGAATCTATAACTTACTGGGATTATAAGCTAAGGGTTTATAAAAATCAATTAAAAATGAGAATCATTATTAAAAAAAGTTAATCATGGTATATATAGATATTAGTATGCACTAATAAATTATTAAAGTTTATATAATGTGAATATAGGAATATTAAATAACCTAAAAACGTCGTTCTGGCAAGATTCTGTTTGCGTTCAGACTAACTCTATAGTATAACTGTAGTAGGGAGACATAGTGTACAGTACGCGATAATCTAAACCAGGGGGACTCTATGAAAAGAAGTGTATTAGTGGTATTGGTCTTGCTGCTCAGCATGGGGATTGCCTTTGCTGATGAGTATGAGGGGATCTATGATCTCATCGTACCGACGAATTATGGTTTCCTGACGATCAATGGGGGACTTGGAAGTGCAGGGGGGACCTCTGCAAGTCTCTACAACCAGCAGAACCTCATCGAGGTGAATGCCGCGACAGGGACGTTCACCTTCAATGTCGATGCGAACGGCAACTACTCCTATTACAACCAGGATGAGACCACAGAGCTGGATCTCGATGCTGCCGGGAGCGTGATGGTGGGGACCACCAACGGCATCAGTTTTACACCGCAGGGAGACTATACCTCCTATGGCCTCGATATAAACGGGCTCAAGGGGTTCTGGACCGCCGGCGGATGGGCTAACGTCAATGCCTCCACGACGAGTTTCACCTTCTCGCTCTTCCCGACTGCCGGTATCGGTCTCGGACGGCAGTACAACATTGCCAACATCTATCGGGCGAAGCTCATGATGGAGTACCTCGGGGTCACCCCGACACCGGAGAAGGTGAAGGCAGTGGTCACGGTATTCGAGAACTGGCCGGTCATCAGCAGTCGGTTCACGGAAGACTACAGCAAGGACGTACGTGAGTACTGGCAGAAGATGGCTGATGCCATGGGAATCCCGAACCGGGTCGCAGATGTCATGACGATCAATAACTCCCAGCTCTATGCTTATGAACGGGCACGGACTACCGGGATGGAATACGGCTGGCAGGCTATGCTGAGGGCGAACCTGCAGCTCGAGAAATTCACGACCTTCTCCTTCGGCGGGTCGGCAGGACCGGTCGCCTCGATCGCCGGGTTCGTCATGGATGACGCACTCTATTATGAGGCAGATGCAGATGCTTCGGTCACCTACTCATCTTCTACCGTCGGACTCAATGCCAATGCCGGCGGGGAGGTCATATTCCTCCCTGATGACTACCATTGGTGGGTAGAGGCGATTGCAGATATCAACCTGAATATCATACCGACCTTTGCGCTCGGGTTCGACGTCTCCGGTGCCGGGCATTACCTGCTCAATCCGAACTTCGAGACCTATGCAGGTCTCAGGCTTGATGACACAGCCGGGTTCACGATCTTCGCCGGCGGCGAGATCAGGATCTGGTAGCATACGAAGACAGCCTCCGCGATCGCGGAGGCTGTTCTGTACACGTGGTGTCCCTGTCCTAGATCGATGAATCAGGCCGTACCTGCCTGTTAAAAGCTACCAGGTGGCGTTCCGATCCCCGGAGTAGCCGTTCGTAGGTATCTTTCACGTCACTCGGGAGGCTGCTGCCCAGCAGGTCCTCCAAGTCCTTTATATCGAGCTCCTCGATCATGATCCCTACCTCTATCGCGTCTGCCGCGGAGGTCGTCCCCTTGGCGACGAGGTCGTCGTAGAGCTGCTGCAGGTGCGCGTCGGTGAAGACGCCAATATAGTCAACGGTGATCGGGTCAGTCAGCCCATACCGGTCGATGATGACACCCATCGCATCCATGTGCTGCTGCTCGCTTCCTGCGATGTTCTTGAAGGTGTTGATCTTCCAGGTATCATATAAGGTGAGGTAGACGTCCCGAGCGAGCTTCTCCTCTTCCCGCATGAGCAGGATCCCGTCTTCTTCGGCTGCCGAGAGTGTCTCTGCGGCAAAGAGTGCGCTTGGGATCAGCATCAGGCTGATCAGTACTATCATCATGCTTTTGGTTCTTGTATTCATGGTTATCCTCCATCTGTTCTCTCTTGATGTTCTGAATATACCCTATGACGGTTAAGATAATGGTATATGGAATATTGAGATTTCTCAATATGTTGCCTTTCTCTTCCCCTGCAGGTACAATGGGAACCATGAAGATGGAACTGCGTGAACTCGACGAGGATGGTTTCGAAGACCTGCTGAAAATCTACCGGGAGACGTCCCAATGGCTGACGAGCAAGGGGTATGCCATGTGGAACCCGATCTATATCGCGGACAGGGGGACTTTCATCGCGAAATACCTCGATCCCCGGTGTTTCGGCCTCTATATCGATGATGACCTCGCAGGCGGGTTCATCATCAAGAGCCGGGAGGACTTCTTCTGGAGTGATGACTTGGATAGAAACTGCTGGTATGTCCACAAGCTGGTCGTGGACCGCAACTACAGCGGTATGGGACTGGCTGACATCATGCTGCAGTGGATCCTTGCCGCGTCGGTGGAGGAGCGCATCGAGAGCGTCCGGCTCGAGTGCTATGCGGACCGGAAACCCCTCATAGAACTCTACGAGAGGAACGGCTTCGAGCTCAAGGAGGTCGAGACGATGGACGATGGTGTCCACATAGCGCTCTTGTTCCATGACAACACAGAGGTGATCGATGCGACTGAATGAGATCATACTCACCCATTTCAAGGAGAAGGCTGCCTTCTCCATCATAGAGGAGATCCATCTCGGCCTCGGCTATTCGGTGGTAACCCTGACAGACGGGCGTTGCGGGTTGTGCCATACCTGGATCGATTCGAAGGATAGCTGCACCCTCTTCAAGGAGCAGGCCGACTTCGAGGGCGGGAGCGCATTAGAGTTGCTGCAGATGATCCACAGCGAGAACCACATCACACGCAGTGCAGTCATCGCCCTGGTCAACGCACTCAACCAGGGACAAGCTGCCTCCTTCCCCGACGATACCGGGACCCTGTTCGAGGACCTGGGCCTTAGACCAGGCAGTAGGCTTGCCATGGTGGGCTATTTCGCACCGGTGGTCAGGCGGCTGCAGCAGGCTGGTATCGAAGTGAAGGCCCATGATATCGGGAAGGGGGTAGGCGACCCTGATGAGTTCTACGGCTGGGCACGGAAGAGGGCAGATGCGATGATCCTTACCGTCACGAGTGTCATCAACAACAGTATCGAAGGAGTGTTCTCCTCGATGGGGTATCAGGAGATCCCGACAGCCGTCATGGGGCCGTCAACGATCATGGCCCCGGAGCTGTATGACCACCTTCCAGTCACCGTTCTTGCCGGTACGCTCCCCCTCGATACTCCAGGGGTGCTGAAAGCGATCAGGAACGGGAAGGGGACACCTGAACTGCTCAAGTTCTCAAAGAAGGTCTACTGGAAGCGATGATCATCGATGCCCATGTCCATGTAGAACTGTATGCCGACAAGGAAGATGCGATTCGGAGGATCGAGGCCCATGCCATCGAGACCTTCGCCGTCTCGATGGATCCTGCTTCCTACCGTGAGATCCAGGGATTGGCAGGCAGGTGCGACCTGATCATCCCCTCTTTCGGGATCCATCCCTGGCATGCCCACCGCTATCGTGACAGGCTCGATGAGCTGGATGAGTACTGCCGGAGCGCCCCCATGCTCGGGGAAGTGGGGCTGGACTACTGCTGGGCAGAGAAGGAACATTTCCCTTCGCAGAAGCCGGTCTTCGCATACTTCTGCAGGGAGGCATCGCGTTCCGGGAAGCTTCTGAACATACACACCAAGGATGCCGAGGAGGAGGTGCTCGGCATCCTGAAGGAACACAACGTACCGCGGGCCCTCATCCACTGGTATGCCGGACCCCATTCCCTGGTTCCTGCATACCTTGATCTTGGGTGCTATTTCACCCTGAGCGTGAGCATCCTGGGTGACCGGTATGGCTCTGATCTCACAAAGATCATACCCCCGGACCGGGTCCTCCTTGAGACGGATAATCCCGGGGGCTATGACTGGCTCTACGGCAGGCAGGGACGCCCGGAAGATATCCTGGCGGTGTATGAGAAGGCAGCGGAGCTCTACACTATGCCGACTGATGAGTTTAGGGCACAGGTTGCCGAAAACCGGGACAGGCTGCTCACATCATAAAAGGAGTCTTTGCATGGTATCTATTGAACGGGCGTATACGTACCTGGAGCGTCACAGCGAACCGCTGTACGCCTCCTATTTCTCTTGCAGGTTCCTAGGAGGGGACCGTGGTTCATTCCTCAATCTGCTTGCCTCCTGCCAGAATCCCGACGGGGGGTTCGGTCACGGGCTCAAGCCCGATTTCTGCCTCCCTGCTTCGTCCCCGATTGCAGTGACCAAGGCATTCCAGATGACTGAAGCCTTATCACTCCAGCCGCAGGAGATGACTTCCGGGGCTGTCGCCTACCTCGAGGACTGCTTCCTCCCTGAACGCCCAGGCTGGAAGACCGTGGGCAAGGGGGTGAACGACCACCCCCATGCACCCTGGTGGGAGTATAGGGAAGACTTCGACGGCACGGTAATCGACCGGAGCTGGGGCAACCCGACAGCGGAACTCCTGGGGTACCTGCATGCAAACAAACAGTTTGTTCACAGACTTGATGTAGATGCACTCACCGAACATGCGGTTGACCGGCTTGTTGCCTCCCCTGACATGGCCTCGGAACATGAGGCGTTCTGCTTCATCAGCCTCTACGACCATGCGGAGGAAGAGCAGCGGAAGAGGATGCGCCCGGTCCTGCTCGATATCATCAGGCGTCAGGTGACCCTCGACCCCTTAACATGGGGAGACTACGTTCCCCGACCACTCGATTTCATCAGCAGCCCTGACCATGACCTCTTCAGTGCCGTGGAGGAGGGTGCGCAGGCGCACCTGGACTACATCGTCAGGACTGCTGACGAGCACGGGCTCTGGGAACCGAACTGGTCCTGGGGGCAGGGGCAGTACGAGAAGCAGTGGGTTCAGGCGAAAGAGAACTGGAAGGCGCTGCTTGCCGTGAAGTTCTACACGATCCTTGAGCATTTTGAGTATATGGGAGGTGACAGAGATGAACATAGGGACCATCATTGAGGATCACGGGACACAGGCTGTTCTCTTGCCGGCTGACACCCGGTTCCCGGACCATGTGAAGCAGGTAAACGTTCGTGTAGTGGGGAATGCACGGGCACTCGAACCCCTGCACAGCACATGGGATAGTTTCTTCCATCCAACAGACGCAGGTGTCACCGATGACTTCATGGAAGACCGGGAACCTGAATCACATCTCAGTTCCGGTTCATGATGAAGGCGAACTGGGACGCGAGCTTCAATGACTCGTTCGGGACATGGAGCTTGAAGAGGGTCCTCTTCCCCCGCAAGATCCTCAGGTCACCAGTCGTCCCGCGGTCCTCGCAGGCGAACCTGAGTGTCTCATCCCCTTCGATGTAGTTCATCTGCAGCCCGTAGTCGTCCGGGTTCTTCGAGATGTGGGCCTCCTCGTTGAGGAGGATGATCTCATGCTCTGTCTTCACGATCAGGTAGGGCGTGTAATAGTGCCGCGACTGGAAGTGGGACCTGATCCCTGTCTGCTCCGAACTCTTCTGGTAGTAGATGAGCTCCTTTCCGTGCCCGTCCGGCAGGATGGCAGAGAGGTAGTTGTACATCTTCAGGTTCTTGTGGAAGAGCATCTCCCTGATGGACCCTTCACCTTCGAGCAGGGTCTTGGTAAGCCCGTCATCGATGGTGAACTCAGGTGAGTGGTCCCTGATGTACTCACGGTAGGCCTTCACGAAGGGCAGAAGGTAGGAGTCCCTGGTCAGGTTGTACTCGACCCGGTAGTTCCTGTCGGCTGTCATGAGCATGAACTTCCCGAGCAGCAGGACGTTCAGGTGCCTGCAGGCGATGATATCCCCGAAGGGGATGACCATCCTCCTGGTCTTGTCCGCATAGAGGAACCCCCCATCGGTCAGTGCCATGATAACGCTTCGCCGTTTGAAGAGACTGAACTGCTGGGAGGGGAAGAACACCAGGTGCCGGTAGTTCAGTCCTGTCAATGCATCATCGACCCAGGATTCCGGAGACCGTTCGGTTTTTGTCAGCAGTAACGGCCAACCTGCCATCGTATCAACTGATCCCATGATAGATCCTCCTCGTTTGATACTGGTTACGTACTGGTTCACATGTGTCTGTCTCTACCTGTATTATACCACCGGGCTGGTGAGCTTTACAGGGTTGGGACACGATTTAATGGCGGGAGCCAGTGTCCTCTGTAGTCAAGGATTGTTGAATTTGGAACCTGAGAAGATTTGTTTGAGATACCTGCTTGACAAAACTAGGTTTCATGGTAAAATTACGTAAACGCTTACGTATCGTTTGAGAAGAACAGTTGGAGCAGGAATGGCAATTAATATATCGGATGTGGCAAAACATGCAGGTGTCTCTATAGCGACGGTCTCGCGTATCATAAACAACCTGCCGGGATACTCCGATAAAACCAGGGTCAAGGTGGAGAAGGCGATAGCCGAACTCGGGTACAAACCCAACGCCATGGCTCGCGGGCTGGTGAGCAACAAGACAAATACCATCGGGGTCCTCCTTCCCTGTGTCACCGGGAGGTTCTCCTCCGAACTGCTGCGCGGTATCGAGAAGATAGCCCATGCAAAAGGCTACAGTGTCATTATCTGCAATACCGATGCAAACGGTGAGCGGACTATGTCCTACCTGCGTACATTGAGCGAGAAGCGTGTGGAAGGTATCCTGTTTATCAGCGAGTGGGTAACCGAAGAGTACGGTGAGTACCTGTCAGGACTCGATATCCCCGTTGTACTGGTTGCTACCCATTCACCGAAATATGGGTTCCCGACCGTCAGGGTCGATGATTTTGCTGCAGCCTACACCGCGACAAGTTATCTGATAAGCTGCGGGCATACGCGTATCGGGATGATCTCAGGATCGGAACACGATCGGATCGCAGGTGCCCCGCGTATCGAAGGCTACAAGAAAGCCCTCATGGATGCGGGAATCGACGTGGCCCCATCGTATATAGCCTACGGTGATTTCCATTTTGAGAGCGGGATAGCTGCCATGGCGGTCCTGGATGCACGGGGATTGGGACTGACTGCCGTCTTTGCGGCTTCTGATGAGATGGCTTCCGGGGCCATTACCTACCTGCACCGGTCAGGACGGCAGCTGCCTGATGACCTGTCAGTCATCGGCTATGACGATACCCTGGATGCCGTCATGTGCTATCCGTCCCTGACGACGCTGCACCAGCCGATCGAGGAGATGGGGGAATGTGCCATGGACCTGATCTGCAGGGGGATCACCGGAAGGCAGGATATGGTCCTGGACCATTATATGGTTGAGCGTGACTCCGTGAGGATCATCAAGTAGCCTTTGAACGAAAAACTGTGTTTTTTTACCGTGCTACGTAAGCGTTTACGGTAAACGCTTACGCAATAGAGGGAATTATGACAAGGAGATGAATGTGAATAGTAACGATACGATTGACCAGCTGAGGGATGTGAGCCGTGAACTGATCATGGGAAACCAGGATGAGTCGGGAGCCTATGTGGCCAGTCCGTCATTCTCACAGTACGGGTACTCCTGGATGCGGGATGGGGCCTATATAGCCTACAGCATGCTGGTATCGGGAAATCGGCAATCGACACAACGATACATCAGCTGGGTGGCTGAGGTCATCCAGCGGTACCGAGAAAAAGTTGATCGGCTGCCGGACCTGCTCGCATCAGGCAAGCCGATTGAGAACAACTGGTTCTACAGTGCCCGGTATACCATTGCCGGGGAGGAGGACACCAGTGACTGGCCGAATTTCCAGATTGACGGCTACGGCTCCTGGCTGTGGCTGGTCGCTGAGTACCTGGGGCAATGCAGGGAAACGCTCCCGGCATCATGGGCTTCCAGCGCCGCGGTGGTGATCCGGTATCTGGGGATCGTCTGGAAACTCCCGAACAGCGACTGCTGGGAGGAGTTCCCCGAGCACATCCACCCCGCAACCCTTGCCTGCCTGGCAGGAGGGCTGAAAGCGATCTCGAAGTATGTCGAACGTGAAGAGGCATCCAGCTGTATGGAACTCTCGGGAGAGATTACCGGCTACCTGCGGGCCCATGTCCATCCTGACGGGTTCTTCCCGAAGTATATCGGGTCAGGAACCATTGATGCGAGCCTGCTCTGGCTGAGCGTCCCCTATAATGTGATCCCGGCGGACGACCCGGCTATGAGACGGACAATTGAGAGAATAGAGAATGAGATAACGATAGAAGGAGGTGTGAAGCGGTATCCTCAGGACACCTACTATGGGGGCGGGCGATGGATCATCCTGTCAGCCTTCCTCGGTATGTACTACCTGAGGATTGGAGAAGGGGACCGGGCTGCAGAACAGATGGCCTGGATCCTTGAGCAGGCTGAAGCTGACGGGCATCTGCCGGAACAGGTGCTGGACCACGTGAATGACCCGTCCATGATCGAACCTTGGGAGTCCAGATGGGGGCGTGTCGCCACCCCGCTCATCTGGTCGCATGCAATGTTTCTGATACTCGATGCGGAGTTATCAGTATATAATCAAAAAGGAGACAAGAATGAGTAGGAAAAGCAGAATGAGTATGATGACGGCAGCAGTAATGCTGCTGCTGGCTGTCAGCTTGCCGCTGACGGCACAGGGAGCCGTGGAGAGGAAGACGACTATCGATTACTTCTCAGGCAGGGTCGAGACCGTCGACTGGACCGATGAGAAGATTGCGGATTTCGAGGCCCTGTATCCCGACATCGTCGTGGAGCACGAGTTTCAGAAGGACGCTTCCAATGTAATCAAAGTGAAGCTGGCCTCGAATGAGATTCCCGATCTCACCACCGTCGTGACCCAGGATTTCATCGACCAGGGAATCTTTGCTGACATCTCAGACGCACCGTTCTGGGACAGGATCCTCCCGTCGGTGAAGGACCTCTGTACTGACCTGAAGACCGGGAAGCAGTATAAGGTAGCTACTAACGTGACCATGGGCGGGTTGTTCTACAACAAGGATGTGTTCGCCGAACTCGGGCTCTCTGATGCACAGACCTGGGATGGATTTGTCGCCAACCTGGAGACGATAAAGAAAGCCTATCCCGACAAGACCCCGCTGTTCTTCGGCGGGAAGGATTCATGGACCCTCGGCCATCTCATCGAGTTCTGGGCCCACGGGATCATGAAGCAGGAACTCGGCATTCCCGGCTCCCGTCAGGCATTCCTTGACAATACGGTGGACTGGGATGCTCCCGGGGGGATCATGGAGAGTTTTGCCTCGGCACTGATGGAACTGGAAGAGAAAGGCCTGATTAACGATGATGCCGTCACTGCCAGTTATGACAACCAGAAGGAGGCCTTTGCAAGCGGCGAGGCAGTCATGATCAACCAGGGCATGTGGGTTGTCGGCGATATCATCAAGCTGAATCCGGACATGGCCGACAACATCGGGTTCGGTCCTTTCCCCGCAGTGGTGGACGGATACAAACCGATGGTCCTCTGTGCAGAAGACTCGGTCTATGCTGTCTCGGCAACTACCGAGGATATGGACGCAGTCATGACCTTCCTTGACTACATGTTCAGCCCAGAGGTCCAGCAGGAGTACTGCGAAGTCCGGTCAATGCCTTCAGCATTTACCGATGTCACCGCGGACTGGTCTCCCATCAAGGATGACGCGAAACGGCTGGTGGAGCGGTATGTGAACATCAACTTCTCTACTGAGGCGCCTTCGGGACTGTCTGTCGATGATACCGGCCGCCTGATCCAGAAACTGCTTAACGGCGACTATGATTCTGCAAGGGAATTCGCTGCTAACTACCAAGAACTCTGGAACGAGGCTTATTAATGCAGTGCTGCCATACCGGCCCACAAACCGGTATGGTACACTGAAGTCAACAGAATATGAGATCGAATGGAGTGTGTATGAAGATCAACAGCACAGCATGGCATAACTATATGGCACTACCTGCCTTTACCCTCTTCGGGCTGTTCTTCCTGTTCCCGCTTGTGCAGGGTCTGGGATTGAGCTTCACGGAATGGGACGGGTTCTCCGCCCCTGAATTTATCGGATTGCGGAATTTCATCTCGTTCTTCACTGATGAACGGGCCCTGCGTGATGTCTGGAATACCATATTGTTCGCCCTCGGGAGCGCCCCGCTGCTGAACATCACCGGGTTGTCCCTTGCCCTCTTGCTCAACAGAAGATTCACCGGCAGGAACACGACACGGGCGCTGCTCTACCTCCCGGCAGTGATCAGCCCCATGATCATGGGCTCGATCTGGTACCTGCTCCTGCAGCCCAAGCGGGGATTGGTCGCAGTGCTGGCTGGGCGGGTCGGGTTCGAGCTGTCCGGGAACTGGATGACCGGAGGGAACACTGCATTGCTGGTCATCGTCCTGGTAAACGTCTGGCAGTACGCGGGGATGACCAT
This sequence comes from Spirochaetia bacterium, assembly GCA_963677595.1. Classification (GTDB taxonomy): domain Bacteria; phylum Spirochaetota; class Spirochaetia; order CAKZLE01; family CAKZLE01; genus CAKZLE01. The sequence continues at coordinate 3,537,210 of OY782041.1, forward strand.
GATCATCTACTTAGCCGGCCTGCAGTCCATACCGGTTGAGCACTATGAGGCCAGCAGCGTGGAAGGTGCCACGGCTGGGCAGACCTTCCGGTACATTGTGTTCCCGCAGCTGCTGCCCTCCCTGAAGATCAATGTGATCACGAACATCATCGGGAGCCTCTCGGTATTCGATGTCATCCTGGCCCTCACCGACGGGGGGCCCGGCTACGATACGGAATCTCTGAGTATCTATATCATGAGGATGTGCTACGGGAACAAGACTGGATACTCCACTGCTGTGGCCATCATCCTGTTCGCCATCATCCTGGTTCCCGTACTGGGATCCCTCCGGTTCTTCAACCGACTGGAGAACGCATGAGTACGGCAGCATTACACACCAGGCCGCAGGGAACTGGGGTGCACCTTCCCTGGTACCTGCGTGCAGCAGTCATCATCACTGCGCTCCTCGCCGCGGTCCCGTTCTACCTCCTGATCCTTCTGGCCCTCAAGCAGCCGGAAGGGGGGCTTGCCAGCATAACGCTCATTCCCGACATGCAGCTGAGCAACCTGGCTGAGGCATGGCGGAAGTCGGATCTCGGCCGGGCTATGGTCAACACGATCATCATGACCGTTGGCGGGGTGGGGCTGCTGATTGTCCTTGCCTCGATGGCCGGCTATGCGATAGCCCGGGTCAGGAGCAGGCTGAACAGGCTGATCTTCGGGATCCTGCTCCTGTGCATGATGATCCCCGGGATCATCAACACCGTCCCCCTCTACATGCTGCTGATCAGGCTGCACGGGGTAAATACCTACTGGTCCATGATCTGTGTCATGGCAACGAATTCTATGCCCTTCTCGGTATTCCTCTACAGCTCCTTCATCCGGGCAATCCCGACTTCCTTGGAGGAATCGGCGGTCATGGACGGCTGCTCATACTTCGAGGCTTTCTGGAAGATCACCTTCCCGCTCATGGGGCCGGTCACCGCTTCAGTTGTCATCCTCCAGGGGCTCGGGATGTGGAACAACTATGCCCAGGCGGTCTTTTTCCTCCAGGATAAAGCCCACCGGAACATACCGCTGGCAGTCTCCCTCTTCTTCCAGCAGTATGGGGCGGACTGGCCGCTCATGGCAGCAGCCGCCCTGATCGGGCTGGTCCCTGCCGTGGCCATGTTCCTGCTCTTCCAGCGCTATTTCGTTGAGGGGATCACGACCGGGGCCATAAAGGGGTAAGCCATGCACAACACTGAAGGACAATTCATCATCTATCCTGAGTATTCCCGGATTCCACCTGCTGTCGATACCTTTGGGCTGACCATTGCGGCTGCCGCTGACGGGTACCTGCCGGCGGAGATCAGGCTCTCCGTGCTGCATCTCACGGACTGCATCCTTGAGGAGCTGATCCACATAGGGGAGGGCTGCAGGACCGTATCACATACCGTCTCACTCGCGGGGCTGCCGCTCCCGCTGGACGGTCTAGGCCTGGGTATCGAGGCAACCTCGGATACCTGGACAGCCTCGACTGCCGTGGACCGCGGGAGCGGCCCCGTGCGGTACGGGTTCGTGAGTGACTTCACCCCTGAGGACCGCCGAAGGACCGGGGAAGCCGCGAAGTTCCTGCTGAGAAACCATATCACGCATGTGCAGTTCTATGACTGGGCATGCCGCCCCCACCAGTTTGGTCCTGAAGACGGCTGCAGCTGGTATGAGGACACGATGGGGAAGCCGATCGATCTTACTGTGGTGAAGGAACTGATCGACAGTTTCCGCAGGAGGGGGATGCAAAGCCTGGCCTACGGTGCCGTGTATGCCGCGACAGCGGATTATGCCAGGGAACATCCCGAACAGGCCCTTTACGATATCATGGGACAGAGGTTTGACCTCATCGGCAAGTTCTTCATCATGAACCTCAACAGCAGGGCATGGAGGGATCAGATCCTTGAGCAGTACCGGTATGCCGTGGAAACGGTCGGGTTTGACGGGATCCACATGGATACCTACGGCTACCCGAAATCTGGCTGGGGCTTCGGTGAGCAGGCGGCACGGTCGCTTGAACCTGACTTCATCTCCTTCATTGATGAATGGGCCCGTCACGGCGATGTGAATATCTTCAACAATGTGGGAGGGTGGCCGGCTGCCTCTACTGCCGAGGCTGACCAGGCTGCCTGTTATATCGAGCTGTGGGACCCCTATACCCGCTACCGTCATATACGGGAACTCATCTGCAGGGTTGGGAATTCAGGGAAACCGGTGGTCCTCGCAGCCTACCTCCTGCCGTTCAAGCCCCGGGATGAGCAGAAACTGGCTGAAGGGCACAGCCCGCTTCAGTCAGCCCTGCTGCTGACCGCGGCAGTCTCTTCCCTGGGGGCAACCTCGCTCCTGCTGGGGGAGGACGGTGTCATCCTGACCCAGCCCTATTATTCAGACTATTCACAGTTGTCTGGGGAGGAGCAGGAGCAGATCCGCCTGTATTATGATCACCAGGTACGGTACCGGGAACTCTTCTATGATCCTGATGCGATAGATATCACGGGGAGCCATGTGGTTGGGGCTGACCGTGAATTCTCCATAGCCGCAGGAGACTGCCGGATCACGATTGATGGGGAACCGGGAAGCCTGTGGGTCATGGCGAAACGGACGGACACGAGAATCGTCCTGAACCTGGTCAACCTTCTAGACCAGGAGGATGACCTCTGGAACCAGGGGAAACGTCCGTGCGTGAGCAGGCCCGAGGTGACAATCGGGATCCCGAGATACAGTGACCGGATGAGCGTATGGTATACAGAAGCCGGTCATACCAACAGCAGGATGATCCCCCTTGAGACTTCAGCCTGCCAAGGGGTTCGAGGACCCTCTATCTCATGTACGTTACCTTCCGTAGGTCTATGGACCACCATCGTTTGCGAGCTGTGAGGTGCTCTGCAACAGGTAGTTATTGAATCTGGAACCTGATTGTTCAGTTCAGGGTTCCATGCTACAATGGAGACAGGAATCCTACCTGCAGGAGTGGCACTGCTGAGAACCGAAGGGGGGAGTGATGGAGTCTCCAGGGGAAGAGAGAACCAGGTTTCGGGAACGCTGTGAGGAGGCAGTCGAAGACTACCTCAGCCACTACTTCTCTTCCCGGGACATCGGGGAGTGCCTGAAACGATCGAGTGGCCGCCTTACAGGCTTCGGTCCGGGGCTTGATGATGGCTGCTTCTCCTTCGACCAGAGCCTCGAGCTCCTCCAGCGCGATTTCAGCCGGGTCCCCTCAGGCATCACCTGTATCGTCAGGCAGCAGAGGATCTCTCCCCTGTCTGAAGACCTGTTCATCTGCATGGCCATGCTCGATCTCACCTATCCCACGGCAGACCAGGTAGGGAAGCGGCAGGACGGCCTCAGGATGACGCTCATCGTAAGGCTGATCGATGACGGCTATCTCATAGAACATATGCATACCTCAGTACCTACCGATGGGGAGACCGTGACGGTGCGGAAAGCCCAATCCGGGGAGCTGCTCTCCGGGCTTGAGGGGGTGCTCGAGGAGTATCATGTACAAGATATACAGTCAGCCTACCATGAACTCGAGGTGATGCTCAGCATCGATGTACTGACCGGCTTGAGATCAAGGCTCAGGATGGACGAACTCCTCGTCGATGAACTCAAGCGAGCTTCGAGGTATGACACCACCTTCTCCCTGATCATGGTGGACCTCGACGACTTCAAGCTGGTCAATGACAGTTTCGGCCACCTGTTCGGCGACTATATCCTCAAGCGGTTCGGCAAGCTTCTGCAAACCTCACTCCGTGAGACCGATGCCGCAGGACGCTGGGGCGGGGATGAGTTCATCCTCATGCTTCCCCAGACGGATGAGGAGCATGCCCTCATCGTCATGAGGAAGCTGCTCGACCGGTATGGTCACGACACGCTGGAAGCCTGCATGGAGCAGTACCGGCTCGACCACCCTGAACTCGAGCTCGGGTGCGGCTGTGAGCGCCTCAGGCGTGAGCTTGCCCAATTCCCCTTCAGTCGCCTCTCCTTCTCCTACGGGATCACGGAATACCAGGTCTCAGATACCATCCCGAGGATGGTCAACCGTGCAGACCTCAGGCTGTTTCGGATGAAGTGTGACAAGAAGTCGGACTGATCTTCCATACCAGCCTGAACAGGCTGAACCCCGTCATGACCCAGATCACCGGGATGATGCAAATCGCGGGAAAGATCTCTGCCCCGTACAGGCCCATCGCGACCAGTTTCGCGATCAGGGCCGCCATGAGGAAGAGGAGAAACACCAAATAGACCGGGCCGAGCAGGAACCCGAGGGGCTTCCTCCGGTAGAGGAGGATGCCGCTCACTGCCGAGAGCGGGAGCAGCAGCCCCAGGTCGAACCCCTGTACGATCAGGGTGGTGTAGTGGTCAACCTCGTCCGGGTAGAGGGATCCGTCCAGCAGGGGCGGGAGGATGGCGCTGAGCCAGAGTAAGAAGATGAGGGATGCGTTGATGACCAGGAACACCCCGCCAAGCCGTACGGGCGGGTTGCCGGCGAAGTGACTCATCGGCTTCCGGGCATGCAATGAGAAGAGCTGCAGGGCAAGCGAGAAGAAGCTCAAGCCCATCAGTGCGACATAGATGAGGAAGAGCTCATGGTACATGGCCATCGCTGTATAGAAGAGATAGGTCACGAAGAGGTAGAAGGTGATCCCTGCACTGAAGAGTTGGGCACGGATCGAACCTCGGAGTGAAAGGACCAGGGACAACACCAAGGCCGGGAGGGCAGCGAAGAGGGTGATGTAGTCCTGTGCGATCCCCTGGATCGCGACGTCGGCCGACATGTGTCGGTAGATCCCTGTTCCATGGAGGGTGACCTCCTCCCCGCGTACGCTCGTGTACGCATAGTGTCCGTCACTGCCTGCGGCGCGTATGCCCGTGACGGCGGCTGCTGCCGCCAGGATGACGATCAGGATCGTCAGTACTACTATGGTCTTTCGGTTAGTCATGCTTCTTCCTCCTGTTGGGTAAAGATCAGCTTCCTGATCAGTGCGGCTTCCTGGAGTATCTCCTCCCGGAGGCCGGGATCAGCTCCTGCGGTCCTGCCCATGACGACTTTCGAGAGTACGCCATGCAGGTAGCTGTGGAACATGCGGGTCTTCCTCCTCACCTCCGGTGTATGGGGGTACTGCATGCTGAACCACTGCTCCATGACCGCCCCGGGCCTGCCGAGAACGGCGATGATCTCGGCAGGCGGAGCCCCGGGCATCTGCTCCATCCAGATCAGGCGATACCATGATGGATGGTTGAGGGCGAAATCGACATAGAGTTCCGGTATATCACAGGAGAGGAGGGAGTCAGGATCCAGGGGGCCGGCAGTAGCCAGCATGCGCCTGAGGGCCTCTGCAAGGGTGAACCAGGTCAGCTCCCCATAATTGCTGACATAGTTGTAGACATTGGTATGGGCACAGCCGACCCGTTTGGCAACCTGCCTGAGATTAATGTCCCGGAAGGGAATCCCCTCGGTGAGCATCTCCAGCACCATGCCGGTGAATACGTCCCTGTCCAGGTTCTTTCGTCGTTCTGCCATAGGATGAACTCCTCGTATACGAATGAATGTATTACCATTGGTAATTACCAGTGGTAATATAACACTGGAACGGTACCCTGTCAAGGAGAAATATACCAGATAGATGTTAGCCCCTGCGGATGGATCGGGTCTTCAGGAAGAGGAAGAGCGTTTCGATGATATAGGAGATGGAGAAGGAGACGGCTGCCGCATAGATGCCAGTGAAGTGAAGGCCGCTGGTGAGGGTGACGAGCAGCGACATCATCGTCACGACGTTAAGCACCACACCGGTCGTGATGACTGAGGTCCGGTGATGGATGACCAGCAGACCGCGGCTGAAGGAGACGATCGCGTAGCAGAAGGGTGTGACAGACAGGAATGCGAGGGTGAGCGGTATGAAGCGCATCAACTCCTGCGGTATCCCTGAGATCAGGACGAACCAGAACTCCTTGGCAGGAGTCAGGCCGATGACCATGCAGGCTGCCGTCAGGACCAGTGCTACCCGCATGACGAAGGAGGAGATCACCTTCAGGGTATCGTGGTCCTTCTGCTGTGCGATGACGATCTCCTGCAGCGAGAGCGATATAGACGTGAATATGAACATGAAGCCGAGGGTCACTGGCCAGAGGGCGAGGGACTCCAGCGGGAAGAGGCCCCTGGCTATCCCGAAACTGTGGAGTGGACGTGCGCCGAGCGTGATCAGGGAGGTGAGGGCGAGCGGGAAGTAGAACCGCATGATCTCCCCGGACGGCATGGGAGGGAACTCCCCGTCAGGATCCCCTTCCGGCATGAGGTCTCGGATGACAGGCTGTGCGAAGTACCAGGCGGCGATCATCCCGGCAGTGACCCCTACCGTGAGTGAGAGTCCCCCGATCACACCCCCGGGAAGTGTCTTGATGACCAGCCCAGTGAGGAGGACCACTGCCGCGACACCGAGCCTGATGTACATGATGATGGGGACGCCCCTGGTACGGTTGTACCGGATCAGCACACCCTGCCAGAGCCTCCGGTAGCCGACAGCGGCAGACCAGGGGATCATCATGGCAAAACTCCGGTAGGAGGGACCGATGATCTCTTCGGGTAAGCCCATGAGCGTGCCGGAGAACCAGTTAAACACTGAAGGGATGCAGAGGATGATGTGGACGACCGTGATCATGGCCCCAAGCGCGTGCATGATGGACAGCAGCCTCCGGTAGGAGTGCCGGTCCCTGGCAAGCGCGGTAGCTGCAGAGAGCATCTGGACGATCGGCCCCTCGATGAAGAGCGCCAGGGAATAGGCATAGCCGAAGGCAGCCAGCTCGATCGTGGGGTTCGATAACCGAGAGATCACTGCCGTCACGGCAGGCTGTTCCACGGCCATGACGATCCACATGATAGCGAGCGGGATCCAGAGGGAGAAGAGGCGCTTCTGTGTAAGAGGTACTGATACAGTTTCCATTGATGAGACAGTCTACCGGTTTGCAGGGGTTATGGCTAGAGGGAAAGCGGTTATGTCAATTGGATGGTTTTACCAGTTAATCCACCACGATACAGGTCACTCCCTCTTGTGCAAGTCTTTCTGTTAACTTTCTGTCTGTTAGGGGTTTTTCCGTGATGATATAATCAAGCTTCGAGAATTCAGCAAAGAGGTTGATACCGGAATTTGAGAACTTGGAGGAATCAATGACTGCGAACACAGTCTTCGATGATTCGATCATGCACATCTTGAGCGTAGCTTCAAAGAGACTCAGGGAAGCCATGCCAATATCTGGCTGAACGCCGCTGGCAGCAATGAAAGCTTTGTTCACTGCGACTTTCCGAAAAAAGGCTTCAGCATCCGGTCCCTGAGTGGACATGTTCTTGCTGAACAGGATACCACCGGAAAGGGAGACTGATACTTCCGTATTGGCAAGGATATTTGCTACGGGGATGGAGTTAGTGAGAACCGAAAGGTTCTTCCTGTCTACCAGGAGTTTTGCAATCTCGATCGTGGTTGTCCCGGAGTCCAGGATGATCGAGTCCCCATCCTCGATGAACTTCACGGCTTCCGCAGCTATAAGCTGTTTTGCCCGCTTATGAATCTCGCAGCGTGCCTCAAAAGCGGTTAATTCACTCGTTCTCGTGATGTGAGCTTCGCCCCGCTTCCGGAAGATGAGATTCGCTTCTTCAAGCGCTGCCAGGTCTTTCCGTATCGTGGCGGTGGAGACATCAAACAGCGGGAAAAGTTCCTGTACGTTGACCGAAGTCTTCTCCTTTATGATCTCAAGAAGTTCCTGCTGGCGTTTTGTCATTTGTCTGCTTTTCACTCTACCACCCTCGTATCGCATATCCGGTTTCTATCTTATAAAAGCACATGAAACTAAAAGAAGTTCATATGAAAGATCTCTGCTCAGAATCATCCCTGACCGTCTATACCATTTATCAGTATAATACAATACAAGTTAGGGTAATGCAAGTTTTATTATTCAATTATGCCTAGAAGTGAAAGATTATAAAAGAAAATAAAAACAAATAAAATAATATTTGACAGATAAGAAATGCTATGCAACAATAAAACAACCTAATGAACAAATAAACGTTACTGACAGGGAAACAGGAGAGGATGAATGGGGATTATCTGTGTTGGGGAGATGGTTGCTGATATCGTGGTGCATCCGGTAGATGCGATTGACTTCACCGTAGACAGTATGCTGGTCGATGATATAGCACTGAAGAGCGGTGGAGACGCATTGAATGTTTCGCTGAACCTGGCGAAACTTGGTGTGCCTGTAAGCTTTCAGGGTAAAGCAGGAAATGATATGTTCGGGCAGTTCCTGCTGGATAATGCAGAACGGACAGGAGTAGATGTCTCCCGATGCAGCAGATCTGAGAAGCGTCCGAACTCCAAGGTCGTCGGTTTGGTTCGCGAGAATGGAGAACGATGCTTTCTTCATTACCACGGAAGCAATGAAGAACTCAGTCTGGACGATATAGACCAGGGCCTGTTTTCCACAGCCGAACATCTGCATATCGGAGGATTCTACCATCTCCCTGAATTCGATGGTAACCCAGCAGCAGCATTGCTGAAAGCTGCGAAAGAAGCAGGGCTTACCACGTCCATGGATGTAGCCTGGTCTCAGAAGGGGAAGTGGCTGGAACTGATCAGTCCCTCACTCCCATACCTGGATTATTTCATTCCCAGCTTGAATGAGGCTCAGGAGATCACTGGTGCGGAGAAACCTGAGGAGATCGCCACCATCCTTGCTGATCATGGGATATCTGTTGTCATACTGAAACTTGGAAGTGCCGGCAGCTTCTGCAGGACTGCAGAAAGATCTTTTTATAGCAGTGCCTTTCCATCACCCGCCCTTGATACGACTGGAGCTGGTGATGCGTTCGTCTCTGGGATACTCACAGGGTTGTACAGGAAGATGAACATCGAGGATGCAATCACTCTGGGTACCGCTGTTGCTGACTTTGTCGTGCGAAAGCTTGGTGCGACAGATGGTACTCCCGATTTCGAGACAGTATCGAACTATATTCAGACTCAAGAGGAGCTTAAACGTACATATGTCTAAACAAGATGAGAATAAGAAACAGTCATTGATACATATTGCCGATTCAGCAGGTTTCGCCATACCGGCATTCAACTACTCTGACCTTTGGGAGTACCTGGCGATCGTAGAAGCTGCTGATGAACTTGATGCCTGTGTGTATACTGCCTCGAACATGCAGTCGGTGGAGACGAACAGGGTAGAGTACTGCGGTGCCGTTGGGAAAGAAACCTTCTCCCTCACCTCCGGTACCGTTTTTAATCACCTTGATCATTCCAAGAGTGTCGAACTCTGTCTGGCGGCTATCGACAGCGGGTATCAATCAGTGATGATCGATGCTTCTACAGAAACCCTGAAAAAGAATATTTCAATGGTGCTGCAGGTCGTGGAGTATGCGCATGCGAACGGGGTCCTGGTTGAGGCAGAGATCGGTAGGATCATGGGCTCGAACGAGGAAGGAACCTATACCGGCGGGGCGTTCCTGGCCGATGTCGGGGAGTGTATCGAACTCGTGGAGAGGACAGGGGTGGATTCCTTAGCTGTTGGTATCGGGAATGCTCATGGCTTCTATAAGACAGAACCTAAGATCTATACGCAGCGGCTGAAAGAGATCAATGATGTGATAGAGATCCCGCTCGTCCTCCACGGGAGTACAGGAATACCGTATGACGTGGTCAAAGAATGTATTTCTCTGGGTATGGCAAAAGTCAATGTAGGAACCCTCCTGCACAGGACGTATCTTGACCAGCTTAAGCATGAACTGCTCTCGAATTCCGGAAATAACGTTATTGATGTGATGCTTCCGGTCAAAGAAGCGATCAAGGATGCTGTCAAGGAATGGATTCGCGTCTGTGCCGCAGACGGGACCAGAAAATTAATCATGAATGGGGTGGCTGTATGAAGATGAACGCTGTGCTGTATGAAGGGAACCCTGAGATGGTTCTACGAGAGATCGATGCTGCACCTGTTGGTGACCACGATGTGCTGATCGAGATTGACACTGCGACTATCTGCGGTACGGACCTCCACATTCTCGACGGGAAGTTCGAGGTAGCTCCCCCTGTCGTTCTGGGACATGAATTCTCAGGCTACGTCAGGGAGACGGGAACCCTCGTCAAGAACTGCAAAGTCGGTGACCTGGTCTCGGTAGAACCCCATATCTACTGCGGGGTCTGCAAGTACTGCAGGATCGGTAAACCGAATCTCTGCACCGATAGAAAGGCCTGGGGGATCCATCTCAATGGAGGGTTCGGGCAGTTCGTGACGGCACGAGATGATACCGTCTACACGATCCCTGCAGAGAGCGGCATAACGGCTGAGGATGCTGCGTTGGCTGAGACTATCGGATGCTGTCTCAACGGGATCCAGAATGCACGGATCAGTACTGGTGATACCGTAGTAATACTCGGAGGGGGTGCGGCAGGCATCTTGCTTGCAGAGTTGGCAGTACTCCGGGGAGCCGCGAAGCTGATCATATCAGAACCTTCTACACACAGGAGAGAGTTTCTCTCGAAACGGGGTTATACCAGGATAGTCGATCCGCTCAATGAATCACTGAAAGAGGTCGTCCTATCAATGACCGGGGGCTATGGTGCTGATGTAGTCATCGATGCCGCTGGAAGAAAGGAGACTGCGGAACAGACGGTTCACCTGCTGGGACGGGGTGGTCGTGCCGTCCTGTTCGGGGTGGTCGCCCCGGGGGTGAAGATCGAGATAGAGCCTAACTACCTCTATGCGAATGAGATCTCCCTGATCGGATCGGTTCGGAATCCGTACGTGCACCACCAGGTGATGGAGATCATGCCGAGAATGAACCTGGAGGGGATCATATCCCATCGGTTCCCCCTTGACCAGTTCGAGGATGCTTTCCGGGTAGCCAGGGGCGGTGATGGACTCAAGGTCGCAATCACCCCCAACAGATAGTTTTGAGCTAATAACAATGTATATTGTTAGAAATATAAAATGGAGGAAATCATGAAGAGAAAAATGTTAGCAGTGTTGGTCATCTTCTGTCTTGCAGGAGCAATGGTATTTGCTGCAGGTCAGTCAGAGAGTGAGGATGTGAAGCCGATTATCATCAAGGCATCACATTCGGATGCTACAGGACAGATCACGGATCAGAACTTCCAGTTGTTCAAGCAGATCGTGGAAGAGAAATCAGGCGGGAGACTTGAGGTACAGATCTACCCGTCGAACCAGCTTGGTAGTGAAGAAGAAGTCATCCAAGCCCTTGGCAGGGGTTCCATCGAGATGGGCCATGTGTACACAGGTAATATCGTGCCGTTCGCACCATCTCTTGGAGTCCTGCAGCTTCCGTACCTGTTCGGGTCAGGCGATGAGTTTATGAAGACCTATCAGCTGATCAAGGATGACATCAATGAAGTGCTGATCAAAGAGGCAAACGTACGGGCCCTTGCTTACCATGAACGTGGACCCCGGGTACTCTCAAACTCAAAGAAGCCTGTGAAGACTATGGAAGACCTCAAGGGACTCAAGATCCGTGTTGGGCAGATCCCCCTTACCATAGACACCTTCAAGGCTTGGGGACTTGACCCAGTACCTATGGCATGGTCGGAAGTGTTCCCTGCCCTTCAGCAGAAAGTTATCGACGGTCAGGAGAACCCCTATACCACCTTGTTCCAGCAGAAGTTCTATGAGGTCCAGAAGTACGTGACTGAGATCACCTATGCACTCTGGACAGGTCCTATCCTGATCTCCGAGACATTCTTCCAGAGCCTGCCGGAAGATCTCCAGCAGATACTTGTCGAGGCAGGAGATGAGGCCACAAAAGCCCATGCAGAGGCTTTCGCTATCATGGACAAGGAATCACGGGAAGGCTGCTTGGCAAACGGTATGGTGCTTCAGGGACCTCCGGATGACGTAGAACTCTGGGAAGAGCGTGCACGATCGATCTGGCCGAAATACTACGATCAGGTCGGCGGCGAAGATTGGGTGAATTACGTTCTCAGCAAAAAAGACGAAGCTACAAAATAAAACGAAGCGTAACCCCGCGGGGGCAGGATTCCTGTCCCCGCATCCTTGAGTGAAAAGAGGCAAGTATGGCAGTTAAGAATGAAAAAGAGAAATACCCGCCAGAAGCGTATCTGGGGGTCTTTCTTTTCAGTGTCCTGGTAGTCCTCCTGACCATGCAGGTTGTATTGAGGTATGTATTCAATAAGAACCTGTCCTGGTCAGAAGAGTTATCCAGGATGGTGTATGTATGGGGAGTGTATATAAGTTTCTGTGTTGCCGGGGCGACACGAAAACATATACGTATTACCTTTCTCGTAGATAAGTTCTCGAATAGGGTCAAGAAGGTGATTATGTTCCTTGCGGACCTGGTTTGGATCATATTCAATATGACCCTCGTGATACAGGGAGTCTTATACGTATTGAGCATGCGGCAGTATCCCTACATATCTGCGGGACTGGGGATCAACTATATGTATATCTATGCCATCGTCCCTATCGGGTTTCTCGTATTGACCATTCGTAACATCATGAACATGATCCATCGGTTCAGGGAGGGAGAGATCGTCCTCACTGACATGAGACAGGAATTGTAGGAGGTTCAGCATGGTTGGTATCATACTTCTTCTGTCATTCATAGTCCCGTTGATGTTTGGCGTCCCGCTCGCTGTATCCATGGGGCTGCCGGCATTGCTCGGCTATGTCTTCAAGGCTATCCCGCTCAGTTACCTGGTCCAGGGTGCATATACGTCGGTTGATGCTTTCACCCTGATCGCCATCCCCATGTTCATCCTGGCCGGTAACCTGATGATGCATGGAGGACTTACTGAAGGCATCGTAAACTTCTCAAAAGAACTGGTGGGTAAGGCCACTGGCGGGCTCGCTGCGGTAACGATCGTCGCCTGCACCTTCTTTGGTGCGATCTCAGGCTCAGGACCGGCGACGACTGCAGCTGTTGGGTCGATCCTGATCCCTGCCCTCATCAAGTCGAATTATGACAAACCCTTTGCAGGTTCCATCGCGGCCTGTTCCGGGGGGATCGGGGCGGTAATCCCTCCGAGTATCCTGATGATCATGTATGCGATCACGGCCGAACAGTCCCCGACAACCCTGTTCATAGCCGGGATCATTCCAGGGATACTCCTGGGAATCTTCCTGTATGGTGCAGTCTTCATCGTCTCCAAGAAGAGGAACTACCAGTCGCAGGCGAACAAGATGAATGTCAAACGTGTCCTGAAGAGTATGTATGAGGCAAAATGGGGACTTCTATCCCCGCTCATCATCTTCGGGTTCATCTATACCGGCATAACGACCGTTACGGAAGCTTCAGTCATCCTTGTCGTATATGCCTTTATTATCGGTGTGTTCGTCACCAAGAAATTGAACTTCAGCAACATCTTCGACTCCCTCTACGGGATGTTGAAGACCGTCGGTGCGATCTTCTTTATTCTCACAACAGGGATGGCTCTCGGCAGGATCATTGCGATCTACCAGCTGCCGCAGATCCTGAGTGAAAGCTTATCGGTATTCGGGAATTTTTCCTTCGTCATGATCCTCATCATCGGGGCGATCCTCATCTTTGTGGGGATGTGGATGGAATCAAATACGGCAATCATCATCCTGACGCCGCTGTTCTTGCCGCTGATGATGAATGCAGGCTTGCATCCGATACAGTTCGGGGTGATGTTCGTCATAGCATGCGAAGTGGGGTTTGAGACTCCACCCATGGGAGCGAACCTCTTTGTGGCAAGTGAGCTGTCAGGAGCTTCGATAGAATCGATCAGTAAAGAAGCGATCATCTTTGCCGGGGCTGAGATCATCGTGATGTTCCTGGTTGCATTCATACCTGAACTCTCGTTGTTCCTCCCAAGGGTCATGGGAATGCTGTAAATACATAAGAGCTGAAACAAGAAATAACCAGAACGTTTCAGGCTAATCGGAAGAGATGCACATACATATTTCCCTTAATGTTTCATTACATTCTCTGTAAAGGAATGGAAGGGGGAAAGTAGTGCCCAAAAACCACCTGTTTTGGTGAGAAGTCTAGGAAAGGAACAATATGGGAAACGGTTATCAATTACGCATGACTGACATCACAAAGAGTTTCTATGGAGTTGAAGTCCTCCATCATGTTGATTTACATGTGAGGAAGGGCGAAATTCATGCATTGATTGGAGAGAATGGTGCCGGAAAATCTACCTTGATGAAAATTCTCAGTGGAGCGTATCAAAAAGACTCGGGAGAAATTTATCTAGCCGATACTCTTATTGAGGTTGATTCACCAAAGAAAGGTATCCAATTGGGAATTGGTATTATTTATCAGGAACTGGAACTTGCTGAAGAACTGACTGTTGCTGAGAACATTTTCCTTGACCAGATTGGTGAAGGATCATTATTTGTTAACTGGAAAAAACTTAAGCAGAAAGCCGAGAAAGTGCTGGCCGAACTTGATCTTCATATCGATGTAAATCGGGAAATTAAGCAATACAATATTGCATATCAGCAGATTGTTGAGATTGCCAAGGCAATCTCAAAAGATATAAAGATTCTTATCTTGGATGAACCAACCTCTTCACTAGCCCCGAAAGAAGTAGAATTACTTTTCAAAATTCTGGATAAACTTAAAAATAGGGGAGTAAGCATCATTTATATCTCTCACAGGATGGAAGAGATCTTCAGAATCTGTGATTCATTTACCACCTTGCGGGATGGGAAAGTTACCGGTGAAGGACGAGTGGCTGATTATACAATTGAAAACATAGTTGAGTTGATGATCGGCAGAAGCCTTAATGAGATGTTTCCAGAGCGTCTGCAGCATCAAATTGGAAAGGAAATCTTCAGGATAGAAAACTTCAATTCACCAAAGTTCAAGGACATTAATCTAACAGTAAGAGAAGGTGAGCTCCTGGGTATTTCTGGATTGATAGGCAGCGGACGTACAGAAGTTGCTCGAGCTGTTTTCGGTATAGATAAAAAAAACAACAGGGAACGTCTATATTCAGGGGCGGAAAATTGATGTAAAGAACCCAATAAGTGCAATTAAAGAAGGTTTGGGGCTAGTACCGGAAAATCGTAAAGAAGAAGGACTGGTTCTGGATATGTCGATCAGAGTGAACAGCATGATGACAAACATCCGGAAAGTTCTTGCTGCACTGGGCATGATTCGGACAAAGAAAGAAGCCCGAATTGTAAATGATCTTGTGAAAAAATTGTCTGTAAAAACATCTACGATTGAGCTGCCCGTCAAAAATCTTAGCGGTGGGAATCAACAAAAAGTAGTTATAGCCAAATGGCTGAATCTCGCATTGAAAGTTGTCATTTTTGATGAACCTACCCGGGGTGTCGATGTCGGTGCGAAATATGAAATTTACAAGATAATCAATAGCTTGGTTGAGCAGGGGGTTGCAGTAATTATTATTTCATCTGAATTACCAGAGATCATAGGAATGTGTGATCGGGTAGTTGTTATGTCAAAAGGGCATATCACTGGTGAAATTGATAAAAACAAAGAAAGATTGACAGAAAAGAAATTAATGATGCTGGCCGTCGCGGAGGTATAAATGATTACGAAAAGAGTCCATTCATTCAATAATACTAAAATACTTAAAAACATCAAAATCAGTCGTTATATCAATGTATTCATTGTAGTACTGCTTGTGGTGTTCTCAAGCTTCATGTCATCTCACTTTTTAACTGTAATGAATATAGCAAACATACTTAGACAGAATGCTGGGATGCTGATGCTGTCAATGGGAATGCTACTGGTTATTCTGTCAGGTGGAATAGATCTCTCTGTTGGTTCCATGGTAGCTCTCAGCAGTGTTCTCCTTTCAAAAATGTTAGTAGCTGAAATCTCATTATTCATGGCTGTTGTCTTCTTGCTGCTGATTTTTATAGGTATTGGTCTCATTGAGGGCTATTTTGTCGCAAAAAGAGGTATCGCTCCATTTATCGTGACTTTGGCTTTTATGACTATTGCACGTGGAGCTGCATTCTCCCTCTCTGCTGGAGCTGCAATTCAGATTTCAGAAAAGCATCTTCTCTCATTTGGTTCACAATATTTTATGAAGATGCCGTACCCGGTTTGGCTGGCATTCGGGATGTTTATTATATTTGCATTCTTTTTGAAATATACGGTGTATGGCCGATATGTAAAGGGTATTGGTAGCAATTTTACTGCTGTTGAGCTATCGGGAATAAATGTGGACTGGTACAAGTTATCCGTATATATGGTTTCTGCGTCCATGTGTGCAATTGCCGGGATACTTGTGGTTGCCCGTTCAGGGGTTGGAACGCCAATCACAGGTGAAGGTCTTGAATTGGATGCTATTGCTGCTGTTGTTATTGGAGGTGCCAGTCTGAAAGGTGGAAAAGGAACTGCCCTGAACACCCTGATGGGTATCCTGATACTTGCCCTTCTGGGGAATATCATGAATCTCATGAATATCGCATCGTATCCGCAGCAGATATTGAAAGGGATCATAATTCTTGTAGCTGTGTTGTTTCAGAAATTTGAGAGTGAGACCGCTTCATAACATAGGGTAATAGGCTGATATACAGTCTAAAAAATAATAAGGAGTTAGTAACATGAGAAAGATTCTGAAGGTGAAATGGTTAATCATTGGGTTAGTATTAATCAGTCTGGTATTTATCAGTTGTGGTACTGATGAGGAGCAAGGTGCAGTAGCGTCGGCGGGGACAACAGACCTGTCGAACTTGAAAATTGGATTTTCAATACAAACCTTGAAATCGCCTTATTTCGTTGCTATGGCGGAAGCATTTGAAAAAACTTGTGAGGATAAGGGCTATGAGTTGATAACCATTGATGCAGAAAATGATCCTGTGAAGCAGGATGCTGACTGTGAAGATCTGGTAGCAAGAGGGGTGGATGTCATAGTCATTAACCCAAGGGATTCAAAAGCTGCGGTACAGACCTCAATTAAAGTCATGAATGCTGGGATTCCCCTGTTTGCAGTGGATTCAACCATTGCAGATGGTGGTAAGTTTACCGGCGAAATAACTTCTGCAAATGATGAAGATGGGTATCTTGTCGGTAGATGGGTTGCAGAGCAGATGGGCAAGACTTCCTTGAAAATAGGTATGCTCAGTGGTAACCCAGGAAATGCTATTGGACTTATCAGAAGGGCAGGTTTGATTAAAGGAATTACTGAATACCAGCTTGAAAAATACAACAGTACAAACTTTGAGATTGTAACTCAGGGCTGGGGCGGCTGGGATAGCCCCACTGGGGTAGACGCAACAGAAGACATGCTAACAACCGCTCCTGACATGAATGTGCTGTTAGCAGAGAATGACAGTATGGCTCTAGGAGCCATGAAAGTGTTCCAGGATTCCGGCAGAACAGATATTCTGATTGCTGCAGCAGCTGATGGTCAGAAAGAGGCATATGAAGCAATTATGGCAGGAACCTACGGAGCTACTGGTTTGAATGATCCCATTCTGCTGGCAGAATTAACTTTGGAGCAGATTGAGAAGCATTTGTCAGGAGAACAGATAATACAGTCTCTCGTAACGAAGGCTGCATGTGTGACCAAGGAAAATGCAAAAGAATTTTATAACCCGAATTCTGCATTCTAATTAGCATTCAGATGGACTGTTCGCATTAGGCGGACAGTTCCGTCAAGGAGATGAGGAATGTACAATATAACTTTATCATTTATCCCATGTGGGTATATCGAGAATGATGCAGCTTGGACATTTGCAGGTTTTCAATTTGCCACATTGTCAGATAAGAACCGCGAGAGGAACTGGATGCGTTTCCCGATCTTTTGCACTCTGATTCATCATCCTGAGATCGGGTACATACTCTATGATGTAGGTCCAGGATTAGGCGATGAAAGTGACAGACGAACCCCTCAGATGAATGATCGATATCCCTTGTTTATCGAAAGGCAGGATTTTATTGATGAGGGACTTAAGCGGGCAGGAATTACTGTTGATGATATTGCTATGATTATCCTTTCACATACTCATTGGGATCATTATGGTGGTATTGGCTTTTTTAGTGGAACGCAAGCGGCTGAACGGGTTCTCGTACCTAAACTTGATTTTCAAGCAGGTTTATGTGAAACACATGCAAATCCAGATGGTCTTTCAGCTGCATATGTTAAGGATAATTATGAGACACCAGGAATAAATTATAGCCTTATTGATGAAGATATGGAAATAGCCCCAGGAATACAAATAATTATGCTTGAAGGCCATACTCCAGCACTGGCAGGGCTTTTAGTTGAGACGAATGACAGGAATTTTCTTTTCACGGCAGATTCGGTGTATACAAGATATAATTACGGTCCACCCATTGTTCAGCCAGGTTTAGTATATGATACGTTGGGTGTTGAGAGGTCAATAAACAAACTGAGAAAGATAGAAAAGCAGTATAATGCAGAACTAATTTTTCCTCATGATATGGAGATGTTTAATTCCTTGGAGAAATGTCCGTTTTTCTATGGATGATGCTCATTCATGATACTACATGTGTTTAACAAACAGGTACTTTAATATGATATGGAGAATACTATGGAAAGAATCAAAGTAGGAGTAGCAGGATACGGCGTGATCGGGCAGCGACTGGCAGACGGGGTAGCGGCCCAGGGAGACATGGAGCTCGTAGGTGTTGCTGACATAGCCCCGACGATCTCGGTGCGGGCACTGAAATACCGGGGCATGCCGTATAAGATGTTCAACGTGGACCCGAAGAACACCTCTTTAGAAGATGCCGGTATCCCGGTATCAGGGAGCTTCGAGGAACTCGTACAGGAGTGCGACATCATGCTCGACAGTTCCCCTGGCGGCATCGGCGCGCGGAACAAGGAGCTGTATGTCAAGCATGGCACCAAGGCCGTGTTCCAGGGCGGCGAGAAGAATGACATCGCAGACGTCTTCTTCCACGGCTATGCCAACTACGAGCAGGGCATCGGGGCAGACTACCTGAAGCTCACGAGCTGCAATACCACCGGGCTCATCCGTGCGGTAGACATGCTCGACCGGAGTGTCGGCCTTGAGAAAGTAGCGATCACGATCATCAGGAGGGTGGCAGACCCGGGTGACTACCATCGAGGGCTGACCAATGCCCTGCAGGTGGAGAAGGCACCGAGCCACCAGGCACTCGACCTGATGACGATCATGCCCCATATCCCGTGTACGGGTATCCTGGTACACACCCCGGTGACCCACGGCCACATCATCACGGTGACGGCAACACCGAAGAACGGGATCTCGAAGGAAGAGCTGTGGGAGATGGCATCCAACCATCCGCGGATCATGCCGGTGAGGCTGGCAGACGGGTTCTTAGGCAACGCATCGATGTTCCGCTGGGCACGCGACATCGGGAATGCACGGGGTGACATGTATGAGATCGGGCTGTGGGAAGAGTCGATCGTGAAGTCAGGGGATGACATCATGTTCGCGATCAACATCCCGCAGGAGTCCGTGGTGATCCCGGAGAACATCGACGGGATCAGGGCAGCGATGGGAATGCAGGCGACCAGGGAAGAGGGGACTGCAGCAACGAACCAGTACCTGGGCATGAAGTAAGAGAGAACCGATGAAAGAGCATAGGTTAGGGTTCAAGCCGATGGAGTCCTTTGATGTCTCGGGCAAGCGGGTATTACTGCGGGTGGACATCAACTCACCGATCGACCCGAAGACAAAGGCAATAGTCAACGAGAACCGGCTGGAGAAGAGCGTGCCGACGGTGAAGTGGCTGCTCGATAACGGAGCGAAGCTTGCGCTCATCGCCCATCAGGGGGATACGCTGGACTACCAGAACCTGATCCCGCTGGCCGAGCATGCGCAGAAGCTGAGTCAGAAACTCGGCCGGAAGATCCGGTACATCGATGATGTATGCGGTCCGATGGCGCAGAGCGCGGTAGAGGCACTCGATGAGGGTGAAGCGGTACTGCTGGGGAACCTGCGGTATCTGTGCGAGGAGATCTCGACCTTCGAGGATGCGGTGAAGCTGAAACCGGAAGAGATGCTCGACACCTGGCTGGTGCGGTCATTGGCCCCGCTGTTCGACCTCTACGTCAATGACGCATTCGCCGCGGCGCACCGGAACTGCCCGAGCATGGTGGCCTTCCAGGAGCTGCTGCCGAGTGCTGCGGGACCGCTGTTCTTTAACGAGGTATCGGCACTCAACCAGGTGATGACTGCCCCTTCCCCCCCATCGGTGTTCGTGCTCGGGGGCGCGAAGATCTCGGATGCGTTCGGGATGATGGAGCAGGTGTTATCAAACGGGACAGCAGACGAGATCCTGACCTGCGGGGTGACCGGACAGGTCTTCCTGCTGGCATCGGGCAGGGACCTCGGCAGGAAGAGTGACGAGTTCATCAAGGCCAAAGGGTTGGAACGATTCGTTGGTGAAGCAGGAGAATTGCTCAAGACCTACGGGGCTAAGATCAGGATGCCCGAAGACCTGGCCTATGAGGCAGACGGGAAACGAGCAGAGATCGCCGTAGCTGACCTGCCTGCCGAACTGCTCTACCTGGACATCGGGGGAAAGACGATAGCGAACTATACCGAGCGGATACTGACAGCCGGGACGGTCTTCGTGAACGGGCCTGCGGGCGTATTCGAGGATGAGAAGTTCGAGGTCGGGACGAGAGAGATCTGGCAGGCGATCGCGAAGGCGCCTGGCTACACGGTGATCGGGGGCGGGGATAGCGTGAGCGCGACCTCGCGGTTCTGTGACCCTGCAGATATGGATTATATCTGCACCGCAGGTGGTGCCATGGTGCGCTACCTGTCAGGGAAGAAGCTGCCGCTTATCTCCGCGATGGAGAAGGCAGGAAAAGAAGAATAGATACAATAAAACCGCCTGCGGGCTGTTTCCTGAGTATCGGGAGGCAGCCCGCTTTATGTTATCCCACCATACTTACAGGCAGTACCTGCCGCATCTTCCTCCTCGTCCAGTAGAGGGAGAAGATAGCTGCTGACCAGTTTACGATCACCAGCCCCCACCAGACACCGTTTTCCTCCATCCCGAGGATGACAGCGAGGAGGGTGAACACTACCGCGGGTGCTGCCACCTGCCGATAGAAGCCGATCCACATGATCATAGAAGGTCTCTTTATCCCCTGGAGCACCGAGTTGGACTGGGACATGATGATGTAGCTGAAATGGGTGATCCCCTGGATGAGCAGGTAGGTATAGCCGATGGTGATGACCTCTGTGCTGTCGGTGAAGAGAGTTAGGAGGTGCCTTCCGAAGAGGAGGACCGGGGACAGGAGGATAACCATGATACCGAACCCGTACCATAATGCCGTAGAGAAGGACTCACGCACCCTGTCGGGCCTGCCGGCCCCGTTGTTCTGGCCGACCATGGCCATCAGGGCTGTATTGAGCCCCATGTTGGGCACGAGGGCGATCTGCTCGATCCTGATGGCTGAACCGTAGGCAGCCACCACTGCTGTGCCGTAGCGGGAGATGTAAAAGGTGATCACGAAGGTTCCGGTCGCCATGATCATGAAGTTCATCATGGCAGGGATGACCTGCGAGATGATCTCCCTGCCCCGGGCTGGGTCCGGCTTGAGTTCTGAGCGTGAGGCACCCTTGAGGATCCCTGACTTCACGACCACACGTAAGAGGTATAGGGCAGTGATGCCCTGAATGAGGATCGTGGCAGCCGCGATGCCAGCTTCCTGTAGCTCAGGTATGATGACCACCTCCCCAATACGAACCCCGTAGAGGAAGAGCGGGTCGAGACCGAGGTTGAACAGGAACCCGATGATGAGGATGTTACGATTGGGTTTCGTCCTGCCCCGTGCCGTGAGGGCGGAGTTGATGACCATCGACATGGTCATCAGGATCGACCCGCCGACGATGACCGACCCGTACCGGAGTGCTCCCGGCATCACTGACGCCTCGGCATGCATGAGAGTGAAGATCGGCCTGAGCAGGAAGAGCAGCGGTATGGTGAGCAGCAGCTGGATGATCGCGGCGAAGGAGATGCCCTGGAGGAAGATGATCCTTGCCTCATCCTCCTGCCTACTCCCGATGTAGTTCGAGACCAGGGCAGAGATACCAGCTGAGAAACCGACGCCGATGGTCATGGCCAGGAGATAGATCGGGAAGTTGAGTGAGAGGGCCGCGAGGGAGTCAGTCGAGGACTGTCCCGCCCAGAAGGTGTCCACCACGTTGTACATCGTGTTGAAGATGATCCCGACTGTCGCGGGGATCGCGATGGTACGGAGTGCGTAGGGAACGGGTGCGCTCGTCAGGTCCAGATGGTGGTCTCGTTTCATGGGGTAAATATACTACTGAATCAGTCAGGTAGGGAACGGGATAATCGGTCGAATGCATAGATTTCCCTGCCTTCCGCATCCCGGAAGGTGACCCTGCAGGCATCAGCAGTCAGGAAGAGTTCCGTAAAGCCGAACACCCTGGTCTCGAGGAACACCGATGCCGGGGATAGGGTGAGCTCCTGCTTCGGCAGGGAGCCTCCGAGCGTACCGGTAACGAGGTAGTCGATCCCATCCTTGTGGAGGTGCTCGAACTGGTGGTTATGGCCGGAGAGCACAAGGTCCACCCCATGGTCGACGAACAGCCCGTGGAAGGTGTCGATCATTGGTTTCGGGTCATACCAGACTCGGGAGTCCAGCAGCCTGCCTGAGGAGAAGAAGAAGGCATGGCTGGCGATGATGATCAGGTGATCATCAGGGATGAGCTTGAGCTCTTCCTCAAGCCACCGCCTGATCGTGTCAGTGAAGAGCTCAGGCCCCCACTCGAGGTCAAGGGTGATGAGGTCTACCGTGGGGAATGGACGGTAATGGTGTGTCAGGGGAGGGCTTGCCGACAGCCTGGAAACGGCATCAGGCTCGAAGATCTCCTTCCAGCACGTCTCCCCTCCGAGCCAGGTGTCATGGTTCCCCGGGACCGGTATGACCGGGGTAGACTCAAGACAGTGGGAGAAGATCCTGCTTGAGAGGGCTTGCTGACGCCTGTCATGGCCCATCTGCACCGTATCGCCGAGGTTAACGAAGAGATCACAGCTCCCTGCAATGGTACGCAGGACTCTCTCCGTGGCTTCCCGGTCATTGGAGCCAGCCCCAATGTGGGCATCGGATGAGACCGCGATCCTCATCGAAGCTTCAGGAAGACAGACAGTCCCGTCGCCTGATCTACCTTCCAAACGGTAGGAGATGGGTATCTCCGGCTGCAGGTCCCTGATCAGGAAGGTATGGCTACGGGTCCTAAAGGGGTCAGAGACCTTCTTCACCTTCCCGCCGGTATGGCAGGTAAGGCTGTGCTGCCCCTTAGCTGCAGTACCGTAGGAGATCGCAAGGTCAGGAAGGCCGTAGCTGCCCTGCTGGTCGGTCATGATGATAAGCGGGGAGGTGTCGCAGTATGGTTGGAAGAGCCGGGTCCGCCAAGCGAGGATGACGGCATTCAGGAGCTCCAAGGCAAGCAGCAGGAGGCTCCAGAGCGGTATAGTCGATCCGGCGCCTGAGCAGAGGCGTTCAGCGATGGTGATGACCGGGGCGAGCAATGCGAAGAGGAGCACCGGCATGTTCCGTCTCAACAGAGACGGGGTCCAGGCAAAGAGATGGCGGTTCCTTGGTGTGAGCAGGATCCTTCCCGCGATGAGGACGGGGAGAAGGGCGCACACGATCATGATCATGCTGAGTACCATGAGTGTCAGGGTATCACTGCATGAGCTTCCGTGCAACCGATCAGCTGCTCATCCTGGCCCGGAGTGCCTGGAGTTTCTTCAGGCTGTCCGCCATGGAGAGCTCCTCATCCTCCTGCACATGGGCGAGGAGGTCGACCGGGATCTCCTGCAGGAAGCGCGAGGGGGTGGAGGTGATGACCTCCCGGAGGTATTTCCGCTGCCTGCAGCTGGTGATGACCAGCGACTGCTTCGCACGGGTGATGGCGACATAGAAGAGCCTGCGCTCCTCCTCGAGGTTGTGCTCATCCTCCTCGATAGACCGGGCATGCGGGATGATATGGTCCTCCACGCCTGCGAGGAAGACCGTGTTGAACTCGAGGCCCTTCGAGGCATGGATGGTCATGAGGTTGATCTTCCCCTGTTCCTTCTCCTTGGTGTCCGAGGTGTTGAGGGTGATCCGGTTGAGGTAGTCATAGATGTTCGGCTTCAGGTTGTCCGGGTCGTTCTCCCATCGCTGGAACATGTCGAGGAAGATCTCGACGTTCTTCAGTTTCCATTTCACGAGTCGCTCGTTCTCCGGGTGCTCGCCGATCAGGTAGGAGCGGTAGTCGATGGCCGCGATCAGCCCCTTCATCGAGTGGGCCATGTTCTTCTTCGAGAAAATCTTCTGCTTATACTCCTCGATCAGCTCCGTGAAGGACTCGCAGATGCCGTGGAGCCTGTCGGCGACCGGTGCATCGGGATCATGGGCCATCTTCGAGACGGCTGAGAAGAGCGACATATGGTGCGACTTCGCGTAGCTGCGCAGCTGTTCGAGGGAGACGCGGCCGATGCCGCGCCTCGGCGTGTTGATGATCCGCAGGAAGTTCACGTCGTCATCGGGGTTCGTGAGCAGCCGCATGTACGCGATGATATCCTTGATCTCCTTGCGGCCGAAGAAGCTCTGTCCCCCGGAAACCGTATAGGGGATCTGCTGGGAGAGGAACTCCTGCTCCAGGGTGGCAAGCAGGCTGTTGGTCCTGACGAGCACGCCCATATCGTCATACGAGACCTGCTCATCGAAGCCGATCTGCTTGATCGTGGAGCAGATGAAGTCTGCCTCATGCTCCTCGTCCTCAGGATGGAAGATCGATATGCTGTTCCCCTTCTCGCTGCCGGTCCAGAGTTCTTTGCTCTTCCGCTTGGTATTGTTGGCGATCACGGTATTCGCCGCATGGAGGATGTTGCCGGTGGAGCGGTAGTTCTGCTCCAGCATGATCTCCTTCACCTCCGGGAAGTCCCGCTCGAATCTCACGATGTTCTCGTAACTCGCGCCCCTCCAGGAGTAGATGGACTGGTCGTCGTCCCCGACGACGCAGATATTCCTGCTCTCGGAGGCGAGGAGGTTGAGCAGCCGGTACTGGACGAGCGAGGTGTCCTGGAACTCATCGACCATGATGTAGGTATACCGGTCACGGTATGCCTGCAGGACACCCGGGAAGGTCTCGAAGAGCTTGATCGGCAGGGTGATGAGGTCATCGAAGTCGACGGCATTATAGGCCTTGAGGTGGAGGTTGTACTCCTCATAGATCTTCTCGTAGCTCCGGTTCTCATTGCTCCAGGAGGTACGTCCGGTCTTGATCGCGGAGAAGAGGTTCGAGAGCTCATAGAGGTCGATGCTCTCCAGCGGTATATGCAGGTCACGCACGATCCCCTTGATCATGGCTGACTTGTCAGCCTGGTCGTAGATCGTGAAGTTGTGGTCGAAGCCGAGGTGGTCGATCTTCGACCGCAGCACCTGGACCCCGAAGGCGTGGAAGGTCGAGGTCGTGAGCTTCGGCAGGGGACTCCTGGTGAGCTGGCGCACACGTTCAGCCATCTCAGTCGCCGCCTTGTTGGTGAAGGTGAGGGCCAGGATGTTCGACTGGGCAATACCCTGTTCGAGCATATGGGCGATCCGGTAGGTGATCATCCTCGTCTTGCCTGAACCGGCCCCTGCTATGATGAGGACCGGCCCGTCAAGGGTCGAGGCTGCCTGGTACTGTCTGTCGTTGAGTTCTTTCTTGAGGTTGATTGCCATGCTGTACCTTTATGTGTCAGAGAGATTTGATGAAGATCGAATGGGTGCCGACACCCATGAGGATGATCGTCGAGACGATCAGGCCGGAGATGATCACCCCGCCAAGGACGGCAAGGCAGGTCCGCTTCCACTCCAGGCCGAGAACCCAGGCCCCGAGTGTCCCGGTATAGGCGCCGGTGATCGGGAGGGGGATCGCGACGAAGAGCATCACACCGAGATACTCATACTTCTTCACCTTTTCCTCGATCCTCAGCCGTGCACGCTGTACGAACCGGTCGAAGAGCTTGGAGTACCACTCCCACCGGTAGAAGAGCTTGTGTACCGAAGAGAGGAAGATATAGACGAGCGGTGCGACACAGGCATTGATCCCCACGCTGAGGAGGTAGGAAGCCTGTATCGACATCCCATTGAAATAGGCATAGGGCAGCGCTCCCCTGAGTTCTGAGATCGGCAGCAGGGCGAAGAGTATGGTGGCAGTCACAGTCGTTGTTTCCATTGGTCCTCCGGAACTCCCATCATGGGAAAAATACGGGGTGTGGTCAAGGGCTCAAGGCTGTTTACAGCCTTGAGCTTGGCATGATCCTAATGGCTCATGGGGCCTGATTCATCGTAAACGACCTTTAGCTTGGCATGATCCTAATGGATCATGGGGCTTTCAAAGGTCATTAGCTTGGCATGATCCAAGGATCATGTGGCCTATTTTATCGTAAACAGCCTTGAGCACTGTTTTATCGTAAACAGCCTTGAGCTTTGCATGATCCACAGATCATGGGGCTTTCAAAGGTCATTAGCTTGGCATAATCTCGATGGCGTCAGCAGGACAGACCTCATGGCAGCAGTAGCATCTGATGCAGACCCCGTGGTCGATCGTCAGGGACGATGAACCGCTGATCGCGTCAGCGGGGCAGATCTTCTCGCATTTCCTGCAGAGTATGCATGCATCATTCATGATGACCGGGGGCGGGTCCTGCTTCTTGCCGAACCAGGATCGCAGGATCCTCACTGCCAGGGATGGGACATGGGTGGGGGAGCTGCGCTTGATGCGCACGAAGCTCTCCGGCGCGACATCCTCGGGACGTGAGAGCGGGTAGGTTATAGCATCGGCATCGATGGAGTGTACTATCCTGCGCCTCAGCGCCTCGGCGAGGATCGGTATATCATGGGGACGTTCCCCCATGATGGTCACCGCTGCCGTGTCGAGGGCAAGCCCGTCATCAGAGACGATGACAGCACCTACTTTCTTCGGCGTCCCGTTCCCAGGGCCCGGACCCTCCATGGCGACGATCGCGTCCATGATGTGTATGTTCACCGGTATTGACTGGTAGAGATCGAGGATCATTCGGGCGAACTGCCGCTTGCCCCGGTACCTCAGGTGGTAGGGGCTTTTGGAGAGCGACGGGATGAGCCCGAAGAGGTTCTTCACCGCTCCCGTGTAGAACATGAACTGGTGGGTCTTCATCTTCGGCAGGTTCACGATATAGTCAGCCTCAGTGGCGATTGAGGCTACCGTGAAGGACTCACTGCCATGGTAGACGGTGACCGTCTTCTTCGTGAAGTCGACCCAAGGCACCGATAACCGGTCGCATACCTCCCTGATACCGCTCTGTCTCGGGGCGAATCCCGGGGTCTGGATCGCCGGGGAATCCCCGACAACCGGCTTCCCGCCACGTTCGAGGATGATGGAGCAGACCGCCTCGACGACTGCCGGGTGGGTGGTCACTGCCTTCTGCGGTCCCTTATCCGAGAGGATGTTCGGCTTCACAAGGACGAGCTTGTCTTGCAGGTCTGGGATCCCTATCACCTCCCAGCTCTCTTCGACAGCTTCCCGCACGGCAGCGGGGTCATAGGTAGAACATGGCCTGATCGCGACAGTCCTCTCTGTTTTCATCGTAAAGCTCCTTGGTAACAGCATGGTTCAGCGTTGACATACACAGCGTGATTCACTTACTCTAGAAGTCTATTATGCAGGAAAAATTCAAGGAAGTACAAGCGGCAGCGGACGGCATCATCTGTGACCTGGATGGTACACTGCTGAACACCATAGCGGACATCGCGGCAGCGATCGAACCCGTCCTCTCTTCAAGGGGATTCCCCGGCCATCCGGTCGAGGATTACAAGCAGTTCGTGGGGGACGGCTTGAAGAAGACCCTCATCAGGGCCCTCCCTGAAGGCCACGGGCTTGCTGACGAAGCTGTAGACAGTCTCTATGGTGAGATGATGCGCAACTACCAGGCCTCCCCCTACCGGCACACCGTACCCTATGAGGGGATCTCTCGGTTCCTGGAGGAGATCATCAGTCTTGGCATCCCGGTCGCGATCCTCTCGAACAAGGACCATGCGCTCACCGTGGAGATCGTGAGCCATATCCTGCCTTCCTTCGAGTTCTCCTGGGTGCAGGGACTGAAAGCCCCCTATGCGGGGAAACCCGACCCCGAGGCGGTCCTGATGATCGCCGGCGTCATGGGATGTCGTCCTGAGCGGACGCTCTTCATCGGTGATTCCGAGGTGGACTACCTGACAGCCCAGAATGCCGGCATGATCCCGCGGGTGGTGACCTGGGGGTTCCGGGATGCGAATGAGATGAAGAAGAGTATCGATGAGTCATTGATGATAGATACCCCCCAGGAGCTGCTGCAGGATGTGAAAGCGCTCCTTGGGAGATAGGATGAAGAGTATGGAGGGAACCATGGATTTCGAGATGTATTATGAGAAGGCTTCAGAGTATGTGAAGTATGAGTCAGTCGATACGTTCAGGCAGGAAGTCATCCAGGCGATGAACCAGGAGGATGTCGAGGAGCTCCATGACCGGTTCTACACCGAGCTCGAGTTCGGGACTGCGGGGATGCGCGGCGTCATCGGCGGCGGGTACAACCGGATGAACCCCTACATCGTGAGCAAGGTGACCCAAGGGTTGGCTGACTACATCAACGAGGCCTCACCTGACAACCGCACCGTGGTCATCGCCTGCGACTCGCGCAACTACTCGGAACTCTTTTCCGAAGTATCTGCCCAGGTTCTCTGTGCCAACGGCATCAGGGTCTACCTCTATGACACGATCCATCCGGTACCGCTGCTCTCCCATGCGGTACGATACCTCGGCTGTGCCGCGGGCATCACCATCACGGCAAGCCATAACCCTCCCAAGTACAACGGCTACAAGGTCTACTGGTCCGACGGGGGCCAGGTGATCCCGCCCCATGATACCGGCATCGTCAGCAAGGTCCGACAGGTTGCCGACGGCAGCATGATCAAGACCATGTCTTCAGCGGATGCACGTTCTCGCCGCCTGCTCTCCGGGGTTCCCG
This sequence comes from Spirochaetia bacterium, assembly GCA_963677595.1. GTDB lineage: Bacteria > Spirochaetota > Spirochaetia > CAKZLE01 > CAKZLE01 > CAKZLE01. Next base: position 3,566,203 of record OY782041.1, read on the forward strand.
AAGAGGTGGATGCAGCCTACTACGACAAGGTCCTCGCCGATCCGGTCAGGAAGGCAGCCTTCGCTGAGGATGTCCCCTGCAAGGTAGTCTATACCCCGATCCACGGGTCGGGGAACGTCCCCGTCCAGCACCTGCTCAAGACCCTTGGGGTAGACTACGAGGTGGTGGCTGAGCAGGAGGAGGCGAACGGGGACTTCCCGACGGTCACCCTCCCGAACCCCGAGAATCCGCAGGCCATGAGCCTCGCGATCGAGCTCGGCAGGAAGACAGGTGCCGATATCATCCTGGGGACCGACCCGGACTCGGACAGGCTCGGGATCGGCTTCCCGACAGATCCGGGGAAACAGGAGTTCTCCCTGCTGAACGGCAACCAGATCGCCGTCCTGCTGTGCGACTACCTCCTTGCTACCCGGACCCCTGCGACCCCTGCCGTCTGCGTGAAGAGTATCGTCACCACTGACCTGATGGGTGCCGTGGCTGCTGCTGCGGGGTCGGAATGCCGCGACGTACTGACCGGGTTCAAGTATATCGCCGACCAGATGATCAAGATCGAGGCTGAGGGGAAGAGCTTCATCTTCGGGGCTGAGGAGAGTTTCGGATACAACTCCATGCTCGATGTGCATGACAAGGATGCCGTCTCCTCTGCCATTCTGGCCGTGGAGATGATGAAGTACCATGCGAAGAACGGGAAGAGCCTCCAGGACCGCCTCGAGGAGATCTGGGGTGAGTTCGGGTTCTACCTCGAGAAGGTCATCTCGAAGGACTACCCCGGTTCGGAAGGCAAGGCCGAGATGGAGGCGATCATGCGCTCCTACCGTGAGGCCGCCCCGACCGAGATCGGCGGGATGGCCGTCGAGTCGGTCGAGGACCTCCTCGCCGGCACGGGATCCTTGCCTCCGGCGGACGTGATCATCCTCCGCCTCAAGGGCGGGAGCAAGGTCATCGTCAGGCCGAGCGGGACGGAACCGAAGATAAAGTTCTACCTCTTCAGCGTGGCGAAGGAGGCCGACCTGGATGCGGCCAAAGCCGAGAGTGCCCGTCGCCAGCAGGCGATGATCACCTCGCTCGGGCTGTAATCGTTTCCCATTCGCCCGTTTTGGTAGTATAGTAGTAGAAGAAAGGAGTACCTAAACCATGAAGCCGTTCTATGCATTGAGACGCAACAGCAATGACCTGATCCTGCTCACCCCCTTCCTCGACCGGAGAGAGGTGGTGAGTTGGGAAGACGAGGATATCATCGTGCAGCTCTCCGGCTCCTGCGAACCCTCGATCGAGGAGACGATCCAGTACCGGCTCTACAGTGCCATAGACGCTGCCGTCGATGCCTGGATCCAGGAACTGAAGTATATCCCTCGGCTGATCAACTCGGCACTGGCCTTCCTCGTCAGCTACTTCTTCTTCTCCTTCGTGGTACGGGACCCCGTCCCCGTGCTTGATGAGATGCTCCTCTCTGGCGGTGCCGCGGTCGCCGTCTACATCTGGACAGCGGCGAAGAACCGGAAGTCGGACCTGGCGACGAAGAAGCGGATGGAGCTCAAGAACCTCGTCGACGCGTCCGAATGCCGGGTCGACGAGAGCCTCTCTGCCTACGAGCAGCTGCTGAACGTCTATGACGAGATGCCGCCGCTCACCCTTGCCGATAAGCTCACCGGCAATGACGAGACCCTCGACCCCGTGGAGTTGCCCGCCCAGTCAGAGGTCGTGCAGGCCTACCTGGGCCTCTATCTGCGGCAGTTCGACCGGTACCGGAAGGCCATCGATGCCCTCGATGACAGCAGGATGACCGGGAGGCAGCGCGAGCGGCTCTCCGCCCGTCTCCTGACCATGTCGAGGAACCGGAAGATAGATCTTCCCCTGATCGCCCTGTTTCGCAGCCTCTAGTTGAAGCATTCTCACCGAAAAGCTGTTTATACTCTATGTGAAGCATTATCATCCCATGAGACTCCCGTCACTCCTGGAACTCTCAGGAGTGGCCGCTGCCCTCCTGCTCATCAGGCTGAGCGGGCAGTACGGGCGCATGCCTGCGCTGGCCATACTCATCATCATCATCCTCACACGGGTCGTACCGTTTGACAGGAGGCTCTACGTCAGTATCCTCCTTGTCTGCTGTTCCCTGATCTTCCTCCTCCCGCCATCCCCCCTCCCGGAGGAAGTACATACTGGGATGAGGCTCTCAGGGCAGCTCCTTGAGGACCCGAGGCAGGTCCGTTCTGACCTATACCTCCTGCACCTGCGCATCGACGGAATCACATCGGGCTCGGGACTGGTCAGGCAGGAAGGTGCATTCGGTGCATGCATGCTCATGGCGGCCTCTGATGAGGCTCTATTCTGGGGTGATCGCGTGGAGGTCGAGGTCTCCGGTCTTGGGGATGACGGTCTGCTCTTCGGGAGGGACCTGAAGATGGCTGGACAGCCACAAGTGCTGCTTCTGCAGTTCAGGAAGATCGCGATTGGGGCTCTCATCAGGCGGTATAGTGAACTTCCCTATGATGTGGGAGCCCTCTGCAGGCTGCTCATCCTCGGGGAGTGCGGTGATCCCCACCTCCCGCTGCTCGAGTATATGACCCTCAGCGGGACCCGTCACCTGGTGGCCCTCTCGGGCATGCACCTCATGCTCATCGCCTTTGGACTCAGGCTGCTCGTCGGCAGGCTGCTGCCGGGGAGGGCAGGAAGCATACTGACGAGCGTCCTCCTCCTGTGCTATATCTTCCTCGCAGGATTCTCCCCCTCCCTGGTGCGGGCGGGGATCCTCTACCTCACCGGTCTCGGCAGGAGGGAACTGCCACTCAGGTCCCGCCTCTTCCTCACGCTGGTGGTACATCTCCTGCTCTTCCCGGATCACGTGGACTCTATCGGGTTCCTGCTCTCCTATGCGGCGCTCTACGCGATCATCTCATCCTCCCTGACACAGGCTGCACTGCGGGTGAGGGGAGTGCTCCTGAAGCCCGCGGTATCGCTGCTCGCAGCCTCGGCTGCGGCATCGATCTATACCCTGGCGATACAACTCTCCTCCTTCGGGCGATGGTCAGCAGGGAGTGTTCCCGCCTCCCTGGTGCTCACTCCTCTGGTCATGGCCTATATGGTTCTCAGCCTGGTCTACCCGGTCCTGCCGTTCATCGAGCCGGTTATCACGGGGCTCCACTCCCTGATCGAGCACATAGCCGTCCTGTTCTCCAGATGTCCCGCCGTGAGCTGCAGCCTTTCGCTGGCGATCCCCGTTGATGTGCTGTTCCTCCTCATTACGGCTGTACGACACCTGCTCTTATGTGGTAGGATTTCCCATAACAGGAGAGAGGAACAGGTATATGAGCACGACATTTCGTTACGATTCACCAAAAGAGATACAGTCGTTACTGGCGGAGCGGGGCCTGTCGATGAACAAGCGGTTCGGCCAGAACTTCCTCCTCTCCGAGGGAGCCCGGGAGCGGATCATCGAGGCCATGGGCCTCGAAGCAGATGATGTCTGCTGGGAGATCGGCCCCGGCCTCGGTGCGATCACCCATGATATCCTCCCGCGGGTGAAGTCCCTCACAGCCTTCGAGATCGATAACGGCTTCATCGGGATCCTCAAGGAGTTCTTCGCAGATGATGAGCATTTCAGCCTCCAGGAGGGGGATGCCCTGAAGCACTGGCCCAACTGCTGGAAGGCCCAGGGGACTCCTGACCTGATCTGCGGAAACCTGCCGTACAACATCGGGGCGACTGCGATCGCATCCTTTATCGAGAAGGAGTGCCTGCCGCCGCGCATGGTCTACACCCTCCAGAAGGAGGTGGTCCAGAGGATGTCTGCAGGACCGGGGAGCAAGCTCTATTCCGCCTTCTCCGTGGTATGCTCGTTGGATTATGAGGTGGAGCTGCTCTTCGATATCGCACCGGGGGCATTCTACCCCGTGCCGGAGGTGACCAGCTCCGTGGTCGGGATGAAGAGAAGGGAGTCTTCCCTCCTCACATCAGGGGAGAGAGCCGGCTTCCTCGATATGGTCCACCGGCTCTTCTCCAGCCGGAGGAAGACGATCCTCAACAACCTCTCCGGCTTCAGGGGACTGCCGAAGAACGAGATCTCTTCACTGCTCACCGCAGCAGGGTTCAACCCCTCGGTGAGGGCAGAGCGTCTCTCTTTAGAGATGATGATCGACCTGTACCGGGTGCTGATGAAGTAGGCTGGTCTTTATACGTAGCGAGTTCGCAAAGTTCTGAGTTGCTCACTACCGATCTTCTAGGTATCTCCTTGCCGCGGCAGTCGAGGCCTCCACGGCATACAGGGGGAGCGAGAGCAGCGGATATGTCACAACCGATGAATCCTGGATTGATACGGAGACCTGCTGCAGGGAAGGTGGGTTGAGGTCGAAGCGAATAGCGAGCGGGGCATGTTTCTCTGCCATGAACTGGTGCAGTGACTTGAGCGTGCCGGACCTGCCGGCTTTCACCTCGATCGGGATGATGTCTGACCCCAGCTGGATCACGTAATCGACTTCGGCATTGGCTTTTCTCCCTGACCGCTGCCAGTAATGGAGGTAGCGTGGTGAGTCTACATCGTGGTTGCCCAGCAGCTGCTGACCGATGAACTGTTCTGCCAAGGCTCCCTCGTTGATGAGTCGCTGCCCTGTCAATCCCCGGATGGTTGCTAGGGATAATCCGGCCATGCGGTTCATCAGTCCGGTATCGAGGTTTAGGAGCTTAAAGACTCGCTCATCCATCTCAGCCCCCAGCGGGATGCCATTGGCATCGGAGTGGATGACTTTCGAGACGAGTCTCGCCTGGATCAGGAGTTCGAGTGCGTGCCTGATCGGCCTGGAGGTGTGGTCTTCCGAGAAACGGGTGTACAGGATCTTCTGTCCCACTGCAGAAGGCATTCTTCGAAGGATGGTCTGCAGGAGAAGCGGGTCTGCCTTTCCTGCATATCTGGAGAAATCATCGAAGTAGGTATGGATGATCGAATCATGCACCACTGCTACCTGATGGACATCTTGTGTTTCCAGGTAGAGTGCTGCAGCTTCAGGCATACCGCCTATGTACAGGTATTCCCGCAGTCTCTGGTTCAGACGTTCATGAAGGGAGTCGGGGATGACCGTCCTGTCCGAGTACTGGTCTATCGGTATGTCTGAAAGGGATCGGAGTTCACCGGCTCCATAGGGGTCTACCGCATCAAGGAATTCGAGGAAGCTCAGGGGGCCCAGGTGAAGGTAGGATACCCGCCCGACGGGCATGGAGAAGGTATGGGATCCCAGGACGAACTCAAGGAGCGATCCTGCCGCTATGACAGCCAGGAGAGGAAGCTCTTCATGGAAATACCGGAGGGCAGCTACCGCTTCGGGTATAGCCTGGATCTCGTCAATGAACAGGAGTGTGCGCCCTGGAGTGATCTTCTTCCCGATGATCCCTTCGATCTCAGGGAGTATCCTGGTCGGGTCTTTCGAGAGAAAAGCTCTCTTGAGCTCCAGGTGCCGTTCCAGGTTAATCTCAGCCAGGTCCAAGCCCTGTTCTTGGGAAAATAACCTGACGAGGTAGGTCTTGCCCACCTGGCGTGCCCCACGCAGGATGAGCGGCTTCCTGTGAGTTCGTACGAACCATTGCTTCAGCGTCGACAAATCGCCTCGTGTCATAAACACACCCCTCTTTCGTACATTTACTCACAGAAACGATGGTATGTCAAGGATAGGGAGTGCACATTGTTTTCAGCTGAACATGCATGAGAACTCCATGGCATGAGAACTCCATGGCATGAAAATTCCATGTCATAGGTCCGTGGCGATTCTGATGCGGCACCCTTGATGTACAGAAGACCGCAGCATATAGTGTATGTATGGATGCAGTAACCTATGCAGATCTTCGAAAGAACCTCAAAGACCGAATGGATAGCGTATGTCACGATCATGAACCATTGATCATAACACGAAAGGGAAATGAGCATGTGGTGCTGATCTCATTGGAGGATTATAACAGTATTACTGAGACGCAATACCTGCTTTCTTCCAGGAACAATGCTGAACATGTAGAAAGGTCATTACGATCTGCCCGTGAGGGATCACTGCTCTCAAAAGAGCTTCTCTCAAAAGAGTTGTTCGAAGAATGAACGTGGGTTCCACACCAGAAGCATGGGATGAGTATCTCCACTGGCAGAAACATGATAAGAAGCTGCTGCGCCGTATCAATGAACTGATACAGGATACCACAAGGAATCCCTTTGAAGGGAAGGGGAAACCGGAGCGGTTGAAATACCAGCTTCAAGGCTGCTGGTCTCGCAGAATAAACCAGGAACATCGTTTGGTGTATGAGATCGACGACTACCGGACAGTCAGGATCATTGCCTGTCGGTTCCACTATTGAACAGGACGATCTGTTTTAGCGTATCGGACAGTTGCCTGTTACATACCCTGCGCCGATAGTCCAATTTCCCACACGAATCAGCGAATAGCCATTTTTTATCGCTATAGTACGAGGATACTCTGTAATCTGTAATCTACGTGGTTACTGTCCATACGTATTGACCGCTCCTTATTCTCATGATAAATTATAAGAAGTAGTCATATTATGACTATATTGAGAAATAAGTATGAATAAATTGACGAGATATTTTTTCACACAGGGCTTCCCCATCTTTACGCAGGCCGATGTGACTGCTGTCATGGGAGGAACGTTCTATAGCCGTCATGCGCTCCTCAAACGGGCAATAGAACAGCATGAGATTCTTCTCCTCCGCAGAGGGGTGTATTGCCTCTCTCCCATGTATCAGAAATTCGCCTTGGAAACCTTCTCGATTGCCCAGAGACTTAACGGTCCGAGTTATGTGAGTGTTGAATCTGCCTTGAGTTATCATGGTTTGATACCTGAGGGAGTCCAGGTGGTCACTTCAGTTTCTCTTTCATCTCGGAAGGATTATGATACCCCGCTCGGGTTTTTCAGTTTTCGAAGAATTCCTCAGCGCAATCTGTTCAAGGGAGTAGAGAGGATCGATCATGGAAATACGAACATATATTTCATGGCTACTCCCGTGAAAGCTCTGTTCGATTATCTGTATCTCCATAAAGAGGATTGGACTGGTATAGAAGACCTAGCAGAGAGTCTTCGTATAGATCGGGATGTCCTGCTTTCGTTCTCTCCTGATGAGATACAGGAAACTGCCGCTAATTACACACATAGCCGGATTGAAAGATTCGCTCGTCAGTGGACGAAGGAGGTGCTCTCGTGAGTGTGTCTATCATTCAGAGTCGGCTTGAGCACTATTCGTGCAAGAATGATCTCGAAGAATTACAGGCTATGAGAGAGATCTCCCAGGAAGTTACTCTAGCGGCTTTAGGTCGTAGTGATTTTTTTAAATCTGTAGTATTTCAGGGGGGGACCTGCCTGAGGATTTTCCATGGGTTGAATAGATTCTCTGAGAATCTGGATTTTGTTCTCAGGAATCCTGATCCAGACTTTTCCCTGACGACTGCGGTTTCTTCCATCTATGCAGAGATGTCAGCATTCGGCTATGAAATAGAGATCCTGGATCGAAGCAAATCAGGGAATGCAGTAAAACAGATGTTCCTTAAGGACTCCTCCCTGGGAAAGCTCCTGAGAATATCGTACTTGGGGAAAAGAGGCCCTATACCAGAGATCAGGATAAAACTTGAAGTTGATACCAATCCTCCGGAAGGCAGCAGATCAGAGATGAAGTATTTGGATTTCCCCTTCATTTCCTCTGTCCATATGCAGGATCTTCCAAGTCTCTTTTCTGGTAAGATCCATGCACTGCTCTGTCGTGGGTTCGTCAAGGGACGTGATTGGTATGATTTCCTCTGGTATACCGGTATGAGAGTTGCTGTCAATAGTACTTTGCTTGAATCGGCGCTCATGCAGGCAGGACCCTGGAAGGGGCAAACCTTGAAGGTGAATACACCCTGGCTGATCGACCAATTGCGTTTGAAGATTGAGACGATTGACTGGGACTATGCCCGTGAAGATGTAAGAAGGTTCGTACCCGTTGCTGATTATCCTTCTCTTGCTCTTTGGGGACGGGATCTGTTTAGTGCGCAGGTTGAGAAGCTGGCTCAAACCCTTACAGAAAAGGGCATTCAGTGATACAGTGATTTCTCGTAGTATGAAAATATACGATTCGTTGTGTAGATTATCGGGATTATCATGAGGAGATGAGGGTATGATAAGGAAACGAAAGCCTGTTCACCCAGGCACTATAGTGAAAGAAGACGTTCTCTTACCTCTTGGACTCACGGTTACTGAAGCAGCAGTTGCTCTTGGGGTATCTCGAAAGGCTCTATCTGAGCTGATCAATGAAAAAGCATCATTAAGTCCAGATATGGCCATCCGTATTGCCAAAGCTACCAATACCTCACCTGAGAGCTGGCTGCATATGCAGTCAACCCTGGACCTATGGAGATCTGAACAGAAGGATTTCCAGGTGATCCCATTCCCAACACATACCGAACCATTGCATGACACACAAGAAGGGTAGGCCGCCCTATGCTATCGTAAAGAAGGCGGTGAGTGAGAAGTTGGGTGTATTCACGAAGATGGAGATTCTAGAATCGTGTCCCAGTATAAAAAGCTCATCTGTTGAAGCAGCTTTGAAGAAGCTCAAAGAAGAGGGATATAGCATCATGCAGGGCGGGGGGAGGAGCACCACGTACATACGGAATCCAGATTCTCTATAATCTCCCAAATGCATAATGAATATGGGAGAAGACCTAGCTATTGGCTTCCATGATAAAAAACGGACACCAGAATTTAATCAACGTATCTAGTTGACATGTTCCGCACATACAGTATACTGAAGTTAGTATTACTTCGTGATTTACGAACTAATAGGAGATAGAGTGATGATTGTGATGGATTTGCACTTAGATAATATTTTTTCCTTTAATGATTTTCATATTAATCTTAGTTATCCCAAAAAGATCGTGAATTCTACCATAGAGAACGAGTTTTTACGCGATAGACCAAACTTCAGATATAAGAAGGTTGTAATTTTAATGGGGGCGAATGCATCTGGGAAGACTACGTTAGGCAAAGCCCTTATGATGATTTTCAACTTTATTTCCAAGAAGAACTTGGATCAATTAACTCATTTCATTAATGATAAAACAAAACCAGCTGGCTTTTCGATTGATTTTATTGCAAATACAACGACGTTATATCGAACTGAATTAGAAATTAAACCTATCTGCGACAAAGATACAATCAATGAAGATATGATTAATTTCAGCGTGAGGTCAGTCAACATAAACAAGGCAGATAGTTATGAGACATGTGCAAAGAAAATTGAGTTGCTGCCTATTGAATCAATGTCATATATAGAAGCTCTTGATAAAGTTGAGGATTTTGGATGGTTCTTCTCATATCCTGAAAGTGATGCTCCTGTTAAATCATTGAAAGATCTGAATAAAACACTGTTTTTAGAAATATTGAGAATTGTTTTAATGACCTTTGATTCTTCCATCCAAGAGGTGCGAGAAGGTAAGGATGTTGAAGATACCTATATTATTAAACTCAATAATCATGATTTGATATTACAAGGAGAAAAGATTCTCAATGATACCATGCTCTCAAGTGGAACCAAAGCCAGTATAGATATAGCTATAATTCTTACTTCAATGGTAACCAGAACCCATGGTTTTTATTATTGTGATGAGAAATTTACTTTTGTACATAGTGACTTGGAAAAGGAATTGCTAAGTATTTTTATCGATAAGATGATTTCTGATGAGCAATTATTTCTCACAACACACAATACAGATATTCTTGATGTTATGTTACCCAAACACTCATTCGTCTTTTTAAAAAAGGAATCTACGGGGGAGGGTTCAAGAATAACCTGTGTAAGTGCCGATACATACCTTAAGAGAAACACCGATTCTTTAAGAGCAGCAGTTGAAAATGATCTTTTTTCAACCTCTCCAAAAATCAATCGACTTGATCTATTAGATGACTATTCTGTAGAAAGTGAGTGAGGTTATTTTGAAAAGACAACTCTTCCAATATTATGTTGAAGGTGAAACAGACGAAAAAGTTGTTGACGTTAAAAACTGAATTATGTAGTATCCATTCTGGAAAGGTTAGAGTTTATAACCCAAATTCCCGATAATTTGTAACTAGGAGAGAGGCGTGATGGTTTCGAAGGGATCCTGATCACCCTCATTCACCAGCTTTCCCTTCCAGGAATACTGGACACCGAACAGGTCAAAGATAAGGCGCTGAGCTTTGGTCGGGACCGTAAAAACGTCACCATACTTGCCTCGGTAATGAACTTTCGAGTACGTATTTACCTTATCCAGCAGTTCCTTGTAGTTCCAATGCTTGCGCTGCTTCGCAGGAATGAGCTTGATACGTTCCTTCAGAGCAGTGAGAATAATCAGGGTTATGAAATTAACGAAGAGCCTTCCCTGCATCACCTTGTCAGTATGGACTCTCAAGCGATTGCAATCGACAAGATTCTTCATATCATCGAAGAGCAGTTCAATGTCATTTCTCTGCCGGTAGGCATATAAGGCCTGAACAGGATCCTTTTCTGCATTGGTATAGAGAACCCAGAATCCGCTTTGCCCATCGATGAAAGCCTGAACTTCCTGATCCTTAAGAAGCACTCTCCTTCCTCTTTTAGGCGTCTCTTTCACTTCGAAGTATCGCTTATAGTACGACTGATGGTATTTAATTGGCTCATTCGCATCAAGCTCGGCTTTGCATTTCTGCAGTCGCTCCATCAGACGGGCAACGTCCCGCTCTTTTCTTGCCGCATCGAAATAGACATGAGCCCACATTCTTCCGTGTTCAGTCTTCCTGATGGTCTTCAAACCATAGATGATGGCATCGGTATCATCCGCAGGAATAAGCGTGTTTGGACGTTGAATGGTACGGCGATGTTTCTCTATAAGTTCTCTAGCCCAGGTCACGTTCGAAGGAACAGGTATGAGGAATTTGTGACCATGATCGCTCAAATGAGCGATGTTATCGACAGAGCAGAACGCTCTGTCCCCTATGATCACAGAGGAAGGGATCTCAAGTTTTTTCAGCTGTTCGAGCACCTGTTGAAGAACTATTGAATCGTTCATACTTCCAGGCATTTCTGAAAACCAGAGAGGAAGGTGAGTTTCATAGGAACTGAGAAGCCCGATATTGATCTGAGGGATCTTTTCTTTGTCTCGGTTATACCCACGCTCTACATAGGGATTATGCTTCGCATAGCTGGAGATGCTGCTGATGTCGAATAACAGATTCTTCTTTTCCATGTTCTTTCCTATCCAGGAAGAGAAGAATGTGTTCTGAATGTCCTTATCAAGTCTTTTCAGGAGTTCGGTGATCCTCTGTGAACAGAGGCTGGAACCATTGAATCCCCGCTCATCAAGCCAGGACTCAGCATAGCTGAGAGGCCTGCCGGTACAGATTGAGTATTTCGCAAGCTCGAGAACAGAGATCGCATCCTGAGATCCTAATGCCTTTGAAAGAATACGCCCCAGTCCGATGCGCCTGATGATAGGATCGAGGAGGAGATTCTGACCGAGCAGGGTTGTCTTTGATACAACAGGGACAGGAAGCTCTTTGGCTTGATTCTCTTGCTGCCGGGATAGGTAAAATGAGTTATAGATGATCTGTCCATGAGTATCAAGTTTGCCGATACACTTACGGCTATGACGACCTTGCTTTTTCTCGCTATCCCAATAGGCGGTGTCTTCGTAGACATACGTGACATTGGATTTCTTGTTGTGGACCTTGATAATTTTGGCGGTATTCCCTGCTTTTGTCATAGTTCTAATTATAACTATGTTTTACAGAATATTCAATCACCAAATAGATATCTAATACATATATTTAAAGAATTTATGATTTCCTAGTTACAATTTATCGGGAATTTGGGTTTATAACATTATTACAAAACTTATAACTAAAAAGATGGTTCTCACGTTAAAGAAAGACACCAATGTTGTTTTGGTTTTCGATACAGATGTGGAACAGTGTGAGAAACTGAAAGAGAATATTTCATTTCTTGAAAAGCAACCAATGGTTAAAAAGGTTATATGTATTCCACAGGTGAAGAATCTAGAGGATGAACTGATTAGGAGCTGTGAGATTAGGCAAATAAAAGAGCTATTGTCCAGTAGATCAAATACTGATTTCAAAAGAGATTTATGCAAGAGTAAATGCCTTCATAACAACCTTAAGAGGCATAATTTTGATATACAAAAGTTTTGGAGTAAGAAACCCACAGGTGTTTTTGCACATATTCCTAATGATTCAACAGAAATAAAAAAATAATGCCTTACCAATATGACTGTTCTGACTTAATTCGATCGTAGACAGAAGACCCTAATTTGAGTCGTGGATCAAAGATCTTGAAGCCTCTCTCCTATTTACAAATTGTTGGGAATTTAGGATAGAAGGAGTCCCCCTTTCATATTGTTCCTCACATAGAGAAGGACCGTCTCTCCCTCATACGGTGAGACGGTCCTCATATGGTCCTCGTATAGGTGAGTCTATTCAGCGACCTGTGCGATGGAGATCGCAGCGGTCACCACGATATCCTCGACGCTGCAGCCTCGTGAGAGGTCATTGACCGGTTTCGCGAATCCCTGCAGCAGCGGGCCGTAGGCTTCCGCACCGGCAAGTCTCTGTGCCAGTTTGTAGGCGATGTTCCCAGCCTGGAGGTCTGGGAAGATGAGGGTGTTGGCCTTTCCGGCAACCACTGAACCGGGAGCCTTCGAAGCGCCGATCGATCCGATGATCGCAGCATCGAGCTGGAGTTCGCCGTCAACGTTGAGCTCAGGTGCTTTCTCCTTGACGAGTGCGAGTGCATTGGTCACCTTGTCGATGCTCGGGTGTGATGCTGATCCCTTGGTAGAGAAGGAGAGCATGGCAGTGACAGGTTCCGTGTCGAGGAATGCCCGGCATGAGTCTGATGCTGCGATGGTGATCTCCGCGAGCTGCTCGACGTTGGGGTCAGGGATGGTCCCGCAGTCAGAGAAGATGAACTGGCCGTCAACGCCGAGTTCCTTCTTGTCTGAGCAGATGACGAAGCAGGATGATGCATACTTGGTCCCGGGTTTCGTCTTGATGATCGTGAAGGCTGAGAGGAGCACGTTCCCGGTAGAGTTCTGGGCACCGGCGACCATGGCATGTGCGTCATCGAGCCGTACCATGAGGGCTCCCCACTTGAGCGGGTCGAGGACCTGCTCCCGTGCGAGTTCTACCGTCATGCCTTTGTGCTTTCGCAGTTCGGTATACTCGGCGGCATATGCCTCGATCCGGTCCGAGGAAGCAGGGTCGAGGATGGTGACGTCTGTCAGGGTGACGCCGGCTGCTTCGGCAGCCTTGAGAACCTCTTCGTTATTCCCGAGGAGGAAGACTTGTGAGGCAAGGCCTTCGTCCATGATCTTCTGGGATGCGGCGATAGTCCGCGGCTCAGTCCCTTCAGGCAGGACGAGGATTTTTTTCTTTGATCTAGCTTTCGCTTTCATCTTCTCTGAAAATGTCATAATGAACTCCCATACTTATTAAAAAATACTCATTGAGCATACCAGAAATGGACACATTAGCATAGTGCAAAACCGGCAGCAGCTCATTTTTGTGGAGAGGGTGGAATGCTCCACTATACAGATGAACAGCTTTTTTATATGATAGGCGCATGAAGATCGGTATATATGGTTTAGGACGTTTCGGCAGCTTCTGGGCACGTCTCATGGCACGTGAGTTCGACGTCATCGCATACAACAGGACCCAGAGAGATTTCGACCTCCCGGGCATCACGCTCTGCACGCTCGAGGAGCTCTGCAGCGCAGATGTCATCTTCCTCTGCGTCGCCATCTCATCGGTGGAGGGCGTCTTGAAGAAGATCGCCCCGATGCTCAAAGCCGGGACGCTCGTCATGGATACCTGTTCGGTCAAGGTGTTTCCCGCGCAGAAGATGCTGGAGATCCTCCCTGAAGGCGTCTCCTGTATCGCGACCCACCCGATGTTCGGCCCGGACTCCGGGCGCAACGGCGTCGTCTCCCTGCCGATGGTCTACTCCCCGCTCAGGTGCGATGAGGAGCGTGCTGCCTACTGGCTCTCGGTCTTCCGGGACACCTACAGGATGCTCGTCCATGAGATGACTCCCGAGGAGCATGACCGGGAAGCAGCCTTCACCCAGGGGGTCACCCACTTCATCGGGCGGGTCCTCGGCGGACTGGAGCTCTCCCCGAGCGAGATCGGGACTGCCGGGTACCGGAGCCTCCTCACGATCATCGAGCAGACCTGTAACGACCCGATGCAGCTCTTCTTCGACCTCCAGCGGTACAATCCCTATACTCATGACATGCATCTCAAGCTGAACGAGTCCTTGAGAGAGGTGCTCGCGAAACTCAACGAAGCAGAGTCGGGGGAATAGGGTCCATGAGAATAGCACTGTTCACTCTCGGCTGCAAACTCAACCAGTGCGAGAGCGAGGGGGTCGCTGACGCCTTCGACAGCCACGGCTTCACCGTGGTGAGCCCGTCGGAGGAGGCAGACCTCTATATAGTCAACACCTGCACGGTGACAAGCAAGGCCGAGCAGAAGGCGCGCCGGATGATCCGGAAGTTCGCCGCTATGGATTCACATCCCGTGGTCCTGGTCACCGGCTGTTATGCCCAGATGGACCCCGATGACGTGGCAGCACTTGCGGACCGGCTCATCGTCGTGCCGCTGGAACGCAAAGCCAACCTCCTGCAGCTCCCTGCCTACCTGCAGACCCTGCTGCATGCGAACATATCGCTGCATGAGGGGATCACCTCCTTCATCGAGGCTTCCGCAGAGGAGGAGTCCTCTCCCTTCGACTACAAGGCGATCACCTTCCAGTACCACGCGAGGGCCTTCCTCAAGATCGAGGACGGCTGCGATAATGCATGTTCCTACTGCCGGGTGACCCTCGCACGCGGGGATGCCGTCAGCCTGCCGGCTGACGAGGTCGTGAAGCGGTGTCTCGATATCGAGCGGGAAGGGTACCGGGAGATCGTCTTCACCGGGGTGAACATCACGGCGTACCGCAGCGGGGAGTATGATCTTCCCGGGGTGTTGAAGCTCACGCTCGACGCCCTCTCAGCTGGTACGAGGATCAGGCTCTCTTCGCTCGAACCCGACATGATCACCGATCGGCTGATCGAGGTCTGTGCTGATGCGAGGGTGCAGCCCCATTTCCATCTCCCGATCCAGACAGCTTCCCCGAAGCTGCTTGCCACCGTGAACCGGGTCTATGACCTGGAGGCTGCCTCTGCCCAGATATGGAAACTCGCGGCAGTGAAAGATGATCCCTTCCTTGCCGCTGACATCATCACCGGGCTGCCCGGGGAGCGCGATGAGGATGCCCTGGCAACGAGAGAGTACCTTATCCAGACGGGATTCTCCCAGGTCCATGTCTTCCCCTTCTCCCCGAGACCGGGGACTGCGCTCCATGATGCGAAGGGGAAGGTGCCTGAGTACCTGCGCGACGAGCGGGCGAAAGAGCTCCGGGACCTCTCTGCAGTACTCTACCGCCGGTATACCGGGCGGTGGGACGGCAAGGAGGTCGAGGCTGTCATCGAGGATAGGAAGAACGGCCGGGTGACCGGTGTGAGCGGGAACTACCTGAAGTTCCCCATAACCGGGGTCCCGAGGGAACTCGGCCGGGGGGCACTCTGCCGGGTTGGGCTGAGAACGACCGCGAAGGGGCTCGCAGCGTCCTTCATCGAATTCATTCCCGTTTGATTGCATAAAATCGGGAACAACGCTATAGTAGGGAAAAACGAGAGTAGGATCGGGAAGAAGATGATTACAGATATTAAGAACTCCTGGAAAAGGATTATATACACCGTGATGCAGGCCCTCGCTGAGGAGCTGACCGGGAGCAGCGACGCTGTAGGAGAGGATGACATCCTCGTGCAGAGGCCTCCCAAGCCCGAGATGGGCGACATCGCCGTTCCCTTCTTCAGCTTCGCCAAGATTCTCCGTAAGGCTCCCGCACAGATCGCGGGCACCGTCGCCGAGCGTCTCGGTACCATCGAAGAGTGCCCTGCAGGGACGGTCGTGCATGCAGGCCCCTACCTGAACATCACGATCGACACCGCAGCCCTTGCCGCCTCCCTCAGGGAGGTCATCGAACAGAAGGGTGCATCCTACGGGATTACCGACCTCTACGCCGGGAAGAAGGTCATGGTCGAGTTCTCCTGCCCGAACACCAACAAGCCGCTCCACCTCGGCCATATGCGGAATGACTCGATCGGGGAGTCCGTCTCCCGGATCATGAAGGCCAACGGGGCAGAGGTCAGGAAGGTGAACCTGATCAACGACCGCGGTGTCCATATCTGCAAGTCCATGCTCGCCTACCAGCAGTTCGGTAAGGGGGAGACCCCTGAGTCGACCGGCATCAAGAGCGACCACTTCGTCGGGAAGTACTACGTGAAGTTCGCCCAGTGGGCGAAGGAGTTCCCCGAAGCAGAGGCACAGGCCCAGGCGATGCTGGCCAGATGGGAAGCCGGGGATGAGGAGATCATCCAGCTCTGGGAGCAGATGAACACATGGACCATCGACGGGATCAACGAGACCTATGAGAAGACGGGCATCTCCTTCGATGACGTCTATTATGAGAGCAAGACCTATAAGAAGGGCAAGAGCGAGGTGCTCAAGGGCCTCGAGGACGGGGTCTTCTACAAGGACGAAGAGGGGACCGTGTGGATCGACCTCGAGCCAATCGGGCTCGACAAGAAGGTCCTCCTTAGAAAGGACGGGACCTCCCTCTACCTGACCCAGGATATCGGGACGGCGATCGCACGGCACAAGGACTGGCCGTTCGACTCCCTGATTTACGTCGTCGGGTCGGAACAGAAGTACCACTTCACCGTGCTCTTCCATGTCCTCGCGAAGCTCGGCTTCACCTGGGCTGAGCAGCTGTACCACCTCTCCTACGGGATGGTGAACCTCACCGACGGGAGGATGAAGTCTCGTGAGGGTACGGTCGTCGATGCCGATGACCTCTATGAGAGCCTGAAGAAGATGGCGGTCGACGAGATCGCCGGCAAGGGTAGGGAGCAGGAGGTCGGCGATATCGAGGCGACCTCGGCAGCAGTCGCTCTCGGTGCCCTCAACTACTACCTGCTGCAGGTGAACCCGAACAAGGATATGATCTTTGATCCTAAAGAATCCCTTTCCTTTACTGGAAACACAGGACCATATCTGCAATATATGGGGGCGAGGATCTGCTCCATGCTGAAGAAATATGATGCGATCTCTTCAGAGGTGGACCAGCATGCCTTCAACCCGGATCTCCTGAAGGAGACAGAGGAGCGTGAGCTCATCAAGCTCCTCGCTGGATACCCGGAAGTGGTGCGGCAGGCAGGGCAGGATATGAACCCGTCACTCGTTGCTGCATACCTCTTCGACCTGTCGAAGCTCTACAGCAAGTTCTACCATGATCATTCGATCCTCAGGTGCGAGGACCCTGCTCTGGTCAAGGCGAGAGTGACGCTGTCGGTGATGGCTCTGCAGGTGCTGAGGAATGCATTCGAGCTGATCGGTATTCCTTTCCTAGAAAGTATGTAAAGTATTTATATGCTATTGACCAGTCGGCACGGCTTGTGGTATAAGGTATCCTGCATAAATTAAGATTTAAGGATGTGATTTTCATGTACGCATTGGTAGAGATCAAAGGTAAACAGTACAAGGCACAGGAAGGCGATGTACTGAAAGTCGATAAAATCGATATGGCTGCTGGCGAGACTGTTGAGTTCGACTCAGTGCTTATGGTAGCTGACGGCGAGACCACCAAGGTCGGTAAGCCGTATGTAGAAGGTGCGAAGGTGACAGCAATCCTCGAGGACCAGGTGAAGGGCAAGAAAGTCCTGATCTTCAAGTTCAAGAGACGAAAGGGTTACAAGAGGAAACAGGGTCACAGACAGCAGTATTCACAGCTGCTCATCAAAGAGATTAAGGCGTAAGAGGAGAAGCGGATATGGCTCATAAGAAAGGTGGCGGAAGCACAAGGAACGGAAGAGATTCCGAATCGAAGCGACTTGGTGTAAAACGGGCAGGCGGGCAGTTCGTCAAGGCTGGTGAGATCCTCATCAGGCAGCGGGGAACCAAGGTCCATCCCGGAGAGAATGTCGGAAAGGGTAAGGATGACACCCTGTTTGCAACTTCAGCAGGCACGGTGACCTTCTATACACGAATGAACCGACACTTTGTTTCTATAAAAGAAGCATAAAACTAGCCCAAGTCACATCTATTACATACCGTAATTAACAGATTATATGTTTGGATTTTCAGACGAAACGTACATTGACATTGCCTCCGGAAATGGAGGCAATGGTTGCGTTTCGTTCAGACGTGAGAAATATGTCCCGAAAGGCGGACCTGACGGCGGAGACGGCGGCAAGGGCGGAGACGTCGTGTTCGTGGTCAAACGCAACCTGAGGACGCTCGCAGGCCTGAAGTCGAAGCGGAGCTTCCGTGCACAGAACGGGCAGCCCGGCAAGGGCGCCAGGCGTCACGGCAGCGACGGGAACGACATGGAGATCGAGGTACCGGACGGGACCCTCATTCGCGACCCCCAGACAGGCGAGATCCTGCAGGACCTGACCGGCCTTGACCGGTTCATCTTCCTCAAGGGCGGGAAAGGCGGAAACGGCAACTGGCACTACCGGTCATCGACACGGCAGGCGCCGCGGTATGCCCAGCCCGGGATCCCCGGCGAGGAGCTGCGTGTTCATGTGGAACTGCGGATCATTGCCGACATCGGGTTCGTTGGCTTCCCGAACGCCGGGAAGTCATCCCTGCTCAACCACCTGACGAACGCCCATTCCAAGGTCGCGGGCTACCCGTTCACCACGAAGATCCCCCATCTCGGCGTATTCCGCTATGATGAGCGGGACGTCATCCTCGCCGATATCCCCGGGATCATCGAGGGGGCATCGCATGGTGCCGGGCTGGGGTTCAAGTTCCTGCGCCATATATCGCGTACATCGGGGCTTGCCTATCTCATCGACATGGCAGACGAGCGATATCTCACTGCGTTCGAGACCCTGAAGGGGGAGCTCCTGGCGTTCACGCCGGAGCTTACCGAGAAACCATTCGTCGTCATCGCCACGAAGATGGACACCCCCGAGGCACATGAACATGCCGAAGAGCTGCAGGCTGCGTACCCGCAGCTTGAGATCCTGCACCTCTCGGTCTTTACCGGGGAAGGGGTAGCAGAGGTCAAGCAGGCCTTCGTCCGCCTGGCTTCCGCAGAAACAGCATGAAGACCGCGATCATCGGCGGGTCATTCAACCCTCCGCACAACGGGCACCTCCACCTGATCAGGCAGGTGCTCGCCTCGACGGAGTACCGCCGGATCATCATCATCCCCCTCCATACCCCCAACCATAAACAGGTCGAACAGGATATAGCCCCGGAACATCGGATCGCCATGGTCGAGCTCCTGGCTGCTGCCGTCTCCCATGACTGCATCGTCGATACCTGCGAGATTGACCGCGGGGGGGTCTCCTATACCTATGAGACCGTCGAGCACCTCCTGCAGGCCTATGAGGATATCGAGGAGATCGGCATCATCATCGGAGACGACCTGCTGGGCGGGCTCCACCAGTGGTACCGGTTCGACTCGCTGAAGGAGGTCGCCTCCTTCGTGATCATCAGGCGTGATGAATCCGGGGAGCGGGTAGGCAGGCTCATCGCAGCGCTCCAGGAAGACGGGGTGAACATCGAGGTCGTCGATAATGCGACCGTTGATGTCTCCTCGAGCAGAATCAGGGAACTGGTCTCCGCAGGGGAAGATGCCGCGGGACTCCTCCCTGATAATGTGCTATCATACATAGTGACTCATGAGTTATACAGATAGCGTACGGGCATACATACAGAATACCATCTCAGCCGAACGGTACGGCCATACCTGCAGGACCGAGGAGCTCACGCTCTCGCTGGCAGGCAGGTTTGACCTGCAGTCCGAGACTGCTTGTGCAGCAGCCCTCTGGCATGATATCGCTCGTGGCTGGAGTGACGCACGGCTGCTCGCTTTCGTGACCGAACGCGGCCTAGAAACGCTGCCATATGAGCTCGAGAACCCGATGCTCCTCCATGGCCTTGTGGGTGCTGAACTCTTCAGCACCTGGGAGGTGGACCCTCCCTTCAGTGAAGAGGATTCCCGTAGTGTCTGGGAAGCCATCCGGTGGCACACCACCGGGCATGCGGGGATGGGGCCGCTGGGGTACTGCCTCTTCATCGCTGACTACGCGGAAGCAGGCAGGACGCACCTCTCTGATGAGCAGAAGGAGATGATCCTCTCGCTGCCGACACTCAAGGAGATGGTGAGGACCATCATGGAGATGCAGATCGCCTATTTCGCCTCGAAGGGTGTCCATGATATCGGGCCGGGCAGGGGCCTCTATGAAGAGGTCTGCCGGGAGTGTGGATCATGAGAAGGGCAGGTCTCCTGGTCATCGTGACTTTGCTGCTGTTCTCCTCATGTCGTTCTGCCTCCGATGAGTTCACCGTCGTGCTCTGCAGGGTCTATGATGAACGCACCGATGCCGGGTATGAGCTCCACCTTCTGATGCATAACCGCAGGAGCTCTTCGGATGCCATCCTGGTCATACGGGGAGAGACGATAGTGGAGGGCCGGAGTGCCGCGGAGCTTGCGCAGAGCCTCTCCGATGAGGAGCTGGGCAGGGTCTTCGGGGAGCTGCTGGGGATTGAGATCGATTATACTGCTGCAGTCGACAACAAGGATGCATATGCCCTGTTTACCATCCTGGACAGCCTCGAGGCATTTGACCTAACCGAGGAAAATGAGTATGTTGATCTCTATGGCGTGCGCTGGGCCACCCTCTACCGGAATGCGAGGCTGCTCGCGAGCGACCAGGTGATCGATAAGATCCTGGTGGTCACGGGGGATATACCGGACCGAAAGGTACGGGACTTCCTCCAGGGCATAGGGGACAGGGACTCAGACGAGCCGATGCTGATCGAGTATCGGATAGATATGTATGACAGGCCGCTGTACAACGGGATGTACGGCAGGGAATTGATACAGGATACCATGAGACGGCTCAGGTAAGAGATCCGTCTGGACCATAAGGAGAGAGGAAACCCATGGGGGATGACGAAACTGGTAGTAACGTGAAGCAGCTGGCTGCTTTCATACAGGATCACAAAGGGGAAGATGTCGTATGTATCGATGTCTCCGAGGTCAGCAGCTGGGCGAGTTATTTTATCATAACCACCGTGACCAGTATGGGGCATATGAGGGGACTGATCAGGGAGCTGCGATCCGAGCTCCAGACCCTCGACATGTCTATCAACCATAAGCACAAGAAGATCGCGGAGAACGGCTGGGAGCTGATCGACTGCGGTGATGTCGTGATCCATGTCATGACCGATGAGATGCGCCAGTTCTATGAGCTGGAGAAACTCTGGTATGCCGGCAAGGTCCTGGAGTTCACGGCTTAGGCTTCGGAAATGAAAAAGGGTCGCTGACCACTGGTCACGACCCCCCTTCTTACCTAATCCTCAAAATCGAAGGATTCCTCATACCCGTAGATGTTCGTCTCTTCCGACAGGTCATTCTTCTCGATATAGAACCCCTCGTCGTTCAGGTAGTCCTCATCGTATTCATCGATGCTGTCATCGAACGGATCGTCCTCCAGCATGTCCTCGTCCATGAATGTCTCATCGAAAACAGGCCGTTCTTTCTCAACCTCATCTTCATCGAACAGATCATCGTCAAAAGACTCATCTTCAAAAGAATCATCATCATCGAATTCGTCTAACAATGTCCCACCCCTCCTGTGTTAACGGACTCTTTATGTGATTACCATACATATAGGAGACTGTAATTGTCAATATTCTTTCGAAAAAGGTTTGACTGATTTTCCCTGCGATTATAGACTTTCCCTTATGAAAGACCACCTGCTGATGCACGCACCCGCGAAAGTCAACCTTCACCTTGAGATCCTCGACAGACGGGATGACGGCTTCCATGATCTCCTGTCGATCTTCCAGAAGGTAGATCTCTTCGATGAGATAGAGATCACCATCGAGGAAGCAAATACGTTCTCCTGCACCATCGAGGACGGGCAGTCGATCCCGTTAGGGGAGCATACCATCTACCGGGCTGCGAAGCTCTTCAGTGAACGTACCGGCATCCGGTTCTCCGCTGAAGTCACCTGCAGGAAGGGTATCCCTGCGATGGCGGGCCTCGGGGGCGGTTCCTCGGATGCTGCTGCGGTGCTCTCCGGCCTGCAGCAGATGACAGGTTTCCCCCTGTCCGAAACAGAACTGGTTGATGCAGGCGCCCAGGTCGGCAGTGATGTCCCCTTCTTTCTCGGAGGGTCAGCCGCCCTCGTATCAGGCCGGGGGGAGTACACCACCCCGATACAGGCGCGCAGCGACCTCTCCGGACTCCTCGTCGTACCTCCCTTCGGGGTATCCACCCCCGAAGCCTTCAGGCGCCTGGATGCGAGACGGGAGCAGGCAGCTGACCCATACAGGCCGATCAGCAGGACGGAACTCCTCCGGTCCTACGACTCCCCGGTAACCCGGTGGCCGTTCTTCAACTCCTTTTCCCCGATCCTCATGGACCTGCACGAGGAGTATCGGGCATTCATGGACATCCTCGGTACGGCAGGCTACCGATTCATGACGATCTCAGGGAGTGGTTCTTCTCTCCTGGCAGTGACAGAAGACAGCTCAGCGGGTATTGACTCGCTTCCGTATGGGAGTTTTCCCGATAATGTATGGATCAGATCCATAAAAATGCTTGCTGATGACAAAAAAGCGGTTTACAATAGGACATAGAATTATATTCATTTCCGTTACAATGAGTTGATTGAAAACATCATAGGGGGAAGCATGGAAATTACCGACATCAGAGTTCGCAAGGTATCAACAGAGGGAAAACTCAGAGCTTATGTAACAGTGACGTTTGACAACGTATTTGTCGTACATAATGTGAAGGTCATCGAAGGGAAGAATGGAGCATTCATCGCGATGCCGAGTCGCAAGACGAAGAATGGGGAGTATAAGGATGTAGCACATCCGATCAGTTCCGATTTCAGGGGCCTGCTTCAGGACAAGATCCTCGAAGAGTACCAGGTCGCTCCTGATGAGCCGGATGAGGACGGACTGGACGACTAACATCCAATAATTCCAGTCAAATATCTAGACATCTTTGAAAAAAACGTATAATCTTCCAACGTTAGAATCACGCAATCAGGAAGCAAGAGGGTAGTATTACCCTCTTTTCATTGGGGCGTCGACAAGCGGTTCAAGTCACCGGTTTTTGGTGCCGGCATTCGCAGGTTCGAATCCTGCCGCCCCAGTACTACTCAAGAAGGAGATTCATATGAGTAATATAGTTACCCTAAAAGGGTATAAGCGAGAGTCTGTCGGTTCCGCCGCCTCAAGGAGACTGAGGAAAGAAGGATTTATACCGGCAGTCATCTACGGCAAGCACGATCCGGTACACCTTGCGCTGGAAGCCAAGGAGTTCTCTACCGAGATCAAGTCGATCAGTGAGAGCAACATCATCGGGATCAAGCTGGGACGCAAGTCCTACCAGGTCCTGATCAAGGATTACCAGGAAGCACTGCTCACCAACGACCTCATGCACATCGACCTCTACGAGGTCATCAAGGGCGAGTCGCTGCACACTGAAGTGGCAGTCATCCTGAAGGGTACCTCGAAGGGTGTCAAAGAGGGCGGCCTGCTCGAGCATGTCATGCATGCGATCGAGATCGAGTGTCTGCCGAAGGACATCCCGGAGTCCTTTGTCGTCGATATCACGGACATCGGCTTGAACGAGTCCCTGCACGTCAGAGACCTGACTATCCCCGAGGGAGTCAAGGTCCTGGTCAACGAGGACCGGACAGTCGTCACCGTCGTATCGAAGAAGAGTGAAGCTTCTGAGACTGCTGAGGAAGAGGTTGAAGAGGAAGTCGAGGTAGAATAACCCTGGCACTGATCCTTTGCCTGGGAAATCCCGGCAGCGACTATGCGGGGACCCGGCACAACGTCGGGTTCCTTGCTGCTGATTCCCTCCTCCGCGCCTTCGGCAGCACCATGAAGAAACGGTTCCTCAGGCCGTACAGCTATGCCGCGATAGGGGGTTCTGGTAGCGGCTCCTATGTCGTCAAGCCCCTTACGTACATGAACCGCTCCGGCTCCATCCTGCCTGAACTGCTGAGGACTACCGGCAGCGACCTCTCTGACATCATCCTCGTTTGCGACAACATGGATTTGCCTCCCGGTGAGATCCGCATCAAGAGAAAAGGCTCCACGGCAGGCCATAACGGTATCAAGTCTGTCATGGAATACGCCGGGACCGGCGATTTCCCCAGGGTATACATCGGGGTCGGCCGACCGGCTGAAGGTGCATCGGTCATCGATCATGTGCTCGGGACCCCGGAAGGGGAGGAACGGGACCGCATCATGGCAGGAGTCGAACGAGCTTCAGCAGCCCTCACCGACCTGCTGACGGGAAAGGAGATAGGGAGCGTCATCAATGAATACCATAGACGAAGGGACCCTGATCAGGCGGGTCTCGTCTGAACTGACCTCCATCGCACAAGGTTATCGTCTCCTCATTGCCTTCTCCGGGGGACCGGACTCCTTCTTCCTCCTGGACACGCTGTACGAATCCATCAAGGCGGGCGCTGCATTCACCCTGGGCCTAGCCTATGTCGACCACCGGCTCCGTGACCCAGAAGAACTGGCCCGTGAGGTCTCCCTGGTCAGGGAGGCTGCCTTGCGGTACGATGTTGAGCTCCACCTCCTCGACTGCGGGGAGCACGGGGTCATTGATGCTGCGGCATCCCGGGGCAAGGGGGTCGAGGAGGCTGCCAGGCACCTGCGGTATGAGCTCCTCGAGGCCTGCCGTACCAGCTTCGGCTATGATCACATCCTCACTGCCCACCATCTTGACGACCAGGTCGAGACCTTGCTCATGCGCTTCTTCAAGGGTTCCGGCGTCCACGGGCTGCACGGCATCCTGCCGCGGCAGGGGGCGACCCTCAGGCCGCTGCTCTCCTTCAGGAAGGAGGAGATCCTCTCCTACCTTAAGCAGAGGAAGCTGGAGTTCTCCGTTGACAGCACGAACGGCACCGATGCATATGAACGCAACAGGCTGCGCAGCAGCCTCATCCCGGTCGTGAGGGAACTCTATCCCGGCTATGAGCAGGCCCTGGTGAGCCTTGCTGAGAAGATGTCATCGGCAGCTTCGTATCTGGACGGGACCCTCAGGGACCTGGATGACCTCATCCAGATTGGGGACGATGCCCTCAGCTGTGCGAGGGGGGCCTTCGACTCCCTGCATCCCTACGGACGGGCAGAGCTCCTCTACCGGATGTGGAACATGATGCAGTCCGAACGCTCAGGACTGCCCTATCAGGTGATCAGGAAGCTCGTACAGGATGGGACAACAGGCTATGCGGGGTCCTGCAGGCTCTTCTCCTATGAGGGGGTTACCTGCAATCTGAGAAAAGAGCGGCTTTTTTTGAGTCGGATGGTTGTTCCTGAGCATAAAAATCGTTATCTTAAGGTAATAGCGTCTGAATGTACCGAGCTGTTCCCAGGCTGCATCCTCATCTCACGGGAGACGGATGGGGTCGATCGGGAGGCTCTCTGCATCCCGGCGTCGGCGATCGACGGGAAGCTGGTCGTGAGGTCCTTCATGGAAGGTGACTCACTCGAGACCGCATCCGGGACGAAACGGGTCCTGAAGCTCTTCAACGACTGGAATGTGCCGGTCCAGGAGCGGTGGAAGATCCCCCTGGTCCTCGTGAGGGACCGCATCATCGGTGTCCTCGGGAAGGCGTTCGGGTACCATGACCGGATAGCCGGGTCGGCATACGTCGAGAATACTACTAAATCTGGTACAATGGTCTCAGTACACATTGTATCAGCAGGAGACATGTTTGAGTTTGAACGATAATAACAATAACAATAATAACCGTCAGAACCCCAACCAGGGAGGAGGCGATGGACCGAAGTTCGATTTCGGCAAGAACCGATTTGCCCTGATCTTCCTCCTGTTCCTCATCATCATGTTCGCCATGCTCGTATTCTCGAACACCGGGTCCTCGGGCCAGGATGTTCCCTATTCGACCTTCCTGAACTACCTGCAGTCGGGTCAGGTGGCTTCTGTCGAGATCCTGGATTCGAATGAGGTCAACTTCATCATGTCCACGACCTCAGGCGGGATGCCGGTACAGTATGTGACGCGTATCCCCTATTATGATGAACAGCTGATGCCGCTGCTGCTCGAGACCGGGGTCCGGGTGACCGGGTCGGTCAAGGGGGTATCGTTCCTCCAGGTCTTCCTCGAGCTCATCCCCTGGGCGATCTTCATCTTCTTCTTCTGGATGATCTACAAGCAGACCCAGGGCGGGGGCAACAAGGCCTTCAGCTTCGGCAAGAGCAAGGCTAAACAGTATAAAGAGAGCGACGTGAAGATCACCTTCGCTGATGTCGCCGGCCAGAAAGAGGCCAAGTACGAACTTCAGGAGGTCGTAGAGTTCCTCAAGAACCCCAAGAAGTTCGTCGATATCGGGGCGAAGATCCCGAAGGGCGTGCTGCTCGTCGGTATGCCGGGAACCGGGAAGACCCTCCTTGCCAAGGCGGTAGCCGGGGAAGCAGGGGTCTCCTTCTTCCACATGTCGGGTTCCGACTTCGTCGAGATGTTCGTCGGTGTCGGCGCGAGCCGCGTCCGCGACCTGTTCGAGCAGGGGCGAAAGAACGCTCCCTGCATCCTGTTCATCGACGAGCTCGATGCGGTGGGACGGACACGTGGGGCAGGTTACGGCGGCGGCCACGATGAACGTGAACAGACACTCAACCAGATGCTCGTAGAGATGGACGGCTTCGATACCAAGACCGGCGTCATCGTGATCGCGGCCACCAACAGGCCCGATGTCCTTGACCCGGCACTGCTGAGGCCCGGCCGGTTCGACCGTCAGGTCGTCGTCGATATGCCCGATGTCCAGGAGCGTGAGGCTATCCTGCGGATCCACTGCAGGAAACTGACCCTCGACGAGGATGTCGACCTGCAGCGCATCGCCCGGGCGACCCCCGGTACCTCCGGTGCCGACCTTGCCAACCTGGTGAACGAGGCAGCGCTCTTCGCCGCCCGATCGACACGGAGCAAGGTCTCGATGGATGACTTCGAGAAGGCGAGGGACAAGATCATCCTCGGTGTCGCACGACAGTCGAAGATGATGACCGAGGAGGAGAAGCGGGCGACAGCCTACCACGAGGCAGGCCATGCCCTGATGTACTACTACCTCGATCATGTCGACCCCCTGCACAAGGTGACGATCATCCCCCACGGGCAGGCGCTCGGGCTCACGATCTCGCTGCCGGAGAAGGATTCATACACCAAGAACCGGAGCTGGCTCTCAGATTACGTGAAGGTCTGTATGGGAGGCTATGTTGCTGAGGAGCTCATCTACGGCGAGACGACCACCGGGACCTCGAACGACATCAAGCAGGCCACGAACATCGCCAGGAAGATGGTGACCGAGTGGGGTATGAGTGACCTTGGTTTTGTCTGCTACGGGCAGGAGGATGAACCGCTGTTCATCGGTAAGGAGATCGCGCAGCACAAGGACTACTCGGAAGACACCGCGAAGATGATCGACCGGGAGGTCTCCGCATTCCTCAAGCAGTCCCTTGATGCGACACGGGTGATCATGTCCGACCACAAGGACCACCTGGTAACATTGACTGATGCGCTGATGGAGCGGGAGACAATGGATGATGCTGAGATCAGGGAACTGCTCGGGCTTGAGGCCTATGAATCGGTAACGGCGCTCCACTGATCTAGACAACCAGGATTGAGAAGACATGGGTAAAGATATCACGAAAATACGCAATTTCTGTATTATTGCACATATAGATCACGGCAAGTCGACGCTGGCGGACCGGTTCATCGAACGGGCCAAGATCGTCGAGGAGCGGAAGATCCAGACGCAGATGCTCGATTCCATGGACATCGAGCGTGAACGGGGCATCACGATCAAGTCCCAGGCAGTGACCATCCCCTATACGGGGAATGACGGGGAGGTCTATGAACTTAACCTCGTCGACACGCCCGGGCACGTGGACTTCTCCTATGAGGTCTCCCGTGCGATCTCCTCATGCGAGGGGGCGCTCCTGCTCATCGATGCCTCACAGGGAGTCGAGGCACAGACCCTGGCGAACATGTACATGGCCCTCGAGTTCAACCTCGAGGTCATCCCGGTCATCAACAAGATCGACCTGCCGAGCGCGAACATCGAGATGGTGAAGAAGCAGATCGACCACGACCTCGGGCTCGATCCCGATATAGCGGCGCTGGTGTCAGCGAAGACCGGAGTCGGGGTTGAGGGACTGCTCGAGATGATCACGGAGTACATACCGGCTCCGCGGGGCTCGGTCTCCGCACCGCTGCAGGCGCTGATCTTCGATTCCCATTATGATCCCTACCGGGGTGTCATCATCCATGTACGGGTCTTCGAAGGGGAGCTGAAGAAGGGGGATGAGATCCTCCTCTTCCACAGCAATGCCACCTATGTCGTCGAGGAGGTCGGGTTCTTCCAGATGGGCCTCCACCAGACCCCGAGCATCTCTGCCGGGGATGTCGGCTACCTCATCGCCGGGATCAAGGTCATCTCCGATATTCGTGTCGGCGATACGGTCACCAAGGCGAAGCATGGCTGCAAGGCTCCCCTTGCAGGCTTCAAGGAGGTGAAGCCCGTCGTCTACTCCTCGATCTACCCGATCGACTCCAATGACTACGAGGAGCTCCATACCGCTATCGACAAGCTCAGGCTCAATGATGCGTCCCTCGTCTATGAGAAGGACTCTTCCGCAGCCTTGGGGTTCGGGTTCCGCTGCGGTTTCCTCGGCCTCCTGCACCTCGAGGTCGTCCAGGAGCGGATCGAGCGGGAGTTCGGGCTCTCGATCATCTTCACCTCGCCGTCGGTACAGTACCACCTCCTGATGAAGACAGGGGAGAAGATCAATATCGACAATCCGCTCGATTACCCCGATCCCGTGAAGATCGAGGCTACCGAAGAGCCCTATATACAGGCACAGGTGATCACACCGACCGAGTACATGGGGAACATCATAAGCCTGTGCATCGAGAAGCGCGGGATCCAGACAGCCATGAACTATATCGATGAACGACGTGTGGAGCTGATCTATGAGATGCCGCTCGCAGAGGTCCTCTTCGACTTCTATGACCGGCTGAAGTCTGTCAGCCGGGGCTATGCCTCCTTCGACTATGACCTGATCGGCCATCGTGCGACTGACCTCGTTCGTCTCGACATCATGGTCAACGGTGCGATCGTCGATGCCCTCTCACAGCTCGTCTTCCGGGACAATGCCGTCTACCGGGCACGCCAGGTCTGCAAGAAGCTCAGGGGTGAGATCCCTAAGCAGCAGTTCAAGATCCCCATCCAGGGGGCTATCGGGAACACGATCATCGCCCGTGAGACGATCTCGGCCTTCAGGAAGGACGTCACGGCCAAGTGCTACGGCGGTGATATCTCACGAAAGCGAAAACTGCTCGAGAAGCAGAAAGAGGGAAAGAAGCGCATGAAGATGGTCGGGAACGTCGAAGTCCCGCAGAGCGCATTCCTCGCGGTCCTCAAGGGGGATGAGGAGGACTGATCACATCAGAGAACTCCCAAGACATACAGCTAAGGCCTGCAGGCATGAAAAAATCCGATACATATCGTATCGGATTTTTTTCATGTGCTTGAATGTACCGCCTGCAGGCGGCCTGGTCCTAGCTGTTCTGCAGCACCTCTGCGAAGAAGATCTGCATGAAGTTGTCAGTGAGCTTGTCACTGGCGAAGACCTGGTCGGTGTACTCCTGCTGGAGGATCTGCTGAACCATGTAGGGATAGTAGAGGCTCAAGGTGTCCATGGAGTCCGTCGCATCGACGACCTCGGTGCAGTATGCGACGAGCAGGCCGTCACCTAAGGAGATGATGGGTGATACCTGCTGGGGATCAGTCGAGTAGAGCGCCTTCAAGGCAGCCTCGTCGGACCCGATGGATGCAAGGTACTGGTCAGCATCGGTGTATGCGAAAGATTTCAGGAAGGTGGAGCTGTTGAAGTTGAGCGGTGTCGATGACGCCTCGTGGATATCGAGGCTGCTGGTCGCTGCCGCTGCATCGAAATCACCTGCAGCCTGGGCTGCGAACGCTTCAGCCTGCTGAGTCATGTAGTTCGTGACGAGCTCGGTCTCATTGCCGATCATGTAGGTCCTGATGGAGTCGATCTTATCAGGGTCGGTGAGATCGGGCATCCTCGGGCCGTCATTGACCCTGATGATGCTGTAGCCGTAGGCGGTCTCGTAGAGGTCGCTGACTTCCCCGGCCCCGAGAGAGAAGATCGTATGGACAGCATCCTCGTTCTCGAAGAACTGTGCCAGGTCATTGAAGCTGAACCAGCCGGCATCTCCGCCGTTCTCTGCATAACTGTCAGTTGAGTTGTTCTTTGCGGCATCCTCGAAGAGTACTGCCCCGCTCTTTATGTCTGCGTAGATACTGTTCGCTGCAGCCTCGTCATCGGCGGAGAGGGTGATGAGGCTGATGTCGAGTTCAGTGAAGTTCATGAGGTTCGCTTGTGCGTAGGAAAGTACACGTTCTTCGGGGTAGTCAGAGAGGGGGAAGACCACATACTTGAAGGCCTTCTCCTCAGCAGCGAGTGACTTGATATATTCGATCTCCTTCTCGGAGTAGATTGAGGAGAACATATCGTTCACCACGGTCTGGTATGCGATGGAGTCCTTGACGGAATCACGGATGACCTGTTTCTGCGAATCACTCGTGCCGTTATAGGCCTCAGCACTGAAATTCCCGTTCTCGTCGATATAGGGTCCCTGTGTGAGCAGGTAGGAGTCGATCGCGGAGTCTGTTACGAAGAGCCCGCTCTGCTCCACCTGGTTCATGATCGCGGTATTGATCACCGTATTATCGAACGCCTGTTTCCAGATCTGGTAGATCTCCCACTGGTAGGTGTCCGATGACAGGTCCCCGTCCCAGCTTGCAGCGATGTTCTGCTGCTGCTCGTAGAAATAGTTCCCGTATGCATATTCGATCGGGGTCCCATCGTACTCGCCGAAGACGAGGGATGAGGAGGATGGGGAGAAGACCCCTGCAAGGGGGCTGAGCACGAAGACCGCGACGGTCAATATGAGGAATAACGCACCGAGGAACCAGGTGATGTTCTTTTTCTTCTTATGGTCCTCTTTGGTATTCTTGAACTCTTTTACGTTGTCTTGTTTTTCTGATGGCATCGATACGTCCTTTTGTTACAAATAACTTAGTGATTCAGCTTATGGGCAACTTCCTTCAGGACACGTGGTCCTTCAGGATTCTTCTAAGACAGCAGGGATGACCTCCAGGATCAGCCCAGCGTTCTCTGATGAGGGAATGCCGTACCTCATGAACACTCTTTCCCAGTATAGGAAGTGAGCTTTTCGTATCAAGAGAAAAAATATCATGTACGTTCTAAAGTGTCAATTAAAAGAGTGGTTGACAGAGGTACTCTCTTTCATTATAGTGTGAAACGCGATACGCAATGGGGGCGTGGCGAAGCTGGTTATCGCGCCGGCCTGTCAAGCCGGAGATCGCGGGTTCAATCCCCGTCGCTCCCGTTTCCCGAAACAAAACCGGGCTGTAGCGCAGGGGCTAGCGCGCTTGGTTCGGGACCAAGAAGTCGGTGGTTCGAATCCACTCAGCCCGATTTTAAGGCATCTTCCATCCACGGGGGATGCCTTTTTTTTGGCTCAGAACAAATACAAGGCCCCAAGGTTTACCCCGCATTGCCGGCAGGGTATACTGTAGGTGAGGGGGGACCTATGCATAGGGAGCTGCCCCCGTCGGGGGCCCTGTATGTCGAGATGATCACCTACCGTATGATATTCCTGGTAGTATCCCTATGGGTATGTGCGATCCTCACCTATGCCGAACCCTTCCGTCTCTTCTCCTTTGCCATAAGCGACCTCGGCGCCCTGCATACGCCGGGAGGCATTCCCAACCGATGGGGTATCATCCTCTATAACCTCTCCATGCTGTTGATGGGATGGTATATGTTCAAGCTCGGTGTTCACTACCGTCGATTCCCTGCAGCAAACGATAGTCTCTACAGACTGCTCTACCTGCTCGGCGGGCTCGGTGCCCTGATCGCCTGCTGCCCGACAGACCTCAACAGCTTCACTCATTCGATTGGCAGCGGGCTGCTGGTATTCAGCCAGGTCTTCATCGCCTTCACGAGGATACTCGCCCAGAGACAGGCCTTTTCTGCCAGGAGTACCAGGATGCGTACAGCCCTCCTGTTCATACCGATGCTCCTCTATGCAGGGCTCTGGGTGATCAGAGCAGGCTCAGGGGTCCAGTTCTTCCAGAAGGCTGCTTTCTCATCCCTCTTAGCTATTGAGCTGAGAACGAGCAATGCCGCAGGATTGAGTATCGAGCAGGAACTCTCAGGTCCTGCCTCTCTCCATATCCTGCAGGGGCATGGCCGGTGAGTACGGCGAACAGCTGTCTGGTGATTTGACCTGCGATTTAGATATGGAAAAGTATGAAAAATGAAAGTGTTCAAAAAAAGATACTACCATCCAGGTGGTGGCTTCTTGGTTGGTATATGATTAAATACATTGAAAGCCGTATATGAGTTATATAGGATGAGAATATTATCACATATTTTCTGTTTGACAGAGTCTTGTTATGGTGCTAGTATTGAACATGTTCAAATTAAAACCTGTTAGAACAGAAAAAGGAGTGGTATATGAAGAAGTTTGGTGTCAGTATGCTGATGCTGCTTTGTGCAGCTGCAGTAGCATTCGCATCAGGAGCGGCAGAGGATGACTCTGTGGAATTGAATTACTGGACGTGGCATCCTGCTGCAGAGGTGATCCAGCCCATCATCGATGATTTCGAGGCGGACCATCCAGGTGTGACCGTGAACCTCACGGTCATGGAATCGACGGTCTACCAGGAGAAGCTGCCGGTAGCGCTGGCAGCGGAAGAGGAGCTCGATATCATCGGGGTGCAGACCGGGCTCATGCCAGCCAAGGTGAAGAGCTATCTTGAACCCCTCGATCCCTATTTCGCCGATATCGCAGGGGGTGACTGGGAATCTGTCTTCAATCCCCTCGACCTGCAGATCAGCAGGGACCAGACAGAAAGCGATGATCTCCTGTTTGTGACCAATGGGCGCTATGGGTCAGCTATCGGCCTCTATAACGTGGATATCTTTGATGAGTTGGGACTGACCGTACCGAAGACCTATGAGGAGATGAAGCAGGTCGCTGCAACCATACAGTCCGAACGGCCTGACATCATGCCGGTGGTCTTCACCGGGGACGGATGGTTCCTCGATGAGATGGTCCTTACCCTCTTGGCCCAGGAATCGGACCTCTACAATGATATACGCTATGGCAGGGGCGGCCGATGGGACGACCCTGCATATGTGCAGGCTGTCCGGGACATGAAGACCATGTTCGATGACGGGGTCTTCACCAATATGAATGATATCGGGTACGGCAGGGCATCGGAACTCTTTGACACAGGCAAGGCAGCGATCTTCTACCAGGGAACCTGGGAAGCTCCCAGGCTCTCAAGCACGTTCCGGCAGGAACGCGGGATCCTGGTGGGGAATGTAGGGGCTATGGCGATGCCAGTCATGAGGGAAAGCGGGAAGGCCACGCTGAGGGCGTTCACCGAAGGCGGATTCGCGATCCCGGAGAACTCTGAGCATAAGGCCCTTGCTGCCGAATTCATCTTCTACCTGACTGGCGGAGCCGGCTTTGACAAGATGAACGAGGGGATGTTCCTAGTTCCCAACAAAGTGGACTCCAAACTGCCGGCAGACCTCTTCGACTCGCCGGAAGGGTCAGAAGGCTGGGACCTGGTCGTGGAGTTGGTCTCCGGGGCGACTTCGCATCGGAACAATATGTCTGCATTCAGTGACGTGATCGGACAGTATATCCAGAAAGTGCTTGGCGGAGAATACGGTGACGATATCGAAGCTGCCTGCGCCGATATCCAGCGAGAGTTCGAGTCAGGAAAATATAACTAAACACAGAACAAGGGTACCTGCTCTGACCTTGATGATGGAGCAGGTACCGTGAGGAGCAGCATACATATGAATAGGCAGCGAATAGGGCAGACAAAGGGTAGGGATGCATTCTTCTTCCTGCTGCCTCTGGCCCTGTTAGTGGGGTTCTTCCTTCTCTACAGCATCTTCTTCATCCTGAAGAACGGTTTCTACAGGATGGATCTCTCATTCTCCAATACGGAGTTCATCGGCCTTGATAACTACCGGACCCTCTTTGCCGACCCCCTGTTCTTCAGGAGCATCGGTAACAACCTGGTCTTCTCCCTGGTCGTGGTCATATCAGGCATCACGATCGGGTTCCTGTTCGCGACCTTCCTCTCGCTGAACATCAGGTTCAGCAAGTTGATGTTCGCCGTCATCTTCGTGCCCTCGATCTTGCCGCGGGCCCTTGTCACCACGGTCTTCCGCCAGATGCTCGAGCACCATACCGGGACGCTCAACGGGCTCCTCTCCATGATCGGAGTGAACACCGAGAACCTGATGTGGCTCACGAATCCCACGCTTGCGTATCTCTCGGTCATGAGCATCTTCATCTATATGATCGGGATCCCCATGCTCTATTACAATGCTGAGCTGGGAGCGATCCCCCCAAGCATCCTTGAGTCAGCTCGGATCGACGGCGCCGGTCTATGGACCATGCTCACCAGGATCCTCTATCCCCTGGCAGCCAACAGTCATAAGACGATCATCATATCATCGATCCTGGCAAGCTTCAGGATGTTCGAGTCTGTCTTCCTCCTGACCAACAGTGGACCGGGTTTCGCGACAGAGATCACCGGCACCTATATCTACCGATTTACCAGGCAGGGATCGCAGGTAGGGTTCGTCTGCGCAGCGGCTACCGTGGTCCTGCTCATCGCCCTGGTCTTCGCATTGATCCAGACCTCTGTACTGTACCGATCTATAACACCGAAACGCAGGAGGGCATCATGAAGGAGCAGGGATTGTTCACATTGGAGAGGCGCAGCAGGGCTGCTGCCGGGTTCTTCATCGGTCTGGTGACCCTCATCTGGCTGATCCCCGTAGGTTCGGCCCTGTTCAACTCCACCAAGTTCTTCGGCCTGGCGAACTATACCTATGTGCTCACAAGCAAGATAAACGGGATATACTTCTTCCAGGCCCTCATCAATTCGTTCATCATCGCATCCTTGTCAGTCCTGCTGACGACCAGTGTTTCCGCACTGGCTGGGTTCTGCTTCTCGAAGATCGATTTCAGGCTGAGCAATGTCCTCTACATCCTGACCCTGGCACTGCTCTCTATCCCGGGAGTCACGATCCTGATACCCCTGTTCTTCAGCCTGAAGGAGTTGGGGCTGCTGAACACCTATCTCTCGATCTCGCTCCCCCAGGTGGCGCTGACCTTACCGTTCGGTGTCCTGCTGATGAGGAATGCCTATGACGGGATCCATAATGACTTCATGGGAGCTGCATCCATCGACGGTGCCAGCATGTTCCAGACGTTCTCCATGATCTATCTTCCCCTGAGCAAACCCGCCCTGGTCAATCTTGGGATCCTTCAGTTCGTCTGGTCCTTCCAGGACTTCCTGCTCCCTACTTTCCTGCTCTCCAAACGGTCACTGACGACCGCTACCCAGATGGTGAGCAGCTTCAATCGTACCCAGACGATCTCACCGAAGGATATCGGGGGATACAATGCGGCACTGGTGCTTCTTGCAGTACCCGTTGTCATCATCTTCATCATATTCAGCAGCCAGATCAAGAAGGGGCTGACCTCCGGCGGGATCAAGGGCTAGGCATGACTCATACGAATAGGACCACACATGAACACTGATATACTGACATGTAACGAGCCTGCCCGCTGCTGGGAGGAGAGTTTCCTGCTGGGTAACGGCAGCATCGGGTTATCCCTCTGGGGCGGTAAAGGGAGTGAGCGGATCTCACTGAACCATGACACGTTCTGGGCAGGGCACAGCAGGAAGGGCGAATCTGTACTGTCTCCTGAGCAGCTTGCATCCATACGGGAACTGATCGCACGCAAGGAGTATGGGGAGGCGGAAGACCTCCTGGAGCAGCTTGCCCCGGGACGATTCACCTATCCCTACCAGCCAATGGGGATGCTGACCTTCACCCACGATGCAAGCATCGGTACGGGAACGTATCGTCGAAGCCTGGACCTTTCACGGGGGATCTACAGCCAGAGAGACGGCGGTCTGGAGACAGAGGGCTTCGTCTCCTACCCGGATTCCTGTAGTGTGATCCGATTCTCCTCAAGGACGGGAAGGGTGCTGTCTGGACGGATCGAGTATACCAGCCCATACCCGCAGAGACCGGCGGTCGCCTCCTCTGACGGGACATCCCTCCAGTACTATATACAGGCAGCCAGTGAGATGGATGGTTTCTTCCTTGATGAGAGGCCAAGATTCTGTGAAGGGGAGGGGATATCGGGGATTGTCGCCTGCACGGCTGTCAGCAGCAGCGGGACTATCAGGATCGAAGATGATGCCATCTGTATCACGGACGCGGATGAGTTCATCCTCTATATCTGTACCGGGACAGACTGGGATGGACATGACCCTGCAGTGGAAGCTTCTGCGGCACTTGCCCGGGCAGCCGCACAGCCGTATGAGAAGGTTCGCAGACGTCACGCAGAAGATGTCCATGAACTGTATGCTCGCAATACCCTGTCTTTGACAGGAGACGATACTCCTGAGGTCCTGCTGCCTGACACACTGAGTACGTGGGGACGTTCGCATGACCCAAAGCTCATCGAGGCGGTATATAACTTCGGGAGGTACCTGCTGATCGCCTCCTCACGTGAAGGAAGCCAGCCTGCGAACCTCCAGGGTATCTGGAACACGGAAACAGCCCCCCCGTGGTGGTCGAACTATACCATGAATATAAACCTGGAGATGAACTACTGGGGAGCCTGCATCACTGGACTGGCAGACTGTTCCCGCCCCTTGTACGATTATGCAATGAGACTCATGGAAAACGGGAAGCAGACCGCACAAGCCCTGTATGGTGCAGGAGGCTGGTGCTCGCATCACCAGAGCGATATCTGGGCACAGACGCATCCTCGCGGATGTACCGCGGAGGGGATCGTCAAGGGACATGCAGAATACTCGCTCTGGCCCTTCTCAGGCGTTTGGATCTCGATCATGGCTTGGGATGCAGCACAATACCTTCCTGATAGGACGTTCATCGAGGAGAGAGTCCTCCCCCTGTTGGAAGGTTCCATCCGGTTCCTCCGTGATTTCCTCTTCCTGGATGAGGAGGGGATGCTCACTACAGCTCCCTCGACATCACCTGAGAACCGGTTCTCCTGGGAAGGAAGAAGACTTGCAGTCAGTTCCGGATCGACTATGGACCTCTCACTGTCCAAGGAGGCGATCCAGGCCTATCTAGAGCTGAGTGAGCGGGGTATCTGCGATGCAGGACTTACTCAATGGGCACAATGGGCAGTAGGGAGGATACAGCCATTCCGGATCGGCAGGTTCGGCCAGCTGCAGGAGTGGTCAGATGATGTCGACCTGGAATTCGAGGGACACCGACACCAGTCGCACCTCTACAGCCTGTTCCCGGGGAATCTACTGCATGCAGAGGGAAACGAGGAGTTCCGGGATGCTGCTGCCGTATCACTCCAGGATCGGGCACAGGATACGACAGGCTGGAGCACGGTCTGGAAGATCGCCCTGGCAGCAAGGCTGGGAGATCCTCAACTCATTGAGCAACTGCTCGACAGGTTCTTGAAGCTCGTTGACCCGCATGACCGGCATGTGAAGTATTCAGGGAGCGGCTGCTACCCGAACCTGCTCTGTGCCCACCCGCCGTTCCAGATCGATGGGAACCTTGGGATACCGGGAGTGATCCCTGAGCTCTTTGTGCAGCGAGTCGGAAGGAGGATCTCCCTGCTGCCGGCACTGCCGGAATCATGGACTCATGGTACATTCAGGGGGTATTATCTTCCCGGGGGAACGATTCTCGATATAACATGGTCAGAAAATATGGTAGAGTATATCCAGCTGCACAGTACGGTACCTGCTGAATGGGAGATATGGTGCAGCGAAAAAGTCCGTGTGATCAGCCTTCAGGCTGGTGATAGGGTGAAGCTTGATGGGGAATTGAAAAACATAGCATTATGTCAGTAACACTGAGAGATATCGCAGAGAGGACAGGAGTCTCCCTCGGGACGGTTTCCCGTTTCATAAATGGAGAGACAGTCAGGAAGAATACTCGTGAGAAGCTTGAGAAGGCGATCGATGACCTTGGGTATGAGGAGAATATCGTGACCAGGGCAAGGAGGACCGGACAGTCGATGACGATCGCCGTCATCGTCTCGGAGATCAATGTCGAGTTCTTCATGAGCATCATCGAAGCGATGGATGATGCCCTGCGGGATCATCAGTACAGTATCCTGCTCTGCAACTTCCATCGTGATCCTAATCTGCTCAAGCAAAGGCTCTCCGAACTCAGGCATCGATCTATCGATGGGCTTGTGCTGTTCCCGTCCGGCCTGGAAGGGGATGTGGTCTCGGAACTGAAGGAGTTCCTGAATGAGAGAAAACCGGTCATCGTCATCGATGACAAGGTACACGGGCTTGATACCGATTCGATCACCTCAGACAACTATCATGCGGCATTCAGTGCGACTGAATACCTGATCAACCATGGCCATAGGAGGATCGCTTTCCTGGCGGGTAGGAAGAGTTCCTATGTCGGTATGGATCGATACCGGGGCTGCAGGGATGCCTTTGACACCTATGACATTCCCTGGGATGAGTCGATGGTCAGGTGGGCCGACTTCAGCGCAAAGAAGGGATCAGCCTGCTTCAATGAGCTTATCGCAGCTGGTAACCCGCCAACTGCCATCTTCCCGATGAGTTACGATATGACGATGGGGGTGCTGCTGTCGATCGTGAACATGCAGATCACCATACCTGATGAACTCTCAATCTTCGGGTTCGACAACTTCGCGGTAAGCGAGGCGATCTCGCCTGGACTGACCTTGATAGAACAGCCGACGGAGAGGATAGGCAGGCTTGCTGCCGAACTGCTCATCGAGCGAATTCAGGGACGATGGAAGGACTTCCCACGGGAGACCGTGCTCAAGACGAAGATGGTCATCAAGAAATCTGTTGCTGCTATCCAGGAGCGTTGACCAGGTCAAACTCAAGCTGTATGCTCCCCGGTTCCCTGGAGGCGATCAACTGGTTGTATTCTTCTGCCTCGACACAACCCATCCTGCTGTAGAAGGTGATGGTATGGGGTGAGCACAGCGATGATATATAGAGTTTCTTCGCCCCGAAGTCCCTCGCTGCACGGCATGCATGCCCGAAGAGCATCCTTCCGTGTCCCTGCCTCCTCGACTCACTGGATATATGGAAGTGGGAGAGCTGCACATAATCCCGCTGCATCCCGAACCTGAACGATTCCAGGGAGAAGAACCCGATGAGCCTCTCACCCTCGAAGAGCCCGGAGACGTTGCCCCCCATGCCGATGGTCTTATGCAGGTCGAGCAGGAGGTAGTAGCGCTGCGTCTCGTTCCAGTCCCGGGTGTCGTTATGGGGCTCGAGTTTCCAGAGGTTCTCCGCCCGTTTCCAGCACTGGGTGATCTCCTGGTGCCTGTTGAAGGCGGTGAAGAGTTCCGCCGAGAGGTCCTGGTGCCTGAGCTGCCGTATGTCCGTGTTCTTCATCTAACGGTATACCTTCCCGATGATCGCCAGGTAGAGCGTGTAGGCACCTGAGAGGGCGATCGAGATGGAGGCGGCTATGAGAACTGAAAGATAGGACGCTTCGTAAAAGGTAATGTGGCGCACGAGGATACCCGAGAGGGCCCAGGTGACCACGATCGCATACCAGATGTCATGCTTGCGGTAGAGCGCCGCAGCAGTGAGCAGCAGGGCGATGAGGATGAGCGCCGCAGTCCAGAACTGCGGTGTCGCAGGTGTCCCGTCCCAGCCAAGGCTGACTGCCAGTACCGCGGCATTCGCGACGGTGGCTATCGTGATCCACCCGGTATAGATGCTGACCGGCACGTGGAGGAAGGTCCGAACGGTCGGGTGAACTACGACCGTCCCGATCCCAAGCAGTCTGTAGGTCCGTACCAGGGAGATGAGGATGATGACCATCAGCACCATGCTCAGCAGGATGAACCGGTGGTGCCAGCTGAAGATCCACCCGATGTTGGCTGCACACGATAGTGCGAACCAGGGACCGACACCTATGATGAGCTCCTTGTCAGGGTGCGACGGCGTGAAGGCAAGGTAGGTCTGGTAGACACAGAATCCGAGGAGCAGGAGGTAGATGACTCCCCAGATCGCGAAGGTGTACCCTGCCGGGGTGAAGAGCGTCTCATATGCCCCTGATACCTCAGCCGTGGTGACACCGCCGATCGGCAGCAGGTTCGCAAGCACATTGACCGTGATCATGCCGGCACATAAGAGATCGTTCACCAGGGCATACCCCTTGAGCGTATGGTCTCTTCTCACTACAGGGTTCCTCCTCATCAATCTTCCCATATACTGATCATATCACCGGTATCGTCAAAGAGGTAGATGATCTCGTCGCGATTGTTGATCTGGAAGGGCAGGGCGTCATGCGTGACCTCCAGGTAGGTAGATGGACGTAGCACCCGGGAGGCGAAGCGGTAGGCATTCGGGTCGTTCTTATCCCCCAGGACCCAGCCGCGCAGCTGCACAGGCCTGTCTGTCGGGTTGTAGAGGGTGACGCTCTCCGAATCTGTCGGGGAGGTCACGACCTCCGCGATATAGACATGGTCGCCTACGATGGATTCCGCCTTCGTCCCCGCTCCACCGGGGTCGAACGAGATCGCCGGGAGCACTCCCGAACCCCCATCATCATCATAGTCAGTGGAGAAGCGGGCCGAGATCGGCCGGTGGTCGGATACCGCGAGCTTTGCAGCATCGTCATCCGCAAAGAGGATCTCGTCGAAACGGTAGGCCCCCTCGAAGGCGATGAACTCGCTGTGGTTGGTCTCTCCCTCAGGGAGCCACATATTGTCGTAGGAGCTGGTATCGGTGATGGTCGTCTTCAGCCCCGGCGATACCAGCGGTGTGTAGCCGTTCATGTTCCAGCCGTTGTCGGAGGCGGGCATGTTGAAGTCCCCGAGGAGGATGATGTCCCCCTCATCCCCGTTGAGTGCATCGATGAGGGCCATGAGGTCGTCAAGGAGCACGATCTCCTCCCTCCTGTCGGATTTGGAGTCACCGAAGAGGATATGGTTGGAGACGAGGGTGAAATCGAAGGCACCTGCCTGGAAGGAGGCCACAGCCGGTTCCCGGATGAACACATCACCCGGGTCATCGATGACCATCGCCGGGGAGAGGGGGGTGACCCGGTCCGTCCGGTAGAGGAAAGCATAGAGCTCCTTGACCCCCCTGCCGACCGGCTCCGAGGCCGTGTACTCCCAGCCGGGGAGCATCCCGGTGAGCCGGTCGAGGACGCGGGTGTCCCGCACCTCCTGCACGGCAACGAGGTCGTACCGCTCGATGATCGAGGCGATCTGTGCCAGCTCTGAGTCATCCCTGCTCCCGTCCGAAAGGATCCTGATGTTCCAGCTCGCCAGCAGGAGGTCCTCCGCGGGAAGGAGTGATGAGGTAAGTATCAGCAGTATCGTTATGAGGATCGTTCTTATCTTTATCATATACAGGACTCTGTATACCCATTATACCTGATTTCACCTAGAAAGAGTATGAAGATCGTTGAGAAAGATAAGAAATTCCGGGGTTCATCAGCGACTCAGGTGCGACTCATAGATCCTGATCCACTCATCGGGAGTCATCCTCCCGGCAAGTTCCCCGATCAGGCTGATGGGGATGAGTCCAGGCTTCCTGAACCGGATACAGCTCTTCCCCATATCGAGTTTCCCGATGCCCAGGAGGCCGTACGCCCCGGTGAACCAAGAGAGGAGACCCTTATCGGCATAGATGCCGAGGTGGTAGAAGCTGATGTACTGCTTCTGGGAGGCGAAGGAGATGAAGGGCAGGGGTATACCCGTATCCCCGCGGTACCCGGCCGGGTAGAGGCTGAGCGGGACGGAGTAGGAGGGCATGCCGTAGGAAATACCCTCCTCGAACCCTTCGGGAAGATGCTCGAGCAGTACGGCCCGCAGGGCCTCGAGCGGTCCCTTCCGGTCTGCCGGTACGGCTGCGATATACTCATCTACGGTAGCGGCTTCGTATCTCATAGGTATACCGTACAGGGAATCCCGGGAGCTTTCAAGAACTTTCCCTTGATGTGACTACAGAAGTATGGTTTCATAGGGTAGAAAATATGCACATCGACTGGAGGCTGGAATGAACAGGAGTGTCAAGATCATAGGGATCACCGGGGGATCGGGCTCGGGTAAATCGACCATCGTGCGGAAGATATCGGAGATCGTCCCCGATTTCGTCTTCCTTCCCCAGGACAACTACTATAAGTCAGCGGAATTCATCTCGAACTCCAACATCACGGCCTTCAACTTCGACCATCCCGAGGC
Organism: Spirochaetia bacterium; assembly: GCA_963677595.1. GTDB lineage: Bacteria > Spirochaetota > Spirochaetia > CAKZLE01 > CAKZLE01 > CAKZLE01. The sequence continues at coordinate 3,608,744 of OY782041.1, forward strand.
CTTCGATACCGCCCTGCTCCATGAACACCTCTCTGCCCTGAAGTCCTTCGAACCGGTCGAGATGCCGGTCTATGACTTTGTCCACCACCGGAGGAGCGAGGAGACCGTCCGGGTGGAACCCCGGAGCCTCGTGATCATCGAGGGGCTGATGGTGCTGTACGACCCGAAGATCAGGGAACTCCTTGACCTCAAGCTCTATGTCGATACCCCTGATGACATCAGGTTCATCAGGAGGATGAACCGGGACGTTCAGGAACGCGGCCGGACGGTGGAGTCGATCGTGAAGCAGTACCTGGAAGTCGTGCGGCCGGGCCACTTCGAGTTCATCGAGCCGATGAAGATCTATGCGGACATCATCATACCGGAAGGGGGCTATAACGAGAACGCCCTGAACGTGCTCATCCCCTTCGTGCGGGAGATCACGCAGGGAAACCAGTGAACATGAGTCACCGGTCCCGGAAGTTCCGGTAGTCGATCTTGATCTGCTGCCAGCTGACCTCGTCGGGTACCGGGTCCTCACCCCCGGTGAACATGGAGTGGCAGCGCCCGACGCGAAAGATCCCGAGCAGCAGGCCCTTGATCACCCCGTGCCTGTTGATGGCGTCGATCGTATAGGAAGAGCAGCTCGGAGTGTAGATGCAGCGGTTCGGGATGAGGGGGGAGATGAGGTGACGGTAGATGAGGATGGGCAGGATGAAGATCATCCGTACTCCCTTCTTGACAAAATCCCATAAACGCATATAGTTAACATAGAGAAAAACAAGGGATTGGGCAACAAACCCTTTGACCAAACAGGGATGTTTCTATATATTGTTAGAACCTGTGAGAACTATTGGAGGATTATCAATATGGCTGGACCTATATCCAAAAACGCCCGACGAGAAGGTGCTCAGACACTTACCAGTCGATGGGGCGGAACGATCAAGATGAAATCGGTGTTCGAGAACGGTAAGATGAAGCATATGGCTTACTGTGAGAAGACCGGCAACACAGCACGAAAAGCAAAAGACCTGATGTAGTCTTTGCATCTTGTGCAAGAGAAGACCTTGATGAATATCATCCAAGGTCTTTTTTTTGGAGTCTGCCCGGGAATGAGAACCCGGATGGATATCCCGTCCTGACGAGAAAGAATCCGTATGAAGAACGTTATGAACGATCCTATGGCCGTGGGCTACCTGAGTCCCACGAAAGCGAAGACCCGCAAGAAGATCCTGCAGAAGAGCCGCAGGCTGTTCGAGCGGCAGGGGATCGCACAGACGACCATCAAGGATATCATCAAGTCAGCTGAGATCACCAGGCCTACCTTCTATGCCTATTTCCCAGAGAAACGTGAAATCATCCTGGCAGTCCTCTACCAGTGCTTCTCAGAGCTCTATGACTTCCCCGAACCGCCCCAGGTGGACTCTCCCCTGGAGAACCTGAAGAACCTGCTGCATACCGTACTCGACCGGTACCTCGACTGCCCGAAGATCATGAAGCTCATCGTAGAGTACTACCAGATCTTCAGCACTCCCCAGACCGCCGAGGAGGCTGGTTTTGCCCAGCTTTCCGGGATCCGGCAATTCTATGACGTCATGAACCGGAACATCGATGCACTGCTGCTCGAGCAGCCTGAACTCTCGAGAGATGACGTACAGAAGCGGTTCTTCACCATCTTCAACTTCAATATTGCCCTTGGGATGCGTTACAGCCTGCGCTCCGCCCCCTTCATCGGGTACCAGATTCGCATCGACCGGGAGAGCCTCCATGAGGGCCTCGGCGAGCTGACCGACCTGCTTCCGTAACCCATTGCAACATAAGAAAAAATTATCTTATTGCAGTGATCTCGTCTGACGAGTGCGGTTGCCTGCACTGCTATAATATTTAATACACTATAAAATAAATATTTAACACAGTATAAAATTTATTTGACATATGAGATGTATGCTTATACAATGATTATGCATTCCAGCTCTACTCCAGCATTAGCTCATCACCAGATGAATCTGAAGGGGGTTACATTCCCCGCCCCTTGGGGCGGTTGAGTATGATACATTAGAAGGATGGATGAACATATCTATAAAAGTCATAACAAGACCCTTCTAATGTATCATTTGGTATTTCCGGCAAAGTATAGACGGAAGATCTTTATCCATGAGGTAGAGGAAAGCCTAAAAGAGATTTGCCTGGGAATCGAACAACGGTACGAGTTACGATTTATCGAGATAGGATTGGAAGAAGACCATGTACACTTTTTGGTACAAGGGATTCCGACGATGCCCGTGAGTAAAATCGTAACGACCATCAAAAGTATCACCGCAAGGGAGATCTTTAAGAGGCATCCAAAGATTAGACGGGAACAGTTATGGGGAGGATCATTGTGGACAGCAGGGTTTTACGCAAATACCGTTGGGTTGTACGCAGGGAAGGAAACCATAAGAAGATACATAGAGAATCAAGGGAAACAGGACGAATACAAGAAAATCTATTCGGGTCAGATAGAACTTGATTTTAACCAATGACTAGGATACCCCGACCCTTGGGTCGGGGAGGATGTCATTGCATGGCGGGACTCTCCCTGCGGGAATGAGTCTCCCTTCATAAACGGCTATCCAGGAGTGTTCTATGACCAATATGACCGAGAAGGCGCGTGCCCTGCAGAAGGATCTTGTAGCTATCCGGCGTGAGCTCCACCAGCATGCTGAGAGCGGTTTCGACCTTCCCCGGACGATCAGCCAGGTAAAAGGAGAGCTCACAGCAGCCGGGATAGCCTTCCAGGAGATCGGCAATTCCGGCCTCACGGCCCTGATCGGGCCAGAAAGTACCGGGAGCGTCTTCCTCCTCAGGGCAGATATGGACGGCCTGCCGATCTCCGAAGCGGCCGACCTTGGTTTCAGGTCGGAGACCGGGAACATGCACGCCTGCGGGCATGACCTCCATACGACCATGCTCCTTGGGGCGGCACGCCTATTGAAGGCGCATGAATCGGAGTTGAAGGGCAGGGTTAAACTGCTCTTCCAGCCGGCAGAGGAACTGCTCAGGGGGGCTTCCTCCATGGTAGAGGCTGGTATACTTGAGAACCCGGACGTTGATGCCGGTATGATGCTCCATGTACTGAGTGACAGGAACATCCCGACCGGGAAGGCCCTGATTATGCAGGAAGGGCCTATCCTCGCATCCCATGATCGGTTCGAGATCACCATCAGGGGAAAGGGGTGCCACGGCGCCATGCCGAACACCGGGGTCGATCCCCTGGTTGCCATGAGCAATATACACCTCGCCATCCATGAGATCTACTCGCGGGAGATCGGGCCCGATGACTTCCTCGTCGCGACAGTCGGTCAGATGACCGGGGGGGCTACGGCGAACGTGATCCCCGACTCCGCCTATATGCAGGGGACCATCAGGACCTATGACCCTTCAATCAGGGAACTGTCAAAAGAACGGATCGAGGAACTCGCCGTATCGATCGCCCAGGCGTATCGATGCAGGGCTGAGGTAACCTTCCACAGCCCCTGCCCGGCGATGCAGAATGACCCGGCGCTGAGGGAGGCGACGAAGCGGTATGCTGGCGAGGTCTTCGGAGAGGATGAGGTCATCGACCTCGGGGCAATGGGGAAGGGGCGGATGTCCGCTTCCGAGGATTTCGCCTTCATCGCATCAAGGATCCCTGCCGCGGCTGTTATGATCTCATCGAGCAATACCGATGGGGAGGTCTACCCGATGCACCATCCGAAGGTGACCTTCGATGAGTCAGTCCTCTCGAAGGGGGCAGCTTTACTGGCACATTCTGCGATGAGCTGGCTTGAGGAACATCAGTAGAAGAGGGAAAATCAATAATAACAAGGGGTAATGGGTAATGGAAGCAGTTATGCAGATGGCAAACAGTCCAGTCATGTGGGTACTCTCGATCATCATCGTGTCACTCGTCGTAGTCCAGTCACTGATCTACTACGGGATGGCGAAGAAGTATGTGAAGGATACCGGGGTACTGACGAACGAAGAGGTGAAGAAGGCAATGAAGATCGGTTCTATCAGCACGATAGGACCGGCTGTGGCCGTGTTCACCGTGGCAGTGGTGCTCATCGGTCTCATCGGGGGGCCGATCACGCTCAGCAGGGTAGGAGTGATCGGGTCAGCGGCATTCGAGAGCCTCACGGCCTCAGCCGGTTCCGGTGGGACCCTGGGGACCGAGAACTTTACGAACTCCCTGCTCGCGACCGCAAGCTGGGTCATGACCCTCGGCGGGGCAGGCTGGCTGGTGACCACCCTGCTGCTCACGAAGGGCCTTGATACCACACAGAAGAAGCTGAAGAGCTCGAACCCGGTCACGATCGCCCTGGTCGGCTCTATCACCCCGTTCATGGTCTTCTTCGTCTACGCACTGCAGGATTCACTCAAGGTCATCCAGGCAGAGAATCCTTCATACGGTGTCCCTGCAGCCGTCATCACCGGTGCGGTGAGCATGTTCGTCCTCGGGCGGATCGCCCGGTCCGGGGAGAAGCAGGCATGGCTCAAGGATTGGGCCATGGGATTCGCGATCATCCTTGCCATGATCGTCGGCTCACTGGCAGCATGAAGGAGGAGATGATGAGTACAGTACATAATGAAGCATATGAACAGGATTTTTCGAACAAGGTCCATTTCTGGGGACGGATCACCATCGCTGCCGCACTGGTCGCATCGCTGATGATCCCCTGCTACCTCACCTTCATCCGCGGCTTCGCCGTCGATACGGAGGTCGTCATCTCGGGGCTGCTCTTCGTGGCAGGCTTCGTCGGGATCATCTGGGTGATCGAACCGATCTCGTACTTTCCCGTACTCGGGCCGATCGGTACCTATATGTCGTTCCTGTCGGGTAATATCGGGAACATGCGAATGCCGGTCGTAGGGGCCGTGCAGAACGCACTGGAGACCGAGACCGGGACACGGAAGGCTGAGATCGCGGGGACCTTCGGGCTGGTAGCCTCGAACATCGTCAACCTGTTGATCCTCTTCGTCGTCGTCATCGGCGGGAAGGCGATCGTCAACGCGATGCCCGCATCGGTCCTCGCGTCCTTCAACTTCGCGGTTCCCGGGATCTTCGGGGCCATGATCGTACAGTTCGCATCGAAGATGAAGCCGGCCCACATCGTCATGACGGCGGCACTCGGCATCATCGTCATGCAGCTGATCAAGCTGGTAGGAAAGGTCGCCCCGGCTCTCGGCAAGCTGCTGAGCATCGGGCAGATCGGTGTAGCCGCAGCGGTGGCTATCGCGTTCGCCCTGATCCTCGCCTCGATGAAGAAGGGCAGGGGCTAACGCCTCAGTATACAGAACAAAACCCTGCCGGCTGGGCCATCTGGTCTCTATCTTCTCCATAACCAGATGAGGATGGTCCAGCCGGTTTTTATTTCACATGTGGTCTTACTTGATGAGTTCCTTCACGGCAGCACGGTTGCGGTCATTGAAGAACTCCTTCTCCTCATACATGGCATCGATCCGGTCCTGGTAGTACTCGATGACCTTATACCGCACGAGCTTCATCGTGGAGTTCACGAGCTTGTCCTCCTCGGAGAACTCCTTCGCGATGATCTCGAAGCTCGCAGGGTCCCACTGTTTCGGGATGAGACCCGGCTCCTCCTTCTTGTAGCGCAGCAGGTCTTCAAAGATCATCTTCAGCAGCGACTCGACCTTCTCGTCATCCGTGCCGGAGAGGTTCCCTGCCCAGGCTTTCAGTTCAGCTGGGTTGAGGGTAACGAGACCTGAGGTGAAGATCTTGTGGTCGTTGTAGACCAGGACCTGGCTGACGCAGGTGCTGTGGTTGATGATACCTTCCTCTACCTCTTCTGGTGAGTACTTCTCACCGTCCGGGGCGATCAGCAGGGCCTTCGCCCGCCCGGTGACCACCAGGAACCCATCCTCGTCGTAGTAGCCGAGGTCGCCGGTCCAGAGCCAGCCGTCTTTGAGGACCTCGTTGCTGGCTTCCTCGTTCTTGTAGTACCCCTTCATGACGTTCTCGCCCTTGATCACGATCTCGCCGCGTTCCCCGACTGCGGCCTCTTCTGTCTCTGACTTCATGATCCTGCAGTCGATACTCGGTGCGACGACGCCCGAGGTCCCGAACTTATGTTTTGACGGCGTATTGGAACAGATGATCGGGGCTGCCTCTGTCAGGCCGTAGCCCTGGTATATCGGGACACCGATACTGGCGAAGAAGTTCTGCTGGCGTACCTCGAGGAGTGCACCGCCCCCAACGCAGTAGTTGATCTGGCTGCCGAAGACCTCCCGGAGTTTCGGGAATATGAGCAGGGAGGCGAGCTTGTGGGGGAAGAAGCTGGTGAAGCGTACCCAGAGGGAGGGCTTGTTGTAGCCGTCCCCGTTGATCCGTATCCCAGCGGCGACTCCTGCGGTGAAGATCTTGTTGATGAGCCCGCCCTTCTTGGCGACTCCTGAGACCATCTTCTTCATGAAGTTACCCGAGAGCGAGGGGACGGTCATGAGGAACATCGGGTTGGTCTCCACGAGGTTCTTCGGTATGTTCCTGATGATGTTCATCGACCCGCCGCGGGCATCGACGAAGTACATCGTGATCCCCCTGAGCAGGGATGCATAGGTCCCCACTGTATGGGCGAAGGAGTGGTCGAGCGGGAGGATGATCAGCGTCGAGAAGGTGGCATCGGGGATATCGAAGAGGGCGATGCCGTCGACGGCATTTGCCCAGTAGTTGAGGTGGGTGAGCATGATCCCCTTGGGGTTCCCGGTCGTGCCGGAGGTGTAGCAGATGTTCACCACGTCCTGCTCGTCGATCTCCTTCTCCAACTCCGAGATCATCGATGGAGTCTTCCCCAGTGCCGTGGAGCCGAGTTCCAGGAGGTCCTGCCAGGTGTAGATATCCTTGCCCCGGGTCAGTTTGAGCCCCTTGAGTGCAGACTCGAAATGGGCATCGGGCTCATCGAGGTAGAAGATCACCGGCTTCTCTGTGATATGGGGCCAGGCATCGACCAGCTTCGATATGGTATTGCTGCTGATGAGGAAGCCCTTCGAGTCAGAATGGTTCACGCGGAAGGCGACCTCCTCGAAGGAGAGCTTGATCGAGAGGGGGACTGAGACACAGGCAGCCTTGAGAACACCGAACTCCCCGGTGATCCACTCAGGCCTTCCCTCAGAGATGATCGCAACCTTCGACTCCCGGGCGAACCCGAGCTTAAGGAGAGCGGCAGCGATCTGGTCTGATTCGCTGTCTGTCTCTGCGAAGGACCATCCCTTCCATCCCTCATCCGTCTTCTTTGCTGTATATGATCGTTGTGGATACCGTTGTGCTGCCTCATGCAGCATGCGTATGACTGTTCTCATTGCAAACCATCTCCCCTTGCGTGGTGAATTATCGTGCGACTCCCGTGAAATCGTGTAAAAGCCGGTAGAGTCCCTTCGTTTTTAGACAGTATATCGCATTATGTCAGGATTTGCTATGGATTTCCTGCAGGTAAGCTGACCGGGAAGAGGTCAGACAGGTATCCGGAGAGGATACGGTCGATCGACCCGGCAGACTCGAGGACTGTGCTGCCCGAGAACATCCCATATCCATTGTCTCCTGAGGCTATCAACAGGCTGGTAGCCAGCCGGTAGGTCCCTTCCGGGTTAATAGCCTTCCCGTTGAGCCTCAGGCCGTAGAGCCTGGCCCCAGGGGTCTCGAAGATATTGTAGAGCGGGGTCAGTCCGCCGAGCTGGCAGTAGGATGCTGCAGGTCCCGGCAGGGCTGCTAACCCGTGTTCGACTGCTTCTACGAGCTGCGCTCCAGTGACCTCGATCACGACGCAGGGCTGGTCCTGCTCAAGGACTGCATGGATGTCACTGTAGGTAACCTCACCCGCATCCAAGGACCCAAGGAAGGAGACGGCATCGATGAGGGCGCAGTCGGAACCGGTCGCATCGATCATGGCTGTCGTGACAGCGGCAGCGAGGGAGGAAGGACGAGTACGTACGGACTCCTCTTCACCCTCGAGGGTTTCAGGCAGGCGGGCTGCCGGCTGTTGTGCCAGCGCTTCCTGTGAGGCTGTGAGCTCAACGATGAGATCACTGGTTGCTTCATCCGGGACGATCCCTTCCCTGATGACATCTGCGAGCGTGTAGAGCTTCGCACTGATCCCGGTCACGTTTCCCTCATCAATCGTTATATCGACGGCACCGACGGCCTGGCCGTAGCTCCCGGCCTGCACGATCAGGGTATCACCGGCGGTGATGGCAGCCGGGGCAGGGGAATCGGTATTGCCATCCACGATGAGGTCGATCCCCGGGACGGCCGATGCCAGGGCAAGACTCGATACGGGAAAGGCCTCATCAGTCCCGAGGTTCGTCAGGGCGATGATGACGTCTGCCTCAAGGGAGAGCACCTCGACCAGGGCGGAGGCGACTTCGATGGTATCATGGAACACGAGTCCTTCTGTGACTTCAGGGGTAAGAGTCCCGGGGGCATCCCCGGAGAGGAGGCCGAAGACCCCGACGGTGAAGTCATCAAAGGTGAACAGTGCGTGGGATGGGAGTGATGTACTGCTGGCAGGATCCCAGATGGAGGCTGACAGGATGGGGAAGCCCGCACTCCCGTTGAGCTCCAGCAGATGGTCGAAACCGTATACCAGGTCGTCGGGGCCTGCTGCCATGGCATCATACCCCACAGCCTCCATGAGCCTGGCAACGCTCTCACCTTCATCCAGGTCCGAGAAGGTGTTCCCGTAGATACTGTTCCCGGCATCGACGAGCAGCAGGGAATCAACCTGGTCACGGTAGAGGTCGACGATGGTCTTCAATCTGGGGAAACCGATTCCGGGACCGCTGACGAATCCCCTCGTGTCATTGGTATGGAGGATATAGAGATGGGCCGGTCGGGCAGGTGCAGCTTCTGAAGCTGTCGGTTCTGCCGGTGACTCGATGGTATCCTGGGGGACAGGGGCCTCCTCTGGGGTGGCAGCAGGTGGTGACTCAACTGGTGTCTCAGGTTCTTCCAGTACTGCAGGGGGTACGGGCTCTTCAGCCGGGAGGGCTTCAGGTTCCGGCTCCAACTCGATCACAGCTGGTTCAGGTGTCTCAGGAACGGTTTCCGGGACGGTAGGTTCCACAGTCTCTGCCACAGGCTGCATCTTCTCAGGGGTTGCCGTGAGGGCGACCGATTCACTGACAGGCAGGGCTGCAGGAGGTTCGAGACTCTCACAGGAAGTGAGCAGGACGACCAGCAAGAGAACAGTGATCAGGAGTGTGGCTCGGGCTGTCAGGTTCACTTCATCCTCCCTGAAGATCGGGAACATATTCCCGTCACCGTTACTATAGCATATTTGGAGAGGACCATACAATGTGCGGGACTCATACCTTCGCCGGAAGTTCTCACCAGGAAGAAAAAGAACTGTTTACATCAACACGCAGGAGATGTACCCTGACCAGTAAGGATCAGTCGAAGGAGGAAGGAGATGAAGAAGGACCAGAGTGAACAGGTGCTTGCTTATATCAGCAGCATGCCCGCTGAGGTGGCTGAGGTCTTCATGCATATACGGACGATCATCGTAGGGGAGAACCCGGACTTCGAGGAGCGCCTCAAATACCGGATGCCGATGTACAAGCTGGGTAAGAAGGATGTGCTTGCCTTCGCGAAGCAGGCGAAGTTCCTCTCCCTCTACATGATGGACCATACCCTCGCCGAACGGCTGGCAGATGAGCTTTCCGGGTTCGAGGTGTCGGGTACGACGATCCACTTCTCAGCAGCCCACCCGGTCCCGGATGAGTTGCTCAGGAGGCTCGTCGCAGACAGGCGGGAGACGATCCTTGCGGAGGATCAGTCCAGCCGGAAATGACATCCTGAGGACTTAGAGTTATGGAGTGCCGCACCCACGATGATCTGGGCTGTGGTGATGGCATTCCTGAGCTCGATGATCCAGCGGTTAAGTTCCGCCTCCCGGTAGAACTTATAGATGCGGTGTGAATAGTAGCTCAGGTCAGCTCGGGCCCGTTCGAGCCCCTTCCTCGTCCTGATGATCCCTGCATAGTTCCACATGGTGAGCTTGATAGCCTTCCAGTCCTGCTTCAGCAGGAGGGAGTCGAAGGATTCCTCGACCCCGGAGGTGTCCCATTCGGGTATATGGTCGAAGCGGTCGAGCCTGATCCTCCTGATTCCCTCATCTTCAGGGCCCTCCTTCATGGTCGAGAGGATGTCCCCAGCGGAATTCCATCCCCAGAGGAGACCCTCCAGGAGGGATGTCGAAGCAAGGCGGTTCGAGCCGTGGAGGCCAGTGCAGCTCACTTCACCGACCGCATAGAGGTTCGCCAGGGAGGAACGCCCATACTCGTCGACCTTGATGCCGCCGCAGAAGTAGTGCGCGGCAGGAACGACAGGGATCGGCTCCTTCGTGATGTCGATGCCTCCCGAGAGGCAGGTCGAGTAGATCTGGGAGAAGCGATTCGGGATGGGTACCTCCCCATGGTACTGGTTGGCCAGGTCAAGGAGGACATAGTCCGTGCCGTCTTTCCCCATCTGGTCATAGATGCTTCGGGAGACGACGTCACGGGGTGCCAGGTTGCCCTGCTCGGAGTAATCCTGCATGAACTCATCGCCGTGTATGTCCTGGAGGACCGCTCCCTCTCCCCTGAGTGACTCAGAGATCAGGAAGCGCTTTATATCCTTATGGTAGAGCGAGGTAGGGTGGAACTGGAGGTATTCGGCGTTGATGATGTCTGCCCCGGCATGGTAGGCCATGCTGATCCCGTCACCTGTGGCCCCGACCGGGTTCGTGGTATGCTGGTAGAGGTTGCCCACGCCCCCGGTCGCCAGGACGACGAAGTTCGAGCAGCATCGATGGACGACCCCGGTCCGGTTGTCCAGGACATAGGCTCCCATGATCTCCCGCTGCCGGTAGAGTTCCTGCGTGTCGGTCGAGTGGTGGTTGTTGGTGATCAGGTCGACTGCGGTATGGTCAGAGAGGATCTTGATCCCGACCTTCTTCGCATAGGCGAGCAGTGCCTCCTCGATCTGTTCGCCGGTATGGTCCTCGAAGTGGATGATCCGCCGTGCCGAGTGGGCTGCCTCCTCGGTATAGTCGATCTTCCCTTCACTGTCTGTGGAGAACTCCGTCCCGATGTGATCGATGAGGAACTCATAGACGAGTCTCGGCCCGGAAGCGGAGAGGACCTCGACTGCCCTGGTGCTGTTGTGGAAGTCCCCTGCAGCCATGATGTCGCCGGCGAGGGACTCAGGGGCATCCCCCTCCTTCCAGGCGATGATCCCGCCCTGGGCGTACCGTGTGTTGGTCTCCAGCGGGTCGCTCTCCTTGGAGATGACCAGGATCTTGAGCCCGGCTTCCTGCAGCCTGATCGCTGTCGTGAGCCCGGCGATCCCCGTACCGATGATCAGGACATCGAAGATCTCTTTCATGGCTATGCTCCCTCCACGATCGCGATCATCTTGTTGAGGGCGGCAGCTGCCAACTCCCGTACCTCAGCAGGGACCGTCACGATCAGGTCTGATGACGGCTTCCCAGCTTCGATGGCCTGTGCCTCCTGCAGGGCTGCAAGCAGCGAACCAAGGTCGGTCTTGTCCATGTTCTTGCAGATGCGGTCGGCAAGGGGGTAGACGGTGACACCTCGGTCGGCGACTTCAGCAGCGAGCCTCTGGACGAAGTGGAGTTCCGTACCGATCCCCCAGACCGACCCTGCCGGCGATTCGATGACCCGGTTATAGATCTGCTGCGTCGAGCCGGTAGAGTCCGCGGCCTCGGCTACCGCCTTCTCGACCTCAGGGTGCACCACGATGTGGATCCCGGGGTAGGAGGCCCTCAGACTCTCGATCTGGTCGGTCCCGAACTCCTGGTGGACGGGGCAGAACCCGTCCCAGACATAGATCAGGGCCTGGTCATCTGAGGTGTCGCCCTCATAGACCGGCACGAGTGAATAGTCCCGCCTGAGCCTGCGTACATCACCCTCGTCGAGGTCCATGGCTTTCGCGGTATTGATCCCGAGGTGCTGGTCGGGGAAGAAGAAGACCGAGTACCCGCGGTCGAAGTAGTGGGTGAGGACCTTCTGCGCGTTCGAGCTGGTGCAGACGGAACCGCCGTACTTCCCGCAGAAGGCCTTCATGTCGGCATGGGCGTTCATGTAGACGATCGGTACCACCGGCCTGTCCGACACGGCGCTGAGGATGGCGAAGGCCTTCTCGGCCCGGTCTGAATCGATCATCTCTGCCATGGGGCAGATCGCGTCGGTACGCGGGAGCAGGACCTTCTGGTCCTCATTTGCGAGGACTGCCGCCCCCTCTGCCATGAACTTGACACCGCAGAAGACGATGTAATCGGCATCGGTGCGGCTCACGTCGACGGCAAGCCGGTAGGAGTCCCCGATGATATCGCTCAAGGCCACGATCTCGGGCTTCTGGTAGTGGTGGGCAGGTATGATGAGCCTGTCCCCGAAGGCTTCCTTGATCCTCAGGATCTGTTCAATCTGTGCATCACTCATTTCTTTCCTCTACTTCAGGGGTGTCTGTCTCAGGGAGAAATCGAAGGCCTTCACCGAATGGGTGATCTCCCCGACGGAGATGAAATCGACCCCGGTGGCTGCCGCCCCCTCGATCCTCTCGAGGCTCATGTTCCCTGAGGCCTCGGTCTCCGCTCTCCCATCGATGACCCGCACGGCCTCGGCCATCAACTCGTTATCCATATTGTCGAGCATGATCCGGTCGACCCCGCAGGCGAGTGCCTCCTCGACTTCTGCAAGGTCCCTCGTCTCTACCTCGATAGCGAACCGGTCACCCCATCGGTCACGGATCTTCCCGACCGCTGCGGTGATGCCCCCAGCAGCATCTGCGTGGTTATCCTTGATCATGACCATGTCGAAGAGCCCCTGGCGATGGTTCAGTGCCCCACCGCAGACGACTGCGTATTTCGCGAGTTCCCGGTAGCCTGGAAGGGTCTTCCTTGTGTCGAGGATGACCGTCCGGCTGCCTGCAGCCTGGACGGCATACTGGTGTGCCTTCGTGGCGATGCCGCTGAGCTGGGAGAGGAAGTTGATTCCGGTCCGCTCTGCGGTAAGGATGGAGAGCACCCTGCCGGTGCACTTCGCGACCAGGTCGCCGTAGGCGATCGCCTCCCCGTCCTGGACGGGGAAGTCTACCTCGACTGACGGATCGACTGCGTTGAAGACGTCCAGCCAGATCTGCCTGCCGCAGAGGATGCCGGTATCCTTGGCATAGAGGTAGAAGGTGTCGGTCTCATCCGAGAAGATAGCCTGGGAGGTCACATCCCCGATCTGGGCAAGGTCCTCTGCCAGGGCTAGTTCGATCAGTCTGTTCATGTTTGGATCCTTATTTCGGCATCAAGACAAGGCCTGCTGATCCGGCATCCCTGTACTTAACCCCTGATTATTACAAAACTTGTGGCAATTGTAATAAAAAATATATGCTCATGCAATGTTCAGGATGCAGAAAAGCGGAAAAAGAGTATGCACTTTCAGTACCTGATTGGTCATTGTGGATCTGCACGATATGTGCTACAGTGTCTGTTAAGAAAACTTAAGACAATGGGACTTGATACCATGAGTGATATACGCTGCAGGATACAGAAGCATGATGCACACCATCTCGAACTGAAGGCACACCTGCCGATCCCGGAGAGGGGCAAGGGGCGGTACGACCTGAGCTTTTATTTTTTCTCACCGGCCCAGCTCCATATGAACAAGGCTGACGTCGGGGTCGAGAAGGTCCTGAAGCACTGCCAGACCTATACCCGCTTCTCGTCCCCGATCGTCCCACTTGCAGGCCTGATCGATGAATCCTGCACCTTGAGCCCGCTCTACCGCCTGAAAGAGCACCTCAATGGGCTCCAACTGACCGGGGAGATCGATGAGAACCGGATCATCTATGAGCTGCAGACCCTCGTGAATGCCTACCGGAGCGACATCAAGGGGCTGATCACCCTTGTGAGGAAGTTATCTGACCGGGAGAACACCGCTGCCGTGCACTATAAGGACCAGGTCAGCCAGACGATCTCGCAGACCGAGGAGCTGCTCACCCGGCTGCAGGAGCTCTTCCCGGCCTTCCTCCATCCCCGCATCGGGGAGAACCTCAGGACCGCACTCGAATGGACTGATGAGGCGATCACGCTCATAGCCGAGCAGCGGATCCTTGAGCTCCGGGGGATCTGTGATGAGATCGAAGAGTTCCGGGACAAGATCGCAGAGATGGATCAGTTCCTCGAAGGGGTCTCCGCCTATAGAGAACAGCAGCGCTACAGCTCCTCCTACGATGAGGAGCATGGCCGTGATGGTGAGTTGGTAGCCTACCGGGAGAGTATCCTCAAGAAGTGGTCACAGTCAGCGATGTATATGAAGGCGGTCGACTCGAAGCTGCCGGCCCGGCTGAACCAGGTCTTTGCCGCCACGGCTGCAGCCCTGGCCATGGCCTTTGCCGTCACCGCCGCAGCCTATGCTGATACGATCTTCATCAGGAACTCCGCCCCCTGGGCGATGATCATCATCATCTCCTATGTCTTCAAGGACAGGATCAAGGAGATCCTGCGCGGGCTGTTCGGGCGGCTGATGCCGAGGCTTCTGGCCGACCGGATCGTCCGGCTCATCGACCCTGCCACGCAGAAGGATGCCGCGAAGGCCCAGGTCCTCGTCCGTTTCGGTACCGACCGGGTGCAGCCTGAGCGGATCCGAAGCGCGCGTGAGATGCAGAAGAATCCCTTCTCATCCATCCTGCCGCCCCAGGACGTGATCCACTTCAATCGGATCGTGACGCTCAACAGCAGAGTGCTCAAGGCCCATGAACGGGTTGAGGCGCTCTCGGAGATCACGAGGGTACGCATCGATGAGTGGTTGAAGTCCATGGATGACCCGAAAGACACCATGTACAAGCTCGTCGATGGAAAGCGTGAGAAGATAAAGAGCGGCAGGGTCTACCACATCCACCTCATCGTCTCCCTGAGGGAACAGCGCAAGGATACTGATCCCCATCTCTTCCACTACTGCCTGATCATGAACCGGGAAGGGCTCATCAGGATCGAAGAACGATAATTCACTAAAAAACGATTGACAGATTGTGTTCAGATATCTTAACATAAGTATTAGATTGTAAAGAGAACTTAACAATACAAAAGGAGTGTGGTTATGAAGAAGATCATTATCAGTCTGTTGATCGTCGCCCTGGCGGGGTCTCTGGTGTTTGCCGGCGGGGCCCAGGAAGAGGTCGCAAAACCGGTCGTTGAAGAGAAGGTGATGACCCATGATGAACTGGTTGCCGCTGCCCAGGCAGAGGGGAAGGTCGTCGTCTATTCCGTGACGAGCCGTATCGCCAATGCTGCGGAAGGGTTCAAGGCAGCATACGGGATCGAGGTCGAGGCCACGAACCTGAAGGATTTCGAGCTCATAGAGAAGATATCAAAAGAGGGATCCACCGGTGCCCAGGGTGCAGATTTCGTCCTCGCACAGGACGGCGGGCGTGTCATGGGTGAGTTGATCAACCTCAACTACCTCTACAACTATGTCCCCGAATCCATGAAGGAGATCATCCCGCCACAGTACCAGAATCCCCTGGTATTCTCATCGATCAACAAGCTCTTCATCTTCAACAATGAGCTGTCGACAGAGAGTCCTGCCACCAACATCTGGGCCCTGACGACCGACGAATGGGCAGGGAACTTCCAGTTCAAGAACCCCTTCCAGGAGAGCGTGAACGCCAACTTCATGACGATGGTAACCAAGCCGGAGGTCGCCGCGGAGATCGCCAAGGCCTACAAGGATTACTTCGGGAAGGAGATCACCCTCACGACACCGAATGCAGGGTATGAGTGGATCAAGGCGATCTTCGAGAACGACCTCGTCCTCACCACCTCAGATACGAAGACTGCTGAGAGCATCGGTATCAAGGGCCAGAACAAGAAGAACAATGCCGGTCTCTTCGTCTACTCGAAGCTGAGATACGTAGACACCAAGAACCTCGCCCTCCAGCCCATCATGGAGATGGAGCCCTTCGCAGGCTTCTACTACCCGATCTATACCCTGATGGCCACGAGTGCCAAGCACCCGAATGCCGCCAAGCTCTTCATCGAGTACCTGCTCACCGAGGAGGGGTTCACCCCGTGGAGCTCGGACCTTGGGACCTATTCCTCCAACCCGAACGTACCGCTCCAGCCTGGAGACCACCCCATGACCACCTGGGAGAAGATCCTGGTCGAGGAAGACCCCGCCTACTGCTTCGAGAACCGTGCAGAGGTTGAGGAGTTCCTCAATGAGTACATCTACTAAAGAATTGGAACTAACATAGCGATAGCGGGGACAGCTTGGGATACAGCTGTCCCCCCTACTGAAAAGGTCGTTCACGTGAATTATACCAACAGGTTCAAGTCCTTCATCAAGAAACCCCAGAATATCATCCTGGTATCACTTGCCTTCATCCTGATCTACCTCACGGTCATCCCCATGATCACCATCATCCTCGACACCTTCACGGTACATCAGTCCGAACTCATGAAGGTGAAGGGATCGAAGGTCGGGGATTTCACCCTCTACCACTGGTCGAAGGTGCTCTTCTCCTCAGCGAGCAGGAAGATCTTCTATGAACCCATGCTCAACACACTCATCGTCTCCTTCGGTACCTGCCTCATCGCCATCCTGCTCGGCGGGATGGTCGCCTGGCTGGTGACGAGGACGAACATGCGGTACAAGGGGATCATCTCGACCCTCTTCATCTTCCCCTACATCATGCCCTCCTGGACACTGGCGATGGCCTGGCTCAACTTCTTCAAGAACTCACTCGTGGGGGGAGCTCCCGGCATCTTCACCGCGCTTACCGGCATCGAGACTGCCGACTGGTTCGCCTACGGGCCGTTCCCGATCATCGTCGTGCTCGGTCTCCATTATGCACCCTTCGCCTATATCCTCATCGGGGGCATCCTGAGGAACATGGATGCGAACCTCGAGGAGGCAGCGCTGCTGCTCAAGGCGGGAAGGCTGAAGATCATGCGGAAGATCACGATCCCGATCGTGCTGCCGGCACTGCTCTCCACCTTCCTCCTGGTCTTCTCCAGTGCCATGAGCGCATTCGCCGTCCCGGCCTTCCTTGGTACCTCGGTCAGGTACCAGGTGCTTACTACCCAGCTCTTCAGGACTCTGAACGGGCTCAATCCCGGCTATGGGTACATCATGGCGCTCATCATGATAGCGATCGGCGTGCTGATCCTCGGCATCAACCAGAAGATCATCGGCCGGCGGAAGTCGTTCACCACCATAACGGGAAAGAGCTCGAATATTGCCCTGATCAACCTCAGGGCGTTCCGACTGCCGGTATCCATCCTCCTGCTCGCAGGGATCATCCTGGTCTGCATCGTCCCGCTGCTCTCCTTCGCACTCGAGTCCTTCATCATGGAACCGGGCAACTACTCTTCTGAGAACTTCACCACGCTCTTCTGGATCGGTTCCGGCTCTCCCGAGATCGCGAACGGGGAACCGGGCATCCTGCGTAATGCGTCCATCCTGAAGGGGCTGTGGAACAGCGTCAAGCTATCCGTGCTCGTCGCCTTCATAGCGGGGTCTGTCGGGATCCTCTCCGGCTATGCCATCGTCAAGAAGAAGAACACCAGGCTCTCGACCCTAGTGAACAACCTCGCATTCTTCCCATACCTGATGCCCAGTATGGCCTTTGGGGCGATCTACCTCTCCATGTTCGCCGTCAAGCGGGGATTCATCCCGCCGCTCTACGGTACGTTCGCCCTGCTGGTGCTCGTCGGGTCGGTAAAGTACCTGCCGTTCGCCTCACGGGCAAGTGTCGGCGCCATGCACCAGCTGAGCAATGAGATCGAGGAGGCGGGAACCATACAGGGGATCGGCTGGTGGAAGCGGATGGTGCGGATCATCATCCCGATCCAGAAAGCCAGTTTCCTCTCAGGGTACCTGCTGCCGTTCATCTCCTGCATGAGGGAGCTCTCCCTCTTCATCCTGCTGGTCACCCCGTCTTCTAGGATCCTGACGACGATGCTCTTCCAGTATAATGAGAAGGGTTGGAGCCAGTATGCGAATGCCATAAACCTGCTGATCGTGCTCTTCGTGGTAGCGAGCAACGTTATCGTGAACAGGGCGACCGGTGCTTCGATAGATAAAGGAATAGGGGGAAACTAGGATGCCTCATATACGGCTTGAACATGTGACAAAACGATTCGGCAAGGCTGTTGCCGTAGATGACCTGAACATAGAGATCGGTGACGGAGAGTTCGTGACGCTGCTCGGTCCGTCAGGCTGCGGGAAGACCACGACCCTGCGGATGATAGCAGGTCTCGAGACCCCGACGGATGGGGATATCTTCATCGACGGGAAGTGCGTCTTCTCTGCCGAGAAGGGGATCGACATCTCTCCGGACAAGCGTGATGTCGGCTTCCTCTTCCAGAACTATGCACTCTGGCCCCATATGACGGTCTACAAGAATGTGTCGTTCGGTCTGGAGAACATGAAGTGGGATAAGAAGCGGATCGAGGAGCGGGTCATGGAACTCCTCGGGATGCTCCGTATCGAGGATTTTCGGGACCGGTATCCCTCGGAACTCTCGGGAGGGCAGCAGCAGCGGGTCGCGATAGCGCGGACCCTGGCGACCGGACCGAGGATCCTCTTCATGGATGAACCGCTGAGCAACCTGGATGCCAAGCTGCGTATGGAGATGAGGACTGAGCTCAAGCGACTCCACGTGGAGACCGGCTCGACCTTCGTCTATGTGACTCATGACCAGCTCGAGGCGATGACGCTCTCGACGAAGATCTGCCTGCTCAAGGAGGGTTTCCTCCAGCAGTACGAGCCCCCCCTCGATATCTACCATTCGCCGGAGAACCGGTTCGTTGCTGATTTCGTCGGTTCCCCGAACATCAACATCATCGAGATGACAGGTGAGCAGGTGAACCTTGATGAGATCAAGCTCACCCATGATGACCTGCACCTGCTGTTCACCCCCCATACCTCCTCGATCAGCATCCCGGCAGGGAAGCGGCTGCTGCTCGGGATACGCCCTGAGGACATCACCATCGGTGATGAGGGGAGTGTGGAGGCTGTCATCTACTCGACGCTCCCATCCGGGATGGAGACGATCGTGAAGCTCGAGGTCGGGAGACTGCTGCTGACCTGCGTGGTATTCGGCGGGGTCGACTTCCGGATGGGCGAGACGGTGAGGATCTCGTTCTCAGCCAAGAACTACGTGCTCTTCGACGGGGAGAGCGAGCGAAGCATCGGGATCGGCACGATCTCCTAACGATGCATCACCCGAGGGTAATGGATTCCACCAGCAAGCGGTAGTATGATACAATCAGATGACTGTAACGTTAGCTGGGGGGTGAGCGGGTGAATACCGGAGAGCAGATGAGAAAGATCCTGATCGTCGATGATGAGAAACATATCGTGCAGATGCTTGATATCAACGTACGTGCACACGGGTATGTGAGCCTCTGCGTCTATGACGGAGAAGCGGCCCTGAGGGCAGCCCGCGAAGAACACCCGGATGTCATCCTCCTCGATATCATGATGCCCGGCATGGACGGGATCGAGGTGTGCCGCAGGCTCAAGGCTGATCCCGAGACCCGGTCGGTCCCTGTCATCATGGTGAGTGCGAAGACCGAACAGTCCGACAGGATCGCCGGGCTGCGAGGCGGTGCGGATGACTATGTGACGAAACCCTTCAATCTTGAGGAGCTCTTCCTGAGGATCAGGGCCGCACTCAGGCAGGTGGATCTGCTCAAGGAGGAGAAGGGGACACTGCTCGGACAGGGCTCGGTACTCCTTGACACACAGCGGTACCAGGTCACGAATGATGGCAGCAGGATAGACCTGACCCTCACTGAGTTCAGGATCCTCTACCTCCTGCTGCGCAGCAGGGGTGAGGAGGTCAGCAGGAAAGAACTGGTGCAGGAACTCTTCGATAAAGAACCCTGGGAGGTCGGTCGCACGACGGACGTGCATATCAGGAATCTCAGGAAGAAGCTCGAGGATGCCGGTGCCAGGGGGTGTACCATCGAGACGATCCGGGGCATCGGGTACCGGATCGGTACGTGAGCGGAATAGGACCCACCTGATGAGACCACGCCTGCAGCTGATTTTGATCGGCCTGTTCTCCACACTCCTGATCCTCCTGATGCTCTTCCTCTACCTGGCCATCATCTCATTCTCTGTCCGGCAGGTCGAGCACCAGGGACGCGGTGATATCAACCAGTTCAGGCAGCTCATACTCTCACAGCCTGGTGACTCGATCGATTACCAGGGGCTTGCCCGACTCTATGCCGAGACGAAGGGGATAGAGATCCTCATCGTCGATATGGATTCGAACCTGCTCGCAGATTCGCGTTCCGATCAGGCGACAGTCAGCAGGTATATCGATGCGAACCTCTCCGCAGCCAAAGATGAGGAGATCGCCTCGAGCATCATCCGCGACAAGCAGCATGACAGCCTGAGCATCGCAGTGGGAAAGACCCTGGACCTCGACGGTGAGGAGGTCATCGTCTCCTTCACCTATGTGATCACCCCGCTGCAGGAGTTCACGACGATATTCATCATCTTCACCGTGCTGCTGCTTGCCGTTACGGCCGTCCTCATCATCCTGCTCCGGGACTATGCAGTACGCCAGTACCGCAAACCGCTGCACAAGCTCCTCCAGCATACCCGGGAGGCCGCGGAGTCGCATGGGCGATACCAGAAGATCAGCCTGGACTCTGGGAATGAGGAGCTCGTGCAGCTGGTGGATCAGTTCAACTCCCTGGTCGATACCTATGACCTGCTCATCACCAGCGATAACGAGAAGTACAGCAAGATCAATTCACTGCTGTCCCACATACGGACGGGGATCATGATCATCGACTTGGAGAACCGGGTCACGCTCATCAACCCGAGGGCCGAGGAGCTCCTCGGCGTGAACAAGGGCGATATCTTCCTGGAAGATGGTACCGCCCTCAAGCCCGGGTCCAGCCTGGAGGGGATCCTGGAGCAGACTCGCAGGGTCCACGAGGACAATCTGACCCGTTCATCGGCAATCCTCACAGAGGATGGTCTTGAGCTCGACGTGAGCATAGAGGTGATGTTCAGCAAGTACATCCCCTATGAACAGAGCGGGGCCCTGGTCCTCCTGCGTGACGTCACGGAGATCAGGAGGCTGGAGAAGCTCAAGGATGAGTTCATCTCGAACGTCTCGCATGAACTCAGGACTCCGCTGACCGTGATCAATGGGTTCGTCCAGACCCTGCAGTCCTGGGAGCTCATCAGCGAGGCTGACAGGAGAGACTCCCTCACCATCATAGAACTGGAGACAGAACGGCTCAAGCGACTGATCTCTGAACTGCTCGTCCTCTCACGGATCGAGGGCAGCATGGACGGTTCGGATCGTGTCTATTTTGACCCTATCCAGGTGGTTCGTGATACGGCAGCCTCTCTGCAGCCGGTCGCCGAGGCGAAGGAAATGCAGCTGATCATCGAATGTCGTACGGAGGGGCACCTGCTGATTCTCGGCAGGGAGATTTGGTTCAAGCAGATCATCGCCAACCTCATCGATAATGCCCTGAAGTATTCCACGGACCGTGGGGAAGTCGTCATCCAGGTCAAGAAGGATGACGCAGGAAGCTTGCAGGTCTCGATCACGGACCAGGGGATCGGGATACCTGAAGAGGACATCCCACGGGTCTTCGAGCGGTTCTACCGTGTGGAGAAATCACGAAACAGCGGTATTGCCGGAAGTGGTCTCGGGCTGGCGATCGCCCTGCTCATGGCGCAGGAACTCGGCGGGGAGATAACCTTGAAGAGTCGACTCGGGGAAGGTTCCACCTTCACCGTTACCATACCATTGTCTGAAGAGGAAGGATTACTGTGAACGAACGAAGACATAGCTATGCACCGGAACTGATCAAGGAGGGCGATGTACGGGGAGTCTTCGGGGTAGAGCTGACCCTGGAAGATGCCTATCATCTCGGCAGGGCTTTCGGTACGGTCATCGCTGAGGACCGAAGGAGTTCCTGTGTCGTGGGGTATGACGGCAGGCTCTCCTCCCCAGGATTGGCAGCACAGGTCATCGCCGGCCTTGCCGATTCTGGGATCAGCATCAAGCTGATCGGGCTCGTCTCGACTCCCGCCCTCTACTTTGCCGTGACCCACCTTGCTGCAGATGCCGGGATCATGGTCACGGCAAGCCATAACCCTGCAGAGGACAACGGGCTCAAGTTCGTCCTGCAGGATGCCCTGTTCCACGGGAAAGACCTGCAGCGTCTGAAGACGATCAGTGAGGCTGGGGAATATGCAGATGCCTCTGTACGAGGGGATGTCCATGAATACCAGGTGCTCGATGCCTATGCGGCGTATCTTGTCTCGTTCCTCGAGTTATGCGGTGGTGACGAGCTCCATGTGGTATGGGACCCGGGAAACGGTGCTGCAGGGACGGTCCTGCCCCGGTTTATCAGCAGCCTGCCGGGTAAACACCTGGTCATCTGCGGTGAGGTGGACGGCGCCTTCCCGAACCATCATCCCGACCCGAGCAAGCCGGGGAATATGAGGATGCTCCGTGACCGGGTACTCTCAGAACGAGCAGACCTGGGGATCGCCTTCGACGGCGATGGGGACAGGATCGGGGTCGTGGACTCACGCGGAAGGATACTGACCGGGGAACAGCTGCTGGTCATCTTCGCAAGGGAGTACCTGGCTAAGCATCCGGGAGCCAAGGTCCTGTCTGAGGTGAAGGCCAGTGCCTTCCTCTATGCCGATATAGCAGAACACGGCGGCGTGCCCGTTATGTGGAAGGTCGGGCACGCGAACCAGAAGGAGAAGATGCAGCAGGAGGGGATCGGCCTCGCCGGTGAGACGAGCGGACATTTCTTCTTTGAGGAGAATCGTGGCCATGATGACGGGCTCTTCGCGGCTGTGAAGCTTCTTAATATCCTGGAAGGTACCAATACCAAGCTGTCCTCGATCGTGGACGGGTTCCCGGTCATCTGCCATACCGGGGAGATCCGTATCGCCCTGCCTGCAGCCGAGCGATACCGATTGATCGAGGATATCGCACACAGGCTGTCCGAAGCAGGAAGACCCTACATCGATATAGACGGGGTACGCGTCCCCTGCGGGGACGGGTTCTGGATCATGCGCTGCTCGAACACCCAGCCCCATATCACGATATACTGCGAATCTGATTCGAAAGATGGCCTGAAGGCCTGCAGGGCAGAGATGGTTCACCAGGTAGAGGCATCAGGCTACACCTTCGATGAACTGGTCGTTGCTACGTAAGAAGTATCGAGGATTCCTTGCGCTCGCCTATGACACGTGGTAGGGTGAGATCAGTGGAGGTGAGGAGATGAAGAAGCTCATCGTATGTGCAGGAATTCTCATACTGGTGTTCTCCCTGACCGGGTGCGACCTGCTCGGTTCGCTGTTTGCTCCGCAGGATGAGATCTACTTCTGGTCTCTCTTCGAGGAGGATGGGGTCCATCAGGGCATAGATGTGGAACGTAGACTCTCTACCCCCTTCAGGATCATCATGACACGGGGGGAGTCGGAGGCATCAGGTGGTTATGACAGCAAGACTGCATGTGACGCAGTCATTTCGACAACGATGTTCACCGTCATGGCAGATGACATACCACTCACTGGCGGGGAGAAAGTCTCCGCTGAGCATGATGACGGCTGGCACATCCACCAGGTCTTCGAGTTAGAAGGAGCAGACTCCGGAGAGACATATACGATCACCGGGGACGTCAGTCTGGAGTCAGGCAAGCCTTATGAGGACCTGCCCTGGAGCTTCAACCTCATCGTCAGGTAAGCTTGCGCAGGAGTGTCGGCAGGAAGGTAAGACTCAGGAACATACTGACGACCATCGATACCCACATCATCTCAGCGACATACAGGTGTACCATCAGCGGTGAGAAGAGCAGCGCACTGAGCCCGATGGCGATCCCGAACCCGTTCGCCAGGATCGGCCGTGCCGTATAGGCTACTGACTTCCCGGCAGCCTTGTCTGCTGAAAGGCCGTCCTTCCTGAACGCATTCCATACGAAGGTGAAGTGGATGGCGTAATCGATCCCGACACCGATGGTGATCCCGAAGATCGTCGAGGTGATCAGGTTCAGCGATAGGCCGATGAGCCCCATCGCCCCGTAGAGGGAGATGACCGTGACCAGGATGGGCAGCAGGGCGACCAGGCTGGTGCGTAAGCTCCTCAGGGTGATCAGCAGCAGGAGATAGATCCCGACGAAGGCGAGGATGACGCTGAGGACCTGGCCGGAGACTACTTCGGCATTGAGTTCCCTGAAGAGGTACTGTGCTCCCGTGAGGGATCCGCTGATCCCTGGATGCGCTGATTCGAAGGATGCCACCTCGCTGCTTATCGCATCGAGGGTCGCGTTGTCGAGGTCGGTCGGGAAGAGGATCATCCTGCTCCGCTTCGCATCCTGGTCGATGAGGAAGGAGAGCGGGTTGTCCTTCTGCCGTGAGATGATGTTGTAGATCGACTGGGCCTTCTCAGGAGAGTCGGGATAACCCGGGGCTGTTTTACTCAAGGTCCCGTTCATGATAGACATGAGGGTGTAGGGTGAGACAGCCTTGCCGATGAGCTGCTGGGACTTCAGCTGTTCCGTCAGTCCCAGGACTGCCTCGGCAGTTCCCGGATCGAGGGGGTCCCCCTCGTGTTCCAGGTAGAGGAAGACGGGGACAGACCCGTCATTGACCTTCATCGCGATATCGAATCCCTTCTGTACCTCGGTAGCTGGCTTGTAGAGGGATACCATGTTGAATTCTGTCGTGAGCCGCGGGATGCCGACTGCCGCAGCAACGGCAAGGAGCCCCACGATGATGAGGGCAGGCCTGCCCCACAGGCTGCGTATCCTCTCCTGCTTCCCTGATCTGGCGATCTCCTTCTTCGTCCTTCCCGTCTGGAGCGTCACGTTCCCGGTCAGGATGAGCGGCAGGACGAACCAGGTGGCCAGGCCGGCAAAGAGGATACCGACGGCGGCAGTGACGGCAAGTGAACGGATCGCCGAGTTGTTCATGACCATCAGCACGAGGAAACCTGCCATCGAAGTGACGGTCGTGATGATCATCGGGATACCGACGAGCCTGAGCGTGCCGGTGAGTGCCTCATGCCGGGGAATCCTCTTCTCCTCCTCATCCTGGACATGGGAGACGAAGTGCAGCCCGTCGGCACTGCCTATGACGACCGTGAAGATGGGGGCCAGGACCGTGACGATCGATATCTCATGGCCGATCCAGCCGATGAGGCCCATAGTCCAGACCGCCCCGACTCCAGCGGGAAGTACCGAGAGGACCGTAGCCTTGAACGAACGCATCTGTGTCCGGAAGACGAAGAGGATGAGGAAGAGTGCGAGGGGAGGGATGATCAGGAGGATCTTCAGGATGTAGTCGAAGATCTTCAGCTGCATGTATGTCTCACCTGAGATATAGTAATCCACTCCCATGCTGATGAGCTCATCCTCGATCTCCCGGATGGTGTCATTGGTGATCCCGTCCTTGGGGAAGGCCTCGAAGATTCCGTAGTACCTACCGTTGTAGAGCGCGACCGGGGAGAGGTCTCCGAGTGACTCGTAATAGGACTCGATACCCGCGATGTCTTCGGGTTCCAGCCGGTTGAGCCTGATCAGCTGGCGGCCGTTCATGATGATCTCCGGGGCCGGTCCGCTGGCATGGTTCACCATCTCATGGGCTGAGAGATAAGACTGGAACTCATGGAATCGACTGATCATATCCGTATCAAGAGCAGGCTTCCCGGTATCAATGATGAAGAGGATGTTCTCTGAACCGGGGAAATAGGACTCCATCTCATCGAGGACATCCTGGTAGTGCGAGTGGTCAGGCATGAAGACATCGAACCCTGCGTTGAGATCTATCCTGAAGATGCCGATGACTGCCAGGATCATGATGAGTGCGAAGACAGGAAGCAGGCGCTTCCTGTGAGCTGCTATGAAGTCGATGTAACGTTCCATGAGTACCTCTCCTAATGGGGGTAATCATACTATGGAAGGGCAGGTGCTGACAATCATGATTAATTATGAGTATATTAGTCATGTTAAAAGCCTTGAATTGTCGTGTAATACTACCAGATGTTGTGATTCTGACTGAAATACGCATACTATTCCTATGCGAAAGCATGTTACTACCACAGGACAAACGCATGAAACAAAACTAATTGATTAACAGCAAAGAACTAACCATCGGAAAAACTGAAGAAAATGAGAAATTTTCTGGTAATTCTGATGGTTTTCTTGTATAATGTATTACATAGTATGTAATACTTCGGAGGTTGTATGCCCTATCCACCGTGGGTCATGAAACATAAACAGAAAGGCATGTATGTCAACAAGGTCAATGATTCAACCTATCGTATCTATCGCGGTCATTCAGAACGGGTGAAAGGGACCAAGAAAGTCAAACGTATCGTTGATGAATACATCGGTACCATCACCGAGAAAGATGGTCTGATCCCCACAAAACCCAAGATCAAGGGCGAGGTGCGTACCCTTCGTAGTGGAGGATATGCGATCCTCTGGCGATTCTGTCGAGCCAACCTGCAGCGCATACCTCAGCTCATGGGAGATGATGCGGGTGCTGCCGTACTTGCTTCTGCGATACTTCAGGTGATCTATGGGGAGGCTTCTTCTTTTCTGTATAGCTGTGATTGGGTGAGTATGGCCTATCCTGATGTCACCTTCCCCCTGACACCTCTGCTGGAGGCAGAAGCGAGGCGAGTGGCAACGGCCTTGCGATCCACACTCACGGCGGTTTTCGGGGAACAGGCTTCACTGGTGATGCATGCTGCTGCCTTCATCACCAGGGTCTGGGTAAATGGGCAATGGGTCAATGCCGTCGTGCCGCAAGCATGTAGGGAGCTGGCAAAGACCTATGATTTTCGTTGGGAGGTGTAACATGGCACAAGAGACTACAAGAGGAATGGATCTCTTCATGGAGATACAGGATGCGATGGGGACGATCGGCCCTTGGCAGGCTGAGCGGAAGGCTACTCGCAAGGTCATCAAGCGATTAGTGAGTATCCTTGATACGAACGTTGATGATCCGAGGATGCAAGGGAAGGTCGCCTATCCTCTTTCGGAGATCATCGTATTGTCATTCTTCGCTGTCTTGGGGGGCGCAGTCACCTTTCAGGACATGGAAGCCATGTGCACATACAAAGAGAAGTATTTTCGTCAGTTCCTTCCCCTGAAGTCAGGGATTCCGTCACATGATACCTTCTGCAGGGTCTTCTCCCTCATCGATATGGGACAACTCAATGATGCCTTGGTGCTGTTCGTCATGCAGGCCATGGAAGACCTGCGAAAGGCTTTGAAGATACCGGAACCTCTGCTGAAGCAGATATGTGTGGATGGGAAGGAGGCTCGAGGATCTGGTCGGATGACGAATGCAGAAGGAACAACGATCCGGAATATTCAGACGTTGCATGTCTACTCCTCCTATAACGGAATCTGTCTGAAGTCGGTGCAGATAGATCAGAAATCCAATGAGATCCCCAAAGCACAGGAGGTCTTGTCCACGATGGACTTACGAGGGACTCTGGTCTCATTCGATGCCTTGAATACGCAGAAAGGGACGATCGATGTCATCATCGAAGGGAAAGGGCACTATCTTGGTGGATTGAAAGGGAATCAGAAGACACTCCTGGAGGAGAGCGCTGCCTATTTCACCCCTGAATACCTCCAACAGGCGGAGAATGATCCTGATAGATATTACCGGACGATGGAGAAAGCTCATGGGCAGATGGAAGAGTGCGTCTATACGGTAGCAAACGTGAAAGCGAAAGATCGCTGTTTCTTCTCTGACTGGGCAGGGATCAAAGCGGTGATACGGTTTGATAAGCGTACCGAAAAGATCAATACCGGGAAGAAGACTCAGGAGACTCGGTATTACATCACCAGTCTCGATGGCGATGCTCAGATCTGCGGAAAAGCGATCCGGGAACATTGGCAGGTCGAGAATTCCCTGCATGGGTTCCTGGATGTGATGTTCTATGATGATGAGAATACTACGGTCAATCGTACGGCTAGCGGCAATCTGTCGCTGGTAAAGAAGATGACCCTTTCTCTGTATAAGATGATGAAGCCCCTTGAGAATTCGAAGACGCTCAGTCAGATCAAGAGAGGCTTCCATTGGGCCTATGAGGACGTTCTTGAGAGGATGTTGAGTATGTGTGATAACCGGACTATTCGCACCGCATTAGATGAGTCCTTGCAGAAACAGAAGAAATAAGAGTTCTCATAAGAAATTCACAGCCCCTTCCTCAATCTCCCCTCCCGATAGGTACTGCTTCAGGCATCGGGAGGGGGCTCTTTGTCAGAGGATGATCATTTTCCTGATTTGAACCATTCATTCCCTGCGATTATTCAGATTCGTGATCCTGCCCTCAGAGTGTACGCGATTTCATGCGTTTGTCCTGGTTACTACCAGTTTTATATTGTGTTCAGCTACATTACCCCTTATACTGAGTTCATTGGGGAAACTGCTTACATGAGGTAGGACCTGTATCTCTAACCTGTTATTACCTAATACCTTAGACCGTTCCTGAACTCTGTGCCCCATTCCAAGAGGCTGTCAGGACACAGTCCTGCCAGGAGCTGGACAATACAAAAAGGTATTAATCATGTTGGGAAAAAAAGTAACAGTCATCGGTATGATCCTGGTGCTCATCACCCTTATCTCCTGTGATCTTTTTCAGGGATTACATAAGGAGGAGGGATGCGGCAACCTGACGATAGACCTGCAGACAAAGCGCAGTACCACCATCCTGCCGGAATGCGACACGAATTCTGTCTCCTATTCCATTGATGGAACCCATCCTGTGGGGCATTCATTCCACCTGACGGACCTGGGAGAAGATGCACTCGAGATACGGAATATACCGACAGGGGTCTGGTCCCTGACCGTGACCGGGTACAATGCGGAAGGGTTACCGGTATCATCGGGGACTGTCCAAGCCGAGATCACGACAGGGATGACGACCTCCGTCCAGGTCTCCATGGGGTATTCCGAACAACTCCTGGAAGGCAGCGGGCGAATATGCTACCGTGTCTCCTGGGAACAGGGGGTTTTCGACTCTCCTGAGGTGAGGTGGATACTCACCCCGGAGGGCAACGGTAACGTTGTAACCGTAACGCAGCGTGTGTTCGGCAATACTGTCCTGTTTGACCGGGAGTTCAACCCCGGTGCATACCAGTTGACTATGGAACTGTTTGATGAGACTGCGGTCTGGAAGAGCAGTCCTTTCGGGGTACTGGTTCTCAATGGTCTCACGAGCAGGAACTCATACACGCTCGATGGGAGAAGGGTTCATGATCGTACTGCCTGTACCATGCCTGACACATCCTGCGCATCCGGGACATTCTACGAACCTATAGCGGTAACACTCAGTGCGGCAGAAGGGTTGTCCATCAGGTATACTACAGACGGGTCCCAGCCTGACAATGAGCACGGCATCCTGTATCAGGATGCCATTACTGTTGCGTGCACAACAGAGCTGAAGGCTGCAGCCTATTCCGAGACGGACTCGTCCCTGTGCCTATCCCCGGTATTGGAGCGGTTATACACATTCCCGGGGACCTTGAGCCCGGTGCAGTTCTCCCTCGCTTCAGGATTGTATGACGCTGAACTGGATATACGGCTCTCCACCTACACAGAAGATGCAGTCATCCTCTATACCCTCGACGGGACTGACCCCGGCCTTCATGTAGGCTATGAGTATGCCAGCCCGATCCATATAGACATGGGTGAGGTCGTTGAGGTCCGGGCAGTGGTGCAGAAAGGTGAAGCGTTCTCCCCGGTCATGAGCCATACCTTTCAAGTGGGAGAACGGGTCGCTGATGTCGTCTCCTCTGTAGCTTCCGGTGTGTACCGTACCACCCAGGTGATCAGCCTTGAGACGACGGATCCTGAGGCTGAGATTCGATACAGCCTGGACGGGACGTATCCGGGCCTTGAGGAGGGGCTTGCCTATTCCGGTCCATTCGAGGTGGTCGAGAACAGACAGATTCTCGCTGCAGCATTTCGTGAGGGGTACCTGCAGTCTGACATCCTTTCACTCTCGATCGTGCTCGAACCCGAACAGGTGATCGTATCGCTCCCAGAGGGTACCTATACAGATGACCAGATGGTTTCCATGACCTGTGCGACAGAGTCTGCAATGATCAGGTATACCCTGGACGGGACGGACCCGACAGCAAAACACGGTATAGTGTATGACCCTGATGCGGGACTCACTGTATCACGATCATCTGAGCTCAAGGCTGCCGCTTTCATTACCGGCTGGGCTGCCTCAGAGATAACAGCCAGGAACTACACCATGCAGTGTGCCGATGTGGTGATCACTGAAGTGGATGCAGCATCGGGCTCAAGCCGTGAGGCAGACCTCTCCTGTGACACCTCGAATGTCAGCTACTGGTACACGACAGATTCCTCGGACCCGGTTGTCTCAGGGAACGGACAGTGTGCTGAAGACGGGAGCATACCCTTGGGTGATTTCACCTATGACATCAAGGTTATCGCCTACAGGGATGGTTGGGAGCAGTCGGGTACCGCCCGCCTTGAGCGGGATTATCTTGGGGTGCTTGATACCGGCCCGTCAGGAGGACTCATCTTCTACGATGACAAGGTCGGCTGGGATTCCTCGGGGAACGGACTTATCGAGGAGGAAGAGAAGGATCTCCTCGATGGGGTGCATGACGGGATCATCTCAGGGAGGCGCTACCTCGAGGTAGCACCTGCAGGCTGGTATCCTGGAGAGTCAACGGACCCGCATTCAGAGTGGGGTCCCCACAGCCGGGGTACGATCTCTCCATCGGTACAGTACTATGCTGTCGGCAGGGGGCTGCAGAATTCAGAGAGGATCGTTTCATATCTTGACACCCTTGTCGCAGAGATCGCTCCTGGTGAGTTTGTAACCTATTATACTGACCCTGAACTCTTCTTGAAGGACCCCTGTCGTAATGATGGTTCTGTTGCCGCGAAGTATTGCCTGGAAGCGGTGATCAACGGGTTCGATGACTGGTTCCTGCCATCCTGGTATGAACTGGCTCGACTGAACCAGGTCGTTGACAATGCAGGGCAGGGCGGTTTCAAACCAGGAGTATACTACTGGTCCTCAACCGAGACCGGTGACAATACAGCCTTTGCGCTGGGGTTCTCACAGATACCTATAGATCGTACATCTGCTGACCCGATCGATAATGTCTATGATCGGGATTATATGAAGAAGGACCATGCTTATGTCCGACCGATCAGGATGTTCTGATGAAGGGGGAAGAAAGAACCATGAAAAAGTATATATATTTCCTGTTTGCCGGACTTTGCCTGGTGTCCCTGATCTCCTGCTCGCTGCTGTTCCCGGATGATGAGCAGGAAGTCTTCTCCCTGGATGAAGTAGGACCTGCTGAGGATCTGAATGCTGCTGACAGCTTAGCCTACGGACAGTTCTTCGTGACCCCCTGCGATGCTGCACTGCAGTACCATATCCAGATAGCTGCAGATGACGATGCGGGATTCTCCCGGGTAGTCTATGAGAAATCTGACAATAGGAATCCGGAGATCCTGCTTGAGGACCTGGAACTTGAGGCTGGTGATTACTACTGGAGGGTCAGGGCCCGTGATGCAGAGCGATGGGGGGCCTGGTCAACACCTGCTGTGGTGACAGCCACTAGCGGCCTGGATACGGTGAACTTCTCTGAGCAGGATGATACGACCGATACGACTCCTGAGATCGATTGGAATGATGTAGCGGGAGCAGGGAGCTATGAGATCCGTATCGTCATTGACGGGACAGCTACACTGTACGCTTCGACTACCTCCTCGTTCGAGGTCGCTGCAGGCCGCTCTCTCTCTTACGGGGATGATATAACCTACCAGATCCGGCCGACGTTCACCATCAACGATGTGACAGTCAAGGGTTTCTGGTGCTGTGAGCGGGAGCTGAACATCTACAGCGAGATCATCATCGAAGATGCCTCGGAAGGGGCAGTCGACTGGCAGGATGTACCAGGCGCCGTAACCTACGAGGTGCAGATCGCATCAGATGCGGGAATGGGTGATATCATCCTGAATGCAGCTGACCTTGCCGATAGCTCATTTGATATTTCCTCTCTTACTGCAGGAGGTTACTACCTGCAGATCCGGTATACCGATGGCGACGGGGAGACTAGCGAGTGGTCAGAGGTGTTCCCCTTCACGAAACAGGTGGGAGTATCGCTGGTACACGAGGAGGAGCCTGCTGATATCGTGATCAGGTTCACTTCCTCGACCATGAATTCAGTGGTGCTGTATGCAGAGTTCAATACGGAGATCCCATCGTTCCAGTGGTGGCTCGACAGTGAGCGCCTGGCGCGTGATGTTGAGACCCTTCCCTTGACGGGTCTTGACGGGGACCTCTATACGGTTTCGGTCATCGGGGAGAAGAGCGGGTATGTCTACAGCAGTGAGTTCACACTTGAACGTACGGCTGACGTCTGTACCGTCCCAGCAGGCGGGAGGTTCTATGAGCCGCAGCGTGTAGAGTTGACGTGCGACGGTGCTGATACCATCTATTATGCATTCGAGCCGATCCTCTCTGACTTGAGCAATGCTGAAGTCTACAGCGGTCCGTTCACCATCAGGGAGACAAGGACCATCTATGCGACGGCACGGGAAGAGGGAAAACTGTGCTCGCAGGAGAGCTCGCAGCAGATTGAGATACTCGACCCGGATGCCTGGATAGAGCTGCGCACTGCGACCGGTATCACTGCCGGCATCTATGCCGGGGCAAACTTCCCGGTAAGCCATTTCCTCTGGCATGTCAATGGAGTGGAGGCACATACCCACCAGCATAAGCTCATCTTCAGCAATCTCGGCTGGGAACGGGATGATATCCATATAACCCTTGATGCCTCGACCCTTGACTACTCCATAACGGAGGCTGCTGAATTCATTATTACCAGGGCAGACCAGGTATCGATCTCCCCTGAAGGCGGCCTGTACACCGAGTCCCAGCGTGTAGTTCTCACATGCCCGTCAGCTGAGGCGATCTATTATGCATTCGAGCCGATCATGGATGACTTAAGTAATGCGATCCTCTATGCAGGTCCCTTCTATATTAGCGAGACCAGGACCATCTATGCCACTGCCGTGGAAGCTGGGAAGCTCTATGCCTCCCAGAGTTCGGAGGAGATCGTTATCGGGGACCTCGGTGTCTACCTGGAAGTCGAATCCACAGGCAGGGATACTGCCACACTCAGGGCAGTTTCCAACATGCCGGTAGATTCCTATACCTGGGCGAATAACGGTTCTGCGATTGTGAATCCTACTTCGACCCTTGCTTTGACAGGGCTGACGAATGACTCGTACCAGCTCACGGTGAGTGTCTCAAAGGATTCACACATCGATTCAGACAGCTGCAGCCTGACCCGCCTACCCGATGTGACCGTAACGATCGATGGAGACAGTACACAGGCTGTTCGGTATGCATCGCTCGAGTGCGATGGTGCCGAGACCGTGTATTATGCCTTCGAACCCATCGCAGCTGATCTCAATAATGCACATACCTACGCTGGCACCCTCGCGATATCGGAGAGCTGTACGCTCTATACGACTGCTGCCTGTCCCGGTAAACTCCATGCCGATGTTACCTCTATGAGAATTGACGTCTATGACTGGACGGCTCTTCGGGACCAGATCAGCGGGCTTGCTGATGACGGTGATTCTTTCTCGGGTACCGCTTCCCCGCTTGAGAAGGCTGTGGAAGAGGAGGACTCAGCTGTCTCTGAGGAGATGCGGGTCAGTACGGAAGGTCAGCCCGCTACGTTCACGACTCAGGAGTACAGCTGTACCGCCCAGGCGAACTTCAGCAAGCAGCAGCTGCTCAGTGATTATGCCCCGGAGATCTACCCGGGGTCGGTCCTCGTCGGGAACGGGATAGCTGACGGGAATTACCATGAAGTCACCGGTGGCAGGAAGCGGGCAATCTCGCTGGTGTACAACATAGCGAACGTCACCGCTGCAGACGGTGGACCGGGTATCGTCAGTGAAACCATCATCCCCTCCAGGTCGGCGTATCAGAATCTCCATAACAGGATCACATCACAGGACTGGGGAACCCAGTCAACTTCCTACAGCTACTCCGTTGACGAATACTATAATGAGACTGACATGTGCGTCAGCCTTGGCGCCTCAGTCTCCTATGACTTCGGGTTGGTCGAGACAACGATCGGCACCAGCTTCGAGACGGGGGAGAACCATGCATCACATGTGTATGTCTCTGATTTCATCGAGAACTTCTACACGGTAACTGTCGACCTGGGAGACATCCCCTTCATCTACCGTGACATCTCGGATGCTGACTTCCAGGGGTACCGTCCCGTCTATGTCTCCTCGGTGACCTACGGGAGGATCGCCTACCTCTCAATGAAGACGCAGCGGGATGAGGAGTCCCTGAGCACGAGTCTCACGACAGCCCTGGACTGGTGCATCGGGGTAGGTCAGGAGCAGGAGTATGAAGTCTCCAACAGCTATATCATCGAGAACTCTGAGCTCAGCATCAACGTACTGGGTGCTACCGAACCGGTAACCACGCTTGATGGGTTCAAGGCCATGATCGAGGACCAGGGCGTGAACGACGGTAACCGAGGCGTCATCGTGGCTTATGAACTGCGCTATGTCGACACCAATGAGGTTGCCAATGTGGTATTCATGGATGAATACTCCTATAACAAGGTGGATGCGACCTACGGCCATTTTGATGTCTCCTGCAGGCTCTCCAGGCTCTATTGCGGTTCCTATACTGATGGTGCAGGCTCTTCCTGCGAGTTCTATGGTGATATACGCCTCGAGGCAGGGGACGACAGCCAGTCTCTGTTTAGCTACAGTTCAGCCCATCCTCTTGAAAATGTCCCTGAGGGAGGAAGTCTTGTTCTCTCTGATGATGCGTATGCCCCGGCACTCTCCTATGTCTGCAATAATATGAACAACGGCTTCGAGATCACGGTAGCTGACTTCTATGAAGATGATTCCGGTGACAATGACGACGAACTGGAGCTGCCCTACACGGTCGATCTCTCATTCACGGTCGGTGATATCTACAATACCGGCAGCAGACTGACGTTCAATGGGACTGCCGTCAACCGGTTCAAGCTGTTCGACCCGCTCGATCACCGGAAGTATATCGAGTTCGAGCTGGAGACTTCCGCGGTGCCGATGTACCAGTAACTGTGCAGTAGGTATCCAGGGGTTGCCATACAGCCCCTGGATACACTTAACCGTTACATTGAGTTCAATGATGGGACCTGGTGTACAAATCCTTCTAATTCTACAGCTTCCCTGATGAAGAGATCCTCTCAATCGTGTATGATCAGCACATGAAGAAGACCCTCCTGATCATCACTGGCAGCCTGTTCCTGGTATTGGGGACCATCGGCATCATCCTGCCGCTGCTGCCCACGACCCCGTTCTATCTCCTCTCTGCCGCCTGCTATATGCGCGGTTCAGAGCGGATGTACCGCCTGCTCATCGAACGTACCCCTGTCGGGAACTATATCAGGAACTATCTCACCTATCATGCGGTCCCAAGGAAATCAAAGATCAAGTCCGTCATCTTCCTCTGGCTGCTCATGGTCCCGGCGATCATCTTCTCCTCTGACACCTTCTGGGTACGGGGGATTCTTGCCCTGATAGGGATCGGGGTGACGGTGCACCTGCTCTCCCTGAAGACGCTGACAGCTGAGATGATCGCGGAACATGACCTGCAGGAGGATGGGGACTACAGGTGACTGGACTGATCGTGTGGGCAAATAAAAAAAGCACATGAATCATCATGTGCTTTAGCTCCCCATTACGGGGAAAAGTACTGGCCTATTGTACCAAATACGTCCAACAATCAGTATGAGGGAGGGCCTATTTTCTCAATTGTGTAGAAAATAGTTAAGCAGGATCCAACTATATAGCCCAATTCTATAACGTACTAAGAATAATTCTAAAGCGTAAAAGTCCTATAGGGTCTGGTTTTAAATTCATTCTCTTCCGGAGAAAAATATATATAACCATCACTGAAGTCCACAACAAAGTTTATGGCAGCAGCCTCGCTCGCCCAATATTTCTCTGCACTAAACCCACCAAGGTTGGATTGGTATAGATTTGAATACATATCAAGAAGAAGTGATTTTGTCGGTATGCTATAACCGCCGGTGGGGTAGTTGTTGTTCAAATCTATCCAGGAATCAGAGATATCAGACTTTGCAGTTTCAAAATACGTGCCGGAATCGATCTTAAATATCCACCCACCTGTGGGGCCTCGATCACCGATAGCATAGCTAGTTTTCGCTCCCCATACTGCATAAAGTGTGATTTCTTCGGTGACAAGCAACTCATCAATTACAGCTCCTCCCGGTGAAGATGACCATCCTAACAACGCATAACCATAGACTATCATTGAGTTGCCTATCGAAGTCAGATCAAGAATCCTACCATTCTTTTGAGATGCTAGATCAATATTTTCTCCCTCATCAAGAGCTGTTTCATTTACAAAAGTTATCTTTGAGTAATTTATCTGGTAATATTCAGGAGTTAGGAAACATCCGCTTAATAAAGAAATAATTAGGATTATGATGGGAAATCGTTTCACATTGCACTCCTTTACGATATCTATCACAGTGTAAACTTTGTATTTAGCATAGTCAATGATTAGGCTTATTAACAGCCTTCATAATTCCCCTTACAGAGTACAACTCTCGAGGTGTTGCTCCTGCCCACGGTGATCAATGTGTTTTGCATAAGCTGATGCAAACTTTGGAAATATGAGACCGGGACAAAGTATAAGCGTTCTATCTCCTCGCTGTCGCATGCTATATGCGCGGTTCAGAGCGGATGTACCGCCTGCTCATCGAACGTACTCCTGTCGGGAATTATATCAGGAACTATCTCACCTATCATGCGGTCCCAAAGAAATCAAAGATCAAGTCCGTCATCTTCCTCTGGCTGCTCATGGTCCCGGCGATCATCTTCTCCTCTGACACCTTCTGGGTACGGGGGATCCTTGCCCTGATAGGGATCGGGGTGACCGTGCACCTGCTCTCCCTGAAGACACTGACGGACCAGATGATCGCGGAACATGAGCGGCAGGAGGATGGGGACCTCAGGTGACCGGACTGATCATGTGGGCACATAAAAAAAGCACATGAATCATCATGTGCTTTAGCTCCCCCGGACAGACTTGAACTGCCGACAAATGGATTAACAGTCCACTGCTCTACCAACTGAGCTACAGGGGAATGTGTTCTTTATCGAACAAGAGGTAATCTAAACAAAATCCCCCTGTATGTCAATACGATTGGGTGAAAATCTCTTAAATTCCTCAGAGCCCGAAATTCTTCCGGTACACTTCCCACGTCGTCGATATGATCGACTCCAAAGAACTGTATTTCGGGTACCACCCGAGCAGGTCATTGGCCTTCTTCGAGCTGGCAACCAGCTTCGCTGGATCCCCGGGACGTCGCCCCACGAAAGCTGCGGGTATCTCCCTGCCTGAGACCTTCCTCGACTCCTCGAGGATCTCGAGGACGCTGAGGCCGCTCTCCGACCCGAGGTTGACCGTGATGCTCTCATCATTGGCAAGGATGTAGTCGACGGCCCTGACGTGGCCGTCAGCGAGGTCCGTGACATGGACGTAGTCACGTACCCCGGTCCCGTCCTCGGTCTCGTAGTCATTGCCGAAGATCTGGAGGGCATCGCGTTTGCCGACAGCAGCTTCCATGACGACGGGGATGAGGTTCGCGGGGTTGTTCTCAAGGCCCGTCATCTCCCCGTTCGGGTCATAGCCTGCTGCATTGAAGTAGCGCAGTGAGGCATACCGCAGGCCTTTGAGTTTGTCATACCAACCTAGGTGGCGTTCGATCGCCAGCTTGGTATAGCCGTAGTAGTTCTCAGGATCCTTGGGGTGCTCCTCGTCGATCGGCAGGTAGGCCGGCTCCCCGTAGACAGCTGCGGAGGAGGAGAGGACGAACCCCTTCACTCCAGCTGCGACGCATTCGGTGATGAGGTTGAGGGAGCCGGTGATGTTGTTACTCGAATACTTCTCGGGTTTGAGCATCGACTCGCCTGCTGCCTTGAAGGCTGCGAGGTGGACAACGGCATCCCAGCCGTCAGCGAGGGCTTTACGCAAGGCCTCGACATCCATGATGTCACCTTCATAGACGATCGATCCCGGGATGATGTTCTCCCGGAGACCTGAAGAGAAGTTATCATAGATCCCGACGGTATCACCGCGTTTGCTAAAAGCCAGGGAAACATGGGTCCCGATGTACCCTGCACCGCCGAACAGTAAGACTCTCATATGTGCTCCTTCATGTCTTGTGCAGCCCTTGCAGGGCTGCTGTATCGTTTCCTGTCTATTCGAACCTGCCAAGGACAGACCTGATCTCTTCCAGGCGCTGACCAAGCAGTTCTTCATTTCGTGCTTCGAGTACCAGTCGGAGGTACGGCTCGGTATTCGAGGGGCGTACATTGAACCACCAGTCCTCG
Organism: Spirochaetia bacterium; assembly: GCA_963677595.1. Classification (GTDB taxonomy): domain Bacteria; phylum Spirochaetota; class Spirochaetia; order CAKZLE01; family CAKZLE01; genus CAKZLE01. The sequence continues at coordinate 3,647,225 of OY782041.1, forward strand.
AACTCGATCCTGATCCCGTCGAAGTCGAGTACCTTCAGCGGCTTCATCTCCTCGGCATAGATCCTCTTCAGCTCTGCCATAGCCCCTTCCTTGTCCTCGATCCTGAAGTTCAGCTCCCCGGTGTTGGCATAGGAGATGATCGAGTCGATGAGACTGGAGATGGTCTTCCCCTCATTCTTGAGGGCTGCGGTTACCTGGAGGACGATGAGACTTGCCAGTATCCCGGAGTCGCAGTTGAAGAAGTCGCTGAAGTAGTAGTGGCCGGAGAGTTCACCGCCGAAGAGGGCAGGGAGTTCCCGCATCTTCGCCTTGGCATAGGAGTGGCCGACCTTCCAGGTATAGACCTGTGCCCCGAGTCCCTCGAGGTACTCGGAGACGGAACGGGAGGTCCTGATATCGATGAGGATGGTCCCGGAACGTTCTTTCAGGAAGTAGGAGGCGATCACGGCCGTGATGGTGTCCGGCTGTATATAGCGTCCCTTCTCGTCGACGAACATGACCCGGTCAGCATCCCCGTCATAGATGATCCCCAGATCGCTCTGCTGCTCTTTGACGAGGGCTTTCAGGTCCTCGACGTTCTTCTCCTCGAGGGGATTCGGTTCATGGTTCGGGAACGTCCCGTCCAGAACGTCGTAGAGGTAGTGGTGCTCATCCCCGAAGAGGTCCCGCACCAGGATATTCGCCATGCCGTTCGAGCAGTCGATCGAGAGATCCAGCCCGGAGAGGTCCGGCCGGTAGGGAGTGAGGAACTCGAGGTACTGATGCTTCACGTCGATGAAGCTGACACTGCCTGGATGCTCAGCCGGGATGATCTCATCCTCGGTGACGCATCGCTCGAGCTCCTTCAGGCCGGAATCAGCACCGACAGGAAGCGCTCCCTTCCGTGAGATCTTCAGCCCGTTATACTGCTTGGGGTTGTGGCTCGCCGTGATCATCACGGAACCTGCGTAACCGAGGCTAGCCGTGGAGAAATAGACCATCGGGGTAGTGGAGAGCCCGATGGAGTGGACATCAGCCCCGGCATCGGTGATCCCCCGGCAGAGCTGGGAGAAGATCTCCTCTGAGCTCTCCCTGACATCGCGTCCCACGAGGATCGTATCCGCTTCCAGCAGTCCCGGGAGGAAGAACCCTATCCGGTAGACATCTTCCCCGTTGAAATCACGGCCGTACACACCCCTGATGTCATAAGCTTTGAAGGCCTTCATGAATCTTTACTCTCTTTGATGAATGCCATGAACTCCTTGTCCTCGAGCAGCTCGATATACCAGTTGGGCTGTTCGGAGAAGGAGAGCTCGATCAGGGACTGGGAGAAGAGCTTCTCGATCCCCGAGATCGGCGGTATATTGCTGCCGTCAGCCTTGCCGTCCATGACGCGGCGGGCATAGGAAGCCCGGATCTTCTTGACTTCCTGTATGTCATCGAGCAGGCGGTAGGTCTTGAACTTCTCGTACTTCTTCTTGCTCCGGGAGAGGAAGTCCATCAGTCCCGGCTGCTTCTCGAAGTCCTCGAAGATCAGTTTTCCGTTCACGACGTAGAGGAGTCCCCCGACATTCAGGACCGTCCCGTCGCTGAACCCTACCATCCGGCAGTAGGTCTTGTATACGATCGGGCCACCGTTCTCCTGTTCCATCTTCTTAAGCAGATCTTCTGTTTCCTGATCCATATAAAAGCTCCTTTTCTATTCACACATAATCATATATACTTCATCCCAAAAAGGCAAACAGATATGAACTATGAACTGAAAGAGTTTAGGAAAATCATAAAATTCACCTACCAGCAGGTACGTAAGGAACTGCAGGATACCGGTACTGAGTGCATGCGGATCTATGACAGCAACATCCCAGCGTATCCGGTATCTGTGGAGCTGTATGGGGCCTATGCGAAAGTGCTCGACCTCTCAGACGGCACGCTTGATGAGCAGTCCGTCATCGATGCCGTCAGCAGCATGGCCTACGTGAAGCGGGACCAGGTGATCTACCAGTACAGGAAGGCCCGGGAAGGGATAGAACAGCATTCAGTGATGAAGGAGTCCGGGGGAGTCGCCCCGTTCTTCGTCACCGAATCAGGCCTCTCCTTCAAGGTCGACCTCGAGACCCGGATCGATACCGGGCTCTTCCTCGACCACATGCCCACGAGGATGATGGTCAGGGAGTATGCAGCCGGCTGCCGGGTACTCAACCTCTTCTGCTATACTGGTTCCTTCTCGGTCTATGCGGCAGCAGGCGGGGCGAAGTTCGTCGAGTCGGTGGACCTCTCCAACACCTACCTTGGCATTGCCGAGGAGAACCTTGCCGAGAACGGGTTCTCAGGCGGGCTCTATCCCTGCACCCGGAGTGACGTGAAGACCTACCTGAAGGAACGGCCTGCCACGGCTGAGAAGTTCGATATCATCGTGCTTGACCCGCCCTCGTTCTCGAACAGCCACAACATGGACGGCACCCTCGATATCCAGCGTGACTACCCCGAGTATATCAGGCTGTGCATGAAGCACCTATCCAGGGAGGGGATCCTCATCTTCTCCACGAACCTGGCGACCTTCCACTTCGACCCGGGCCGGCTTCCCGGCTGCACCTGTGAGAACATCACGAAGCACACCATCCCCCCCGGTTTCTCCCAGAAGAGAAAACCCCATCTGTGCTGGGTCATCCGTCATGGGAAGGAAACAGCCAGGAGAGGACATTCCCGGAAGCAAACGCGTGCACCTGGTCATCAGGGACGAGGGAGTTCTCGAAGAGGGCGTAGTAGTGGGAGTAGGAATCGACCTTCGAGAGGTTGACGAAGTAGTCGGAGCCGAACATGCTGCGAGAGAGGATACGTTCCTGTTCATCATGTGAGTAGAACTTCAACGACTCGATGAGATGGCGGTAGAAGCCTTCGCTTGCCCCGCTGAAGGAGAAATCCGCATAGACCTGGTCATAGTCCTGCATGAGCTGCAGGATATCGGTGAACCAGGTGTCCGTGATCGAGGAGTTGATCCTCAGGGAGGCTGAGGTCCTGTTCCTGAGACTTGCGCTCGGGCGGTACTGCCAGCCGTAGTGTGCGAAGTCGATGGCAAGGTCCGGGTAGTGCTTCAGCACCTTCTCCCACCGCTTAGGTGAGGAGTAGTCCCAGGCAGTCTTCACCCCGATACTCCTGAAGCCCTGGTCATCACAGTGGGTGGTGACCGGGATCCCCCGTGAAACACAGTGATCATAGATGAATTCCGCCTTCTCGAGCTCCTCAGGCTCATCCTCGGGCCATGGGTCGAAATCGAGGGGAGGGTAGAACTTGACCCCGTGGCAGAACTGTGTCTCCCGCCTCCCTTCGGCATCGATGAGATAGGTGCCGAGGAGATGCTCGATGAAGTCAAGATCATGTGCGCGCGGGTTGATCCCAAGAAAGGGGAAGATGCGGAAGATGCCGGTCGGGGAGTGCTTCTGGTACAGATGTATACCCCTGCGGGTATCCTCAATATACCGGATCAGCTTCTCCTCGGGATACTCATAGGTGTAGACGCCCTGTATGCGCTGTTCGGGATGCGAGAAGTCCATGATCATGGGGCAAAGCCCGATGTTCCGGTACTGCCGGTCCCTGAATGTGAACAGCCCGTCTGAGATGAAGGGAGGGTGTTCTGCTGCCTGTTTCCCGGAGAAGCGGCTTGCCTTCTTCGGGCTGAAGGGTGTGGAGAGGTCCTCCTCCATGAGCCCGAAGATATCGCCGATGCTGCGGTCCATGAGGGACAGGATCATCTGCAGCCTGGAGAGCAGGCTGTTGGCATTGGAGGCAGAGGCGATATAGGTGGGGGAGAACATCCCGCTCACGGCCTCGTCGGTGAAATTGCTCTCTATCTCGTGGATGAAGGCCACGTAGTTGGGATGCCCGATAGACATCGCGTGCATATGGGAGTCAAAGAAAATAGATTCTATCTCTGCCATATGGGCATCCCGTCCAGTGGTGCTCAGCTGATGCCGAGCTTCTTCTTCATCTTCGCCCAGGAGTCCCGCAGGGGGATCGTCCGGTTGAACACCAGGTTCCCGGAGGCCGAATCCTTCTCGTCAAGGCAGAAGTAGCCGGTCCTCATGAACTGCAGGTAGGAATCGCCTGAAGTCTCCGCCAGTGAGGGTTCGAACTTGCAGCCGTCGATGACTTCGATCGAATCAGGGTTGAGGTCATCGAGGAAGCTGCCGGTCTTCTCTCCCGGGAACTCGGCGGTGAAGAGCTTGTCATAGAGCCGTACGGTGCCGTCCACGGCATGGGCGGCACTGACCCAGTGACTCGTTCCTCTCACCTTGCGTCCGTCCTCGGTCCAGCCTCCCCGTGAGTCGGGGTCGTAGGTACACTGCAGTTCCGTGATGTTCCCCTCAGGGTCCTTGATCACATCGGTGCAGGTGATGTAGTAGGCATGCTTGAGCCGGATCTCCCCGCCGGGGGAGAGCCGGAAGTACTTCTTCGGCGGGTTTTCCATGAAGTCCTCACGCTCGATGTAGATCTCCCGTGAGAAGGGGATCTTCCGTGTCCCCGCACTCTCGTCCTCCGGGTTGTTCTCGGCATCGAAGTACTCGACCTCACCTTCAGGGTAGTTGGTGATCACGACCTTCAGGGGATCGATCACGGCCATGACGCGCTGTGCCCGCATGTTCAGATCCTCCCTGAGACAGTGGTCGAGCAGGGCGTAGTCGACGACGCTGTTGGTCTTCGAGACCCCGATGGTCTTGGCGAAGAGGCGGAGCGACTCTGGAGAGAATCCCCTCCTGCGCAGCCCTGAGATCGTGGGCATCCGTGGGTCGTCCCAGCCTGAGACATAGCCTTCTTTCACCAGCTGCAGCAGGTACCGCTTGCTCATGACCGTGTAGGTCAGGTTGAGCCGTGCGAACTCGTACTGGTGGGGGACGGTCTTGATGCCGGAGTGTTCAACAGCCCAGTCATAGAGGGGGCGGTGATCCTCGAACTCGAGGGTGCAGATCGAGTGGGTGATCTCCTCGAAGGCGTCAGAGAGCGGGTGGGTGAAGTCGTACATCGGGTAGATGCTCCAGCTGTCACCCGTCCGGTGGTGTTCGGTCTTAAGGATCCGGTATAAGGCCGGGTCCCGCATGTTCAGGTTCGGCGAGGCCATGTCGATCTTCGCGCGAAGTACCAGGGAACCCTCCTCGTGGAGGCCTTTCCCCATCTCCTCGAAGAGGCGGAGGTTCTCCTCGACGGGACGGTCCCGCCAGGGGCTGTTCTTCCCGGGTTCTTTCAGGGTGCCTCGGTAGGTCCGTACCTCCTCGGCAGAGAGTTCATCCACATAGGCCTTGCCGTCCCTGATGAGCATGACGGCGATCTCATGGAGCCGGTCGAAGTAGTCGGAGGCGTAATACTCATGCTCGCCCCAGTCGAAGCCGAGCCACTTGATGTCCCGCTTGATGGACTCGATGTACTCGATCTCCTCCTTCTCGGGGTTCGTATCGTCGAAGCGGAGGTGACAGCGTCCTTGGTATTGGTCAGCAAGCCCGAAGTTCAGGCAGATCGATTTCGCGTGCCCGATATGAAGATAGCCGTTCGGCTCAGGCGGAAACCTGGTGACGACCCCGGAATGCTTCCCGGAGGCCAGGTCCTGGTCGATGATCCTTTCGATGAAGTTACGGGAGGTAACCTCTGACGGTGCTGACTCAGTATTCATAACTAAATACCACTCCTCAAACAAGAAATTTGTACCAATAGTAGCATAGTGAGCCTGTTTATGCTATATATGTGACAGATTAACTACGACAGATTGTGACATGAGAAGGATGGACTATGGATCGCAAGCTTTACTCACGCCTTATTCGACTCGCCCTACCCATCATGGGCATGCACCTGCTGCAGACCCTCTACAACCTCGCTGACAACTATTTCCTCGGGAAGCTGGGGAAGGAGGCTGTCTCCGCACCGTCAATATCGTTCAACATCACGTTCTTCCTCATCCTCTTCGGCAGCGGTTTCTCGACCGCGGGATCGACGCTCATCGCCCAGGCGAAGGGCAGGGGTGACTCCAACCGGGTCGAGTTCTATGCAGGCCAGACGCTGGGGATGCTCCTCGTTGTCTCCTTCCTCCTCATGGGCATCGGCCTGCTCCTGATCGACCCGCTTCTGCAGCTCCTGCACGTTCCTGAAGGCCTGACCTATGAGGCTACCGGGACCTATATGCGGATCATCTTCTACGGGATGCCCTTCATGTTCACCGTCTTCGCCTGTACCGGTATCCTGCAGGGGGCCGGGAACAGCGTGACACCCTTGAAGATCCAGCTCGTGACGATCGGCCTGAACATCCTGCTCGACTACCTCATGATCTTCGGGGTCGGGCCCTTCCCCGCGATGGGGGTCGCAGGTGCGGCCTGGGCTACGGTCATCTCCCGGGCCGTGTCGTCGCTGATCAACCTCCTGCTGCTCTCCTCGGGGACTCTCTCCCTGAAGCTGAGATGGCGGAACATCATACCTGACCGCCATGCCTGGAGGATGATCATCTCGATCGGCCTGCCGGCATCGATCGGGCAGGGTATATCGGCGCTGGGGTTCACCACCCTGCAGGGTATCGTGAACACCTTCGGCCCGGCAGTGATCGCCGCGTTCGGGGTCGGGGGGAGGATCATCGCCCTGTTCAACATGCCGGGCCAGGGGATCAGCCAGGCAACGGCCGTCATGGTCGGGCAGAGCCTCGGCGCGAAGGACCCGGACCGTGCGGTGCGTGCGGTACGGTACGGGATCGGCACCATAGCCGTCTTCATCGTCACCGGGATGAGCCTGACCTTCTTCTTCGGCAACCAGTTCGTCAGGTTCTTCGTGGACGACCCCGAGGTCATCGCCTACGGGGCGACCCTCTTCAGGATCGTCTCGATATCGGTCGTCTTCTTCGCCCTCTACACCGTGCTCGTCGGGGCATTCCAGGGCGGCGGCGATACAAAACCCATCATGGTCATCCAGATCGTAAGGCTCTGGGGTGTCAGGGTCCCTGTCGCCTGGCTGCTGAGTATCGTGCTCGGCCTGGGGCCTGACGGTATCTGGTGGGGGATGTTCCTCTCTAATTCGCTCGTATTCCTCCTTCTGCTGCTGCTCTACCGTACCGGGCGCTGGAAACATCGGCTGAATCCTGATACTATTTGAGGAACTGTACTTTTATGATATAGTAGGATGACGGAGGATAAGCTAAAAGGCTCATGAGCAGTTCATCGAAAGATACCATACGGATCATCGGGATCGTATTACTCATCATCATCGCCTCACTGATCGGCTACGGTATCTATACGTGGACAGACTACCTCGACATGCGAGCCCAGGAGAAGGTCCTGCGGGATGCGGCACAGACCGTCCTCCGGGAGAAGGGGGAGACGGGACTGCTCGAACTTGCGGGTATCGCCGAAGACGAGGAAGCAGGTCCCCTGAAGATCATCGCCGATGCCCTCTCCGTATTCTCCAGCGAGGGCTATACCGATTTCTCTGCCGAGGAGCAGGAGAACATCGACATCTACGAACAGTACAACCGTGCGGTCGTCCATATCACCACGGAGAAATACAGCTACAACACCATCCTCGAGGCGGTGCCTGAGTCCGGTACCGGGTCAGGCTGCATCATCGACCAGGAGGGCCATATCGTCACGAACTTCCACCTGGTAGATGGCGTCGAGGAGGTCTATGTCAACCTCTACGATGGTACGAGCTATGACGGTGAGATCATCGGTGTCGACAAGGAGAACGACCTTGCCATCATCAAGATCGAGCCGAAGGGACAGAAGCTCACGACCATCGAGTTCGGTTCCTCGAAGAACCTCAAGATCGGGCAGAAGGTGCTGGCGATCGGGAACCCCTTCGGCTATGACCGGACCCTCACTGAGGGGGTCGTCTCAGGGCTCAATCGGCCGATCAAGACTGACGCGAACCTGATCATGCTCAACATGATCCAGACAGACGCATCGATCAACCCCGGTAACTCCGGCGGGCCCATGCTCGACTCTCACGGCAGGATGATCGGGCTGAACACCACGATCTACACGACTACCGGCTCCTCTATGGGGATCGGGTTCGCCGTCCCGGTCGACACGGCCATCAGGGTCATCCCTGAGCTGATCGAGTACGGCAAGGTGGTCAGGGGCTGGATCGATGTGAGCCCGGTCCAACTGGACAGCAGGATCGCCTCCTACGGGGACCTCCCCGTCGACGCAGGGATCCTCGTCTCCAAGGTCGAGGAGGGCGGCAAGGCTGAGGCTGCAGGTATCAGGGGCGGAGCCGAACGGGTCAAGTATGGGGACCTCATCTTCTTTCTCGATGGGGACATCATCGTCGAGATCGGCGGTATCGAGATCACCGATTTCGCCGACTATTTCAGCGCGTTGGAATCTACCAAGCCCGGAGACACCATCGATATCGTGGTCATGCGCGGCGACAAGAGGATAACCCTCGATGTCGAACTCGTGGACCGGCCGCAGCAGTATGAGTGGAACGGGTAGGCATGCCGAAGTTCAGGGTCGCAGCAGAATATGAGCCGGCAGGGGACCAGCAGCAGGCGATCGACAGACTCTCTGAAGGGATCCTCGGTGATGATGAGATCATGACTCTCAAGGGGGTCACCGGATCCGGCAAGACCTTCACCATGGCAAAGATCATCGAGCAGGTACAGATGCCGACCCTCATACTCTCGCATAACAAGACCCTCGCAGCCCAGCTCTACCGGGAGTTCAAGTCCTTCTTCCCAGATAATGCCGTTGAGTATTTCGTCTCCTATTATGACTACTACCAGCCGGAGGCCTACGTCCCGGCAAAGGACCTCTACATCGAGAAGGACTCCTCGATCAACGAGGAGATCGACCGGATGCGGCTTGCCGCCACCTCCTCGCTCATGGAGCGCAGCGACGTGATCATCGTCGCGACGGTCTCCTGTATCTACGGGCTCGGCAATCCCGTCTCCTTCAAGGATATGAGACTCTCTTTCAGGAGGGGGGATCACTTCAACCACAGCGATGTCTTCGCCAAACTGGTCAGGATGCAGTACGAGCGCAATGATGCCATCCTCAAGCGTGGAGGGTTCCGCGTCCGGGGCGATGTCATCGAGATTCAGCCTGCCTACATGAAGGAGGCCTTCAGGATCCAGCTCGACTGGGATGAGATCGCCCTGATCACCCTCTTCAACCCGGTCTCGGGGGAGAACTATGATGACCCGGAATCAGTCATGCTCTATCCTGCAAAGCACTTCGTCATACCCGAGGAGCAGGTGAGGATGGCTGTGGGTAAGATCAAGGATGAGGTCGAGCGGCAGTATGAGCAGTTCACCGCCGAGGGAAAGGTCATGGAGGCCGAGCGGATCAAGACCCGCACGGAGTATGACCTCGAGATGCTCATGGAGATGGGCTACTGCTCAGGCATCGAGAACTACTCGCGGCACTTGAGCGGGAGGGAAGAGGGTGAGCGCCCCGCTGTATTGCTCGACTACTTCCCGGACCAGTTCCTCACCTTCATCGATGAGGCCCATGTGACCGTCCCGCAGATCGGGGGGATGTATGAGGGGGATCGCTCAAGAAAGCGGAACCTCGTCGACTTCGGCTTCAGGCTCCCCTCAGCCCTCGATAACCGGCCGCTCTTCTACCAGGAGTTCGATGACATGCTCTATAAGCGTATCTTCGTGACTGCTACCCCGAGAAAGGACGAGCTTGCGATATCGACGAAGGTCGTGGAGCAGATCATACGGCCTACCGGCCTGCTCGACCCCGAGATAGACGTCAGGCCGACGCGGGGCCAGATCGAGGACCTCTACGGGGAGATCCGCAAGCGTACAGCCCTCAAGGAGCGAGTCTTGGTGACCACCCTCACCAAGAAGATGTCCGAGGACCTGACCGAATACCTCGCAGGTATCGGCGTGAAGGTACGCTACCTCCATTCCGAGATAGAGACCATCGAACGGGTCGAACTGCTGCGGGACTTGCGGCTAGGTGAGTTCGATGTGCTCATTGGCATCAACCTCCTCCGCGAGGGGCTCGACCTGCCGGAGGTATCGCTCGTCGCCATCCTTGATGCCGACAAGATCGGGTTCCTCCGGTCTGCGACCTCGCTGATCCAGACCATAGGCCGAGCGGCACGGAATGACCACGGACAGGTCATCATGTATGCCGACAAGGTCTCGATCGCCATGAAGGAGGCCATCGCGGAGACTACCGAGCGCCGGAAGAAGCAAATGGCTTACAACGAGGAACACGGTATCACCCCGATGAGCGTCCATAAAGCCATCCAGGACATCCTGCAGCGCAAGAAGCAGGATGACAAGGCCGACGTCCAGACAGACCTCGAAGTGCTGAAGCAGGGAGTGAACATCATCGTGCCTGCAGAGCGCAAGAAGCTCATCCGTGCCCTGGAGAAGCAGATGCTCGAACATGCTAAACAGCTCGAGTTCGAGAAGGCAGCTCTCCTGCGGGACGAGATCGAGGAGCTGAAGAAGCTCGGTAACTAATCGGGGAAATAATCGATGAGGACCGGGTCATACGGTCCCCCGGAGATGTGGGAATAGTAGTTCATATCCCCGGAAGCCCTGAACAACTCAAAGGTCTTTCCGTACAGCTCAGATAACGTCACATACCCATCCCCATTCCCGTCTGCGGCAACAGCATCCTCGTCTACCGTGTTGGTGCCGTGGATATAACCGAGTGCCTTCAGCAGGTAGTAGGTATAATACCCGTTCCTGATACTGTATGACTCATACGAGAGCTCATCCATCCCTGCAGCCGAGATCACGTGGATCGAGGGATACGGACTGGCTATGTCCGCCTGTGAGAAGAACCGGTCCCAGCTCTGGAAGAAGGCGGCAGGGAAGACTACCCCGGTATATGACTCGGGTAGCCCGTCAACATCGTAGCCGCCATCGGGCACGAAGCCCCCGGAGTTGCAGATATCGAGGATGATGACCTTCTGCCCCGGGATCGCAGCCATTGCCTCCATGAGCTCCGTGCTGCTGATCGCACCGGGGGTGCCGCCGCTCAGGTAGGGGTAGAGGTAGGAGAGTTCCCCGTCAGTGGATCCGTGACCGGAGAAGTAGAAGAGGGTGACGTCATCCGCAGTTGAGACATCAGCCTGGGCGTCTATATCAGCGAGGATCTCAGCCTTGGTGGAGTTCTGCGTATGGGAACCGGTGAAACCCAGGGCCTGGAAGGCTGTCTCCATGTCGATACCGTCGTAGACAGTGTTCTCCAGATTTTTCAGACCGTCTGCACCGCTGTAGTTGACCGAGTAGATCATGGCATACCGGTTCACGATTACATCTTCCTTGTTGAGGAAGCAGGATGTGAGCATGATGCCGAGGAGCAGGAACATCAGGAATCGTGCCGTACGTCTCATGGCCGTATACCCCCTGATGGGAAGGCTACCCTGATGCCGACCCCCGCGGAGACCGTGTGGTCGAGGTCCCTCCTGTAGTCATAGGATACCGGTATATCGAGGAAGATATCGAAGAGGGAATCACTGATGAGCCGGTAATAGGGTGTAAAGGAGGTCTCGAGATGGGCGAAGCGGACTGACGTGCCGGTGTAGGTGGAGTAGTGGGCATACAGCATGGTGTAGAAGCCGAATCGGTCACTGAAGAGCATGCCGGTTCCGAGGCCGAGGGAAATGGAGTTAAAGCCGCGCAGCTGGGTCGATGCGAAGAGAACCGTTGGGTCGGTCTTCCCGATGAGCAGCTCTGCCCTGAGGGCAAGGTCATCTATGAGGTAGACGGAGAGCCCCGCAGCTGCCTGCAGGCTCAGCTGATTGTCGAACTGGTAGCTGCCGAAGGTGTCGTCATAGCTCACGTAGCCCCTCGGCCTGAAGGAGAGATCATAGGAGACAGCACCCGAGGCCAGGGTCGAGACGGCAAGGAATATAAGCGACACAGCAACGATCCTTCTCATGACTTAAATATACGATGAAACGGGATGAAGAGAAAGCATCATCGACAAATAAATCTTTCCGTGTACCCCTCTTGCGGGGGGGGAGGTATTGTTGGTTGACAAAACATGGTATAGGGTAAGTATTTACATAGCATACGTGAGTATCATTCCAGCTTTTGCGATCTTCCTATATCCTCTAGACTAGTATACAAACAATCTAAGAGAGGAGATGTAATCTATGAAGAAATCACATGTGACTATTGTCCTGATCCTTATGCTGGCCCTGATCCTCCTGGGCTCCTGTGCGACTGCGACGAACGTCCCGTACAACGCAACGCAGCAGCAGCTCGATGAGGTCATGGCACGGAACCTTGCAGCGACCGCGACGAATACCGCGACCCTGGCAGGCGTCCAGATCGCATCGATCATCATCGGGTTCTTCTCAGGGTTCCTCGCGACTGCGGCGCTCTGATCTCAAAGGTACTTCAGGGATGATCGAGCGACACTGAGGGTACAGCTCTGTCCATGCAGGAGTGATCGTGAACAGTAGGCGGTAATCGACTGCTCCCTGCAGCTGAAGGTGCAGGTATAATACTGGCCTGAGAACTCCTGGTAGGTGAGGACCGCCTCCGCGAAGTGAAGGTGGTCCTCACCGGCTGGTATCACGTCAATCTGGACGGATTCCGGCCGGAAGAAACAGATTTTCCCCTCATGTCGTATGATGTTCGATGCCCCGATGAACTCGGCTACGAACCGTGTCGCCGGCTGGTGGTAGATCTCCTCCGGGGTGCCGATCTGCTCGATACGACCGCCGTTCATGACGACGATCCGGTCGCTGATGGCCAGGGCTTCCTCCTGGTCATGCGTCACATAGAGGGTGGTGAGCTCAAGTTCCCGGTGGATACGCTGGATCTCCTTGCGCAGGGAGATGCGCAGTTTCGCATCAAGTGCCGAGAGCGGTTCATCGAGCAGCAGGAGGTGCGGCTTCGGGGCGACGGCCCGAGCTAGGGCGATCCGCTGCTGTTCACCTCCTGAGAGGTTGGTGACATCCCGGCTGCCGTAGCCGTCGAGCTGGACGGTACCGAGGAGGGATTCCACCTCCCTGCGCATGAAGGAAGCTGATTTCCCGGCCAGCTTCAGGCCGTAGGCAATATTCTTCTGCACATCCATGTGGGGGAAGAGGGCATAGTTCTGGAAGACGAAGCCGATGTTCCGCTCCCAGACCGGCAGCGGGGAAATATCCTCCCCGTCGATCACGATCGTCCCGGAATCGGGTTCGATCAGCCCGGTGATCAGCGAGAGCGTGGTGCTCTTGCCGCAGCCGGAGGGGCCCACGATCGAGACAAGTTCCCCTGCATTGATCGTGAGGTCGATGGACAGCCCGAACTCAGGGTAGCTCTTCTTCAGGTTCTGTATGGAAATATACTCGTTCATAATCGTCTCTCCCCGATGCTGTTGGTCGCCGTGAATAACAGGAGGCAGATGAGCATCAGCAGGGTACCCAGTGCACAGGCCCCGTAGAAGTTATAGGAACCGATCAGCCGGTAGAGGAGGATCGGGATGGTCGTCACCTGTGAATCAGAGAGCATGAGGGCTGCGTTCATCTCACCGATGGAGATGGCGAAGACGAAGATCGCCCCTGAGGTGATGGAGAGCTTGAGCAGCGGCAGCTGTATATGGAGGAACGACTTCAGCGGAGTCGCACCGAGTACCAGGGCCGCCGGGGTATAGACCGAGTCGATCTTCCGGTAGGCCGGCAGGACCGATCGTATCATATAGGGGGTGCCGATCACGAGGTGCGCCCCGATGATCATCGGGAAGGCAATGGTATCGACGGTGAATCTCGTCGCGATGATCACGTAGCCGAGACCGATGATGACCGAGGAGACTGCCATGGGAAGCATGAAGAAGGTCTCTGCCGCGATGCTCAGGCGCCTGCGGAGCCTGAGCAGCAGGGTGGAGAGGCTCAACGAAAGCGGGACAGCCAGGACCGCGACGATTGCTGCGATCGAGATGCTGGTGAGCACAGCATCCCCGGCACCGGTGAAGAACCTGCTCGTGGACCTGATCCCGAGGATCTCGAGGTACCAGCGGAAGGTGAAGTCCGTCTCTCCCGTCCTGCGCAGCGGTTCCTGGAAGGAGCGGAAGATGATGGAGAGCAGCGGGGCGATCACGAGGATGAGAAGGACGATGATGTAGAGCGTCATGAACACCTTCGTAGTCCTGCCTGCCCTGCGCTGCGGCAGGCCGCGGGAGACTACCCCCATGCCTCGCTGCATCCAGTGCTGAGACATGATGTAGATGACGAGCACCCCCGCAGAGATGGCGAGCGAGAAGAGCGCGAAGGCTGCAGCCTGGGGAATGTCGAACTGCATCCTGGCAAGCTGGTAGGTCTGCACCTCGAGGGTCGTGAACTTCGGTCCCCCGCCAAGCACGAGGATGATCGAGAAGCTGGTGAAGCAGAAGAGGAAGATCATGGAGGCAGCTGCCGTTACTGCGGGGATGAGCCTCGGGAGCGTGATCGTCCTGAAGACCGTCCTCGGCGGTGCGCCGAGCGTCAGGGCGGCTGATTCTTCCCGGTTGTCGAGTTGCTGCCAGTAGGCGGAGATCATGCTCAGGGAGATCGGGAAGTTATAGAAGGTATGTGCCCCGATGATGGCCTTGAACGAGTAGAGCAGCTTCAGGGGCGGTTCTTCGAGGTCGAAGAGGGCCTGCAGCATCCTGTTGAGCACGCCGCTGTGCCCGAAGAAGATGACGAAACCCAGCACGACCAGGATAGAGGGCAGGACATAGGGAATGAGAGCCAGAGACCGGATGAGGTTCCTGCCCCTGAACTCGTAATGGGAGAGCAGGTATGCCCCGGGCAGGCCGAGCAGGAGGGCGCCGATGGTGCTTACCAGGGCCTGTAAGAAGGTGAAGCCTGCTATCCTCCAGCTATAAGAGTCCTGGAGGACAGCAGTGATACTATGGAGTGTGAGACCCCCGTCGGCAGACCTGAAGGCCTCGATGAGGATCGTGGCGACAGGCAGGATGAACAGCCCGATCATAAGCACGAGCCCGGGCAGGGCGGCTGCAGTAGTGCCTGCCCTGAAGTATGACCTCCTGTCCATCCGTCCCATCTACCTGCTCATCAGCTTCGTCCAGTCCTCGAGCCAGGAATCGAGCTCAGCAGTGATCTGCCCTGATTCCAGCGTCAGCATGGACGGCGGCATGGGTGCGAAGTCATAGGATGCCGGCAGGGTGATGCCGGAGTGGGTAGGGTACATCCAGTTGGTGAGCGGGATCATATCCTGAGCCTCGGCTGAGAGCATATAATCGATGAACTGTTTCGCACCATCTTCATTCGGTGCGCCGTTCACGAGCGATACGCCCTCGATCTGCAGGTAGTGGCCTGCAGGGAAGATCGCTGCCTGGTAGCGTTCGGTCTCCTCGTACTCGACATGGTAGGCTGGGCTGGTGGTGTAGCTTAAGACCATGGGAGCCTCACCGCTGGTGAAGAGCCCGTAGCCGGTATCCCAGCCGTCAGTGACGGTAAGGAGTGACGGCTTGAGCCGTTCCCAGTACGCGGCAGTATCGTCACCATATTCGGCGATCGTCCAGAGGAGGAAGCCGAGACCGGGGGACGAGGTCCTCGGGTCCATGATGATCAGCTTATCCTCGTACTTCGGGTCCGTGAGGTCCTCGAGCGAGGTTGGCGGATCGGAGATGACCTCGGTATTGTATATGATGGAGAAGAATCCGTAATCGAAGGGCAGCACATGGTTCGTCCCATCGAAGAGGAGCTCCCCGTCGATGTTCCCAAGTTCAGGGGACCCATAGGCAGAGAAGACGTTCTCGCTCAGTGCCTTGTAGAGCAGGTTATTGTCCACCCCGACGAGGACATCGGCCTTCGGTGCGGCTTTCTCGAGGATCGCCCGCTGCAGGACCTGCCCGCTGTCGCCGGCAGCGACAAGGTTGACCTCGATCCCGGTAGCCTTGGTGAACCCCTCGGCGATCACCGGTCCGGGCCCCCATTCGGATACGAACGAGTCGTACGCATAGACAGTGACGACTTCCGGTTCTTGTGAGACAGGCTTCTCCTGCACTCCTCCCGCATAGAGGGAAGAAGAGGCAATAAGCACCGTCAACAGCATGAAAAGCATTCGTTTCATAGAAACTCCTAACGTGTGTATTTGCCTGTGGGGATAGTATGTGAGAATTGTAACAGAGTCGTTTCCCTTCGCTGGAATTACCCAGATCAGGTTCAACGGGTGTAATCTCAGGTCCTTCACAGAGGACCACCCCAAGACATGACTACTCTACGGATTTACTGAGAAGATGTCAAGAGACCGTCTAGCCCTGTCTCTTCGGGAACGTGAGAGTGAAGGTAGTCCCTTCTCCCTCAGCACTCTCGACGCTGACCGTGCCGTTATGCTGCATGACGATGTGCTTGACGATGGAGAGCCCGAGTCCGGTGCCGCCCTTGTCCCGGCTTCGTCCTTTGTCGACCCGGTAGAACCGCTCGAAGATGCGGTCGATGGCCGCCTGGGGGATGCCGTAGCCGCGGTCGATGACATCGATGCGGACATCGGCGTCGCTCTCGCTGCAGCGTATGGTCACGGGTTTATCCTCGTCGCTGTATTTGAGGGCATTGTCGATGAGGTTGATCACCGTTTGCTCAATCAGCAGGGAATTCCCCATGATGGAGAGCCCCTCTGCACATTCGATCTTCACCGTCCGCTGCTCATTGCCCGGTTTCTCCCGGCAGATCTGGACCGATTCGCTGATGATGCGGTGCATCTCGATCGGCAGGAAGTCGTGGGTACGGTCATGGGACTGCTCGAGACGCGAGAGGGTGAGCAGGTCCTCGATGATCGCCTGCAGCCGCTCGGTCTGGCTCTGGATGATCTTGATGAACCGGCGGTTCTTCTCCTCATCGACGGAGAGGTCGCTGTAGAGCAGGGTCTCCGCGAACCCCTTGATCGAGGTCACCGGGGTCTTGAGCTCATGGGAGACGTTGGCCACGAAGTCACGCCTGACCTTCTCGAGGTGCATGAGCGTGGTGATGTCATTGAGTACGAGCAGGATGTTCTGCTGCTCGAGATCTACCCCGATCCTTGAGAGGTGGACCTGGTAGTAATGGTCGAACATCTGGACCTTGATCTCATTCGGTTCTATCGGTTCATCCTGTGAATCGAGTGCATCCTCGACGATCTCGTTGAGTTCGCTGTTACGCAGGACCTGGAGGTAGAACTTCCCGTGGAGGGAATCCTTCACCCCGCTGCCGAAGGCTTCCTCGGAGGCCGGGTTGCTGTCTATGATCTCCCCGTGGTGGTTGAGGACAATGACCGCCTCACGCATGCCGTCGAGAATGACCTGCAGCTCCTCGCGCTGCCGCTCGATATCGTCGATCTGCTCGTTGATCTTCTTCGCCATATGCCGCATAGCCGTGAAGACCTCCTGGATCTCAGCGGCACGAGAGACCACGAAGGTCTCAGTGGAGAAGTCGAGCGAGCTGTAGAGCTTGGCCGTCTCGGCAAGCTGGTCAAGCGGCTGCTCGAGCTTGCTGCGAAGGAAGAAGAAGAGGAGTGCCGACAGGACGATGAAGATGACCGCCCAGATCGTGATGTAGATGTAGATGGAGCGGTAGGCTGCCCTGAGCTCGGTGTAGGGCAGGGCTACCCTCAGGACATGCTGGACGCCGTTGATCTTCCGGTTCATCAGCTTCGCGTAATAGAGCAGGTCCACGTTCAGGGTGGTGCTGTGCCGTATGATCGAGTTGTTCACCAGGTTGAACGCCTTGTATATCTCCGGCCTGGTGCTGTGGTTGTTCATGAGTGAGGGGTCCTGCTCGGTGTCGAGCACAACGACCCCGTCAGGACGGATGATCGTGATACGGGTACTGGAGGAGGCTGTCACAGCATTGAGGTCGGCCTGGAGCGTCTTGAAGTCAACATTCTCAAGCTGGTAGATGTGGTTCTCCACCAGGGTGAGGACCTCTTTCAGGTTATTCTCACTCTGGCGGTAGATGTACTGCCGTGATACGAAGGTGGCGAAGAAGGTGAAGACCGCCAATATAAGGAACATGATGATGGCTATGCGCGGGTAGATGATCTTTCTCAGCGGTTTTGAGTCCCTCATTCGCTATGCCTCCTCGACCAGCCGGTAGCCGATGCCGCGGACCGTCTCGATGACTGATCCCTTTTCACCGAGTTTCTTTCGCAGGGCCAGGATCTGGACATCGACCGACCGCTCGGTCACCGGGTAGTCATTGCCCTTGACCGACTCGATGATCTGTCCTCGAGAGAAGACCCAGCCGGGGTTGCGCATGAGGAACTCGAGGATCCCGAACTCCGTGACGCTCAGGTCTAGGGGTTCCCCGTCCATGGTCACATGGTGCCGTGCCGGGTCGAGGGAGATCCCGTGGATCGAGACCCGCTTCAGGACGGTGTTCAGAATAGAGGACTTCTTGTTGCGCCGCAGGACCGCACGGATACGGGCTATGAGCACACGCGGGCTGAACGGCTTCGTGATGTAGTCATCTGCTCCCATCTCGAGCCCCAGGATGATGTCGGAGTCCTCGCTCTTCGCGGTGACCATCAGGATGGGGATCTCGTAGGAGGAGAGGGCTTTGCAGACCTCGATACCGTCAATGCCGGGAAGCATGAGGTCCAGGATGATCAGCTCGGGCTTGTGGTGCTGGGTCATGGAGAGCGCCTCTTCCCCGGTAGCCGCCGACATCACGGTATAGCCCTCACGTTCCAGGTTGAATTGTATCAGTTCTCGAATATCTGCCTCGTCATCTACGACGAGGATCATCTCTTTAGCCATGATATACCTCGTTGGAATATTATAAGTTTAACTCGACATGCTCGCCTTTGCAATCATACACGATCCACTCGCAGATGTTGGTCACATGGTCGGCGAACCGCTCGAGCCATCGGGTGATGAACATGAGGATGCTGATCTGCGGGAGGTTCTTCGCATCATCAAGCATGTAGGTGATGAGCTCCCGGTTGATCTGGTTGCGCAGGTTGTCTACCTTGTCATCCTCTGCCGCGATCTTCCGAGCCGCCTTGTCGTCAGATTCTGAGAAGGCAGAGAGCGCGTTATGGAGCATCTCCACCCCGATGACCGCCATCTGGGGCAGGTCGATGAGTGGTTTGACATACTGCTGGTCGGCGATCTCGAGGGTGCTCTTCGCGATGTGCACCGCGTGGTCACCCATCCGCTCGAGCTGGGTCACGATCTTCAGCGAGGTGATCGCGTGGCGCAGGTCGCCTGCCACCGGCTGCTCGGTCGCGATCAGCAGGGTGATGTCATCCTGGATGGTGAGTTCGAGCTTGTTGATGACCTCATCCTCGCTGATGATCATCTGTGCGAGGGTCTTGTCCTTCTCGACGAGTGCCTTGATGCACTTCTGTACTGCCTCTTCGACATAGGTCCCCATCATGAGGATCTTTCGGTCGATATCTGAAATCTTGTCACTGTAATGGTGTCTCTGTACCATGGTATGTTCTCCTTGTCCTCTTCGCTGTCTCTCGATCAACCGAACTTCCCGGTGATATATGCTTCAGTCTGGGGATTGTCCGGGTTGAAGAAGATCTTCTCAGTCGGACCGTCCTCGACGATGACCCCCTCATAGAAGAATGCCGTATGGTCCGATATACGGCCGGCCTGCTGCATGTTATGGGTCACGATGATGATCGTGTAATCCTTCTTCAATTCATCGATCAGGTCCTCGATCCGACTCGTCGAGATCGGGTCGAGGGCCGAGGTCGGTTCGTCCATCAGCACGACATCAGGGTTGACCGCAAGTACACGGGCGATGCAGAGCCGCTGCTGCTGGCCGCCCGAGATGCCGAGGGCCGGCTTGTGGAGCCTGTCCTTCACCTCGTCCCAGAGGGCTGCCCCCTTGAGACTCGTCTCGACGATCTCATCGAGCCTGGCCTTGTCCCTGATCCCGTGGATCTTGGGGCCGTAGGCGATGTTCTCATAGACGGTCATGGGGAAGGGGTTCGGCTTCTGGAAGACCATCCCTACCTTCTTCCGCAATTCTATCACATCATACTCTTTATAGATATCCTTACCGTCATAGAGGATGTTTCCCCTGACGTTCACGTAGTCGATGACGTCGTTCATTCGGTTGAGGCACCTGATGAAGGTCGACTTCCCGCAGCCTGACGGCCCGATCAGGGCAGTCACCTTGTTCTTCTCCATCTCGAGTGAGACGCTGTGCAGTGCCTGAAAATCTCCGTAGAAGAGATCGAGGCTGGTAACTGAAAGCTTGTTAGGTTCTGTTGCACCCACTGATTAACTCCTTTGCTGTTTGCTGATCCTGCCGATCATAGTATTGGTACCGTAGTTGACTAAGAGGATCATGAAGATCAACACTGTCGCGGTCGCGAACGATCTCTCGAAGGAGATGGCTTCCGCGAACAGGTTGTAGATATGAAGCGACAATACACGTGCCGATGATTTCGGCCCTGATACCAGCTCGTAGTTCGAACCCAGGGTATAGATGAGGACTGCCGTCTCCCCGATGACCCTTCCCATGGCGAGGATGATCCCGCTCAGGATACCGGGAGAGGCTGCGGGGAGGACGACCTTGTAGATCGTCTTCAGCTTGGTTGCCCCCAAAGCCAGAGAACCCTCCCGGTAGGTGTTGGGAACCGACTTGAGCGCCTCCTCCGAGGTCCTGATGATCGTCGGGAGGATCATCAGCGTCACGGTGAGGGTGGCGGAGATGAACCCGATCCCGAGGTTCAGTACCCCGACGAAGAAGATGTAGCCGAACAGCCCGAAGACGATGGAGGGGATGCCTGCCAGGGTCTCGGTCCCGAGGCGGAGAAGCTTGATGAACCTGTTCTGTGCGGAGTACTCAACCAGGTAGACGGCAGCCATGACCCCGATCGGCGTGGAGAAGAGCAGGGTCGCCAGGATCAGGACGAAGGTGTTGATGATGATGGTAGAGATACCGCCCCAGGCCCCGGAGCGTGCCGGTTCCTCGATGAGGTAGTGGATCGTCAGGTTGGCCTTCACCTCATGGGTCTTGATCTCGAGGAAGTTTAAGTCCTGTTCGACCATGTCGATATGGGTGACCCTCGCGATGGCCCCCGGGGTCGTCTCCAGGGCTGTGAGGAAGGCTTCCTTGTCGGTGTACACCTGTGCGGTGCTGCCTTCCTGGGCGGTGAGTCCCTCGTAGACGCTCCCGTCAGCATACATGAGCGGGACGACCGGCAGGTCGTAGCCGCCGACCTCTGACCAGTTGGTGTAGGTCCCATCGAAGAGGCTGTCGATCTCATCGGAAGCGATCTCACGCAGCTGCTGGTTGTCGACGATGTTCATGACCGAGCTGTTGACCGCAAGGCTGACCCTCCGGACGCCCACGACCCGGACAGCCTTCAGCTGCTCCTCGGTGAACATCCCGGCCGGCACCAGCCCGACGGCACCTTCCACATTGGCGATGTAATCGAGGGCTTCCTGCGGGGTCTTCACGTAGGAGACATAGTCACCGAGCTCATCGTCATCTGCAGTCGTCACCAGAGCCGATGCTGAGTCAAAGTACCCGGTCCCCTCTGCGTACATGAAGGGCCAGATCTTCAGGTTCTGCGTCGTGATATCGCCCCAGTTGTGCTGTCGTCGCTTGGTGAACATCTCGACGATGTCAGTCTCGAGTATCTCCTTGACCCGCACCTTGTCGTGTGTGATCAGGAGGTAGGGGGTATCAGGGTACTCCTCTGAGATCAGGGTCTCCACCGTATGGGGCGTGACATCGTAGTTGTTGTCCCCGATGGTCACGAAGCCCTTGAAGAGGACGTATCCCACGATCCATACAAGCACCAGGAGGGTGAAGGCGACGAAGACGTAGACGACACCCTTGGCTATCTTCTCATTCCGTTTCGAACGGATGGTCGATGGTTGTAGCTGCATCATTTCCCCTGGCTCCTCTCGATGGATTTCTTCATGAAGTACTGCACGAGCAGGTTGATGATCAGGATGAAGATGAAGAGGATGATCCCTGTCGTGAAGAGGCTGGTCTCATGGAGAGAGCCGACCTCTGCGTACTTCAGGTCCGTCACGATGTTCATCGTGAGTGTTCTCGTGTTCGAAATCAGGCTCGTCGGCATGATCGGCGAGTTCCCTGCCACCATAAGCACGGCCATCGTCTCGCCGATGGAGCGCCCGATCCCAAGCACGACCCCGGCGATGATACCCGACCGTGCGGCAGGGATGAGGGTCCTGATGATCGTCTGCCAGTGGGTTGCCCCGAGAGCGAGGGATCCTTCCTTCAAGTCTCTCGTCACGGCCCGCAGCGAGACCTCCGTGGTATTGATGATCGTGGGCAGTACCATGATCCCGAGTATGATCCCTGCGGTGAGCACCCCGAGACCGGTGGTGCTCGGGGTCAGGGTCCTGATGATCGGCGCGATGAAGAAGAAGCCGAACAGACCATAGATGACCGACGGGATGCCGGCAAGTAGTTCGATTCCCTTCCGTACGATGCCCGCCCACCGGGGACTGGCATACTCGGCCATGAACACCCCGGTAGAGATCCCGATGGGAATGGCTATGACCAGGGAGATGAAGGTGACATAGATCGACCCGATGATGAATGCAAAGATGCCGAAGGTCGGGTTGTCGGCCGTCGGGTTCCAATCAGCGCTGAAGAGGAATCTGAAGAAGTTCACATGCCCGAAGAGGGGAGCCCCCTCGGCGAAGATGAAGAACGTGATCCCGACGACACTGATGATGGAAACACAGGCGAACAGCAGCAGCAGCCGCTCTATGAACCGTTCATGTATTGGTGTTTCGCTTTTCACTCGTTTTCTCCTGTTTTGGATGCCTATAGATAACAGAGTCAATATGTTATGAGTGTTAGACAATTGTTAGAAAACCGTTAAATGGATGAATGAACAATAAAACCGGCAATCGACGCATCGACTGCCGGTTCAAACGTATTTCCCGTAAGATTCGGTGCTTATGGGAGCGGGATGAAGTCGAGGTCTGCTACGATGTCCTGTCCGTCGTCAGAGAGTATGTAGTTGACGAACGCCCGCTCAAGGCCGGCGATCGAACCAGCGTAGACTACGTTCAGGTTACGCTGTACCGCATAGGTCCCGTTGTAGACATTGTCGACTGTCGCAGCGATACCGTTAAGGGTGAGGGCTTTGAGGCCCTTCTCGCCGACGAAACCGAGTCCGACGTACCCGATGGAGTTGGGTGTCGCACCGACCTTTGCGGCCATGTCCCCGTTACCGGTGGTGACGCTTGCTGACTTCATGAATTCCTTATCACCCATGACCTTCACTTCGAAGGTCTCGTAGGTACCGGAAGCCTCGTCACGGTTGAAGACCACGATCGGTGCATCTGCGCCGCCGATCTGGCTCCAGTTGGTGATCTCGCCGGCATAGATCTTTGCAGCGTTCTCTACCGTGATGTTCGAGAGTGATACCGATGAGCTGTTGACCACGATCGCGATCGCGTCGAGTGCGACAGCCTCAGCGACGACACCCTGTGCCTTCTCTGAATCCTTGGGCTCACGTGAAGCGGCTCCGAGTGAGTAGGTCCCTGCGATGACACCCTTGATACCGGTTGAAGAACCGACACCCTCGTAAGAGATGTGTACGTTGGGGTTAAGTTCCTTCCAGTCCTCGATGGTAGCGGTGATGATCGGGTCGACCGTGGTGGATCCGCCGAATGCATAGTTACCTGAGTAGGAAGAGATCGATGGGAGCGGGATGAAGTCGAGGTCAGCGACGATGTCCTGTCCGTCGGCAGAGAGGATGTAGTTGACGAATGCGTCTTCCACTTCACCGAGTTCGGTATAGACTACGTTAAGGAATCGCTGAACCGCATAGGTCCCATTGTAGACATTGTCGACTGTGGCATCGACACCGTCGAGTGAGAGTGCCTTGAGGCCCTTCTCGCCGACGAAGCCGAGTCCGACATAGCCGATAGAGTTGGGTGTCGCACCGACTTTTGCGGCCATGTCCCCGTTACCGGTGGTGACGCTCGCTGATTTCATGAATTCCATATCGCCCATGACCTTCACTTCGAAGGTCTCATAGGTGCCGGAAGCCTCGTCACGGTTGAAGACCACGATGGGTGCGTTTGCCCCGCCGACCTGGCTCCAGTTGGTGATCTCACCAGCGTAGATCTTTGCAGCATCCTCTACGGTGATGTTCGACACGTTGACAGAAGCGCTGTTAACGACGATCGCGATCGCGTCGAGAGCGACCGGAGTGGTCTTTGCGCCAGATTCGGCTTCACTGCTCTTGAGCTCACGTGAAGCAGCCCCGAGTGAGTAGGTACCTGCGAGGACACCCTTGATACCAGTCGAGGAACCAACACCCTCATAACTGATGTGTACGCTCGGGTAGAGTTCTTTCCACTCCTCGATTGCAGCGGTGATGATCGGGTCGACCGTGGTTGAACCGCCGAATGCGAAATCTCCGCTGTATGTGCTCTCGACCGTCGGTGCCTGAGCTGCGGGTGCTGTAGTCTGTGCTGCAGGGGCCTGTGTCTCCTGCTTACCGCCTGCGAATGCAGCAACAGCTACCATCAGCAGGACCATCAGAACTGATAATCGTTTCTTCATGTATAATTCCTCCAAATAGAATTCATAGGGTACGCCTCTATAGATACCTTCGGTTTATGAGGCGGTGATAAGCAACATGTTAGAAAACGGTTAATATGATGAGAGGATGTAATCGTCTGAAACGTACTGGAAACTCTGACTGTTCTTATATAGGATAGCAGGGAAGGAAGGAGGTCCTTATGAGAATCGCAGTGACCGGCGGCGGGACCGGCGGGCATGTCTTTCCTGCACTGCAGGTCCTTCAGGAGCTGGGAACAGCAGCTGAAGAAGAAGTCGAGATCCTCTGGCTGGGAAGCACGACCGGTCCGGAATACCGGATCGTCACGGAGGCCGGGATCCCCTTCGCCCACATCGCGAGCGGGAAGCTGCGCAGGTACTTCTCCTGGCAGAACGTCGCTGATGCATTCCGTATCCTCATCGGGTTCTTCCAGTCGCTCAACGTACTGCGCAGGTTCTCCCCCGATATCCTCTTCTCCAAGGGAGGCTTCGTCAGTGTCCCTCCCGTCATAGCGGCTCGGCTGCTGCATATACCATCTGTAACCCATGAGTCGGACCTCGACCCGGGGCTCGCAAACAGGATCAACGCAACGTTCGTCGAGGCCTGCTGCATCCCCTATGAGGCATCGAAGAGGTATTATCCTGCAGCACTTGAGACCGTCGTGACCGGGAACCCGGTACGCAGGGAACTCATCGCAGGCGACGGGAAGCTGGCGAGAAAGCGGTTCGGAATCCCTGAAGACCAGTATTTCGTCCTCGTCCTCGGCGGCTCTCAGGGAGCCCTCGAGATCAACAACGTCATCTGGGAGTGGGCGGAAGAGGGGATAGAGGGGCTCTTCATCCTTCACCAGGCAGGCCATCTCACCTATAAGGAGCTGGCGGCTGAGAACTACCTCACCGTACCGCTGATCACCGAGGGGCTCGGTGACCTGCTTGCCGCGGCAGACCTTGTGATCTCACGTGCCGGGGCCGGCGCGATCGCGGAGTTCGCCCTGAACCGGCTGCCGATGATCCTCATCCCGAAGGGTCTTGACAGTTCCCGGGGCGACCAGATTCGGAATGCCCGGCTCCTTTCCGACGGCGGGGCCGCAATCATGATAAAAGATGCAGAAGTTACTTTAGCGAATCTGAAAAATACGGTATTATTACTACAGGAAGATGAAGAGAGGGCTGGGGAGATGGGAAAAGCGGCCTATGCGTTTGCCGAACCCGATGCAGCAGCACGTATTGCGGCTGTCATCCTGCAGCATAAAAAGTAAGGGGGGAGAGAATATGACGATTGGGAACATCACACTCACCATTGTGGACATCATTTCGATAGCTATCATCGTGATCATGGCATTACGGGTCACCTTCAAGGGGTTCGTCGCGGAATTCATGTCGAAGGCAGGGATCCTCGTGGGGCTCATCGCGGCACTCATGTTCACCAACGTGGTATCGCCGCTCATCGATGAACAGCTCGGTCTCGGGACCTGGAGCAACCTCGTCGCCTTCATCGCGCTCTTCATCGCCGGCTTCGTCGTCATGAAGCTCCTGTCGATGGCCCTGACCGGCATCATGGAGTCCTTGCACCTGACCTTCATCGACAACATCCTCGGGTTCGCCTTCGGGGCCGTCGAGGGGGCCATCATCGTATCCTTCCTCGTGTTCGCCCTGAACCTCCAGACCTTCATAGACGTAGCTCCCTATTTCACCGACAGCTGGGTCGTGGAGATCCTCGAGCCGATCGCACCCCTGAGTATCAACTTCGTGCAGGAGAACCTGTAACAGGTGTTCGAACAGATCTACGGCCATGGCGGCGTGATGCTGCAGCTCCAGAAGGATATCGAGCGGGAGCAGCTTCCCTCTGCCCTGCTGATCTACGGGGATCGGTATTCCGGGAGGATGACGACCGCCTTGGAGATCGCGAGGGTCCTCTCCTGTGCCCGTGTCGGGCTCGGGACCTGCGACTGCCCCACCTGCATGGAGTACCGGGCTCTCTACCATCCCTACCTCATGGTCCTTGCCAAACGGGACCACCTGCCGGAGATCGAGGCGGCCGGTGCTGCCCTGCGGTACGCGAGGAACCATGCGGCGAAACTGCTCTTCATCAGGACGGTGAGGATCATGCTCGGGGTGTATCGCCCCGTCTTCATCGATGCGGCGCCGCAGGCGAAGAAAGCGCTCTTCGAGCAGGCCTCCGAGATCGACGAACTGCTGCATGACCTCCTTGATGCCGACCTGGCTGCTGACACCTCAGCAGGGAACCGCATGATCGACTCGATCCTGAAGAAGGTACGCAAGGTGGCCTCCGGGACGACGCAGACGGTCCCCGTGGGCTATATCAGGAATATATCGGTGTGGCTCCATGCCACGAGCGAGAACTACCGGAGGGTGGTCATCATCGAGGGGATCGACGAGTTCAACGACTCTGCCGTGAACAGCATGCTCAAGATCCTCGAGGAACCGCCGGCGAACGTGAGTTTCATCCTCATCGCACGGAAGCGCAACACGATCATACCGACCATCCTCTCGAGGGTGAGGACCTATTACCTCGGGGAACGACCCGAGGCCGAGGCAGATGTGATCAGCAGGGTCTACCATGACTCCCCGGATGAGTATGACTCCCTGCAGACCTTCTTCACCGTCAAGCTGGGGATAGACTGCAGGAAGCTCAGGGAGTCCGCGGAGAGTTACCTCTTCACTGCCCTGGATCGGCGCATCACGCCGAGGAGCGAGATCGAGCAGATCATCACCGAGGTGGCAGCGAAGAAGCAGTTCTCCCTCTTCCTCACCGAGATCACCTCGATACTCGAGGAGGAGGTCGCTGACGGGCTCGTCACCGATGAGCTTGCCTACCAGATCCTCGACATGATCTCAGATCTCAACAGGCGGTCAGTAGTCTTCCACCAGGGGGATGCCCTGCTTGCCGAGAGCCTCTATTACAGGATAGCCGCAGCCGTATGAAGAAGTTCGTCAACAAAGCCCTGCAGAAGCTCCCCAAACTCGCACCTGAGCAGATCACCAGCCTGGTAGACATGCTCATCGATGAGAATGAACTCCTGTCGATCGTCATCGACTCGATGGAGGACGGGATCATCGTCACCGATACCGAATACCGGATCCAGCTGATCAGCAAGACGACCCGCCGACTCCTGCCCATGCAGTCAGAGGTCGAGGAACGTGTCCTCTGGGCAGTGATCAATGACCATGATATAGCGGACTACCTTGAGCTCCATGTGAAGAACGGTGACCGCATCGTCGATGAGGAGTTCTACATCCAGCTCGGCAAGGGACTCTCGGTCCTCTCGGTCTCGGTCTTCCCCCTCGTCGGGGACCGGAAGATCAAGGGGAACGTCATCATCCTACGCGACATCACCGAGAAGAAGAAGAACGAGGCGAAATACCGGAGGGCTGAGAACCTCGCGTCCCTTACCACCCTTGCCGCCAGCGTCGCCCATGAGATCAAGAATCCGCTTGCCTCGATGGGGATCCACCTGCAGCTGATGCAGAAGGAGCTGCTTCGGGAGAACTGCCTCGGGAAGGAGAGTGCGGCAGAGTACCTCGATATCCTCTCGGAGGAGATCGAGCGGCTCAACGGGATCGTCGTCGATTTCCTCTTCGCCGTGCGGCCGATGGACACGAGGATGCGTCCCGAGAGTCTTAACGAGCTGGTAAGTGAGCTGCTGGAATTCACTAAGTACGAGCTGGAGCAGAACGGCATCACCTTCGAGCTCGAGCTCGATGAGCGGCTGCCGAAGCTGCAGATGGACAAGAAGTACCTGAAGCAGGCATTGCTGAACATCGTGAAGAACGCGATCGCGGCAATGGCCGGCGGGGGGACGCTGAAGGTCTCCACCTATATACAGGGGGAGCAGGCCTGCGTCGATATAGCCGATAACGGCACCGGGATCAGCGAGGAGAACATGTCAAAGATCTTCGAGCCCTATTTCACCACCCGTGACTTCGGTTCCGGCCTCGGGCTGACCGTGGTCTACAAGGTCGTGCGGGAGCATGGGGGAGAGGTCTCGCTCGACTCGAAGGAGGGTGTGGGCACGACCTTCACCATATCGCTGCCGATGCCGCAGAAAGAACGTGCCATGCTGGACTGGGAGGGCTAAGAGATGCAGATACTCATCGTAGACGACGAGAAGAACATACGGTCGGGCTTAAGCAAGGCGCTCTCACTCGAGGGGTATGACACCCTCACGGCCGAGGACGGCCAGGAGGGGTGGGATCTCGTCAACTCCTCCGATGTAGACCTGATCATCAGCGACCTGAGGATGCCGAGGCTCTCTGGTGAGGAACTGCTCAAGCGCGTGAGCTCTGCCTACCCGACGCTGCCCGTCATCATACTGACCGGCCACGGTACGGTGGAGTCTGCCGTCCAGGCGATGCAGAACGGTGCCTTCGACTTCGTCACCAAGCCGATCAACCTCGACCGCCTCGTCCTGCTGGTGAAACGAGCGCTCGCGAACCGGGAGCTGCACCAGCAGCATGAGGCGCTCAAGCGGGAGGTGGACCAGCTCAAACTCCAGTACGGCTACGGGGCGATCATCGGGAAGAGTGCGAAGATGCGGAAGATGATGGAGGCGATCAGGCAGGTTGCCGACACCAAGGCATCAGTCCTCATCACCGGCGAGAGCGGGACCGGCAAGGAGCTGGTGGCAGATGCGGTCCATGAGTTCTCATCACGTTCCAACGGTCCCTATGTGAAGGTCCATTGTGCGGCCTTGAGCGAGTCCCTGCTCGAGAGCGAGCTCTTCGGTCATGAGAAGGGGGCCTTCACCGGAGCCCTGTCCAGGAAGAAGGGGCGCTTCGAGCTCTCTGACAAGGGGACGATCTTCCTCGATGAGATCGGGGAGATCAATGCCCAGGTGCAGATCAAGATCCTGCGGGTGCTGCAGGAGAAGACCTTCGAACGGGTCGGCGGCGAGGAGACGATCCAGGTCGATACGAGGATCATCTCCGCGACGAACAAGGACCTGAAAGAGGAGATAGAGAAGGGGAGTTTCCGTGAGGACCTCTTCTACCGGCTCAACGTGGTCAACATCGAGGTGCCTCCCCTGCGTGAACGCAAGGAGGACATCCCGCTGCTCATGACCTCCTTCCTCCATGAGTTCAACGAGGAGAACGGCAGGGAGATCCAGGGGTTTAGCCAGAAGGCCCAGTCGATCCTCTACAGCTACTCCTGGCCTGGGAACATACGGGAGCTGCGGAACTGCATCGAGAGTGCCCTCGTCATGTGCCGGGGGGACCAGATCGACCTGGAGGACCTTCCCCTCCATGTGCGCAGCGGGGTGACCGATGACCAGATCTCGATCCAGCTCGGGCTGTCGCTCAGTGAGGCGGAGAAGGAGATCATCAGGGCGACCCTTGCCTTCTGTAACGGGAACAAGTCCAAGACGGCAGAGGTACTCGGGATCGGGCGGAAGACGCTCCACAGGAAGATACAGGAATACCAGATAGATGAAGCATGAGGAAACCGCAGCCCTCCTGGGGCCTGAAGGGCCGATCGCTCTCGGCAACCCAGCCTATGAATACCGTGAGGGCCAGGTCGAGATGGCACGGATGGTGGCTAAAGCCTTCACCGATGACCAGGTCTGCGTCATAGAGGCCGGGACCGGGATCGGGAAATCCTATGCCTACCTCGTCCCTGCGGTCATGTGGTGTGCTGAGATGCCTGACGAGCGGCTCGTGATCGCGACCTCGACGATACACCTCCAGCACCAGCTGCTCGAGAAAGATATACCGTACTTGAGGAAACGGCTCGATGTGCCGATCACGGCAGCCATCCTCAAGGGGCGGAACAACTACCTCTGCAAGCGGAGGATGATGCAGCAGATCACCCAGCGGGACCTCACCGATGAGCAGGATGCCCTCATGCTCCGGCAGATCCTCGCCTGGTCGACCCAGACGAAGGTCGGGGACCGAGCTGAGATCTCCTTCAGGTATACCCAGGGGGTCTGGAACCGTGTCTGCTCCGATGCAGACAGCTGCCTTGGCTTCCGGTGCCCGACGAAGGATACCTGCTTCGTGAACAAGGCACGCAAGGAGGCAGCGGCTTCCCAGGTCATCATCATCAACCACCACCTGCTCTTCGCTGACATGATGCTCAAGCAGGAGGAGGAACATGCCGAGAGTTCGGTGGTCCTGCCTGCCTTCAGCCGCCTGGTCATCGACGAAGCACATAACATCGAGAAGAACGCGACGAGCTACTTCACTGCAGCCTATGACGCACGCGGGCTGCTCAACCTCATGCACCTGCTCTCCCATACGAAAGGCGGACGGGTAGGCGGGCTCCTCGAGGACTTGCGGCCTTTCAGCGATGACCCGGTCTCGTTCAACGCGATCTACACGGTACTCAGCGAGCTCCGGCTCTCGATCGACCAGTCCGAGAACCTGCTCGAGGCCTTCATCGGGAATGAGAGCAACTCCTTCTTCGTCCAGAAGGGGAGATTCCTCGCGGCACGGGAGCTCGGTGAGTCTCTCGGGGTGCTGATGGAGAGGATGCATGTCACCCTCCGTCTGCTCAAGGAGTGCATCGAATCCTGCCGGGAGGAGCCTGAGGCAGTCTCTCCGGTGTTCGAGGCCCATTCTGTTCGGCGGAGGCTCGAGGGGATGCTCTCCCTGCTCGACCACTACCGTACCTTCGACCTCGAGGATACTCATGTCTACTGGATGGAACGGTGGGTATCCCGTTCGGGCATCGCCCATAATACTCTCAAGACCACGCCGGTATCATTCTTCGACCTGCTGCAGGAGGGGCTCTTCACGCAGCATGAGACCATCGTCTGCACCTCTGCGACATTGACGGTGAGGGAGAGCTTCACCTTCTTCGAGGAACGGGTAGGACTTGGGGACTCGCTCGAGCGGAACTATGTCCGCAAGTCGATCCCGTCCCCGTTCGACTACCGGAATCGGGTCCTGCTCTGCCTGCCGCAGGACGCCCCGGAGCCTTCGCAGTACCGGGAGTACCTCGCCTACAGCTGTGAGGCGATCAGGGAGCTTATCGGGATCTCCGAGGGCGGCGCACTCATCCTCTTCACCTCCTACGCGATGTTGGGTGATGTGCATGAGCGGATCGCGGCCGACCTGGAAGCACAGGGACTGACCGTGCTCCGCCAGGGTGAGGAGAACCGGTACCAGCTCATGAAGCAGTTCGTCAGTGACGAGAAGAGCGTGCTCTTCGCGACGCAGTCCTTCTGGGAAGGGGTGGATGCCCCCGGGGACACCCTGCGCCTGCTGATCGTCTGCAAGTTGCCCTTCAGTGTCCCGACCGAACCGATCTTCTATGCCAAGAAGCTCCTGGTGGAGTCGAACGGCGGGAACTCCTTCTTCGAGCTCTCCCTGCCCGAGGCCATCATCAAGCTCAAGCAGGGGTTCGGCCGGCTCATGCGAACGAGCTCGGACCGGGGAGTGGTCTGTATCCTTGACTCCAGGCTGACCACGAAGCGGTATGGACCCCAGGTGATCGCCTCCCTCCCGAAGACGAGGATCTGCCATGGTACGAAAGGCCGCATCATCGAGCAGGTGGAGGATTTCCTCTATGCGCACGAAAGCGGTTGACAGGAGGGCCCCATGAGGGCTGTGGTACGAACGGCCTATGGGCCGCCGGAGGTGCTCGAGCTTGCAGAACTCGCTGACCCTGTCCCCTCGGACGGTGAGGTGCTCATCCGTATACATGCCGCCTCGGTGACCGCGGGTGACTGTGAGATGAGACGGCTGAAGCTGCCTCTGGGCCTCTCGTTCCCCATGCGTCTCTATTCCGGCTGGAGGAAGCCGGTACGGCTTCGTATCCCGGGACAGGAACTGTCCGGGACGGTCATCGCGACCGGGAAGGATGTGAAGGCCTTCCAGGAAGGAGACCAGGTATTCGGGACCACGGGGTTCACCTTCGGTGCCTGCAGCGAGTTCATCTGCCTGCCTGCACACCCAGGGGATGCCCAGGGCGTCCTGACGACCAAACCGGAGAACCTTACCTTCGAGGAGGCCGCCGTCCTCCCGACTGCCGGGATGGAGGTCCTCCACTATTTCCGGGAGGCTGGGACCCAGGCAGGGGACAAAGTGCTCATCATAGGGGCTGGGGGCAGCATCGGGACGCTGGCCGTCCAGTATGCGGTCCATCTCGGTGCTGACGTGACTGCGGTGGATCGTGCCGTGAAGCGGGATTTCCTGCTCGACCTTGGCGCTGAACGGTTCATCGACCATACCGCAGCTGACCTTACCAACAAAAACGGACCCTATGATCTGGTCATCGACCTCGTCGGGCAGGGGTCGGTACGCAGGAGGCTGGGGCTGCTCAAGTGGGAGAGGGGGATGTACTTCCTCGCCTTCGCCCATGTACGCCATATACTGCTGGGGCTGGCAGTGAGGCTCCTGTTTGGGAAGAGGCTGAGACTCGATTCCTCAAAACAGCGAAACGAAGAGCTTGAGGAGCTGCGACGATTTGCCCAACAGGGGATCCTGAAGCCCGTGGTGGATCGCAGCTTCCCGCTCGAGGAGATCGTTGAGGCCAATCGGTACTGCGAGAGCGGGGCCAAGCGGGGGAGTGTCGCGATTACTGTTATCAAAGAATAGTAAGATCAGCAGCAACGTCTTCCTGAAATGATGAGCTGAAGGCTTTATCATAGACTTCATCAAGACTCTTAAGCGCCTCTGGACTCCAGTTCGCACCCCTCTCGATCTCATACAGATAGTTGTTTCTTGACCTGACCCTGTATCTGGGTATCAGGATGACTTTTTCAATTGAAGGAGCATAATTAAGATGGTAGAGGCACATTCTGAGATGGACTATGTATGCCCTCAGGATTATCGTCTCATCATCAGACTGAAAGAACGTCTCATAAGGTCTGTGCATGCGTTTTGCAGCCATGATGTCCCTGTCGAGGTAGATTCCATTCTTATTCGCATAGCTGTATAAGACCTTTAACGTTTTCAGATACTGCGGTGAGACATTCCTCTCTTTATGGTAGTCAAGGTGAGTCAAGAATTCATCGTATTCATTCACGACTACTTCACAAATCTCATTTCCTGAGGAATCAAAACCCCAGTATTCGATATCTTCCCAGGGGCCATGATCATTATAGAATCCTTCAGCAGGTAGTTCCTTGACCCTGATGATGTCTCTTTTCACAGCAGCCTGAAATTTCCTTTTCATGGGATAGTCGGCATCGAACAATTTGTATTGGAATACCTTATCCTGTTGATAATCGGTATCGACTGGACATAAGCTTTCCAGCACCTCCTTCCAATCAGGATTGGTATGGGGCCACAAGAGAATCAGATCAGCTTTAAAGAATGTGTATCCCTCAAACTTTTCAAACTCATGCTCATTGCAGACCAGCAGATCTATATCCTGCAGCCCCCCGAGGAAGCTTCGCTTTATGGTAGCCCCATATTTTGTGCGTCGAATTTCTTTATCTGTTGCAAGGACGAGCAGCAGATCAATATCATTGGGTTGTGGACTACCCTTGGAAAATGATCCGAAAATGTACAGGGACTTTACCAGTGGTTGAAAACTGCATTGCATGAATCTCTTCAAGAATTTCCCATATAATTGGATTGCTTCATCTCGCTGCATCATACACCTCAAAACTAAAAACAAAGAATAACACCTGCGTGCTATATGTAATATAAAACTATGGTATCACAGAGAGGGAGGTAAAAAAAGTTGCTAATACGAGGTATGTCAAGCTAAAGAGTTCAGCTATGTGCCCTGTTGGATCGGGATGTACGTGTGTACTCAGGTGGGCAGTTGAATACCCGGAAACGTGGCTTATGGTGTGAACTAAACAGGCCAAATAAAAAAGGAGCAGACCTGAAGTCCGCTCCCGTTCACTGAAAGACTGATGCGTGCTAGTCGATTACAGCGAGGATATCAGCCATGTTGACGAGCAGGTGATCGACACCGTCTACCTTGATGGCAGTCCCGGCATACTTGTCGTACATGATCTTGTCGCCGACCTTGACGGTGATGGCGTCATCATCGGTGCCGACAGCGACGACGACAGCTGTCTGAGTCTTCTCCTGAGCTGTCTGCGGGATGAAAATCCCTGATGCTGTCTTCTCTTCTACCTGTTCAGTCTTTACCAGAACTCTGTCCCCAATCGGTTTGATTGTCATTATCATCGACCTCCATATTCTTATGTTATTGATTGTACGGATTATTCCTAGAAAATATAGGCATGTTGGCCCGCAAGGTCAAGTATTTTCGATGAAAAGCGGTTGAAATCGGTCATGAACAGCCGATATACACCAGATAACAGATTGTTATACTTTTCTCTTGTCTTTGTCGGGACACCTTCGTATATTAAGCCCATGAGAGAGGTTAGGGAACTGATAGAACAGGGAAAGCATGAACTCTTCGAGAACAGGTCGGATGTGAGCGTACATACCTTCAAGGAAGCGCTCTGCTCCTGTGGAGACGATGATCCCATGTGCATGGGGGAGATCTTCTTCTTCCTCGGACTGGCCTACCGGAACCTCGGGCATACGCAGTATGCCCTGCGCTGCTGGGAGAACGCGTCCTTCATCAGGGACAAGCAGGATGAGATCAATGACAAGGACTGGAGGGTGTTCCACACGATCCAGACGAGTCGCTACCTCATCGGCAAGGGGACGGGCAAGTTCGACACCATCGCCGAGAGCGACATGATCCATGACCTCATCAGGATGACCTGGTATGAGATCTGCGATCTCGAGGGCTTGAGGAAGATGTCCTATTATGAACGGTGCGGCTATTACCGCTCCATCAGGATCTCCTTTCCAGAGATCACCTTGAGGAATATGGTCGAGAATACTCCCGATTCGGGTCAAATTGTCCCATTTATGAAGCCCAAACATTGAACTGGGTAGATTTGACACAGTTTTCCTCAGATCTTGGCCTGCTGTGTCGTTTTGATACGGTTCTTCCTGCGATGTCCTGATTGGAGTCTCAAGGGAGAACTGCGGTAATTACCTTGTATATCTATACCTTGTAAAAAATAACCTAATTTTACATCTAACTCTTCGTGTTTTGGCATGGTTGTTGCTTTGTTATACACATCAAGGAGGCAACCTATGAAAAAGAGTGCTAACTACATCGAGAATTCATACCAGGAAGATGAGAACATCCTCTCGATCTACCTGAAAGAGATAAACAGGATCCCGCTGCTCACACGTGAGGAGGAGGTCGATCTTGCAACCCGTGCTGCCGCAGGCGAGGAGTTCGCTGCCAAGAAGCTGATCGAGTCCAACCTGAGGTTCGTCGTCAATGTTGCCAAGAAATACCAGAACCAGGGACTCCCGCTGATCGACCTGATCAACGAGGGGAACATCGGGCTCATGAACGCCATCGAGCGCTACGATGTGGAGAAGGGCTACCACTTCATATCATATGCCGTATGGTGGATCCGACAGGCGATCCTGAAGGCTGTGTATGAGAAGTCCCGGACCATCAGGCTGCCGCTGAACAGGTCGAACGAGCTGCTCCAGATCCAGAAGGCCCAGAAGGAGCTGACCGGGCTCAAGGGCGAGGAGCCAGAGCTGCACGAGATAGCCCGCATGACCCAGCTCGATGAACAGCATATAGCTGACCTCCTGAACATCTCTAGGGACATGGTCTCACTCGAGACCCCGATCTTCGCCGACAAGAACAATTCCGAGCTTGGCGACTTCATCGAGGATGAGGACTACAAGAACCCTGAGCAGGAGGCTATCGAGAGCTCACTGCGGAACGAGATCAACAAGGTCCTCGATACCCTCTCCGACAAGGAGTCTGAGATCATCCAGTACCGGTACGGTCTCAACGGGAAGAACCCCCTCTCCCTCAAGGAGATCGGGGACATCTTCAACCTTACCAAGGAGCGGATCAGGCAGATCGAGAAGAAGGCGCTCGAGAGACTGAGACATCCTTCCCGGAGTAAATACCTTGAGGCGTATACCGCCTAGGAACAATAGAAACCCTGTAGTTGTGTGTTAAAGCTGCAATAGAGTCCGTGTTCTGTTTCTTGACAGACCGGACTCTTTTAACATACATTTGAACGTAGCAATGTGGTTAAAATATTCAATGAAATTGGAGGTTGTGATTTCATGTCAAACACGAAGTATGTCTACTATTTTGGAGACAAAGGATCTGAGGGAAATGCGGGGATGAAAGACCTGCTTGGGGGAAAAGGTGCGAACCTTGCGGAGATGACCAGTATCGGGCTCCCGGTTCCCCCGGGATTTACCATAAGCACAGAGGCCTGTGACTATTTCAGCAAACATGCGGGAGCGTATCCGGAGACACTCCGGGACGAGGTCCTCGCGAACCTAGCGAAACTCGAAGAGGAGATGGGGGCGAAACTCGGAGATGCAGAGAATCCCCTGCTCGTATCTGTACGGTCCGGGGCTGCACAGTCGATGCCCGGGATGATGGACACCGTCCTCAACCTGGGGATGAGCCCGGCAGCCGTCGAGGGTATGATCAAGAAGACCGGCAACGAGCGGTTCGCATGGGACAGCTACCGGCGGTTCATGCAGATGTTCGGCGATGTCGTCATGGGAGTTCCCCACCACGATTTCGAGGAAGCCCTGCAGGACGTCAAGGACAAGGTAGGGAAAGACCTTGACACCGACCTCAACATCGATGACCTGAAGCTCGTCATCGAGGGGTATCGGGCTGTCTACAAGAAGGCTACGGGAGAGGATTTCCCGGTAGACGCCAAGGAACAGCTCTTCAAGGCTATCGATGCCGTATTCGGCTCCTGGGATAACGAACGGGCGATCAAGTACCGACAGATGAACGATATCAGGGGGCTGCTCGGGACTGCGGTCAACGTACAGTCGATGGTATTCGGCAACATGGGCGAGACCTCAGGTACCGGTGTTGCTTTCACCAGGGACCCCTCTACCGGGGAGAACATGTTCTACGGCGAGTACCTCATGAACGCACAGGGTGAGGACGTCGTTGCCGGTATCAGGACCCCGCAGACGATCGACACACTCAAGGAAGTGAACGAGGGCGTCTACAACCAGCTCGTAGGCATCCGATCCACCCTGGAAGACCACTACAAGGACATGCAGGACCTGGAGTTCACCATCCAGGAAGGCAAGCTCTACATGCTCCAGACGAGGAACGGTAAGCGAACCATCTTCAGCTGGCTGAAGACCCAGGTCGAGATGGTCGAAGAGGGCCTCATCGACAAGGCTACTGCGGTATCCCGCGTACCCGCCAATGAGTTCGGGAAACTCTTCGCACCGATCCTTGACCATGAGGACATCAAGTCCAAGAACCTCAACGAGGTGACCAAGGGACTCAACGCATCCCCCGGCGGTGCCTGCGGGATCATCGCACTGACCGCCGCTGATGCCGAGGCTATGGCTGCCGAAGGCAAGGAAGTCGTCCTCGTACGAGTCGAGACCTCACCCGAGGATATCGGGGGAATGGCAGTCGCAAAGGGAGTCCTCACCGCACGAGGCGGTATGACCAGCCATGCGGCAGTAGTAGCCCGAGGCATGGGTTGCCCCTGTGTCTCAGGAGCAGGTGAGCTGAGGATCGACTATAAGAAGAAGACGGTCACTGTTGGGGACGTCGTCCTCTCAGAGGGTGACTATATCTCGATCGACGGGTTCACCGGGGCTGTCTATGCGGCAGAGATCAAGGTCAAGCCTTCAGAGATCGTGCAGGTCCTCAATGACCAGCTTCCTGCTGACGAGTCAGACCTCTACGTGAACTACAGCAAGTTCATGGGCTATGTCGATGAGATCAGGGAACTCGGGATCAGGACCAATGCTGATACCCCGGCTGATACCGAGATGGCTGTCAAGTTCGGTGCCGAAGGTATCGGGCTGTGCCGGACTGAGCATATGTTCTTCGGCGGGGAGAGAATCATCTCCATCAGGAAGATGATCCTTGCCAACAACAAGATCGAGCGTGAGGCAGCCCTTGCAGAACTCCTGCCGATGCAGAGGGGCGACTTCGAGGAGATCTTCAGGGCTCTCGACGGCAGGCCGGCTACCGTGCGTCTGCTCGACCCGCCACTGCATGAGTTCCTTCCCCACGACCATACCTCACGGCATGAGATGGCCCAGCAGTTAGGTATCTCTGTTGAGGAGATCGCTGCGAAGGTGACCTCCCTCCATGAGTTCAACCCGATGCTCGGGTTCAGGGGATGCCGACTCGCGGTCGTCTACCCTGAGATCCTCCAGATGCAGGTACGTGCGGTCATCGAGGCTGCCATCAACATCAAGAAGGAAGACATCGGAGTTTACCCCGAGATCATGATCCCGCTCGTCGGGAACGTGAAGGAGCTTGCATACTGTAAGAAGTTCGCACTCGAGACCATCAATGCAGTCTTCGAGGAGACCGGTGAGAGTGTCGATTACAAGATCGGTACCATGATCGAGGTGCCTCGTGCGGCGATCACCGCTGACGAGGTCGCGAAAGAGGCTGAGTTCTTCAGCTTCGGTACCAACGACCTCACCCAGATGACCTGCGGCTTCAGCCGTGACGACTCAGGGAGCTTCCTCGGCCACTATGTCGAGGATACCGACAAGCAGTTCTATGAGTATGACCCGTTCGCCGTCCTCGACCAGAACGGCGTAGGCAAGCTCGTCCAGATGGCTGCCGACCTCGGCAGGAAGACCCGGCCCGACATCAAGCTCGGGATCTGCGGGGAGCACGGCGGGGAGCCGAAGACCATCGCGTTCTGCGCAAAGGTCGGACTCAACTACGTTAGCTGCTCACCGTTCAGGGTGCCGATCGCACGACTGGCAGCAGCACAGGCTAAACTCAACGGCTAGTAGACCTGACACCATGTATTGTTAATCTGCAGGGACTGGAAGTGATTCCAGTCCCTGCTTAGTATCTCCTACCTTCAGGCTCCAGGGCTATACTTACCATCACATACACAAAGGAAACAGCTATGTAAGGTACATACCGACCGCTCCTGACTGCCGTATCCATGTCGCCCTTCATGAGCATCACGATATCGATCGTATTCATCCTCATCATAACTGGCTATGATGACGGCTTCTTCGGGAGGCTCCTCTTCTCGATCGGCGTCAGTTTCTTCATTGCCCTGCCGACCTCACTGGTATTCGGACCGATATCTGAGAAGATCGTTTCCAGGCTGGTCACATAGGGACAAACTGGACCCGTTACATTCCCGTAAAACTTTTGGATCTGTTTCTCATTTTACCCTTTCCATTTTAGAAGAATTCCCATATAGTATGCAAAAACTTGTATAAATATACATAAAATATGAGGGGAGTGAGATGAGAAGAATCGTGATCCTGGGAATCAATCTCGTACTGATGCTGGCTGTATCATCAGTCGTATTTGCCGGGGGGCAGACGGAAACTGCTGTGAATGACAAGCCCGTGACCTTGAAGCTGGCTGTGGAAAGTGCTGTGGGGACACCTGGTGACCTTTCGGCGAATGATTTCAAGCGTATCGTGGAAGAGAAGTCTAACGGGATGATCAAGATCGAGTACTATCCTGCGGGACAGCTGGGTACGGGTGATGACCTGACAGAAGCCATGCAGACCGGTACGGTCGATATGAGCTGGAGGGTGCTGGACTGGTACTCCAAGTTCGAGAACGGCTGGAACATCCTGCTGCTCGGGTTCACCTTCGTCAACCAGGAACACCTCGAAACGTTCCTTGCCAGTGACAAGCATGCCGAGTTCAAGGATGAGCTCATACAGAAAGCCGGGATCAGGATCATTTCTGACAATGGCATCGGATCTCCAAGGGTCTTGATCTCAAAGACACCGGTGACCTCCCCTGAGGACATGAAGGGCATGAATATGCGGGTCCCCGGGATCGCCATGTACCAGAAGACCTGGAGCGCAGTCGGCGTCAACATCGTCTCCGTCCCCTGGGGAGAGGCCTACATGGCCTTGAAGCAGGGAGTTGCTGATGCCCTCGAGTCACCGCTCGGGTCGATCTACGGCATGAAGTTCTTTGAGGCTGCGAAGAACATCACCCTCACCAACCACCTCTTCAGCCCCTATGTCATGGCACTGAACGAGAACTCCTTCCAGAGACTCTCTCCTGAACTGCAGCAGATCCTCATCGATTCAGCTCAGGAAGCCGGGGAACTCTTCGTCAGCTATGACCAGGAGTCTGTCAACAGCAGGAAGCAGGAGATGATCGACAGCGGTGTCCAGTTCATCGAGGAGTTCGACATCAATGCCTTCCAGGCCAAGGTCTCCTCAAGTGCTGCAAGCTTGGAGCAGGACGGCATGTGGCCAGAAGGCCTGTATGATTATATCCAGGGCCTGAAGTAGGGAAGGGTCTGCGGCAGCGTCGATACTACGGCTGCCGCAGCCATTTGAAAAGTTACTGGGAGGCAAGGTGAAAGATATCTATCAGAGTGCGCATACGATCATCACACGGCTGTTCATGGCTGTGGTATACATAGCCTGTATCGTGATCCCGTTATCGCTGTTCGTCCAGGTAATCTTCAGGTACTTCCTGAACAACCCGCTCCAGGGTATCGAGGAACTGGCAACCTTCTGCTTCAAGTGCCTTGTTATCTTCGGCAGTGCCGTCCTCTTCAGGGAGAAGAAGCACATCATCGTGGATGTGTTCTTCCAGAAATTCGATGCACGGGGACAGCGAGTCCTGACGTTCGGGAACAACCTTATCATGGCCGCCGTCATCGTGATCCTGATCTACAGCAGCATCAAGGCTGTGCCGATCCAGAAGTTCTATGCTTCTGTGGCTCTGGGCATCCCGAGATCTCTCTATACCATCCTGTTCATCATCAGCCTCTCCTACATGTTCATCTGTACCGTTGAGACGATGGTCCAGGTTGTCAGAATGGGTAGAGCCCATGAAGCATGAGCTCGCTCCCGCCGATATCATCGTGGTCGGCGGGGGAATGGCCGGAGTCATCTCCGCCCTTGCGGCAGCAGACCAGGGTTCCCGGGTAGCCATAATAGAACGTGGGAGCTGTCTCGGAGGGACCTTTACCGCAAGTCTTCTCGGTGAGATGAATGCCGTGTATCATAAGGGGCGGTGTGTCGTCCCTGATACCGGCAGGAAGATCGTCGAGGAGCTGATCTCCCGGGGAGCAGGAGAAGTGCATCCTGCCCTCCCTATGACCTCTAACCCAAGAATCAAGGTCGACCGGCTCGCCTATGACAGTGAAGTACTGAAGCTCATCCTTGATGAGGCCGTCCAAGAGTCAGGGATCCGGGTATATTTCCAGACAGAGGCGGTCAAGGTCGAGCATATCGGTCAGCAGCAGCTGGCTATACGTCTGTCCAACGGGTATGAACAAAGGACTATAACCGGTACCATCCTGATCGATGCGACCGGCAATGCGGAATGTTTCCGGCTGCTCGGGGGCAGAACGGTAAAGAACCCGAAGGAACGATGCCAGCCTGTGACACTCATGTTCCGCCTCGGGCATGTCGATATAGAAGAATTCCGGAAGATCTCCCCGGAGGAGATCCAGCATCTGATGCTCGAAGGTTTTGGGGCAGGGGTGCTGCCTGCACGTATCCTCTCCCTGACTGCGATCCCCGGGACCGACGAAGTGGCTGTCAACGCGACGAGGAGTATCCATGTTGATCACGAATCTGCTGAGGATGTCTCTGCTGCACTGATGGAGACACGACAACAGGTACGGGTGATATCCTCGTACCTGAAGGAGCATGCCCGGGGATTCAGGGATTCGTTTCTGTCCTCGATAGGCTCCCAACTCGGGATCCGTGACAGGAGAAGGATCGAAGGTGTCTGTGAACTCACGGGGAA
The DNA here is from genome assembly GCA_963677595.1 of Spirochaetia bacterium. Lineage (GTDB taxonomy): Bacteria > Spirochaetota > Spirochaetia > CAKZLE01 > CAKZLE01 > CAKZLE01. Next base: position 3,689,349 of record OY782041.1, read on the forward strand.
GGACCTCCTCAGCGGGAGGAGGAGTGAAGATGCAGTCGCTCTTGGGACCTACCCGGTCGATATCCACAACAGCGAGACCCATTCGGTCGACTTTCACGAGATACCGGGGGACGGCAGGTACTATATCCCATACGGATGCATGGTCTCCGAGGAGTTCGACAACGTCATCGCTTCGGGGAAATGCATCTCCGCCGATGACACTGCCTATGGGGCAGTACGGGTCATGGGACCGCTGATGAATATCGCTGAGGTCGCCGGAACTGCAGCGAGCCTTGCCGCACGTCGCAGAATCAGCCTGAAGCAGGTCGATGTGCCTGAGCTTCAGGCAATCCTGCGGAGCAGGGGTATGGAGGTATGACAATGAGAGAGAACAACCGCAAGGAGTACTACCGATGGAACTGATGATCATGCTGGTGGCATTTATCATATTTCTCTTGATGGGGGTGCCCGTCGCCATGACGATGCTCGGCTCGTCCCTCGTCTATATCTTCCTCAATCCCACGATTAACCTCGCGAATGTCACGACCCTGATCCTCAAGGGCGTGAGTGGGTATTCCCTGCTGGCGTTGCCGTTATATATCATGGCAGGGGAGATCATGAACTCAGCAGGGATCACCCGACGGCTGTTCAACCTGCCGCTGAGCATCATCGGACATATAAAGGGCGGTCTCGCGGTCGTGAACATCCTCGCAAGCATGCTGTTCGCCGGCATGTCGGGTGCGGCGATAGCCGATACGGCAGGGCTTGGGAAGATAGAGCTCCAGGCAATGGAGGAAGAGGGGTATGATCGGGGATTCAGCGCGGCTATCACCGCAGCTTCTTCCACGGTTGGCCCCATCATCCCCCCGAGCACGACCCTGATCGTGTATGCCGTCGTGGCGGAGGTCTCTGTGGCACGGCTGTTCATCGGGGGATTCCTCCCCGGCATGATCCTGGGGCTTATGATGATCCTCTACGTCCTCTTCATCGCTTCTCGTCAGTATGACTTCCCCACCCGGGCTAGACAGGACAGGAGTGAGAAGGCCCGGGCGATCAAGGAAGCCTTCTTCCCATTGCTGACCCCCCTGATCATCATCCTGGGGATCGTCTCGGGCATCACCACTGCCACTGAGGCAGGGGCAGTCGCAGTCATCTATACCCTTGGCTTAAGCTATTACTACAACAGGTTCTCGCTCAAGGATTTCCTCGACATCCTGAAGCGGTCCTCCTATACGACGATCAAGATCTGCTTCATCGTGATCGCCTCCGGGCTTTTCGGCTGGGTGATCACGATCGCGCAGATACCCGCGATTCTCTCTGATTTCCTGCTCACGGTCGGCATCAGCAAGTGGCTGCTGCTGATCATCATCAATGCATGCCTGCTGCTGCTCGGCTGCTTCCTGAGCATCACCTCGTCTATCCTGATCGCCACACCGACCCTCGTCGCCCTGGCAGCCATCTATAACATCGACCTGATCCATCTGGGGATCATCATGACCCTGAACCTGACTATTGGCCTGCTCACGCCGCCTGTAGGGTGGAACCTCTATATCGTGAGTGAGCTTGCAGGTATTTCCTTTGACAGGATGGTAAAGAGTGTGCTCCCTCTGTTGATCCCGTTATTCATAGCCTTGCTCGTCATGACCTATGTACCGGGTACGGTACTCTGGCTGCCGAACCTGCTGCTGAAGTAGGAAGCTCGTCAATCAGAGATCTCAAGGCTGAGGTTGAGAGATGACTGCTGGGTAAGCTCCTTGAGGAGGACATTCCAGAGGACCACCAGGCCGGTGATCTCAAGGGTCTCCTCGAAGGTGGTGACCAGGCCGTAGAGAAGATTCGCTTCCCCCCTCGAGGAGGCGATCATTCCCCCGACCAGCTCGATTCCGAGCGCCCCGCCGACATAGAGGACACCTGCAGCGAAGAGGCCGAGTTTCAGCTCCCTGGAGAGTGAGAGGTAGAATCGGAGGAGGTAGAGGGCCAAGAGCAGGAGGAGCGGGATGAAGACGACCACCCAGGAGAAATGGAAGGCCCCTGTAAAACCGAGAGCCCGCAAGGGATCGATCAGCAGTTCATGGAGGCTGCTCAACTCATCGAGTGAGAAGAAGGTGAATATACCCGCTAGGACCTTGAACTTCCTACTTGTCTTCGGGTCCTTTGAACTCCGTACACGACCATTAAGATAGAAGAGGAAGGCCCCGCCTGCCAGCAGGAGGGAGGAGAAGATAGTCGGTATGTTCGACTCCTTATCGAGGTTGAACTCGGGGACCAGCCCATAGATGAACCCATGGTCGAACACGAATGTCGAGATATTGGCACCGATGCTCAGCACGACGAGTATGATCTCGATGAGTACCAGGCTGTGTATGATCCGCTTCCTGCTGTAGTACCAGTGCATATAACCCTCCAAATTGTTCCTGTACTGACGTAAGACAGTATACACTGCCGACAGTATTTTTCAATGTCCTTTTAGGCCAGGACTGTATGATCATCACCCTTGAAACATCCATGATCCGATGCTACTATATATGTATGAGAAAAACAGTTACGTTAGATCCAGTAGTTGAGGGACTCGTTCGCGCGGCAATGCAGGAATCCAGGAAAAGTTTCAAGGAACTGGTCAATACCGCATTGCTCCATGAGTTGGCAGGATACCAGAAGAACGAAAAGCCTTTTGTGATCACAGAGACTCAAGCCATGGGTGTAAGACCTGGTATCGATGAGACTGACTTCAACAACGTTGCTGATGAGCTGGAACTTGGTTCCTTCCTTGAAGTTGCTGGGAAACTGCGAGAGGGTTGCTCAAGATCATGATTTCCCGGCAATAAGTGTTTCTCAAGACTGCGGAAACAGGTTGTCTTCCCCTATAAAAGACAGAAGACCAGGTTTGCACCTGGTCTTCTGCAGTTGAGCGAGGCGGGATTCGAACCCACGACTTCTACCTCCGGAGGGTAGCGCTCTATCCAACTGAGCTACCCACCCAACGAAACCTAAGCTGAATCATAACCGATTTCTGATTCCCCGGTCAAGAGAATTGACGAATTCAGTCGATAAGTGCTGAGAATTTATGCGGTGAGAAGGAACTGTATGGTGAATGCATGGTTGGGAGTGGGTTAGGAAGAATGGAGATAGCCAAAGGTGGGATTCGGACCCACGGCCTACGCTTTACGAGAGCGTTGCTCTACCCCTGAGCTACTTTGGCTTGACTGTCCATTAAATTAGTAAAAATCATAATAAATTGCAACCCCCTTCAGGCTTGACCAAACAGCAATAAATAACTAGGTTTTAAGGAGAATAGCGCATCTGAGTTTTTAGGAGAGAGTTCTGGAAGATAAGACAAAGAAAGAGCTGCTGGCTGCATTGGAATCTATGGATCCGGCCAGTCTTCAGCCCAATCAGCGTCGCCCTGTACGGGGCGGTATCATATGGTCGGAGAACGTCGCGAAGTTCATCCTTGATATCTACCCCGATATCTTGGAGAGCGATATGGATATGTTCGACCTGGTCAGGATCATAAACGGGAAATACGAACTATGATCGTACTCGGCATCGAGTCCTCCTGCGACGAGTGTTCCGTCGCGCTCGTGGAGGACGGTAAACGTATCCTGAGCAATGTGGTAGCGACCCAGATCGACCTCCACCGACCCTATAACGGGGTCGTTCCCGAGATCGCCTCACGGCTCCATACCGAATGGATCGTCTCGGTCTATAAGGAAGCCATAGAGAAAGCAGGGATAGCCCCCACTGAGATCGACGGCATCGCCGTCACCAACAGACCCGGCCTCGTGGGTTCGCTCCTGGTGGGCTTGAGCTTCGCCAAGGGGCTGTCAGTGAGCCTCGGCATCCCGTTCATCGGGATAGACCATATCAGGGCGCATCTCTACGCACCCCACATCGAGCATGACATACCGTACCCATACCTCGGGGTCCTCCTCTCAGGGGGGCATACCGTCATCGCCAGGGTGAACGGCTTCGATGATATCGACGTCATGGGCACCACCATCGATGATGCGATAGGCGAAGCCTTCGACAAGGTAGCGAAGCATTACGGCTTCGGCTATCCCGGCGGCGTCATCATCGACAGGATGGCAGCCGATGGGGATGACCATGCTTTCGACTTCCCCGATGCCTCGCTCCATAAGGGGGACCATCGCTATGATGTCTCCTATTCAGGGCTCAAGACGGCGGTGATCAACCAGCTCGACAAGTTCTGGGACGGGAAGTCGGAGAAGAGCCCGGAGAATATCGCGGCGTCGTTCCAGCGGGCCGCAGTCGAGATCCTGATGCGAAGGATCAGGAAGGCTGTCGGCGATACCGGCCTGAAGCGTATCGTCGCCGGGGGCGGGGTCGCCGCGAACTCCCTGGTGCGTTCACGGCTCGCGTCGATGAGGGGGATGGATGTCTACTACCCGTCATTGGGGCTCTGCACCGATAACGGTGCCATGATAGCCGCGATAGGATACCGATACCTGAAAGAGGGGATCACCTCCCCGATAGCAGAGAATGCCTCGCCGCGGGTGACGGCTTTCAAGAGAACATACCCCTAGGGGCAGGAGAGATAAGATGAGTGCAGAACAGTTCAACCTTGATGATGCGATACGGAAAGTGAAGGATTTCCCCAAACCAGGGATCCTCTTCTATGATATCACGAGTATCCTCGCGAACCCGACGGCGTTCTCCTGGTGCCTAGATCGGATGGTCGAGATCTATAGGGAACGCAAGATAGATGCTGTCGCCGGTATCGAGGCAAGGGGATTCCTCTTCGCAGCCCCCCTGGCTGAACGGCTGCAGATCCCGCTGATCCTGGTCAGGAAGAAGGGGAAACTGCCCGGTGAGACCTACGAGAAACGCTTCCAGCTGGAGTATGGTGAGGATGTGATACAGATTCACAAGGCCGACATCAAGGAGGGTGAGAACATCCTCATCATCGATGACCTGATCGCTACTGGCGGGACGGTGAAGGCTGCAGCGGAACTCTTCACCGAGGCAGGGGCCCAGGTGCATGAGGTCTTCTGCGTGATCGGGCTGCCGTTCCTCCCCTATAAAGAGGTCCTGTCTGACTATACCGTGACGACATTGATCGAGTACGACAGCGAATAACGGTTTTTTTCCCGGGGTACCGAATAATCTTCTCCAAGGTTATTGACAAAAACTGAGGCTTTTAGTACATTAGCGCAGTATTAAGAACTTTGGCCGATAGTGTAATGGTAGCACCGCAGATTCTGGTTCTGCTTGTGAGGGTTCAAATCCTTCTCGGCCAGCTTTTTACAGATATGGTCCCTTCGTCTATCGGCTAGGATGGAAGATTCTCAGTCTTCAGAGAGGGGTTCGATTCCCCTAGGGACTATACAAGCTGCCAGCCTTTACGGGCTGGCTTTTTTTTCGAAGACGAACGTCGAGGTACCAGTCATGATCACAGTCACAGAATTAGCGTTGTCATTCGGGAACAGGGCACTGTTCAAGAATGTGAATATCAAGTTCACCCCGGGAAACTGCTACGGGGTCATCGGGGCGAACGGCTCCGGTAAGTCCACCTTCCTCAAGATCCTCTCAGGGGACCTGGAACAGGATACGGGAACGATCAACATCACTCCCGGTGAGCGTATGGCAGTCCTGCAGCAGGACCACTATGCGTTCAATGAGTATACCGTCATGCAGACGGTCATCATGGGCTTCAAGAAGCTCTATGACATCATGATCGAACGCGACGCGATCTACCTGAAGGAGGACTTCACCGAAGAGGACGGCATCAGGGCCGCGGAGCTCGAGACCGACTTCGCTGAACTCGGCGGCTGGGAGGCTGAAGCCGAAGCGGGCGCCATGCTCGCAGGCCTCGGTATCAGCGTCGATGTGCACGAGAAGCTCATGTCCGATGTGGAAGATAACGTGAAGGTCCGTGTCCTGCTTGCCCAGGCACTCTTCGGCAACCCCGATATCCTCCTGCTCGATGAGCCTACCAACCACCTTGACCTGGAATCGATCAACTGGCTGGAGGACTTCCTGCTCAACTTCAACAATACCGTCATCGTCGTGTCCCACGACCGACACTTCCTTAACAAGGTGACCACCCACATCGTCGATATCGACTTCGGGAAGATCCAGCTCTATGTCGGTAACTACGACTTCTGGTATATGGCCTCACAATTGGCTAACAGGCAGCGTCGCGATGAGAAGAAGAAGCGTGAGGACAAGATCGCGGAACTCAAGGAGTTCATCCAGCGGTTCAGTTCCAACGCCTCCAAGGCGCGGCAGGCCACGAGCCGGAAGAAGCTCATCGACAAACTCACCATAGATGATATTAAGCCCTCATCGCGAAGGTTCCCCTATGTGGCGTTCAAGCCTGACAGGGAGTGCGGCAACATCATCCTCGAGATCAAGAACATAACGAAGACCATCGATGGGGAGAAGGTGCTCGATAACTTCTCCATGACTGTCCAGCGGGATGAGAAGATAGCCTTCGTCGGGACGAACCACCTCGCGAAGAGTACGCTCTTCGAGATCATCACCGGCAACATGGAGCCTGACGAGGGGAGTTATGACTGGGGTGTGACGATCACGCCCGAATATTACCCCAAGGATAATTCCTCCTACTTCGACAAGGACTACAGCATCACCGACTGGCTGCGGCAGTTCTCCGTGGAGAAGGATGATACTTATATCAGGAGCTTCCTCGGCAGGATGCTCTTCTCCGGCGACGAGGCCCTGAAGAGCTGTACGGTCCTCTCAGGGGGCGAGAAGGTGCGCTGCATGCTCTCGAAGCTGATGCTCTCCGGGGCGAACGCCCTGGTATTCGATGAGCCGACGAACCACCTCGACCTCGAGTCGATCACGGCCTTGAACAACGGCCTCATCGACTTCACCGGCGTCATCCTCTTCGCCAGCCACGACCACCAGTTCGTGGATACGGTAGCGAACAGGATCATCGAGTTCACCCCTGGCGGGATCATCGACAGGCTCATGAAGTTCGATGAGTACCTCGTCGATGAGGATGTGAACGCACTTCGTGACAGCCTCTACCACGGCCACTCAAGCGTAGCCATCTGACAGCGGAGGCGATAGACGGAAGAAGCGGGGTCCTGTACGAGACAGTTCCCCGCCTTTCGGCCTGGGTCAGTCGATGTGTTGCAGGGCCTTTTCGGACCTCACAATGAACGGATGATCATGTCCTCCTTCTTTGCTGACATGTAGACGTCTTTGAACGATCTTCTTATATTGGAGCCGAACGAAATATCACGATTCCCCATGATTCCATTGGGGATGATCACGTCCCTGAAGGGCATGAAGGTGGTCGTTACCAGGATAGGAAGCGCTTGGTATGGGTATAACTCCTCCCAGCTGGACATGATGCCATGCACCTGGTAGACCTGATTATCCTTGAGGGAAATGAAGATGGACCCCTTCTTGAGATGTCGTTCAAGCAGGAAATCACCGCGGATCAATCGTTTCCAGCTCCTGATGATCTCCCTGTGTTCCTCGCTGAAGTCTTGTCCTTTCCTCGTAAGAAAGTCATCGATGACCGATACATCATCAGCCATCCTGCCGGCGATATCGTGTAATTCCTGCATGCCCAGCCTGTTTGCAGTCTGTGTATGCAGATCATATTTCTTGTTCACATAATTCAGCAGGGGCATGAACAGCCTGTAAAACAGTTTCCCATCTTCTTCTGAAAGCGTCATCTCTTCCTCCATTTCTGTGTGGTTAGTATTCCTTCATGTTGCGAGGTGTTCACCTCTTTCTTCTCACGATTACATGTCCATCAGTCCAGCAGTCAATCGGCTGCAGAAAGAGGATCAGCTGTTGAGCACCAGTATCCCATCCTTCATGATCTCTACCGCTTCCCCGTCGTAGGTCACAGCGGTGATCTGCATGGTAGGGGAGCCGATCATGAAGTCGGTATGGAGCATGGAGGTGTTGCAGCCTTCGGCACGGAGTTCCTCGTCAGTGGTGAGGCTCTTGCCGTTCGAGAGGCAGTCAGGGTACCCGGCCCCAAGGGCGAAATGGCTGGCAGCATTCTCATCGAAGAGGATCGAGTGGAATACCTGCTCACTCTTCGCGATGGGGGTTTCCCCATCCACGAGGGCGATCTCCCCGAGGTAGGAGGCCCCGTCATCAGTCTCGATGAACTTCTTCAGGATTTCCCCGCCGACTTCTGCGGAATAGTCGATGACTTTCCCATCCTTGAAGGTGAAGCGGCACCCGTCGACCTGGGATCCGAAGATGGTAACGGGCTTTGTCGTGACCAGGACTCCTTCGGCAGTCATCCTGTCCGGGACCGTGAAGACCTCCTCGGTGGGCATGTTGGGGAAGAAGAGCCGCCCGCTCGGCAGGGGCTTCGGTCCACCCTCCCATAGGGCTTTTTGCGAGAACCCGACGGTGAAGTCGGTACCGGTCCGGGAGTCGGTATAATGGAATGACTTGATCTTTCTGCCGTTGAGCTCTTCACAAAGAGACCCGAGTCGTGCAGCGTGTGTATCCCAGGCTGCGACCGGGTCATCTGCATCAAGCCTGAGGATCGGTGAGAGCACCTCACAGAGGTCTTCCGTGGTCGCTGTATCCCCGAGGATCTGCTTTGCCCAGGCCGGGCCGGGGGCGCAGACGACACACCAGGCATGCTCATGGCGCATGAATGCGGTACGGAGGATGGTTGAATCCTTCCGCACCTCGCCCTGGTAGGCTGAGAGCTTCTCGGTATCGACACCGGTGAGCTGGTCGCGGTCCTCGGTGTTGTCTATCCGAATATAGGCCCAGTCCTCCGAGAGTGCCTCAAACTGGATGGCACGGGAGAAGTGGGGGACGAACTTGAGCGCCTCGATGTCCTGCGAGTCGATCCTCTTGCGGGCGAGCTGGTAATCCTGGATATCGATATAGACATAGGCTGCCCCGCACTCGTATGCCCGGGAGGCGAGCTCCTGGGCGAACCCATAATTGAGAGGGCTCGACTTTATGAGGAGGGACTGGCCTTTTCGAAGGTTGATCCCCTTCCTGATCACCACATCGGCGAACTGTACGTTGAATTCCTTGACTGCATCTTTCATGGTTGACTCCTATTGTCGACGAAACAGGGTAGCGAACGCTGACTTGATCCTGCGGATGATGCGCTGGATGAGGTTGGGGTTCCTCAGCCGGTCGATCCGGGCGAAACCGTCAGCCAGTTCAGAGGTTGACAATGCCCTTCGGTAGAGGTTCTCGTCGATCTCCATCTGGATCTTGGCTGCATCACTGTCCACATGCACGACATGTACCTCTACCGTGATCCAGCCGAGTCTCCGGACGGATTCCAGCCGCCGTTCCCCGGCGATGAGCTCCTTCTTCTCGTTGACCACGATCGGGTTCATGAGGCCGTGTGTGTTGATGCTCTCCATCAGTTGAGTGAGATCTCCAAGATCCTTCCGGATCCTGCGTTTTGCTTTAATTTCGTCGACTCGTAATTGCATCTTTCTTCAGTTAAATTTGTATTGATTCATTTGTCAAGTATCTATGAAAATAAAGCATCCTCCAGCCCTATAGTTACAACCGGGGTACAAAAGGTAGAGATACCTGTCCCCAATCCCGCTGATACATGGTATAGTGGTACGTTCTGTAGAATACCTGAGCAGGAGAAGCACCAGTGAGTACGACGTACCGGAAGAACATCATCGTGGAATACCTCTTTATCATAGCATGCAACCTCGACCTCACACGAGGGCTGTGGATGATCTACCTCGCCCTGCGAGGATTCTCGCTCATCGAGCTCGGGATCTTCGAGAGTGCCTTCCATGTCACCTCCTTCCTCATGGAGGTCCCGACCGGTGCCGTAGCCGATATCTGGGGGAGGAAAGCCTCCCGCCTGTGGGGGAGGGTCTGCTTCCTTGGCAGCCTGGTCATCATGTTCACTGCCGGCAGCTTCTTCGTGCAGCTGGTCGGGTTCATGGTGTGTGCCGTCGGGTACAACCTCGAGTCCGGTGCGGGTGATGCGCTCGTCTATGATTCCCTCAAGCTCGATGGGGAGGCTTCCGGGTACAAGAAGGTCGCCGGCCGCAGGGAGTTCCTCTACCAGGCATCAGCGATTGTCGCCTATGTGGTCGGCGGCTACCTCGCAACACGGGATTATTCCTATATCTTCATCATCTCCATCGTGCTCGCCGTGGCTTCGATCCTGGTCGGGAGCCTCTTCAGTGAACCAGTGAGCAGGAAGAAGGAAGAGAGTCAAACCAAAGAAGAGCGGCCCTCGGTCAGGAAGCAGACGGCCCTGAGCATCAGGGTAGTCAGGGAACGGCCGAGGATCGCCTTCCTCATCCTCTTCTCTGAGATCATCTTCGCGGCTATCGTCACCGAGTACTTCTACCTGCAGAACTACTGGAAGGGAAACGGGTTCTCGGAGTTCCAGATCGGGGTCATCTTCGCCGTGAGCGCCTTGACCTCAGGGGTCTTCGGGCTGTATACCAACCGGATCGAGAAGCGGTTAGGCGAGCACGGCGTGCTGTTGTCGATGCCGGTCCTGCTCATCATCTGCCTCTGGGGGATCGCCCTCACTCCCTACCACTACCTGTTCTATATCATGACGGGGGTCATACAGGGGATCCTCAGTGTCGCGATCAGTGACTATATCAACATGCTGATCCCAAGCGGGCAACGGGCTACCATCCTCTCCTTCCAGAGCATGGCTTTCAGCTTCATCATGATCATCCTCTTCCCGCTGACCGGGCTTCTAGGCGACCACATCTCGATACGGACTGCCTTCATCGTGATCGCCGCGATCATGACGGCAGGAGGGAGCGCCTATTTCATCTACTACAGCAGGAGGTTCTATGGAAACGTTCATAGAGAAGATCACCAGGACTGAGCATGCGTATACCTGCCTCTTCAGCAGTGTTGTCAGGACGGAATACGGGTACCGCTATACAGATATGCTCCTCCCCGACATGTACTGCCACAACAGCTTCAGGGTCTCTCCCGATGCCGGGTGCATTCCCCTCTCACTCTTTGCTGAGGAGGCTGCCTACCGTAAGGGAAACGGTCAGGATGTCGTTCAGATCGAGTACTTCGATGGAGGTGACGCTGCATTCCCCGAAGGTCTCGACTATGAGTCGGTCTCTCAGCAGCCTGTCTACTATGCAGCCCTCAATGAGTTCACTCCCAGTTCGAGTGCATCCTGCACCGTGAAGCCGGCCAGGGATGAACGCATGTTCACCGATGGCAGGAACATCGACATAGCCTCCTTCATCCCAGGGTTTGAGGAGTTCGCCGGGAGGCGGTATGACCGTAAGAAACCCGTGTACGCTGATCGGTCTGCTCCCTTCGAGAACCTGATCTGTTATGCAGGGGATACACCTGTCGGGAACTGCGACCTCTTCATCGACGGCGACACCGCTAAGATCGAGGACCTCGATGTCCTTGAACCCTACCAGCACCGGGGGTACGGTACGGCCATCCTGCAGGAGATCGGCGGTATCTGCAGGGATGCCGGCGTTCGCCATATCTACCTGCTCGTCGATGATGACAATGAGGGGGCTATTCGGCTCTATACGGCAATCGGCATGCGGGAGGTCATGAACAACCACCTCTACCGCCGGGAATTTGATGCCTGAAGAGGGCTTGAGCGCAGGGAGAGGTGGGAGTACAATAGGGGTATGAGGAGATGAGTATGGGTGTAGAGAGAAGGATACGCGAGGTCCTCTGGAGCAAGGGGACTGTTGAGGGTGCAGGGGTGAAGCTGAAGCGTGCGTTCGGCTTCCATGAGAAGCCGCAGTTCGACCCCTTCCTCCTGCTCGATGATTTCAGGTCTGATGATCCCTCCTCCTTCGAGAAGGGGTTCCCCTGGCACCCCCACCGGGGGATCGAGACGGTGACCTACCTGCTCACCGGTTCTGTCGAACATGGCGACAGCCTTGGGAACCGCGGAGTGATCAATGCCGGGGATGTCCAGTGGATGAGCGCGGGCAGCGGCATCATCCACCAGGAGATGCCGAAGGGAGACGGAACGGGGCTGCTCGAGGGGTTCCAGCTGTGGGTGAACCTGCCCGCATCGAAGAAGATGTCAGACCCCGCCTACCAGTCGATCACCAGGGATATGATCCCTGAACTCTCCTTCACCAACGGGATGGAAGTACGCCTGGTCGCAGGGGACGTCTCCGGGATCAGGGGGCCGGTTCGGGATCCCTATACCGACCCTGAACTCCTCGATATAAGGATGCCGCCGCACACGACCTATACCCACCCGACAAAGAGGGGCCATACGGTGTTCACCTACGTCATAGGAGGAGAGGCCCTCTTCACGAAGGACCAGCATGAGTTCTCATGTGACGAGGAGAGTGAGAACTTCACCAATGCATCCCGTCACAGGAACTACCATGATGGGGCGGTCCTCCTCTATACCGACGGGAGCCAGATCACCTTCACGACCGGGGAATCCCCGGTGAGGTTCATCCTGGGGGCCGGGAAGCCGCATCATGAACCAGTGGCATGGTACGGGCCGATCGTCATGAACACCCGGAAGGAGCTCGATGAGGCCTTCCGTGAGTACCAGGAGGGGACCTTCATCAAGGTCGGTGCGGGAGATGTCCATGGCTGAGATCCGCTACACCCATACCAACCTGGTCGCCGGTGACTGGAAGGCGCTCGCCGCCTTCTACATCGACGTATTCGGCTGCACCCCGGTACCGCCGGAACGGGACCTGGCCGGCAGCTGGATAGACCGGCTCACCGGGATCGATGGTGCCCGTATCACCGGGACACACCTGCTGCTGCCCGGTTTCGGCCCTGGTGGGCCGACCCTCGAGATCTTCCAGTATGAGCCGGACCATAAACCTGGTGACCCTGACCCGATCAACCGGCACGGGTTCGCCCATATAGCTTTCCACGTCGATGATGTGAGGCAGCTGGTGGACCGCATCATCGAGGGGGGAGGGTGCCTGCTTGGTGAGCTTGTGGACAGGCAATATGAGGACGGGAGGGTATTGACGGTCGCTTACTGCAGGGACCCGGAGGGGAACTGCCTGGAGATACAGAATTGGAGTTGATTACAAGGAGATACACCTATGGGACGAGCCAAGACTTTTCTGGCCTACTACAACAAGATCGAGAAGACACTCGAATCACTCTATACCGGTCCTGAAGAACATATGAGCTTCTATGAGCTCATCCAGACCTTGCGGCGGACCAATAGGCAGGTAGCCTATTTTGCCGATGAGCTGCACGAGTACCGCACCCTGCGGAACGCCATCGTGCATGATACCGTCGGTGACATGGTGATCGCGGAACCCTGTGAGACCGTCGTCGTGAGGATCAGGAAGATCCATGAACTGCTGACGAAGCCGGCACTGGTCATGGACCTGTGCAAGGGCCAGGAGGTCGTGAGCCTCACGTTCACCGACAGCCTGCAGCAGGTCCTCTCCCTCATCCGTGATACTGGGTATTCCCAGTTCCCGGTCATCGACTGCAAACGGGTCATCGGGATCCTCACCAGCCATACCGCTGCCTCATACCTGGCAGACAGGATGCAGGGGAACGAGTTGATCATCGACAAAGCGACCGTCTCGGACCTCTTCAGGGTCAGCGATGACAAGGAGGACTTCATGGTCATCGCCAGGACCTCGACCGTATATGATGTGAGTGTGCTGATCAGGAAACACCCGAAGGTCTCGATGTTCATCGTGACCGAGAGCGGTAAGCCGACACAGCACCTGCTCGGCGTGCTGACAGCAGCTGACTTCCACCGGGTCTACGGGATGAGGAACTAACAGGCTCCCATGACATTGAGAGAGCGCTATAGCCAGATATATATGCAAACCCTTGAGACGATCGAACGGGATGGGTTCTCCTATGATACCACGATCATCGAACCATCTGATGATCGGTACGGTCTCACTCTCATCGGGAGGATGACCTCTGGAGGACTCCATTCGGAGGTGCAGGGACTGTACGGGGAGATCGGGAAGGCTGCCCCCGGCAGCTACCTCTATCCGGTAGCGGACCTCCACATCACGGTGCTGAGCCTCATCGAGTGTGCGGCGGGCAGGACCTTCAGCCCCGATGAGCTTCAGGAGCATGCCGCCCTCCTTATGGAAGCTCTCCATGATGTCGGGCCGATCCGCGTCGACGTCACCGGCCTGATCGCCTCTCCCACCTGCCTCATGCTCGCGGGCTACCCTGAACATGATCAGCTGAACCACCTGCGGGACCGGATCAGGTCAGGGTATGGGAAGCATCCTTCGATCTCCCATACGATCGACTCACGGTATACCCAGGTGACAGCCCATGTCACGATCGCCCGCTTCACCCGGCCGGTGAACGACAGCAGGAGGGTATTGGACATCCTGGAACGGTACCGGAAGCACCCCTTCGGGAAGCAGGTTCTGAGGACTCTCGAACTCGTGACGAACGACTGGTGCCTCACGTCCGGGAGGACGAAGAAGATCGCTGTCTTCCCCCTGCGGGAGGATCATACGTGAGCCTGATAGACCTCCACATCCACAGCAGGGTGAGCCTAGACGGTGAGTTCTCCCCGGCTGAACTCGTCTCGAAGTGCGCTGCTGCAGGCCTTACGTACATCTCGGTGACTGACCACAACAGCTGCAGGGCGGTCGCCGAGGCAGTCTCACTCGCAGTCCAGGCGGGTATTACCTGCATCCCGGGGATTGAGATCGACTCGATCTTCGAGGGTAGGAACCTGCATCTGCTCGGGTACGGGGTAGATCCCGCCGCTGAGACCTTCGAGGCACTGCATGTTCGGGTGCTGGAACGGGAGCGGAGTGTCTCCTTCGAGCGCATCGAGCGGGTGAACCGCCTTGGGTTCGACCTCTCCATCGAAGATTTCCCGCAGTTCGAATCGCGGGGGACCGTTGCCCCGGAAGATATTGCGGCAGTACTCCTCTTGGCAGAGGATGCCGACAGCATCGACCTGCTAAAGCCCTACCTGCCCGGCGGCAGCCGGTCAGACAACCCCTATGCGAACTTCTACTGGGACTTCTTCGCTGACGGTAAGCCCTGCTGGTGCGATATGGGGTGGATCACGCTGCAGGAGGCCGTGAAGCTGGTCATCGATGCAGGGGGAGTCCCCGTCCTGGCTCATCCCGGGGTCACCATCGGTCGCGATGAGGAGACAGCAGAAAAGGTCGTGGAATTGGGCGTGCAGGGGATCGAGTGCTTCTCTTCCTACCATGACTCGAAGATGAGTGAGTCCTGGTATGCGTTTGCGAAGCACCGCGGTCTGACGGTAACTGCCGGGAGTGATTACCACGGGTATTTCAAGCCTTCGGTGAAGCTCGGCGGCGACCATGCGACCATAGCTGATGAAGAACTCTTAGACTGTATCGATAGACTCATCCGGAAGTGAGGGGGAAACCATGAAAAGACGACTGTTCCTACTGTTCTCAGGGATCGAATGCGCAACGCTCGCGGTCCTGATCTATCTTGCTCTTACTGCCCTGCAGGCAGCAGGGCTCGATGCACGCATCCTGCTGAGCATCATCTTCCCACTCTTCGTGTTCATCGTGCAGTACTTCATCTATGATGCTGCCTACACTATGGGGGAATAGCAGCCCGTCACCGCTTTGGATTGACAAAACCGCATGCTCTGGTAAGATATGAGTTAACGATAACGCAGGTGGTATACGGGGCATATGGCAACGATTAAGGATATTGCTACACAGGCTGGCGTCTCGATCGGCACAGTGGACCGGATCATACATAAACGGGGACGGTACTCGTCCCGTACGGCTGACAGGGTCCTCCGGATCATGGAAGAGCTCGACTACCATCCCAACATACATGCACGGGGTCTCAAGAACTCCCGTCTTCACCGGTTCTGTGCCGTCATCCCAATGCGCGACCAGGATAACGGGTACTGGTCCCTGGTACGTGACGGTATCCTGAAGGGGATGGAAGAACTCGTCTCCTTCGGGGTCGCCGTCGAGATCGTGGAATATGACCGCTACAGCGGTGCAGCCCTGGCCGAAGCCCTGGAGCGTGCTGCAAGCCAGGAGCCGGAGGGCCTCCTCATAGCCCCGGCAGACCCCCAGGTCGTCGAGGAGTACCTGCAGGGATCACCGGTACCGGTGATCTGCATCGATTCCAGCGTGGACTCATCCCATATGCTCTCTTATATCGGGCAGGACTCCTACCAGAGCGGTGTCCTCTCGGCCAAGCTGATGAGCCTCCTGCTCCAGGGGAAGGAGTCGCCGCAGTTGCTCATCATCCACCCTCCTGGGAACCACCGTCACCACCGGGAACGGGCACGGGGGTTCTCGGAGAGCCTGACTGCCAGGATCCCTGGGGCCCGGGTACACACCATCACCGAAGAGGAGGAGGGTGGCTCTTCACTGCAGGGGTTCCTCTCTGGTCTGGTCCCTGACCAGAAGCCGGATGGGATCTTCGTGTCGAACTCCCATGTCTATTACGTGGCAGGCTGCTGCCGGGAGCTATCCTGGAAGACCGGACATATACCGCTGATCGGGTATGACTACATCCCGGAGGGAAAGGCCATGATAGAGGATGGGACCATCGATTTCATCATCACCCAGGAGCCGCAGCTGCAGGGCAACCAGGGGATCCTGAACCTCTACCAGGCGGTGGTTCTCAACCGGGAACTCGAACGGGAGATCCATACCCCGCTCACGATCCTGACCTCGGAGAATCTCGAGGAATACCTCAAGAACGGCATAACAGGAGGTGCATCTTGATCAAGCGGTATCAAGCGGGACTGGAGGGGGAGATCTCACACTTCATCCGACGGGTCTTCGATCAGTTCATAGGCAGGGACTACTCAGAGGAGGGCAGGGAGACGTTCTACCGGTTCACATCCCCGGAATCGATCCGTTCGAACTTCCTTGGGCAGAATCTCCTGCTGTGCCACTACAGCGGCGATGTCCTTACCGGGGTGATAGCTCTCCGGGCCCCTGGGCATATCAGCCTGCTCTTCGTCGACCCCCAGTACCACCGGCAGGGCATAGCTTCCGGCCTCTTCAGGGAGCTGCTGCACATCCTGCCCGATGCGTCGGTCCACCTGAGCGTGAACTCCTCACCCTACGCGGTCGAAGCCTATGGGCATCTGGGGTTCGAGGTGAGTGACCTAGAGCAGCTCAAGGATGGGATCATCTATATCCCCATGCGCACTACCCTGGATGCGGGACAGCTGCTATCCCGGATGACCCTAGCGTGATTGACATCGGGTACGCAACACCCTATATTCATGGTATGGATCAAGAGTTCGAGTTCCGCCTGGACAATGCCGCAAAGATCTTCGCCGCTCAGCACTCAAAGCGCCGGACCACCATGTTCAGGCTGTCAGCGGACCTGTCTGAGCCAGTGAACCTCGATCGGCTCACGACTGCCTACGAGCACATGCTCATTCGGTGTCCTTATTACCGGGTGCAGTTGAGGAGGGGACTCTTCTGGTACTATATCGAGCCGTGTGAGACGAAGGCCCATGTCGAGGCTGAGAGTCGATATCCCTGCATGTACATCCCATTCAAGCGACGCGGTATGCTCCCGTTCCGGGTGCTTGCCTATAAACAACGGATCATCTTCGAGGTCGCCCATCTCATTACCGACGGGACTGGTGCCCTCGAGTTCCTCAACGGCATCATCCTCGAGTACCTGCGCCTTGGCGGGCACGAGATACCATCCGAGCATATGGTCCTTGACTGCCGGGAGCCCCTGGACCCGGCGGAGTTCGAGGACAGTTTCCAGCAGCTCTATGAGAAGGGGATCCCCGGCCCGGTCAAGACCGACCGTGCCTACCAGGTCAGGGGGAGGGCGCTTCGGGTACCGCGCTATGATATCATCGAGGGGATCATGGAGAGCGATGCCCTGAAGCTGGAGGCGAAGAAGTACGGTGCGACCATCGGCGAGTTCCTCACGGCCCTCCTGCTCGACACCCTGATGAACGATATGCTCGTCCATAGCCGCCGGAAGAAGCCGGTGAGGATAAGCATCCCGATAAACCTGCGGAAGATGTTCCCCTCGCAGACCATGCGGAACTTCGCCCTGACGATCGAACCCGGCATCGACCCGAGGCTCGGTTCCTTCAGCTTCGAGGAGATCGTGGAAAAGGTGAGGCAGTTCATGAAGATGGAACTCGACCAGCGGTCCATCAAGCGACAGATCGCGAGGAATGTGGGGAGTGAGCGGAATCCCTTCGTGCGGATCATCCCACTCTCCCTCAAGGATCCCATCCTGAGGAAGTTCTATGAGCGCTTCGGCAGCATCACCTTCACGCTGAGTCTCTCCAACCTCGGGAGGGTAGAGCTGCCCGAGGGAATGAAAGAACATGTGAGGGCCTACCAGTTCATCCCGCCGCCCCACGGGAGGAAGCTCAGCGTCACCTCCATTGCCTACGGGGGGAAGACCAGCATCATCTTCGGGAGTACGATCACGAATACCGAGATCGAGCAAAGTTTCTTCTCAAAGTTGAGAAAGATGGGGATCCATGTCACAATAAAGACGAACAGGAGATGATGAGTATGCCATATTGCCCGAGATGCGGAGTGGAGATCGAAGACCGGCTTGAACGATGTCCCCTCTGCGAGACCCCGATCCCCCATGCCGTCAGGGATGCTGAAAAAGCCCATGAACGCGATTTCCCCAAGGATGTGATTCGCCCGAAGCCGATGTACCGTGAGCTTTCTGATAAGGAGAAGCGGGTGCTCGTGACCGGGTTGATTGCCTTCGTTGGCCTCTTCCCCATCGCCATCACCATGGGACTTGACCTGCTGCGTTCCGGCAGGGTCACCTGGTCTTACTATGTGCTCGTGCCGGTATTGGGTGCTGCACTCATCGCCTGGTTCTTCTACCGGTTCGGGAGGAGACCGCTGGTCTCGGTCACCACCTGTATGGTCATCCTCCTCCTGATCGAGATCCTCATCGAGATGAAGGTCTCCTCCGTGAGCAGGTTCCTCATAGAGGACCTTCCATTCTTCGCCGCAGCCTTCCTCGCGATCGAACTGCTGCTCATCTTCATCGTGAAGGCACACCCGAACCCCGTGCAGCTGCTGGCCGTCATCTTCATCGACACGTCACTCCTGGTGATCGGGATAGACTGGATCATCTCCCAGTCGGTCTCCTGGTCAGGGATCGTGACTGTATGCCTGTTGTGGGTATCGGTCTACCTGATCTATATCGACAGGACCAAGAGACGGGGCCTCAACATCATCGGGTTCCTCTTTCTCGATGTAGCCATGATGCTGCTCTCCCTTGAGCTGGCGATCAGCGGGAGGATGAACTGGTCGATCGTGACGACCATGATCTTCATACCGATCAGCATCCTCTTCTACATCCTCCACCTCACGCTGTTCAACGACACGGACTGGAAGAAGGCCCTGCACCTGTAAATGGTACAGGGGTAAGCTCCCCTGTACCCATTCGACTACCTGCAAAACACCTGGATGGTGGCATCCTCGGAATCGACATCAACCTTCAGCTCCTCGAGGGCACTCATGAGCTCCTTGATGTTGTCAGGCTTGATGTTGCTCAGGTCGAAGGCGACCCCGTTCTCAGCCATGGATGACTGTATCTTCTCCTGTGCCTCCTTCGGGATCAGCCCGGCGATGTTCAGCCCTGCCTTGAGCAGCGCGAAGGGAACCTTGACCGAGACCCGGTCCTGTGATTTCCCCTCCTTCGGCTCCACCTGGACGTAGAGGTACTTGTTGTCGAAGGCATCCCCGATCATACCGTTGACATCCAACGGCTGTGCCGGGACCCTGCTCGTCTCCACTGCGCTGAGCAGCTTCTCTGCCTCCTCAGCGGTGATCTTCCCTTCTGCGAGCATCTGCAGGATGCGTAATCTCTCTTCAGCCATGATAAATCTCCTATAAAACCTTACTTCACGAACAGTGATATATCTGAATCATTCGAATGAAACTCTACTTCGGTCCCCCTCATCGAGGAGAACAGCACCGGGAGATGGAGGAAGATGCGCACCGCACCCTCTGCAGACAGGGACCCCGACAGTCTGGTGAAGGGGTAGGCGATGATGCACAGCACATAGAACGGCAGCAGCAGGATGTATACCAGCAGCAGGGGCAGCAACAGCCGAAAGGAGTGGTTCTCATCCCGGATTCGTATCCACAGGATCATGGGCAGCATCAGCTTATCTCCTTCAGTGCATCCTCTGCACTGATCTCACCCCGTTCGAGGCGGTCGAGGACCGTCGAGACCGACTCCTTGATGTCGACGGTGATCCCCACGATCTCGAGCTTGCCCGCTATGGCATTGAGCCGGTTCTTCACGGTCGGGTAGCTGATCCCGAAGATGGTTTCCATCTGCTTGATCGAACCATGCGTCTTGATGAAGGCAGCCACGAAGAGCTGGTCGTCCATGCCAAGCTGTGCGAGCGGGGGTACGTCAAAGGTCCCCTCGATCTCGATATCCTCCTCCGGGATATAGACCTTCCTGATCTGGAACTTCCTGTCCCCTACGAGGGAACTCAACTTCTTCCAATCGTGTCTCATCGCTTCCTCCGATACTTGAATGATACGGCTGTACTTGAAGAAAGTCAAGTATAAACTTAAATAAATTAATTGTAGAATTAATAAAATTAATATTTACATTGGCATAGATGAAAATCATGTACTGAGGAAGACAGTAAAGCCTCCTCAGGACGAAGGCGGCAATACCTGCTGCGGGAAGCCAGGGTTTCGATAGATTTTGAAAAATACCCATTCCTATGATAGGGTAGAGTATAACGAAAAGTCATAAGGAAAAAGTTTGATACGGCAGAGACTCATCCGGAACATCGTGGTCACCTTCCTCCTCCTCGTCTATGGGGCGATCGCCTTCATGGCAGAGAACCTCTTCATCAGGATGGAAGACCGCTACCTTGATGACTTCTCCTATGAGATCGATATCGACTACCATACGATCATCAACTCCTACCACCACGTTGCCGACATGGTATACGATCTCTATATTACCGACCCGGAGACAGTAGCACTATTCAAGGCTGGTGTTGAGGCTGAAGAGCCGGCCGTACAGGATGCCTCCCGTACTCTGCTCTATGGGAAGCTGCTCCCCTTGTATGACTACCTGGTCCAGAACAATTTCCGTCAGCTCCATTTCCATGACCGGGACTCGAACAGTTTCCTGCGGTTCCACCGGCCCGACACCTATGGGGATTCACTACTTGGGATCCGTGATACCGTCATGTATGTGAACAGTACCCATGAACCTGTCGCCTCCTTCGAGGAGGGACGCATCTATAACGGGTATCGGTTCGTCTATCCCCTGGAATACGAAGATGAGCATGTCGGGAGCGTTGAGATCAGCATATCCATGCACTCGATCCTCGACGAGCTCGATTTACAGGATGATACCTACCATGAGTTCATCATCAGGCGTGATGTGGTCGAGAGCAAGGTGTTCGATGATGAGCTCAGTAACTATACCGTTTGGTGCGTGAGTCCTGACTACTACACTGAGATCGCAGCACCCTGCGATCCGTCCGTATGGGACGGCCTCTCAGACCGGGACAGGTCGGAGATCCTAAAGAACCTGGACAGTCTCAAAGAAGGCGGCGAGGAGAACGCGATCTTCACATTTGCCCTCTCGGATCACTCGATCGTCTCGGCTCACAAGATCGTGAACATGGGCGGGGATGCTGTCGCGTTCGTCCTGAGCAGGAACGACCAAACCGGGCTCGATGATATCGTACGGCTGAAGATCATATACAGGATCATCTTCACCCTGATCCTGATCATGCTCATCGTCTTCATCATCATCTCTGATAAGGTGGTGAACTGGCTCGATCACCTGCTGAAGACCGACCCATTGACGAAGACGACGAACAGGATCTGGTTGAACAGCAGGCTTGAGAAACTGCAAAGGGCATTTCTCAAGGACGGCACGGTCTACTCAGCCATCATAGTCGATATAGACCACTTCAAGCACGTCAATGATACCTATGGCCATATGACCGGGGATACGATACTGACCGCCTTCGCCGCAGAATGCATGGATTTCATCGGGGACCGAGGCTCGGTATCCCGTTTCGGGGGTGAGGAGTTCGTGATACTGCTTCAGGAAACCGAAAAGGAAAAAGTTGTTCAGATAGCTGAAGGACTGCGCAGCAAGGTTGAACAGACGCTATTCGAGGGTGGTCACCGTATTACCTTCAGTGCCGGGGTCGCCTCGATCGAGGAGTCATCT
The DNA here is from genome assembly GCA_963677595.1 of Spirochaetia bacterium. Taxonomy (GTDB): domain Bacteria; phylum Spirochaetota; class Spirochaetia; order CAKZLE01; family CAKZLE01; genus CAKZLE01. The sequence continues at coordinate 3,711,444 of OY782041.1, forward strand.
GACACGGGAACGGACCTGCTCATCCTTGCAGACAGGCGGCTCTATACGGCTAAGGACCTCGGCAGGAATCGAGTTTGTGCTGACTGACAGCAGGAGGGGAAAGAAATGTACCACATACAGGATCTGAGGACCGTCTCGCTAAGGAACCTGCATGAGACGTTCCTGGAGGCATTCTCTGACTACCAGGTGCCGATCGACCTGTCGGCGAGGAGGCTGCAGCACATGCTCACCCGGAGGGGGTACATCGCGGGAGCATCACTCGGTGCCTTCGATGGTGAAGCCCTGGTAGGCTTCCTCCTTCATGGGGTAAGGGACTGGAGGGGGCTGGCTACCGCCTATGATACCGGGACCGGAGTGGTCCCTGCACACCGGAAGAAGGGTGTCACCACCGAATTGCTCTCGAAAGCAGGAACCCTGCTTCAGGATCTCCATATACAGCAGTGGCTCCTTGAGGTCATCCAGGAGAACCGTAAGGCCATGCGCCTGTATGAGCGGGAAGGATTCACGGTAATCAGGGAGTTCGACTGCTTCATCTCCTCAGGTGCCGAGCTGCCCGGCAGGGGGGATTTCCCTGTCATGCTCAATACCGGCTTCACCGGTGAGGAATGGGAAGAAGTACACAGCTTCATTGATTACGAACCTTCCTGGCAGAACGCACGTGCTTCAATACAGGCAGTACCGGAGTCGTTCATCTATGCCACCGTGCGATCGGAGGCCGGGATCCTGGGCTATGGGGTCATCGACCGCTCTTCAGGGGACATACCGCAGATAGCGGTACGCCCTGATACGCGGGGCAGGGGGATCGGCACGGCCCTGCTGAGGGCGATGGTCCACACCACTGATGCGAAGCGGGTGACCTGCACGAACGTGGATTCCCGCTGTGCCTCACTGAAGGGCTTCCTCCATCACCACGGCTTCACGATCGATGTGAGGCAGTATGAGATGATGCGGAAGCTGTGAACCGGTTATTGGATGAATGCGCCGATATCCTCACCGGTGTAGCTCTTGCCGTTGATGGTGCAGGAGGTGAACGTCACATCAAAAGAGGAGCTGTAGTTATAGGCAAGATAGAAGTCGACCTCCCCGCCGAACGAGTCGCTGGTGATCAAGAAGTCAATCACTATCTCCGATACCCCGTCAGAGAAGGCAGCATCATTCCATGCGGCAGTCCCGTTAAGGGTATAGGTAGTACCCTCGCTGTCATGATCATAGTCATTGAACGTGATGAGCATGTCCTTAACATCCGTCTCTGTTATGACATAGAACACGCCGGGGGTTATGGTGCCGGAAGATGTATAGTTTTCCCCCGAATGGAGAGCTGCAGATAGATAGGCATAGCCGGCAACTTCGGTACTGATCGATACAGCCCGTGCAAGCTCTTCAGCAGTAAGCTCATAGAAACATACCCCGAACAGACAGCATGAATTCATGCCCAAGACCACAAGGATGACTGCAAGTATGCAGATGATAGTAAGAATTCTCTTCATACGTTCCTCTCCCTTAAAAAGCCTATGTACGAAGAAGTAAAAGGAATGTGCTTAGCTATGTATGCATTATAGCACAGGGAGATCGTGAAGCAAGGAAACGGAGTGGATTACAGAAGAGAAGATGGAGATTGAGGTATTGATTGAGGACTGCTTATAGACTGGCATGCAGCATGCGGATTGTGTCCAGATTGAACAGGAACGCTCGTTTCACTAGAATGCAAACGTGAAGCGACCTATGTGAATGTGGCGTGAAGTGCTGCTTCAGGATCGTAAGAATTGTCGTTACCAGGGAGATGTCATGGCATATGATGAGAAGAAGTGGAAGGAAGCGAAGAAGCTCTGCAGGCTCAACGAGGAAGATATCAGGATAGCGAAGGCGATGGGGCTGAACCCGAAGAGCCTGATCAAGAACATCCCGAACAGTTCCCAGAAGTGGAAAGCGCCAGTGAAAGACTGGCTCTGGTCGATGTGGGGGGATAGGCAGGAGAAGGCTGAGAAGAGGAAGAAAAAGAAGGCTGCCGCTGAGGCTGCTGGCGATGGAGTGCAATCATGAGGATAGCAGAGTACAAGGATTATCGCAGACGGCTTGAGGCGCTCGATCCCGCAGAACTGGCCGAGGCTTTAGTCGATCTTGCAGAGACTTCGTCTTCAGCCCTGATGGTAGTGAAGCGACTTGTCTCTTCCCCTGACGATCATATCAATCAGTTCAGGGAGAACCTGGCCGAGGTGACAGAAGGAGCCGGGCGCGGGCGGTATGGCCTCTCGGGCGAGCAGATCCTGGAAATCCTCATTAGGTCGCTAGACCTCCTGGAACCGGGAAGTATGGATCCAAAGATCGGGCTGGAATTGACGGCAGCGTTCTTCGGAACTGACGGTACAGCATTCGAGTCAACGAATGAACTTGACTGGGAGTTCGAGTCCCTGTATACCTTTCAGGCATGTGATGTCTTCATTTCGTTCGCTCTTGCGTGTGACGATAAGGCTTTCGTCCTCCAGCTCCTCGAAGGACTGCTCAGTGATGACAATTACGGTGTTCGCAGCTGCCTGTTGAAAGCGGCACCTTCGTTCCTTCCGGAACCGGAACTCTCTACCTTGATGAACCGGTGAGGGAAGGGCTGACCTCAGGAGGAGTGGCAGCGCTCAAGCAGTGCTGCCATATAGATCCGTGCCTGGTCTGAATCCTGGGCGAGGATGGAATCGAGGATGCTCCGGTGAAAGGCGAAGAGCTGCCCGGTGAACTCCGTATCTGCGTAGGCCGTGCGGAGGGTCTCCTCAAACACCGGGCGCAGCGCGTTCATGAGGAGCGGGTACACGATATTCCCGGAAGCTTCAGCCAGGGCAAGGCGGAACCGGTGATCCACCTCTGCGATGTCGCCCTTCCTGGAGGACCTGATGCGCTGTTCGCTCTGCAGGATCTCCTCGAGTTGTGAGAGGTGCTCGAGCGTCGCATGGACGGCTGCAAGGTATGCGATCTCGCATTCGATGACCACCCGGACGTCATGGAAGCCCCCTAGGAGGTCGCCTGACGGCAGCCCGTCAGGCTGAAGATACCTGGAAACGAGGAGCTCTGCGGAAGCGGAGGAGCGGAAGTCCTTCACGAACACCCCATGGCGCGGGACGATCCTCACGAGCCCCTTCGATTCGAGCTTCACGAGGGATTCATGGACCACAGGCCTGGATACCCCGGTCTTGGCGGCAAGTTCACGTTCTGTGGGCAGGCGTTCACCGGCCTCCAATTCGCCTGATACGATCAGTTTCTCGACATACTCGCTGAATGTCTCGGTAAGGCTCCTCGAACGCAGGCTGTTAAAATCCATTGCTGTCTCCTCTAAGTGGTGGTCATACCAACCACAGTGTACTGAAGAGTCCACAGCGTGTCAAAGAAAACAGCATGCTAATTCTAAGAAAACGAGAGAGTTCTATTGACGTTACTGCCTATTTCCGCTATAAATACTCCTGTCGTCAAGGCACAGAGACAAGCGTCCGTCGTATAATGGTTATTACCTCAGCCTTCCAAGCTGATGATGTCGGTTCGATTCCGATCGGACGCTCTTTTTTATTCCTTTTCATATAATCAATTACAGCCATACTAACTCACATGTCACTCAAACTGGAGAGCTCTATGCTGCCCCATAAGTCAGAACACATCCTGTATCGGGAAGTCGGGGAAGAGCTTGAGGATGGCAGCGATCGTCGATAAGCTTGGGTTCGATCTCCTCTCATACCGCTGGTAGCCGTAGATTCGCTTCATTCTCAGTCTTGCTGCCGCCTCTTTCTGGGTGATGCCGTGCCTGGCACGGCAGGCTCGCAGGAGTACGCTGAAGGCGATCTCTGGTTCGACTCTCACCTCGAAGGTATCCCCTTCGACCTTTCCGGTGGATGGCAGGGGAAAGACCACACTGCTTCCTTCGGGTTCATCGAGATACAGGTTCAGGGCTTCCTCGCAATTGGCGTATAGCTCTTCAGTGGTATCACCCTGGGTGAGGCAGCCGGCAAGGTCTACAGCCTCTGCCCAGTACCCGGTTCCCTCATGATGTAATGTGAATCTATAGTGCATGATTACGGCTTCCTCCAGCTTCTATCATCTAAAAATACCACATAAAAGTGGTATTTGTCTATGGGGCGCGAAAATATAGAACCTGAGGTACCAACCCCAATTCCTGCAGGTACGTGAGCCAAATCTATGTGAGGGAATAGGGGGAACAGGTACTTGAATAATTCTGACGCTTCTATGATACTGTGCTCTCAGTCAGAAGCGGGTTCTGATGTATTCTTATGTGTGAGGAAGTGACTCTATGGGTAAACGAGGAGAAGTCTTCTCTACGAAGCTGTCGAACGAAAAACGGACCTATTTCTTCAATGTGAAGGAGAATCGCTACGGCGACCTCTTCATCAATCTCGTCGAGAGCAAGAAGAACGCGACGGACGGGTTCGAGCGACAGTCGGTGATCATCTTCGAGGAGGACCTGAACGATTTCGTGAAGGAGTTCCAGAAGGTCGTCGATTTCGTCAAGCAAAGATCCTGAACGATCGTCTATGGATAGGGGATATCCCATGTTCCGCGCATAACTGTTTGTGACGCTTCGTGGGATACCCTTTATGCTTATCCAGTTCCCAGCGGTCATACCGCTTCGCAGCCTTCACCATCCAGGCATCACGCGCCTCCTTGGCTATGATCGATGCCGCCATGATCTCAGGTACAGCTGAATCCCCCTTGATCACCGCGATCGTCTCGATCGGGAGGTTCGGGAACTGGTTCCCATCGACGAGCGCCATAACAGGTGTGATCTCGGGAGCATGCAGGAGCATGTTCTCATATGCCCTCCGCATCGCAAGCAGGGAAGCCTGGAGGATGTTGATCGAATCGATCGTTCTCGGGGAAGCCCAGCCGATCCCGTAGCTGACAGCCCGCTCCCTGATGAGCAGGTCCAGCTCCGCACGTCGTTTCGCAGAGAGTCTCTTGGAATCACGCAACCTGTCAACAGGGAAATCCTCAGGGAGGATGACCGCTGCCGCTGTCACGGGACCGGCGATCGGGCCCCTGCCGACTTCATCTAGACCACATATATAATCCATGCCTGACAGCGTAGAACAATCCGGTGGATCTGTAAACCTTCTGTCCGCACAGTGAGAAAACTATTGAATCTTACGCCATTAAAGCGCTATATTGGTAGGCATGAAAAAGAGACGATTAGTAACTTCAGCGCTTCCGTATGTGAATAATATCCCGCACCTGGGTAACCTCATCCAGGTCCTCTCCGCAGACGTCTTCGCACGATTCTGCCGTGAACGGGGGTATGAGACCCTCTATGTCTGCGGGACTGACGAGTACGGGACGGCGACCGAGACCCGGGCACTCCAGGAGAACGTCTCTCCTCGGGAACTGTGCGACCGGTACCATGTGATCCACCGCGATATCTACGAATGGTTCAATATCGCATTCGATAAGTTCGGCAGGACCTCCGATCCCAAGCAGACCGAGATCGTGCAGGCGATCTTCAAGGAGGTCGATGAGGCCGGCTATATCAGGGAAGATGAGATCGAGCAGCTCTACTGCAGCCACTGTGACCGCTTCCTCGCTGACCGGTATGTCCACGGTACCTGTCCCCACTGCGGGTACGAGGATGCCAGGGGTGACCAGTGCGAGAACTGCGGCAAGCTCCTCGACCCGACCGAGCTCGTCAAACCAGCCTGCGGCGTCTGCGGGAACACCCCGGCAGCCCGCAGTACGAAGCACCTCTACCTCAACCTGCCGGCGATCCTGCCCAAGCTCGAGGCATGGATGGAGGAGGCCTCCGAGAAGGGGTTCTGGGCGCGCAATGCCGTCCAGATGACGAAGAGCTGGATCCGTGACGGACTCAAGGAACGGTGCATCACACGTGATCTCAAGTGGGGGATCCCGGTACCGAAAGAGGGGTATGAGGACAAGGTCTTCTATGTCTGGTTCGACGCCCCCATCGGCTATATATCGATCACGGCTACCCACACGGACGAGTGGGAGTACTGGTGGAAGCGGCCTGAGGAGGTCGAACTCTTCCAGTTCATCGGGAAGGACAATATCCCGTTCCACACGGTCATCTTCCCCTCGACACAGCTGGCGACCAAGGATGACTGGACCATGCTCCACCACATGTCCTCGAGCGAGTACCTCAACTATGAGTCAGGGAAGTTCTCGAAGAGCAAGGGCCTCGGTGTCTTCGGTACCGATGCCAAGGATACCGGCATCCCTGCTGATGTCTGGAGATTCTACATCTTCTACAACCGGCCTGAGAAATCTGACACCTCCTTCATCTGGAAGGACTTCCAGGAGAAGGTCAACGGGGAGCTCATCGGCAACCTTGCAAACCTCGTGAACAGGACCCTCTCGTTCCTGAACAGGTTCTATGACGGCAAGGTCCCCTCAGGTGCTGTGGATGAGCAGATGCGCTCCGAGATCATCAGGCGGGAAGAGAGCATCACCGGGCACCTCGAACGGGCAGAACTCCGTGACGCACTGCGTGAGATCTTTGCGCTCTCCTCCTACGGGAACAAGGCGTTCCAGGAGGGAGAGCCCTGGGCGAAGCGCAAGAGCGATCCTGCAGCCGCAGAGAGCCTCCTCGGGCAGCTTGCCTACCTGATCAGGGACCTGGGTGTGCTCATCGAACCCTATATGCCGGAGACGAGCGACAGGATCCTCTCCTTCCTCGATGCGAGGGAGAGCAGCTGGGATGACCTGCAGCGGTATGAGGGGCTTTCCACCCTCAAGGACCCGGAGATCCTCTTCGAGAAACTCGAGGATGAGAGGATCGAGGAGCTGCGTACTCGGTATGCAGGAACCCAGGATGAACGAAAGAAACAGGAAGAAGACAGTATGGAAAAACAATTCAATGAGACCGTTGACCTCAGGGTAGCGAAGATCACCTCGATCGAACGGCACCCGGAAGCAGATAAACTCTATATCGAGCAGCTCGACCTCGGAGATGGCGAGGAGCGGCAGATCGTGTCCGGGCTCGTCCCCTTCTATACGGAGGAGGAGCTCGTCGGGCAGAACATCATCGTTGTCTACAACCTCAAGCCGGCAAAGCTCCGGGGGGTCAAGAGTCAGGGGATGCTCCTTGCCGCAAGTGCGAAGGACGATGAGGGGAACGAGGCTGTCGAAGTCCTGTTCGCCCCCTGGGCTCAGCCTGGTGACAGGGTCACCGTTGCAGGACTCGAGCAGGTAGAGGAGAAGAAGCGGATCAAGATCGATACCTTCTTCGAGGTTCCTCTCAAAGCTGCCGACCATGCGGTACTCGTGGGTGATTCGGCCCTTGAGGCTTCGGGTCAGCCGCTGAAGACCTCAAAGATCAGCAACGGCGAGATCGGGTAGTCCCTGCGCGTGAAGATCGAACTCACGCAGATACCGGTGGAGGGGCTGTCATCTCCTGACAACCCATTCCAGACTGCCTTCTGGGCAGCCGTAAAGAGACTCAATGGCTGGGATGCCCTGGCGTTCTCCTGTGAGATCGGCTCTGAGCAGTCCCAGCTGCTCGTACTCACCAGGAAGATATTCCTCGATCTCAGTATCGCCTATATTCCCTATGGGCCGCAGTGCAGTGCTGACACTGCCGTCTTGAAACAGCTCTCTGATACACTGAAGCCCATGCTCCCGCGGGGCTGCTTCGTCATCCGCTACGATGTCCCCTGGGAAGGGGAGCTTGCCGGTCGGCTGCCGGCAGGGGTGCGGAAGAACCCATACCCCATACAGCCGGAGGGGACGGTAATCGTGTCGCTTGAGGTCGGGCCCGATGCGGTCTTCAGCCGGATGCGCACCCGTGCGAGGCGCAATGTGCGGCGTGCCCAGGGGGAGATCACCATCACCAGCTGGGAAGGTGACCCAGGCCAGTTCCATGCCTGGTACGAGACCTATACCTATACCTCCCTCCGTGATTCCTTCATCCCCCGTACCGAGGAGTATATGCACCATGTGCTCGATACCGGACGGGATGGGGCCCTCGGTGTGGAGGCGAGACTCTATCTGGCATGGGTCGGCGATTCGATCATCGGGGGGAACATCGTGCTGTTCACGAAGCAGAAGGCCCTCTATCTCTTCGGTTCATCACGTCATGAGTACACCGGGGCTTCTCCCTCCTATGCCCTGCAGTGGCATACCATCGAGGAGGCTGCTAAGCGGGGCTGCCGGGAATACGACCTCTACGGGATCGCGCCAGATGATGAGGAAGACCACCATCTCCATTCACTCACGCTCTTCAAGACAGGCTTCGGGGGGCATAAGGTGTTCCGGGCGGGTTGTTTCGATGTCGTGTGCAGGCCGTTAGTCTACCATGGCTACCGGCTCGCGGAACTGGTTCACCTCTCAAGCGCACGCGGCTGATCACAGAAGCAAAGGACAGCTTCCCTGAATCTGTCGCCGCGGTCGAACTCATGGAGGAAGAGACCGAAGGAGGCAGCCCCAGGGGAGAGCAGCACGGTCTCATCCGCCGCAGCCAGGCTCCCGGCTGATCGTACCGCTGCATCCATGCTCGTGAACGGCCCGTGATAGGGGATGGCAGCAGCCTCGAGGATCGGGATGAGTAGTTCAGTGAAGCTCCCGGCAAGCAGGTGGACAGAACTGCAACACCTGAGATACCCTGCAAGGACCGCAGGCTCGAGTTCCTTATCCGTGCCGCCGGTTATAAGGTGGACATGCCCCTCCAACTGCCCCAGGGAGAACCCCACTGCCTCGGGGATCGTCGCCGCTGAGTCATTCATCCAGGTGATCCCATCCTTTCTCAGGACCACCTCCCGACGGTGGGCGAGACCCTGGAACCGGCTGAGGCTGATGAGGATCCTCTCCAGGGAGATACCGGCGGCAATGCCGTAAGTGATCGCAGGGAGGTATGCATGGTCGAACTGGTAGAGATACTGGGCATCCACCTTCCCCTCGCGGTAGACCGTTATACTCCTGTCCTTCAGGAGGACCCCTGAAGCTCCTTCGGGCAGGTCCTCCTTGCGGGAGTAGTACCACTTCTCATGGCTGTTGAGATACTGGTCTGCCAGGAGGTCATCAACCGGGAGGATGACATGGTCTGCGAGGGAGGAGCCGGTGAAGATCCTGAACTTGTCCTGGATGTAGTCCTCGAAGGAGTCATACCGGTTGAGATGGTCATGGTACAGCGGCGTGATGATGATATCCTGAAAGCCCCTGAAGGGGTGTTCGGCAAGGTCATGGATCTGCCAGGAGGAGAGTTCGAGTACCGAACAGTCATAGGAGGCTATTGAGTCCAGGAAGCCGAACGGGGAGGAGCCCAGGTTGCCGCCGGCAGCTACCCTGCGGCCTGTGCCGCCGAGCAGGTGTGAGACCAGGGCTGTGGTCGTCGACTTGCCTTTCGTGCCGGTGACGGCAATGACCGGGAGGGAGCTGTTGGCCATGAAGAACCCGATGTCGTTGATGACGTTATGGGCATCTGCGAGCAGGGGATGGCCTGCCGGGACGGCAGGGTTCTTGATGATGAGGTCAGCCCAGGTTATGTCTTCTGGAAGATGGCGGCCGAGGGTGTAGGTGACAGTATACCCTTCGATCAGCCTGAGCGAGTCGGTAAGCTGATCGGGTCCTTTGAGGTCCGTGACGCGGACCTCATGACCATGTGAGGCAAAATAGACGGCTGCAGCTGCCCCGCCGCCGTGGAGTCCCAGGCCGAATATGAGTACATGCATGAAGGAGGTCTCCCCCTGTCTAAGATACCTGCAGTATAACTTCTAGAATCTCAAACATCAATGCATTCATACCCCTTGACGAGAACGGAGGATATCTGCATAATGTGTCCTACGTAATATTACAGTAAAGGAGCAGAACTGTGCCCTGCGGAAAGAAACGAAAAAGACACAAGATCGCAACTCATAAACGAAAGAAGAAGTTGAGAAAGAATAGACATAAAAAACGAAAGACTAGCTAGTAGTTATATATTTCTATCGCGATCAGAAATAGCGGCAGCCGTTCTCACGCATCCATGTGCATGAGGCGGCTGTTTCTATATGCACAGGTGAAGCCGCTGTATGGGAACAACGGCTGGTTTGTGTGGCAGGTGAGGTATCCTTCAGTACTGGGGGAGGAGCGGTATTGACTCCCTACAGCTCCTCGAGCGGCAGAGGAACCCATCGCCCGTGCTGCCTGCGCATGCCGTAGGTATGCTCCATGAGTTCTATAAACCCCTTCTCGAGCGACAGGCTCACATCACAGAAATCACGGTAGGAGGCATCAGCTTTCAGGAGTTCATCGGTATACAGGTGTGCGTTCGCGGTCATGATCGATTCCGAGAGCAGCTTGGCCGCGAGGAACCGTTCCTGCTTATTTACTGCGATGATCACCGGTTTCTCCATGAGGTCAATGATCTCCCAGGTGACCTGTTCCGCCTGGGAATAGCGTCCTGCGTCCTTGTTCTGCTCGCTGACTCGCAGGGGCAGCTTGTCGATGATCTCGTCCAGGTGACTGGTGAGGTATGAGAGGTTGAAGAGCCCGGTAGCGCAGTTGAAGAGAATGGGCTTGCCGTCCCCTTCGGCCTCGGCCACCGCCTCAGCGGGGATCGCGACCCCGATGTCGCGGCAGGAGCAGCGGTCCTGCCCATCCCTCACGAGCACGCCTCCCTTGATGTCAACGGGAGACTTGAAGGAGAACTCGAACGACCCATTGCAGCCGGAGAGTGCCGTCATGGCAAGGTATGCCGGTGAGGGGGTATTCCCCAGGTTGTCGATGTTGACCAGGTAGGCGAACCGCTTTCCCTCTGCATGAAGCTGTCGGTAGATATCGCGCAGCACATAGAAATTCTGACCATGGCCGCCCGGGAGCGGTAGGAGCGTGTCCTGCTTCCCGTAAGCCTGGGTGAAGATCCTGCGGGGAAACCCCTCTTCTGCAGGGGTGAAGGCAGCGAGGAGGGATTGCCTGGCTGTGAGGACCTCCGTGATATCATGCCCGGTCGCCTCGATGAGATCCTTGAGCAGGGGGGAATCCCGGTACTCCCTGAAGCTCTCTATCGTCTGCTCATGGGTGAAGCCGCTCGTCATCTGGAAGGCCGCGATGCTGGGGGATGACCCTGATCCCTGACTCGCCTTCAGTTCCATGATGAGCAGTGCCCGGAGCTTGAGTTCGAGGAACGAACTGCCTGGCGTCCCGTCCTCGTTGATGTAGGCTGGTGTGAGACCTTTCGCACGACCGTCACAGAGTCCGGCAAGCTTCGAGAAGGGGGCGTTGATCAGCTCAGAGAGAGGAGGGTAGAACGAGGAGTTCTTCTTGGAGTCGATGTAGCTCGTGGCTGAACCGCCGTTGAGGAAACCGAAGGCCAGATAGGGAAGCAGCCGCAGGCCGAGTTCCTCGAGGCCCACTGGGGTGAAACTCCAGGAGCCCTCTTCCTTCAGGGCGAACTGTGAGAGGTCTATGACGGGGTCGATCGCGCTGATCGCCTGCGAGGCCTGCTTGGCATCGATTACGAACGGCTCTTCAGACGTCCCGTCGATCACCTGCACACCATCGATCGTGGGGAAGGTGAACCGTTCCCCACCCGTCGCATCACCGGTCTGGCGGTCCTGAGCCTGTACGAGCCGGAGTATCCTGCCGGTCAGCTCCCCATCTATGTTGAACTTCCTGAATAACGTATCCATAGCTCAATAGTACCTGAAGTTGCCTGCTCATGTAAACCGTATTTTTCACCCGGGATCCAGCTATCTCATTGACACCGCTTCAGATAATATGGTAGGTTAGCTTGACCTCTTTATCCGCGTATGCGGATCAATTAGTCCGTAAGGAGGAACTATGAGAACGTACGAATTCACTGTGATCTTCAAGCCTAATGATGAAGAAGTGGCAAAAGGCAAGGAGCTTGTCGAGAAAGGGTTGAAGGATGCTGGCATCCAGATAACCAAGGAAGACAACATCGGAATCAAATTCCTGGCCTACCCAATCAAGAAATCTGAAAAAGGGCACTATGTCTACTATGAACTCGAAGCGGATCCTGAGACGATCAGTACTCTGGATCGAAACTTCAAGTTGATGAACCCTGTGCTGAAGTTCTTGTTCGTCAAGAAAGAAAACTAGATAACATTTGGAGCAACTCTATGGCAAATGATATGAACATGGTAGTTCTTGTCGGTAGACTTACGCGCGATCCGGAGATGAGGTATACCTCTGCCGGTACTGCGGTATGTCGATTCTCGCTAGCTGTCAATAGAAGAAAGAGGTCAGGAGACAGCTGGAGCGATGAGGTGAGTTATTTTGACGTCACGGTCTGGGGAAGACAGGCTGAGACGCTCAACAACTACCTCGTCAAGGGGAAGCAGGTCGCCGTCAACGGTGAGCTGCGCCAGAGCCGATGGGAACAGGATGGCCAGAAACGAAGCAGAGTAGAGGTTGTAGCCAACAATGTACAATTATTGGGTGATCCCGCAGGCGGGGCATCACGACCCCCTCAGCAGAACAGGTCTTCCTATCAGCAGCAGGCTCCTCAGCAGAGGAACAGCTATGATAATGGTCCGAAGCACGACTATTCGTCCGGGCCGGAAGGTTTCGATGACGATATCCCATTCTAGGGAGTTGAGGGCGACAAGGAGTTAATCAGATGAGCGAAGAGAATAAAGCACCACGAGCAGAGGGTGCATCAAATCAGAAACCGGAAGGTAGAAGAGAGTACAGACGACGTCCCGGCGGCGGTAGGCGCGGGATGTTCAGGAAGAAGGTGTGCAGGTTCTGTACACAGGGGCTGAAAGCCGACTACAAGGATCCCGATACCCTGAGAAGGTTCATCACCGAACGTGGTAAGATCCTTCCCAGCAGGATCACCGGGACCTGTGCGAAGCACCAGCGGGCACTGGCTAGAGAGATCAAACGGGCACGTGTACTGGCATATCTCCCATTTGAGAAAAAATAGGGCGTATGGCGGGGTTAGAACGTGAACGCTGGCTCGAACCGCTTATATCAGTGGTCGCGTCGGTCATGCTGTACCAGCTTTCCATGCTCTACTTCGTGTTCACCGTACCCCTTCATATGCTGGCAATGAGGAGGGACAGGAAGTCCTTTCTTGCTGCATCGGGTCTGGTCCTGCTGGCGGTCATCGTACAGGAGACTGTGCAGTACCTGCAGTACGGATTCACCCGTCAGGATGCATTGATCATAGCCATCGGGCTGTATGGTCCGGTGGTGCTGCTTGCCGGGATGGTCTGGTTCCATCTCCTCCTTGGGGATATGGCGAAGATCACCCGCTTCATCAGCAGCTGGATACTGCCGGCAGTTGCCGGGTTCACCCTGCTGCTGCTGTATGAGGGCGAGGGCCCTACGGCAGTCTATACGAGGGACCTGTTTCGTGAACAGATGGGGCTGCTGCTCCAGTTTGGCCAGGAGATAGGTTACGGGGAAGCATTCTCCTATTTCACCCCTGAGGTGATCTACACGATCATCATCATGGTGATCGAACGGGGATTCCTCCCTGCCGCGGTCCTGCAGATGGGGTTCGCCCTGCTGGTCGCCTACCAGATCGCTGGAAGGCTGAACAGGAGGCCGTTCTGGCGTTTCATCAGCTTCAGGGTTCCTGAGACGATGATCTGGCCGTTCCTGACTGCCTGGGCGCTGGTCCTGCTGACGAGCTTTATCGAGCTGGGAGTGATCGGAACCCTCGGCTGGAATATCGGGCTGGGGCTTGCGGTACTCTACTTCCTGCAGGGAGTAGCGATCCTGATGTACAGGCTGCTCAGGAAGGGTATGAGAATCCGGGGCTATACGATGGTCGTCTGGAGCTTCCTGGCCCTGCTGGTCCCCGGGATCAATGTGCTTGTTATGGTGGGAATGCCGTTATTCGGTGTTTCCGAGATTTGGATTCATTACAGAGATGTAAATAAGGAGAAATCAAATGAAAATTATTCTTAATCAGGATGTATATAATCTTGGTGAAGAGGGAGATGTCTGTGACGTAGCCAACGGCTATGCCAGGAACTTCCTGCTTCCGAAAGGGCTTGCTGTACCGTGCAATAATGCCAACCTCGCGATCTTCAAGAGCCGGTCTGCCGCTATCGAGAAGCGAAAAGAGGAGAAGAGGAAATCAGCACTCTCACTCAAGGAGAAGCTGCAGGAGACTACGCTTACCATCAAGATGACTGCCGGTGATTCCGGCAAGCTCTTCGGTGCGGTCACCAGCCAGACTGTCGTGGATGCGCTTGCGAAAGAGGGTATCCAGGTCGACAAGAAGAAGGTCGATGTACCTTCACATACCATCAAGATGGTCGGCACCTACTCGGTACTCGTCAAGCTGTACGAGAAGGAGTCTGCTACCGTGAAGATCGATGTCATCTCCGACAGGATCGAGAAGATGGAAGAAGCTGCCGCAGCTGTCGTAGAGGAAGAACCTGCTCCACTGTCCACCAGCGATTTCGATGAAGAGGATGAGTACGAGGATGAGGAAGTAGAAGAGGTAGAGACCGAGATCGAGGAAGAAGCTGCTTCTGCAGATGAAGAAGTAGAGCAGTAGATCCGCGAACCGAACAAAGAGGTCACATGGGAACTGCAGAGCTGTTGGGAAGGGTCCCCCCTCATAATAGGGAGGCAGAGCGAGCCGTGCTCGGGGCTGTCCTGATCGATCAGGAAGCTGCCTCGGCCGCCCTCGAGATCCTTCGCCCCGATGATTTCTACGTGAAGGCACATGCCCTCATGTTCACTGCAGTATCCCATATCTCCGCCTCCGGCGAGATGGTCGACCTCATTACTCTGACCGAGGAGCTCAAGCGCACCGAGATGCTTGACTCCTGCGGCGGAGTCTCCTATATCGCCTCTGTGACCTCAGAGGTCCCCACCACGGCGAACATCGATTTCTATGCCAAGGTAGTCAAGCAGAACAGTATCAGGCGCCACCTGCTCAATGTGTCGAACAACCTCATCGCGAAAGCCTATGATGACTCAGAGGATACGCGGGAGATCCTCGCAGATGCGGAGAAGCAGATCTTCGATATTTCGAATGACAGCAGCACGACCGGGAACTACCGCAAGACCCTCGATATCGTGGGGGAGACCATCGAGTACATCGAGTTCCTCGTGCAGAACGGGGGAAAGCTCTCTGGTGTGCCCACCGGCTACTCCAAGCTGGACGACCATACGAGCGGCTTCCAGAAATCGGAGTTCATCGTCATCGGTGCACGCCCGTCAGTCGGGAAGACCGCGTTCGCGCTCTCGATGGCCTCACACATCGCCATACGGGAGAAGATACCGGTAGGCTTCTTCACCCTCGAGATGTCGGGGAAGTCCCTCATGATGAGGATCCTCTCCGCAGAGTCCCTCGTGGACTCGAAGAAGATCAGGAGCGGGCTGCTCTCCAACCGTGACTTCGCCCAGCTGACCGATGCCGCCGGCAGGATCTATGAGGCACCATTGTTCATCGAGGACACGCCGAACATCAAGCTGCTCGACCTGAGGGCAAAGGCGCGGCGGATGAAGAAGAACGAGGATATCCAGATCCTCTTCATCGACTACATCGGGCTGATCGAGGCCGAGAACAAGGGAAGTGTCCCCAGGCATGAGCAGGTAGCTGAGATCTCGCGGTCGTTGAAGTCCCTCGCCCGTGAGCTCGATATACCGATCGTCTGCCTCTCCCAGGTCGGACGGCAGTCAGAGGGGAAGGAACCGACCCTCGCGGACCTGCGTGAGTCCGGCTCCATCGAACAGGATGCCGACGTCGTCATGTTCATCCATAAGGAACGTGAGACCGAGAAGGATATCGCAGACCAGGACAAGGATATCATCGAGACGAAGATCATCCTCGCAAAACAGCGAAACGGCCCAATCGGGACGCTCTACCTGGGATTCCAGCCTAAATACACGAAATTCGTCACATTGACACGGGAAACACAGTAATACCTACCGAAGGAAGAATGCCAGGTCGTTGAAGATGGTGAAGGCCATGATCGTCATGAGGATACCGAAGCCGATGATCTGCAGGCGGTAGTAGTTCTGCGGGGAGAATCCACGGTGCAGTACGGCTTCAGCGATCGACACGATCATCTGCCCGCCGTCGAGTGCCGGGATCGGCAGGAGGTTCGCGAAGCAGAGGGCGGTGCTGATGAAGCCGAGCAGCCTGAAGACCGTGGTGATGCCGGTAAGGAGCCCCTGCGAGAAACTCTCTGCGGTCGCCGTCCCCACGAGGTAGGTGATCTTGATCGGGCCAGCCATGGACTCACTCAGGTCAAGTCCCTTGAACATGAGGGCTATGCTGTGGATAGCCAGGCCGAAGGTCGAGAAGGTCTCAGCAACACCACGCTTCAGGGACCCGAAGAACCCGTAATCGGGGGTGGATACCGTCTCAAGCGGGAATATCGCGTTGAAGATCGGCCTGCCGTCCTCATCATACTCCGTGACAGCCTCAATGGTGATCTGCTGCCCATCCCGTACGATCCCGTAGGTATGTGATCCTGTTCTTCCTGTGAAGATCGCCTGGTAGATATCGACGACGCAGCTGACCTGAGTACCATCTACCGAGGTGATGGTGTCTCCCACCCTGAGACCTGAAGAGAGCAGGAGGGACCCTGTTGGGATGTCCGTGACTCGCGGTTCGATCCAGGGGGCGATGCCGATGACGCCGGCACCCGTCTGGCGGTTCAGCTCCGGCGTGATATACCCCTGGACAGTCCTCCCCTCATGCAGGTAGGTCAGCTCGAGCTGCTTATCAGCCTTGTCGAGCAGTGCCTCCTGTATATCCTTGAAATGGGCTATTGGCTTCCCGTCGAGCGAGATGATGGTGTCCCCGGTGCCCAGGCCAGCAGCCTCGGCAGGGCTGACTGACTCCTCCTCCCCATAGATCAGGGGGTAGTCAGAAGCCAGGATGATCCGGTTCGAGAAGGTCTGGAACTCGTAGCCGATCCCCCAGACGGAAGCGAAGAGGATCGATGCGAAGATGAGGTTGAACAGCGGTCCCGCAGCATAGGTGAGGAACCGCTGCCAGGGAGAGACGCTGAAGAGCGACCCTTCTGCGTAGGGGAAGCTGGCAAGCTTCTTCTCGATAGCCTCCTTGAACTCATACTCGCCCTTCATCCGGCAGTAGCCGCCGATCGGCAGGATATTGATCCGGTACTCGGTCGTGCCTCTTGTCATCCCGAATAGCTTGGGTCCCCAGCCGAGCGCGAAGCTCTCGACCTCGATATGGACGGCCTTGGCCACGATGAAGTGACCGAGTTCGTGGATGAAGATGACGATACCCAGGCCGAGCAGGCCGAGGATGATGGTCAGGATCATAACGTCTCCAGGTAGTCTGCAGACAGTCTCCTCACATCGGCATCAACAGCAAGGACATGTGAGAATGTCTCAGGGGTCATGCTCCAGTCATGCTGGAGAACCTCATGCACCATGGCGGGGATGCCCATGAACGGTATCCGCTTCTGGATGAAGGCTTCCACGGCCATCTCGTTCGCCCCGTTATAGGCGATGGAGTAGGATCCCCCGAGGGCCAGTACGTCATAGGCGTAGCCGAGCATGGGGAATCGCTCCAGGTCAGGATCGAAGAACTCGAGTACCGCCCCCTTCAGGCTGAAGGAGTTGAAGAGGTGGTTCCCGATCTCCGGGTAGAGCAGGGCGTTCATGATGGGGACCTTCATGTCGGGCTTGCTGATCTGCGCATATTGGGAACCGTCGGTAGTCCTGATCAGGGAGTGGACATAGCTCTGTGGATGGATGAGGACCTCGATCTGTTCAGGCTGCACCCCGAAGAGGTGGACCGTCTCGATCACTTCCAGCCCCTTGTTCGCCAGGGTAGCTGAATCGATGGAGATCTTGGATCCCATCGCCCAGGTGGGATGCTTGAGCGCATCCTCAATGGTCGCATGCTCCATCTGTTCCAGGGTGGCCGTCCTGAAGGGGCCGCCGGATGAGGTCAGCAGGATGTGGGTCAGGTGGTTCTCCGGTCGGAATCGTGTCAGCTGGAAGATCGCGGCATGTTCGGAATCGACCGGCTGTATGCGGCATTCCATGCGCTGGGCAAGGTCCGAGATGAGGTGGCCGGCGATCACGACGGTCTCCTTGTTCGCCAGGGCGAGGTCCTTCCCGCTCTCGAGTGAGACGACGGAAGGCATGAGGCCGGCAGCGCCGGAGATACCGTTTATGACGATATCTGCGTCCGTATCCCTGATCAAGTCGAGAATGGCATCGTGACCGTTGCGATCATGGCCGGAGAGGGCGGTATTGGTTACCTTGAACTCTGCGGCGATCTGCTCGAGTGCAGAATGGTTCGAATGGGCTGTGATGCCGACGATCTCGAATTCATCAGGAAGCTGCCGGATGACCTCCAGTGAGTTTTTACCGATGGAGCCGGTAGCCCCAAGGAGTATGATTCGTTTTTTCATTGAGTTACACCTTCAAGAAATAAGTAAGGAAGAGAATATAGACCGGGGCGCTGAATATGATGGAGTCGATCGTGTCGAGGACTCCCCCGCGTCCCGGGATGATGGTCCCTGAATCCTTCGCATGGGAAGAACGTTTGATAGCTGATTCGACGAGGTCCCCGAGATCCGCGAAGATCGAGATCGCCGCTGCTGCGAGCAGGATGAGCCATACAGGGCCTGCGCTGTGCATCGGGGTGATGACCGTATAGAAGAGGAAGCCCATAAGCACGGCAGATGCGAATCCCCCGATGAAGCCGACCAGGCTCTTGTTGGGGCTGACTGCCGTGATGCCGCGGGAACGCTTTCCCCAGAGCATGCCGAAGACATAGGCGAACACATCATTGGAGAAGATCATGAGGAACCAGAAGATGATATAGATATGGGCGTCGCCAATCGAGGTCATGTAGATGACGAAGATCACGAACATCGAGGGATAGATAAGGTGGAAGATGGAGACAGCCATGCGCGAGATGCTGTTCTGGAACGCATCGTCCTTGCCGGTGAAGACCTCCTTCAGGAGCAGGAACAGCATGACTGCAGCATAGAGGATGAAGATCACCTGGACATCGGGCAGCAGGTAGAGTTCAACGTACATGGAGAAGGGGAGGAGCCCGACGACCAGCGGATGGAGCAGGGACTTTCCTGCTGATGAGCTGCTGATGAGCTGGTTAATCTCATAGGACCCGAGGACGCTGAAGCCGAGGCAGATCAGGGTGAAGAACAGGTACTGGGCCTGGGGGAAGAAGAAGATACTCGAAAAGAAGATCGGTATACCGAGGACGGTCAGCAGGATTCTTTTTGTGAGTGTCTTCATGATACGATGCCTCCAAATCTTCTCGTTCGTTCAGCATAGTCACCCAAGGCCGTATCGAGTTCAGCAGCGGTCCAATCCGGCCACAGGACAGGTGAGAAATAGAGTTCAGCATAGGCAGCTTCCCAGATGAGGAAGTTGCTCAGGCGCCTCTCCCCGGCGGTACGTATGACCAGGTCCGGGTCGGGGATCTCGGGATGGTCAAGGGCCGATGCGATATCATCGGCAGTGATCCTCCCGTCCTTCAACGGCAGGGAGTTGACGGCTCTGACGAGCTCATCCCTGCCGCCGTAGTTGATCGCAAGATTGACCGTGGTGCCGCCGTGGCCGGAGGTATAGTCTTCAGTCTCCTTCAGGGCAGCTGCGACCTCTTCCGGGAGCTCTGTGGTATCACCGGAGAAGGTCACCCTGATATCATGCTCATCATAGAACTGGTACTCTTTCTTCAGGTACGAGGTGATGAGCCCCATCAGGTAGGAGACCTCCTGCAGGGGACGCTTCCAGTTCTCGGTGGAAAAGACATAGAGGGTCACGAAGGGAATACCAAGACCAGAGACATGGGAGATGATCCGCTTCGCTGTCTTGAGTCCCTCGAGGTGCCCGAAAGATCGTGGTCTGTTCCGTTGCTTGGCCCATCGTCCATTACCATCCATGATAATGGCTATATGGTTCGGCAGTCTTCCATCCATTGTTCAACCTTAGTATGGAGACTGATCAGACTTCCATAATCTCCTGTTCTTTTGTGTCAAGGATCTCGTTGATGTTCTTGACATACGCATCGGTGAGTTTCTGGACCTGTACATCCCCGGTCTTCTGCTCATCCTCGCTGATCATCTTCTCTTTCTCGAGCAGCTTGATCTCATCTATGGCATCACGCCTGATATTCCTGACAGCCACCCGGTACTGCTCTGCAGTGTTCTTGGCGACCTTGACGAGATCCTTCCTTCTCTCCTCGGTCAGCGGCGGGATGCTGATCCTGATGACCTTCCCGTCGTTGCTGGGGTTGAGGGAGAGTTCTGAGGACATGATCGCCTTCTCGATCTCGCTGATGAGGCTCTTGTCCCAGGGCTGGATCACGACCAGCCGGGCCTCGGGGACCGATACGTTCGCCACCTGCGACAATGGGGAAGGCTGTCCGTAGTAGTCGACACGGATCTTATCGAACAAGGCGGCTGAAGCCCTGCCGGTCCTCAGCGCATTGAACTCACTCTCAAGGCTGGTGATGGTCTTCTTCATACGGTCTTCGGCATGTTTCAGCACGTCTTTCATATGTTTCTCCTCAGGTAAAAATAGAATGCACCAAAAAAACAAGGCCATTCCATGAATCATATCATGGAAACGGCCTTCATTTGAATAGTCTAGAGATTATTCCCCAACTTTATTGTAGGAGTAGCTCACGATGGTACAGGTAGTACCGATCTCCTTGGAAAGGTTCTTCAATGCCTGCTCAACACTGATCTTGTCGTCCTTGACGAACTTCTGCTGCATGAAGCAGATCTCAGTGTAGTGCTTGTTGATCTTGCCCTTCACGATGTTCTCTACGACATTCGCGGGCTTACCGAGATTCTCGGTCTGCTTCACGAAGATCTCGGTCTGCTCCTTGAGGTAGTCAGCATCGACGTCTGCCTTGTCCGGGTACATGGGGTTGAACGCAGCGATGTGGAGTGCACAGTCGAATGCGAACGCCTTCGCTGCATCACCGAGCTTGGATGCATCCTCAGCTTCGAGGATGACGACGACACCGATCGCTCCTTCACCATGGACATATTCCACGGCAACCTGATTGTCCGCAAGGTCAGTCACGGTGAACTTCTTGAGGCTCATATTCTCCTTGATGGTGGAGATGAGGTCCTTGACCATGTTCTCGAGTTCCTCGTTGATCTCAGTGTAGCCCTTATCGAGGATCACGTCGATCAGCTTATCGCCGAGTGCGACGAAGTCCTTGTTTCGTGCGACGAAGTCTGTCTCGCAGACCAGTTCGAGCACGACAGCCTTGGTATCAGTTATACGTGTGAAGATCCTACCGTTGTCGGTAGCCCTGTTGCTTCGCTTCGCAGCAGCGGCAAGACCGAGCTCCTTGAGGAACTTCTCTGCCTGCTTGAAATCCCCATCTGCCTCGATGAGCGCCTTCTTGCAGTCCATCATGCCTGCCCCGGTGATATCCCGGAGTTTCTTGACATCAGCAGCTTTTATACTCATTGTTTGCTCCTTAACCTATCGGTATGATTATTCTTCGGTCTTCTCAGCTTTTGAACCTTCAGCAGGTTCATCATCCTCGAAGTCCTCTTCGACCTCGCCGTTATCCACGGTCGGCCTGTCATCTTCCTGGGCATCATCGCCCTCGACAGCCTTACCGTCAGTCTGGATCATATCGAGGCCGAATGCGTTATTCCCTTCGATGACACAGTTCGCGACGATCTCTGCGAAGAGCGAGATAGCCCTGATCGCATCGTCGTTACCGGGGATGGGGAAGTCGATATCTGTAGGGTCGCAGTTGGTGTCGACGACGGCGATCACGGGGATGCCGAGTCTCTTCGCCTCTGCGACAGCGATCTGCTCTTTCCTGGTGTCGATGATGAAGATGGCACCGGGAAGGTCCTTCATATCCTTGATACCTGAGAGGTTCCTCTCGAGCTTTGCCTTCTCACGGTTCAGCTTCGCGACCTCACGCTTGGTAAGGCTCTCGAACGTACCGTCTATCTCCATCTTCTCGATCTTCTTGAGTCTGTGGATAGATTTCTTGATGGTCGAGAAGTTGGTAAGCATACCACCGAGCCATCGGTGGTTCACGTACGGCATGCTGCACCGTTTTGCCTCGTTCTCGATTGACTGCTGGGCCTGTTTCTTCGTTCCGATGAACAGGACCTGCTTCCCGTCTTTGATGATGTCTACGATAGCATCATATGCTTCGTTGATACACGCTGCAGTCTTCTGCAGGTCGATGATATGGATCCCGTTCCTCTCTGAGAAGATGAACTTCTTCATCTTGGGGTTCCATCGTTTGGTCTGGTGACCGAAATGTACGCCTGACTCTAACAGGCTCTTCATGGATACAATCGCCATGATTCCCTCCTACACACGATACGCCTTCTCTTGGGCGTATCTACCTTCACTTTTTCTCACCAATGGTGGATATTCAGATCGACTTGACAAGTCTGGAACTCTGTCCCCGTACTATGCCAAAAATCTTGATCAAAGGCAACCCCACAACGGAATAAAAATCACCAGATAATGAACTTACCAGCGAGATCCCCCGGTGCTGTATCCGGTAGGCCCCCGCGGCACCGACCCATTCACCACTATCGAGGTACTCCTCGATCTCCTCCTCACTCAGGTCATGGAACGTGATGTCGGCTCGGTCAGCCGCACTGAAGCGGAGATCGCGATCCGGGAAGTAGAGCACAGCCCCGGAATGGACGCTGTGGGCCCGGCCTGAGAACTCACGCAGGATCGCTGCGGCCTCTTGCCGGCTCTCCTGCTTCCCGATGAACCTGCCCTGGAAACCGATCAATGTGTCTACCGTGATCACCGGTGCGGCTGGGCAGGGGTGGAGCCGGAGGTAGGCATCCATCTTCTGCTGCGCGATCGATAATGCGGCGGTCTCCGGATCATCAGAGGTGAAGAGTTCCTCGGTATGCGTCGGCTCGACGAGCACATCGAACCCGGCCTCGGAAAGCAGAGCCTTGCGTGCCGGGGAGGCTGAGGAGAGGATGATCGTGCGGATCATGAGAGGGCTCCCGAGAGCTCCTCGATCTCGTTGGTCACCTCATCCCACTTCTCAGAGAGCTCGCCGATGAGTCCCTCGATCTCCCTGATGGCAGCCGTCGTCTGTGTCGCACGTTCCCCGTCTGAATAGACTTCCGGGAGTGAGAGCTGGTGGTGGAGCCCCGAGAGGGCGACCTCCTGCTCGTCGATGCGCTCGATGAGGCTCCCCTCCTCATCCTGCAGCCGTGCGAGACGGTTCTTCATCCGGTTTCGTTCCTGGCGTGAGAGCTCGACAGACGGGGTCTCCTTCTCCTCGGCTGACCGCTGTCCCGGCTGCTCTGCCTCCTCGATGCGCTGCTTCTCGTTGAGCTTCCAGCTGAAGTACTCGTAGTCCCCCTCGAAGAGTTCGGCACCCTCCTCGGAGAGGTAGAGGATCTTGGTGGCAAGGTGCTTGATGAAGTCTATATCGTGGGAGACGAAGATGAGGGTCCCCTCATACTGCTCGAGGGCGCGCAGGAGCATATCCTTCGATGCGAGGTCGAGGTGGTTCGTCGGCTCGTCGAGCATCAGCACGTTGACCGGCTGCAGGAGGACCTTCAGCAGGGATACCCGGCTCTTCTCGCCGCCGCTCAGCACAGAGATCGGCTTGGTGATGTCGTCCCCTCCAAAGAGGAAGGCCCCGAGCAGGCTGCGCAGCTGCGGGATCCTCGCCGATGGGGAGGCGGCCTCCACCTCCTGGAAGACGGTCTTCCCGGGATCGAGTTCTCCTTCGGTATCCTGGGCGTAGTAGCCGACCTGGACACCGGAACCGGTCTGGAAGCTGCCCTGGTAGTCGTGATCCCGGGCTGAGAGTATATTGAGCAGGGTCGTCTTCCCCATCCCGTTCTTACCTGATACCGCGATCCTGTCCCCCCTGCTGATGTGCAGGCCGAGGTTCGTGATCACCTGGTGATCCCCGTAGGACTTGCTCAGCCCCTCGAGGTGGTAGATGATGTTGCCGCTGTGCGGCGGGGAGGGGAAATTGAACCGAAGGCTCTTAGTGGAGAAGGGGAGCTCGATCCGCTCGATCTTCTCGAGCTGCTTCACCCGGCTCTGCACCTGTCGTGCCTTCGAGGCCTTGTAGCGGAACCGCTCGATGAACGACTCGATATGGCTGATCTCGAGCTGCTGCTGTTCGTAGGCCTTCTGGAGCTGCTCGAGCTCCTGCTCCTTCTTCGCCTCGTATGCCGTATAGGAACCATGGTAGCGGCTCAGGCTCCCCGAGGCGATCTCAAGGACCTCCCCGATGGTCTCATCGAGGAAATAGCGGTCGTGGGATACGAGGAGGAAACCCCCATGGTACTGTTTGAGGTAGTGGTTGAGCCAGATCCGCGCTTCTACATCGAGATAGTTGGTCGGCTCGTCAAGAAGCAGGATATCGGGCTGCTCGAGCAGGATCTTGCCGAGCGCGATCCTCATCTGCCAGCCGCCTGAGAACTCAAGGCATTGGCGGTGGATATCTTCAGCACTGAAGCCGAGGCCTGAAGCCACCTGGAGGATCTTCGCCTCCCGCTGGTAGTAGCTGCTGTAGAGAAGGTGTTCCTCGATGGAGTTGAGCTCCTCGAGCAGGCTCGCTGTCTCCGGGGAGTCTTGCGTGACCTCGGAGAGCTGGTGTTCGATCTCCTGCTTACGCCCGAGGTAGGCGAGGTAGGAGTCGAATGCCGACTCGAGTTCCTCGTAGAGACTCCGCTCCCTGAGGACGATCCCGCTCTGGGGCAGGTAGGAGACCGTCATGCCACGGGTCATGGAGATCGATCCGGTATCGGGTTCGATCGAACCCGTGATGATCTTGAGCAGCGTCGACTTGCCGGAACCGTTGATCCCGGCAAGGGCCGCGCTGGTATTGGTATCGAGAGTTATTGAAATATCCTTGAGGATATCCCGGTCACCGAAGGCCAGGGATATCTGCTGCAGTTGTAATGTTCCCATCTGGATCAGGCGCACCTTATTGTAAAAATCACTAGTCTATACTATAAACCAAAACGATGGTATCATGACTTAATTGATCTGTTCAAGGAGAATACCCATGCTGTGTCTATCACTGACCGGAAACGACTGCCGGACATGCCTTACCCAATTCCAGAACCACCGTGAATCAGTAGAACTGCTCGAGCTGCGCATCGACTGCCATGAGGAGATCATGATCGAGGATATCTCGTGGTTCCTCGAATCAGTCACGCTGCCGGTCATCCTCACCTGCCGGAGGACGAAGGACGGCGGGAAGTACGCAGGGAGCGAGAAAGCCCGGTTGAAGCTCCTCGAGGAACTCATGGACCTCGACTTCCGCTATGTCGAACTGGAGGAGGATGTGAGACGTCCTGACCTCGAGCAGAAGGCAGCAGACCGTTCGATCAGGGTCATCAGGTCCTCATACGACCTCGTTGGGATCCCCGATGATCTCTACCTCAGGCTGGTGAAGCTTAGAAGGCGGGGTGATATCGCCAAGGTCGCCGTTACGGCGAACTCCCTCGATGACCTCATGAAGCTCTTCAGGGTCGAGGAGGAACTCCACGATATCCCGGAGAAGGTGGTGATCGCCCTTGGGGAGTACGGCATCCCCGCACGGATCCTCTACAGGAGGACCGGCTCCCTCTATACCTGCTGCCTGCCCCATGGGGCGGATGAGGCTGCAGGCCACCTCTCGCCTGAGATCCTGCGTGATCTCTACCATGCCGACCGGGTCAACGGGAATACCCGGATCTTCGGCATCATCGGGAACCCGGTCATGCATACCTCATCACCCAAGATCCATAACCCGGCCTTCGATCAGCTCGGCATCAATGCGGTCTATGTACCCTTCCTCGTCGATGACATCAGGGCCTTCTTCCAGCTTGCCGACATCCTCGATATCAAGGGGTTCTCGGTCACCGTGCCCTTCAAGCAGCAGGTGCTTCCCTACCTGGGGAAGATCTCACGGGAGGTGAAGCTGATCGGCAGCTGCAACACGGTCTATAAGAAGAACGACCTGTGGCAGGGTGTGAATACCGACTTCTACGGCTTTCTCAGTCCCCTGCAGGAAGAGCTCGAGGCACAGCGCATCCGGAAGGCACTGGTCATCGGTGCCGGCGGAGCCGCACGTTCGGTCGTCTGGGCGCTGAGAAACTACTACTGCAAGGTGTGCATCGTCAACAGGACTCCCGAGAAGGCCGAGAAGCTCGCAGGAGAGACCGGGTCCAGCTGGAAGCCGGTCTCACAGCTCGACACGATCACCGATGTGGACCTGGTGGTGCAGACGACTAGCGGGGGTATGACCCCCTATGAGGAGGTCGATCCTTCTCTCGGGTATGCCTTCACCGGCAGGGAGATCGCCTATGACCTGGTCTATAAGCCGAAGCACACGAGATTCCTCAAGCGTGCAGGGGCAGCAGGCTGCCGCCAGGTCTTCGGGATGGAGATGCTGCTGGCCCAGGGAGTGCTTCAGTTCGAGTCGTTCACCGGTTTCACGTATCCACAGAAGGACTGATGGGTGAGTAGAGCGAACTCTTGAGTTTCCTCAGCAGGAAGATCTTCCTCAATGATTTCTCGAAGTGATGGTTCTCAGGCACCTCGAGGCCGATGAGGATGACCTCATTGCCCTGCTTCTTCAGTTCAGTCGGCTGGATGAGGAGGATATCCTCCTTCTCCGTGAAGGACTTCACATGGATCTCAAGGAGGTCCTTGCCTGAGTCCATCGCCTGCCTGCAGAGGTTGACCTTGCCCTGGAAATCGAACCCGTGAGCCTCCTGGACCGTCGGGTGCAGATAGGTCGATACGAGCTGTTCCGGTATGAGGATGAGTCCCTTCTCGATCCTGGCTGTGAGGTCCTCGAACGCCTTACGCGGGATCTTCTTCTGTGCCAGGGCCTCCTGGAGTTCTGCCTTGAACGCCTCGTCATGCTCGATATGCCTGATATCCTCGGTGATGGCTGCCTCGCTGAAACGGTCCCTGGTGATCGTGTCAGGGAGCCGGTACCCTATGGCATGGCGGATCGACTCTCCCCCGTTCTCCGGGTCGGCGAACTTCGTCTTCGGCAGGACCTCTACCCCGGACTGATTGAGGATCTCCCTCCAGACCGTCTCGGTCTCGCTTCGTAACAGGAACACGCCTTCGCAGAACTTCCGGATGATATGGTCCTGGAGGGAAGGGTGCTTCTCGATGATCCTCGACCGCTGGGCATCGGCCGCGATCACGATGCCTGAATAGATCTGGATCGACTCGTACTCGGCGCTCCAGTGCCTGATGGTCTGGATGATGTTGCCGGGGACCGGGTTCGAGGAGACCTCCTCGAGCAGGCTCGTGATCTCATCGGCAGTGAAACCTGCGTCAAAGGCCTGTACGATGCTGTTCTTGGTGATCTCGAAGAGGAAGCTGGTATCGGTCTTCCTGATCCTCGTACACAGGTAGAGGAACCGTGAGCTGTGGAGCGAGAAGTCGCGACCGCAGGTGATGGTATAGTCGGAATCGATGATGCAGGAGGTGTTCGGGCTGGAACCCCCGCTGAGCAGTGCCGAGAGGTCCGGGTGGAGCCGGTAGAACCCGTCTGCATAGGTAAGGATCCCGAGCGTCTTGAGGATGAGGATCGGCTCATGCATCTCATGCATGGGCAGCCCGTGGTGGGAAGCCTGTATCATCCATAATCGCTGGAGCGACTTCGCACGCAGGGAACCGACCTGCTCGAGGATGGTAAGCAGCTCATAGAGGAAGCTGTAGACCTGGTGGTCGTCTAGGTCAGAGTAGACCGGAGCATAGCAGCCGACGAGGAACCTGAAGACGAACTCCGGCCAGCTGCTGCTCTCGAGGTGCTCCTTCACGGCAGCTGCGCTGCAGTTGATGCTGCCGTTGGATGATGAGAGGATCCCCATCGAGGTGAATGAGCGTATGAACAGGTGAGTGAGGCTGCCGATGAGTTCTGCTGACATATGGGGGAAGACATCCTCGAGCACCCTGCCGGTCGAACGCTTGAGTGTACCGTCCTGGGTGATCCTGATGTAGTTCCCGTAGAAGAGCGAGAAGTAGGAGATGAACAGCGGCTGGTCCATGATCGTCACCTGCCCGTCGCTCTCAGCTTGTTCACTACCGGCATCGGAGATGGACATGATATGGGAGATGTGGACCTGGCTCCCGATGAGGTCATCGAGGAAGAGCGGGTTGATCATGAGGGACCGGTCCCTGCGCTGCAGGAGGAGCAGCCGCTCCTCGAGGTTGATGATCTGCTGCTGGACGATATAGAACTGGATCTTCCGGTCGAAGAACCGGTAGATATCATCCACGGAAGGCCTGTCGAGGAAGTAGACGGCATTGAGCAGGGCTCGTTCCTGCCGGTTGATGAGTGATAGGATCCGCTTCCTGACGCGTTCCCCGGTGATGAAACGGGTAAGCTGGCTGATCAGGTCCGGCTTGTTGAAGGGGGTCCTGATCGGTCCGAGGTAATTGCGCATGATCTCGAGAAACGATTCATCATCGAGAGAGTAGAGTGCTTCATTCCAAGTCGTCTGATCTGCCATAGTTCAATCCCATAGTTCGATATGATACTTGTATCCCTGTTCGGTGAGGAACTTCTGCCTGTTCGAGGCGAACTCCTCCTCGACGGAATACCTGGTCACCAGTGAATAGAAATGCGAACCGTGCTCTTTCGGCCTGAGCACACGCCCGAGCCGCTGGGCCTCCTCCTGCCGTGAGCCGAAGGTGCCGGAGATCTGGATCGCTACCGATGCATCCGGTAAGTCGATGGCGAAGTTTGCCACCTTCGAGACGATCAGTATCCTCTGTTTCCCCTCCCGGAAGGCGTTGAAGAGCTCGTCCCGCTTCTTGTTCGGTGTCGAACCGGTGATCACGGGGATGCCGAGGGTCTTCGAGAGGTCGTTCAGCTGGGAGAGGTACTGCCCGATGATGAGGATGTACTCATCAGCATGGTTGCTGATGAGCTGCTTGATCACCGGGTTCTTCAGGGGGTTCTCGGAGGCGATCCGGAACTTCTCCCGCTTGGAGCCTATCGCATAGTCGATATCGAGGGACTCGTCGAGCGGGATGCGGATCTCGTAGCAGTGAGCCTCGGCGATCCAGCCCTTCTGCTCGAGTTCCCTCCAGGGGATGTCATACCGCTTCGGGCCGACGAGAGAGAAGACCTCGTCCTCACGGCCATCCTCCCTGACGAGGGTAGCCGTGAGCCCGACCCGGTGCATCGACTGGATCTCGGCGGTCACCTTGAATACGGGAGCCGGGAGCATATGGACCTCATCATAGATGACCAGTCCCCAGTTATGGTCCTTGAAGATGGAGAAGTGGGGGAAGTCACTTACTTTGTCCTTGCGCCAGGTGAGGATCTGGTAGGTGCACACCGTGATATCGCGGATGACCTTCCGGTCCCCGGAATATTCTCCGATCTCATCCCTGGTGAGGGAGGTCTTGTCTATGAGCTCATTGATCCATTGATGGACAGCGGCGACGTTGGTCGTGAGGATCAGGGTCTTCGTCTTCAGCGCATGGATGATATTGATCCCCACGATGGTCTTCCCCGACCCGCAGGGCAGCACGATGGTACCATAGCCCGTCCCGGGGCTGGAGTCCCCGATCACGGCATCGCGTGCCTCGTCCTGGTAGCCCCGGAGGATGAAGGGGTAGCCTGAGATCGTCTGTTCCCGCAGGGAGAGCTCGATCGGGTCTCCCTGCTTCAGGGGGATCCGGTCATCCACGGGATAGCCGAGCTTGATGAGCAGCAGCTTCACCGTTCCCCGGTCATAGGCGTTGAGGAAGAACCCCTCCTCCCCGATGGTCAGGTATTCCATGACATTGGGGCGGTGCATGATCTCCTGGAAGGTCCGCTCCTCGAGGACCGAGAGGAAATACCGGTCTGGTTCCTCATCGATAGGGTAGAGGATGATCGACCCGTAGCGTGAGATGATGTCGGTGACCGAGAACTTCACGTTCTCCGGGACCGGGTACCGTGACCAATAGGTAAGCCTCTCGATGATCTCCTCCGAGGAGAAGCCGGCAGAGGCTGCGTTCCAGAGGGAGATGGGGGTGATCGTGAAGGTATGGATATGTTCAGGTGACTTGATCAGCTCGCTGAACGGGAGGATCGCGTTCCTGGCATCATTGAACGAAGGAGAATGTACTTCCAGCAGCATGGTGTTGTCACTCTGGATGATGAGGGGACGGTCATACGTGTTCTGTTCCATATCAGTACATAGTATCCTGCGGGGGTGAAAAAATCAACCGGAATGGAACGTTCGTAAAGATAGAACAGCCGCTGCACGGGGCAGCGGCTGGTGTTGGTTCGATTACGAAAACGGTGTGTTAGTTCCCAACCTCGGAAGAGTAGATGTACCTGAAGTAGTCCATGTCGGTAGACAGGGTCTTCGGCAGGTCCGTGATGGAGTTCTTGTAGGAATCGAGTGTGATCCAGAACTCGAAGAAGTCGGTATCAGCCTCATAGGCGTCCGCGTAGATCCGGGTAGCCTCGGCGTCTGCCGTACCCTTGATCTCCTCTGATGTGGCATATGCCTCGGAGATGATCTTCTTCTTGTCATTGTCGAGCTTACCGACCCACTCAGCGAGCTGGCCCTCACCGTAGGAACGGTAGGCCTCGGCGATCTGGTTTCGCTCCTTGATCATCCTGTTATAGACACTCTCGGTGAGGTCGTCAGAGTACCTGATCTGCCTGATGATGATATCGATGAGCTCGATGCCGTATTCACTGGTGAAGGTCGATGCGTACTTGAACATCTCCTCGGAGAGGTCGCTTCGACCCTTCTCGATCTCGGCATAGTTGACCGTCGTGGCGGTGAGGTTGCGCAGCTGCTCGGCATCGCCGAGATCCTCTGACTGGACCTGCTCGCTCACCTGGATGGTGTTGATCTTGTTCGTGGTACGAACAGCCTCGTTGAGGTAGTTCTCCGAGATGATCGTCCTGACCGCGGAGTCGACTACGTCATCAAGACGTGCATACCCCTGGGTGATCGTGGTGACCGATTCGTAGAACTTCATCGGGTCGGTGATCTTCCACCT
Organism: Spirochaetia bacterium; assembly: GCA_963677595.1. Taxonomy (GTDB): domain Bacteria; phylum Spirochaetota; class Spirochaetia; order CAKZLE01; family CAKZLE01; genus CAKZLE01. The sequence continues at coordinate 3,742,329 of OY782041.1, forward strand.
TGCGGTCGTGTCGACCCAGATGAACTGGTTCTCCTTGGTCGGGATCCTCTGAGAGTCGCCGTCCCAGGAGAGTATCTTCTTGGGATAGATCACGACGTTGTCGATGATCGGTGCCTTGAACTTGAGCCCGGCGGTCGTGGCGGTCTGCTGGATCGCCCCGAAACGGGTCACGACGGACTGTTCACCCTCTTCGAGGATGTAGAACGGCCCGAGCAGGACCAGGATGATGAGCAGGACAGCTACGATGACGAGTGCAGTGATCAGTTTCTTCATGGTGTGCCTCCTGGTGTGAGATTCTGCAGCGGGAGGAAGTTCTCGAGGTTCTTGTCGATGATCGTCGTGTTCCCGCTCGAGAGGATCGATTCCATGGTCTCGACATAGAGACGCTTGCTCGTGACCTTCTTGCTCTCATTGTAGGCTTCCCGCACGGAGTTGAACCTGGCGACATCACCCTTTGCCTGGTTGATACGCTCGGAAGAGTACCCCTGTGCATACTGGATCTGCTGGGCGGCTTCACCCCGGGCTTTCGGGATCTCGCTGTTGTACTGCTCCTTACCTTCGTTGATCAGGCGGTTCATGTCCTGGATGGCCTTGTTGACATCCTCGAAGGCGTCCTGGACCTCGCCGACAGGCGGTACGATGTTCTTCAGCTTGACGGTCACGATATTGATCCCCAGGCCGTAGCTGTCGAGGACCTCCTGCATCCTCGTCTGGGCTGAATCCTCGATGTTGGTCCTGGATGTTCCCATGACCGAGAGGATCGGCAGGTCTCCGACGAGCTCGTTGATGACCGACTGGCTGATATCCCTGATGGTCGAGGTCTTGTCCTCGACATTGAACAGCCAGGCGTACGGGTCGTCGATCTTGTACTGGATGACCCATTCGACATCGATGATGTTCAGGTCCCCGGTCAGCATGACGGACTCCTCGGGATAGTCCCGCTGGTCATAGATCGTATTGATCCCTGACTGTTCGGTCCTGAACCCGAAACTCATATTCTGCACTACCTGTGTAGGTACATTATAACTCTTCTCCAGCCCAAGCGGTATCTTGAACTGAAGCCCCGGCCCCACGACCCTATTGAACCTGCCGAACCTGAGCACGACGCTCTGCTCGGTCTGGTCCACGACGAAGAAACTGCTCAGGAACAGGGCAACGACTGCCACTGCCACGATAACCAGTATGATGATCTTCGGCTGTATAGAGAAATTCCTTGGGGACGGAGTGGTGTTGCGTTCCAGCATAACTCCTCCTAACGTCTTAATACCCTAAAGTGTACTGCTGTGGGTAGAGAGAGTCAAGTTGACCATGAAAATAATCTGTCGCTGTATGCGTTCGACCTTGTTTTATGGTATAGTGAGACAATTCATGAGGGATCACCTTCAAAAACCAGAGGATTGGGAGTACCTGTGTTCTTAAAGAGTGTCGAACTGTTCGGATTCAAGTCATTCGCTGACCGGAGCAAGCTGGATTTCTCCAGCGGCATCACTGCGCTGCTCGGGCCGAACGGCTGCGGGAAGTCCAATATCGTGGACAGCATCAAGTGGGTGCTCGGCGAGCAGTCGATGAAGACGCTCAGGGCTGGGAAGCTCGAGGACGTCATATTCAACGGGACCGAGAGCCGGAGTAAGCTCAATGTCGCAGAGGTGAACCTCATCATCTCGAACGAGAGGGGCTACCTCCCGCTCGATGTGTCGGAGATATCGATCAAGCGCAGGGTCTACCGCTCAGGTGAGAGCGAGTACTACATCAACAATACCCTCGTCCGCCTCAAGGAGATCAAGGAACTCTTCTACGATACCGGTATCGGCAAGAGCGCCTACTCTATTCTAGAACAGGGGAAGATCGACCAGATCCTCTCCCAGAAGCCTGAGGACCGGCGTTACATCTTCGAGGAGGCGGCCGGCATCACCAGGTTCAAGCAGAAGAGTCAGGAGGCTGAGCGGAAGCTCGAGAAGACCGAGGACAACATCAGGCAGGTGCAGAGCATCCTCAAGGAGGTGAAGGGCACCTATGACACGAGGAAGGTCCAGGCCGAACGTGCACGCCGGTATAAGGAGCTGCAGGAGAAGATCTTCGAGCTCGAGGTCGACCTCCAGCTGTCGAAGGTCCATGAACTCAGTCAGCGCAAGCAGCAGAAGATCACCGTGCTCCATGATGCGGTAGATGAGTTCAGCAAGCTCCAGGAGAGCATCTCGCGGATCAACACCATCCTCGAGGAGATCATGGACACGGTGAACGAGCAGTCCAACAAGCGTATCGAGATCCAGAACCGCCTCCATCGGATCGACGAGTCGCGCAACAGCAAGAAGAACCAGATCGATATCTACCTCGACAGGATCGAGGACTTCACGAAGAGCATCACTGACCTCTCCGGCCGGTGCGAGCTGATGAACAAGCGCATCGAGCGGGATACCGCCGATATTGACGAGCGGGTCGCCAAGCGCATGTCCATGCAGGACGAGCTCGACAAGATCGAGGTCGATATCGAGACCTTCATCGAGACGATCGAGACGGCTGAGGACCGCATCCGGCACAATACAAGGGAGATCGAGGGGACCGAGGAGCGCGTGAGGGAGCTCGAGAAGACCCAGCTCTACCTCAGGCGCGACCTCCAGGAGATCACGGAGCATATCGTGAAGGAGTTCGACACGAAGCTCAGTGAATCAGGGTACTCGCACCACCGGCGCAAGGAGCTCGATGAGGAGATACGTCAGGTTATCTCAAGGCTGCTGATCACCGTCCAGGGACGCAGCGACATCCTCGAGGACGCCGCAAAGTTCGGTTCGGTCGGCAAAGCTCTTGTCCAGAAGACATCGGAGGAGCTCATCGGGGTCACTGCGCAGCTCGAGCGGCTGCAGCAGCTCTACAGCGACTATACCGATGCGATCCCCTCATTCATCGATGAGTTCCTCAGCCCTGCAGGCGTGCTGACGAAGAAGCGGCTGATAGATGAGGAGATCGAGCAGAGTTACATCGAGGTGGAACAGAAGCGGGAACTCGCCGATACCCTCTCAGCGGAGAACACCTCCCTGCTGAAGAAGCTCCAGAACTACCGGGAGACGCTCGAGCACCTGCGGCTCACGGAGGTGGACCTCAAGGGGAGCCTCAAGAACATCGAGGAGCTCCTCACCAACCTCTACCGTACCATGAACGAGCAGAAGATCGCTCGCGACGAGGCGATGAAGGACCTCAGTTCCGCGCAGGAGCGGCTTGACGAGACGAAGGGGAAGATCTCCGAGCTCGAACAGGACTCGGTTGAGATCAGCCAGGAGGTAGATGAGCTCACGGAGACCCTGCAGCAGCTCAAGGTCGGGATAGATGATGCCCAGGATGAGATGAAGCAGGAGCGAAAGCACCTTGCACAGCAGCAGGAGTTCCTCAGTAATACCGCCCAGCGCATCGAGCGGACCAAGGCCGAGATCGATGCACTGGAGACCGAGGTCTCATTTATATATGAGAACTTCGAGGAGAACTACTCGAAGTCCCTCACCGAGTTCGATGAACGTATCTACGATATCAGGGAGGGCGAGCAGGTCTACCGCAGCCGGCTCAAGCAGCTGCGTCAGGAAGTCATCAGTCTCGGCTACATCAACCATATGGCGACCGAGGAGTTCGAGGAGGTCCGGGAGCGGTACGAGTTCCTGCGCAAGCAAATGAACGACCTCGAACAGGCGAAGAACGACCTGCTCACGATCACAAAGGAGATCAAGACCCGCTCTGAGATCCTCTTCGAGGAGAGCTACCACAAGATCAAGAAGAACTTCCACCTGATGTTCCGCCGGCTCTTCGGGGGCGGCAGGGCGGAACTCAAGCTCGTCGACCCCGATGACCTGCTCGGCAGCGGCATCGACATCTTCGCCCAGCCGCCGGGGAAGAAGCTCGAGAAGATCACGCTCCTCTCTGGGGGGGAGCGATCCATGACGGCAGTCGCCCTGCTCTTCGCGACCTATCTGGTGAAACCCTCTCCCTTCTGCATCCTCGATGAGATCGATGCGGCCCTCGACGATGCGAACATCGGCTACTTCCTCGATGTCCTCCTGGAGTTCAGCGAGAGTTCCCAGTTCATTATCATCACCCACAACAAGAAGACCGTTCTCGGTTCCTCGACCCTGCTGGGGGTCACCATGCAGGAGCCGGGAGTCTCGAAAGCGATCGCCTACCGCATCGGCGATGTGGCCGGGGAACAAACTATCTTTTGATATCGGTTGACAGAGACTCGAGTTATACGGTATAAGTCTTAACGGTAAAGTAGGAAACAGATGCTTGAGAATATTTCAGATAAATTCACGGATATCGTAAGACACATATCAGGTAAAGGTACCATCTCGGAGAAGAACGTCCAGGAAGCGGTGGAGGAGATCAAGATCGCCCTGCTCGAAGCGGACGTGAACCTTCGCGTGGTCAGGCGTTTCGTCAACCGCACCCTCGAGGATGCGAAGGGCGAGGCGGTGCTGAAGTCGGTCAATCCCGGCCAGCAGTTCATCAAGATCGTCCATGACCGGCTTGTAGCCCTTCTGGGTGACGATCGGAAGGAACTGCTCCTCAAGGGTCCCGACACCCCGTCAGTCATCCTGATGATGGGCCTCCAGGGGTCAGGTAAGACCACCACGGCTGCGAAGCTCGCGTACAAGCTGAAGAAAGAGGGGCGCAGGCCGATCCTCGTCGCAGCCGACCTCGTACGGCCTGCGGCAGTCAAGCAGCTGCAGGTGCTCGGGGAGAGCATCTCCGTCCCTGTCTATGCCGAGGAAGTGAAGGACCCGGTCCGGGTCGTGAAGAACTCACTTAAGCTCGCGAAGAAGGAGCAGTACAACACGGTCATCGTGGATACCTCCGGCCGTATGCACCTCGATACCGAGATGATGAAGGAGATCCAGGCGATCTACAAGGCTGCAGATCCCGATGAGACCCTCTTCGTCGCTGACTCGATGACCGGCCAGGGTGCTGTCACCATCGCGAAGGAGTTCGACGAGAAGGTCGGGATCTCCGGTGTCGTGCTGACGAAGTTCGACTCCGACACCCGGGGCGGTGCAGCACTCTCGATCAGGAGCGTGACCGGCAAGCCGATCAAGTATATCGGTGTGGGGGAGAAGGTCAGTGACCTCGATCCCTTCTACCCGGAGAGGATCGCTTCCAGGATCCTCGGGATGGGGGACGTCGTCTCCCTCGTGGAGAAGGCCCAGGAGACGATCGACATCCAGGAAGCTGAGAAACTGCAGAAAAAGATGTCTTCTGCGACCTTCAGCCTCCAGGACTACCTTGACCAAATCCAGAGAATGAATAAAATGGGACCGCTGGAGTCCATCGTTGAGATGATCCCGGGAGCCAAGGGCTCGATCAGCGAGGATGACATCAACAAGAAGGAACTCGCCAGGGAACAGGCGATCATCCAGTCGATGACGCTCGAGGAGAGGAACAACCACCGTATCGTCGGGCCGTCGAGAAGGAAGAGGATAGCCAAGGGGAGCGGGACAGCAGTCTATGATGTGAATCGACTGCTGAAGAAATTTGAGAAGATGCGTCTGATGATGAAGAAAGTCGCTAAGAATAAGAAATACCAAGCACAAATGCTCAAACAGATGGGCATGTAATATTCGTGTAGAAGCAGGAGGACGTCGTGAGCGTTAAGATCAGGTTGAAACGATTTGGTACGAAGATGAGACCATACTACCGTATTGTCGTAATGGATTCCCGTGACCAGCGGGATGGAAGGACCCTTGATGAGGTGGGATTATACCACCCGATCGAGAAAGAGGGTGAGCAGGTAAGGATCGATGAGGATAAGGTGCGCAGCTGGCTCGTGAAGGGTGCGCAGCCCACCGACACCGTCAAGAAGATCCTTAACAACAACAACATTTACATCGAACGGAAAGAAGCCGAGAAGTAGGAGATGCGATCATGGAGAAGGATCTTGTAGAGTATATCGCAAAATCCCTTGTTGATGATCCGGATGATGTCTCTGTAAACATAATTGAAGGCGAGAAGTCCACGATCCTCGAGTTGAGGGTAGCGCAGGATGATATCGGTAAAGTCATCGGTAAGCACGGCCGTATTGCCAAGGCAGTACGGACGATCCTGAGCGCATCCTCGACGAAGAGCGGGAAGCGTGTTGTGTTGGAGATACTGGATTAATCAGAAGACGATGGAAAAGATTGCAACTGGATTGATCAGGACGACTCATGGTATCCACGGGTACCTCAAGGTGAAACTGTTCTCAGGCGACCTTGAGAATTTCCTGACCCATACACAGCTCCTCCTGAGGAAGGATTCCCAGGAGAGGATGTACCAGGTCGAGGATACCAGGATACAGGGCGATACCGTCTTGGTGAAACTCGTCGGTATCGACACGCCTGAAGCCGGGAAGCGGTTGAACGGGTGGGAACTCTGGATCCCCCGGGAGGAGGCATCTCCCCTCGAGGAGGGCGAGTACTACTCCGCTGACCTCCACGGCTGTGCAGTGCAGTTCGAAGGAAGCACGGTCGGCAGGGTCATCTCCCTCGTGGAAGGACCCCAGGCTGACCTGCTCGAGATCGAGAAGGAGTCCGGGGAACGGCGCTATGTACCCTTCATGGATGAGTACATCGGCGCCGTCGATATCGAGAACCGGACGATCGAGCTCCGGCATGCGTGGATCTTCGAATGAACATCGAGGTCCTGACGCTGTTCCCGGAGATCATACAGGGGTTCTTTGGCGACTCCATCATGGCGAAGAGCGTGGAGAAGGGTATCATCTCATTCGATACCGTCCAGATACGCGATTTCACCCATGACCGCCACCGGACCTGTGATGATGCGCCCTACGGCGGCGGTGCGGGGATGATCCTCAAGCCGGAACCGCTCGGGGAAGCCCTCGAATCGGTCGGAGCGAAGCGCAAGCGGGTCATCTACCCGAGTCCCTCGGGGAGGAGGTTCACCCAGGCATATGCCGAGGAGCTTGCTGCCGAGGAGGAACTCGTATTCATCTGCGGACGGTACGAGGGGATCGACCAGAGGATCATCGATCTGTATGTCGATGACGAGATCTGCATCGGGGACTATGTCATCTCTTCAGGTGAGGTGGCATCGTTGGTGATCATCGATGCGGTATACAGGCTCATCGAGGGAGTGATCAGCAGGGAATCTCTTTCAGAAGAGAGTTTTTCTGACGGATTATTGGAATATCCTCAGTATACGAGGCCCTCGACCTATTGCGGAATTTCCGTTCCTGATATATTATTATCCGGGCATCATGCCGAGATCGAGAGATGGCGCATGAAGCAGCGTGTAAAGAAGACTCAGGAGAACAGACCTGAACTGCTCGGGGAGGCTGCCGGACATTCGGAAGATGTCGGGAGGATCCTCGATACATTACATAATGAAAACAATCCGAAGGGGTGATAGTGATGGATATCATTAAGGCAATTGAAGCTGAACAGCTGAAGGAAAATGCGGAGAACTTCCGGATCGGTGATACCGTGAAGGTCTTCTTCAAGATCATCGAGGGTGCGACTGAGCGAATCCAGGTATACGAAGGTCTTGTCATCGCGATGAACAACGGCAGTGTCCGAAAGACCGTGACCGTACGGAAGATGTCATACGGCGTTGGCGTGGAGAGGATCTTCCCGATCCACTCACCGAGGATCGACAAGATCGAGGTAGTCAGGAAAGGCCGTGTACGACGTGCCAAGCTCTACTACATCAGGGACAGGGTCGGTAAGGCAGCCAAGGTACGGGAACTTATCAAGCGTAAGTAATTCTGGCACCACGGCACAGCGGTAAAGAGTTATGTGAATCATCATATAGCTCTTTTTTTTGGTTTCTTGTAAACCGGCTGTGTTTTCGGTATGATAGGTAAGTGAGTATGGGACAGGACATGGAAGAGAGACAGAACAACAGCCAGAACCGTGAACGGAAGAACGGCAGGAACCGGGGCCGCAGGAACAACAGGAAATCACGCGGGCGCAGGGCTCCTGCCCCGGCACCAGTTCCAGAGCAGGAGTATGAACCGGTGATGTGCTCGATCTGCGAGAAGGCGATCGACAGCATCACGCAGGCGATCGGCGGGAGCAAGCCCGGCGATATCGCACACTTCGACTGCGTGCTGAGGCGTCTCCAGGATGAGGAGAAGCTCACCGAGCGGCAGCGCATCAGCTATATCGGGAACGGTACCTTCGCCGTGGTCGAGTATCGGAACAAGAACACGACAGGTCCCTTCACCATCGTGAAGCGGATACAGATAGAGTCGAAGGAATCCACCGATGCGATCAAGAAGTTCGTCAATGAGCGGAAGCATGCGGTAGACCTTCACAGGAAGAGACGCTGATGTTCGATGCGATGCTTCCCGGGAGTTTCGATCCCCCCACCAACGGCCATATGAACCTCATCCGCAGGGCTGCGGGTATCGCTGACCACCTCTATGTGATCATAGCGGTGAACCAGGCGAAGAACTACCTGTTATCTGGGGAGGAACGGCTCGAGCTGATGAGGGAACTGCTTTCGGACCAGGAGAACATCACGGTACTCCTCTGGGACCGGCTCATCGTCGATTTCGCCCGTGAGCATGATGTGAAGGTGATGATCCGCGGAGTCCGGGCCCTGGCCGATTTCGAGTATGAGTTCGAGCTGGCCATGACGAACAAACAGCTCTACAGCGACCTGGAGATCGTGTTCCTGCCCACTGACCACAAGTATTTCGTCCTTCGTGCATCGGCTATAAAGGAGCTTGCCTCCTACGGGGCGGACATCAGTTCGATGGTGCCGAATATTGTCGCAGAAACTCTGCGAACTAAACTGAATCTGTTGACATTAGATAATAATTAAGGTATGGTCTTTTGACTGAGAACGTTAAAGAGGTAAATAGAGATGGCAGTACCTAAATATAAGACTTCCAAAGCGAGAACGAGAACAAGAAAATCCATAAACATGAAGCTGAGTGCCCCTAAGTTGGTTGAGTGCACCACTTGCGGCAATAAGGTTCTTCCTCATCGTGTATGCCCCAAATGCGGGTTCTACCGAGGTAAGCAGGTTCTGAACCTTGAAGATATTGGTTAATCAACAACCGAAAGGAGTTTAACGATGGATGACCTGTTTGAGAAAATGAAATCACTGATTGCTGATAAGCTCGAGATCGAAGAAGACAAGATCACGCTCGAATCATCTTTCCGAAAGGACCTTGGTGCCGACAGCCTTGACACATACGAGCTTGTATACGCTATCGAAGAGGAACTTGGTGTTACCATTCCTGATGAGAAGGCTAACGAGTTTGAAACGGTAAAGGATGCAGTGGACTTCCTGCAGACACAGCTCTAAGACCTTCCCGATCAGCGTATGGCTTTTCTTCAAGACCTACAGCAGTATAATACACCGAAAGTTTCAAGCGAACGAAAACGTGAATTACAGCTCTTTGAAAAGCATGCAGCAATAAGGTTCAGGAGACTCGATCTCCTGAACCTGGCTTTTTGCCACCGTTCCTACGCGAACGAACAACCAAAAGACATCGATAACAATGAACGACTCGAATTCCTCGGGGACAGTGTCCTCGGCCTTGTCGTGAGTGAGTACCTCTACCGGAACTTCTACGAGACGATGGTCGAAGGTGACTTCGCCAGGATCAAGTCCTTTGTTGTCAGTGAGGACAGCCTGGCCGAGATCGCCAAGCGTATCAAGGTCGATAACTACATCCTTATCGGGAAAGGCGAGGAGTATTCGGGCGGACGCGGAAAGAAGGCGATCCTCGCGGACTGCATGGAGGCGATCATCGGCTCCTACTACCTTGACTCAGGGTTCAAGAGCGCGCAGGAGTTCGTGCTCTCCATCATGATCCCCGAGATCTCCAAGGTGCTGCAGAACAAGCACAAGAAAGATTATAAGACCCTCCTGCAGGAACTGGTGCAGAAGCGGTACAAGACCTACCCTCGATACTCGGTGGTCAAGCGGTCGGGACCCGACCATGACCGGGTCTTCTGGGTGAGCGTGTCAGTGAACGACGAACCCTACGGCCCGGGCAAGGGCAAGAACAAGAAAGAGGCTGAGCAGCATGCTGCCGGCATCGCATACCAGGAAATCACTCAGACAAAGTAAGCTTCTCATACAATCTCACTGCGATTACCAGCAGCCGCTCCTTCGTGTTGTTCGACGGGTCATCAAGCACCGTGTCGAGCAGTTCCTCGAGGATGTAGCCCAACTGCGGCCCCGGCTTGATGCCTGCACTGATGAGGTCCCTGCCGGAGACGGCCAGGTCCTTCACGGTGAAGGCGGCATCAGCCTCCAGGACTGATTCGATCCGATCCCTGAACTCGAGCAGCAGGGGGTCGTTCGTGCGTAGGCCTGCAGTCCCGTAGGAATCAGCCGCACGCAGGAGAAAGAGCTCCTCGAGGTACTCGACCCCGGTCTTCGCGACGAACCGCCTCACGGCTGCATCGCCCCATTCAGGGGTGTAACCGAACATGTGGGCACCGATGAGGTGCACGATCCGCTCCCGTTCGGAGTTCGAGAACTTCAGCCGCCTGAGCAACGTGTCTGCAAGCTCTGCCGAATACCGTTCATGGAGGTAGAAGGTGGGTACCCCGTCATCCCCGATCTCGCGGGCTTGCACCTTCCCGATGTCGTGGAGGAGGGCAGCCCACCGTACGGTGAGGTTATCAGCAGGGGCCCCGTCGCAGGAGAGGATGCCGTGGCGGCATATATCGAGCCGGTGGGCCCCTTTCTGCTCGATACCATCCCCGTCAGCAAGTTCTGGGAGGATGACTTTGAGCAGCCCGTCGGAGAGCATGGCCAGCAGGCCGATCGAGGGACGTGCCGAGCTGAGCATCTTGTTGAGTTCCTCGCGTATCCGCTCTGCCGAGACTCCGGCGACCTGATCTGACAGTGCTGATGCGGCCGCCCTGGTCGACTCCTCGAAGTGGAATCCCAGGACTGCCGTGAACCGGTAGCCGCGCAGGATCCGCAGGCTGTCCTCGCCAAACCGCTCATAGGGATCCCCGATCGCCCGGATGATCCCGGCTGACAGGTCCTCTATCCCATGGTGTTCATCGATGACCGTGCCGTCAGCCGTATCCACAGCTAAGGCGTTGATCGTGAAATCCCTCCGGGAGAGGTCCTCAGAGAGGTTAGTGACGAAGGTGACCGCATCCGGGTGACGATGGTCCTGGTAGCCTTCCTCGGTCCGGAAGGTGGTGACCTCGAAATGGTTCCCCTTATAGATGACCGTCACCGTGCCGTGGCCGATCCCGGTCGGGATGACGTGGCGGAATATCCTGCACATCTCATCCGGCGTGGCATCGGTGGTGAAGTCGTAATCCGAGTTCGGGCAGCCTCGCAGGTGGTCGCGTACGGCACCCCCCACGATATAGAGGCTGAAGCCGTTTCTATGGAACAGGGAGGCGAATTCTGAAATGATCGGTTGTATCCTGATTCTTCTCACTCTTGAAACCTATACATTGTCTAGGATTATTGTCAATACTCATTGAAAATTAATTGCTAAATAGCTATATTTAGTCATACCTGCATGATCCGTCGGCATCGTATCCCAAAACAGTCCGGTCTCGATCATTGAAGAAGTATATACTGCATGTGCATAACGTTAGGAGGGTATTGTGTATAGACCTGTAGACAGCAAAGTGAACTTCCCCAAGATGGAAGAAGCGATAATCGATTTCTGGAAGGAGCATGACATCTTCCAGAAGTCCATAGATACCCGTGATGAGGAGGGCGAGTTCGTGTTCTATGACGGCCCCCCCTTCGCCACCGGGCTGCCCCATTTCGGCCATTTCGTCCCGGGGACCATCAAGGATGTGATCCCCCGCTACCAGACGATGAAGGGCAGGCGCGTCAGGCGCCGGTTCGGCTGGGACTGCCACGGGCTGCCGGTCGAATACGAGATGGAGAAGACCCTCGGGATCTCAGGCAAGAGCCAGATCGAGGAGTACGGGATCGCGGAGTTCAATGAGAAGTGCCGGTCCATCGTGCTCCGCTATACCCAGGAATGGGAGCAGATCGTCACCAGGATGGGACGATGGGTCGACTTCGAGCATGACTACAAGACCATGGACCCCGACTTCATGGAGTCGATCTGGTGGGTGTTCAAGACGCTCTTCGAGAAAGGGCTCGTCTATGAGGGGTACAACATCATGCCCTTCAGCCCCGCGCTCGCGACCCCGCTATCGAACTTTGAGGTGAACCTCGGGGGCTACAAGGATGTCGTGGATCCCGCGATCACGGTACGCTTCGCCGTCAAGGACCAGCCTGACACCTACCTCCTGGCGTGGACGACCACACCCTGGACCCTGCCGTCTAACCTCGCGCTCGTCCTCGGTCCGGACCTTGAGTACGTGAAGCTCAAGGATGGTGATGAGTACTACATCATGGGTAAGAAGGCCGTTCCCTCCTACTTCAAGAACGAGGAGGAGTATGAGATCGTCGAGACCTACCTCGGCCATGAACTGGTCGGTATACAGTACGAGCCGCTCTTCCCCTATTTCGCCGACATGGCAGCCCAGGGTGCCTTCAGGACCTTCAACGGTGACTACGTCACCGACGATGACGGCTGCGGCATCGTGCATACCGCTCCCGGCTTCGGTGAGGATGACTACAATGTGCTCAAGGGCACCGGCATTCCGGTCGTCTGCCCGGTCGACCTCGAGTGCAAGTTCACCTATGAGGTGCCTGACTACGAGGGTACCTTCGTCAAGGATGCCGATAAGGCGATCATCGCGCGGCTGAAGGAAGAGGGCAAGCTCGTAAAACGTGAGAACTACAACCACAGCTACCCCTTCTGCTACCGGACGAAGAAACCTCTTATCTACCGGGCGATCTCCTGCTGGTTCGTCGATGTCCAGAAGATCAAGGACAAGATGCTCAACGCGAACGACCAGATCAAGTGGGTGCCCTCGCACCTGCAGAAGGGACGGTTCGGCAAGTGGCTCGAAGGGGCCCGTGACTGGGCGATCAGCCGGAACCGGTACTGGGGCAACCCCATCCCGATCTGGAAGTCCGACAGCTCGGATTATATCGAGGTGATCGGCTCGAGGGAGGAACTCGAGCAGAAGTGCGGTAAGAAGATTGACGACCTGCACAAGCATTTCGTCGATGACCTGACCTGGCCGAGCCCGGACGGGAAGGGGACGATGCGAAGGATCCCCGATGTGCTCGACTGCTGGTTCGAGTCAGGGTCCATGCCCTATGCACAGAGCCATTACCCCTTCGAGAACAAGGGACTCATCGAGAACCACTTCCCCGCAGACTTCATCTGCGAGGGACTCGACCAGACACGAGGCTGGTTCTACACCCTCACGATCCTCGCTGCCGCGCTCTTCGATTCGCCGGTGTCGATGAACATCGTCACCAACGGCCTCGTCCTGGCCGAGGACGGGAAGAAGATGTCGAAGTCCGAGCGGAACTACTCGGACCCGATGGAAGTCATCAACAACTTCGGTGCTGATGCACTCAGGTTCTTCCTCATGGATTCAGCCGTCGTGCGTGCGGAGGACCTCAAGTTCTCCGATGACGGGGTCAAGGAGGTGCTCAAGAACCTCATCATCCCGATGTGGAACGCCTACAGCTTCTTCATCACCTATGCCAACATCGACGGCTATGAGTCCCCTGAGAAGAAGGTCGACTATACCCCTGACAACCCCTTGGACCAGTGGATCCTCTCCGAGTCAGAGGCGTTAATCCATGACATCACGGAATACCTCGATGATTACGACATCCAGAAGGCCTGCTCGCCGATCATGAAGTTCATCGACCTGCTCAATAACTGGTACATCAGGCGGTCGAGACGGAGGTTCTGGAGATCAGAGAACGACAATGACAAGACACAGGCCTATGATACGCTCTATACGGTGCTCATGAAGTTGATCGAGGTAGCTGCCCCGATCATCCCCTTCATCACCGAGGAGATGTACCAGAACCTCAAGACTGACTCCATGGCTGAGTCGGTCCACCTGCAGGATTACCCCATCTATAATGAGGCGCTCCGTGATTTCGCCCTCGAGAAGAAGATGGCCGTGACGCGACAGGCAGTCACCATGGGACGTGCCCTGCGGGCAACCCACTCACTGAAGACACGGCAGCCGCTCAAGGCGATCTACCTCGTGACGCGGGATGAGGAGGAACTGCAGATCCTAAAAGATATGGAAGGCATCATCGCCGAGGAGCTGAACGTCAAGAACGTCGTCTACCGGGAGAACGAGGAAGACCTCGTGACCTATACCGCGAAGGCGAACTTCAAGGTCCTGGGCAGGCAGCTCGGGAAGCATATGAAGGAGGTCGCAGGCCTCATCGAGGGATTCGACGGGGATACGATCTCCGCGATCCTCAGCGGCGGGGTGGAGACGGTCCACTACAAGGAAGGGAACATCAACATCAGCGAGGAGGCCATCGTCGTCCAGCGTTCCGAGAAGGCCAATATGAAGGTCTTCAACGAGGGGAACCTGACCGTAGGCCTTGACAGCGAGATGACCGAGGAGCTGCTGCTCGAGGGTATCGCCCGCGATATCATCCGGTCGATCCAGAACCAGAGGAAGGAGTCGGGCCTCGAGGTCACCGACCGGATCACGCTGAAGCTCAGCGGTGACGAGATGGTCACCAGGGCTGCGGCTGATTTCGCCGAATATATCTGCAGCGAGACGCTTGCCCAATACGGCGAGCTTGCTGAAGAGGGGGTCTCCGTGGATCTCGGAGACCGACTCGTACAGATCGCTCTCAGGAAGGCCTAGAGAGCAGGGAGCAGCTATGAAGAGGTTTCTCGCAGCCTGCGGTGCTGCGGTCCTGCTGCTGGCAGGTTGTACCCATACCACCCCGTTCACCGACGATCACTACTTCAGGGCGCTCGGGGAGAAGAACGAGGTCGTCTTCACCGTCGATGTGGAGGGGGCCCGTGAGATCCTCGATGCAGCGGACGGTGAGGGGACGCTTGGGGGGCTTGACCCCATCCTCGAACGTTCGGGGAGGATATCGTTGGCCATGGACCCCTCTGCTGCGGATGGGATTCCAGTCTTCTACGGCGGTATCGAGGGTAACTTCGGCAAGGTCGTGACCGATACAGCGCTCAGCTTCAGCGGGGACTTCGACAAAGACGAAAGCGGGGCGGTTCCGTTCTACCGGAGCAGCTCGGCTGGACTGGACGTGAAGGTGCCGCAGAGCGGGCTCGTCCTCTTCTCGAACGATGATATCGAGAAGGTCTACCGGAAGACCTACCGTGAGCGGGAGCTCTTCATCCCCTATGACGTATCGCAGCGCATGGCGGAGAGCCTCTTCGGCATCTATATGGAGAAACCCCACGATATAGGGTTCCTGACCGACCAGATCCCGGAGGCCATGCTCCTGAGCATGAACTCCATCTGGCTGGTGTTAAACGGGGTAAAGGATGACTACCGGGTCTCCGGCGTGCTGCTGCTCAGCACGGAGCAGGCTTCGCGGGTGCTCGGCACGACGCTACGGCTCAACTACCTGAAGACGATCCGGAAACTGGAAGTCCCCATCGAGGGATGGAAGGAACATATTGACGAGGACGGGAAGACCATCACGCTTGCCGGGATGTACATCAGCAACGAGGAGGTCTATGACCTGCTCAGCACTGTCCTCGATTCTATCTGATTATACGAGGAGACGGGTATGCCCACATATGATTATAGATGCAGCAGCTGCGCATATGAGTTCGAGGAATTCCAGATGATGCAGGATGACCCGCTCGAGGAGTGCCCCAAATGCGGCGGCCCGGTCAAGCGGTTGATCGGCGGCGGACTCGGGGTGATCTTCAAGGGGAGCGGGTTCTATGTCACTGACAACAAGGCCAGCAACAGCGCCGCTCCCTCTGAAGGGAAGCAGGACCCTGCCTGAGAGGTACTAATAGAGAAAGTCGAAGCGTTCGCAGTTCTTAGCAGCCTCTTCGAGCAGTTCCTCGATCCCGAGCTTATCGAACGAGGCTGTCAATGCGTCCTTGTCCGGCCTCACGAGCGGGTGTTTCGGAGAGAAGATCGTGCAGCAGTCCTCATAGGGGAGGATCGAGGTCTGGAAAGTCCCGATATCCCTCGCAGTCTGGATGATCTCCTCCTTGTCGAGGCCGATCAGGGGCCTGAAGACCGGTATCTTCGAGGCGCTGTCGGTGAAGGTGATACTCTCGAGTGTCTGGGAGGCTACCTGGCTGAGTGATTCTCCGGTCACCAGGGCGGAAGCCCTCACAACTTCCGCGACCATGTTCGCGATCCTGACCATGCAGTAGCGCATCAGCAGCGTCGTCTCCTCGGCATTCGAGTGGGAGTTTATATGGAGCTGGGCCTTCGTGAACGGCACGACGAACAACCGTGTACCGTTGAGGTAGGGTGAGATGAGCTTCGCGAGGTCCTTTACCTTCTGCAGCGCCTCATCGGATGTGTAGGGATAGGTATGGAAATAGATCGCGTCCTGGCGAAGTCCCCGCTTTGCCATCCGGTACCCGGCGATCGGGGAGTCGATCCCGCCTGAGAGCAGCAGGAGACCCTTCCCGGCAACACCGACGGGCAGGCCGCTTGGTCCCTTGTGCGAACCGGCAGAACAGTAGATATAGGCTTTGTCTCGGATCTCCACGCTGACGGTGACCTCCGGAGCCTTCACGTCCACGCGGCTGTTGGGGTAGGCGTCGAGGATATCGCCGCCTAACTCGCAGGCGATCCCGTAGGAATCGAGGGGGAAGGACTTGTCTGCACGGCGGGCAAGCACTTTGAAGCTCTTCGGGGTATCGAAGACGCCTTCGGTCAATGCTACTGCAGCTTCCCGTATCAGGTCGAACTCCTTGGGCAGCTGGAGCGCCTTCGAGAAGCCGACGATCCCGGGAGTGGTCTCGAGGGCCCGGAAGACGTTCTCTTCGGCTGATTCGCCTGTATTCACCTCAAGGAAGAACCGGCCCTTCTGGATCCTGAAGGAGGGCTTCAGGCCTTTCAGCTTCCGTTTGATGTTGTTCTTCAGTCGCTTCTCGAAGAAGGCCCGGTTTTCGCCCTTCAGGCATATCTCTCCGAGCTTTATCAGGTACAGTTGTCGTTCTTGCTTCATTTCTTACCTCAGCTTGCCCATCTGTCTGAGCACATTGCCAATAACTTCTATCATACCTCGCGAGGCAGTTTCAATATCCTTTTGGGAAAGTTCCGGCCCGAAGGAGATGCGGATCAGTGAGTCTGCCGTCTTCTGCTCGATACCGCTCTGTAAGAGTACCCGCTGGAGTTTCTTCCTGTTCTTCGATGAACAGGCTGATCCCGTGGAGATGCAGATGCCGTGATCGTTGAGTATCCGGGCTGTGACCTCGGCAGGGAGATCCCGTACAGCGACGCAGAGAATGTATGGAGAGCGTTCGGCAGCTAACTCAGGAAAGGAGAAGAGCGGGGATTCCCGCAGGATGCCAGCCATGCGCGCGTTGAGTCCCTGTACATGGCTAAGGTTGCCCTGAAGGCTCACATGGTAGGTTTGCGCAGCTGCGAGGAAGGCTGCCAGGGAGGGGAGGTCCTCCGTCCCGGGGCGGATCCCGTTCTCCTGCCCCCCGCCGGGGGAGAGGACAGTGATCGCCTTCCTGCAGTAGAGCAGTCCTGTACCCTTCGGTCCCTGGAGCTTGTGCGCGCTGAACGAGGCGGAATCGACATAGGGTATATAGGTGCCAGGCGGGATCTTCCCGAAGGACTGGACACTATCGGCGTGCAGGTGGATCGTCGCATGGTTTCGATAGGCGTAGTCATCGATCACCGCCCGGATGCCCGCTAACGGCTCGATGGTGCCGAGTACGTTGTTGACCGTCATGACCAGCACGAGGGCGGTCTCCCTGCGCAGGTGGGCCTTGAGTGCTTCCGGTGTGATCACTCCCCCTGGAGCGGGGAGGATGGTCACGTCGTGGCCTGCCTGCACGAAAGCCTGCTGGTACTCGAAGATGGCCGGGTGCTCGATCCCGGACATGATGACATGGATCTTTCTCCGTTTCCGAAGGAAGAACTCACAGACCAGGGCATTGGATTCCGTGCCGCCGGAGGTGAAGTAGAGTTGGGCCTCCCTGACTGAGAGCAGCCTGGCGAACTCCTTCCTGATCGAAGCGAGCAGGGAGTGGGCCACCTTACCCGGTGTATGGAGGGAGGAGGGGTTGCCGTAGCACTCGTGTGCAGTGATGGTATAGGCTTCCAGGGCCGTCTCCGACATAGGTGTCGTGGCAGCCCAGTCAAGGTAGATCTGGTTCATATCATCCTATCATGCCCTGATTGGTGCAAATATGCAACTACCTGGTTGAACAATACGGCCCTATGCCGTATAACCACAGTATGGAATGCAGTTGTACATTGAACGGATACACCACAGTGGTCAGGAGCTCCTCACTTGCAGAGATCGTGACCGATGATGAACACAGGATCTTCATCACCGATGAGAACGTGGCGCATCTGCTGCCGTCTTCGGCAACAGATGCGATTCTCGTACTCCCTGCCGGGGAGGCCCACAAGCGTTGGGAGAGCATCGAGCGGATCATCACCTTCGCCCTGGACCATGGGCTCGGGCGCGACTCGGTGTTCATCGGGATCGGCGGGGGAGTCATCTGCGACATGGCTGCCTTCGCTGCCTCGATCTATATGCGGGGCGTGGAGGTCGAGCTCGTACCGACCACGCTGCTCTCGATGGTCGATGCCTCTGTCGGGGGTAAGACCGGGGCCGACTTCACGAAGGTGAAGAATATCATCGGGACCTTCCATCCAGCACGTACCGTCCATATCTGCACCGACACGCTATTCGCCCTGAGTGACGCAGAGTACCTGAACGGGCTCGCTGAAGTTATCAAGCACGGCCTGCTTGAAGGCGGGGAACTCCTTTCCATCGTCTCGGAACATATCGATGCGCTCAAGGGGCGTAGAGACCGGGAGATGATGGAGCGTATGATCTTCGACTCGATCCTGGTGAAGAAGCACTTCATCGAGGCAGACCCAAAGGAGCAGCTCGGCCAACGGGCCAAGCTCAACCTCGGGCACACCTTCGGCCATGCCCTGGAGACCATCTCCGGCTTGAGTACCTGGTCGCATGGGGCAGCAGTGGCCTGGGGAGTGGTCCGTGCGGCAGAGGCCGCGGAGATCATGGGATTCAACGATCATGCATACGTTGCCTTTGTCACTGCACTCTACCGGGACTACGGCTTCGATATAGACTACCGCATCGCAGAAGGGGAGCTGGACGAGTACCTGAGGGTAGTCTCCCATGACAAGAAGAAACGCTCAGGCACCGTGCAGTTCATCCTGCAGCGAGGCGTGGGGGATACCTTCCTCACGCCGGTACCGCAGGAGACCATCGCACAGGTCGTCAGTACTTCTCGAAGATAGAAGAAGCCCTCCGATAGAACTCATTGATCCTCTCGAGCTCCTTCCCGGTCACCTCCGGGATCTCTGCGAGTGAATCCATGATGACCTGGAGGCTGTAGAGTGCCAGGTCGATCGCCGTATGGAAGTTCTTGACCGACTTGAACCAGAAGACCTGTTCGTTGTTCTGTTCGAGCGTGAGGAACCCGAGCACCTTGCGGTTCTTCCTGATCTTGCAGAAGGCGAAGAGCATCTCGAGGTTGTCGATGAGCAGGTGGAACTGCGTATTCAGATCGAAGTTCCCCTTCGGCGGGGCATCGAGGATCCCCTTGTCCGGTTCGAGGTAGGGGATGATCTTCATGACGCTCGCAAGGCGGTCCCCTGTGTGTATATCATAGCTCTTCCAGGTGAGTTTCACCCGGTAGTTGCGGACACTCTTCGGGTCCTTGCTATAGGAATCGTGGAGCCTGCCTGCCTGTTCGAGCGGGATGACGATGAGCTTCTTGTTCCCCTTGTAGGGAATGATGTCATAGAGGTCCCGGTAGAGGATGATCCGAGACTCACCAGTCTTCTCGTCATTGAGGATCTTCTCGTGCTCCTTCGGCGGCCGCTCCTTCCTTCCGCGGCCGCGGTCATCGGCAGCCTTCGGCCGCCTGGCAGATTCTGCGCCGATACGGGGGAAGAAGTCCGGGTAGATCTCTTTGATCCACTCCTTCTTCAATACGGAGACCGATCGTGCGAACATCCTCGTCGTCCTCACGATCTCGCCCGCTACGATGAAGCTCGGTGACTCCTTGAACATGAAGGATCCTGGATGGATGAAGATCCGTTCTGCCGTGAGGGAGCGATAGACGCCCCTGCCGTCCCGTACACAGACGAACTGGATGAGCCCCTTCGATACGGCACAGAGGTAGTCGTGGATGGATCCCCCATGGAGGACCGGGATCTCGAGCGAGGAGACGATCTCCTCGAGCTGTTTCACGATGTTCACGATCTCCTCGGTCGTCTGGTAGTCGAGATAGTACTTCCTGCAGTACTCCTCCCGCTTCTTGTCGGTATCGAGGTTCGTGTAGAGCTTGTAGAGCCTCAGGTAGGAGACGAAATCACCATAGCCGTCAGCGAAGGTGTTGTGCATGGTCCGTGATTCGTACTCCTTCCCGACTGGAAGGACGAAGGGACTCCTCGAAGAGAGGAAAGCGGCGGCGATGACCGTCTCATGGAGTACCTCAGGATAGGTATAGACTGCCTCCACGATCATACGTGAATGGCGGGGAAGCAGGGGGAACTCGGTCATGAGCTTGCCGATGCGCGTCAGCTCGTTCTGCTCATCGATCGCGTCGAGCAGCTTGAGAGTGTTGACGGCACTCATGATCCCGACGAGGCCGGGGGAGGTGATGAAGTCGAAGCGGGGGAAATCATGGATACCCAGCTCAGCCATCCGGAGCACGACCTCAGAGAGGTCGGTGCGCTTGATCTCCTCGGAGGTGAACATCGGGCGTTCGTTGAAATCCTCCTGGGAGTAGATCCTGAAACAGTAGCCGGCGGTCGTCCGTCCCGCACGTCCCTTCCGCTGGTTGCAGGATGCCCGTGAGACCGGCACCTGGATGAGGGAGGAGGTGAAGGTGTCGGTATTGTAGAAGTTCATCTTGGCGAGGCCGGAGTCGATGACGGTGGTGATGTTGTCGATCGTGATGCTCGTCTCGGCGATGTTCGTCGCGATGACCACCTTCGTCTTGCCTTCCGGGGTCTCGATGAACACCCGCTCCTGGTCCTCTTTCGGCAGTCTCCCGTAGAGCGGTATGAGCATGAGGTTCTTCGCCCACCGTTCACGGTTGAGTGCGAACATGCAGTCCTTGATCATCCTCTCCCCCGGCAGGAAGACGAGTACATCACCTTCGACCTTGCCGCTGTCCCGCTTCTGGATGATCTCGACGATCTTCCCGATGACCATGTCATAGTTGTCCGGCTCCTTCACCGGGCTGTAGATGAGCTTGATCGGGTAGATCTTCGCATCGATATGGATGATCGGGCAGCCGTCGAAATACTCGGAGAATACCGTCGGGTTTATGGTAGCCGATGAGATGATCAACCTGAACTCGGGCCGCTCCTTGAGGATCTCCTTGAGCAGGCCGAGGATGAAATCGATGTTGAGTGACCGTTCATGGGCTTCGTCGACGATCAGGGTCGTGTACTTCCGCAGCAGGGGGTCTGCCTTCATCTCCTGCAGCAGGATGCCGTCGGTCATGACCTTGAGCTTCGTGTCCATGACCGTCTTGTCAGCGAACCGCATCTTGTACCCGACGAGGCCGGGGATCTTCGTCCCGAACTGGCGGGCGATGTAGTCGCTCACCGAGAGGGTAGCGATCCTCCTCGGCTGGGTGACGCCGATCATCCCGTGTTCGGCACATCCTGCCTCATAGAGGATGATCGGAAGCTGTGTGGTCTTGCCGGAGCCGGTAGGGCTCTCGACGATCACCACCTGGTTATCTTTCAATTCTGACAGGATGCGTTCCCGTTCCTTGTATACCGGTAAGTCATGCGGTCGTATCAATTCTTGTCTCCACGTGCGGTCATGATGATCTCGGCGGCTCTCTGTGCGGAGATCCCGTCGAACTCCTCCCGGCTGTCCAGATCCTTGAGCCTGAGCAGGCCGGATTCAGCCTCCTCGGACCCGATGAAGATGCCGAAGGGGATACCCTTGCGTTCTGCGAACTTGAACTGGCCGCCCAGTTTCTTCGCGCTGGGGTAGACTTCCACACGCAGGCCGAGGGAACGGAGTTCCTGGGCAGCCTTGTGGCATTCACCGAGTAGGGAGTCATCCATGTCGAAGATGATCGCATCGACTGACCTTTCTGTCCCTGCATCCTCCTGCAGCTCCTCGAGGGCGGCAAGCAGGCGGTCGAGGCCGATGGATGATCCGACCCCGGGGAGGGAGCGCTTGGTGTAGAGGGAAGCAAGCTCGTTGTACCTGCCCCCGGAACAGACCGAACCGATCGAGGGGAGGTCATCAAGGATCGTCTCGTAGACGATGCCGGTGTAGTAGTCAAGACCGCGCGTGATCGATGGGTCGAGCGTGAAGTGGTCGTTGAGGCCGAGCCTGTCGATGAGGGTGAAGATGCCATAGAGGCGTTCAGACGCTTCAGTCTCCCCGCCAGAGAGGGTGACCATGTTCTGGTAGGTCTCTTCCTGCGTCGGCTTCTCCTCGATGAAGGAGAGGACCTTGAGCGAGAGCTCATGGTCGATGAGTTCGTCGAGCTGGGAGATGACGGCATCCCTGCCGATCTTGGAGAGCTTGTCGACGGTCCTCAGGATCTCCTCAGAGCTTTCCAGGATGCCGTTGGTCTCGAGGAAGGCATTGAAGATGCCCCGGTGGGAGAACCGGATGGTGAACCGGTCGATGCCGATCCCCTTGAGGGACTGGTACATCATAAGCAGGATCTCGAAGTCAGCTGAGAGGGAGTCTACCCCCACGATATCGAAATCGCACTGGAAGAACTCGCGGAACCGACCCTTCTGGGTGTTCTCGCCCCTCCATACCTTCGCGATATGGTAGCGCTTGAACGGCTCATAGAGCTCGTTGATATGCCCGGCCATGAACCGTGCGAAGGGGACGGTGAGGTCGAAGCGCATGGCAACGTCGCGTTTGCCGTTGTCGAGGAAGCGGTAGATCTGCTTGTCAGTCTCCCCGCTCCCCTTGCCGAGCAGTACCTCGGTGTATTCGAGTATCGGTGTATCGATCGGTTCGAAGCCGAATGAACGGAAGCGCATCTCCAGCGAGTGGATGAGATCCCGTTTCTGCAGCTCCTGTTTGGGAAGTGAATCCCTGAAACCCTTCAATACACGCGGTTCAATGATCATGGATGCTCCTTTTTACCTGTAAATCATATGGTATTACTGTTAGACAGTTGTTAAATCTTCAAAAAGTTGATAGGGTAATCATACTCAATAAAGCAGATAACTTCAATCAATATGAGAATTATATAGATGCTAATACGTTACAGAATGAATGAACACGGCAAGCGTCAGGCTATTGCCAAGGTATTTACCGAACAGGACTTCTCAGTCAGGATGAGCGATGTGGACCCCGACGCCGTCCTCATCGTCGACCGGCTCAAGAAGAACGGGTTCGAGGCCTACATCGTAGGCGGGGCGGTACGCGACCTGCTGCTTGGGAAGATCCCCAAGGATTTCGATATCTCGACCGACGCGAACCCGAAGCAGATCCGGAAACTCTTCTGGAACTCCCGGATCATCGGCAGGCGGTTCAAGCTCGTCCATATCTATTTCCAGGAGAAGATCTTCGAGGTATCGACCTTCCGGTCGAACGAGATCGACCCCGAGCAGGGGAACAACGTCTACGGGACCATCGAGCAGGACGCGAAACGGCGGGACTTCTCGATCAACGGCCTCTACTTCGACCCCATCGAGAAGCACATCGTCGATTTCGGGGACTATTACAAGGATATCACCAGCCGCAGGATGCGGTCGATCATCCCGCTGAACGAGACCTTCATCGAGGATCCCGTCAGGATGATACGCTGCATCAAGTACTCGGTGGCCGGGGATTTCACCATACCGTTCCGACTCGACCGGGCGATCAAGAAGTATGCGGATGAGCTTCACCGCTGCTCCTCTTCGAGGATGACCGAGGAGGTCTTCAAGATCCTCCAGACAGGCTATTCGAAGCCGATCTTCGAGCGCCTCATCCACTACCGGCTCTTCCGCCATGTGCTCCCCGGTGTCTCGGACCAGATCGACCACGGGAAGAACAGGATCCTCTCTGACCAGCTCTATGAGTCGCTCTCGACCCTTGATGGTGTGATCAGGCACAATGAGAATGTCACCCGGGCCCGGATGCTCGCAGGTCTCGTGGACCCCTTCCTCAGCTTCCCGGATGAGTATGAGAACTCACTCGAACTCTTCCGATCGGTCTTCAAGCAGATCAAGCAGATCATAGCGCCGATAACTCCCCCGAACTACGAGGTGGAGAAGTCTGTCGAGTTCTTCTTCAAGAATGAGAACATAAAAGTGCCGAAGAATGCCGTGCGAAAACCGAACAACAAGAAGCCGCCGGTGAAGACTCAGAAGCAGCAGCGCAGGCGGAGGCCCCAGAAGTCGAGGAAGAAGGGCAGCAGTGCCAAGGGACAGCCCCAGAAAGGGCAATCCCAGAATGGGAAAGCCAAACAAGGGCAAGCCTCTACCCAGGGGAAGAACTAGTTCATCCAGTCATCCACTTCTATATTGATCTCCGAGGTGATGACCCCGCCGTACCGCTCCAGGCTGTCCGCTATATAGGTCTGGAGCTCCTTGAGCGACCCTGACACCTGGAACTTGATGGGTATCTTGAGCTTGATGTGCAGCTGGTAGCCGTCGGGGTTGTTCTTGATCGTGACCTTCTTCACCCTGATCATGTCATCGAACTCATCAAGGCAGTGGATGACCATCTGCGTCAATGCCGCCTCAGACATGGTGATCTTCCCCTTCTTGCCGAACTCCGGACGGATGATGGTCTTCTCGAAGACCTTCTGCTTCTTCCAGGGCAGGGGGACCTTCGTCTTGAAGAAGATCCTCATGGAGTCATAGACCTCCTGCGGGTAGTTCCGCGAGATCTCGATGGTCGGGACGGGGATGACGTGCTTGCCCTCGGAGTTTCGGATGCGCATGGCCGTCTCGATCTCCTCCTTGCTCGCGAGGTCCTCGATCTTGATGACCTTCTCAGGTTCGGGGAGCTTGAGCCTCACGGCGATCCGGTTCACCATCTTCTCTGACGTGCCGATGATGAGGATCTTCTTGAAGTGGGTCTTCTGCAGCTTGGAATAGACATCATCTCGATGGGCATCATCATCGAAGAGGGCAGTCTTGATCGCCTTGAGGAAGACCTGCTCCTTCTTCGCGGACTTCCCCGCGATGATCTTGTCCCCCTCTATGAGCAGTCCGTCATCGATGATGAGTTCAATACCATATTTATCTGCTACGAGCTTGGATCTGAAACTCTTGCCGGTGCCGCTCCGCCCGACGAGGGCGAAGACCTTTCTGCCCCTGAGTTTCCAGATCGTGTAGCGCATCAATCTGTTCATGATGCTACTATACCCATTTGTCAGCCTGATGTCCATGAATTACGGGAGAGTAATAATGTGAATACACGGTTTTATCCTGACAGAAAAAATCATGGTTTTCATATCATCCGGTCTGACTCTGCAAGAGCCCTTACTTTTGGTTCCACCAATATTGATTAAATAAACCAATAGCGGTATAGTAGGAAAAAATCTTGTTCGAGGGACCGCATGGAAGTACAGGTAAAAGAGCTCATCAAATCCATCCAGAAGGATGGTATCGAGGCTGCTGAGAAACAGTCAGGTGAAATTGTAGATAAAGCGAAGAAAGAGGCCGAGCAGATCGTATCCAAAGCGAAGAAAGAGGCTGAACGCATCCTTGCAGATGCAGGCAAAGAGGTCGAGCGACTGAGACTCAGTTCCACGGCTTCCCTGGAGCAGTCGGCACGGGATGTCCTGCTCTCCCTGGAACAGAAGATCAGGAAGGTCCTGGATGCCGCCCTGTTCACGGAAGTGACGAAGAACATGTCCGGCAAGGTCCTTGCAGGCTGTATCACCGATGTGGTCAAGAGCGACCTGGTGGAGACCGGTGCTGTCGCGCTGGAGCTCTCCGAGAAGGATGCTTCCCAGATCCTCGAGGGGTTGAAGAAGAGCCTGGAGAAGGAACTTGCAGCCGGTCTCGAGATCAAGCCCATCGCATCGGCGCAGGGCGGGTTCATCATCCGACAGAAGGACGGCAAGGCTTATTACGACTTCTCCGTCAAGGAGATCGCGGCCAACGTGGTGAGACTGGTCAACCCCTATGTCGCTGAAGTCATCCAGAATGCCGTGAAAGGAGCATAATGGTGGCCGATTACTATTATCTGGTCTCCTCTCTCCCAGAACTGCAGCTTGAGGCACCCCCGCTCATCTCGCGAGAGGAGTTCCTCTCACTGTGCGAGGAACAGCTTACCGACAGGGACCTGAGCATCATGCAGGCCCTCGTCTCCGGGGTCTCCGGCACCGGCGGTTCTGAGACCGCAGCCCAATGGGTCTCCTTCTCTGACTCCCTCGATGCCGAACTGGCATCCCAGCGGGCCCAGAGGATGAACCTCAAGGACCAGTCCTCTTATATACCGCAGGAACTCCCTCCTGCATCCATCGTCGACCTTGTCGCAAAAGCTATGTCCGACCTTTCACCCCTTGAGAGCGAAAGGCTGCTTGACGAGGCACGACTCGCATTTCTCGATGAACTTGCTGTGAACCACCACTTTGACCTTACAAGGATCATCGTCTATTACCTGAAGCTCACGATTCTCGATCGTGAGCAGTCCTTCGAGTTCGATCGCGGTGATGCTGAATTCAGAAGGTTGTTATCGAATATACAAACTAGCATACGAAGCTATTAATTACGGGGTTGATACATGTCTGTGAGTAAAGGAACGGTTGTAGGGATCAACGGCAACATGGTCTCAGTAAAGGTCGAAGGGAATGTCTCCCTGAATGAGGTTGCCTATATCCTGCTCGGGAAGACCCGGGTCAAATCAGAGGTCATCAGGATCCGCGGAGACATCGTCTCCATGCAGGCCTTCGAGATGACCGGGGGTATCGGGGTCGGTGATGAGGTCGAGTTCACCGGTGAGATGCTCAGCGTCGAGCTCGGTCCCGGGCTGCTCGGACAGGTCTACGACGGCCTGCAGAACCCGCTGCCCGAACTTGCAGAGAAGTGCGGGTTCTTCCTCGAACGGGGGGAGTACATCAAGGCGCTCCCGAAGAGCAGCTGGGATTTCACCCCTTCCGTGAAGAAGGGCGATACCCTCCAGCCTGCCGATTCCATCGGTTCCGTACCGGAAGGCATCTTCGATCACAAGATCATGGTCCCGTTCAACCTGCCAAAAGGCGAGTACACAGTCAAGTCGATCGTGAAGAAGGGATCCTACAGTAATGATGAGACCATAGCCGTCATCACTGACAGCGAGGGGAACGACCATGACCTTACCATGATCTTCACCTGGCCGGTCAAGAAGGCGATCAGCCTCTATGAGGAACGGCTGAAACCGGTAGAGCCGATGATTACGAAGGTCAGGCTCATCGATACCTTCCTCCCCGTGGCAAAGGGCGGTACCTACTGTATCCCCGGCCCCTTCGGTGCCGGCAAGACCGTCCTGCAGCAGGTGACCAGCCGTAACGCAGAGGTCGATATCGTCATCATCGCAGCCTGCGGAGAACGTGCCGGAGAGGTCGTCGAGACCCTGCAGGAGTTCCCCGAACTCATAGACCCCAGGACGGGGAAGTCGCTCATGGAGAGGACGCTCATCATCTGCAATACTTCCTCGATGCCGGTAGCGGCCAGGGAGGCCTCGGTATACACCGCGGTGACCCTCGCTGAGTACTACCGCCAGATGGGACTCGATGTCCTGCTCCTGGCAGACTCTACCTCTCGGTGGGCACAGGCAATGAGGGAGATGTCAGGACGGCTCGAGGAGATCCCGGGTGAGGAATCCTTCCCAGCATACCTGGAGTCGGTCATCGCGAGTTTCTACGAGCGAGCCGGCCTGGTTCGTTTGCGTGATGGTTCGATCGGTTCAGTAACGATCGGCGGCACGGTAAGCCCTGCAGGGGGTAACTTCGAAGAGCCGGTGACACAGGCGACCTTGAAGGTCGTCGGTGCGTTCCACGGACTCTCGAGGGAACGTTCCGATGCCCGTAAGTACCCGGCCATCCACCCGCTGGACAGCTGGTCGAAATACAATGGTGTCATCGACAATGACCTTACAGCCTATGCGCGAGGCATCCTCTTCAGGGGTGATGAGGTCAACCAGATGATGAAGGTCGTAGGTGAAGAGGGTACGAGCCTCGGGGACTACATCACCTTCCTCAAGTCTGACATGCTCGATGCTGTCTACCTCCAGCAGGACTCCTTCGACCCGACAGACGAGTCAGTCGGCGTCGACCGGCAGAAATATGTGTTCCGGAAGATGGTCACCATCCTCGGTTCGGAATACAAGCTCTCCACCAAGGAGGCAGCACGTCACTTCTTTAACCAGCTGAGGCAGAAACTGCTCGACCTGAACGTCTGCGAGTGGCAGAGTGACAAGTTCGAGCTGCAGGAGAAGGATGTGGACGGGATGCTCGATGAGTACTTCGTCTCCCTCGACGGGGATGTAGAGAAATTATTAGGTAAATAGAGGCGTTAGTGATGCAGAAAGTATATACAAGGATTGATTCGATTTCAGGTAACGTGATCACGGTCTCCGCACAGGGCGTGAGGAATCAGGACCTTGCTGTCGTGAGCACGAAGGACGGGGAATCACTGGCGAGCGTCATCAAGCTCGACGGGGACTCCGTCTCATTGCAGGTGTTCGCAGGGGGCAGGGGTATATCGACAGGGGACACGGTCAGGTTTCTCGGCCACCCGATGCAGGTATCGTTCACCGACAACCTCATGGGGCGCGTCTTCGACGGGAGCGGCCACCCGAGGGACAACGGCCCGGAACTCACCGAGAACATGATCCCCATCGGCGGGCCGTCGGTCAACCCGGCGAAACGAATCGTCGCATCGAAGATGATCCGTACCGGAATACCGATGATCGACGTCTTCAACACCCTCGTCGAGTCACAGAAGCTACCGATCTTCTCCGTATCGGGGGAGCCCTACAATGAGCTGCTCTCACGGATCGCCATGCAGGCCGAGGTCGACCTGATCATCCTCGGCGGTATGGGACTCAAGTATGATGACTACCTCACCTTCAGGGAGACCCTCGAGGAGGGCGGGGCGATGAG
This sequence comes from Spirochaetia bacterium, assembly GCA_963677595.1. Taxonomy (GTDB): domain Bacteria; phylum Spirochaetota; class Spirochaetia; order CAKZLE01; family CAKZLE01; genus CAKZLE01. Next base: position 3,771,412 of record OY782041.1, read on the forward strand.
CAGGACGATCTTCTTCGTCCATACCGCAGCCGACCCGACCGTCGAGTGTATGCTCGTCCCCGATATATCCCTCGCGGTCGCGGAACAGTTCGCGCTGCAGGGGAAGCGGGTTCTCGTGTTGCTCACCGACATGACGAACTTCTCCGACTCCCTCAAGGAGATCGCGATCACCATGGACCAGGTACCCTCGAACCGAGGGTATCCCGGGGACCTCTACAGCTCGCTGGCCTCACGATATGAGAAGGCTGTCGACTTCGAGGGTGCCGGCTCGGTCACCATCCTCGCTGTGACGACCATGCCCGGGGATGACGTCACCCATCCGGTACCTGACAATACCGGGTACATCACGGAGGGCCAGTACTACCTGAAGAACGGGAGGATCGAGCCCTTCGGTTCCCTCTCGCGACTGAAGCAGCAGGTGAACAAGGACACCCGTGACGACCACCGTTCGCTGATGGATGGTATGATCAAGCTCTATGCAGCCTTCAAGGAGTCCATGGAGAAGAAGTCCATGGGATTCCAGATGTCTGACTGGGACAACAAGCTCATCCGCTATGGCAGCCTCTTCGAGAAGGAGATGATGGACCTGTCGGTCAACGTCCCGCTCGAGAAGGCCCTCGACAAGGGCTGGGAGATCCTTGCCGCAACGCTCACTCCTGAGGAGACGGGCCTGAGGACGGAATTGGTCATGAAGCACTGGCCGAAAGAATCGTAAGAAGTAGAAGGATCTGCACATGGCATCAGTCAAGTTGACGAAGACAGAATTGAAGAAACAGAAGGACCAGCTGAAACGCTACAACCGGTACCTCCCGACCCTGCTGCTCAAGAAGCAGCAGCTCCAGCTGGTGATCAGGAAACTCGAACAGGAGATCCTTGATTACCGCAGGAAGCAGGAACAGGTGCACCGGTCTCTGCTGCACTGGGTCCATGTCTTCGGTGAGAATCTGCAGTTCCCGGAAGATATGAGGCTCGAACATCTCGTGAAGGTCGATTCCATCATCAAGCGAAAGGGGAACATAGCGGGGGTGACCATACCGATCTTCGAGGAACTTACCTTCGTCGATATCTCCTACGACCTGCGGGTATACCCGCTGTGGGTCGACCAGGGGATCGCTTCCCTGCGCGATATCGCCCAGTTCGACGCGATGATCTCCGTGCTCGAGAAGCAGATAGAGCTCCTCGGGAACGAGCTGCGCACCACGTCCCAGCGGGTCAACCTGTTCGAGAAGATCAAGATCCCTGAATCGAAGGATAATATACGAAGGATCTCCATCGCGCTTGGGGACCAGCAGACAGCATCTGTCGTCCGTGGAAAGATAGCCAAGGGCAAACTTACAAAGGTTTCATGACATGATAGTACCTATGAAGAAGATTTCGGTCTTCATGAAAGATGTAGAGAAAGTCACCGCACTTCGCCGCCTGCGCAAAATGGGCGTCATGCACATCAACGCGACGCGGGTGAAGTCGGAACGGATCGATGAGCTCAACAGGCACCGCGACGACTTCCGGAAGATCTGCGACAGGATCGGGGAGACCTACGATGAGGCGCTCAAGAAGAGCCAGCACCGTGTCGAGGAGGTGATCCGGTTCGAGGAAGCGCTCCACAAGCGGAAGCGGCTCCTCGAGAGCATCGCCGACGAGCACGAGCTCACCCTCAAGGTGATCGAGACAGAAGCCGAGATCGAGAGGATCTCCTCCTGGGGAGATTTCTCGCCTGAGGACCTCAAGGCGCTCTCCGAGCACGGGATCGAGCTCACCCTTTATACCGTAAAGAACTCGGTGCTCGAGGAATCGGATGATTTCGAGTTCATCAGGCTGCATGAGGGGAAACATGCCTCCTCCATCGCCGTTCTGGGCAGGAAACTGCCGACGAACCCCGAATTCCATCAGTTCCAGCTTCCCCGGAAGAGCCTTTCTGAGTTGAGGACCTCCATCGAGTTCTACCAGCAGGGCATCAAGCAGATCCATGGGCTGTTCATCGACGAGGCCCGCTACCTCATCTGCTACCGGGACATCATCCGGCGGATCGATGAGGAACTCATCTTCGAGTCAGCCCATTACAGCATGGACGGCAACGGCGATATCGCCTGGATCACCGGTTTCATGCCGGAAGAGCGGCAGCAGGATCTCATGGAGCTTGCCAGGAAAGAATCCTGGGGACTCCTGATAGATGACGTGAAGGAAGGAGACCAGGTACCGACCCAGCTCAAGAACAACCGGGTCGTCAGGATGATCGAGCCGATCTTCGACATCCTCGGGATCGTACCCGGCTATCGTGAGTACGACCTGAGCCTCTTCTTCCTGCTCTTCTTCTCGGTGTTCTTCGCCATGATCATCGGAGATGCCGGCTACGGCCTCATCTTCCTTTCAGGAGCCGTTGGGCTTCATATAGCGACAAGGAAGATGACCGAACCGCTGAAGCTCATCTATGTGCTCAGCACGACGACGGTCATCTGGGGGGCGGTGACCGGTACCTGGTTCGGGTCTGATGCACTGCTCGAGTCAGTGCCGCTGCTTAAACGCCTCGTCATCCCGACGATAGCCACCTTCCCGGAGCTCTTTGAGGTCACATCGAAAGAAGCCCAGATGAGTGTCATCTTCATCAGCTTCGTCCTCGGTATCGTGCAGCTGAGCATCGCCTGCATCATCAACTTCTTCCGGGAACTCCCTGAACTGAAGTCACTTGCACAGCTTGGCTGGATGCTCATGCTCATCGGGCTCTACTTCCTGGTGCTGAACCTGGTCATCGGTATCGACTTCCCGGCATTCGCGCAGTACCTGATCGTGATCGGCCTGGCCGTATTCGTGCTCTTCTCACAGCAAGAGAAGGGGAAATCAGTCATCAAGGGCATGCTCTCAGGCCTTGCAGGCCTGTTCAACACCTTCCTTGATGCGATCAGCGGCTTCTCGAACATCATATCGTACATCAGGCTCTTCGCTGTCGGTATGGCCTCGGTAGCCATCGCCTCGAGCTTCAATGAGATGGCTGCCCCGATGCTCGGGGGCTGGACGATCCCCGCAGCCATCCTGATCCTTGTCTTCGGTCATGGTCTCAACCTGATCATGGGCCTGTTATCGGTGGTCGTACATGGGATACGACTCAATATGTTGGAGTTTTCCGGTCAGCTTGGAATGGAATGGACCGGTATCAAATATGAACCTTTTAAAGAGACGATCGACTCCTCTTTAGAAGAAACGAGTAATTAATTAGGAAAGGAGATATGTATGGGTTTTAATTTTGGAGATCTTGGTCCCGCTGCAGCTCTATGTCTTGCAGCAGTCGGTTCTGCCCTGGGAGCCGGGTTCGCGGCTCAGGCTGCCGTCGGAGGTTGGAAGAAATGTTTCGCTAACAACAAACCTGCTCCGTTCATGCTCGTCGCGTTCGCAGGGGCTCCCCTGACACAGACGATCTACGGGTTCCTGCTGATGAACTTCATCTCCGGCAGTACCCAGGAGGCCGGGATCAAACTCGCTGCCGGCTTGTTCGGTGGTTTGGCCATGGGTGCTTCTGCCATGATGCAGGGTAAGGCTGCAGCCAGTGCCGCAGCGGCTCTCAGTGAGACCGGTAAGGGTACTGCCAACTACTTCATGGTACTCGGTATCGTCGAGACGGTGGCACTCTTCGTCATGGTCTTCCTGATGCTGACCCTGTAGGAAGCGATTTCTTTTAGAAAATGGTTGTATCATTCGGTACAACCTTTTTTTTTATTGTGGTATATTTCTCTTAGTATGGTAAGACAGAGAACAAGAGAAGTGAACATAGGCCCCCTCACGATCGGCGGGAACCATCCCGTAGCCGTGCAGACGATGTGGGACCGTCCCGTAGAGGACGCTGCCGCTGTCGTCACCGAGCTGAACAGCCTCGCAGCCATCGGCTGCGACCTCGTCAGGTTCTCGGTAGAGCATGAGGATGCGCTCATCCCCCTTGGCTACATCCATGAGCATGCGTCCATACCGGTCGTTGCCGATATCCATTTCAACTACCGGCATGCACTCGCGGCATTGAAGCTCGGTATCCCCAAGATCCGGATCAATCCCGGGAATATCGGGGCCGAATGGAAGGTCGTCGAGGTCATCGAGGCTGCACGTGCTGCCGGCAGTGCCATAAGGATCGGGATCAACGGCGGGTCACTGCCGAGGGCCTATAAGCAGGCAGAGGACCGTGCTGCTGCCATGATCGAAGTCATCGACGGCTACCTCGAACTCTTCGAGCGGCACCGGTTCGACCAGCTCGTCGTCTCCCTGAAGGATTCGGACCCGCTCACCTGTTATGAGGTGAACAGGCGATTCGCATCAGCCTATGACATACCGCTCCACATCGGTGTCACCGAGGCAGGGCCGCTCATCCCCGCAGTCACGAAGAGTGCGTTCGCCCTCGGGAAACTCCTCGAGGAGGGTATCGGCGATACCCTGCGCATATCGATCACGGGGGACATACGCAGTGAGGTCATCGCCGGGAAGGAACTCCTGAAGGCTGTCGGGAGGTATTCCGGCGGTGTGCGCATCATCTCCTGTCCACGGTGCGGCAGGGCAGGATTCAATACCCATGATTTCATCGAGAGCATAAGTGAGCGTCTCGAACAGATACCCGAGTCGGTCTCGATCGCCGTGATGGGATGTGCCGTGAACGGCCCGGGAGAGGCGTCCCATGCCGACCTCGGCATTACCGGCTATGGGAATGAGGTGGTCATCTTCTCACATGGTGAGATCTCCGCCCGCGTCACAACCGAAGAGGCTGAGCGTAGATTCTTTGAGGAACTGGAAGCGATACTGAATGAAAAAGATCATCATTAAAGGTGCGAAAGAGCACAACCTGCAGAATATAGACTTGGAACTCGAACGTGACCGGCTCATCGTCGTCTCCGGCATCAGCGGGTCCGGCAAGTCATCCCTTGCCTTCGACACGATCTTCGCCGAGGGACAGCGGCGGTATGTCGAGTCCCTGTCGGCCTATGCGAGACAGTTCCTCGGCAGGCTCGAGAAACCTGATGTGGAGTATATCGAGGGGCTCTCCCCCTCGATCGCGATAGAACAGAAGACGACGCACAAGAATCCCCGTTCCACCGTGGGGACCGTGACCGAGATCTACGACTACTATCGACTGCTCTGGGCGAGGATCGGCGTCCCGCATTGCCCGAAGTGCGGCAAGCCGATCCAGGAGCAGTCCATCGACCAGATCGTCGAGCTCGTGAGTGAGTACCCGGAGAATTCCAGGCTGATGCTCCTCTCCCCGGTCATCCTCGGGAAGAAGGGGGAGCACCAGAAGGTCATCGATGATGCGAAGCGCTCCGGTTTCGCACGGGCCAGGATTGACGGGGAGCTCATCGAGCTATCCGATGAGATCAAGCTGGACAAGAAACGGAAGCATACGATCGAGATCGTGGTCGACCGGGTCATCCTCAAGGAGGAGAACCATAAACGGCTCGTGAGTTCGATCGAGTCAGCACTGGAACTCTCAGACGGCATCGTCACGGTCGTGCAGATGCTTGCCGATGGTTCTATGGCCAGTGAGACCTTCTCCGAGAAGAACTCCTGCACTGACTGCGGCATCAGCATACCTGAGCTCGAGCCGAGGCTCTTCTCGTTCAACAACCCCTTCGGGGCATGTCCTGCCTGCAACGGTATCGGTTCGGTCACCTCCTTCGACCCCGAGCTGCTCATCCCCGACAGGAGCCTCTCCTTCAACGAGGGGGGGATCGCCTCGATGAACCCCGATGCAGCCTGGAACCGTTCGCTCATGCAGTCCTTCTCGAAGCACTTCGGCTTCACCCTCGATACCCCGCTCTCAGACATCGGGGACGATATCTTCTCGAAGATGCTCTACGGAACGGACGAGAAGATCCATATCACCTACCGCAATGAGAAGAACAACGGGACCTATGAGTACGAGAAGGAGTTTCCCGGGATCATCAATGACCTGAAGCGCCGGTACTACGAGACGAGCTCCCAGGGAATCAGGAAGTGGATGGACTCCTTCATGACAGGTGATGACTGCCACGCCTGCTCAGGGAAGCGGCTCAGGCCGGAGGCCCTTGCCGTCCTCATCGAGGGAAAGAACATCATGGATATATCGGCGCTGTCAGTCAAGGAGGCTCTCGTCTACTTCAACAGCCTCGAGCTGTCAGTGACCAATGCCAAGATCAGCGAGCAGATCCTCAAGGAGATCCGAGAACGGCTCTTCTTCCTCGAGCAGGTAGGTCTTGACTATCTTACCCTCGACCGTGCTGCAGGGACGCTCTCAGGCGGGGAGGCCCAGAGGATACGGCTCGCTACCCAGATCGGTTCCTCGCTCACCGGTGTCCTCTATGTACTCGATGAGCCCTCGATCGGGCTTCACCAGCGCGACAACATGAGGCTCATCGATACCCTGAAGCGGCTTAGGGACATCGGGAACACGCTCATCGTCGTCGAGCATGATGAGTCCACTCTCCGGGAGGCCGATTATATCGTGGATCTCGGTCCCGGTGCAGGGGTGCACGGGGGAAGGGTCATCGCACAGGGTACGCCTGAGGAAGTGTCTGCAAACCCGGAGAGCATCACCGGGCAGTTTTTAAGCGGCAGGATCTCCATCCCGGTCCCCGAAGTTCGCCGGGAAGGGAACGGGAAGTGGGTCACGGTCTACAATGCGAGAAGGAATAACCTGAAAGGTATCGATGCCTCCTTCCCCCTCGGGAAGCTCACGATCATCTCCGGTGTGTCAGGGTCGGGCAAGTCGACCCTGCTCAACGAGATCCTCTTCCCGGCACTCCAGGCACGATTGCAGAAGCGATCCCTGCACAACATCGGCTGTGACGGGATCGAGGGGCTCGAGCATATCGACAAGGTCATCAATATAGACCAGAACCCCATCGGGAGGACCCCGAGGTCCAACCCGGCGACCTATGTGGGACTCTTCACCCCGATCCGCGAACTCTTCGCCTCGCTGCCTGAATCGAAGGCCCGGGGGTACAAGCCGGGGAGGTTCTCCTTCAACGTCAAAGGCGGGAGATGCGAGAACTGCCAGGGTGACGGGACGCTCAAGATCGAGATGCAGTTCCTCCCAGATGTCTACGTCACCTGCGATGTCTGCGGCGGGAAGCGTTTCAACAAGGAGACGCTCGAGGTCAGGTACAAGGGGAAGAACATCCATGACGTGCTCGACATGACTGTCGAGCAGGCCCACGAGTTCTTCTCTGCGATACCGGCTGTCAGGCATAAGCTCGAGATGCTCATGTCCGTCGGGCTCGAGTACATCAAGCTCGGGCAGTCAGCCCTGACGCTCTCCGGCGGGGAGGCCCAGCGGGTGAAGCTCAGCCTCGAACTCTCGAAGCGAAGCACCGGCAAGACGTTCTACATCATAGACGAACCGACTACCGGGCTCCACTTCGCCGACATCAAGCGGCTCATGGAGGTGATCCACCGCCTGGTGGACATGGGGAACACGGTCGTGCTGATCGAGCACAACCTCGATGTCCTCAAGGTCGCTGACCACATCATCGACCTCGGCCCGGAAGGCGGCGACAGAGGAGGGACGATCCTCTGCGAAGGCACTCCTGAGAATGTCTGCGCATGTGAGCGCTCCTATACGGGCGCTTATCTCTCAAAGGTCCTGCATGAACGCTAGAAGGATACTGCTCATTGGGATGACAGTCCTGCTTCTCATACCGGCTGCCCTCTTCGCAGCCGGGGAGGAGCATCTCCTTGAGAGTTACGCCTTCGATATAGCTTACTCTACGCTCCAGGAACTGCGGGCATGGACCGAACGGCTTGGCCTGCGCAGTGACCTGCCCCCTTCAGGACTGCGAAAGGAGCTCTATACCCATTACGGGATAGACCAGGGGGAATACCAGCTTTCCAGTGGTGACGAGAGCGTGCTGAAAGTCACCATCACCCATGCGGACACCGTGAGCTATGAGTCCTACATTCGTCTCTCCGGCAATGTCTCGGTCACGATAAGCGACTCCCAGAGCGGGAGCGAGACCTCCCTCTCGGCTGACACGGTCATCCTTGACAATGACCGGAAACAGCTCACCGCGATCGGGACGGTCAGGATCGAGGCCCTGCGGGACAAGGAGCAGACGCTCTACACCGCCGATACCATCCTCATAGGATATGAGGACATGGACGGCATCTTCAGCAATGCCGTCACGCGTTCTGACCGGGTCAACAGCGAGGAGGATACCATCGAGTTCTACCTCACCGGGAAGCGGGTCGACCTGAAGGATGGTACCATGCTCCTCGAGGAGAGCTTCCTCACCTCCGATGTGGATAACTCCTACTACGGCCTGCGTGCCGCGAGGATGAAGGCCCTGCCTGACGGGGACTGGTTCCTCGAGCATGCGGTCCTGACCCTCGGGCGGGTGCCGATCCTCTATCTTCCGTTCTTCTTCTACCCGTCGAACACCTTTGCCTTCCACCCCTCCTTCGGCTATGATACCGACCGCGGCTGGTTCCTCAATACCAGTACATCGCTGCTCGGTGACGGGCTGGAGAAGCCGGATGGGGAGGAGTCCTCGTTCTCCTCGTTCATGAGGATGCGTGATATAGCGACGACGCCATACACGAGTTTTGACGGGATGATCCTGACCTACCAGGATGAACCGCAGAACGACCTGCAGGAGTGGGCGCATGATACGGATTCGTTCGTGAACCTCTATGCCGATGTGTTCGGTGATACCGGACTGCAGGTTACCCTCGATTCACAATTCAAGGAGCTGCTCTTCGTCGATGAGCTCTCGCTGTATACCGGGGCAGGCTACGCGGGGAGCAGCGACCTGCGGTACCTGACGGAACTCTCCGCCGCGATAGACCAGGACCACCTCGATTTCTCTCTTGAGATGCCGCTCTACTCAGACCCGGACGTGAGGCGTGACCTGCTCACGAGGAAATCCTATTTCAAGCTTGACGATATCTTCTCGCGTGACGCGTTCACCCAGAGTTTCTCAGATGTCGATGACTACTCCTGGACGCTTGAGGCCGATGGGAGCTGGGAGGTGAAAGCCATCTCTCCCTACATCAGGAAGATCACGTTGTCTTCCCTCGATGCGGAGATCTCCTGGGATGATTACGATACGACCACGAAGGAGTATGTGATCGACTCGGTGGTGCTGCCCGACGGGTCGCTCACGGTCACCGGGACCCTCCTGGACCTGAGTTTCGGTGAGGCGCAGGCTGCAGAGGAGGATTCTCCCGGCAAGCAGGACCTCGGGGACTATACCCTCGACTTCTCCCCCGCACCCACCAGCAGGGAAGAACCTGCCGAGACGGTTGAAGAGCAGCTGCTGCCGGACAGGGAAGCTGATGCCAGGCTCCCGTCAGCCACCCTGGAACTCACCCCGCAGACCTCGGTACCCCTCGGGATCTCCTTGGGCTACGAGATCAAGGAACTCTACAAGAACCAGCTCTTCTTCGATTCGGCAGACCTCTCCTACCAGGATGTGGACCAGCGGGTGAGCGGGGAGTTGGACCTTGGCCTCGAGCTCTTCGAGGAGCTCCTGTCGTTCTCGGGAACCTTTTCCCCTGTGTTCGATATCGAGCACCGGAACAGTTTCGTCGATACCGTCGACCCCTACCATGAGGAGGATACCTTCCTCATCGGGGATCTCAAGGTTTCCAGCAGGATCCTCGACCTCTCCTACCAGTATTCGTCATACCTCTACAACACCGACCCAGATGATGAGACCGTGCTCAAGCACCGCCTGTCCCTGTCCCAGAGGGTAGGTGAGGATGAGAGGTATCTCAAGCTCTCCCTCAGGTGGGACCTGCCGCCCCTCGATTCCGTCATCACCCCGTCGGTTTCCCTGCGCTACGGCAGCAGCGACCTCTCGTTGTCGACAGCGGTATCCTATGATGACCTGCTCGGGACCTACGAGCTCGACCCCATCTCAGTGAAATACGGCTATACCTTCGATAACGGTTCGAAGGTCTCCCTTACCTATGACCATGACCTTGATGTGCTCGCCGACTCCATGCTGACCGCGGCACATACCATCTCCCTCGGTGAGGATCTCTCCCTCAGCGGGGGGTGGTACTTCGACATCTACGAGGACCTCTTCGATTCCGGCTGGGCAAGACTTACCTATGAGAAGGCCTATGCCTCCTTCTGGTTCGAGAACATCCTCACGCCCACCGCCTATTTCGATACCGGCTTATCCCTCACGAAGTTCAAGGTGGATACCGGTGAGATCTCATTCTTCCAGAGGGCTTGGAAGGACCGGATCGGTATCGAAGCGGGCTTCGAGAGTTCCTGGTACCTCGATCTGACCGACTTCTATGACAACAGCCTCGATTTCAGGTTCTTCTGCAACTTCAGCATCGCCGAGTTCCTCGACCTTACCTTCTCCTCCACATCGAAGAACAGTGCGACCTATACCTATTTCCCGGCCTTCAATGACGGTACGACCCCGGGATTCCTGGAAGATCTGCTGCTCTCATTCAACTTCTTCAACCGTGATGACCGCCTTGCGTCCAATTTCAACCTTGATTCTCTGCAAGTTGGTATAGTACATTACATGAAGGACTGGGATATCCATGCTGATATTATCGGGGGAATAGGGTATAATGATACGAAGAGCACATGGGAGTGGCAGCCGAAGGTCTCCTTCTATGTGCAGTGGAAAGCGATCCCCGAACTGGATTTCCAGACCTCCGTCGAGAAGGATGACGATGATACATTCACGCTCGACGTGAAGTAATAAGGAGTTTCTTTGAAGATAGTCGTAGAAGATGCCGATATACTGCAGCAGCTGTGCGGGGCTGGCGATTCCCATCTGGGATCGATCGAGAAGCTGATCGGTGTGAGACTCAACTACCGCGGGAACACGTTCGAGGTCCCGGACACGCTCGATGAGCCACGGAAGGAATTGGTCCGTTCCCTCTTCTCACAGATGGTGCGGTTCATCTCCGAGGGGTTCGAGCTCGATGAATACCAGATCAACCTCATCTACCATGACCTGCTGCCTGATGGGTTCTACGAGAACGGCGGTGAAGCTCGTCAGTTCGCCCTCGTCGCTGGCAAGAAGATCCTTGCCAAGAGCCGCCACCAGCGTGATTACCTCAAGGCCATGGATGAGAACCAGGTAGTCTTCGGGATCGGCCCTGCCGGTACCGGCAAGACCTTCCTCGCGATCGCCAAGGCCCTGGAGTCCCTGCACGCCGGGGAGGTGAAGAAGATCGTCCTCACCAGGCCCGTCGTCGAGGCCGGGGAATCCCTCGGGTTCCTTCCCGGGGACCTCACGCAGAAGATCTCACCGTACCTCAAACCGCTCTATGATGCCATGGAGAACATGATCAGCCTGCATACGGTAAAGAAGATGGAGGAGCAGGGGGTCATCGAGATAGCCCCCTTAGCATATATGAGAGGGAGGAGTCTGCAGCAGGCGTTCATCATCCTTGACGAAGCTCAGAATTCTACGAAAGAACAGATGAAGATGTTCCTGACCAGGATCGGATTCGGGGCGAAGGCGGTCGTCACCGGCGACATCACACAGATCGACCTGCCGAAGAAGCACAACTCTGGACTGCTCCATGCTTCCAGGCTGCTTCATGCGATCCCGGGCATCGAGAGTATCATGATGGATACCTCCGATGTGGTACGGAGCCTTCTCGTAAGAAGAATAATACATGCCTATGAAAAAGAGTCAGAAAAACAGGAGCGGTAGGGTATCCCTGAAGCACAGGGTCATCCTCACCGTGCTGACGGTCCTCTGTGTGGCCGGGATCTCAGCGGTTGACATCCTCCTCCATAAGAGGCTGTCCGATGTCATCGACAAGACCGTGCTCGGGTACCGTGTCGGGGAGCTCGCGACCAAGGATGTCGCAGCGGATGAGACGGTCTACTACATCGACACGACCGCTACGGCGAAACTCCAGGAGGCCGCGTCACAGGCTGTCCTGCCCGTGTTCAGGATATCGCTGACCAGGTCCCTGGATTCCCTCGATACCCTTGATCAGATACGGACGGTCATGCTGGAGGAGATTCCCACCCTCGAGAAGGTCGAACGGATCAATGAGGCCGGGCTGGATACCTATTTTACCGGTGACAGCCTCCAGGTCGTACTCTCCTATGAGGCACAGGAGCGTGCATATCTGTTCTCCTACATCGAAGAGGTGCTGATCCAGATCTATGAGAAGGGTATCTGCGCTGATGCGGAACTTGCCGCGGCAGACGACCCTGAGGTGATCTCCCTCCTCCAGGTCAGCACCAGTGTCGACGGCGGCACGATCGAGTCCGAGGTCCCATCCGGGGACCTGCTCACCCTCGATACCCTGGGAGGGTACCTCGACAGGCTGTTCCTCCAGGACCAGGCCCACCTCGGCGAATTCAAGGATACCGCTCTCACCATGGTCACGGCCCTGGCCGAGAACAATGTCATATACGACAGCATCACGACAGAACGGCGCAGGCTCAGTGCCCTGCAGGGGATCGACCCGGTCATGAAGACCATCGAGGAGGGTGAGCTCATCCTCAAGGAGGGCTTCGTCATCACCGAGGATGACTATGAGCGCATTCGCGCCCTGGAACAGGTAGCAGTCAGCCAGAGCAGCTATGAGATCATCGGCCGGATCCTCTATTACGCGGCTTCCGTGCTGATCGCCGCGTGGCTGCTGCTGAAGAACATCCCGCATACCCACCGCAGGGTCCAGTACCTCTATATGTGCCTGACGTTCACCATCATCTACCTTGGTGTCTGCACCCTGCTCATCTTCCAGGTCTTCGCCCTCGAGATCGAGTATGTCGTCTTCTTCCTGCCGGTCATCCTCTTCTCCATGCTCCTTACGATCATCATCAACCGCAACACCTCGCTGATCGTCACCGGCCTCCTGGCCGCGCTGTCGATGGCCATACCTGATATAGCCCTGATCGAGACCCTCTACATCCTCGCGCTGGGGCTCATCGGCTCCTACATCATCCAGAACGCGAGGAGGAGGCTCGACCTCGTGATCGGGGCCCTCATTGTCTCGGCCCTGAGCGTGCTCCTGATGTTCCTCTCCATGATCATCATGAACCTCAAGATCGAGGAGATCCTCACCTACAGCATCTTCACCTTCTCGGTGAACCTCATCGCAGGCTTGCTGGTGAGCATCTTCCTGCCGATCCTCGAGCACATCTTCAACCTCCCGACGACCTTCAGGCTGATAGAGCTGACTACGATGAACTCGAAGACACTCAAGCGCATGGCCGTCATGGCCCGCGGTACCTACAGCCATTCGGTTGCGGTAGCGGACCTGGCAGAGTCGGCCTGTGAGTCGATCGGGGCCAACCATCTGATAGCCCGTGTAGGTGCCTACTACCATGATATAGGGAAGATCGACCAGCCCGAGTACTTCATCGAGAACCAGACCGGAGACAACAAGCATGATGAGATCAAGCCGAGTCTCTCGGTCGTCGTGATCAAGTCCCACGTGAAGCTCGGGATAGAGAAGGCGAAGGCGATCGGCCTGCCGCAGGAGATCATCGATATCGTGGCCCAGCACCACGGGAGCGATCTGATCAGCTACTTCTACCGCGAGGCGCTGATCAACTCCGACAAGGACAAGGACAAGGGCGGCCGGATCGCACCTGAGGACTTCTCGTATAACGGGACCCCTCCCATGACGAGGGAGGCTGGTGTCGTCATGCTCGCCGACAGCGTGGACGCGGCATCGAGGACCCTGAAGCAGCCGACCACCTCGAAGATCGAGAAGCTCATCTGGAAGATATTCATGGATAAGATCGAACACCGGCAGCTCGTCCACTGTGACCTCTCCCTCCATGACCTGGAGAAGATCAAGAACAGCTTCATCATCATCCTTGCCGGCCGGTACCATACGAGGATCGAGTATCCTGACCTGCCTGAGGAGGCGAAGAAGTGAGTTGTACGATAGATGTGTTGAGCAGGGTCGAGGATGAGCTCATCGATGTCGGGGAGGTAGAGGCGTTCCTCGAACGGCTCTGTGCATACCTGGGACTGGACGAACAGGAGTTCTCAGTCACGTTCTGCGGGGACGAGGAGATCGCTGAGCTCAATGAAGCATACCGGGGAAAGGAGGGACCCACTGATATCCTGTCATTTCCCCAGTCAGAGAATATAGATGATGAGTTCCCGGTGGAAGAATCCTTGCTCGGTGACATGATTATATCGGTTGATACATTGAAAAGAAATGCCAAATACTTTAATGTGAGTGAGTATGTGGAATTACACAGGCTCCTGATCCATGGGATGCTCCATCTCTGCGGGATGGACCATGGGACGAATGATCCCGGGGAGCCGATGCTGCTCCGACAGGAACAGATCCTAGAGGAGCTTCTGGAGATACGTTTTGAGTAACAGGTTAGCCGATTTCTTCGGCAGATTGATCAGACCCTCTGAAGATAAGGAGACGGTCGAGGAGCGCACCGAGAAGCTGGATATGATCCAGGGGATCGAGGAGCTCTCGGAGACCACCGTCAAGGAGGTGATGGTCCCGCGGATCGATGTGGAGTTCTTCTCCACGGACATGCCGCTCGGCGACGTGATCAGGGAGATCAACACGAAGGGCTTCTCGCGATACCCCGTGTACCGTGAGACGATCGACAACATCATCGGCATGGTCTATGCCAAGGACATGCTCCGGTATGTCGAGAGCAAGAAGCCGTTCTCGGTGGAGACCTCGATGAGGAAGACCTATTTCGTCCCTGACAGCAAACGCCTCGATGACCTCCTGAAGGAGTTCAAGCTCAGGAAGGTCCATATCGCGGTGGCGGTCGACGAATACGGCGGGGTATCCGGCATCATCTGCCTCGAGGATATCCTCGAGCTCATCGTAGGCGACATCCAGGATGAGTTCGACAACGAGACGGACGACATCATAAAGATCGCGAAGAACATCTATCTCTGCGAGGCGCGCACCACGATCGACGAGATCAACGAGGCGCTCGACCTCTCGCTGCCCGACGAGGACTTCGAGACGATCGGCGGCTTCGTCTTCGAGCTCTTCGGGAAGATCCCCGAGGACCTGGAATCGATTAGCTACAAAAATATCGACTTCATCGTCCAGAGTATGTCCGGTCATAAGATAAATACCGTTAAACTGGTGATTAAGGACAGTTGACTTGATTGACAAGAGTGTCCGTGTTTCTATATAGTTTAGTCGGTTATATATATACTATTCGGAGGTTCATGTACTATGAAAATTGCTATTAATGGGTTTGGAAGAATTGGAAGGAACGTTTTCAAGATCGCATCCGAGCGTGAGAACATCGAGATCGTGGCTCTCAATGACCTGACAAGCCCCAAGACTCTTGCACACCTGCTGAAGTATGATTCAACATACGGCGTGTATGACAAGGAAGTCTCATCTACCGATGATTCTATCATCGTAGACGGTAAGGAAATCAAGATCTTTGCAGTTCGAAATCCTGCTGAACTCCCCTGGGGAGAGCTTGGTGTCGATGTCGTCATCGAGTCAACCGGTGTATTCACCAAGGCAGAGACTGAGAGGGGCGGTTACAAGGACCACATCAAGGCTGGTGCCAAGAAGGTCATCCTCTCCGTTCCCGCTAAGGACAAGATCGACCAGACCATCGTCCTCGGTGTGAATGACTCAGAACTCGACCTGTCCAACGATGCGTTCTCGAACGCTTCCTGTACGACCAACTGTCTCGCACCTGTTGCGAAGGCTATCAATGACGAGTTCGGTATCGTGAAGGGTCTCATGACCACAGTTCACGCCTACACCAACGACCAGGTCATCCTCGATGCACCCCACGGCGACCTGAGAAGGGCTCGATCTTCAGCTCTCTCGATCATCCCCACCACAACCGGTGCTGCAAAGGCTGTCGGTCTCGTCATCCCCGAGCTCAACGGTAAGCTCAACGGTATGGCTATGCGAGTCCCCACCCCTACAGGATCCATCGTGGACCTCACCATGGAACTGGCTAAGGACTGTACTGTCGAGGAACTCAACGCCGCAGTCAAGAAAGCTGCTGAAGGCCCCATGAAGGGGATCCTCCAGTACACCGAAGATCCTATCGTATCGATGGACATCAAGGGCAACAGCCACTCATCGATCTTCGACGGCCTGTGCACCATGAAGATGGGCGAAGGGTTCTTCAAGATCTGCTCCTGGTATGACAATGAGTTCGGTTACTCAACCCGAGTCGTCGACCTTGCGGAGAAACTCGTATAATTAACTAAAGGATTTGTGATATGGACTTAAGAACCGTCAAAGATATTGATTTGACAAACAAGAGAGTCCTGATCCGAGTCGACTTTAACGTCCCCCTCAAAGAGGGGGTCGTTACTGATGCGACCAGGATCGAACGAGCTCTCCCGACAATAAAGTATATTCTCGAGCAGGAAGGTGCATCACTGGTCGTGATGACTCACCTTGGTCGCCCGAAAGGTGAGAGGAAGCCTGAGTTCAGCCTTGCTCCTGTCGCTGCCAGATTCAGTGAACTTCTTGGGAAAGAGGTCCTCATGGCAGATGACTGCATCGGTGATGCAGTAGAGGCACAGGCAAAGGCGCTTGAGCCTGGACAGGTTCTTCTTCTGGAGAATGTACGTTACTACAAAGAAGAGACGAAGAATGACCCTGCGTTCGCTGAGAAACTCGCGAAGCTCGGTGATGTCTATGTGAATGACGCATTCGGTACCGCACACCGTGCACACGCCTCGACAGAGGGTGTCACGAAGTACCTCCCGTCAGTTGCCGGGTTCCTCATCGAGAAGGAAGTGAAGTTCTTCTCACCGCTGCTCACAGCCCCAGAGAAGCCGTTCGTGGCAATCATCGGCGGGGCGAAGGTATCATCGAAGATCGGCGTGCTCCAGTCACTGCTCGACACCTGTGATACCATCATCATCGCAGGCGGCATGGCCTTCACCTTCCTGAAAGTGCTTGGGAAGGAGATCGGTGCATCCCTCTTCGAGGAGGACTACATCGAAGTTGCGGCTAACCTCCTGAAGGCAGCCGACGAGAAGGGTGTGCAGATCATCCTCCCGCTCGACCATGTCTGTGCGGCGGCCTTCGCCGAGGATGCGGAAGCAGTCGCTGTCGATGACCAGAATGTGCCGGATGGCCTCCTTGGCCTCGATGTCGGTCCCAAGACGCTCGAAGCAGTGCGTACAGCACTTTCAAGCGCACGATCCATCGTCTGGAACGGCCCCATGGGCGTGTTCGAGTTCGATACTTTCGCGAAAGGTACCACTGAGGTTGCGAAGATGGTAGCCGAGAGCAAGGGGATCACGGTTGTAGGCGGCGGAGATTCCGTTGCTGCAGTGAACAAATTCGGATATGCTGATCAAATAGACCATGTATCCACCGGCGGCGGGGCTTCCCTCGAATTCCTGGAAGGCAAGACACTTCCCGGTATCGCCGCACTGATGAACTAGGAGAGACAGATGAGAAGAGCATTCATTGCTGGAAACTGGAAGATGAACAAGACGGCCACCGAGGGCGTCGCTCTCGCTGAAGAGCTCGTAGCTGCGGTTGCAGGCTGCAATGCGAAAGTACTCGTTGCGCCGCCGTTCACCACCATCCCTGCAGTCAAGGCTGCAGTGGCAGGGTCGAACATCCTCGTCGGGGCACAGAATATGTCAGATAACGAATCAGGGGCCTTCACTGGTGAAGTGGCACCTGCTATGCTCAAGGACCTCGGCGTGGACGCCGTCATCCTCGGGCACTCCGAGAGGAGGGCGATCTACGGTGAGAGTGACGAGTTCATCAACCGAAAGGTCAAGCTCGCGCTCTCCTACGGTTTTGAAGTCATCCTCTGCGTAGGGGAGACCCTCGAAGAGCGTGAAGCAGGACAGGCTGAGGCTGTATGCCAGACTCAGCTGCTCGGCGGGCTCAAGGATGTATCAAAAGAAGAGTTCTCGAAGGTAACGATCGCATATGAGCCAGTTTGGGCGATCGGGACCGGCAAGACAGCCACACCTGAGGATGCGGATGCGATTCATGCATATATCAGGGGGGAAGTTGAAAAACTCTTTGACAAAGACGCTGCAGATGAGGTAATAATACAGTATGGTGGTTCTGTGAAGCCTGACAATGTGAAAGACCTCATGGCTAAAGAGAACATCGACGGTGCCCTCGTCGGCGGTGCATCGTTAAAATCTGAATTGTTTGTACCAATCGTTACATTCGATGCATAATTATTGGAGTTTTTAATGGGAGTTTTTGGCGTAATCTTATTAGTGCTGTTCGTCATCGTCTGCATACTGATGATCCTTCTGGTCATCATCCAGGATGAGCACAGTGAAGGACTCGGCGGTATCTTCGGCGGAGCCAGCGATACCACCTTCGGGTCGAACTCAGGCAACATCCTGACGAAGATAACCTATATCGTCGGGGCACTGTTCCTGGTACTGGCGTTCTCTCTGGCGTTCATCAACCGGACACCGTCAAGCGACAGCCTGCTCACACAGGCACAGCAGACGAGTCAGGAGACCACTGAATGGTGGAATGACACTCCGGCAGACCAGGCAGAGTAGTATAAGATTAGAATCAGAGGACCGCTATAACACCTGTTATAGCGGTCTATATTTTTGGGGTTGTTCATGAGAGTCTGTATCGTCATATGTTATCAGGGGAATGGAAGCAAGCTGCTTGAGACCGCGAAGGGCCTGTCCAAGGGGATCTTATCCCAGGGACACCAGGTCGATATCATCGACGGGACGAAAGAGCAGGGCAAGAAGGTCTCCTTCTATGACTACATCGCGCTCGGTACGACTGCATCAACCTCGTTCGGGGGCAAGATCCCCGATTCAGTGAAGAATTTTCTCGCACAGTGCGGATCCGTCTCGGGAAAACGTTCCTTCGCCTTCATCAATGGCGGCGGTATACGGAAGAACAAGACGCTCAAGGCCCTGATGGATACCATGGAGCACGAGGGTATGTACCTGAAGTTCTCCGAGATCCTCCAGCAGTCCCAGGATGCTGAACAGATCGGGAAGCGTCTGCACATCGGCAAATGAGGCACCATCCATGAAATTAAGCAAAATCCACCTAGTACTGTTACTCATGCTCATCTTCGCAGTTCACCTGCTTCCCGCCCAGGTGGTCCTGAACCAGCCGGCGGCGGTCGTGAACCTCATCAGGTCCGAGATGATCACCGTCGATGAGCTCGAGGGGAAGCTCGAGAGCTATAAGGCTGCACGTATACAGGCTGGCAGCTCGACTGAGGGGATCACCGAGGAGTATGTCCTCGAGATCATGATCAACGACCTGCTCGTCCTCCAGGGGGCTGAGCGCGACGGCGTCACCTTGAGCGACCAGGACCTCGATACCCTGGTGAACAAACAGCGGGCTTCCGTCTCGCAGCAGCTTGGGACCAACCTCAACGATGCGCAGTTCGAGCAGGTGCTCAACTCCTATTTCGGGCTTACCCTCGCTGAGTACCGCGCCAAAATCTACGAGAACTACATCGTCGATGCCTACATCAGTCAGGCCAAGAGCGATATCCTCGATTCCGCCAAGGCACCGACGAAGCAGGAGATCGAGAGTTACTACAAGAAGAACGCGGCAAGCTTCATCAACCCGGAATACATCAAGGTCAGCCATATCTTCATCAGTAAGGCAGGAAGGACCGATGAGCAGGCAAAGGCGCTTGCCGAGAAGATCGGGAGGAACATCCTCTACGGGGTCAAGAGTTTCGATGACCAGATCATCGAGTACTCCGACGACGAGAACTCCAGGTTCATCGGCGGTACCCTCGGCTGGATCGCGATCAACGATGCCACGAAGAAGGCCATCCTCGGTGAGCAGTTCTTCGATGTGGCATTCGCGCTGGAAGAAGGGGAGATCTCAAAGGTCGTGAAGTCGAATTCCGGCTACCATATCGTCAAGCTCATCGAGCGGAAGTCACCGAAGATCCTGCAGCTCGGTGATACCCTGAGCCCATCGAACTCGATGACGGTGAACCAGTACATCACCCAAAAACTCTATACCGACAACCAGGACGCTGCCTACAAGGCCGCAATATCCTCACTCGTCGCAGACCTGCGGGATGAGGCAGAGATCACCATCCTGTTGGGCCAGAACTGATGGGCAAGGGTAAGATACGCCATACCGCACGATCGCTCGCCCTGCAGCAGCTCTATGCCTGGGACCTGACCCGTGACATCTCCGAAGGGGACCTGGTAGCATGGGATGCAGAAGGTGACGGGGATTCCAATGGGGATGAGACGGAGACGAACCTCTTCTCGACCTACCTTGTCCAGGGTACGAAAGAGCACCTGGAAGAGATCGATGAGCTGATCAGAAAATACAGCAGGAACCGTTCTGTAGAAAAAATCGGGAAAATTAACAGAAATATTCTACGATTGAGCATTTTTTCATTATTTTATACAAAGGAGATACATCCGAACATCGTGATCGATGAGGCTGTGAAGCTCTCGATCGAGTTCAGTGATGATATCTCATACAGTTTTATCAACGGAGTCCTGGACGCCATAAAGAAGAACGAGTTATGATCCAACTGAAGAACGAAGAGCAGATAGAGGGAATCAGGAAGTCATGCAGGCTGCTTGCCAGGCTGCACGAGGAACTGCGCGGCCATGTGGCTGCCGGTATGACGACGAAGCAGGTGGATGAGTTCTGCTATTCGTTCATCACCGACCATAAGGGTAAACCTGCCTTCCTCGGGTACATGGGGTTCCCGGCAACGGCGTGTATCTCCGTCAATGAGGAGATCATACACGGCATTCCCGGCAAACGCGTGCTCCACTCGGGGGATCTCGTCAGTATCGATCTCGGGATAGAACTTGACGGCTACTTCAGTGATGCTGCCCAGTCGATCATCGTCGGGGAGGGTACTGCCCAGGTAGAGAAGCTGAACCGGGTCACGAGGGAGTGCCTGGATCTGGCTGTCTCCCAGGTGAAGCCTGGGAACCGCATCAGCGATATCTCGCGGGCTGTCTACTCACATGCGATAAAATCAGGCTACGGTGTGGTGAAGGAGTACTGCGGACACGGTGTGGGGCTCTCCCAGCATGAGGAGCCGCAGATCCCGAACTACCTGAGCATCGGGCCCAACCCCCGGCTCCGTCCCGGCATGGTGCTGGCGATCGAGCCGATGATAAACATGGGCTCCAGGCATATAAAACATCTTGATGACGGATGGACGGTTGTCACCAGGGACGGCAAGCCTTCATCCCATTGGGAACATACAGTACTCGTGGTCGAAGAAGGTGTGGAAATATTGACTGCTTTGTAAAAATATTTCACGTGAGGTGCTTATAATGAGACGACCTAAACCTTATTTTCTTATCGGGGCAGTGCTGGTCATACTGGTACTCGCCACGCTTACCTTGGGATCAGCTGGTACGAAGGAGACTCAGACTCCTCAGACCAGCCTAGAACCGGTGACTGATGCCGAAATACAGCAGTTGGCGACCAGCGGCACCCAGGAGACAACGACAAAGACATCTGGAACCGGATCCATAGCACGGATCGAGGAACTCCAGTACTCATTCAACCAGGTGGTAGAGCAGGTCCTCCCGACTGTCGTGGAGATCAACGTCACCGCGATCGAGGTGAGGCAGAACACCATGCAGGGCTGGCCCTGGTTCTTTGACTCCAACCCCTACCAGGAGTATGAGTCGAACCGTCTCGGTTCAGGCGTCATCTTCCGGAAGGACGGCGATACCTACTATATCCTGACGAACAACCATGTTGCCGGTGACTCCGAGAGTATCGAGGTAGTGCTCGATGACGAGCGGACCTATACAGCTGAACTGGTAGGTACCGATGAACGGCGTGACCTGGCGATTGTCAGCTTCCAGTCTGACGAGCATGACATCCCGATCGCGACCCTCGGTTCTTCATCAGACATGAAGGTCGGAGACTGGGTCCTGGCCATGGGAAGCCCCTTCGGCTATGTCTCAAGCGTTACGGCAGGCATCGTGAGTGCCCTCGGCCGTTCCGGGCAGGAGATCAACAACATCAATGACTTCATCCAGACGGATGCCGCGATCAATTCAGGGAACTCAGGCGGCCCGCTGGTCAATATCTACGGCGAGGTGGTCGGGATCAATACCTGGATCGCAGCCCCGTCAGGCGGCTCCATCGGCCTTGGCTTCTCCATACCGATCGATAATGCCAAGCTGATCATCGATGAACTCATCGAGTACGGCCAGGCAGTGGACGGCTGGCTCGGCATCTCCATGCTCGATATGGACCAGTATGCATCACTGCAGAACAATGATGAGAAGACTGCCGTCAAGGGAGTCTTCGTCGCGAACATCTACCTTGATTCCCCTGCCTACAAGGGCGGCCTTCGCGCCGGTGACATCATCACGGGATTCAATGATAAGGCCAACCTCGACTTAGAGAAGCTCTCCAGGTACATCAGCGATGCACCGCTCGGGGAGCCGCAGGTCTTCACGATCTACCGAGGCGGCAGCTACTACCATGCCAACGTCACCCTCGAGCAGAGAAAGAGCGATGAGGAGATATCGCAGTCCTCAGAGCTGCTGTGGCCGGGCATCCTGCCGATAGAGCTCAACGAGGAGATCCTCTCGTCACTCGGCCTGAGTGATTCTCAGGAAGGTGTCATGATCCAGCTGATCACCTCCACGAGCGAGCAGAACAGGTTCCAGCAGGCCGGGCTCAAGAACTATGACATCATTACCGAGATAAACGGCAGCAAGATCACTTCCATCGAAGGGTTTTATGGTGTAATATCGGATGATACTGTATCGGACTATACCGTGACCTATATCAGGAACGGCAAGATTTACAAGATAGGAGTCAAGAAGTAGATGTCAAAGGATTTTGTTTCACCGACCATGCTGAGGGACAATGCGTTCAAGCTTGTCCATAAGATCTATTCAGAGGACGGGTTCGTCCCGGATATCATCTATACCCTGCTGAGAGGTGGAGCATACCTTGCCAATGTGTTCAGCGAGTACTACAAGCTGGTCACCCCCTACAAGACGCGGCCGGTCTTCTATGCGGCCGTCGTCGCACGCTCCTATACTGATGTGCGGGAGCAGTCCAAGGTCATGATCGACGGCTGGACCTACTCACCTGATTATCTTCGCTCCGGGGACAAGATCCTCGTCGTCGATGATATCTTCGACACGGGGAAGACCATCAACAAGCTCGGCGAGGTCCTGATGGATAAGGGTATACCGAGGGAGGACCTCAAGATCGCTGTCCATGACTACAAGTACCCCACCTACAAGGAGCACCTCCCCCTGCAGCCTGACTACTACTGCCGCAAACACGTCATCGCATCCCCGGAAGAGGATTCCTGGATACATTACATGAACCATGAGTATATCGGGCTGAAGCCTGATGAGATCGATGCAGCCTATGAGGATCCCGAGGTACGGCAGATCCTCAAATCGCTGATCAAATAGCCTTAGGCAGAAAAAGGTCCAAAAATCAATAAAAAAGGAGTTCATGGTGAACTCCTTTTTTATTGATACGCAGGCTTCTTCTTACGGGATGATCGTCGATACTGCATCCTCTGCAGTGGTCTCGAGGATGAAGCTCGTGGAAGTCGATGAGAGGAATTCCCAGTCCGCAGCACTTCCTGAATGGTCATAGAAATCAAGGATCCTCGTCCCGGAGAGGGCATTGAAGTAGTTCCCTGATTGAGCCTCCACGGCTGCAGGGGTGATGGTTGGGGGATCATCGGTACTTGCGAGGAGGTCTGTCATATTGAGCTCGAAGAGCTCCTCATCACCGGCTACGAGGATGATGTCATCAGTCCCGTCGTTAACGAGTACCGTCGGAACACCGGAGGACCGGACGAGATCCTTGCCGGCACTGGTCTTGCCGATCGTGATGAGGTCATTCTCCTGGTCTGCAAGGATCGAGTCAGTATCAGCGGGAGTATTCAGGTCCCCGGACGGATCGAAGGAGAAGACGTTCCCGTCGTTAGTCATCAAGTAGAGGATATTGCTGTAGCTGAACCCGCCGATGAGGTGCTCGGTGAATTCGCTGTTGGTGATCTCAGTCAGTGCCGACAAGGTCCCTCCGGTATAGGTCGCATAGTAGGTGGTGATGGCAGTTCCATCATCTGCATTGATGAAGATATAGGAGGTGGATGTACCACTGTCATATACGGAGAAGGCGTTGGCTTTCACGGTGGAGTCAGCAGATGCCAGTGACGTGGTCAGTGTATGGGTGATAGCTCCCCCATCAAGGGAAACCAGGACGTAATTGGTCCCATCATCATAGACAGCGAATGCAGCGGTATCATCGGTGAAGAGTGCTGATACCTTGACGCCTGCAACTGCAGGGGTCCCCAGCGCTGTCAGGTCACCGATCACGATATCTTTATCGAAGGTGTCCGCTGAGTTGTCATAGGTGTGGAGAGCGGCTGTCGTATCGGAGTCGAAGAGGGCGAAGTAGTAGTAATCGTTACAGAACTCAACATCGTTGATCAGCCCGTCGAGTGCGGTGACCTCATCCCAGAGAGCTGTATCATTGGTATAGATCTTGTACTTGATGCTCTTCCCCATCCGAATGAAGAGATTGTCGCTTCCGTCTATCTGCAGGATGTTCTGTACGGCAGAATCAGAGTAGTCAGTGCTTGCAGTCTCCTCGGCAGCAGCCATGGAGAGGAAGATCCCTGCACCGTCCAGGTTGCAGGAGAGCAGGAAGAGGACCGTGATCAGGCTCAGCAGCAGTATGGTGGTAATTCGTTTCATAGTTCTCTCCTATTGCATGTATTGAAGGGCCAGGCGGACAGATGCACTGTTCATGTAGGCTGTCTTGTCAGCATTCGTGCCGGTGTAGAACTCCGGGACGAACCAGTAGTCTAGGTCGATCCCCACGCCCCAGTTCTCGTTGAAGTTCCAGAACACGCCGACCTGCGGCTTGAGGAAGATCGGGCTCAAGTAGGACTGGTCAGCGAACGAGTTGTAGACGACCCCGGCACCGAGTGAGATGGGGAGGTCGATCGTTCCCTGGCTCAGGTAGTAAGAGAGACTGGCCGAGAGGGGTACGGAGGTGTAGAGGTTGTTATCCTTCGCGTAGGCGAAGGTATAGCTGATCTCAGCCCCGAGTGAGACGTTATGGTTGAGGAATGCCTCGAACCCCATGCCGGCATTGCCGCCGAAATAGGTGTTGTCCAATACGGGATCGAATCCCTCTGCAGGGCTCAGGACGAACAGCGGCCTGTACAGGCCGGCATCGAAGAAGAAGAGCTGGTCACCCGTATCATACCTGAAGGCAGCGGCTGGGTCAGCTTGATCGGTCTCTGCTGCAGCCAGGCTGAATGGGACCGTGAGAAGCAGTGCAGCAAGGACGAGAAGAGCGAGTTGTTTTGGCTTCATGAAGTAACCTTCCTTAACAAAATGACAATTGATAGTACCAAAAGATGTTGCATATATCAATCAAAGATCCGAAACAGCCTCCAGAATTCTTCCAAAGATAATCGGGGTACTTTATATAGATAACAATTATCGATATAATTCGTTAAACTTTTTAGAAAATATCTGGAGAATTGAGATGGGAACGATCATTGACGGAAAAAAGGTATCGCAGACGATAAAGGACGAGCTGAAAGCTGAGGTCGAGGCACTGGTCTCTTCAGAGGGGATCACCCCGGGACTGGCAGTGGTGCTCGTAGGTGAGGACCCGGCAAGCCAGTCCTATGTACGAGGGAAGAGAAAGACCTGCAAGGAGCTCGGCATCCATGCACGGGATTATGACTTCCCGGTCGATACCACCGAGGATGAACTCCTTGGACTCATCGATGAGCTGAACCACGACGAACAGATCGACGGCATCCTCGTCCAGCTACCCCTGCCGAAGCATATCAACGAGGAGAAGGTGCTGCTCGCCATAGATGCTGCCAAGGACGTGGACGGTTTTCACCCCATGAGCATCGGGAAGATGGTCACCGGCATGGATACCTTCTACCCCTGTACACCCTACGGGATCATCAAGCTCCTCGAGTACTGTGACATCCCCACCGAGGGGAAGCATGTCTGCATCGTCGGGAGGAGCAACATCGTGGGGAAGCCGGTCGCAAACCTGCTGCTCCAGAAGCATAAGTTCGCTAATGCCACGGTAACAGTCTGCCATTCCCGTACCCCAGACATCGGGTACCATACTCGCCAGGCCGATATCATCATCGCGGCAGTCGGGATCCCTGAGCTCATCACGGCAGACATGATCCGAGACGGCGCGGTCGTCATCGATGTCGGCGTGAACCGGGTCGATGACCCCTCAAAGAAACGCGGGTACCGACTCGTCGGGGATGTCAACTTCAGTGAAGTCTCAGAGAAGGCCTCATTCATCACCCCCGTTCCCGGAGGAGTGGGGCCGATGACGATCACCATGCTCATGTACAACACCATAAAGTCAGCGAAGAACAGGATCTAGATGGACCATAACGAAGAACACCGAAGCTATTTCATAGAGACCTACGGCTGCCAGATGAACATCGCCGAGTCCAATGTGCTCGATGCCGAGTTCCTCAAGCGGGGCTTTCGTGCGGCAAACTCACCCGAGGATGCCGATATCGTCATCCTCAACACCTGCTCGGTGCGAAAAACGGCTGAGAACAGGATCTGGGGCCGGCTCGGCTTCTACAAGCATCTCAAGCAGTCGAAGGACCTCAAGCTCATCATCACTGGCTGCATGGCTGAGCGGCTGAAAGAGGAGCTCATCGAGAAGGAACCGTCCGTCGACCTGGTCATCGGCACCAACGACAAGACCGATATCATCCATTTCCTCTCCCAAGACGATTCGGTAAGCGACGAGTACAGTTTCGCATCCTCCTACTACCGGGATGGCGAATACTCCGCCTTCGTCCCGATCATGAACGGCTGCAACAACTTCTGCGCCTACTGCATCGTCCCCTATGTACGGGGCAGGGAGATCTCCCGTAAGGCAGACGAGGTCGTTGAGGAGATCCGTTCCTTGACAGCGAAAGGAGTCAAGGAGGTTACGCTTCTCGGACAGAACGTCAATTCCTATGCCTACACCTGCGAGGATGGCTCCCAGGTCGATTTCCCAGCCTTGCTGCGCCGTATCATCGCTGAGGTGCCCGAACTCACCTGGCTCCGTTTCATGAGTGCCCACCCCAAGGACTTCCCTGATGAGCTCATCGAGCTCATCAGCAGGGAGCGGGCGATCTGCAGCCATATACACCTGCCCATGCAGAGCGGTTCGACGGGGATACTGAAAGCCATGAATAGGAAGTACGATGCCGATACCTATTACGGGATCATCGAGAGACTGAAGACTGCCGATTCGGAGATGACCTTCACCACCGACATCATGGTCGGATTCCCCGGGGAGCGTGAGGAGGACCTTGAGGACACCTTGGGCATGATGAGACGCTCAGGCTTCAGCGAGTCATATATGTACTACTACAACCCAAGGGAGGGTACTGCCTCCACCAGGCTGCCTGACCAGCTCGATGACCGTACCAAGCTCGCACGGCTGCAGCAGGTCATCGACCTGCAGCGGGAATTGACGAATGCATACAAAAAAACCACTATGGGAAAGACAGTGACCGTTTTATGTGATAGCATATCTAAGAAGGATACCGAGGAGTTCGTTGGTCATACTGAGCATAACGACAGGATCGTCTTCCCGAAGGACGACTCTGTATCCATCGGCGACATCGTAGAACTGAAGGTGACCGACGTGATCGGCACGACCTTACGAGGAGAGTACCATGTCTGTTAAGACCATACTGTATATCATAGCGGCAGCGATCCTGATCCTGTTCATCGCATTCAACCTCAACAACACCTCTGATATTTCCTTCATCTTCGCCACCCTCGAGGAAGTACCGGTCTTCTTCACCGTTTTCATCTCCATCCTCATCGGCGTGCTCATCATGCTGCCCATGACGCTGACCGCACGCGCTGCCTCCCCGAAGAAGCCTAAGAAGGACAAGAAGAAGAAATCGACCCCGGAGGATGAGATCGCATCGATCGAGGCCATGCTCGAGGACCAGCCGGCACCTGAGCAGCCTAAGAAGCGGGGGTTACGGAAGAAAGAGAAGTACGGCGAGGCTGAGAAGGTCTCCGATACCGATATCAGGGAGTAGGCACAGCCTGCTCACAGATCTGAGATAGTCTTCACTTCATCAGCTTCAGGAGCTTGTCGAAGTCGCTCTCGAAGAGGCGGTCCTGGGTGATGCGGTATTTCTCGAATTCACTCTCAGCATATGCCTTAGCCAGTTCTGCAGTCACCTTACCATCCGCGGCAACTATTAAGTATTTCTTACTAGTTGCCTCACTCGTGAACTCTTTATCAGAATAGATCTGTTACATGTGTTGGTTTACTGCTGGAACACTGAATCTTCTTCAAGTTCACTATCAGAATATACCTTCTTCAGATGGTACTGTACTGTATGAGTTTCCACGTCATACACGCAGCAATTCTGTAGCTGCACAGAGCTGCATCTATCTGAAAAATCATACACATCACCTATCCTGCTGCAGCACAGGGGCATGGTATACTACCCATACAGCATGCTTGATCTTTTTCTAAAGGGGTATGCACATGAATTACAAAGTCCATCGCCTTGACGTGAAACGGGATACGATACAGATCGTCCTTGAGACCTACCTGAACCAGCTGCAGGGAGAGGTAGTATCTATCATCCCCGATGTACGGCCGGCGTTCAGTCCTATGGGCGCCACCGCAATAACTGACTTCCTGCTGATCGTCGAGAAGGTAGGCTGAAATTCTCTCCTGTTCATGCAGTTTGTCGTGTACTTGCCCGAAGTTGTCATGCAGCTGTCAGGTGCATGACATGGTAATCCCAGCAGGAAGTGGTAGTCTTAGGGTATGTCAAGGAGGACATTATGAAACAACCGGAACTTGGCAATATGGTTGCCGAACTAAGATTACAGAAAGGCCTTACCCAGGAGAGACTGGCAGAGGAGGCAGGGATAAGCGTACGGACCATCCAGCGCATCGAGAAGGGTGAGAGCCAGCCGGAGCTGTACAGCTTGAACAGGTTGAGTGAGATCTTGGGTCTTGATCTCGGAAGGGATACGGTATTCGATGTCTGGTTAGGTGCCCTGCACCTCAGTTCTGTTCTCTGCATCCTTGTGATCCCGCTTCTCATCTGGATCTACCGGAAGGGGAAGGACCCGCTGATCGAGAAGCATGGACGGGACGTGCTGAACTTCCAGATCACGGTCACTATCCTGCTGGTAGTCACCGTGGTGTTCCTGCTCGCAAGCCCCCTGCTCATTGTCATGATCAATGAAGGCGGCTGGATCGAGCTGTCGGAGAAGACCATGATCGTGGTCAGCCTGGTACCGGTAGCGATCCTGATCTGTATCGGGTTTCTCTGCTTCTTTACCGGGATCAGGAACACGCTGCGGGTGTTGAACAACAAACCGTACCATTATCCTATGAGCATACCGTTCCTCAGGTAAGGTATATCAAAGCTGTGAGTTCGCTTGCATGATCTCATGGAGCGATACCTCTTCGTTGCGGTACCGCTCCTGTCTATTACGCTCGAACGAAACTGTGAGAGCCAGCTTCGGGCAGTGATGCACGCAGGCAAGGCAGAAGTCGCAGTCAGTCCCGAACGAGGGAGTCCCTTCGTGGAGGGTTATGTTCCGCTTCGGACAGACCCGCTCACAGATCCCGCACCGAATGCAGAGACCCGGGTCAAGCCTGAACCGGGATGGCTTATCTGAGACAGGGAGCATCCGGTATAGAGCATGTCCGAACACTGAAAGCGGTGACGGCTTCCTGATACTCTTTCGCCTGTTCTGTATATCCTTCACGATCCTGTCGAACTGCTCATCAATGTGCTTATCCACGTTACACTGCTTACCTACATCGAACATTGGGAGGTAATTGTCGATCATCAACAGGCCTGTAGCGTAGTCGATGCTCACTCCATGCTTCCTGCAGTAGCCCGTGAACCAGATATCAGCATCTGCCAGGGCATTGCCGTAGGTCATGATGACGAAGATATAGCTGCATGCAATCTCTGCTCTCCTGATGAACTGTTTGACCGTACCGGCAGTCTCGAACCCGTAGGTGGGGATGACCAAGCCTACAGCATCTGAATCGTGGTAGTTGAGCTCCGGCTTCTGCAGTTCCTGCGGGATGGCATGCAGTTCCACTCCTGGTAGAGCATTAGCAAATCGCTTAGCGATCGAGAGGCAGTTCCCTGTGGCAGTATAATAGAAGATCTTCATGTGGTCACACCAGCGAATGGGGCTCCTTCATCATGATACGAAGCCCTTCATACCGCATGATCTTCTGCTGTATGAAGGGCTTCATCCGAAGTGGAGGTGGCGGGAATCGAACCCGCGTCCTACAGGGCTGTCGCATGACGTCTACAAGCTTATTCCTATATTTAGCTTCACACAGACAGGGTCATAGGACGAACCCCGTGCTATGCTACATCCGAATAGATGTCCCTTGCTGACCATCGGCATGAAAGCAGGTGAGCCCTGGAATTGTTACAGATAACGATGGATTCAGGGCGGCGTCCATCACATCCGTCGCAGCGATTATGCTGCTAAAGCAAAGTCTGCTTCGTAATTTTCTTCAGCAGTTACATTAATGCCAGGATTTAGGAGTGTAGCGACTCCGCTGCAGCCATGAAACTAGCGATCCGGCAGTCGAAACCAGTGCACCCCCGAATTGCATCATAGATAATACTCATATTACTGGAAAAAGGAAAGGGTCACAGGCAAAGATTACATCTTTATTTGCCGCTGGGCCTCACGCTTCTGGTCCCGTTCCTTGATCGTGTTCCGCTTGTCGTGGAGCTTCTTACCCCGTCCGAGGGAGACCTCCACCTTGATGAGGCTCTGCTTGAAGTATACCTTCGTGAGGATGAGGGAGAAGCCCTTCTCATCGACCTTACGCTTCAGTTTCTTGATCTCCTGTTTTGAGGCAAGGAGCTTGCGGTTCCTGTCAGGCTCATGGTTATGGATGCTCCCGTGGGAGTAGGGCGACACATGGAAACCTACGAGGATGAGCTCCCCATCGATGATCCTGATGTAGGAGTCGCTGAAGGAGAATTTGTTCGCCCTGATCGACTTCACCTCAGTCCCTTCGAGCACGATGCCGCACTCGAGCGACTCGACGATCTCGTAGTTGAAGTAAGCCTTCTTGTTCTTCTGCAGTATCTTTATATCACCCATGTTACTTAACGATCCTCACTGCGGTCCTGAACCCGATGAAGGGGGAACAGGATGCCGCTTCGACCATGCCCCGTGTCTCTACAGTGACCCCGTCATTCGCGTAACTGCCGCCCTTGACCGTCAGCAGCCCGGCAGGTAGGTCAAGATGTGTCCCTGCAGTCTGACGGGTCTCCTCGTCTAGGTACTGGGGGTTGAACAGGTAGCTTGTAGAGGTCATCTCCCAAAGACTGCCGAACATGCCGAAGAGCTCCTTCGCAGGAGTCGTCACGCTCAGGAGCTGCCGCACATAGCTCGATTCTGTAGCGTATGCGGCTGCAGCCGCATCCCACTGCTCCTCGGTCGGCAGGAAGAGTTCCACGTCATACCCTTCACTCTTCAGCTTATTGCCGTACCAGTCAATGAAGGCCCCTACGACAGCATAGGAGATGTTCCGTACCGGGCGGTTGGCCGGGGCAGTGACATCGATCCCATCGAGGTAGAGCTCATCGACGAGTCCCTGCTCGATGAGGGAATCCATGTTCCCTGCATCCCAGGAGGGGTTCTCGATGAGGAACTGTGCGAAGACCTCCTCAGTCATCTCTGTGGAGGCGATGTAGAACGATTCATCTGAAGTCACCTCCAGGTAGTTCA
Organism: Spirochaetia bacterium; assembly: GCA_963677595.1. GTDB lineage: Bacteria > Spirochaetota > Spirochaetia > CAKZLE01 > CAKZLE01 > CAKZLE01. The sequence continues at coordinate 3,803,085 of OY782041.1, forward strand.
TGTCGTCAATAGTAAGGGTATCATAGCTGCCGGAGGCAGAGATCCCCTCGCTCCCGGCAAAGCCTGTGCTATAGCGACTGTAGGGGATCGAAGCGGTTATGGTATCCCTGACGGCAGCAGGGAGCAGGGAGAGACCTGCCTCGTAATCGGCCTTCATCTCTTCCGAATTGAGGTAGCCAAGTGCATAGGTGAAGAACGGCACGACTGCAGTATCCTGATGATCCCCCGCAGTCACGAGATCCTCTGCTGTCTCGGTGAAGATCTGCGGGAGGAAGTAGTTCTCACTGAACTGCTTGACAGGAGCCCACTGCTCGACCTGCGAGAGCCTCCAGCTCAGGTAGCCAGAGGTGTCTGCGATAGAGGTATCAGCGGTGAAGCGGGTCTCTTTCCGGAAGAACATGGTGAAGAAGATGTTGGCGGGGACTGCAGCAGCCTCGATGGTCGCCTCAGCGAAGTACGGCTTGCGTACCGTGATGGTATAGGTCCCCTTCTCGACGAAGTGGGGCACGCCGCTCTCTCCGATGTATTGGTCATCTACATATACGGCACAGTTCTCCACGTTCGTGTCCACCACCAGGTAGGAACCGCCGCGGATGATGCCGGGCAGCATGCAGAGGATGAAAAAGGCAGCCAGGATGCCGACGATGTAGAGTATTGGGACATATGTGGTAGGAGGTATGCCGGCGATCGGTTTGAGCTTGACGACATCCTCTTTCTCGATGGTAAGTTTCTTCATATGTCGTAGATTATAGATGTCAATATAACTTGTCAATGGAAACCTATTGTGATAGGTTTTTAGTGATGAAAAACACGAACGAAATGGCCTTTACCGGGAAGCTCGTAGCCTTCACCGAGAAGAGGCTTACCATACGAAGGGCGAAGAACCGCATCACCGATGAGAAGAACAAACGCAAGGGACCGGTCAGGGAGTGGATCGAGGCGATCCTCTGGGCGGTGGTCATCGTCTTCCTCATCAACCAGTTCATCTTCCAGCTCTACCAGATCCCGACCTCATCGATGGAATCCACCCTCCTGATCAAGGACCGTGTCTTCGTGAACAAACTGGTCTTCGGTCCCGAGATCTATCCCGGTGGTCCCAAGATCCTCGATTACCGCGATCCGGAACGTGACGACATCATCATCTTCGAGAACCCGAACTATATCTCACGCGGCCCGGTCTTCGATATCCTCAACCGGGTCATCTACATGGTCACCCTGTCGATGGTGAACATCGACAAGGATGAGAACGGGAACCCAAGGGCACAGCTCTACGTGAAGCGTATGCTCGGCTTCCCCCAGGATACCGTGACCTTCGACCAGGGGGAAGTCCTCATAACTCCTTCAGGCTACGAGACAGCGATCCCTGAGGCAGAGTTCAGGGCTGATGCAGGGCTGAACAGCTACCGGCAGCGGCTCTTCTCAGACGATGACTATACCTCGTTCACCGCCTATGCACAGCTCCAGGCCTATGCCAAGGAGGGCGTACAGGCCCCGGCAGGGCTGCAGTCGCTCTACCGGCAGAACGAACTGGGTCTGCAGGACTACTACCATATCTACAAGGAATACCACGCCATGAGGTCGAGGATCTCACCTGATGACCTCACGGTCAGGTCCGAGTACACCCGGTATAGAAACGGGTTCTACCTGCCGGACGGCTACATGCTCCCGATCGGGGACAACCGCGACAACTCAGGTGACGGACGGTATTTCGGCCCCATAGCCATTCCAGAGGTGCTCGGGAGGGCTACCTTCAGGTTCTGGCCACTGCCGAGGATGGGTGTCCTTGATTGATGCCTTTGCAGCAGCCGATCGTATAGAGGACCTCTCACTCTATATACACGTCCCATTCTGTCTGAGAAAATGCCACTACTGTGACTTCTTCTCCGCCCCCTGCAGGTCTGATGACCAGACCATCCTGGCATACGGCGCTCGGATGCTTGCCGAAGTGCGTCAGCTCAACAGGGTCTACCCCAAGCCCTTTACCACGGTGTACATCGGAGGGGGGAATCCCGGCATGCTCCCTGACTCCCTCATGGCAGAACTGCTCGATGAGGTCCATGCGAACGGCGACCCGGATGAGGTCTCTGTGGAGATGAACCCAGAATCCCTCGACGAGAAACGGCTCTCCATGCTATCGGGGAGGATAGATCGGCTGAGCATCGGTGTGCAGTCACTGCAGGCTATCAACCTGCAGATGATCGGGAGGAACAGTACCAGGGAACGGACGCTCTCTGGACTGAATGCGCTGCACCATGTCCGTGACGCGTTCGAGATCAACTGCGATATTCTCAACGCGATCCCCGGGCAGCAGTACCAGGATACCGTGAACGATATCTCCTACCTGTATGAACTCATCAGGCCTGACCACTTCTCGGTGTATGACCTCATCCTCGAGGAGGGGACCCCGCTGCATACCCGGCTCTCGATCGACCCCCTCTATAAGACCGATGTGAATGGCAACTTCGACATCGACACCGCGAACGTCAAGCACTACCTCGAGTCACTCGGGTACGGCCGGTATGAGGTGTCCAGTTATGCACGGGATAAGCGGACCTGCCGGCACAACCAGCGGTACTGGAAGATGAGGCCGTACCTCGGCATCGGGCCGAGTGCCGTATCCACGCTCCCCGTCCCCGGCGGTATCGCCAGGGTGACCTGCACCCCGGACAACACGAAGTACATCGCTGCCGACTCGATCCTTGGTCAGGACCTGTATGAGGTCGAGCGCATCTCCCCGTTGGAGTTTCTCGAGGAGATCTGCATCATGGGGCTCCGTACTGCTGAAGGGATAGACCTCGCCCGGGTAGAAGAGGACCTTGATATCTCACTCGCTCAAGCGGTGCCGAAGACCCTGCACAAGTACCGCGAGCGGGGGGACCTGCTCGAGAAACCGGGATTTATTACCGCTTCCGCTTCAGGTATGGTAAAATTGAATACGATCCTCCTCGATATCTTCCTGGAGCTCGAGGGGACGGAAGTTAGCTACACGCAGGCACTTGACACCGTTTTTTAAGCTATGATATTTTCTCTACGTAATGAATTAGGGATATACACATGAGGAGACCATATGTCAGGACATAGTAAATGGGCATCCATCAAGCACAAGAAAGGTGCGGCTGATGCTAAGAGAGGAAAGATCTTCACCAAGATCATCAAGGAGATAACCGTTGCGGCAAAGATCGGGGGAGGGGATCCTGAGGCGAACCCGAGGCTCAGGACCGCCATTCTCAAGGCTAAGTCAGAGAACATGCCGAAAGATAATATCGAGCGTGCGATCAAGAAGGGTACAGGGGACCTCGAGGGCGTCAACTATGTTGAGCTCACCTATGAGGCGTACGGACCCGGCGGCTTCGCGCTCATTATCGAGGCACTTACCGACAACAAGAACAGGACCGCAGCAGATGTACGTTCGATCCTCACCAAGGGCGGCGGCAACCTCGGGGAGACGGGCAGCGTCTCCTACCTCTTCCAGCGGAAGGGGATCATCGCCTACGAGAGTGAGAACTACTCTGAGGATGACCTCTTCGAGATCGCCCTCGAGGTCGGGGCTGAGGATGTCAAGAACGAAGGGGACGTGATCGAGGTCATCACGGCACCTGAGGACTTCAACGAGGTGCTCGAAGCGCTCCAGGAGAAGGGACTCACCGAGAGTTCTGCTGAGCTCACCCTCATCTCCGATACTATGATAGCCCTTGACAACGAGAAGACCGGTAAGGCACTGAGGCTGATCGACCGACTCGAAGATAACGATGACGTACAGACGGTCTCATCGAACCTCGAGATCCCGGATGACTACGAGCCAGAAGAATAGCCGATGACGGTATTGGGGGTCGATCCCGGTTTAGCCAACATAGGATGGGGCCTTATCCATTCCCGGAACCAGAGGATGGAGATGGTCTCCTACGGCCATCTCAGCACTGAGGCCAACAGCCCGATAGCCGAGCGGATCGAGAAGATCGGCCGGGACCTTGAGGGGATCATATCCGAGCACCAGGTCGACGCCCTGAGCATCGAGGATATCTACTACTTCCAGAACAAGAGCAGCGCGATCTCCGTCGCGAAGGTCATCGGGGCGATCTATTACATGGCATCGCTCCGGGGGCTGCCTGTCTTCTCATATTCTCCCCTGCAGATCAAGACATCGATCACCGGCATAGGGAGGGCTGAGAAGCGCCAGGTACAGGAGATGGTCCGGGTCCTGCTCGGGCTTTCCGAGATACCGAGGCCGGACCACGCAGCAGATGCCCTCGCGACCGCGATCTGCCACTGCATGCAGTCACTCGCGAAAGAAAGGATACATGCCGTATGATCGAAGCGATACACGGGTCGGTGGTCTCCATCGGCGCCAACCACATCATCATCTCAACAGGCAGTATCGACCTTGCCTGCCAGGTGTCGACGACCTCCAGCTCATATTTCGGCTCCCTGCAGTCGATAGACCGTGACGATGTGACCGTCTTCACGCACCTCCACCATAAGGAGGATGTGATGGAGCTCTTCGGCTTCAGCACGAAAGAGGAGCGCTCCATGTTCTTCGAACTGATCAAGGTACAGGGGATCGGCCCGAAGCAGGCGCTGAAGATACTCTCAGGGATCACCGTGGAAGCCCTTGCGACTGCCCTGGACCAGGGGGACCTCGACCGGCTCGTCAAGATACCCGGCCTCGGGACCAAGACGGCACAGAAGCTCGTATTGGCCCTGCGTAACAAGCTGCAGCTCTTCATGCCGGAGACGGTCGAGCGGAGTGCCGGGGAGAAGCTGCCCGATACCTGCGAGGAGATCATACACGCGCTGATAGATATGGGGTATGACAGGAAACAGGCGAGGAGCGTGGTGAAGGAGAACTACCATGCCCTCTCCTCACAGATACAAGATGAAAAACGACTGGAGGAACAGCTGTTCAAGGCATCGATCATACAGCTGGCATAGATGGAAGAACGATTAGTCACCAACAAAGAACGGTATGAGGATATCTCGATGTCTGACGACCTGATCAGGCCGAAGATGCTCAAGGACTTCCAGGGCCAGCAGGAGATCAAGGAGAACCTCTCCATCTTCATCACGGCTGCCAGGGAACGGGGCGAGTCGCTCGACCACGTCTTCATCAGCGGCCCTCCCGGGCTGGGGAAGACCACGCTGGCCTCGATCATCGCCAATGAGATGGAGGCGGAGATCAAGATGACCTCCGCCCCTGCACTCGAGAAGCCGAAGGACCTAGCCGGCATCCTCACCACGATCAAGGAGGGGTCCATCTTCTTCATCGACGAGATACACCGGCTCAGGCCGGTGCTCGAGGAGATGCTCTACATCGCGATGGAAGACTTCGAGATCGACTGGGTCATCGGGCAGGGACCCGCTGCCAGGACGATCCGCGTCCCGATTCCACAGTTCACCATGATCGGTGCGACGACGAAGGCGGGCAAGGTAGCAGCCCCGCTCTATACCAGGTTCGGCATCACCACGAGGATCGGCTTCTACAGCGACGAGGAGCTTGAACGGATCGTGCACCGCACGGCCAGGATCATAGGGGCCTCGATCGATGACGATGCGGTCATCGTGCTGGCCCGCTGCTCTAGGGGGACCCCCCGAATCGCAAACAGGCTCCTCAAGAGACTGCGAGACTTCGCGTCGGTCCTCGGCGACGGGACCATCACGAAAGATATTGTGCTCGAGGGACTGACTAGGCTCGGCATCGACGACGAAGGACTCGATGAACTCGACCGGAGGATCCTCGAGACGATCATCGACTACTACCAGGGAGGCCCGGTAGGGGCTGAGACCCTCGCGATATCGGTCGGGGAGGCCATAGAGTCCCTCGAGGATTTCTATGAGCCCTACCTCATACAGAAGGGGTATATAAAGAGGACCCCAAGAGGTCGGGTCGTCACCCAGAAAGCGTATGACCTGCTGAAGAGACAGAACACGAGGACTGACGATGAGAACCAAAGACTTCTATTTTGACCTGCCCGAGGAGCTGATCGCCCAGTACCCGACCGACCGGAGGGGCCGGAGCCGGCTGATGGTCCTCGACCGGGAGAGCGGGGAAGTGACCCACTCATCGATTGACCACATCGTCGACTTCATCCCTGAGAATGCGCTCATGATCGTCAATGACTCGAAGGTCCGAAAAGCCAGGGTCTTCGCACAGACGGAGTTCTCGGGTCAGGTGGAGTTCCTCTTTCTCGAGCAGCATGACGAGCTGACCTGGGAGGTGATGGTCACCAAGTCCAAGCGCCAGAAGAAGGGGAGGGTCTACACCTTCGCTGACGGCACGAAGGCCCTGATGGTCGATGACCTCGACGGGACGCGTATCATTCGGACCGACAGGCCCATCGATGAGTCGTTCTTCGAGAACCTCGGTCATATACCGCTGCCGCCCTATATAAAACGGGAGGACGAGTTCTCCGATTCATCACGCTACCAGACGGTCTATGCCGAGAAGATCGGTTCCGTGGCCGCACCCACTGCAGGCCTCCATTTCACCGATGAACTGCTCGATGCCCTCCGTGAGAAGGGTGTCAGGATCGAGACGGTCACGCTCCATGTCGGGCTCGGGACCTTCCTCCCCATCCGTGCTGATGAGATCGAGCACCACAGCATGCACAGCGAGACCTACGATATAAGCGAAGAGACAGCACAGCTGATCAATGAGTACAAACATGCAGGGAAGCCGGTCATCGCGGTGGGCACGACCTCGGTGCGTACGCTCGAATCCGCATATGATGAGAAGGTTGGGGGAGTCGTCCCCGGCAGGTGCTCCACCGATATCTTCATCACCCCCGGCTACGAGTTCAAGGTCGTCGAGGGCCTGGTCACGAACTTCCACACACCTGAGTCCACGCTCCTGATCCTGGTAAGTGCCCTTGCAGGCAGGGAGAAGATATTCCATGCCTATGAGGAGGCGATTCGGGAACGCTACCGTTTCTACTCCTATGGGGACGCGATGTTCATCCGTTAAGCATTGGTGAACAGCTTCATGATCTCAGAATGTATCTCCTCGATCGTTTTCGTGCCGTCAACGATGAGGAGGTTCAATTCCTTCGGGTAGGCTGAGAGGGCCTTCCGGTAGTTCTCATAGACCTGTTCCTGAAACTGCTCATACTCGAAGATATCGCGTGAGGAGCGGTTCTCTGCTATCCGCTTCATGCAGTGCTCCACCGGTGTGTCGATATAGATGAGGTATTCTGGCATCGGGAAGCGGCAGTTGAGTTCCGCGACCTCCTCATAGGGGGAGCCGATCGACTGGTATGCCTCTGATGAGAAGAGGTACCTGTCCGAGATGACATAATCGAGGGTCGTAAGCTTCTCGATGATGCCTCCTTCACCATAGAGGTGGTCATCCCGGTCCGCGGCATAGAGCATGGCCAGAGCCTTCGGGGTGATCCGCTCCTCGCCGGCGAGGACCTTCCTGACCAGTCTCCCGATCGCGTGGTCCGTGGGTTCACAGGTCTGGTCGACTGCATGTCCCGTATCAGCGAGTGACTTGCAGAGCAGCCTTGCCTGTGTGGTCGTGCCGGCACCGTCGAGTCCTTCGAACACGATGAAACCTGTTAGTGTATCCATAGCTTATGTTATACCGGATTATCATCGTTTATGCCATCGGTCGATCATCTTTTTTCATCTGTGTGATAACGATTATCAGGTGGGTTCCACGATGTGACGGAGTCTCCCTTTAATGTACAACTTTTCACATATACAATTTCCCTTCCCCGTTTACATAACATAGCGCAATGCGTATAATAACCTGACGTAATCACGAAAGGAGTTATAAACACATGCGGAAAATCAGCACGTTCTCAAAGGGCGGTGTGCATCCAGCGGACCGTAAAGAGTTGACATGTACTAAAGAGATCGTACGACTTCCGATACCTCAGACCATAACTGTCCCGTTCTCCCAGCACCTGGGGGTCCCGGCAAATCCGGTGATCGCGAAGGGTGACACTGTCACCCTCGGCCAGAAGATCGGAGAGGCTGCAGGGTTCATATCAGCTGACATTCACTCACCGGCTGCAGGCAAGGTGCTTAACATCACTGAGCTCTTCCTGCCGAACGGCATGAAATCGAAGGCTGCGGTCATCGAAGTAGCTGCTGAAGAGCAGTCACCCGAGATCGTACCGGCTGACTGGCGTTCGATGGAGCCAAGTGAGATGGTAGCGAAGGTAAAGGAACTCGGTATCGTCGGGATGGGAGGGGCGACCTTCCCCGCGAACGTGAAGTTCACCGTTCCCAAGGGCAAGAAGGCTGAGTATCTGGTCATAAACGGGGTAGAGTGCGAGCCGTATCTCACATCTGACCACCGGATCATGCTCGAACGCGGCGACAAGCTGCTGCAGGGTGCGATGATCATCGCGAAGATGGTCTCAGCCGAGCATATCATCATCGGTATCGAGAAGAACAAGCCCGATGCTATGGCCAATCTCGAGAGGCTCATCGAGCAGAATTCCTATCCAATTGAGATCCAGCCGCTGAAGCTCAAGTACCCACAGGGTGATGAGAAGCAGCTGCTCAAGGCTGCGATCGGGAGGGAAGTCCCCTCTGGAGCGCTACCCATCGATATCGGGGCGGTCGTGAGCAATGTCGGTACGACCTACGCCGTCTACCAGGCCATCGTCGAGGGCAAGCCCCTCATCGAGCGGGTCGTGACGGTCAGCGGGAATGCCGTGAAGGAGCCTGGGAACTTCCTCGTGACGATCGGTACCCCGATCTCTCAGCTCATCGAAGCCTGCGGCGGCTTCACTGAGACACCTGAGAAGATGGTAGCCGGCGGTCCCATGATGGGATTCGGTTTCTATGACCTCGCCACCCCGGTGATGAAGGGAACCTCCGGTGTCCTCGCACTCACGAAGGCTGAGGCCTTCAAGAGCGAGCAGACCGCCTGCATCTCCTGCGGGAGATGTGTCGAGGCATGCCCCATGGGACTGCAGCCGACGAAACTCTATAAGAACATATCCAAGGCCAATTATGACACGGCTATGGGCATGAGCCTGCTCGACTGCAAGGAGTGCGGCTGCTGCGCGTTCATCTGCCCAGCAAAGCTGCCTCTGGTCCAGGCGATGAGATTAGGGAAACGAATGTCGAGGAAGAAAAAATAATGATAGAAGATTTGACAAACTTACGCATTGAGAGTTCACCGCAGATACGTCACCATGATACGACTTCGAAGATCATGTGGGCTGTCATCATCGCACTGCTCCCGAGCGGGATCTGGGGTGTGATCAATTTCGGGTGGTATTCCCTGCTGGTCATCGCGATCTCGCTCGCCACGGCGGCAGGGATCGAGTACCTGTTCATCAGGACGTTTCATAAAGGCAGCCTCTTGGACGGCAGCGCCCTGCTCACGGGACTGCTCGTAGCCTACAACATGCCTCCTCATGTCGTCCTCTACGTCCCGGTCATCGCGACGGCCTTTGCCATCGCGGTGGTGAAGTGGAGTTTCGGCGGCCTGGGGGCTAACTGGATCAACCCGGCACTGGCAGGGAGGGCCTTCGTCTTCTTTTCCTGGACGGGTTCCATGACCAGCTGGAGTGCTCCGCGGAGCTGGCAGGCAGTGGATTCCGTATCGGGAGCCACGATGCTCTCATCGGTCAAGACCGGCCTCATGGACTTAAGCGGTTCAGTGGCTGGTTCTTCGCAGGTGCTTGCCGACGGGGGGTACGCGGTATCGAATGCCGCTGCAGCCGTCACCGGCTGGTTCCAGAACAGCCTCGGCTGGTCCGTGTCGCCCTACAACATCGACCTGTTCCTCGGTAATGTCTCGGGCTGTATCGGTGAGGTGTCAGCACTGCTGCTCATCATCGGGGCGATCTACCTCCTGAAGCGGAAGATCATCACCTGGTACATCCCCGTCTCCTATATCGGGGTATTCACCCTGCTTATCTGGATCTTCGGCGGCCTTCGGTACAACAGCGGGTTCTTCTCCGGGGATGTCTGGTTCCACCTCTTCAGTGGAGGCCTGATGCTCGGTGCCCTCTTCATGGCCACCGACATGGTCACCAGCCCGACCACACCGAAGGGTATGATCATATTCGGTGCGGGAGCAGGGTTCCTCACCTTCCTCTTCAGGATCTACGGGTCCCTCCCTGAAGGTGTATCACTCGCGATCATCCTCATGAACATCTTCGTCCCCATGATCGACCGGTACATCGTGCCGAAGAAGTTCGGTTCCAAGAAAGAGAGAGGTGCAGCATGAAAGATATGATCAAGATCAGTTCTCGTCTGGGAATCATCTGTGCGGTAGCCGCGGTGGTGCTGGCGCTGGTCAATTCCATCACGGCGCCTGAGATCGCAGCCTACCAGGAGCGTGTGGTCGCACAGGCCCTTGAACAGGTGTCTACCGGCTATGAGGTCGGGGAGACCCTCGTTTCAGATAAGGACGGGATCTCGTCAGTCACGGAACTCCTGAAAAGCGGTTCTGCTGCCGGGTATGTCATGAACATCACGACGAGCGGCTACGGCGGCCCGATGGACCTCCTTGCGAGCTTCACCGCCGACGGTGAGGTCATCGCCGCGAAGCTGCTGACCAATGCCGAGACCCCGGGTTTGGGCAAGAAGGCCGAGTCGGATGAGTACATGGAGAAGTTTGTCGGGACGGGAGGTTCATCAGCCGTTCCGCAGCGCAAGAGCGACCTTCCTGAGGCGCAGGCTGACAGCGTGAGCGGTGCTACCATCACCTTCAGCGGCGTAGCGAAGGGACTCGCCCTTGGAAGCGAATATGCTGTTGAGCTTGGAGGTGCGAACTGATGATGAAAGAGTTTACCAAGGGTATCTTCAAGGAGAACCCTATATTCGTGATACTGCTCGGGCTCTGTCCGACGCTCGGTGTATCGACACAGGTCATCAATGCCCTCGGGATGGGCGCAGGCGTCATCTTCGTCTTGACCTTCTCGAACATCTTCGTCTCGCTGCTGAAGGATTTCATCCCGGCCAAGGTGAGGATTCCATCCTATATCGTCATCATCGCCTCCTTCGTCACGATCGTCGAGATGGTGATGCATGCCTATATGCCGTCCCTCTTCGAGAGCCTCGGGGTGTTCGTGCCGCTCATCGTCGTGAACTGCATCATCCTCGGACGTGCCGAGGGGTTCGCGAACCAGAACGGCGTCGGGGCCTCGATCCTCGATGCACTGGGGATGGGTATCGGGTTCACACTCAGCCTCATCCTCATCTCCCTGATCAGGGAGGTCCTCGGTGCCGGGACGATCACGCTCTTCTCCTTCGGGAGCTTCGACGGCGTGATCGAGATCCCGCTCCTCTATACAGCCCCGATGAGGATCATCAGCCTCTCAGCTGGTGCATTATTGGTCATGGGATACCTGAAGGCCTTCTTCAACTGGTATTCTGCAAGGAACAGGGGGTAGGGTAACATGACATATCTTGCAATACTCATAACATTCGTATTCATAAACAACTTCATCCTGACGCAGTTCCTCGGCCTCTGCCCCTTCATCGGGGTCTCGAAGAACACCGAGTCAGCCATCGGGATGGGCTTCGCCGTGACCTTCGTCATGGCTATCGCCTCAGCCGTCACCTGGCTGGTCTATTACAAGGTCCTCATACCGCTCGGCCTCGGTTACCTGCAGACGATCACCTTCATCCTCGTCATCGCATCCCTGGTACAGCTCGTCGAGATGGTCGTGCAGAAGATATCACCGCCCCTCTACAAGGCGCTGGGGATCTTCCTCCCGCTGATCACCACCAACTGTGCGGTACTCGGTATCGCGCTGATCAACGTGACGAACTCCTACAACCTGCTCGAGAGCTTCGTGGCCGGTATCGCTGCAGGGCTCGGGTTCCTCCTCGCGATCGTGCTCATGGCTAATATCAGGGAGCGGCTCGAACTCGAGAATGTGCCGAAACCCCTCCAGGGTGTACCGGTCGCATTCATATCAGGCGGGCTCATGGCATTGGCGTTCATGGCATTCGACAAGGCACTGCTCACCAATTTATTAGGATAGGTACTAAGATGATTTTGAATATTGTTTATGCGTTTCTCACCGTCTCCGTCCTGGGGACCATCTTCGGGCTCGGCCTTGCCTATGCCTCCAAGCGTCTTGCCATCAAGAAGGATGAGCGGGTCGTAGCCGTGGAGTCAGCACTTCCCGGGGCGAACTGCGGTGCCTGCGGGTTCGCAGGCTGCGCTGCCTATGCCGACGCGATCGTGACCGAGAGTGCCGAGATCACCATGTGCTCACCCGGCGGGGCTGAGACCCAGAAGGCGATCGCCGAGATCATGGGGCTCGAGGCTGAAGGCGGATCATCCGAGAAGATGGTCGCACGGGTCCACTGCTACGGGAACAAGGAGACCACGAAATCGGAGTTCAGCTATGACGGCATCACCGACTGCAATGCAGCGGCTATCATGTTCAGCGGGGACAAGAGCTGCAAGTACGGCTGTCTCGGCCTTGGCAGCTGTATCACCGTCTGTCCCGTCGACGCGATCACCAAACGTGCTGACGGCAGGATATTTGTTGACAAAGATATTTGCATAGGATGCGGTAAATGTGTTACTGTATGTCCTACGGGCGTCATGAAGATGATCCCGTACAGTGCTGATTACTATATAGCATGCAATTCCCAGGATAAGGGCGCTGCTGTCAAGAAGGCGTGCACCGTCGGCTGTATCGGCTGCAAGATCTGTGAACGCAAGTTCCCGGAAGCCGGTTTCACCGTTACGAACTTCCTCTCTGAGATCGACTATTCGATCGAGCCGAAGGATCGTGAAGGAGCGGCGGAAGCCTGTCCGACCTCCTGTATAAGGATTGCTGATTAGAATCATAGGATAAAAGGAACACATGGGGCAGAAGAGGATTATCATAGGCTTTCAGGACCAGAAGCCGCTTGGAACACAGGTCGAGGATTTTGAGTTCAGTCTCTATTCCTGCTACAAGCCCCTGCTTACCTATCTCTATGCACAGCCGGAGCTGAAGATAGCGCTCTATCTCTCTGCTTCAGTGTATGAGTGGATGGAGAGCTCCTATCCCGAGATCAACATGCTCATCGCAGACATGGTGAAGCGCAAGCAGCTCGAGCTGCTCAGCGGCGGGTTCTATGACCCCATCCTCCAGATCATCCCGATGAAGGACCGTACCCAGCAGATAGAGATGACCACCACCTTCATCAGGAAGCGCTTCGGGTTCAGGCCCAGGAGCATCTGGATCACCGACCAGGTCTGGAACCCCGTGCTCATCAGCTCGCTGGCCACCTGCGGGATGAAATCGGTCATACAGCATGATACCCCGGCAGAGAAACGCACAGAGCCCTTCCTCATGCAGGAGATGGGCAATTCCCTCACCATCTATCCGGTCAACCGGCAGCTCACCAACGCCCTCATCCACAAGGATGTCGATTTCATCCGCCATGCCCTCTCAACGGGCTCACGGAACATGGACGATGACAGCACGATGACGGTCATGCTCGATGTGAACACGGTCATCTCCAACTCCATCATCGGGGACCCGCATACAATCATCGAGCTCTGCAGGATCCTCCAGGAGGTCTGCGAGGAGCTTGGGATCAGCTTGACGCTTCCCATGAACATCCAGGATGAGCAGCCGGGCCGCAGTGGGTTCCTGCCCTCTGGCTGGTATCGTGAGACCCTGCCGGAAGAGGGGATGCACTTCAATGAGATCTTCCTCCGGTACCCGGAGATGCGGCAGATCTACGGCAAGATGCTCTATGTATCGAGGCTCATCCCAGGGATCAAGCGGGAGAAGAGCCTTAAGAAGATCGCCGGCAAGGAACTGCTCAAGGCACAATCCTTCGGCAGCTACTCCATCTCCCAGAACGGGGGCATCTACCAGAACTACCTCCGGAAGGAGAACTACCAGCATATGATCGAGGTCGAGAAGCTGACCCGGGAACGGGGCGTCTTCTCGACATCCATCACCTCCTACGATGTCGATATCGACGGGGAGGACGAGTTCATCTACCGGGGGAAGAACATCACTGCTGTCTTCGACCGCTACGGGGCCTCGATGATCGAGCTCGACTACCTGGTGAACTCCTGGAACTACCTTGATACCTTCGTGGGCAACAGTTCCGAGATCGTGCATGCAACCCTCGAGCACATCCCTGACGGGGTGCTGCAGAAGACCTGCACCGACCTCTTCATCGAGAAGACCGCTGATGCGGTATCCTATGACAAGTACGGCAACGACCATGTGTTCTCCCTCGAAGATGAGAAGTATGAACTGGAGCGTCTTGTGAAGGACCAGAAGAACATCTCGTTCCTCATAAAGACACCCATCCCGTTCCAGAAGAACTCAGAGGTGCAGATCAGGAAGACCTATACCTGCCATACGAATACCATACAGCTGGACTACACCATCGAGAACCTCTCGAAGGGAAGGCTGAACTGCCTGTTCGCCTCGGAGCTGAACCTCTCCTTCGCCTTTGATTCGGAGGAGATGCTCGAGATCGCTTCCCATGAGGTGAACCTGGTCCGTGAGATGAAGCCGGGCGACACGCAACTGAGGAACGTGAAGGTACTGCGCCTGAGGGACCTCCATACGAAGGCTATCGTATCGGTCCTGTCAGACAAGCGCTACACGGTCATCCGGGAGTCCTACAACACCACGATCCACAGCCAGATGGGCGAAGAGGATATCTACCAGTATACCCGTCTGCTTCCCATCTGGGAGATAGACATGAAACCTGGAGAGAGCTGGGAGACCACGATCTCCATACGAATTGAGAAATTGAAATAAGAAGGACGGTACCCATATGATCATTGAATATAAACAGAGACTCCAGGTTCTGGAGCAGGCCACACTCGCTACCTGGAGGCGACTTTGACCCGGATGTGAAGCATGAACAGCTCGCAGCACTCGAGAAGCAGACGCTTGCCGGGGACTTCTGGAATGACCGGGAGTCGGCAGAACGTATCTTTGCCGAGATATCTGCTATCAAGGAAGAGCTCGACCCCTGGGAGTCCCTGATCTCACAGATCGGGGATGCGAATGAATACCTCGAGCTGCTCGAGGAGGAGTTCGAAGAGGAGACGGCACAGGAGTTCTATGCACTCGTCGACTCGCTCGAACCCCGGTATGAGGAACTCAAGATCGCATCCCTGCTCAGTGAGCAGTACGACAAGAACAATGCCTTCCTCACGATACATTCCGGTGCCGGCGGTACCGAGGCATGCGACTGGGTCAATATGCTGCTCAGGATGTATTCTCGCTGGGCTGAGAGGAAGAAGTTCAAGATACAGATCCTCGACCTGCAGGAATCGGAGGGCGGCGTGAAGTCAGTCACCCTGCAGATTGACGGCAGGAACGCGTACGGCTACCTGAAGGGTGAGAGCGGGATCCACCGGCTCGTGAGGATCTCACCGTTCGACTCGAACAAGCGTCGGCATACCTCCTTCGCATCAGCCTATGTCTCACCGGTCATCGAGGACACCATCGATGTCGACATCAAGCCGGAGGACCTGAGGATCGATACCTATCGTGCTTCCGGTGCCGGGGGGCAGCACGTCAACAAGACAGACTCCGCCGTGCGGATCACCCACCTCGAGACCGGGATCGTCGTCCAGTGCCAGAACGAACGGTCGCAGCATAAGAACAAGGCTATGGCAATGAAGGTGCTCACCTCACGTCTCTATGAATACTACCGAATGAAGAACGAGGCTGAGCAGTCCAAGCATGCCATGGAGAAGAAAGATATCTCATGGGGCAACCAGATACGTTCCTACGTCTTCCAGCCGTATACGATGGTGAAGGACCACCGTACCAGCCACCAGATCGGGAACATCCAGGCTGTCATGGACGGGGCGATTGACCCCTTTATCGAGACATACCTGACATGGAGACTGGAATCAGAAAACTGATCAGCCTGCTGCTGATCATCATCAGTACAATGTCCCTGCACGCAGAGGATGCCCGATCCTTCAGGATCGGGCTCTTCCCGATAGAGCTGCAGGATTCTGCCGGGATCTCTGGTGCCCAGCAGTATATCATCAAGACAGTCTACAGCGAACTCTTCGGGGAACTCGAGGCACTCTTCTCCTCTGACGTCTTCTTCGAGGTATACAAGACCTCGTATGCCGGTGCCGAAGTCATCGGGCAGTATGATGAGTCGGTTCTCTTCGAGAACTCTTCCATCTTCACGATCGAGGATGACGTGACGGCAGCCTATGCGCTCCGCAGCGACGGGCTCGACATGATCATCTACGGACGGTTCAGCCATATCGATGACCTGCTCATCTTCGAACTCGTCCGGATAGACCGGGACCTTGGGCGATCAGTCCTCTACTCCAACATCATCTCGAAGAACCGGCTCGCCTCCGAGATCGAACGGATGTTCCGTCTCGTCATCGAGGATATAACGGGCATGGAGACTGGTACGCTCACTATCCGGCAGGATGAGGGCTACCATGTGACTGTCGGCATTGGGGACGGGATCATCACCACGGTATCCGATGAGATCTTCAAAGTACTCCCGCATGGGATCTACTCCTTCGAGTTCTTCATCGACACCGTCTCTACCGGCAAGCGCACCGTGGCCGTACTCGATGAATTCCAGGAACTCTACATAGAACCACCGGCTGCGGCACCCAAGACCCGGTATATAAGCTCGCTGCCCATGGGTGCAGACCTGCGGGTGAACTCGATCTATCTCGGGAGCACCCCGGCAGTGGTCACGTCGGCAAGCTACCCGGGCTACCGTACCGGCTTAGAGCTTGAGCTTGACGGATACGAACTCTACCGGGGCA
The DNA here is from genome assembly GCA_963677595.1 of Spirochaetia bacterium. Classification (GTDB taxonomy): domain Bacteria; phylum Spirochaetota; class Spirochaetia; order CAKZLE01; family CAKZLE01; genus CAKZLE01. The sequence continues at coordinate 3,819,796 of OY782041.1, forward strand.
GCCTCCCTGCCGGCAGGCTGCAGGAGACGGTCTACCTCCGTCCTGATTGGATGGCCTTCCAGGGTCAGGTCGACAGGGGCCGGGAGAGCTTCTACACCTCCCTCGGTTCGCTGATACTCTCACTTCCTATATCAATTTTCTCTGGTTTCATGTATGATACAACTGATCTTGGGTACTGGAACCTGCTGCAGCTCGCTGGTCATGCCACGACTGCCTACTTCGGGATACAGACGGTTACCAACTTGCTGGACTACTACCACAGGATCTATTAACAGGGAACAGAAAGGAACCAATATGCAGAACTTTTTTGGAAAGAAACTCGCAGGTCTCTTCAGGCGAAACAGGATAGATGAGACCTTCTTCGAGGATCTCGAGGATACCCTTATCGAGGGTGATCTCGGGGCCCAGATCACCATGGAACTCGTCGAGGACCTCAAGGAGACGGTGAGGAAGAAGAACCTCGACCAACGGGGGCTGCTCGAAGAGATGAAGCTGATCCTCTCCGATTATGTCCATGCCGTCGATTTTGAGATAGCAGCAGATGACAAGCCGCTGCTCTTCCTCGTACTCGGCGTGAACGGTGTGGGGAAGACGACGACCATAGCGAAGATCTCCCATATGTACCAGGGGCGAGGTATCTCAACGGTGCTCGGCGCCGCTGATACCTTCCGCGCCGCGGCGATCGACCAGCTGGCACTGCACGCCGAGCGTCTCGGGACGCGGATCGTTCGCCAGTCTCCCGGTTCAGACCCGGGGGCTGTCATCTTCGACACGATCGACAGCGCCATAGCCCGGAAGGAGCAGGTCATCCTGGCCGATACGGCAGGCCGTATGCACACGAAGGATAACCTTTTGCGGGAACTCAAGAAGATAGACAAGATCGTGACGGGGAAGCTGCCGCCGGAGAACTACCGGAAGATCCTCGTCATCGATGCGACGACCGGCCAAAACGGCCTGCGCCAGGCAGAGCTCTTCAATGAATCGGTAGATGTCGATGCCATCGTCCTCACCAAATACGATTCAGCCTCGAAGGGCGGGTCGATCGTACAGATCGGCAAGAAACTCAACATCCCCATCGCCTATGTGGGAATAGGCGAGAAGTACGAGGACCTGCGCCCCTTTGACAAGGACGAGTTCCTCGACACCCTGCTGGGCCTCTCATGACGAGGAGGCTGTCTGTCTATCTGTTGGTCCTCTTTCTCTGCACGGCAGTCATCCTGCCTGCAGGGGATGTCTCTTACTATGGATCCAACTCGATCGGACAGCAGCTCTCTCCCCTGGAGGCACCTGCAGGATCAGGCTATGCCCTCGAAGTCACCGCCACCGATACCGGGACACAGACGGTCCTCCTGCATGATCTGGAGGTCGTATGGTCTGAGACCTCCTCCAAAGACGGTGTCCACCGGTATATTACGAGGACCAGCCCTGCCGGTAGTGAACTCTACCGTGCCCACTACATCAACAGCAGGCTGGTATCCCTCTCCCAGCGCATAGACGGCTTCACGGAAGAGGAGACCTACCTCTATGACGAGGACGGCCTGCTGCATACCATCATCCTCGAGCGTGGGGGTGAGGTGGAACACACCTTCTTCTTCCTCGATGACGCCGGTCGGCTCGAGGGGTTGATGGTCTACCAGGGTGATGCCCCGGACTGGGAGCTCGACCATACGCTCCTGTTCACCTCAAGCCAGGATGCCTTCGCCATCGGCGAGGCCGGAAGGTTCGAGATCACCTACAGCCGGGAAGATGGGAGGGATACCTACTCCTATGTCGGTGGGGTGCTGCGCCTGGAGACTGCAATCTCGAGGGTGGACGGTGACCGGCAGGTCAGCGAGAGAGACCACCAGCTCGGTACAACGAGATTGACGCGATACGACGGGGAGACTGACCGGGTCTCCGAAGAACAGTTCACCTCTGCCAGGGCGAAGGAGAACTACAGCCTGTCCAATACCTACGATGATTTCGGAGAGCTCTCTTCACGGACAGTCCTCGATGCCTCGGGAACGACGGAATACCGGTACACGGTCAATGACGAAGGCCGTGACCTGGTCACGGTCGTACGGAACGGACAGATGCACAAGGTCATCACCTACCTCGATGATACCCGGGAAGAGCAGGTCTACCATAATGGGGAATTTTATGCTACGATCATCTATTCAGATGATAACGAGATCCTTGAGGTGATCAATGACTGAACCCGGCAGAATACTATCCTCAGCTTCCTACATCTCAGGCAAGTTCCTCTTCAGCAGGAGGAACAAGCGCTACACGGCTGCCTGGTTCACGGTGATCGGTATCGCGGTAGGCTTCGCCGCGATCTTCATCGTCATAGGAATCATGAACGGGCTCCAGTCCGGGTATCTTGAGGACATCAGGGAGATACAATCCTACCACGTCCAGGCCGAACTCGCCGATGGGGCTCAGCCTGAAGCGGTACAGGAAGATATCCTGGCTATTCCCGGCGTTACCTCGGCAGTGCGCTATGTCGACACCCATGCCCTCGTCGAGTACCGGAACGGGCAGTACTACCCGATCCTGCTGCGCGGGCTCGAGGCTGCCGCCCTCTATGAAGATCCCGGCTTCCTCTCACATCTCGGGCTGCTCGGTGAAGCGGACCTCCTCAGGGACCGCGAGCTGCTCATCAGCGATTACCTCAGCAGGGTCTTCAGGACCCCCGAGGGCAGTGAGCTCCAACTCACGGTCATGGGGACCGGGCAGGTCGTGAGGCATGTCCCCCTCACGTTCTCCACGACGGTGGCCTCACGCTTCTCCAGCGGGTTCCCGGAGGTCAACTACCAGATGGTCTTCGTCGCCGAGGAGACGGTAGGGACCATCCTCCCTGAGCAGCAGCCTTCGATCGGCATCAAGGCGAGCTCAGGTGACGTCGATGCGCTGAAACAACAGGTCCTCAGCATCCCGGGGGTAGCTGATGCTTCCACCTGGAAAGAGGCCAACTACGGCTTCTACTCTGCTCTCATGCTCGAGAAGTACGGGATGATGATCCTGCTCTCCCTCATCTTCCTCGTCGTGATCATGAACGCCAAATCATCCTTCGAGAAATACGTGTTCCACAAGAAGGATGATATAGCGCTGCTGCGGTCCGTCGGTGCTTCGAAGGGTGTGATCTACCTCGTGTTCCTCATCCAGGGTGCCGCTATATCCTGTGCCGGTCTCCTGCTTGGTGCATTGGCCGGCACACTCAGCGCGTTGAACATCAGCGGCATCATAGGTGCTGTCCAGAAGCTGCTCTCCCTCTTGACGGGACGTGAGATATCATTCTTCATCCAGGATCTCCCGGTAGCGCTCTATCCCCGGGAACTCCTGCTGCTTGCCCTCATCGTCCTGCTGCTCTTCCTCCTGAACATATTCACGGCTATTCGTTCACTCATAAACAAACCACCCCTGGAGATAATGCGCTATGAATGACCTTCCCATCCTGTCTGTCGAGAACCTGAGCAAGAGTTATGAGAGCGGCGATGAGCAGCTCATGGTCCTCAAGGACCTTGAGTTTAGCCTGCTCAAAGGCCACTCCGCCGTCATTCTCGGACGGAGCGGGAGCGGCAAGAGTACGCTGCTCCACATGATAGGGGGCCTCGACCGGCCAGATGGGGGTGCTATACGGGTGGGGACGAGGCAGCTGGAGAAGATGCGCCCTTCTGAGCTTGAAACCTTCAGGAGGAGGGATATAGGATTCATCTTCCAGTCTCATTTCCTGCTTGATGACTTCTCCGTCCTGGAGAACGTTGCCCTTCCTGCCATCATGGATGGGAAGAACCGCAGGGAGTCACTCGACCGGGCAGCCGGACTGCTGGACCAGGTCGGTATCCTTCCCCGGAAGGACCATTTCCCCAAGAAGATCTCCGGCGGGGAGTGCCAGCGCGCTGCCGTGGCACGGGCACTGATCAATGACCCGCTTCTCATCCTCGCAGATGAGCCTACGGGAAACCTCGATGAATACAACTCTCGGCTGGTGGAAGACCTCCTGTTCAGGATCGTCGAGGAAGAGTCGAGGAACCTGGTCATGGTGACCCATGACAGGATGCTCAGTTCCCGCGGCACGACCTCCTATGTACTGACAGGCGGGTCCCTGGAGGTCGGGGATGAGGTATAGCGGATCCCTGATGTGGGCCCTGCGCATCCTTGGTGTGGGTGTCCGGGGAAAGAGCGGTAAGCGCAGGCATATCATCAGTTCGATCCTGGTCATCGCCTGTTCCGTGATCCCCATGGTCCTGGCGATCTATCTGGCAGACGGGATGACCACCGGGATCACGGGGAAGTATATACGCCTCTCCAGCTTCCATGCACAGCTTGCTGCGGACCCGGAGGAGGGAGGACTCCCTGCAGACCTGCCGGGTGTCACGGGGGTCTACCCTGTGCGTGAGACCTTCTGCCTCTTCTATTCCCAGAAAGGATCTTATACCTCGAATCTGAAGGGTGTTCCCCGTGAGTACCTTGCATCACCAGGGGTCACTGATGAGCTTGAGGTCCTCTCCGGCGACCTCGACATCTTCTCAGGCCCTGATATCGTCCTCTCTTCCGAGATAGCCGAGGCCCTGCAGGTCGGCATCGATGACACGGTCGCCGTGGTCACGGTGACCCAGCAGTCTGGACAGGCTAGGATCAAGCCGTCCATCCTCCATGTGAAGGGGATCATCGAATCCGGCTACAAGGACCTCGATGCATACCTGGCCTACATCGATATCGAGCAGGCCAGGAAGGTCATGAAGGATGATGATGCAGAGTACCTGGGGATCTTCGCCAATCAGGACATGGCTGAGCATCCTGAAGCCTTACGCACCCTCCTGGAACCCTATGGTGCCGTGACCACCTGGGACATGCTCAACCGCTCACTCTATGCCAACTTCAAGACCTCGAAACTGATCCTCTATGTGATCATGGTCCTTATCATCATCATCGCGACCTTCAATATATCGTCCACCTGCATCATGCTCATCCAGGAGAAGTACGTAGATATCGGGCTCATGAAATCCATCGGGATCAGGAAGCAGACCATAGCCTACACCTTCAGGATCATCTCGGTCTTCATCGGCCTCGCTGGAGCCGTGATCGGCATCATCATCGGGGTACTCCTCTCATTACAGCTGAACTCGATCCTAAGCGGCCTGCAGCAGCTCGGTGTATCTGCCCTCGATTTCTACCTGATTGAGCTTCCCCAGGTCATCAGCTGGCCCGATATCCTGTTCACCGGGGTCCTGACTGTCCTCCTGTCCGCAGTTTCCTCGTTCATCCCGGTACGAAGGCTGAATTCCATATTGCCGATACACCTGCTTCATGAGTAAGCTATAGAGACAGGGAGGTGCAGCTGATGGATGGATTCTTTGATTTCTTCGAACTACGGACTGAGGAGCGTATCCTCACCGATATCAGGATACTCGGCCTCGATATCGAGACGACAGGCCTGGATGTCTCAGCCAATGAGATCATCGAGCTCGGCATCGCCTCATACGACCCATCCTCGGGGGGTATCGATACGGTCTTCCAGAGCTATGTGCACCCCAACCAGCCGTTGAAGGAGCATATCACGAAGATCACCGGGATCGATGAGCCCATGCTAGAAGGGGCTCCCTCCATCGGCGATATTAGCCGCGAGGTGACTGAGCTCATCAGCGGCAGCCTGCTCGTCATACATAACGCTGATTTCGACATCCCCTTCCTCCAGCGCCATATTGCGGCTGATATCCTGTCCGGGAATGATGCAGTCGTCTTCGACACCCTCAAATTCAGCAGGAAACTCCTTCATTCCAGTAGATATTCACTTGAGTTCCTGATAGAATCACTTGGTCTGAACCATGAGAACCACCATAGGGCTGCTGATGATGCACGCATGTGCCTTCAGCTCTTCGACCACCTGCTCAAGCTTCGACCTGATTTCAGGTCCATGGTCGTTTCAGACATACTCAAGATCGTACAGTAGGACTGCACCGAATGAATTTAGAACTATATATCTTAGGTACCAGCGGCATGATGCCGCTCCCCAACCGTTTCCTCACATCCGTTCTGGTACGGAGGGAAGGGGAGCTCATGCTGTTCGACTGCGGGGAAGGGACACAGGTTGCCTTGAAGAAGCTGAACCTGAAGTGGAAGAAGATCTCGAGGATCTTCATCAGCCATATGCATGCAGACCATGTGACCGGACTTCCCGGTCTCCTGATGCTCTCCTCCCAGGTAGACCGTGAGGAACCGCTCCATATCTATGGGCCGGCCCGCCTCGAACAGTTCATCGAGGCGAATCGCAGGATCCTCGATATGTACATAAACTATGAGATCATCTTCCATTCCGTAGAGGATTGCGGTACCCAGTTCCAGGCTGATGATTTCTATGTCGAGTCCTTCAGGCTCAAGCATACGAAACCCTGTTACGGATACAACCTCGTCGAATATGACCGGCCTGGTAAGTTCCATCCGGAGAAAGCGGTAGAACTCGGGGTTCCCATGGGACCGATGTGGGCTTCTCTCCAGGCAGGGTCACCGGTGACGCTCGAATCCGGTATCGAGGTGACCCCTGAGCAGGTCCTCGGTGAGAAGCGGCCGGGAAGGAAGTTCTCCTATGTGACCGATACGCAGTACCTCGATACGATCCCCGGCAATGTGTCAGGGGCCGATTTCCTGGTATGCGAGGGGATGTTCGAGAACGCACTCGAAGAGAGTGCTGCTGAGAAGAAGCACCTCACTGCCGGACAGGCCGGAAGGATCGCACAGGAAGCGGGGGAAGTGAAGAAGATGGGACTCATCCATTTCTCGCCGCGGTACACCGACAGGGAGCTCTACACGCTCCTGGACGAGGCTAAAGTAGAGTTCGAGAACACGATCCTGCTGCGGGACCTGCGCAAGTTCGAGATACCCTACGTATAGTACTGCTCATACTTGTTGACATCAGGTTCGAAGCCAAGAACACAGAACTCATTCTCCTCCTGGGCTTTCTTGAAGGCGACCTCGGTCTCGTAGAGGATGGTCTCAGAATCCACATAGCGGTTGAACTTGCTCGTATACCCTGCCCTGAAGGAGGTCGATCTCTGGATCAGCTCCTTCTTGAGATGGTCATACAAGTTGAGCAGCTCCTTCTGGGTCTCGAAGAACGAGAAGAAGGGGAGAATGATCGCAAAGGTGTTGCTCTGGACATATTCGAAGATGAAAGCAGACTCATCGAAGAACTCACGGACCGAATCATCGAAGACAGAGAAATCGTTGGTGAACCTCCGTGGTTCGAGGTTAAGGATGATGAGCGATACCTCATACTTCTTCTTATTGGAATACTCGACCTCCTGCTGGAGCCGTTCATAGAAGTCACGATCCTCAGTGAACCGGGAATCGGTCGGCGGTGTGTATGGGGCGGAAGGTTCAGGGCGTACAGGCGCTTCCCTGAGCCGGCTCTGGTCTTTCACCTGCTCCCGGGCTTCCGGCAGCTCCTCTGCCTGGTTCCTGCGTTCCTCTTCGTATCGTTCTTCCGGCACCTCGACCGGCTGTGGTGCCGCTGGCTCCTGGACTGGGGGAGCCTGGAAAGCTTCCTGTTCCACCTTCGGGGCCTGAGGGAGTGGAGCACCTGCATGGTCGGGCAGGTGAATATGCTGTACCGGCTGCGGCTGCTGGCCGTTGGACATCATCGGCATGTAGGCGATCCCGTCCTGGTAGATGATCGGCTGGGTATAGACCGGGATATACTGGATCGAGCTGCCTGGAGGATAGACGACCTGCTGCGGGTGGACGGTTGACGGTTCTGTATCGTGTGCCTCCTTCTGCGGGGCGAGGTCTGGTTCATCCCTCAGGTTCAGGTAGTCGATCTCCTCAGGGGTGAGGTCATCTGAGAAGATCCTTCTCTCATCATTGACTTCCCGAGCCGGCTCGGGTTTTGGTTCCGGTCTTGGTGCAGGCTTCGGCCTGGCCTGTACCGGTTCCGGCTGCCGGGCAAACACCTGCGAGGACTTGAAGGTGAAGGTCTTCTCCGGTTCCGGAGCCTGAGGCACCGGCTCCTTCGGCTTGACTGGCTGTTTCTCTGAGACAGCAGCCTCCTGTCGTGGTTCCTCAGGGAGGTCTAGGGAGTAGAAGTTCGACCTGGCTAGGTTGGTGTGAGGTACGGATATTGGCTTCTTCGACTCAGCTGACTCCTTACCTTTCGATATGAGCAGCAGCACCGTCGAAAGGAACAGGATCAGGAAAATGGGCCCCACCCGCCAGGAGAGTTCCTTCAGGTCGGCGAGCGGGATGAGGCTGAATCCGCCGTAATGGCTCATAGAACCGTAGAGGTGGACGCCGGTGTAGGAGATCGTCCCTACCAGTATGAATGCAACGAGAAAGGTGAAGAACTCTTTAACTTTGGTAGTCATGTCAGATGTCCCTTATCGCGAGTATGGCTTGTAGAAGGCGTTTGAAGGAGGGTTGATCTGCCAGTTCCGCCTTCCCGTTCTCAGAGAGATTATCAAACTGGGAGAGCAGTTTCCTGATCGTCTCCTGGACCGCAGCGAGATTGTTCTTATGGGAACCGGAATACTGGCGTACGAGATCCTCTTCGAGTTCATCAAGGAAATCAGCATCCGTGAACATGTCGGACAGGCGATCCGGCTTTTCGTCCCGCTGTCGTTGATGATGACCTTCCTCCCGGCTCTTCGAAGGGAAAGAATCGAAGATACTTGAGGTCTTCATAAGCTCATCGAGGTCTTCATCGTCAACTTCCTCTAACGGTTCCGGGGCCGGTCTGGTGCGGTGCCTGGGAGGCTCAGGTGCCTCAGGCTCACTGAGATTCTTAGATTTCTCTTTGAGAGAGTTTATCAGGTTGTCGAGATTTTCAAAATTCTCATCCTCGGTATAATCTGGTGTTTTATGCTTGAACTGTTCGTCCTCGATATTCGAGGAGTCGATGCGTTTGAATGTACCATATAATCCAGGATAGTTTTGTTTTTTACTTTTATACACCTTCAAACTCCACTAAACTACGGATATAGTATATCATAGTTATTATAAAAAAAAAGACAATAACCTGTATGAATAAAGCGCTTATTTTGACCAGTATAGCCATCTCACTGCTTATTTATTCACTTGGGCTCATGATATACGGCCCGTTTGGCCTGATTGGCACCAGGCTGCTCGAAGAGGAGCAGGCTTACCTGGAATCCCGTCTCGAAGGGGTCGAGGAAGAGCATCGGGAGCTTGAGACCGAACGTCAGCGACTCAGCGATGATGAGTACGTGCAAGCCCTGGCCCAGGAGTATGGGAACACTGCAGGGGAGAGGGTCATCTTCTTCCCCGGGGCCGGCGATGACCAGGATCAGACAGTCCCGGATGCTGGGGAACGAACCTTCTCGCGGGAAGCCCCTCCCTCCAACACCCTGCTGATAGCTGTATCAGCAGCCGCCGGGCTGATCGTCTTCACGGTGGGTTCACTCATCCTTCACCGGAGACAGAAGCGGGCTTCCCATTCCTGAGAAGCCCTGCCTTCAATGCCTTATACGAGAAGTATCACCCTAGCGCGTGATCTTCCTTCCCTCGATATAGAAACGCTTCTCATAGTCCTCTCCCATGGAGAAGGTCTTTCTCGGCAGCGCACCGTCATGGATGATCGAGGAGAAGAAGCTGTGCTTGGAGATACCCGGCAGGAAGATACCCACATTGCCGGGCTTCATTCCCAGGCTGGAAGTGACCTGCAGCCCGTGCGTATAGTCTATTGCCGCCCCTGAAGATGCCACGTAGGCATCGAGGGTCTTCTGCAGGGTCCCGGCGACGATCTGCGACTCAGCACCGGCAACCTTCACGATGCTGCAGATCCCGGACTCATCGACGATCCCGAAATACTGGTATTCGTCCTCGGTATGGATCAGGGAGTACATCTCATCCAGGGTCTGACAGGTCTGCGTCTCATAGCTCTCGCAGTTCCGCTTGAGCTCCTCCAGGATAGCGGTACGATTCGCGCCGAAGAGTACGCGATGGATGGGCTCGAACTCGAGGCCCTCATCGAAGATGTTCTCCAGCTCCACCAGTGCGAACCTGGCTGGATGGTCCTCCATCTCTTCAGCTGTCAGTCCACCCTTGATGTCCTCCCAGCATGATTTAGCCGTTGCCAGAGAATGGTTCCCGTCACCCATGGCGAAGAGCAGCAGGTCATCCTTGCCATGTTTCTGGCTGAAAACCTCCCGGTCAGCGAGGGTGCTGAACGCATCAGCGACCATGCTGAGGTCCCCAGGCTGGTTGACCGCATAGGCGGTGATCCTCCCGCTGTCCTTCATGAGCTTGAAATCATAGACCTTCTCGAGATCATCCTTCTTCGCAGCAAGCGGTTCGATGATCGAACGTTTCTCATCATCGATGAGCACGATGATATGGGGGAATTCCAGGGGGGCATCCTTCCTGATACGCTTTCTCGGAGGGATTCGCTCGATGATGGTCCCCTCCGTTGCACGGATGAGACTGGTCGAGTCCGCTGAGTAGTCATACAGTTCCAAATCGAGGGCAGCCACGAGACCCCACCTGCCGAAATCCTCTTTCGTCTCGCGGTAGACAAGAAAGAAAGACTCCGGATAGGAGCGGAAGATATCGCTGGAGAGGTACTCACGCATCTTGGCATTGATGGCGGCGATCCGGGTCTCCGGGTCAGCCTCTTCCAGGTAGCATTCAGGATAGATGAGGTTCAGCGTTGACGGTGCATCCCCTGCGATCTCGGCGACTGATTGCCAATATGCAGGTTCTGACGTATACTGGTCGCAGGCCACTACAGCCCACGTTTGGAGATCGATTTCTTCATTCGGGATGAGTATGGTTGGTATATGGACCCCTAATGATTTGAGCTTTTTCGTATAATCATTCATAATTGACTCCTTTATTTACATATATCACAAATTGTAGAATTAAAAATGATGTATACGGTATTATAAGATAATTTTAAAATTAAGCAAGTAGAGATTGGGAATTTATGAAGAAAGCACTGATTTTTATCGGGGGCAGCGCCCCTCTCCTCGACGCCTACCGAAGCGAGCTCGAAGAATGCGATATCTGCATCGCGGCTGATTCCGGCTATGACATCGCCCTGCGCGACCACATAGCGATCGATCTCCTCCTCGGCGATATGGACTCCATTTCCGGGATTCCCGCTCCGGGAACCTCGAGTAGGGAGTTCCCCAAGGACAAGGACCTCACTGACACGGAACTCGCCGTGGAGCATGTGCATGACCTTGAAGAAGAACATGAGATCGTCCTCATCGGCGGCGGTGAGGGACGTTTCGACCACACCATGGCCCTCATATCGCTGTTCCTCCGCCCGTCCCCGCCAGTCCGCTGGTACACGGCTCTCGAGTGCCTCCACCTCATCACCTCTCCATGCGCATTCAGTAATGTCTCCGGAAAGACGATAGCACTGCTCGGGATCACCGAGGAGCCGGTACGCGTGTCGACGAAGGGACTGTTCTGGGAACTGCAGGATTTCCCGCTCTCACTCAAGGATCAGAGCGTGAGCAACCGTGCCATCAGTGACACCTTCTCCGTGCGGCCGGAGGGAGGGAAGGGCATCCTCGTCAGTATCTCCTCCTGAACTACGGCATATCCTGTTCGATCCGCAGGTACTCGAGCAGGACAGGGTACTGCGTCAGCAGCAGCCCGAAGTTCTGCAGTTTATCGAGGTAGAGCATGTTCTCCGTGACCGTGCCCGGTGCCTCTGCGATAGCCTGTGCAAGGGTCTCGTTCTTCAGGTTCACCATCTCCTCATAGCTCTCGCGAGCCTGGGTATACAACTCGAAATCCGGCAGCCCGGTAAAGGTCACGGTGACCTCACTGATATCGAGTTCGGTGAAATAGGACCGCAGGCTCCCCATGAGGTGTCCCTCGATCCCGTCAGCCATACGTTCACGGTCTTCGGCAGACTCCAGGTCCCTGAAGTACTCCTGGAGGTACTCCCCGGCGACCGAACGGACCATCTGGTCCTTTGCGAGGAACCAGTTGATGCTGTTGTGCTCATCCAGTCCGTACCGACGCACCAGGTCGACTACTGCATCCTTGGCGATCGAGTAGGATACCGCGATATCGGCAGCATAGGAGAACTGAGGGTCCCCTAGACTCATCATCCGATAGATGTCAGCGGAGGGAAGCTCATCGGAGATATGCATATCAACCCGGCGGCTGCTCGAGGGGACCTGGGTGATCTGTAGGTTCTTCGGGATCAGTGCCCAGCCGGACCAGGAGAAAGAGCCGGACTCGATCGGCTCTTCGGCATATCCGGCAGTCCTGGTATAGACGACCCCGTACATGTCCCGATCCAGATCATACTGTGTCCACCCGAAAAAGAAGACGACTCCTGATACGATGAGGATCAGGAACAGCCAGAATAGAAATCTCTTCATAGTACTTCCCGTTAATTCTTGTTTCTACATTGTATCTTAGAAGTTTATCTACTTCAAATCAATAGAAAAAGTTGATAGAATAGGTCTCATGAAAGCTTCCGGAGTCCTCAGGCTGCTCAAGGATATCGAATTATACCTCTTGTTCATCGTCTTCTTCTTCGCAGGCATGTGGATGCTCATCCGCGGCAATGATCGCCTGTACGACTACTTCACGATGATCCACTACCTGATCTACCTCGTCTCGATCATGTATCTCGTGCTGACGGTATCCTCGGTGTTCCTGACCTTCATGGAGATCTTCAGCCGGAAGCGGTTCGATGTGCTGCATATACTCTTCTGCCTGGCCACTACCGCCGTGATACTTGCAATCGGCCTCTATTTCAGTACAATACGAACTCTCTATCAATAACGAAACCAGAGAAACGGAGCAAATACTATGGTAAAAGCTATCAGGGGGGCTATCCAGGTCCCCGAGGACACGCCGGAGGCGATCAGGAAGGGGACGATGTACCTCTTTGGTGAGGTCATGGGCCGCAACGACCTCAAGACCGGGGAGGTCGTAAGCCTCATCATCAGCCAGACAGACGACCTCGCATCCTACAACCCGGCTACAGCCCTTCGTGAAGGCGGGGTCGAGGGGATCGTGCTCTTCTGCCTGCAGGAGCTCAAGATCACCGGGCAGCTGCCGAGGACCATCCGGTTCCTGCTCCATATAAACTGTGATGCCGAGAGGGCTGTCAGCCATGTCTACCTCGGGGGTGCGAAGGCCCTGAGACCGGACCTCGCATGAGAAGGAAGCAGCCTTGTTTGTAGGGCCGTGAACCCTAAGAACGGGGAATTTAGTATTTTGGTGCAACATACTTGACAATTTCAGGACGAATATGTACATTACCTAAGCATCAAAAACGATGCCACCTTAGCTCAGCTGGCCAGAGCACGTGATTTGTAATCTCGGGGTCGTCAGTTCGAATCTGACAGGTGGCTGATTGACATTTTTAATGTTTTTTGTTACGTTGCTTAAACGTAAACCTGGGGAGGTTCCCGAGCGGTCAAAGGGGGCAGACTGTAAATCTGTTGGCTATGCCTTCGAAGGTTCGAATCCTTCTCTCCCCATATAAGTCTTTCATGCACGTGAAAGGCTTTTTTTTGCTCCGGCGACAAGAGAGGTGGCTTTTGAAGAGATTCTACGAAGACGGGCTGCGTTTCACCTGCAGACAATGCTCACATTGCTGCAAGGATGAACCCGGGTATGTGTTCCTCTCTGAACAGGAGATGACCTCGATCGCAGGCCATCTCTCGATCAGCGAGGATGAGTTCATCCAGGAGTACTGCAAGACCGTCAATATGGGAACCTTCTCGATGATTAGCATCAGGGAGCGGAAGAACAACGACTGCATCTTCTTGAGTGAGGCAGGCTGTACGATCTACCCGGTCAGACCCGTACAGTGCAGGAGCTATCCCTTCTGGGCCTCTCTCGTTGATTCTGAAGAGGACTGGGAGCGAGAAGCTGGAGAATGTCCCGGCATGAACGAGGGAGAACTCCACTCCAGGGAAGAGATCGAAGGATGGCTGCAGAAAAGACGGGAAAATCAGCCGAAGATGTTCTATAATTAAGGGTGTATGGGCAGGATTCCTGATTATATCTTAGAACAGATCAAGGATAGGGTACCGCTATCCGATGTCATCTCGGACTATGTCACCCTCAGGTCGAAGGGGGGACAGCTCTGGGGACTTTGTCCATTCCATGACGAGAAGTCCCCTTCGTTCACCGTGCATGATGACAAGGGCTATTACCACTGTTTCGGCTGCGGCAAGGGCGGTTCTCATTTCAACTTCCTCATGGATATCGAACACATCACCTTCATCGAGGCTGTTCAGAAACTCGCCGACCGTGCAGGCGTGGAACTGCAGGACGAGACTCCTGAGATGCGCGAGAAGCGGTCTGACAAACAGGCGATGTACGAGCTCTATAACCGGCTCGCTTCGAGCTTCCACTATATCCTGAACCACAAGGATGAGGCTGCGCACACACGCGAGTACCTCAGTTCCCGGAAGATCTCGAAAGAGACGATCAAGGACTACCAGCTCGGTTATGCCCCAGCCGACCCCGATTGGCTCTACCGGTTCCTCAAGGGCAAGAAGTACGAGGAGGAGTTCCTGGCAAAATGCGGTATCTTCTCCCGCAACAACCCCAGGTACCCCATCTTCAGGGACCGCCTCATGTTCCCGATCAGGGACCAGTCGGGGAACGTCATAGCCTTCGGCGGGAGGGCACTCGATGCCGGGAACTCCGCGAAATACCTCAATTCCCCGGAGACCCTGATCTACCATAAGCGGGAAGCCCTCTTCAGCCTCCACCAGAGCCTTCCCGGGATCAAGAAGGAGGACTCGTTCATCATCTGTGAGGGGTATTTCGATGTCATGGCCCTCTATGAGGCAGGGATCACCAACTGTGTGGCACCGCTCGGGACCGCTTTCACCGAGGAGCAGGCGAAGCGGCTCAACCGCTATGCTTCGAGGGGGATCCTGCTCTTCGATTCAGACCATGCCGGGGTACAGGCCACCCTCAAGGCCATAACGATCCTGGAATCTCTCGGTATCGAGTCAGAAGTGATCACCATCGAGGACAAGGATCCGGCTGAGATATTGCAAAATAGTGATATCGGATTGTTGAAAAATATTCGCAAAAAGAGTATAAATAGTTTTACGTATATGATTAATAAGGCGAAAGATACCTACGATATCAGGACGCCGAACGGTAAACTATCTGTTTTTAATGAGGTAAGGCCATATTTAGAAGCTGTTACATCGGAAATAAAACTTTCCAGCTCAATCAAGACGCTCGCTGAGATCATTGATGTCGATGAACGGACCATCCTGCAGGACCTGTCCAAGCAGTCCGGTCCACGAATCGATCAGCAGGATTCTCGTGGGCGTTCAGCTGTGCAGGAAGACCATGGAGCAGTCTCCAACGAGCTCTACCTGATGATGGTAATCATCCATAATCGGGAATACTTCCATGAGGTGCGCAGGCAGCTGAAGATCTCCGATTTCGAGGATTGGCGGGCAGCTGATATCTATACAGCCCTGGAGGAGGCTTTCAGAGAGGGTGAGACGAGCTTCGAGAACCTGGTCCTTCGCATCGAGCATGATGCGGTACGGGACTATGTCCTCGAGCATTACGGGTCTGACCAGTATGTGACCAATGCGCAGAATATCATCGGCGATATGCTGAAACGGTTCAGGATCGTCAAGCTGGAGCAGAAGAGGAAGTCCGTCATATCCCGTATTCGGGTAGAGGAACGGTCTGAACATGCAGATATCCAGGTATTGCAGGATCTTCTCTATGAGAAGAAGTTCATAGATGAAGAAATAGGACGAATAAGGAATAGTTAATGTCAGAATTATCACAAGATCCTTTGATTAAGAAACTCATCGAATACGCAAAGAAGAAGAAGCAGATAACCTATGCAGAGATGCATGAGTTCCTGCCTGATTCCATTGCTGATTCAGACCGCATCGAGGAAGTCGTCGATATCCTCGAGAGTCATGATATCAAGGTCCTGGAAGATAAGCATGGTTCATCACATGAGCAGGAAGAGGGTGAACCAGAGGATGATTTCGAGGTCGATGACGATGATATCGATTTCGACGAAGACGAAGAGGATATGGACCTCATGTCCGATGATTCTGACGATGACGACGATGATATCGATGACGATGAGGGCGATGATGACGACGGGGAGGGTGCACCCCCCGCGAAGAAATCATCACGGTCCAAGAAGCTCCTCTATAACGACAGCGATGCCGCGATCGATGACCCCATCAGGCTCTACCTGCGTGAGATCGGGAAGGAGAGCCTGCTCACCGCCGAACAGGAAGTAGAACTCTCCAAGAAGATGGAAGAGGGTGAGAACATCATCCGCGGCGTCATCCTTCGCTCGGGGATCATGATCACCGGCATGTATGAGATCCAGACGAAACTCTCCCAGAAGATCGACGAGAGTGAACTCGAGCTCTCCAAGAAGGAGCTCGCAGACTTCTTCTCCGAGCAGAAACGTCTCAACCAGGCCTATAAAGACCAGATCAAGGAAGTGAACGCACCGCTCAAGAACTATGTGGAACAGAAGAAGAAGATCCTCAGCGAGGGCGGCAACTTCATAACCGATGAGGACCTCAGCAAGAAGCGTGAGAAACTCATGAAGAAGCTCTCCGCCTTCATCCTCCAGCAGGATGAGATCATCGACTTCACCGATAAGTTCATACAGACCGAGAAGGCGATCTACGAGCTCCAGAACACCCGGGACCAGCTCGAGGCACGACTCGGCGTGAGCTCGGTACGTGAGCTCAGGCAGATGGGCCGGTCTTTGGCTGTGCCGAGCAAGCGGGAGGCGCTTGAAGAGGCCCTGCAGATGACGACCGATGTCATCAAGGAGCAGATCAGGCAGATCCAGCTGACAGAGAAGAACCTCAAGAACATCGAGTTCGAGTTCGAGAGCGATATCAGCGACATCATCGTCGACGCCAAGGAGATCGAGCGCGGGCGCAATATGATGAAGAGCGCGAAGGACCGCCTCATCCAGGCGAACCTCCGTCTCGTCGTCTCCATCGCGAAGAAGTACACCAACAGGGGACTTCACTTCTTCGACCTCGTCCAGGAAGGGAACATCGGCCTGATCAAGGCTGTTGAGAAGTTCGAGTACCGCAAGGGATACAAGTTCTCCACCTATGCTACCTGGTGGATCAGGCAGGCGATCACCCGGTCGATCTCCGACCAGGCAAGGACGATCAGGGTCCCTGTCCACATGATCGAGCAGATCAACAAGGTCGTCAGGGAATCACGGCAGCTCATGCAGGTCTTCGGCAGGGAACCGACCGACGAGGAGATCGCTGAGCGTCTCGGCTGGACCCCCCAGCGGGTCAAGACGGTGAAGAACGTCGCACGGGAGCCGATTTCACTCGAGACACCGATCGGGGAAGAGGAGGATTCTCTCCTCGGAGACTTCATCGAGGACAAGGAGGTCGAGAACCCCGCGACCCAGACAGCCTTCAAACTCCTGCAGGAACAGCTTCAGGATGTCCTGAAGACGCTGCCTCCGCGAGAACAGGAAGTTCTCAAGATGAGATTCGGCCTTGAAGATGGTTATTCATTGACACTCGAGGAGGTTGGGTTGTATTTTGAGGTTACGCGTGAACGTATCCGGCAGATCGAGGCGAAAGCCCTCAGGAGACTGCGCCACCCGAAACGAAGCAGGCGTTTGAAAGATTATGTATAATTTCACTAGATGTGTTAGGAGTAGATAGATGCAGGAGATTTTTTCCAAATTACAGGCATTGCAGACGATTTTATCAAAGAAATATGACGTCCAGGATGAGGTCAAGGAGATCCCGAAGACCCTGAGCACCAAGATCGAGCTGCTCAACCGGGGTAAGAAGAACTATCTCGAGAAGAACGAGAAGCTCGAACTCATCAAGACCGATATCAAGAGTATCAGGATCCGTCTCGATGATGCAGAACGGGAACGTGAGAACTATGAGAAACAGATGGACCTCATCACTACCCAGCGTGAATATGAAGCCCTTGACAAAGAGATCAAGGATGCGACCGAGAAGGAACAGCAGCTGAGGAAGTCCATCCTCCATAAAGAGAACATCATGGAGGAGCTCGTCACCCAGATCGAGGAGCAGGAAGACCTGATGAAGCTCCAGGAAGACGAGGTCAAGGTCGAGCAGGAGAAGATGGAATCCATCCTCTCCGAGAAGAACGCAGAACTCGCGGTACTCAAGGAGCAGGAGGACGAGATCGTCCCCGACATCGACGAGGATGTCCTCTTCAAGTTCGAGAGGATCATCAAGAACAAGTCCGGTGTCGGTATTGTCCCGGTCCATGACACGGTCTGTACCGGCTGCCATATGACGCTGCCCGCACAGTTCGTGAATGATGTGCGTAAGGGCAAGGACTTCAAGTTCTGTCCCTATTGCAGCCGAATCCTCTACTTCGAGGAGATCGATGAGGATCTCATCGGCGCAGCGGTCGGAGCTGACGATATCGAAGAGGGTGCACTTGCTGACCTCGTCGATCTTGATGACTTCGATCTCTAACAATGTGTGAGTTGTCCAGGTCAGATGATCGCTTTATACTTCATGTATAAAGAGGAAAGTCCGGGCTCCATAGAACATGAAGCCGGGTAACCCCCGGGGGCTCCCGCAAGGGAGCTACAGAAAGTGCCGCAGAAAATATACCGCCTGCTTTGCAGGTAAGGGTGAAATGGTGGGGTAAGAGCCCACCGCCTGTCTGGCAACAGGCAGGGCAGGGTAAACCTCTTCAGGAGCAAGACCAAACAGCAGTTCGGTTGTTCGCCTTAAGGCTGCGGGTAGGTCGCTGGAGCACCATGGCGACATGGTGCGTAGATAGATGATCATCGATCACAGAACCCGGCTTATCGGCCTGGATTTTTTTCATATGAAGCGAGTAGAGCGTAGAGATCGAAAGAGCAGTATCGTACCCCTTCTCCTGCTGGCAGCCTGCCTGGCTGTCCTGCTTGCCGTATTCCTGACTGCCCTGCAAGACCACCGCAGGGAACGCGAGGAGGCTGCGTTCCTCGAGCTCTTCTATGACGGTGACTACCAGGGATTCATCACTGAATACCAACAGCTCGACGAAGTGAGGCGGGTTACTGAGACCTATCTCTACCTTTACGGCATCAGCTGCTACTCACTCGGTGACTATGACGCAGTGATTGACAGCCTGACCCTCTTCAACATGCTCTATCCGGTAACCAGTGAGAACCTGCCGCTCTTGAAGTACCTGCTCGGTGCATCATTCTTCTTCAACGCTACCTACGACGAAGCACTGGAGTACCTGCAGTCTGCAGCAGCCGCTGGCTATGATTCTGTGAAGCTGCAGCTGCTTATCGGACTGGCAGCTGGCTTTGAAGGAGCATATGGCGAAGCGAAACAGCATCTGCTTGCTTCCGGGCTTAGTGAGCGGCAGGCGGGGTATTTCCTCCTGGACAGATACGTCGAGCATGGGGAGACCGAGACTGCAGTCAGGCAGGTCGATTCACTCCTGCGTGTTGCAGCTGATGAGCAGGAGGTCATCGACCTCTATCGCAGGAAAGCCGGCCTGGAATCCTGGGATGATGTGACACTCTATTTGCTGCTGGCAGAGACGGTCACTGACTCCGTCCTGCTCCACGACATATATCTTGAACTTGCTGATGCCTATGAAGGTATCGGCAACCTGATAGAGGCACGCAGCCTTCGGGTACGGGCCGCTGATCTTGTACGATAATGAGGTGATTATGACCATACGACCAGAACTTGAATTCAGCAAGGAGCTGCTCCATATCGAGAAACCCGGAAGGTATACAGGGGGCGAGTTCGGTAACCTGAAGCCCTATGATGATGATATAACCATCACGGTCGCCCTCTGTTTCCCTGACCTGTACGAGATCGGCATGTCGAACAATGCCATACGCATCCTCTATGACCTATGCAACAACGTACCCCACGTGCTC
This sequence comes from Spirochaetia bacterium, assembly GCA_963677595.1. Taxonomy (GTDB): domain Bacteria; phylum Spirochaetota; class Spirochaetia; order CAKZLE01; family CAKZLE01; genus CAKZLE01. The sequence goes on from OY782041.1 coordinate 3,839,654, forward strand.
TGTGACCTGGTCTTCTGTCCTGCCCCCGATTTCGAGAAGCTGCTCAAGGATCGCGATGTACCGCTATACACGCTAGGCTACGGCATCCCGCTTCATGAGTGTGACATAGTGGGGTTCTCGGTAGGCTATGAACTCGCCGCCACGAACATGCTCACCGTCCTCGAGACCGCGAAGATCCCGATCCATGCCGCAGACCGGAAGGATTCTGATCCACTCATCATTGCCGGAGGACCCGCGATCACAAATCCCGTACCCTTCGAAGCCTGGCTCGACGGTGTCTACATCGGGGATGCTGAATCAGTCACCGGGCTGCCTGCGATCCTGAACTCCTTCGTCGCACTCAAGGCAGATGGACTTGGCAGGGGTGAGATGCTTACCTCCCTCGTCAGCCATCCCGCCGTATGGAGTAGGGATACACAGTCGGTCATGAGCCATATCGACCCGAGATTCGGGGATGCTGCTGAGTTCACGGAACCCACCTATTATATTGCACCGAACATCACGGTCGTGCAGGAGCACGGAGTCGTGGAGATCATGCGGGGCTGTCCCAACGGCTGCCGGTTCTGCCATGCCGGTGAGTACTATCGGCCGTATCGCCAGAAGGATATACCGACGATCATTCGTGAGGTCGAGGGGAATATACATAAATACGGGTACCGGGAGATCACGCTCTCCTCGCTCTCTACCGGTGATTATCCCCACCTGGACAAACTCATCGAGTCGCTCAACCGTCGCCACCTGAAGAACCATGTCTCGTTCTCACTGCCTTCGCTCAAAGTGAACACCTTCACGCTCCCCGTCCTCAAGGCAGTCTCCACGGTACGGAAGAGCGGTCTTACTTTTGCCATAGAGACACCGGAACAGGCCTGGCAGTTCTCCCTGAACAAGGAGGTCCTCTGCGAGGACATCATCACGATCACCCAGAAAGCCAAGGCTCTTGGCTGGAACCTGGCCAAGTTCTACTTCATGACCGGCCTCCCGTTCACCGACCGGGAAGCTGAACCTGAAGCCATCGCCGGGTTCCTCTCCAGGATCTATCAGGCGACCAGGATCAAGATGAACATCAACATCGGGACCTTCGTCCCGAAACCCCATACACCCTTCCAATGGGTGGAGCAGTTCGACCCCATGGAAGCCCATGAACATCTGAAACGCATCAAGGCACTCCTCATCAAGGAGATCCCCCATGTGAAGGTGAGCTTCCACGAATCTTTCACCTCCTTCATCGAGGGCATGATCTGCCGCGGTGATGAACGGGTAGGGGATATCGTCGAACGAGCCTACCGTGATGGAGCCCGCCTGGATGCCTGGGAAGAGCATTTCGACAGGAACATCTGGAAGGAAGCTATCGCTAGTGCCGACTGGGATGTCTACGGTGAGTCCTGCAGGGCGAGGGCCCTCGATGAGCGTCTTCCCTGGGAGAAGGTCTGCGTCGGCGGCGGTTCCGGTTTCCTGAAGAAGGAGTTCAAGCTAGCCGAGTCCCAGATGGTTTCAGAGATCTGTGAGTCCGACTGCACCCATCTCTGCGGTATCTGTAATCCCAAACAGGAGATAGCCGTACGTGATGCGAAGAGCGTGAATGACCTCTTCCTCGATGACTATGTACCTGAACCGGTTCGTGACGAGAGGTATGTCCATATCATCGCGACCTATGCCAAAACCGGCAAGTCGACCTATTACTCCCATATAAACATGATGAAGATCTTTGAGCGCATGTTCCTGCGTCTCTCCATACCGATCGAGTTCACCCACGGCTTCAACCCGAAACCACGGCTCGAGTTCGCTTCCCCGCTCCCCATGGGTATCACCGGGGAGGAGGAGATCATGTTCTTCAGGGTCCCGGAATCCTTTGAGGAGCAGCTGTTCTCAGAGGAATTCATCCCCGAATGCAGCAGATCGCTGCCTGAAGGTATCACGGTCAACTCAGTATTCTGGAAGGGGGATGGCCACAAATCGATCTCTGCAGCCTACAGCGGTTCCCAATACCGGTTCACCGCAGAGAACGAAGAAGACCTATCGAAGCTGCATGCGTTGTTTGCCCGTGTCATCGAGGAACATCCGAATGTATCGTTGGATTCCCAGGAAGGCTACTCTGTCACGGTGACGATCCATGAAGGGAAGGGGCTTACCGGGAACATCCTCAAGGCTATTGACCCCATCATGGCGAAATATGATTTCCTGAGCACCTACAACGCAGAACGACTGCACCTGCTCGCCAAGGGAGAAGGGGTCCTCCTGACAGAGTTCCTCTCAAAACCTGCACACTAACTGAACCATCGAACAGGATGCCAATCGATCATGCCTTATCGTATGACCGATTGGCAACTTGCTGGCTATACCACAGGTGTAAGATCGAGCAGGTCCAGTGATCACAGCTTCTTGGCTTTCTCCCAGTATTCATCCATCTGCTCGAACGAGGCTTCGGTGAATTCCTGGCCGGTCTCCTCAGAGTAGAGCACGACCATGTCATTGTAGCGTTTGATGAATTTCTCGTTCGTCTTATGGAGGGCTATGTGGGGACTCTTCTTCAGCAGCCTGGAGATGTTCACCACAGAGAAGAGCAGGTCACCGATCTCTTCCTCTATATTCACATGGTCATCCTGTCCGATCGCGGCTTTGAGTTCATGGAGTTCTTCATCGACCTTGTCGATCGCCCCTGTAGCGTCAGGCCAGTCGAATCCTTTCTTCCGTGCAATCTTCTGGATCTCCTCAGCACGTTCCAATGGCGGGTAGGATTTCGGGATCTTCTTATAAGGGTTCTCGTGGGAGGTCTTCTTTCCCTCGACATTCTCCTTGATCGCATCCCACAACTTGATGACCTCCTCAGGGTTCTCTGCGCTCTCATTGTCGAACACATGGGGATGACGCCGGATGAGTTTCTCGGTGGTATTGTCAAGGATCTCAGGAAGGTTGAAATGGTTATCTTCCTCATACATGATCGCGAGCATCGTGATCACGAGGAACATATCGCCGATCTCTTCCTTGCAGTTCTCCAAATCATCGTTATGGACGGCATCGATGAACTCATAGGCTTCCTCGATGATGTTCTTATAGAACGACTTCGGTGTCTGCTTCTGATCCCATGGACATCCGCCCGGAGCCCGTAAGGTGCTCAGGACATCATAGAGACCGATGAACGACCGGCTGATCTTTTCCTTGTGATTCTCATCAATGTTTGTTCTTGCTTCCATGTCTCATCCTTTATGATCTAAATATTACAGAATATACATTATTTAAAGTAATTAATATATTGCTATAGATTTTCATTTTCTCTGATTTTCCAACATCGCAAATCCATCCACACGGTCTACAACTCGTTCGTGTCGAAATACCCGAGATGTGCAAGATTGGAATAGTCGAAGTTCGGGCTGTAGTCCGGATTCCTCACGAAGTACTCGATATAGAGATGCAGGTACCTGCCGCCGCCGCTCGATGTTAGCAATGCACCCTTGTTCTCATTATAGAGAATCTGTCCTGTTGTACTCCCGTTCACCCCAATAGCAGTTGTATTTGTCTCCTCGTACAATTCGAACAGAAAATACTTGTTACTTCCATCGATGACATATGACAGATGGACGTTAACCTTCTGGTTCGGGTCATCGATCTCGAGTTTCGGGGTATTCTCACTCCAGGTGGAATCAAAGACATTCTTGACCTCTGTCCTGAATCCGGACAGTCGTGTGAGGTCAGTGTTCTCATCACTGGTTTCAGTATACTCATAATAGATGTTGAAACCGAGATGAGTCTGTGAGAAATCGATGTCGGTACTATCGATCCCATCATCATAGGATAGGTCGCCTGTCATCGGCGGGAATCCCGTGGCGGAGAATTCATAATCTATGTCATTCATGGACCTGATGTCGACCGGTATCGGGTTCGGTATCCCGCAGGATGATAAAAAAAAGACAATAGCCAGTAAGACAGGGAGGATCAGGTTTCCTGACCTCCCTACTCTTCCGGTATTGTCTTTCTGAATACGATGTCTATTCATCATAGGGTTCAGTCTAAAGCAATCAACCGTACCTGTGCAAGTTTTGACCATTCAGAGGATGGATAATCGGTCAGCAGCTGTTCAAAAACAGCCACAGCAAGATCAGTGTCCCCATTCGTCTCGTAGATACGACCGATGCTGAACAGTGCGTGTGATGCCTCGGCAGACGAGTCTGCAAAGGTATCGACGAGGGTCTGGTACCTGTCGAGTGCAGCTTCTGAATCGCCTGACATCTCTAACGATACCGCCTCATTCATCAGTGCAGTCGAGGCAAGATAGCCCTCACTGTAGTCTGTACGCACGGTGTTAAAGTATTCAGCTGCCGCCGTATACTCTTCTTGCGCATAGCTGAGGAGACCGAGCAGGTAGGAAGCCTTCATGTTCGGATAGCTGTTCTTCGTCCCCGAGACGATCGTCTCTAGTTCCGCAGCTACCTCATCAGCTTTCGTACCAAGTTCTGCATCATCATCAGCAAGTGCTGTCCATGCAGTGTAGTTCTCTTCAGCAGTCTCAACTGCTGCCATCCACTTCTTCTGTGAGCTCTTGCTCACTGCCGTGGTGATCCCGATGATCACCACAATTGCGAGTACCACTGCACAGACGATCAGGATGACTTTCCTGTTAGCCTGTATGAACCCGGACAGTTTCCTGTCTAATGTCTTCTTCTCTTCAACCTTCGCCATTATGCTACCCTACCCAAGTAAAATCGATTAATTGTCGCCGTTGTAATCTTTCTCCTTGAGCAGATCAGCAAACGTGAATGTATCGTCGTCATCATCATCGTGGATGTACTTGGACATCTCCTGTCTCTGGTTCTTACGTACCAGCTCCTTGATGGAGAGAGAGAGCTTCTGTGCATGGACGTTCACATCGGTGACCATTGCGGTTACTGCATCGCCTGCCTTGAATTTCTCAAGGACTGCATCAGTATACTCCTCTTCAGGCCCGATGAGGTTGTACTTCGAGATCAGCCCCTCGATATCGCCGATGACCCGTACGAATACGCCGAAATCGGTCACGCTGGTGACTTCACCATTGATGACGCTGCCCTTGGGGTATTCCTGTCGCAGTGTCTGCCAGGGGTTGCCCTCAAGCTGCTTGACGCCGAGCCTGATCCTGCGGTTCCTGGTCTCTACCCTGGTGACGACGACCTCGATCACATCACCTTCCTGGCAGAAGGAACTCATGTTCTTCATCTTCTTGGTCCAGGAGATATCATCCATGTGGAGGAACCCGTCGATCCCCTCTTCGAGGTTGATGAATGCACCTGAATTGGTGACTTTCACGACCTTGCCGGAGAGCCGGTGTCCCATGGGATACCGTTCAGCGATCGAATCCCAGGGGTTCTCCTCGACCTGCTTGATCCCGAGTGAGATCTTCTTGTTGTCGAGGTCATACCCAAGGATCTTGGCTTGAACAGTATCGCCGATGCTCAGGATCTCCTTCGGATGTGATATCCTGCGAACCCATGAGAGTTCTGATATATGTGCGAGCCCCTCGATCCCTTCTTCGAGTTCGATGAACACGCCGAAATCGGTCAGTTTCGTCACTTTCCCCTCGATCACGTCATCTACCTGGTACCTGAGGTCGAAACTCATCCACGGGTCCTCGGTGAAATGCTTCAGTGAGAGGTTGATCTTCTGTGATTCTGGGTCGATGTTGATCAGCTTGAGGGAGATCTTCTGTCCCTTCTTCACGAAGTCCTTCGGTCGGGTCACATGGCCCCAGCTCATATCGTTGATATGGAGCAGGCCGTCGAAGCCGCCGAGGTCGATGAACGCGCCGAATGAGGTGAAGCTCTTCACTTCGCCTTCCACGACGTCGCCTACCTGTACGGTATTGAAGAACTCGGTCTTCCGTTCCTGGATAGCCTTCTCGAGGTAAGCTCTCCGGGAAAGGACTGATTTCAGCTTCTTCCCGGTATGAAGCTTGTCGATGATGAAGAAATCCTTGATCCCGATATAGGTCTCTGGATCCTCTACCCTGACGAGGTCAGCTTTTGAGAGCGGGCAGAATCCCCTGATATCATAGAGCAGGTCGATCTCGAAACCACCCTTGATGACCTTCGCGAAGGTCCCCTCTACCGGTTCACCGTTCTCTGCTGCTTCCTTGAGCTTGTCCGACCTGATCTTCCCATCTGCTTTCTTCTTGGAAACGATAATCTGGCCGCCGCGCCCCTCTTTATTTACAATCACCACCTGGACAGTGTCACCTGTCTCGGGGGTATCTGTGAATTCATCTAATGGTATGCGTCCTTCAGACTTATAACCTACGTCCACGAATACGAACTCGTTATTCACCTGAACCACTTGACCGTCAACTAGCTGGCCATCTTCGATTCCATCAAGAGATTTGAGATATTCTTCCTGTAAAAGGTTCTGCATTTCGTTTGTCTTCTCGACATCTTGTTCGGTTGCCACGTGTACTTCTCCTGATCCTTAATTTACCTTAAGTCTTTAATCTTTTGTACTACTTTCTCACAAACTTCATCTATGGTCAAGTACGATGTATCTATATAATAAGCATCATCTGATACCTTTAGAGCCCCAAAAGCTTTCGTCCGGTCGATCAGGTCCCTTTTCTCGATCTCCTGCTCGATCTCTTCGAGTCTCAATTGGGTATCTTGTTGTTTATACCGTCTTTTTGCTCTTATTTCAATAGAAGCATCGAAATAAAATTTGAGATCGGCATCGGGAAAGACCACCGTCGTGATATCCCTGCCCTCTACGATGATATCGTCGTGACGTGCAGCCTCACGAAGGAGCTCGTTCACGATCTTCCTGATCGGTATGACTGCCGAGATCCTCGCCACATGGCGGTCGATCTCATCGGTGTGGAGCAGGTCCTCAACATCCTTCCCGTTGAGGTACAGCCGTCCCGACTGCAGTGAGATCCTTGCCTCTCCTGCAGTCGTCACGAGAGATGCCTCATCATAGGGATCCCTCCCGTTCTGCAGGTGGTCGAGGGCTATCGCCCGGTAATAGTTGCCTGAATTCACATAATAGAGCCCGCCCGCATCCGCGATCCTCTTCGCTATGGTGCTCTTGCCGACGCCAGCCGGTCCGTCTATCGCTACGATCATGTCCTGTTTCCTCTCAGTATTGATGCTTTCTCTTCTTCTGTCATCGGACGGTATGAGCCTTCCGGGAGGGCCCCCAGGCGTATCTGTCCGATCCGTATCCGGTGCAGGCGCCTGATCCGGTATCCGAGGGACCGGCAGATCCTCCGGATCTCCCTGTTCTTCCCCTCCCCGAGGACGAGCCGTACCGTATGGCTATCGGTGATGGTGAATGCCCTGATCCTGAGCTGTTCGCCATCATCAATGATGCCCTCAGTAAGGACCCGGTCGAAGTCACGCTTGAGTATATCCTCTTTGACGGTGACCACATACTCCTTCTCGACCTCGTAACTCGGGTGGCCTACCCGCTGGGCGAACGCCCCGTCATTGGTATAGATGATCAGCCCGGTGGACTCCAGGTCGAGTCTCCCCACATGGAAGAGGGAATCCCGGTCCTCAGCATGTATGAGATCCCGCGCGAATCGGTCATGGTGCGGGTCTGCGTTGCTCGACAGGTAGCCTGCAGGCTTGTTCAGGATATAATAGGCTTTGGGGACAGGCTGCAGCACCTCACTCCTGTACCGTACGACATCACCCTCCTCTACCTTGAAGCCAGGTGTCGTAACCGGTTCACCATTAATTGAGACATCGCCGTCTGCTATATAGGCTTCACATGCCCTTCGAGACCCCAGCCCGCAGGCTGCCAAGTACTTCTGCAGGCGGACCGGGAAGGAGATTGGAGCATCACTCATCCTCATACTCCTCCTCGAGAAGGAACCGTTCCTCATCGATCTCACTGAGCTTCGGCAGTGATGAGATACTCGAGAGGTTGAAGTTCTTGAGGAACTTCTTCGTCGTCCCGTAGAGCGCGGGCCTCCCAGGGCCCTCCTTGGTGCCGGTGATCCGGATGAGGTCCTTGTCCTTCAGGATCCTGAGGATGTTCTCGGATGAGACTCCCCTGATCGCCTCGATCTCCTTGCGGGTGATTGGCTGTGAATAGGCGATGATCGACAGGGTCTCCAGGGCGGCCCTGGTGAGCCGCTTGTCGATCTTCCTGGCATACCGCTCCTTGAGGTCAGGCCAGAGGTCCTTCTTGGGGAGGAACTGGTACTCACTCCCCCGTAGGACGAGCTCGATGCCATGCTCTGAATCCCTGAAATAGTCGGTAAGTTCGGTCAATGCCTGTGACACATCAAGGATGGTGTACCCAGAGAACTTCGCAAGCTGTTCAAGAGTGACAGAATCCGTCTCCAGGAAGAGGATCGCCTCGACCATCCGTGCACATGTCGATAACGCTGCTTCACTCATCACGCATCTCCTCCTGAAGCTGTTCGGCAAGCGACCTCTCCCCGTCACGCCGCTTCAGCCTGATCTCCCCGAACATCCTGTTCTGGAAGAGGATGATCTTCTTGAACTTGACGGCCTCGAGGATGGCGAGGAACGCGCAGATCACATCTAAAGGGGATCCCTCCCTGACGATCAGGTCCACGAACTCGATCTCCTCGCGTTCGGCGAATAACTCGTCCATGAGGACGAGTTTCTCCTTGACCGACACCTCCTCGTAGATGTTGAAAATCCTCTCCGGCGATATGTTCGACAGGAGTGAGGAGAATGTCTTGAGCAGGTCCCAGACGTCGATCTCGTCCCAGAGTTCCTCATCATTGAACGGGAGGGCGTTCTGGTGCTTGTTCCGGATGAAGTAGTAGTCATCCTGGGAATAGTTATCCTCGATCAGCTTGGCATATTTCTTGTACTTATGGTACTCGATGAGCCGGTCGACGAGTTCCTTGCGGGGGTCGTCGAACTCCTCGTCGAACTCGATCTCGACCGGCAGCAGCATCCTGGACTTGATGTAGATCAGGGTGGCCGCCATCGTGTAGAAATCGGTCAGGTTATCGAGGTCTATATCCTTCGCGAGCTTGAGGTATGCAAGGTACTGGTCGGTGATCTCCGCGATCGGTATATCGTAGATGTTCACCTCTGACTGCTGGATGAGGAAGAGCAGGAGATCGAGCGGTCCCTCGAAGGTGTTCAACTTGAACTGCTTCTTCTCCTGAGATCCTGTTTGTTCGGCTGTCTTGAGCTCCAGACCCTCTTCCATTCCCGGTTACTCTACTCCTCTACCGTCTCGACCGTGTACCGGTTCGGGAACATGAGCATCCGCAGATTAGCCTCGAGGTCACTGATGATCTCCGGGTGGCTGAGCAGGAACTCCTTGGCATTTTCCTTGCCCTGCCCGATCTTGTCATCCCCGTAGGAGTACCAGCTGCCGCTCTTCTGGATGAGCTCATACTTGACGGAGGCATCGAGGATGCTCGCCTCATAGCTGAGACCCTTGCCGAAGATGAGTTCGAGTTCGACCTTCTTGAACGGCGGTGCCATCTTGTTCTTCACGATCTTCACCCTGATCCTGTTCCCGATCGCATCATCCGCACTCTTCGAGAGGGTCTCGATCTTCCGTACTTCCATGCGGATCGAGGAGTAGAACTTGAGGGCGTTCCCGCCGGTAGTCGTCTCCGGGTTCCCGAACATCACACCGATCTTCATCCTGATCTGGTTGATGAAGACGATGCTGCAGTTCGATTTTGACAGGATACCGGTCAGCTTCCTGAGCGCCTGGCTCATGAGCCTTGCCTGGAGCCCCATATGGGAATCACCCATCTCCCCGTCGATCTCAGCCTGCGGCGTGAGGGCTGCGACAGAGTCCACGACGATGATGTCGATCGCCCCGGAACGGATGAGTGACTCGGCGATCTCAAGTGCCTGCTCGCCGGTATCGGGCTGTGAGATCCACAGCTCGTCGATATTGACCCCGAGATTCCGTGCATAGGAAGGATCAAGCGCATGCTCCGCGTCGATGAAGGCGGCAATGCCGCCCTGCTTCTGGCATTCTGCGATAGCATGGAGGGCCAAAGTCGTCTTCCCTGAGGATTCCGGTCCGTAGACCTCGATGATCCTGCCCTTGGGGTAGCCGCCGATGCCGAGGGCCTCATCGAGCAGGATGGATCCTGACGGGATGTAGTCGATGGATGTGTCTACAGCCCGGTCACCGAGCTTCATGAGCGAGCCCTTGCCGAACTGCTTCTCGATCTGCAGCTTAGCTGATTCGAGAGCCTGTATCTTGTTCTCCGGCGAAGCCGGCATGGTCTGTACGTTCTTCTTAGCCATGTATTCCTCCGATAGTTCTGCTTACTATACTATAACAGAAAAAAAGCTATTTTGATTGCGTTTTACCGGGAATCCAACAGAATAGTTACCGGACCGTCGTTGGTGTAGGAGACATCCATATGATCCCCGAACGAACCGGTCTCCACCTGGAGTGCATAGTCCTCCTCGAGCAGCTGCTTCATCTCCCGGTAGACCCCAACAGCCTCGGCTGGATCCATCGCTCGGTTGAAGGAGGGCCTGTTGCCCTTCTTCGTGTCAGCACAGAGGGTGAACTGGCTGATGAGCAGGACACTGCCGCCGGACTGTGATACCGAGAGGTTCATCTTTCCCTCCCCGTCGGTGAAGATCCTCAAGCCGGCGATCTTACGGGCCATGTAAGCGAGGTCTGAGGGCGTATCGCCAGTCTCGACCCCGAGATAGACGAGCAGGCCCCGCTCGATCCGTCCGGTCGAGCGTCCTTCGACATGGACCTCAGCATCGATGACCCGCTGTACGACTGCCTTCACTGTTAGGCTTCTACCATCCTGCGTATGAAATCGGCACGGTCCTCTGCATAGAAGAACGCACTCCCGGCAACGGTGACATCAACACCAGCGGCCTTCACGGTACCGATGGTATTCATGTTCACTCCCCCGTCCACGGAGATCAGGTAGTGGTACTCCTCGTGGACCTCACGAAGCTCATAGAGCTTATGTGCCTTCCGGATGCAGTTGTCGATCATCTGCTGGCCGCCGTAGCCGGGGTTTACCGTCATGACGAGCAGCAGGTCGAGTTCGGGGAGCAGTTCTTCGATCATGTAGAGCGGTGTCGAGGGGATGATGGAGATCCCGACCTTCTTACCTGTCTGCCGGATCTGCTGGATAACCCGGTGTGCATGGGTCGTCGACTCGACATGGAAGGTGATATAGTCCGAACCTGCAGCGGCGAAGGCCTCGATATGGGTCTCCGGGTGCTCGACCATCAGGTGCGTGTCGAACACGAGGTCGGAATGGGGTCTCAGGTCCTCGATGAACTTGTGCCCGAAGCTGATGTTTGGTACGAAATTGCCGTCCATGACATCAAGATGTACCCAGGTGGCGCCTGCTTCGCTGATCGAGGTCACCTCAGATACGATGTTGGAAAAATCTGCTGATAACACAGATGGGGCTACGATTATTTGATGTTCTTTCATACCATAACTTATACCAGAGTTGCGAAGAAAACTCAATCATAAAACCGACAAAGCTGTGCATCGGGAAGGGAGGCAATCTTTGCCGAAATCTGATCTAAATTATTGAAAGAAAAAGGGTTTTGGTATAATCTATAGATTACAGGTGTGTACGTAGTTCTCGATTTGATATCCAGTTCATGTATGCTTGGTATGCATGCATACTCGTAAAGTTATCAGCCTAGGATGTTCAGTTTCTCACAAGCATTTGACGCTCCAGTTTCTTATGCTCTGCTGAGAATAGCGTAGAAATCACTAACTTATTATGTATATTGGAGTTATTTAATGTTGGAAAAGATTCAGGAAATGTTGCATGAAGAGAAGTGGACCAGAGCCACCTTGAACAACTATACGATCAACAGCTTTGCAGAGCTCAATGATATCATCGAAGGTATCAGTGAGGGCGACCTGATGGAGGCAAAGGAGTTATGTGATGAACATATCATCCATACGAAGACGAGCATCATCGGGCTCTACATCTCCGGTGTGATCTCACTGAGGAAGCACCTCATCGACGATTCCAACCTGATCCAGCTCACGAATCTCTTCTATGACAACCGGAAATGGAATATCGTGGAGTTCCTCGCCCTCAAGGTCCTCTCCTACGGGGAGAACAAGATGGCGCTCAAGACCCTTGCCGAGTGCTACGACAACCAGGGCAAGGAAGAGGAGAAGTTCGAGATATGGGAGCGTCTGGTCAAGGTCGATTATGACGAGACCGAGATCCTCAAGATCCTCGCAGAACGGTATGAGGAGAACGGGGAAGTCGAGACTGCCATAGACTACTACAAGAAGTGCATGCACCGGTTCATCAACAAGAGGAACTTCAACCAGATCAAGGATATCTGGGGTAAGTTCCTTGACATGATCCCCGAGGAGTATGACTACCTCATGCACGTCAACGTGCGTATCCAGAAGGGTATCAACAAGGAGCGTGCTTCGCAGCTCCTCGAGGAGCTCTACCTCTACTACAGCGGCAAGAAGGACTGGGATATCGCGATCGAGATCCTCAAGATGATCCTGAGCTACCAGCCCACCAACACGGTGGCGCGGTCGAGCATCATCACCTGCTACAAGGAGAAGTACAAGGACCACAGCCGACTCAACAGCTATATCGAGATGTCCAACCTGACGCAGTCCTACCGCGATATCCAGTCGGCTATCGAGGATTTCGAGAAGCACATCTCCTTCGACGAGGGGACCTTCGTCTACCATAAGACCTGGGGTATCGGCCGGATCAAGTCCCTCGACAGCGACTCTCTGGTCATCGACTTCGCCTCGAAGCGTGACCATGCCATGTCCCTCCAGATGGGCATCAGGGCCCTGACCATGCTGCCGAAGAACCATATCTGGGTCATCAAGAGCGTGTTCCCCAAGGAGCGGCTCAAGGCGAAGATCAAGAAGGATGTGGACTGGACCCTGAAGACCATCATCATGAGCTTCAACAACTCCCTGAGCCTCAAGGCGCTCAAGGCCGAGCTCGTACCCTCGATCCTCACTAATAACGAATGGCTCTCCTGGAGCTCAAATGCGAAGAAGCTGCTCAAGACCGATCCCCTGTTCAGCATCAACCCCGAAGCTACCGATGAGTATATGGTGCGGACCACACCGATTTCATATGACGAGAAGACCCTCAACCTCTTCAAGAGCGAGAAGGACATCTACCAGAAGGTGAAGATCGTCAGGGACTTCCTGGAGAACAGCGATCCCGATTCTGACTACTTCGCTGAGATCTTCTCCTACTTCACCGGCATACTCAAGAGCTTCACCACAGTGAATGACACCGTCGTGACCAGCTTCCTCTTCGTCCAGAAGCTCATGAAGAACTACCCATTCCTCACCTCCGGGGTCACCTTCACCTTCAAGGAGATGTTCGATGAGATCGATCATGCGGAGCTGCTCTTCGAAGCCATCAAGGATACCGAACTGAAGCGTTCCTTCCTTGATGAGGTCAAGAAGTGTGAAGAGGAGTGGGCAGAGTTCTACAAGCGGATGTTCCGCTACTACCAGTCCTCCTTCATCCTCGACACGCTCTTCAGCGGCAAGCAGAAGGAGATCGCCTTCTCGATCTTCAAGCAGGCATATGACTCCTACAAGGAGGACCCGGACACCTACCTGTGGCTCGTGAAGAACTACTCGCAGGATTTCTGGACCCAGAAGATCGGCATCACCTATGACCGGGTCATCATCTCGCTGATCCACCTGCTCGACCTGAGCTACCGTGCGATCGACAACAAGAAGGATGTGAGCAAGAACAGGAAACTGTCCAAGACCACCTACTCCCTCCTCTTCGATGAGGGTGCGCTCCTGGCCTACTTCAAGATCTGCGAGCTGAGCTCGATCCAGAGGATCTACCCCCTGATCAACGAGATGGAGGGCCTTACCCCTGCACGGAAGATCGAGGTGAAGCACATCATCAAGGAGCGCTACCCAGACTTCATCTTCCCTGAGGACACCCTCTCTTCTGACAGTATCAGCGGCGGCCTCCTGGTCACTCTCGAGAGGCTCAAGGACAAGGAGAAGGAGCTCGCCTACATCACGGAAGTCGCTATTCCTGAGAACTCGAAGGAGATCGGTGAAGCGCGGTTGCTCGGGGACCTCAAGGAGAATGCCGAGTACATCGCCGGGAAGGAGCGTCAGGAGCTGCTGAACATCAGCCTCGGGAAGCTCAAGGAGGAGCTGACCAAGGCGATCGTCTTCGACCCGAAGAACGTCAACATTGAGAAGATCTCCTTCGGTACCAAGGTCACCCTCATGAACCGGAAGACCGATACCGAGGAGACCTATACCATCCTCGGACCCTGGGAATCCAACCCGAGCAAGAACATCATCTCCTATCTCGCACCCTTCGGCGCAGCGTTGCTGAACTCTAAGTCCGGCGAGAACCTGGACTTCGTCATCAATGAGCGTGCCTATGCCTATACGGTGCTTGCAATAGAGAGTGCCCTCAGCTAAGAAGGCAACCCTACAGATCGATTCGTTGGCGGCAGGTTACTGCCGCCTTCTTCTTCTCCAGCTGATCTCGATCTTTCCTATGCGATAGAAGATCAGGACCACCGCCCCGAAGACCAGTGAGTTCGCGGTGGTCAGCAGCATGCTGCCGAGAGAGCTTCCGTTCCCTACCCAGGAGCCGAGAGCCAGGGGCAGTACCCGGGCAGCAGCAACTGCCGGGATGCAGAGCAGCGTGATCTTCACGAACCGCCCCAGGATCGGCAGAAGTTCCAGCCGGTACGCAGTCTTCAGCTGTATGTATACGATAAGATAGATGATCCCTACGGTGAAGCTAAAACTGTTGGCCAGGGCCAGGAAAGAGACATCGAGGCCTTCAGCGACTGCGATGATTGATGCCGCGATATCCAATGCGGCGACGATGACCGATGAGATGAGGGTCACCCGGTAGCTCCCGATCGAGTAGAAGAACTTCAGCAGGAAGTTATAGCCTGCCACACTGTAGAGACCGATGGCGAACATGCGGACGGTCTTTGCCGTGAGCAGCGTGTTCTCCAGGGTATAGGCCCCCCGATAGAGGATGGCGGAGACGAACTCCCCGCTGGAGATGAGCAGCAGCCCGATCGACGGGATGATGAAGACCATCAGCTGCTTCAGTCCCCCTACCATCTCCTGCTTCAACTCATCGTAGGATTGCCTGTGGAATGCCCTGCTCATCTTCGGGAAATAGACCGTGGCGATCGCGCTGAAGAAGAGGCCGTAGGGAAGCTGCCAGAAGATGATCGAGTTGCTGAACGCCGTCACGCTCCCCTCCTGCAGCCCGGAAGCCAGGAAGTAGGCTACCTGCTGGTTGATGATCGCTATCGAGGAGGTCACCATGACCGGGAGCCAGTAGGTTAAGACCTGCCTGAGGTATGGGGATCTCCTTGAGAATCCGGGAAGGATAGAGAAACCTTCTCTCCGGAAGGCAGGTTGAAGGATCAGCAGATGAAGGATACCACCGATAACGACCCCTGCTGCGAAGACGTAAGGGTTCCCTCCCCGGCCGAATATCAGGAGTGCGCCGATCACTGCTACTGAGAACGTGAGGGGTGCGACAGCGGCGACCGTAAAGGCTGACCTGCAGTGCAGGGTCGAGGATATGACGGCGATCACGGAGATCAGCAGCAGGTAGATGGAGAAATACCCGAGCAGTTTTCCCGAGAGTCTGAGGGCTTCCGGGTCCGTGAAGCCCGAGATGGCGGCGATGACCTGCTCACCGAAGAGGAGCACACAGATGATGACCGGTATGAGTATGACTGCCTGCAGGCCAATCATATTCCGCACCAGCAGGGGCGCTTCATGTCCCCCTGAGTCCTCATCTTCTGAGAGCGCCTTCGAGAGCACTGGTATATAAGCATTCGAGAGTGCACCTTCGGCAAGCAGCTTCCTGAAGTTGTTCGGGATGTTGAAGGTGAAGTTTATGATATCAGCGGTACCGGAAGCCCCGAAGATAGCTGATACCGCACTTACCCGCACGATACCGAGGATGCGTGAGGCGAAGGTGCAGGCCATGATGACATAGGTGTTCCTCACCGTCGCATCATGGCCCTGTGCAGCCTCACTTCTTCCCATATTCACTGAAGAACGAGCGCTTGAACTCGCTGAACCGGTCTTCCCTGATCGAGTCCTTGATACGCTCCATCAGCCGCTTGAGATAGACCAGGTTGTGCTCGGAGGCGAGCATCGAACCGAGGATCTCATTGGTCTTGAACATATGCCTGAGATAGGCTCGTGAGTAGGAGGTACAGGCTGTGCAGGTGCATCCCTCGACGATCGGCCCATGGTCGAACTCGTGGCGTGCCTTCTTCATGTTGACGAGCCCCCCATCCGTGAAGACCGACCCGTTGCGGGCTATCCTCGTCGGGAGCACGCAGTCGAACATGTCCACACCGTTCTCGACGGCCTCGAAGATGTATTCGGGATTGCCGATGCCCATGACGTAGAGGGGTTTCTCCTTCGGAATGAACTCGGTGGTATAGGAGAGGAAATCTGAGTACTGGTTGAATGGCTCACCCACCGAGAGCCCGCCGATGGCGATTCCCGGGAGGTCGAGGGAGCTGATGTAGAGGGCACTCTCCTTCCTCAACTCCTGGAAGAAGTTCCCCTGGATGATGCCGAAGAGGTTCCCCTCATACTCGTCCCGGTAGCCGAGCCAGGCCGCCTTTGCCCGGGCTGCCCAGTCATGGGTGGTCTTCATCGCCTTTACGGAGTCCTTGAGTGAGAGGTCGGGGGGCGTGCAGACATCGAGGCACATCTGTATGTCGCTGTTGAGGTACCGCTGGATCTCAACCACCTTCTCCGGGGTGAGGGTATGGTAGGAGCCGTCGATATGGGAGCGGAAGGTGACTCCCTCCTCCCTGATCTTCCTGAACGAGGCCAGGCTGAAGACCTGGAACCCGCCGCTGTCCGTGAGGATGTTGTGCTTCCAGGAAGAGAACTGGTGAAGCCCGCCGAAGGACTTGATCACCTCGATCCCCGGCCGAAGGTAGAGGTGATAGGTATTGCCGAGGATGAGGTTATACCCCATCTCCTCGATGGTGGAGTGGTGGAGAGCCTTCACCGTGCCGTTCGTGCCTACGGGCATGAATACCGGTGTCTCAACCCTCCCATGGGGCAGGTCGATGAGACCGGTCCGGGCTGCTGAGTTCCTGTCCTGGTGTGTGAGCGTGAATATAGGGTTTCCCATCAAGTGCGTACCTTCCTCAACATGAGTATGCTCAAGCCGGTGAAGACACCTACAGGCAGCCATGCTCCCAGCATCGGTGAGATATAATGCTGTTTTGCGAGAACGATGGTGAGCATCTCGAATACATAATAGACAACAGAGATAATAATCGATATAAGCAGACTATACAAGAGGATGTTCTTCTTGAACCTGCTCCCGAGGGAACAGGAGATGATGACGACGATGAACGGCGTGAGGCTGAAGGCGAACCGCTCATAGTAGTCGGTCAGCAGCGAACGGTAGAGCCCCATGTCCAGTGTCCGGATCCTGTCGATGTAGGCCCGGGCATCAGAGATCTTCATCTCCTGGATGTCGAAGGTGATGTCGCGGAACTCCTCCGGGGTGAACTTATCAGCAGGGATGACGAGCAGATCATCCTCGACTGCAGATATACTCCCGTCGGGCCCGACGGTATAGGTCGTGACCCCGTCGAGCATCCAGCTCGACTCCTTCTCCATATAAGACGCCTTCTTCGCATCGACTCGGCTGGTCAGGCTGCCTGACTCATCGCGCGTGATCATGATGAGGCCGGAGATCTCCATCCTCTTGTCATTGTAGTACCGGGCATAGTAGACCTCATGCTCCTCATGGGATATGAGCACAACATTATTGTTGTTGTAGGAGGTCGAGTAGCCTACGATGGTGTTGGTAAGTTCCTCTTTTTGTGCATAGGTATCGATGACCAGGAACTCGCCGAAGAGGAACCCGCCCAGGCTCGCAGCCAGGCCGAGAACGATGAGCACCGTGATGAACCGGTAGTAGGATACCCCGGAGTTCAGGATGCTCACCAGCTCGTTTCGCGCATAGATGCTCGAGATCGTGAAGGTGATCGCGAAGAGCAAGGAAGGTGCGATGGCATAAGAGACTGCTTTCGGGAGGTACAGCAGTGAGAGATAGGCGATCTGCGTGAGCGGCAACTCGTGTGATATATAGAGGTTGATGTTGGTGAACAGGTCCAGCAGGAGTACGATGACGGCGAAGAAGAGGATGGAGTTCAGCATGGATCTCATCACCTGCGAGAGCAGGTACCTGCGCAGTACTCTCATGCCCGCCTCCTGATCATGATCAGCAGTAGCCCGATGCAGAAGAGCACGATGTTCGGGGCCCACATGATGAGGAAGGCATCCACCTCTACCCTGGTCCCGAGCGTCTGTCCCGCGAAGAGGAGGAACCAGTAGGCGACCGATGTGATGATGCCGACTGAGAACCCGACAAGCCTGCCGTTCTTCATCTGGATCATGCTGAACGGGAAAGCGTAGATAACGAGAAAGAGGCAGGCGAACGGCAGGGCCGTCTTCTTGTAGAACTCGAGCAGGTAGTACTGGAGGGTCTTGCTGAAGACCGAGGTCTCGAGCATACTGCTGCGGTTCTCGAACTCGTCTGCATAGCTGACCGGTACCCTCCTGGCAGCATCCTGCAGGTAGTCTGAAGCAATGCGGTACTCGATCTCCTCGATGTTCTCCTCGATCGACAGCTGCTTGGCCGCAATATCATCCTGCTTGTCCCGGATGTCGCCGAAGAGGTCCCGAAGGCTCTTCTCGTTCGGGGCCACACTGAGCAGGTTGAAACTGATCGTGTCCATCGCGAGGTAGTACTCCATCGAGTCCGCCTGGTAGTAATCGAAGTCCTCACTGCTGCTGCTCTTCGGGCCGATGCTCTGCACACCGGACAGGTCGAGTGAGATCATCTGGTCGAGGTTGTCGCTCGTGAGCCTCGCCGAGTCCGCTGAGATGACCTGGATCTGGCTGTTCGAGGTGTCGATGACCAGCAGGTCATCGACCGTGTTCTCATCGACCTTCCCGTTGACGAATATGAGGTCATTGAACCGCGAGATCGAGTAGGACTCGAGGTCGAGACCGGGATTCTCATAGAGCAGTTCCTTGTAGAGCGCCTTGTACTTGATGGTGCCTAAGGGCAGGAATACGTCATTGAGCACGAATGAGACTCCGGTCAGGAGGATGCTGAAGAGCAGGATGGGGGCTAAGATCCGTGAATATGATATACCCCCGGTCCGCATCGCCATGATCTCGTTCCTGGACGAAAGGTTGCCGAGCGACATCGTCGCGCCGGTCATCGACGAGAAGGGAAAGGTATAGGAGAGGATGATCGGGATCGAGTAGAGCAGTATCTTGAGCATGTCGACGAACGAGACGTTCCGTATGAGGATGTTCCGTGCGACGAGCAGTATCTGGTTGACGAAGAATATGAAGAAGAAGAAGAGGAAGGAGATTAAGAATGAGAGGGCATACTCCTTGAGGATATACCTCTGCAGAGTATGCGCGCGTCCTGCTGCCAAGTGAGTCTCTCCCTATTTTCCGGTCGACCCAAATCCCCCAACGCCTCGTTCAGAGGAGTTGATCTCATCTACAGTCTTGAATCGGCACTGTATGACCGGAGCTATGACCATCTGGGCGATACGATCGCCCTCGTTGACGGTATAGGCTTCATTGCCGTGGTTGACCAGGATGACCTTGACCTCACCACGGTAGTCTGAATCGATGGTACCGGGAGTGTTCAGGACCGTGACGCCGAATTTAGCAGCCAGTCCTGAACGAGGCCTGATCTGGACCTCATACCCCTCAGGTATCTCCATATAGAGCCCGGTCGGGACCATCGCGGTCTCTCCGGGCTCGAGGATGATCCCCTCTTCAGTATCGATGCAGGCATAGATGTCAGCCCCGGCTGAGCCGGCCGTCGCATACTGCGGCAGCCGTGCGCCCGGGGCAGTCTTGACCCGTACTTCGACCATACTATTCAGAATCCTTGAGCGCATCGACATAGCTGAGGTTGAGTCGTCCCATCCTGTCGATCTCGATGAGCTTCACCGGTATGACCTGGTTCATCTCAAGCACGTCGGATACCTTGTTCACCCTCTTTTTCGAGAGTTTGGAGATATGGCAGAGTCCTTCCTTCCCGGGGATGATCTCGATGAATGCACCGAAATCCATGATCCTCTTGACCGTACCCTGGTAGATACGTCCCACTTCCGGCTCCTCGACGATCGAGAGGATCATCTGCTTAGCCTCGAGTGCGGAATCCTTGTTCTTCCCGTAGATGGTGACCTTACCGCTGTTCTCGATGTTGATCTCAGCGCCGGTCTTCTCCGCGATGCTCTTCACGTTCTTTCCGCCGGGCCCGATCACCGCGCCGATCTTCTCCTCATCGATGGTGAGGCTCTCGATACGCGGTGCATAGGATGAGATATCATCCGATGGTGCGGCGATGACCTCGTTCATGATCCCGAGGATGTGCATTCGGCCGCGTTTAGCCTGCTGCATAGCACGGAACATGAGGTCAGGGCTGACGTTGTCGATCTTGATGTCCATCTGGAAAGCCGTGATACCGTCTTCGGTACCGGTCACCTTGAAGTCCATGTCGCCGAGGTGGTCTTCCTCACCGAGGATGTCGCTGAGGATCACTGCCTCATCCCCGTCGGAGATGAGCCCCATGGCGATACCGGCAACCGGCTTCTTGATCTTCACACCTGCTGAGAGCAGGGAGAGCGACCCGCCGCATACGGAGGCCATCGATGACGAGCCGTTCGACTCGAGGATCTCGGACACGATCCGGATGGTATAGGGGAAATCGTCTTTCTTCGGCAGTACGCCCTCGAGGGCACGCTGTGCGAGGTGACCGTGACCGATCTCCCTCCTGCCGGTTCCCATCCTACCGCACTCACCTACTGAGAACGGCGGGAAGTTGTAGTGCAGCATGAAGTTGTTGTACCGTTTCTCGCTGTCGATGTTGTCTATCATCTGCTCGTCATACACCGTACCGAGGGTGGTGACCGCGAGGCTCTGTGTCTCACCACGCGTGAAGAGCGCTGACCCATGGGTCCTGGCAAGTACACCGATCTCGCAGGTGATGGGCCTGATGTCCTCAGGACCACGACCGTCGGTTCGCTTCTTGTTCTCGAGGATAGACTTTCGCACGATCTCGTACTCCATGTCCTCGAAGAGCTTGTCTACATCTTTCTTGTTGGTATCGTCGATGACATCAGCGAACTTTGCCGCAGTCTCCTCATAGACGTCCTTGATGGCCTTGTACCTGATGTGTTTCCCCAGGACGAAGCAGGCTTCCTGCATCTTCGGCATCGCGAACTCACGGATCGGGTCGATGAAGCTGGTATCTTCCTCGATATGGTTGATGGGGAGCTTCTCCTTCCCGGCGATCTCGGCGAGTTTGAGCTGAGCCTCACACAGTTCCCTGATGACAGGCTCTGCGGTCTCGACTGCCTTGAGGAGTGCCTCTTCCGAGACCTCTTTTGCGCCACCCTCGACCATGGTGATACCATCCTTGGTACCGGAGACGATGATGTCGATCTCGGCATTCTCGATCTGCTGGAAGGTCGGGTTCACCACGTATTCCCCATCACACAGCCCGACACGGACTGCGCCGACAGGGCCGTCGAAGGGTATGTCGGAGATGGTCACAGCCGCAGAAGCAGCTACCATCGCCACGATGTCCGGTGTGTGGATCTGGTCAGTGGAGATGACCGTGGGGACGACCTGGATATCTCTCCTGAACGCCTTGTCGAAGAGCGGCCTCATCGGCCGGTCGATGAGTCGGCAGACAAGGATCTCCTTGTCCTTCGGCCGTCCTTCCCGTTTGAGGAACCCGCCGGGGATCTTTCCCGCAGCGTAGTACTTCTCATTGTATTCGACCTGAAGGGGGACATAATCGAGACCGTCG
This sequence comes from Spirochaetia bacterium, assembly GCA_963677595.1. Lineage (GTDB taxonomy): Bacteria > Spirochaetota > Spirochaetia > CAKZLE01 > CAKZLE01 > CAKZLE01. The sequence goes on from OY782041.1 coordinate 3,861,486, forward strand.
ATCTCGGAACGCCCGCAGCAGGCGGTAGCCAGTACTGACGAACCGCCGTATGTAGCGAACACTGCTCCGTTGGCCTGTTTGGCCATCCTGCCTGTCTCGAGGATCAGTTCCTCTTCACCTATTTTTACACTGATTGTCTGTAACATGTTATTCTTACCTTACTGTTCTTTGTACGAAAACTTACTTCCTGAGACCAAGTTTACCAATAAGCTCACGATATGCATTGATATCGGTGTTCTTGAGATAACGAAGCAGTCTTCTTCGTTTACCGACCATCTTCAGCAGGCCCCTTCGGCTTGCATGGTCCTTCTTGTTTGCTTTGAAGTGGTCATTGAGGTCCCTGATCCTCTCTGTCAGGAGTGCGATCTGCACCTCTGTGGATCCTGTGTCCTGTGCGTTCTCACCATATGTCTCAATGATCTCTACCTTCTTCTCTTTTGTCAAAGCCATTTGAAAATCTCCTATCTGCTATTCAACAATTTCAATATGTCTGGGGAGTGATTCCATCTCGGCATCACTCGAACAGGTTATCCCCGAATCGTTAACGACGATCCTTCCATGGTGACCCATGCCCTGAGATGTCCTGAAAACGACACGATACGATCCAGGTGGCGGTTGGATCTGCACGATGTCTCTCTGCTCTATATAAAAAGTCCTTGTATCCACGATATGAGGGTTAACGGCCATATCAATGGAAAAAGACCTGCCAAGCAACCTGTTTGCAGCCTTGATATCCCCGGAATGTATCAGCTCCCGGATCCTCGAACTGCTTACCCGCTCGTCATCTATCATGACGGAGGATACGACATCCACGACGGTGCGGCTCCCGCTGAACATCTCCTCGATCCGTTCGGCTGTGAACAGCGCCTTGTATCCGCAGGAGAAGTTCTGCCCGATCACGATATACCTGAGATCGCAGGACTCGCGTATCATGGAAAAAAAATCTTCTCCCCGTAGTTTACTAAATTCGACGGAAAAGTCAATGAGCACCATATTGCCAATCTTACTATTTGTAACTAATTCCACCTTCTGTCTTTGCGTGGAAATCGGGTGGTCATAGCCGGGCATGCCGAGGAACTGTTTCGGGTTCCTGCTGAAGGTGAAGAGGAACCGGTGCTCCATGTCCCCCCGGTGGTCGATCTTCCGTATCAGTGCCTGGTGGCCCTGGTGTATACCGTCAAAGACCCCTAAGGCCATATAGACCTGTTTGTCCCTGAAGGGCTTCTCCTCTACGAATGCTCCGAAGTCTACTATCCTCACCTGTTTCCCGCCGATACTACGAACTTATATGATTTATATGATACCGTATCGCCGCTGATAGAACAATGCGAAACCGCAAGAAGATCCCGTTCTTCGGTGAAGAGCGCGCATAACGAGGAGCCCTCGACGGGGTGACGCTCGATGATCCAATCGTCCTTCGGCAGGGTGCCGCAGAGGATCGAGGAGACCCGCGAGGGGGCTATGACGACTTTGGAGATGCCCCCGAGGGTATCGAAGACCTCCCAGGGGTTCACGATGTCCGCAGCGCTGAACTCCTCCGGGGAGACCGCTCCTTCGAGACGGAACCCTCCCACGGCACTCCTCTTCAGCTGTGAGACGTAGGCGTACGTTCCCAGTGAGGCTGCGATGTCCCGTGCCAGCGCACGTACATAGGTTCCCTTGGAACAGGAGATGGTGAGTGTGAGTTCCGGTGCCTCATATGATACGGCGTTAAGCTCATAGACGGTGATATCGCGCGGTGCGAGCTCGACCTCCTCTCCGCCGAGAGCGGCCTGGTAGGCACGTCGGCCACCGACATGCACGGCTGAGAACTTGGGGGGTACCTGCTTCTGCTTACCGGTGAACCGGCTGAGGACAGAGAGGACCTCTTCCCGTCCGGGGACGTGTCCTTCATCGGTCACCTCCCCCTCGGGGTCCAGGGTCGTAGTGGTCTTACCGAAGGTGAAGACCGCCTCATAGACCTTATCGAACCCGGTGAACAGCGGGTTCATGCGTGTCATGGACCCCGCGAGCACGACGAGGAGTCCGCTCGCGAACCGGTCCAGGGTCCCGGTATGGCCTACCTTGACCCCAAGCTTCCGCTTGATGGGACTAAGGGCCTGAAAGGATGTGATCCCGGATGGCTTATCTATGAGCAGTATTCCATTGGGGTCCATATCTACTTGTTCAGATCCTCGATCGTCCGGTTGACCTCGATCCCATCGCGTATGGACACATCCTTCACGAAGTGGAGCTTCGGGGTATGACGGGTCTTCAGGTTCTTGGCTATCCTGCTCTGGAGGAGCCCGGATGCCTTGTTGAGGATTGACACCGAGACATCAAGGGTATCCTCATTCTCGAAGGTCGACACGAACACCTTGGCGAAGGAGAGGTCCTTCGCCAGCTTGATCCGTGTGATCGAGAGGAACCTGCTGAGCCTGGGGTCCTTCACAGCCCCCTGCATGAGCAGGGAACTGATCAGTTCTATGATACGTGATTCCAGTCGTTTCTGTGAGACTTCATTCATAATCAGAGCTTCTTTGCTACCTCGATGATCTCGACTACCTCGAGGATGTCATCGATCCTGATATCCTGGTAGTTCTCTATCCCGATACCGCATTCGAATCCAGCAAGTACTTCCTTGGCGTCGTCCTTGAATCGCTTCAGTGAGGTGACCTTCCCGGTGTAGACCTTGATGCCTTCACGGATGATGTGGGCTGTGGCATTCCTCTTGACCTTTCCATCGAGGACATAACATCCAGCGATAACGCCGATCTTCGGCACCTTGAAGGTGTCGCGGACCTCGACCCGTCCGATGACCTCTTCCTTGAGGTCGGGTGAGAGCATGCCTTCCATCGCCAGCTTGATATCATCGACCACATCATAGATGATGTTGTACTTCCTGATATCGATCTTCTCACGGTCAGCGAGCAGCTGTGCCTTGGGAGTCGGCCGTACGTTGAACCCGATTACGATCGCATTCGATGCGACTGCGAGGTTGATGTCATTCTCGATGATGGCACCGGCAGAAGCATGGATCACGTGCAGTCGGACCTCACTGGTGGAGAGTTTCTCGAGTGAGCTCTGGAGAGCTTCCACGGAACCGTGTACATCACCCTTGATGACTACTTTCAGCTCCTGGACCTCTCCATCCTGGATGGAGTCGAAGAGGTTGTCGAGCGTGACCTTCTTGAGGTTCTGTGCCTCGCCTACCCGCTCGAGCTCCTGTCGTTTCGCACCGACCTGGCGTGCCTGTCGTTCGTTCTGGGTCCCCTGGAACGGCGACCCCGCACTTGGGATGCCGGTGAACCCGAGGATCTCCACAGGAGTCGCCGGAGTGGCTTCATCGATCTTATTCCCATGGTCGTCGAACATAGCACGAACCTTACCCGGGTAGATGCCTGCAACGAATGGGTCACCGACTCGCAGGGTACCGCGCTGGATGATGACCGTGGATACGATACCTCGGCCGTGGTCGACCTTGGACTCGATGACCTTCCCCTCTGCCCGGCAGTCATAGACCGCTTCGAGCTCGAGCATCTCAGCCTGCAGCAGGATGCTCTCGACCAGTTCGTCGATACCTGTACGCTTCAGCGCGGAGATCTCGCAGAAGAGCGTGGATCCGCCCCAGTCCTCAGGAAGCAGTTCATACTCGGAGAGCTGCTGCTTCACACGGTCTATATTAGCCTCAGGCAAGTCGATCTTGTTGACAGCGACGATGATAGGCACACCGGCTTCCTTGGCATGGTTGATCGCCTCGACAGTCTGCGGCATGACGCCGTCATTGGCTGCGACTACCAGGACCACGATATCGGTGATCTGGGCACCTCGTGCACGCATGAGGGTGAACGCCGAGTGTCCGGGAGTATCGAGGAACACGACGTCCCCATGGTCGGTGGTCACGGTATATGCCCCGATATGCTGCGTGATACCGCCGAACTCGCCGGCGACCACGTTCGTCTCCCTGATCGCATCAAGGAGTTTCGTCTTACCATGGTCGACGTGACCCATGACGGTAACGATCGGCGGCCTGTCACGGAGTTCGGATTCCTCATCCTTCACCGTTTCGATGACCGTCTCGTCATAGAGCGACACGATATTCACCGCGCACTCATACTCCGAAGCGATGATGGTTGCCGTCTCTGCATCTATCTGCTGGTTGATCGTCACCATCATACCCATCTGCATGAGCTTGCCGATCAGCTCGGAAGCCTTCAGGTTCATCTTCCTGGCAAGTTCGGAGACGGTGATGACCTCCATGATATCGATCTTCTTGGGAACAGGGTTCGCACGCTTGATCGACTTCTTCTTGATCTGGAAATCCTTCTCGAGGTTCTTGACTTTCTGGTAGTTCTTCTTCGTCTTAGGCTTGAAGGTCTTCTTCGTGGTCTTCTGCCCATCCTCTATCGGGGTGGGAGAATTGCCGAACTTCCTCGGGCCGCCGGGTGCTCCGCCCGGTCTCTGCGGTCTCGGGCCCCCAGGTCGGTTCTGGTTGTACCCGCCAGGACGATTCTGGTTATAGCCTCCAGGCCTGTTCTGGTTGTACCCGCCAGGACGATTCTGGTTATAGCCGCCAGGACGATTCTGGTTATAGCCGCCGGACCTGTTCTGATTGTACCCCCCAGACCTGTTCTGGTTGTATCCACCTGAACGGTCCTGGTTATAGCCACCAGACCTGTTCTGGTTGTATCCGCCTGAACGGTCCTGGTTATACCCGCCGGACCTGTTCTGGTTGTACCCGCCTGAACGGTCCTGGTTATACCCACCGGACCTGTTCTGGTTGTACCCGCCTGAGCGGTCCTGGTTATAGCCGCCGGTCCTGCTCCCGGGTGCACGGTCCTCAGGCTTCCGCAGGTTCCCTGCGGTACGGGGACGGTAGCCGCCGGAACGGTCCTGGTTATAGCTACCGGGCCTGTTCTGGTTGTACCCACCGGTACGCTCGCGGTTGTATCCGCCTGAACGGTCCTGGTTATACCCACTGGTCCTCTCGCGGTTGTTGTTGTATGGTCTTCTCTGGTCGTCACTGCCCTGCTGTTCACGACGTGGTTCAGTCCGCCGCTCCTGGGCAGGCTTCTCCTGGCGTGGTGCAGGTGCCGGCGTCTCGCGCTCGACAGGCTGGCGGGATTCCGTCCGTGTCTTCTCTTCCGAGGGTTTCTCCTCGGTGTGGGTGGAAGCCCTCTTGACGACGACCTTCTTCTTCTTGACTACGACGACCTTCTTCTTGTCATGTCCCTGATTCTGAATTAGTGATTCTTCAGCTGCAGGTTTCCTGGAGCTCTCTGAGCCCTTCTTATGCTTGATCAGCGTCGCTTTGGGTTTCTTGTTCGTATTATCTTCAGCCATATTATTGTCCAATTATTCTCCTTCAGTTACCTCTTCAACCTCAAAACTCAACCCGACGCCGCAATTAGGACATGTCTCCATGTCTGAAGTGATCTCATGACCACATTCCGGGCATTCGAACGTCTCAACATACTCTTCGTCTTGAGCCTCTTCCTCGACGATATCAACATATTCATTGAGGATGGAGTTGATCGATTCAAGATCTTCCTCGGTGATCCCGGGGATGCTGAGCAGCTCCTCCTCACTCATGTTGATGTAATCTTCTATCAGCACTATATTATTCTGATCCAGGAAGGATATCAACCGGTCCTCAAGCCCTGGGAGCTCAGCGATGTTGGTAATCTCACCATCTTCCGAGTCATCAGTGAAGAGGGCCTCGAGTTCCCGTTTCGATTCGAGCGCGATATCCATCTCGCTGAATTGCTCTTCAGTCTTCACGTCGATATTCCAGTCAACAAGCCTGTTCGCCAGCCGTACATTGAGGCCCTGCTTCCCGATCGCGAGGGAGAGCTGGCTCTCATCGACGACGGCAAGGGCGTTCCTCTTGGCCTCATCAAGGATATAAACACTCTTCACGTCTGCCGGGGAGAGTGCGTTCTTGATATACTCGATGGGGTTCGGCTCATACCGCAGGACATCGATCTTCTCACCTTCGAGTTCACGGACGATAGTCTGGATCCTGACACCCTTGAGGCCGACACAGGCTCCTACCGGGTCAATATCATCCCGGTTGGTATATACCGCGAGCTTGGTCCGATACCCGGGTTCCCTGACCATCTTCTGGATGCTGATGGTCTTGTCGTAGATCTCAGGCACCTCGATCTCGAAGAGTTTCGCGACGAAATCGGTATGGGTACGGGAAAGCAGGATCTTCAGTCCCGAGGCTGCCTTCTCGACACTGTACACGAGACACTTGATCCGGTCGTTGAGCCGGTAGATCTCCCTCGGTGACTGGTATCGCTTGGGGAGGATCCCCTCGGTCTTGCCGAGATCGATGAAGATGTCCCCGGTCTTCTCTCGTTGGTAATACCCGATGATCATCTCGCCCTCTTTTCCCTTGAACTCTGAATAGAGGGTATCCTTCTGGATGTCACGCAAGGTCTGCTTTGCCTTCTGCTTGGCAGTCTGCACAGCGATGCGGTCGAAACTCTTGGGGTCGATATCGATCAGCAGTTCATCACCGATCTCACAGTCATCATCGAAGTTCAGGGAGTCCTCGAGGGAGATCTCAAGGACATCATCCTCGACCTCCTCGACGATGATCTTCTTCGCGAAGAGGGAGACATCCTCACCATCCTCGCTGAACATGACCACAGCGTTCTCGACGGTGCCGAACTTCCTTTTATATGCTGCAAGCAGGAAATCCTCGATAGTACGCTGTATGAGCTCCTCGGAGATCCCGCGATCATTTACCAGGCTGCGAATAGCATCCTTCAAACCTGTAGCCATTATCTCTTCTCCTTCCAATTATATACGAGTTTAGCTTTCTTCATGTCGGCGAACCGTATCTTCGACTGCCCGTCCCCGGATTCTATGACGACACCCTCCTCATCCGAGGAGGCGAGCCGCCCGGAGACCCAGTCGTCGCCTTGGAGGATATTCACATCCTTACCGATGAAGGCCGGGAACTCGCTGATATCCTTGATGTTCCGCTGTATGCCCGGAGTGGATACCTCCAGGTAGACATCACGAGAGGACCGCAGGAGCTCGAGTCTCGGGAAGACCAGCTTATGGGCTGCCGTGCAGTCGTCTATCGTCGTATTATGCTCTGCAGACTGGATGACGATACGTACGGTGCACCTGCCATCCTTCTCGAACTCAGAGAGCTCGATCACTGAGATGCCGGTGCCCGCGAGAATCGGTGCGATCTGCGTGTAAAGTTCCTTGTCCCGTAATTCGTTTCTAATCATAATCCCATAAAAAAGGAGCCGAACAAGTGCGACTCCAGAAAAATTGTAACGTTTATCTGTATCATCTTTATATCAGTTAGGACGATAATAGTCAATCCATGACGATTGACATCCCTGATATTTGCAGATCATCCCGCATGCCGAACAGCGAGCTCACGGCCCTGATCGTTGCCCCGGTCGTGACCACATCATCGAGGATGACGACCTCCCGCGTACCGGCTGGGAGGGCCCATCCGTCCTTCAGGACATACGACCGCTGTGCATTCCCCTGCCTGAGTCCTTTGGGCAGCTCCTTCTGTACCTGGGAGTCATCGAGCCTTCCCACACACTCCTCAACCCGGTACCCCCGCCCACGCAGCCGCTTCGCGATCATGAGCATCTGGTCCCAGCCCCGCTGGGTAAGCGAACGGGGGCTGCAGGGGACCGGGACCAGGATGAGTCCCTCCCCCTCATGCGAAGAGAGCATGGTCCCGAACAGTTCAGCGGCGACAGCGGAGAGTTCCCTGATGCCCTTGAACTTGTATAACCTGATGAATTCCCGTGCAAGCCCGCGGTACCAGGTATACGACTCCATGTGGATCGTATGCCCTCCAGAGCGGCAGGACGGGCAGCTCGTCATGCCTTCGAGCAGCGGGAAACCGCAGTCAGGGCATCGTGTTGAGAAGTGATTGCCTGTATAGGATGCACGAAGCTCCCCCATACAGCGTGGACAGAGGATGAACGTTGAACCAGCCAGGGGCATCCCGCAGGCCGGGCAGAGTCTGAATAGATATCTCATACCCTATTTAAACAGCGAAACGGTGGTTATGCTTCAATACCGTCGATGGAATCCTTGAGTTCGTAGAGAAAAGCTATGGCATCCCGGGGAGTCATCGAATCTAGGGCAGCCCGTCGAAGCCGTTCCACCACGGCTTTTGCCGCATCCGGGTACTCCTCGACTAATGGCGGTGGATCCATCGCGAAGAGGTCGCCCTGGATGAGATCAGCCTCCCGGCTCTGCTGGTGGAGTTTTGCCGTCTTGAGCACGTCAGCGGGGATCCCGGCAAGCTCAGCCACATGGATCCCGTAGGAGGAGCTTGCGACTCCCTCCCGCACCTTCTTGAGGAAGACGATCGTACCCCGGTCATCGATGATGTCGAGGAAGAGCTTCTGCAGCATGGGATGGTTGAGTGTGTTCAACTCATGGTAATGGGTCGCGAACAGCGTCTTCGCTCTGAGCTTGAGCAGTTTCTGCAGGACCGCATAGGCGATGGAGAGCCCGTCACGGGTACTCGTCCCGCGTCCGACCTCATCCATGATGACCAGTGAGGACTCGGTCGCCTGCCTGAGGATGAAGGCTGTCTCATTCATCTCCACGAGGAAGGTGGACTCCCCCCTGGCGAGATTATCAGAGGCCCCGACACGGCAGAAGACGGCGTCAGTGATCCCGATGACTGCCTGGTCGGCAGGTACATAGGATCCCATATGGGCCATGAGGACGATCAGGGCGTTCTGCCTGAGGAAGGTCGACTTCCCGGACATGTTCGGGCCGGTGATCAGGGCTGCCCTGCGCGAGGACTGCTCGACAGAGAGGTCGTTGGGTATGAATTCGCCGCGTTCCATGATCGACTCCACGATCGGGTGGCGCCCACCCTCGATCTGGAGCACATTGCTGTAAACCAGATCAGGCCGGCTGTACCCATGCTTCATGGCGGCATAGGCCAGGGACTGGTAGCAGTCAACTTCTGCCGTGATCCCGGCTACCTTCGCGAGGAATACCGAGAGTTCGGTGACACGTTCGATGATGCGCCCGTAGAGCCGCATCTCCACCTCCCCGCTGCTGGTCTCTGCCTGGTATATCTGTCGCTCCAGGCTGATGAGCTCATCGGTCGTGTAGCGTTCCCCCTGCACGAGGGTCTGCTTCCTGAGGAAGGTCTCCGGGACCAGGTGGGTCTGGGCCTTTGACACTTCGAGGAAGTACCCAATGATCTTGTTGCTCTTCAGCCTGATGTTGGTTATGCCCGTATCACGCTTGATCGAGGCGAGATACTCATCGAGTACCGCCCTGCTGTCCTGCTTGATCGACCGAAGTGCATCGAGTTCTGCATCATAGCCGTCCCTGATCACGCAGCCCTCTTCAAACGGCCCCTTGATCGAGCTGTCGATCGCCTGCACGATCACCTCTACAGCCTCCTCGAGGCGCCTGAACTCCTCGTCAGGTATCGAGGAGAAGAAGGTGGTGCGCAAGTGTCCATGCTCCGCAAACAGGGCGAAGAGCGATTCCACGGTCTGGGCAATGGCAAGCAGGTCCCGGGGCATCGATCGGCCCATGAGGATCCTGGTGGTCAGCCGCCTCAGGTCGAGCATCCGTGAGAACCGTGTCCGGACATCGTTGATAAGGATCTGGTCGGTATAGAACTGGTGCACCCGTTCCTGCCGTGCACGTATCTGCTCGAGGGACTTGAGCGGGTAGACGATCCAATCACGCAGTCTTCTCGTGCCGGCTGCGGTCTTCGTATGCTTGAGCACACTGAAGAGGGTGAACTGTGTAGAACCGTCAAGGAGGTTCTTCAGCAGTTCGAGGTTCTTCTGGGCAGACTCATCGAGAAGCAGGTAGTCATGCTCCTCTATCCTGTACAGCTGCTGTATCTGGGAGAGACTCCCCTTCGCGTTCTGTTTCAGGCACCCAAGGAGCACTCCTGCGGCCGGGAGGGCTGGATCGTCCTTCCGGATCCCGAACTGCTTGAGTGAGACGGAGTGGAAATGGTCGAGGAATGCTTCATAACTGTCACCAGAGGAGAAGAACCAGTCCGGGTACTTGTTCACCAGGACACCAGCCTGGTCTATGATCGCACGGAACTCCTCGTTCTCGAAGTAGCAGGACTCCTGCACCAGCAGTTCCGCCGGCTGCACCTTCCGAAGCATCCACCGCAGGGCCTCGAACCCCGAACCGCGCGGTGCGGAGGTAAGGGAGAACTCGCCGGTGGAGACATCGGCGAAGGCACAGGCAAAGTCCGTATCTGAGATGGAGACTGCGCAGATATGGTTGGGGAGGTCATTATCGAGGAAGTCCTCGTCGATCCTGGTCCCGGGGGTGATGACCCTCGCGACCTCGCGGCGCACGATCCCCTTCCCCTTCTGCGGGAGCTCCGTCTGCTCACAGACGGCTACCTTCTTCCCCGCATCGATGAGCCGCTTGATATAGCTCTTCGCCGCATGGTAGGGGATCCCGCACATGGGGTGACCGTTCCGCGATGTGAGCACGAGATTGAGGATGCCTGAGGCCTCTACCGCATCATCGAAGAACATCTCATAGAAGTCTCCCAGGCGAAAGAAGAGGATCGCATCCTGCTGCTCCTGCTTGATCGCCCGGTACTGCTTCATCATCGGCGTCTCGTTACTACCCAATGGACTGCAGCTCCTTATGATCAGTAGAGGCTGTAGGTGATAGCCAGGACGAGGTTCAATCCGGAATCGGGGTTAGCCGCATTCGCGAAGATCTCACCGGGCTGCCACTCGATCGAGTTGTCATCGGCGACGGAGAACACCTTGGAGAGGTAGATCCCCAGGGGGAAGCCTGGGATATCGAGCTTCACCCCGCCGCCCATGCTGAAGTAGAAGTCCTGGATCGATAGGCTCGTCCAGTCCTCGATCTGGCTCTTGAACCCGGTCCCACTCGCATAGATCTCGCCAGAGAGCACATTGGGGACGATGGGGACCGTGATGTAGGCAGAGGTGTCCCACATGAACTCGAGGTTGTAGACGGGGTTATCGATCCCCCTGACGATGTTCATCCCGTCGATGTAAAGCTTCTCGGACTGGGTCGCATAGGGCTGGTCCTGCCAGCCGAAGCCGTCGGTCCAGTCGAAGAACTGCGGGAAGATGTGTGAGATGTTCGAACGGGCGGAGAGCACGATGTTCCTCGGGTTCAGCTCATCTTCGTTGAGCCTGAACAGCGTCTGGTAGGCCGAGAGGCCGAAGGTGTTCCTGATGTAGTTCGATGCACCGCCAAGCAGCCCGCCGGCATAGATGAGATTGTCGCTGATGAGGAAGCCCCTCGTCGTGTTCTCGACGAGGTCACGTCCGTCCCAGTTCGCGTTGAGACTGATCTTGTTGGAGAACTGCCAGGTATCCAGGTTGTCCCGGATGATGGGGTTGTACGGCCTGAAGAGCGCATCGTCATACTGTACATAGGTCAGCCCGATATCGAGGCCGGTACCCAGCCCGATCCTGCCGACATCGGTATGGAAGGTGTATCCGGTATCGAGGCCGAGGGATATCTTGTACTGCTCATAGTTCATCAGGTACTCATCGGCGATCACATCCCCGTTCTCGAGCGCTGCCTGGTACTCGGCATAGCTGTTGTAGGGGTCAGGCGCCGCTGTCCCGTTATAATAGTCGTCACTGGAGAAGGTCACACCCGAGGCATCCTGGAGGATGGAGTCGTAGGAGTTGTGGCTCATGCTGAATGAGACCCCGCCGTTCCAACGTTTCCCGGCCAGCCAGTCCTCCGTGAAGGAGAAGTCGAGCGACTGCGAGGAGGATGCGATATTGGTCGCGATCGAGAAATCCTGTCCATAGCCCATGAAGTTCTTGTCCGTCCAGGAGAAGAAACCCGTCACCGGGAAACTGTCATTGCCGCCGAAGGTGGCACCGAACTGAAGCTCTACCTTCTTTGCCTCCTCGACGATGAACTCGAGGACGATGTAACCGTCCTCGGTACCGAAGAGGACATTGTAGTCGACATTGCTGATGATGCCGGTATTATAGAGGTTCTGGACGCTCTCTATGAACTTCTCCTTGCTGAACACATCACCGACGTTGATCGCGAGTTCCCTCGAGAGCACATGATCCTTGGTCTTCTCATTACCCTTGATGATGATGTCCTCGACATAGGCCTGCTGCTTCTCGGTGATCGTGAGCGTGTAGCTGATCGTACGGTCACGCTCGTTCTTCGTCTCCTGCGGGACGATCTCGTTGTAGATATACCCCTCGTTCCAGTAGAGGTCAGCGATCGAAGAGATGTTCTTCTGGAGTGTGACGATATCGATCGGCTCACCGACATCGAGCGTGATCCTGCGCTCGATCTCCTCATTGGAGAAGATCTCGTTCCCGGTCACCTCGAGCCCGCCGAAGAACCACTGGTCACCCTCATCGATGACGAACGTGAGGGTTATGAGGTCCTTGGTCGCGTCCGAGGTATCGGTCTCGATCCTCGTGTCCGTGACGGCAGCTTCGACATAGCCCCGTTCCCGGTAGTACTGGATGATGGCATTCTTATCTTGCTGGACCGTAGTCTCCGAGTAGTTGCCCTTATTGAAGAGCGACTGCTCCTTTGAGGTGATGATGCGCTTGAGCGAGTTCGAGGAGAATATCTCATTCCCCTCGAAGGCGATGACGTCTATCTTGGACTGTCTCCCTTCATTGATAGTCACGGTGATGACCACGGTATTGGTCTCCTCATCCTTTACCGCATCCTGCTCCACTGCCGCACTGACGTATCCCTTGTCACGATACTCCGTGATAAGCGAGTTTATATCGGCGGTGAGGGCAGCATTGCTGTAGAAGGAGGCCTCCTTGGTCTTGAAGAGGTCTATGATGTCCTCGTCGGTGAAGAAGTCATTGCCTTCGAACACGATCTGCTCGATATAGGGGAGTTCGGTGACCTGGAAGCGTATCCTGATCCGGTTGGGGTTGTCCTGCACCTGGTCCGCATAGGCGGTGAAGTATGAGAAATACTGCAGGGAATAGAGCTCGGACTGCAGCTCGTTGAACAGCTGCTCCGAGAAGGTCTTGTCGACATATTTCTTCGTGATCTGGTCAAGGGCAGACTGCTCGATATTCACGAGGCCCTCGAAGACGACAGCGTCGATCCTCTTGCCGGCCACTGTCTGCTGGCCGGTCTCCTGCGCAGGGAGTAGTTGCATAGTCATAAAAAGAATCAGAATCAACCATAAAGCCCGTCTCATAACATAAACTCCATTTAAAAAGCTAGACTCCAAGACATACCGATGCTCAGGCTGTCCAGGATGTCTTTTGTGGTGAATGACGCAGGTGCCATGGATATAGTGAGCGTGTTCAACGGATTGGTCCATTCATAACTCACTTCTATATCCAATCCAATATCATCGGTGATGAACAGACCGGAATTGGTATCCTCGTCTATCGTGAACTGCATGATAGCCTGCAGGAACATATCTTCAGTGATATACTTTCCCAAGAAAATGGTGGTATTGTCAAGGTATCTGGCAATCGGATTTCTTGTGATCGTACTGTTGAAGTCTCCCGGTATGGTATCAAGCACTATATTCTGCAGAACCTGCGAACGTATGGAAAACAAGTCAAGGTTCAAAGCGTTACGTATCGAAAGCTCAAGATCCTCGATCGGGTTGATATCGATGATCCCGACCTGCTGGATCACGTCGGTCGCGAGCGTCGCGACCGCCAAGGCTGTCGTGATATCGTTCGACCAGGTGAAGTCCTCGGGTATGATGTTGTTCCCGAGGATGCGGGAGATCTCCTCGATGCTCAGAGCCGGGGAGGATGAGAAGGTCGGGGAGAGTTCATAGACTGAATCATTGTCGACGGTGAGGTAGATATCGACCTTATCCCCGGCACTGGTGAAATCCTTGAGCCGTGCGATGGCGGAGACCCTCGGGTCCATGGTATCCTGGGTGAGGTTGAGGTCGATGGTCCCCTCGGTGATGTAGAAGTTCCTCTGGAAATAGACGATCTCCCCGCCGCGGATCCCGACCTTTCCGACAGCAGAGAACTGGTTCTGCCCGATATCGGCCTTCACCCGGAGCGTGTTCCCCTCAGAGGCTGTTGCCTTGAGGATCGGCAGGTCGAGACTCGGGAAGACAGCCGTCAGGTTCTTGCCGGTACGTACGGAGAGGTCGATGTTGCCGAGACTCGATGAGGAATCATTGACCTTCTTCGGCAGCATCGATACGACCCCGTTGCTCAGTACGGCAGTACCCGTCAGGTTGAGTTCCTTGAAATCCCCTGCCATCAGAATCTTCCCTGAGACATCCCCCTGGTATTTCATCCGGAACTGCCCGAACTCATGGTCGAAGGGGAATCCCCTGCTCTCATCGATGTTCAGCGACATGCTCATGCTCGTCGGGATCATCTCCTCTATATAGACTTCCAATGCAGCCTGCCCCCGTGAGTTCCCGCTCCGCAGGTAGAAGGGGGCGAAGATGATCTCCTTCCCGATCATGGAGATATAGACGTCATCGATGATGATCTCCTCCGGGATCATGGGGATCGAGCCCACTACCGAGTCGCCGAAGAACTCCCCGTAGTACTCGAGGTCCCCGAAGGCACCGGTGATGTTCAACCTCCCGGCTGCCACACCCTCCGAGAAGGTGAGTAGGGGCAGCCCGAGCTTCTGGTAGAGGGAGAACTCCACCTGCAGGTCCTCGCTCACCGCGTCGATCGTGCCGTTCTCGATCACGCCGTTCATGGTGAAGGAGATCGGGTACTCATCAGTCATGCGGGCAGTGAAGCTGCCCGAAGAGGTATTATATTCGAGCCTGAACCCGTCCTCCTCGATATCCCCGAGGTCGAGCACCCTGCTCTGGTAGGTCATCCCGGTCTCCAGGTCAGCAAGCGGCTCATTGTCGAAGACGATATCGGTGAAGGCAAGGTCGAATTCGAGACGTTCCTCCCCCAGCACCTGCCTGACGGTGTTCAGGTTAATGGTATAGGCAGAGAGGTCCGCACTGATCGATGCACGTGCCGAGAGGGAGGTCCGGTCCATCTCCATGGCGACCGAAGCCTCGGAGGCGAGGGTCTGGTCGGAGAAGACATAGGTCAGGTCGGCATCGGTGATGCTCACATCCCCGACCTCCCCCGTGAACGAGCTGAGGTGGAAGCGTTCAGGGGTGATATCGAACTGCAGGTCGCCGGAGTAGTTCGCCCGTCGCTTCCTGCCGTTCTCGAGCGACATGGTGGCATTGACGAGGAAATCATCGAGGTTCCCGTTGATCGATACATAGCCTGATGCATAACCGTCACCCAGCAGTATCGGGAGCCGGGAGATCCTGCTGTCCGTGATGTCGACCGATGCTGAGAGCCACTGATCCTCATAGCGTGCCTCGAGGAGGTAGCGTTCAACCTCATTGCTCAGTTCGATACTGAAGATCATGGGGTTGGAGAAGATGTCATGGGTGGAATAGGTCACCGACCCGTCACCGGAGAGCGGGATCCCGCCCTCGTTGAGGACCATGTCCTTCAGGACCACCGAGTCAGGGTTCATGTCAGCATCGAAGGCCAGGGTCATCTCCCGGTCCTTATAGCGGACTCCTCCCAGGAGTGCATCGGTGATAGTCAGGTCCCACTGTCGAAGATCAGTGAAACTGCCTGAGAAGCCGGCTTCCCTGATGACAGCAGGCCCGATCTCATACCCCTGGAGTGAACCAGCGAGCATGACTGCCCCGCCCTCAAGCTGGGCTGTGACCAGGGCTGTCCCCTCCCTTATATCTGCAGAGACCTTCTGCTGAGCTATGTCGATCTCGGCTGCGAAGGGGAAGACCTGCTCACTGAGCATGAAGTCACCGGAGAGAGAGACCTGTTCAGCAGAGATCTCTGCAGCCGTGGAGATCGCAGCCTGAGGCAGCAGGTCTGACCGTATCTCAAGGTTCAGGCCGTCATCTCCCGAGGCCATGTCGATCCCTGCGAGCAGGCTGCCGTCACTGAGGTCGGTGAGGCTGAGCGTGCCGGTCGGGGTCAAGATCTGGTACTCCTCTAACCTTCCTGAGAAGTCAAGCTGGTAGGTCTCGTACTGCGTCAGCAGCCTGTCGACCTGCAGGAAAGAGGTATCCCCTTCTGCCTCCACGGTCGTATGTCCGAGCTGGATGTCATCAGTGACGTTGATACCATCCGTCCCGACCGATACACGATAGGTGAACTTGCCGTCTTCCAACCCGTAGTCAGCTGCTATGTCGCCGGAGATGACGGGAATCTGCTCAGTAGAGAATCCGTCAGGCAGGGAGAAGAACTCCTCAATAGGATACTGCTTGAGGTCGAGCAGGTCCGCTGCAGCCTCAACGCTCACCATCCGGCTCTCCGGATCGAACACCACGTGTGAAGCGAGGGTGTCCAAGAGGATGTCAGCGCTGAACAGCGATTCTCCCATGCGTGCGGCGATCTCCAGGCCATCGAGCTCCAGGCTGCCGTAGGTGATCGTGCTCCCATGCAGGTCAACAGAGCCGACCTGACTACCGAATGCCAGGCTGCCGTCCACCGCTGAGGAGAGAGCGACCGGCTCCCCTAGACCAGGGATGTCGGCGGTGATCGAGGCGCTGCCTGCGGTGAAGGTCAGTGCCCGGTTCGCCATGACGGCTGCGAGAGAAGAGAAGGTACCGGCGATACGGTTGTCTTCGGATATGTCCACCTCGACTGATGCGTCATCGGAGGCAAGATGGAGGTAGAACTGCTCGTTCACCTTGAACATGGAGAAGAGTTCGGAGAAGAACTCTGCGATATTCCTGATCTCGTCCCCGTCGAGCCGCAGGTCAAGGCCGTCGAAGTCGACATAGACGTCGACCCGCCTCTTACCGCCTGCGGTGAGGAGGTCGTAGAGGCGATAGCTCACGGTGAGGGTGTCGGTAGATAGGAGCGGTTGGTCCGCAGTCTCAGAGGTCACGGAGAGGTCGTTGAAGGTCACGGAACTCATGGTGCGTAATTTCACCGTACGGTAGTCGATGCCGATACCGTAGCTCGTGAAGATCTCCTCATAGGTCCCGATGAGTTTGTCACGGATGATGGAATCCAGGTGGTTCATGGCTGTGAGAGCGACCATGACAGTAAGGACCATGATGATCACCATAATGGCCGCGAACCGCAAGATCCTCTGTCTGTCCCAAAAACTCAACTTATCCATAACGTTATGTATAACAACTAAAGGGCGAACCCATTACAACTTAGAGCAGGATGACATACGTCTTCCCGTATCCGCCGTCCTCAGGAAGGGCAAAATGGAACTCCTTGACGTTGGACATCCGTGAGAGGGCATCGTGTATTCCCCGCTGGAGTATCCCCTCACCCTTTCCGTGCACGATCGAGAGTTCACGCAGGTCATGGATGATCGCCGCATCGATCATGCGCATGATCTCATCAACTGCTTCGGCGAGCGTCATGCCGCGGACATCAATCGAGGAGGAAGAGGAGCCGCTTTTATCGAGCGAGTAGCTGACCTTCGTATGCCAGGAGACCTGAGCTGCAGGTGTCTCCTTCTTCACCTCTCTCTTCATCGCCTTCTCCGCTAATGTCAGGCGCATCCCGTTATCGAGTTCAACCTGCCATTCACGCTTCCTGCCTGCACGAAGGATCTTCCCGCTGATACCGGAGGAACGTACCGTGATCCTCTCGCCGGGACCAAACCCCTTCGGGCCCTCCTCTTCTTTCGGAGAAGCACCCTCCTCCCTGCGTATGGTATCGTTGACGCGGTCCGAGGTCTGCTCGAGCTCACGAATGTGCTCCCTCGCCCGTTCGACGCGTTCCTTGGTAAGCTCCTCTTCCCGCAGTTCCCGTATCGTCGTCTCAAGGAGGCTCCGGCTCTCCTTGATGTACTTCTGCAGGGATGTCGCATCAGACCGTTTCTGTATCATCTCATCCTGCCTGAGCTTCAGCCGGTAGAGGTCCGAATCGCGGATCTCGCCCTTCAGGCGCTGCTCACGCTCGTTCATCTGCTTCTCTCGCTGTCTCAACTGCTCATCACGTTCCTTCAGGGAGCGCATCATCGCCGAGATCTCGATGACCTCCTTGCCGACGATCTCCCTCGCACGCTCGATGATCGCCGGGGGGAAGTCCATCCTCACGGCAGTCTCGATGGCATGGCTGTCCCCGGGTTCCCCGAGGATGACCCGGTAGGTCGGGCTCTTCTCCGATTCGCTGAACTCCATCGAGGCGTTCATGACACCGGGCTGGGCATAGGCGAACTGCTTCAGGGACGCATGGTGGCTCGTGATGAGCGTCAGTCCCGAGCGCTGGTGGCTGTACTCGATGACCGCCTGTGCCAGGGCAGCTCCCTCTACGGGGTCAGTCCCCGAACCGAGCTCGTCGAAGATGACCAGCGATCGTTCGTCAACCCGCTGGAGGATCGATCCTATGCGCTTGAGGTGGCCTGAGAAGGTCGAGAGATCGAGCTCTATCGACTGCTCATCCCCGATGTCGGTATGGATCGAGGAGAAGACCGGCAGTTCGCTGCCCTCCTCGGAAGGGATGAACATCCCCATCTGGTTCATGAGTGCGATGAACCCGACGGTCTTCAGGGTGACGGTCTTCCCCCCCGCATTAGGGCCGGACATGACGATCGACCGGGTTCCAGCATCGATCGTCAGGGTGATGGGAATCGCCTTCTCCTGGAGGATCGGGTGTCTTACCCCCGGCAGCACGACCTTTCTCTCACTGGTCGCAGGGCGTGTGTAGCGGTGTTCCAGGGAGAACCTGGCCTTCGCATAGTGGTAGTCGAACTCACCGACTGCCTCCTGCAGCAGCCCGATCCCCTCATGGTGCTCACGGATCAGGTCACTAAGCTCCCGGAAGATCTTCTCGATCTCGATGAGCAGTTCCTGCTCGGCTAGGGAGACCTCGTTATTACGTTCTATGAGGTCATAGGGCTCCACGAAGAGGGTGCTCCCGGTCTGTGAGGCCGAATGGACGAACCCGGGATACCGCTGCTTGTCTTTGGACTTTATCGGGAGCACGATGCGGTTCTCCCTGATGGTGGCCTGGTCGGATTGCATAGAGTCAGAACCAGCACTCAGGTACTGCTGGACCAGGGAGGACCTGCTGCCCCGTGCCCGTTTCACCTGCTGCATCTTCTTCTGGATCCGGGGATGCTCCTCCCTGATGATCCCGGGGGTGATGAGGTACTCACCGATCCGTTCAGTCACCTCATCCAGGTCGGGGAAGCCTGAAAGCAGCTCCCTGATCCGGGGTATATCGATCTCCTCGTCGGAGAAATGGTCCTTCACCCGCTGGGAATTGCTGATGTAATCGTAGAAGAGCCAGACCTCCTCCCCCTCGAGGGAGATGCCGTCCCGTATGAGGCGTGCGAGCACCGTCGAGATATTCGGGAAGCGGGAGACCCTCCGGTCGTCCGCACTGAAAGACACCAGCAGTTCGCTGATCATCTCACGCTGGTACTCGATCTCCCCGGGGTCTGTGAGAAACCGAGCTCCCTCGAGTCTCCTGCAGCCTTCTGATGAGACAGCGCAGCGCTTGAGTCCCGTGATGAGGTAATCGAACTGCAGTTCGGATAGGGTCATGTCATCTATCATCATATCGTTCATTCGCCGAATTCCTGGTAACGTCGTTTCTTTCGTTCGATCATGGTATAGAGGATCTTCAGGTAGCTCTCATACCGCTCTGGGCTGATAATCCCCTCCTCGACTGCATCCCTGACGGCACAGCCCGGCTCCTCGTCATGGAGGCAGGGTGAGAACCTGCAGCCTCCTTCGAGCCTGGCGAACTCCGGGAACGATCCGCCGATCTCTGCCGGGTCCATCAGCGGGATCTCGATCTCACGCACACCGGGGGTGTCTATGATCGAGAAGTCACCGTGATCGATCCACCGGGCATAGTTGGTCGTATGCCGGCCCCGGTTGTATTTCGTCGAGACCGCACCGACGTTCTGGTCCGCATGGGGTATCAGGCGGTTGATCAGCGTCGACTTCCCGACACCGGACTGCCCGAAGAAGGCAGAGACCCTGCCGGCTACGGCAGCATGCAGCTCATCAAGCTCATCGTCCCTGGCTGAGACCTCCAGCACCTCGAACCCGATGTCACGGTAGACATCAAGCTGCTGCTGCAGCTCCTCGGGGATGCCGAGGTCCGTCTTGTTGAGGACGATCGTCACCGGTATGGCATCAGCGCATACGGCGACCCGGTCGATGAACCTCGGCCTGAACTCGGGGTAGGCAGTCGAGGTGATGCAGAAGAGCCTGTCTATATTGGCGGCGATGGTCTGGACGCTCTCACGCTTGAGGTTCCATCTCCTGAAGCTGTTCCTCCGCTCGAGCCTCCCGGTCACCATGCCTTCTTGTTCATGGTGGACCTGGATCACCACCGAATCACCGGGGGCGAGCGGGTTGTATTCGTTCTCCGCCCCGGTGAGCACCTTTCCTTTTATCCTGCACTGGAAGACCCGCTGGTCATCGCATTTTATCCTGTATATGTTGTTGATACCCTGCAGTACGATACCATGTCTTTCATCCATATCTGTACTGTAAACTGTTTGAAAGGTATTGACAACTATAACCATTCTGATACTCTCTAAACATGTTTGATTTTACCTACTGTAAAGAACCCTCATGCCACGAGTACGTGACGACCGGCAGTGACACCTGCCTCTTCCATGCAGGTGACCGCAAAGCCATCTCCGGAGCCTTCCTCTCCCGGATCGCGACGGGTGAACCGGTCTACTCCCTCTCGATCAGCGGTCTCGAGGTCAGGCAGCGAAAACTCCCCGGCCTGCGGCTCTATGCCTGCAACCTGGCCCACGGGCAGTTCATCGACGTGGATTTCTCGGACTCCTACTTCCAGCTCTGCTTCTTCGACTTCTCCACCTTCGTGCGCTGCAGGTTTAACAGTATCGTCAGCAAGTATTCGGTCTTCTCGGGATCCACCTTCATCGACTGCGATTTCTCGGAGTCGGACATCCTCCACTCGAACTTCGTCGGCATCGATGCGCAGAACACGAAGTTCGATGACTCGGACCTCTACTATACCGATTTCGTGAATGCGGTCCTCGAGGATGTCTCATTCATGGACTGCAACCTCAAGAAGACCGACTTCGTCGCGAGCAAGCGGGAGAATGTCGTCTTCAAGTACTCGAACTTCGAGGAGGCGACGTTCACGAGGGAGTCCATGATATGAAGGTGTTCTTCCACTTCTCCGTCATCGGGTTCTCCAACACCTACCTCGTCGGGAACGAGGATGGGGATGCCATCCTCATCGATCCCGGCCATATGGACCTGCAGCTGCTCGAGCTCATCGAGAGCAACCACTACCGGCTCAAGCATATCCTGCTCACCCACCGGCATGCCTCGCACACAGCCGGCATCGGGACGCTCCTGAAGATCTATGATGCTGATATCTACTCCTATTCGACCTTCGGGTCCTTCGATGCCCAGTACCACTCCATCGCCCACGGAGACACGCTCAGCCTTGCCGGTGTCGAGATCAAATGCCTCCATGTGCCGGGGCACTCATCCGATTCGGTCGTGTTCATCATCGACCAGGCGATGTTCACCGGGGATGTCCTGCTCTCAGGCCGCGTCGGCAGTACCGACTCCAAGCTCTCCCACTCCCTGCTCATCAGGTCGATCCGTGAACAGCTGCTCACCCTTGATGACCGGATGATCATCTTCCCGGGTCACGGAGCCCCGTCGACCCTCAAGATCGAGAAGATGTTCAATGAAGACCTGATACATGAGAGGCGGGTGCACTCGGTTGAAGGGACCTCAGTGCCGCTCTGAACCGATCCGGCATCGGGGCGGTGAACTTCCGCTCCACCATATTCCCCGCATCATCCGGTATGGCTATCGTCAGCGAGAGTGCATGGAGCATGAGGGTCGCGTCCTTCAGGTGCTTGTCTGGACGCGAGTAGATCGGGTCCCCGATGATCGGGTGCCCGATATGCTTCATATGGACGCGCAGCTGGTGGGTCCTGCCGGTCTTCAGCGTCAGCCGTACCAGGGCCGCCCCCATGAACTGCCGCAGCACCAGGTAATGGGTCTCCGCGAACTTCCCCTCTTCAGGGTTATCGCTGACGGTGAACTTCTTCCGGTCTCTCCGGTCCCGCACGATCTGCGTCTTTATGATCCCGCGCCGCTTCTGTACCGTTCCCTTGACGATGGCTATATAGACCTTTTGGGTACTCCGCCCGGAGAACTGGGCAGAGAGCGCCTCGAGGGTCTTCGTCTCCTTGGCAACGATCATGACTCCCGAGGTGTCCTTGTCGAGACGGTGCACGATCCCCGGACGCGTCTCGTCGAGCGTCCCGAGCTCCCGGTACCGGTAGAGCAGGCCATGCACCAGGGTACCGTGCCAGTTGCCAGCAGCTGGGTGTACGACGAGGGACTGGGGCTTGTCGATGACGACGACATGCGAGTTCTCGAAGAGGATGGGGAATCCCACGGGTTCCGGCTCGATATGTTCCGGAGTCTCCCGCACGATCTCGAGGGAGACCAGGTCTCCCGGGGAGACCTTCCTGCTCTTCTTACACACCTTGCCGTTCAGCTTGATCACGGTAGACTCAAGGTCTATCTGGGACCGTGATACATCTTCGAGCTGCCCTGAGATGAAGGCATCGACCCTCACGGGTACGAAGTCTTCCGGTACTGCCAATTCATACTGTTCTGCAGCCATCTCATTCCCCCTCGTTCAGGCCCAGGATATAATCGACTACGGCGATGGTGAGCGAAAGCCCTATCGTGATTCCCAGGCTCAGTTCCGTGGCGGGCAGGTCACTGGAGATAAGCGCATCAGCTGCGCTCACTACCAGGGAAGAGACCGCGAAGGTGATAGGCAGGGAGCCGAAGAAGATGGTCTCTGCCCGTCGCAGGTCCACTGCGAAGGGGGAGAACTCACTCTCGAGATAGGGTTCGTAGGTGGTCTCTTCCTCCTCTGCATCTTCGGCAAAGGCCGGTAGTGGTACGAGTACAGCTAAGAGTATGACCAGGGAGCAGAGGGAGAGGATCCTACGCATAATCCCTCTTGCCGAAGATGGCCGAGCCGATACGGATCATGGTCGAACCCTCTTCTATGGCGATCTGGTAATCGGAACTCATCCCCATCGAGATGGTATCGAAGAGGATCTCAGGGTACCGTTTTATAGAGTCGAAATAGAGCTTTCGCAGGTGTGCGAAGGCAGCGCGGAGCTCCTCTTCAGTCCCGCCGAGCGGACCGACGGTCATGAGTCCCCGCATCTCGATATGCTTCATCCCAAGGCCGGCCTCGATGGCGCTGAAGAGCTCCTCCTCATCCTGGAAGCCGGACTTCGCCTCCTCCCCGCTGGTATTGAACTCGAAGAGGACCTTCATGACCCTGCCGGTTGGCTGGAGTGCCTTCTCCAGCTTCTCCAGGAGCTTGAGCGAATCGACTGAATCGATCCAGGATACCTGTTCGACGATCTTCTTCACCTTGTTACTCTGCAGGTGGCCGATCATGTGGAGCTCCTCGGGGATCTGGTAGCCGGCGTACTTCTCCGAGACCTCCTGGACCCGATTCTCGCCGAAACAGTGGATGTCGCACTGCTCACGGGCATAGATGACCTTCTCGATCGGCTGGGTCTTGCTGACTGCCATCAGGGTGATCTCCTCAGGATCCCGTCCTGCTTTCAGGGCATAATCCCTGATCTCACCAGCAATTCCTGCAACAGCATCTTTTATGTATTCCATGAACGGCACCACCTCACTATACCAACTCGTGTACGCATGCAGTCAGTGTATCAATAATCAGGAGATAAAAAAAGCGGTATGGGCATTTTTTCTCACCCCTCCCAATCGAGGAGCCGCCGCTCACCGGAGAGCTTCTGCAGTCCTGAGATCTCCTGCAGGATCTCGAGGACCCCGTCATACACACCATCCGCATCATAGAGTGCGATATAGTTGATCAGCAGGTACTTTTCCCCGATCGTCACCCTGAAGGAGGCGCGATCATGCTCTAATCTGCGAAACCCATCGAGGATCCGCTCGACGGTGCCGACACTCTTCGGGGGATGGCACTGCTGGACCTTCCGACCGATCACGGCCGGGGTCCTCGGGAAGATCCGCTCGGGCGGGGTGTTATAGAAGACGACGCGGTCTTCGGCATCCACGAGTGTGATATCGACGGGGAGGTTCGAGAAAATATTGACGAGCTGTTCCCTGCTGAGCGTCCCAGTCGGCAGGTCTATGCTCCCTGCCGGGGACGGCTGGTCAGAGATGAGTCGTTCATCTGCCTCATAGGAGGCGAGCTGTTCCCAGACCGAGGCCGGCAGCAGCTCGACCATCGCAGGAAGGAGGATGGCGTTCTCCCGGAAGATGATCGTCCCGGCAGCAAAAAAGAACTTCCCTACCTGTTCATTGAACCTCCGCAGGCTGTCCCCCTCCTCCTGCAGCGCCTCGATACACTGTGCGAGTGCCGCGGCTGCATCGGTATGGATGGACCACATGAGCGAGGTGCAGGCATGTTCGCTCACCTCCTTCTCCAGGATGGGGAACACGTCGTTCTCCAGCTTCTCATAATGGTTTTTAAGCTGCTGGCTGAGGGCAGAGAGCTGCCCCACTACCTCCATACGCCGTGAATCATCAGCTTCACCCTGTAAGAGACGCAGCTCCCCTTTCAGTGCAGCCAGCACAGACTCGATCTGCCGATTCTCCTGCAGGATCCCCGCTACATAGGGGATCGAGTCGAACCTGAGCTCATCACGTTCCAGGAACTTCGAGCAGGCATGGATCAGCCTGCTCACCTGGAGCTTCACGGAGCTGATATCCGCTTCCTGCGCCATGATATAGTCTACGAGACTGACCAGCTCCAGGGGGGTGATCTCAGTCAAGAGCGGCTCGAAAACCTCCCAGCGGTCACGGAACTCCGTACGGTCAGAAAGCGTGTCGCAGACTACTTTCAGCCTCTCCAATCTCTCAGGTGACAACATATCTTCCAGCTGTTTCATGGTTCCTCCCCCTTGGTGGCTCTATCTATCATACCACAGAACAGGGGAACCCTGCCAAGTACAATCCTTCGGTCACTTCAGCTCCTCGAGGAGCCTCGCGAGCACCCGTAGACGTTCCCCGATGAGTTCATCATCCTCCCCGAGAGCCCGCATGAAGAGCTTCATGTCCTCATCGAGCATATCATTCTCCAGGCAGAATCGCATCGTCATGGCATCGCCCTGTAAGCCTACCCGGTCGATCTCGGGGTTCTCCGGGTCATAGTAGTTCTCATATATATATGACTCTTTCAGGTACTTCTTCGCCCGGATGATGAAGATGGCAAGGTCAAGTACCCTGTGCAGGGGGATCTCCTCCGACTGCCTTGACCACCGATTCCCCGAATGCCTCCAGATCTTCGCTGAGATCTCAACGTTCCCCCGGTCATTCCACTGGGCGAGCCCCAGTGAGAGCCCCTTCACGTCCGTGTCATAGGCGTACCGCCCGTCGATATGGTCATAGTCATCGGTGATGATCACCGGCTTATGCTTGAGTGTGGTAGGAATATCCATTGTTCCCTCCTGTTTGATAGGTAATTACTAATTTACTACTTTACTAATTGTACATAAGGATAGGTAACGAGTCAAGCAGGGTTCACGAGCATGATCGTGTCACTAAACCGGAAATGAGAAATCTGGATTGTCCCTCACATGAACATTACCAAGAAGAGCGTTAGAGTGGTGTAATGGAAAGAAAAAGGGAGAGTCCCTAAGGGAGAAGTGAAGAGGAAGCCCCAAGTTAGTTGACCGCTGACAGAAACTTCCTCTCCACCAAAACAGATAGCAACAGTTCCTCCGAAGCGGCTGCAATTCAAGAGGCCATCCATCCTTGAACAAGGGCAACGGAGATTTGGTGGATTGTGGTACCAAAGTCAGGAAGTCAGTTTCTGTCCTTCTCTGCAACATAACGTTGTTTCTTGCTCTTTGGCCTATTGGGCAGAGTCATTCTCAGTTGAGCACGTTCCAGCAAGGGACGAAGGTACCTCGCCGTCATATAATACACAGAGGAAAGACCGATATGCTTTGCAATTTCCACCTTTGAACGAGGCTCTGAGCAAAATTGAAGGATCTGTTTCAGGATTGCAGAGTCATTTTCACCCTCAGTATCAGTATCCTTCGGTGCATTACGATGGTTGAAGAGCGTAGCTCTAAACACTCCGCGCCGGCTTTCAAATACTGGTGGAAGCAGGTTCGCCTTCTCCATCTCAGCATAGATGGTTGGGATGCCGGAAAAACGATTCTCTGTCTCTGCCAGAACTTCCAAAGCGCCAGCAATGAATGGATTGCGGGTATCTGCTGACATTTTTCCCAGTTCATCAATCGTGATCCGACCATACAGGCCTCCTGGGTTCTCGATCTCCAAACGATTTTCAAACACGAGAATGCGTATCGGCGAGTTGATGGTATGAATGCTGTAGTCACGGTGGATCAGGGCATTGAGTACCAGCTCGCGAACTGCCTTGAGCGGATATTCCGGCCTGTCCATACGCTCCCCATGCTCATTAATGACGGTTGCCAGCCGGGTATTGCGGCTTATGAATCTCAAAGCACTCTCATACATCTGGATAATGGTGCCCTCGATGCGCTTGTTATCAACAAACCGTTCATCATGCTGGCCAATTTCTGAATATGTGGTACCGGCGATGACCATGGCAGTAATACTGAGTTGTGGAAAGAATGCCTGAGGGTACTCTCCAAAAAGCATCAGTCCGGCTACTGTGGGCACCCCATGTACGGTGATGCCCTGAAGTTGCAGCACTTTCTGTAACGGAAGCTGGGAAAGGTTCTCCTTGAAACGCTTGATTTTCAGCATATACTCAGTCAGCCTATCATCACTCAGATCATCCATGGCGGCATGCTGCGCAGGATGCTTTTCATCCTGGATGTGTTGACGATACACCTCATAGCTGTAAACTTCATATTCGGTCATGTGCTCATCTGAATCACCAACCCTGATATACGAGCCTTTTAATCGCCCGGCTCCAGCATAATAGCAGGGCTTCTCCAGTATGGGGCATTCTGCGATCTCTGCACTCACAACCTTTTTGCCGTCAATCTCTGCCACCGTGAATACGGGTCTGACAATCGGGATCATCTGTTTGGCTTGGTTGTTTACCTGTTGCTGGATAGTCTGGGGATCATCAACGCCTGTTATGGAATAAGCATCGTGCTCATGGATACCGAAAACAATGATCCCCCCATCCTTCTGATTAGAAAAACTCGACAAGGTACCATAAAGACGCTTGGGGGCTTCAGTCTGTGAGCGTTTCAATTCAATGTGCTGCGACTCACAGCGCAGATGGACGATATCATCGACCAATGATACCAGCTCGCTTGGCAACATATGGATTCCTCCTAGTCATACTATGACATAACCAAACGGGAAAATCAATATTTTTCACAAATACAATCGTTAACTTCTCAAATTTATACGTATTCTTCTCAAATGTTTTTGAATCTTCTTAAATTTCTTCATAAATCTATTCATTTTTCTCAAATTTGCACTCAATAGATTTGTGAATTTTCAGCCTTTGTGTGAATTGCTGCCATTCTTTCGGCTCGCATCGATCACGTGCGTATCAATCTTCCTCAACGCAGGGTCGCGAGCATGGTGCGTATCAGTGGATGATGTTGAATAGGTGGTATTCCAAGAAGTAGTCTAATAAAGATTAAGGAGCAGTTCTCACTGCTCCTTAAGTGGTTGTGGGCGATGACGGGTTCGAACCGCCGACATCCTGCTTGTAAGGCAGGCGCTCTCCCAGCTGAGCTAATCGCCCTCGCAACGTTGGCAAATATAGCAAACTGCATTTCTTTTGTCAACACACATTTTACTCTTTTATCAATTTTGTCTTTATGGTATTATCCGGCCCGTAGACACAGCAAATGGAGAAATCGTATGGGTGCTAAACAGACCAGGAACATCGGCATCATGGCACATATTGATGCAGGGAAGACAACTACTACTGAACGGATCCTCTTCTACTCTGGAGAGAACCACCGTATCGGCGAAGTCGATAACGGTGAGGCTACCATGGACTGGATGGAGCAGGAGCAGGACCGTGGGATCACCATCACCTCTGCTGCCACGACCTGTTACTGGAATGATACCAAGATCAATATCATCGACACGCCCGGGCATGTCGATTTCACCGCCGAAGTCGAGCGTGCCCTCCGTGTGCTTGACGGTGCGGTAGCGGTCTTCTGTGCGGTCGGCGGTGTGGAACCGCAGTCCGAGACCGTCTGGAGACAGTCTGAGAAATACCATATTCCGAAGATCGCGTTCGTGAACAAGATGGACCGGCTCGGGGCGGACTTCTTCGAGGTACTCGAGGAGATCGAGCAGAAGCTCGGGGCAAGCCCCTTCCCGCTCTTCATCCCCCACGGGGCTGAATCAGAATTCTGCGGGATCGTAGACCTCATCACGATGGAATACCTTTCCTTCGAGCCCACCTCCTACGGGAGCGAGGTCTCGCGCGGCCCGATACCAGAAGAACTCGCGGACCTTTCCGAGCTTTGGCGCGAGCATATGCTCGATGCCGTCTCAGCCCATTCCGACGAGGTGACAGAACTGCTGCTCGAGGGTGAGGAGATACCGGTAGAGCTCATCAAGTCCGCTGTACGAGAGATCACGATCAAGCGACAGGGTATCCCGGTATTCGTCGGCTCCTCACTGAAGAACATCGGAGTCCAGCCCCTCATCGACGGGATCGTCTCCTACCTGCCCTCACCGGAGGACACCCCTCCCATCATCGGCCACCATGCGAAACATGACAGGGAGGTCAGCATCGGGCATGACCCTGACGGCCAGGCACTGGCGTTGGTCTTCAAGATACAGCATGATCGTGAGGCAGGGCCGCTCTGCTTCTTCCGAGTCTACTCCGGCAGGATAAAGAAGGGCGCCGCAGTCCTCAACATAAACAAGAAGAAACGTGAACGGATCAACCGCCTGTTCAGGATGCATGCGAACAAGCCGGAAGCCATCGATACCGTCGAGGCAGGCGATATCGCGGTAGCGGTCGGGTTCAAGTTCTCCCAGACAGGCGATACGATCGGCTCCGAGGGGTTCCAGGTGCTCTTAGAGAACGTGGAGTTCCCCGAACCCGTCATCTCGGTCGCGATCGAACCGAGGACGATCTCTGACCAGGACAAGCTCAAGCGGGTCCTCGATATGCTGACCAAGGAGGATCCCACCTTCACCTCGAAGGAGAACCCCGATACCGGTCAGCTCATCATCTCCGGCATGGGGGAGCTCCATCTCGACGTCCTCGTCACGAGGATCTTGAAGGAGTTCAAGGTAGAGGCACGTATCGGGAAGCCGCAGGTCACCTACCGTGAGTCGATCACGGATACCGTCTCGAAGACTGAGGTCTTTACCAAGGTCATCGCCGGCAAGGAGAACCATGCCGAGGTCACCATCAGGGTCTCTCCCCAGCCTACCGGAGCCGGGAATCTCTACAGCACCACGCTCACCAAGCACGACTTGCCGCAGGCAATGCTCGATGCTGTCGAACGCGGCGTCACGAACTCATTCCGTTCAGGCATCCAGCTTGGGTACCCGATCACGGACCTCAAGGCTGAGCTGGTCGGCGTGAAGTACCATGAGCTCACTGCCTCCGAACTCGCCTATGAGGCTGCTGCCTCGATCTGTTTCGATGCAGCTTGTCGTGCTGCCTCACCGGTCCTGCTCGAACCGATCATGAAGGTCGATATCATGTGCCCGAAGGAGAATGTCGGGGACGTGATCAGTCACCTCACCTCCCTCGGCGGGATCATAGAATCCCTCGAGAGCCGTCCTACCATCGAGCACATCAGGGCACAGGCTTCCATGGTGAATCTCTTCGGCTACTCTACCAAGCTCAGGTCACTCACGCAGGGACGTGGCACGTTCGCCCTCGAGTTCCACCATTTCTCGCCGAAAAACGGCTGATTCGCAAGGGATCGTATAATTAGTTATACGTTAGAAGGTTAAAATGATACTTGCAGGTATTACCGGTTTCTGCCATAATACCTGCTTTTTTTTATTGTTGACATATGGTTCTCCGCGTATTAGGGTTACATTTGACTCAAATCAAATAAAAGGAGGATTATATGAGTTTAACCAGCGCAGATATCCGTAATATTTCAATTGTTGGTCATAATGGAACTGGCAAGACCACCTTGTTGGAACATATGCTCTACTACAGTGGCATCATCTCTAAGACCGAGTCTGTCGATTCAGGCAAGACCGTCAGTGATTACACAGATGAGGAGATCAATAGGAAGATCTCCATCCACTCCTCCCTTTCCTGTTTCGAATGGAAAGAGAAGTCATTCAATGTACTCGACACACCTGGCACCGCCGATTTCGTCGGCGAGGTCGTATCATCGTTCCGTGCCACCGAATCAGCACTGATGATCCTTGATGGGCGAGCGGGTGTGCAGATCGAGACCATCAAGCTGTGGCGTCGATTGAACAATCGAAACATGCCGAGGGTAGTCTTCATCAACAAGATGGACTTGGACCGGGCAAGTTTCGATTCTTCGTTTGATGACCTTACCCATAAGTTCAAGAAGACCTGTGTCCCGGTCACCATCCCTGTCGGGTCCGGTGCTGAGTACCGCGGAGTCGTGAACCTCATCGAGAACAAGGCCTACCTCATCCCAGAACCCGGGGAGGCGGACGGACCGTCGGCAATTCCCGAAGACCTCACAGACCTCGTTGAGGAGTACCGTGAGCGGCTCATCGAGACGGCTGCGGAAGGTGATGACGACCTGCTCGATAAGTATTTCGAGGAAGGGACACTCACCCCTGATGAGATCAGGACCGGCCTGTTCGAGGGTCTGCGGGACAACAAGATCGTTCCCGTCCTCTGCGGGAGCGCAGAGAAGAACAACGGTATCGTCTCCCTGCTGAACTTCCTCTCCTTCGCTGCTCCCTCCCCTGACCGAATCAATGAGCGGATCAGCCTGAACGGTGAAGAACAGCTGCTCCCCGTCCATATGGACGACTCTCCCTCCCTCTTCTCATTCAAGACCACGATCGACCAGTTCTCCGGGAAACTCTCCTTCATCAAGGTCGTCACCGGGCGGATCGCCGGCGATACCGAGCTGGTCAATCCCCATATCGGGAAGAAGGAGAAACCCGGGAAACTCTACAAGGCTGTCGGCAAGAAGCTCATCGAGACGAAGGAGCTCATCGCGGGCGAGATCGGCATCATCGCCAAGTCAAACTCCCTTGCGACGAATGAGACCTTCTGTGCGACTGACGTGAAATACACCTTCATGCCGCTTGACCTGCCGCACCCGACCTATTCACTCACGATCAAGGCCGGCGACAAGAAATCTGAGGATAAGATGAATGCCGCCCTCCACCGTGTCACTGAAGAGGACCTCACCTTCCAGATGAGCTTCAACAAGGAGACCAAGGAAGATGTCATCGGCGGTATGGGAGAGCTCCACCTCAACATGATCCTTGACAAGGTCATGGAGAAGAACAAGATCTCCATCACCACCGACATCCCGCAGGTAGCCTATCGTGAGACGATCACGAAATCTGCCAGTGCAGAGTATACCCACAAGAAGCAGTCAGGCGGTCACGGACAGTACGGGCGTGTCATCTTCAATGTCAAGCCGCTTCCCCGTGGTGAGTTCTACTCCTTCGAGAACCTGATCAAAGGCGGATCCGTCTCCAAGGGCTACATGCCTGGTATCGAGAAAGGTATCCATGAGGCCATGGAAGAGGGGTTCCTCGCAGGGTTCCCGCTCGTCGATATCGGGGTCGAGATCGTAGATGGTAAGGAACACCCGGTCGACAGTTCTGAGATGGCATTCAAGCTCGCATCCAAGGGTGCCCTGAAGGCTGCCATGCAGAGTGCCGGTGCCGTGCTGCTCGAGCCGATCATGCGGCTCCATGTCTTCATCGAGGACACCTACCTCGGCGATATCCTCTCAGACCTCAGCTCCAAGCGGGGCAGAGTCCATGGGCAGGAAGATGTGGGCGGTGGTATCCAGGTGGTCGAAGCAGAGGTGCCCCAGTCCGAGATGCTCAAGTATGCCATCGACCTGAAGTCGATCACTTCAGGCACCGGTTCCTTCGAGCTCGAGTTCGACCACTACCAGACACTCTCGGGCAAGGCTGCCCAGGATGTCATCGACAGTGCTAAAGCACAACACGACGAATAAGTTCTATATATAACCAACGAACTGAGGCTGCAGCGACGGTAGGGATACCGGAACCTGCAGCCTCTCTTTTTTTCAGCGCCTCTCGAACCAGAGTTCCCTGATCTCATGGGATTTATCGATCCCCTTTGCCTCGAACTTGGTCTGGGGCCTCCAGGGGATATGCTCGGCATAGGTATCAGCACTGTTCTTCAGGAGCTCCTCACCGACGAGCACCTCCAGCATCTGTTCGGCGTACTCCACCCAGTCCGTGACTGCGTAGATATAGCCGCCCTCCTTCAGCTTCGTGGCGAGCAGGTGCACGAATGCGGTATTGAGCAGTCTCCGCTTGTGGTGTTTCTTCTTCGGCCAGGGGTCTGGGAAGAAGATATGAAAGCCGTCGATGCTGCTGTCAGGGACCATGTATTTGAGTACCTCTACGGCATCGTGCTCGATGATCCTGAGGTTCTCCAACCCGTACCGCTCGATCTCGCTGAGCAGTTTCCCGATCCCGGGACGATGCACCTCGATCCCGAGGTAGTTGTTCTGCGGGAACTCTCTCGCGATCCTTGCTGTCGAGACCCCCATGCCGAAGCCGATCTCGATGATGGTCTGCCCCTCCTGAGCGAAACAGGAGGCTATATCGGTCTCTTTCCCGCTATAGGGTATGGCATAGGTATCGTACAGCCCATCGATCGCACGCTGCTGCAGCGGGCTGAGCCTGCCGCCCCGGATCACGAAACTCCTGATCTCTCTTCTCTTACCAGTCTCTTCCATTACCTCTTCCTTATAGGAGCCGCTGCAGCTTCTCGAGGATGAAAAGCGACTTATCCTTCAATGAGACTGCCTCGGTCTTGAGCAGCATGATGTTCGGGGCCTTCGGGTCGATGGTGACCTGCCCGTTGCTCTCCTTGATCAGCTGCAGCACCTTCTCTATCGAAATCTCAGCAACCTTGGAGAACTCGGCTGATACGACTCCCCGGCTCTCTCTCATGGTGAATATAGACATCCTCTTGCACAGGACCTTCAGCTCCGCGATATACAGCAGGTTCGTCATATCCTCAGGCATCCTGCCGAACCGGTCCTCGAGTTCTGCCTCGAGCATCATCAGCTGCTCCGCCTCTGATATGGACGCGATCTTCTTGTAGATGTCGAACTTGACGCTCGGGTCACTGATATAGGTATCGGGGATGAAGCCCGAGTAGTCAAGGTCGAGAAAGACCTCACGGTCCTTATCGGTCGGGAGGTCCTGCAGGTCGGCTATCGCCTCATCCAGGATCCTCAGGTACATGTCGAGCCCGACGGCAGCCATCTGCCCGTGCTGCTCACGCCCGAGCAGGTTCCCTGCCCCGCGGATCTCCATGTCCTTCATGGCGATCTTGAACCCGGACCCGAGGTCGGTATGCTCCGAGAGGATCTTCAGCCGCTTCATGGCCACTTCCGAGAGCACATGCCTGCTCGGGTAGAGCAGGATCGCATGAGCTTCCACATTCGAGCGCCCGACACGCCCACGCAGCTGATAGAGCTGGCTGATCCCGTAGATATCAGCGCGGTCGATGATGATGGTGTTCACGTTCGGGATGTCGATCCCGTTCTCGATGATCGTCGTCGCTACCAGGACCTGGAAGGCGCCATGGACGAAACGCCTCATCTTATCCTCGATCTCGTCGGCATCCATCTGCCCGTGCGCGAAGTCGATTGATATCTCGGGGACGATACGGCCGAGCAGGCGTATCACCTCATCGAGCGTCCGGATACGGTTATGGAGGAAAAAGACCTGCCCTCCCCGGGCGACCTCCTTCCTGATCGCTGCAGCGATGAGCTCCTCATCGAACTCCTCGATCGTCGTCTGGATCGGCCGTCTCTGGAACGGCGGGGTGGTGAGCAGGGACATGTCCCTGATCTTGAGCAGCGACATATAGAGGGTCCTCGGTATCGGGGTCGCCGACAGGGCGAGTGAATCGACCGCAGTACGCAGCTGCTTGATCCGCTCCTTATCCTTCACCCCGAAACGCTGCTCCTCATCGACGATCATGAGGCCTAAGTTGCTGAACTGCAGGTCTTTCTGTATGATCCGGTGCGTCCCCACGAGAATATCGATCTTGTTGGCATTGAACTGCGCGACCGTTGTCTTCTGGTGCTTCTTATCGACGAACCTTGAGAGCATGCCGACTGTTACCGGGTAGGACCCGATCCGCTCCTTGAGCGTGTCGTAATGCTGTTCGGCCAGGATCGTGGTCGGGGCGAGGAACGCCACCTGCTTACCGGACATGACTGCCTTGAAGGCTGCCCTGATGGCGATCTCGGTCTTCCCGAACCCGACATCCCCGCAGATGAGCCGGTCCATGGTCCTGGTGCTCTCCATGTCATCCTTGACATCCTGGATGCAGGTCAGCTGGTCGTCAGTCTCCTCATAGGGGAATGCAGCCTCGAACTCGAGCTGCCAGTCGGTATCCTTCGAGAAGGGGTATCCCGGGGTCTGCTGGCGCTTGGCGTAGAGCTCTATGAGCATCTTCGCTAAGTCCTCGGCAGACTTCCTCGCCTTGGCCTTGCGTCCTTCCCAAGACCGCCCCCCGATGGTATCGAGCCGCGGTGCCTTACCCTCGCTCCCGATATAGCGCTGTACGAGGTTGGCCTGCTCGATCGGGATGAAGATATGGTCTTCCTTGGCATACTCGATATCGATATAGTCCCGTTCCTTACCTGCGGCCTTGATCCGGTCTATCTTGGTGAACCGGCCGATACCGTAGTTGATATGGACGACGATATCGCCGGGATTGAGGTCTATGAAGGAATCAAGGGGGCTGGTCTTGTAGTGGACATGGGCCTTCTGCACCTTCCTCCGCCTGCCGAAGATCTCATGTTCACAGATGACGATGAGCTTGCGCTCAGGCAGGGAGAAGCCGGTAGAGTACTCTTCCTCGATGACCGTGACCCGGTCATCGTGGAGCATATGTTCCAGCCGCTCCTGCTGCTGCTTGGACCCTGCCGATATGATGACCGTGTATGCTTCACCAAGCAGGGACTCCACCTCTTCGCGGAAATAGTTGATATTCCCGAAGAAGGACCGCGGCCCCCCCATCGAGAAGGCGACCGTCCCTTCCCGCTGGCCCTTGATGTCCAGGAAGTGTATGTTCTGGCCATGAGAGGCCTGCAGTGGTTCGATCTGGAGCAGGAGGTCCCTCGGCCGTATGAGCCCGGGATGGTCGTTGAACAGTGCTCCATACCCCCCCTTGCTCTCCGTGACGAAAGACTGCTCGGAGGTAAGGATGCTCGTATCCCCCATCCAGCAGAGGGTATCGGATTCTTTGATATATGCTTCAAGGGTGGCCAGTTCTGCCAAGTCGTTGGAATGGGACCCGATGAACAGCGATACCGTATTGACTCGTTCCACGGAATCCTGGGTCAGCGGGTCGTAGAATACGATGTGGTCGATGGTATCCCATTCGATGAAGATACGTACAGGCAGTTGGGCATCGAGGCTGTAGAGGTCGATGACCTCCCCCCTGATGCTGAACTCCCCGGGAACGGAGGTTCTCGGCACACGAAGGTAGTCCGCCTCACCGAGCAGCCCGGCAAGCTGCTCCGGGTCTATCTCCTGCCCGACCGAGAACTCCAGGGTGTTCCCGCTGATCTCCTCAGGCTTGACCACCGGGGAGATGAAAGCACGAACGGTCGTGAGGATGATATGCCTCTCCTCGCTGGTCCTGATGGTATGAAGCACATGCTGCTGTTCATCGGTGTTCACACTCCCGTCAAGCAGTGTCGCATAGAGTTCTTTTCCTGTGGAGGGGAAAACAACATGTTCGCAGCCGAAGAGCCCCAGGTCGTCAGAGGCATGACGCACGCCCTCGACAGTCGGGAAGACCGCCCAGAGGTTCCCCCCTGACAGTCCTGCGATCTCGGAGAGCAGGACCGATGTCACGGGGAAATCTACCCCTTCGATGAAGGTGTCCTTACGCCTCGAGGCAAGCGAAGACAGGACCTGCTGCTGTGTCAGGTCCTCCTGGATGTATCTGCGAATAAGCTTCTTTTCCATCTCTAGATGCAACCTATCACAATGCAAACCTTCATTCAATAGAATCTTGGGATAACTTGTCTCTCTCCCCATATGGACTATTCTCCCGATAACCCCGATAATACCGTATGAGAGAAATGGAGAAGGACATGAGCATGAGACGAGAAGATTTCACTGCCCTGGTGGATGCTGTGCGGCACTGCGCTGACTATGCGGTCGAGGCCCAGCGGAACATCACGCGGGACTACAAGGATGACGGGACGGTCCTGACAGCCACTGACCTCTATATAAGCGACTACCTGCTTGCAGTGATCAGGGAGCATTTCCCCGATTGCAGCGTCATCTCCGAAGAGGAGAAGACTGAGCGTCATCTGCAGGCTCCCTACACCTTCGTCATCGACCCCATCGACGGTACCGATGTCTACAGCCAGGGCTTCCCCTCCTGGTGCATCGCCGTAGGCATCATGGATGCCGGGTTCTCCCCGGTAGGATCGATCATCTCGGCACCCCGCTGGGGCGTCGGCACCATCGACGGCCTGCTGCTGACCCTCTTCCCGGGAGATGAGCTCCCACAGCTGAACGGAGAGGTCTTCTCCATCGAGGGGAAGGATTTCTCATCCGTCAGCCAGCTTATTGTCTGTTCCGGCTCCTACAAGACGATCGACTTCTCCCGCATCTACGGGAAACTGCGGAGCTTCGGGAGCAACATCCTCCATATCCTCGCCCCGGGGATCTACAACCATATCCAGGGTGCTGTGTTCGCCGGCTGCTACATCTGGGATATCGCAGCGGCTCATGCGATCGTGCAGTCACTCGGCCTGGAGATACGGTATCTCTCAGGTGAGCCCTTCAGCTATACCGAGGCCCTTCTCTCCCGTGACATCTTCTCAGGCTATGCACTTGTCAGCGACCCTGCAGGACTCGATATCCTGCAGGATGCCGTACGGCTTCGATAATTGTCACCAACAGTGACGTGTCAGTCCGTGATGACGCCTCTGTCCTTCCACTTGCGTGCGATGTAGATGAACGGGGTGTCCGCGAGCGCGACTACCCACTTGAGCAAGTAGGTAGTGACCACGATCTCTATGAGGACCGGGGTCGGGAAGACACCCATGAAAGCGATGAGGGTGAACACGACAGAATCGATGAGCTGGCTCACCATGGTGCTCAGGTTGTTCCTGACCCAGATCTTGCCTGTTGAGGGGAACCGCTTCTTCCAGAAGTCATAGGCCCAGATATCATGGAGCTGGGAGATTCCGTAGGCTATGAGGGAGGCGATAGCGATCCGCGGCATGAGCGAGAAGATGGTGCTCATGCTCTCCTGCACGAAATCTGATTCGGCAGGGACGAAGAGCAGGGCGATGTTCATGAGGACGGTCATGATGATCAGTGAGAAGAACCCGATCCCGACAGCCTTCCTCGCCTGCTCCTTGCCGTAGTTCTCGCTGAGGATATCTGTGACGAGGAAACTCGTGGCATAGACGATGTTCCCGAGTGTTGCCTCGAACCCGAAGAGCTCGACAGTCTTCGTTACCTGTATGTTGGCGATGATCGCCGCGATCGGGACCCATATATAGAGACCGAGCTTCCCGAAGAGGCGATAACTCACCAGTATCGCCGCGAAGTTCAAGACCAGCATGAGAAGCCATAACCATTCATTCATCATTGTTGTTGTACCCCACTATTTCTGCGTTCAGGTTCCACGATCTCGACAGACTCGAACGGTAGGCCGAAGGTACGGCATACCCGGACGAGCAGCTCGTTCCGCACTACCAGCAGGAGCTGACCCGTATACTGCCGCAGAACCAAATTCAGGACATCATAATATCCTTTCCGCTCCAGTTCAAGATGCCCGATCTCATCTATGGCCAGAATCTCGTCAGAAAGCCCTGATTCTATCTCCCCGGCAGCCCATCCCATGACCGCGGGGTCCATCCAGAACCTGCCCACCGGCTGCCAGCCTGCATGCCCTGCACTATCCATGAGCAGCCGGTGTTCACCTCTCTTGATGGATGTGAGGGAGAACCCGCTCTTCCGGCTCCCCGTACCATCATAGATCCCGTCAGCGATGATCCCGGAGACTGATGTCGATTCAGGAAGGTCAGCGAGCATCTGCCGGAGCATGGTGGTCTTGCCGCAGTTTATCTCGCCGGTTATGATTCTTATACTCAAATTATCCATGGAACCATGGTATCATGATAGGAGAGAAACGACTACAGGAGGAAACAGATGGCTGAAAAAGAACGACCGGCTATGGAACTGCTCATTGACCAGAAGGGGCTTCCCCTCAATCCCTTCGTCGAGGACCTGCTCATGAACCTCAACATCACCTTCATCGATACGCTGAAGAAGACAGAGGGCTGGGAGGAGCTGGTCCTGACGATCCGTCGACCCCGCTAGAGGAAACTCTGCAGCACCTCATAGGCATTGTTCGAGTCGCTGCGTTCTATGACGAAGGTCAACTCGTTCATGGTGGACACGATCTCATAGACATTGATATTGTTCCAGGACAGCTTCCTCACAGCCTCGTAGACCACCCCTGGTGTGTGGAGGAAGTCACCTGAGAAGATCACGGTCAAGGCGACCATGTCATCGAGCCGGTGCAGGATCTCCTCACCGGCGATGATCTCCATCAATTCGGGTATATACTTATCGCTGATAGCGATACTCACCTCATTGTTCCCGAGCGTGATGTTGAGGAAGTCCCCACGCTCGATCGATACGATGTGGTAGAGCTGCTTGATCTTCTCTAAGACACTCGCAGTCTTCTCCAGGTTGATATCGAAGATATTGGTCTTCATCATCAGCTCATACTGGATGACAGCTGTCTCCTTATCCTCATCGCGCCGCTTAAGCTCATCCCCGTACCGCCTGAGCGCCATGACCACGGCAGAGTGTCGAACCTCCTTACCGAGCATCTCCTCGATCTCATCGGTGATGATGTCTGCGAGGTTCCCGAAGCTCACGATCCCCCGAGACATCGACTCGATGAGGAAGGGCTTCCTGTCTATGATGCGCTTGACGC
Organism: Spirochaetia bacterium; assembly: GCA_963677595.1. GTDB lineage: Bacteria > Spirochaetota > Spirochaetia > CAKZLE01 > CAKZLE01 > CAKZLE01. The sequence goes on from OY782041.1 coordinate 3,900,581, forward strand.
AGTTACTGATGGTATCCATTAATCTTCCTTGTTACTATTACAACTGATTGTTATTATATGCACAAATTGTGAATTAATCAACAGATTTCATAACTTTCTAAGGGTGGGTCGCAGCCACTATCGAACTGGTCATATCATGTTCATGGTACTTTTATAGTGCTGAAAATATTTTATCCTTGACAGACCGCTAATGAATAGCTAGAATGTTCATAACGTATCATTTTAACGAATATAATGTATCGTTAATTTGAATCGAGTATAATCATATGTCAATTAATTAAGCAGGAGTAATAAAATGGATAAAACCGGCATACGCAAATTGGAGCTCCAGGCCGCTTATTGCAGAAAAGCAGTTCTGCGGATGGTCAAAGCTAATCATGCAGGTCATCTCGGTCCGGCATTCTCATGCATGGACTTCGTCACCGCAGTCTATTTTCACGCCATGAAGGTAGACCCTAAGAACCCCAAGTTGCCTGAACGGGACCGTTTCATCCTGTCTGCTGGGCATAAATGTCTTGCACAGTATGCTGCACTCTCAGAACTGGGGTTCTTTGATGAGGCTGTCCTCGATACCTTCGGGAGCCTCGATGCGAAGATTCCCGGTCACCCTGACATGCACAAGCTTCCTGGAGTCGAAGCAAATACCGGTGCATTGGGACATGGTCTCAACCTTGCATGCGGAATGGGGCTTGCCGCCCGGCTTGATGACAACGGATCACGTGTCTTCGTCATCATGGGTGACGGTGAACTTGCAGAGGGATCTAACTGGGAAGCTGCAGCTGTTGCCGCCCATTACAAACTCGACAATATCGTCGTGATCGTGGACCAGAACAACCTCCAGATCAGCGGCCGTACCTATGATGTGATGGATTTCACACCGGTAGCAGACCATTTCACCGGTTTCGGCTGGGCTGCTCGAGAGGTCAACGGACATGATATGGGCGAGATCGTAGACGCACTTGATGCCCTTCCCTTCGAAAAAGGCAAACCCAACCTCATAGTTGCCCATACCACCAAGGGAAAGGGATGCTCATTTGCAGAAGACCAGGCTTCTTACCATTACTGGAAGACCACCGATGAGACGCTCCTGCAGGCTGAGAAAGAGATAGCAGACATAATAGAGAGGATGTAGTGATATGAATGTTGTAGATGCAAAGAAAATCTTAGGTGATGTAATCCTCGAAGAAGGAAAGAAAAACAGTAATGTGGTAGTCGTTTCTACCGACAGTGCAAACAGGTCTGGACTGACCGATTTCATCGACAGTTTCCCGGAACGATATTATGAGCTCGGCATCATGGAGCAGGCTGCTGTCGGTGTCTCCTCAGGTCTTGCAACTGCAGGAAAGATACCCGTGTTCGTCGCTCCTGCCATGTTCGTGACTGGACGTCCTTTCGAGTTCTTCAGGATCGACTTGGGATACATGAAGCAGAATGCTAAGATGATCGGTAGGAACTGCGGGATCAACTACTCTGACCTCGGACCTACCCACCACGGGCTTGAGGATATCGCGCTGATCCGTCTCATCCCTGGAGTCGTCATACTAGCTCCTCAGGACGCAGGAGAACTCGAAGGAGCCCTCCATGCCATGATGGAGTATGAAGGACCGGTCTATCTAAGGGTCAGCACTGCCCCCATCGCAGAACTGTTCGAGAAGGTCCCCTTCAAGATCGGCGAGGGACGCATGATCAGGGATGGTAAAGATGTGACGATCATCACCACCGGTGAAATCACCGCCAATGTCATGGGAGCCGTAGACATCCTCACCGAGCAGGGATACGATCCCCAGGTCATCGGTATGCCGACTGTCCAGCCGATTGATGCAGAGATGATCAAGGCTGCTGCTGCAAAGACAGGTAAGATCGTGACGGTGGAAGAGCATTTCAAGACTGGTGGGCTTGGTTCTGCCGTTGCTGAGATCTGCAGCGAATACTGTCCGGTCCCCGTCAAGCGAATCGCCATGCCTGATGCCTATAACGGCTCCGGAACCTATAAGGACATGATCCTGAAGTTCAAACTTGATGCCGCAGGGATTGCTGAATCTATTCAAGAATTCCTGAAATAAGCATAGACGATCACACCCATAACCATTTGCCTTAGCTGCAGTCCCACCCTACTGGGACTGCAGCTTCTTCATGCCACTTCAACCCACCCTCACACAATCTCTCAAACTACCAGCAGCGTGCTCCATGCTTACATCTCACTTGCATGGTGAGACGTTCTTCGGACATACTAAAGGCCAGCGTACGACGGCTTTGCCGTTCTACGCTGACCTTTAGTGGTTAATCTCTATGTTTCTGGTGTTTGTTAGAATCGTACCTGATAGATCATCTGTGCATCTTCTTGGGTGAAGGGGACCGGACTGTTCACCAGGAGCCGTTCCTTTGCCATCATCTCTGAGGCAAAGAGCGGTATCTCCTCCTGCTTCATGCCTAAGGCCCTGAGGAATTGCAACGGCAGGACTTTGGACAGGACCGCTTCGAACTCAAGGAAAAAATCATGTCTTGATGTTTTCACACCAAGGCGTGTCAGTGGTCTGGCCAGCGTGTCTATGAGCTGGTTCATCCTCTCGTTTTCCACACGTTGGGTATAGAGGTGGAAGACCTGGGAGAAGAACTGGTAGATCGATACTCCATGGGGTACCTTGTAGTGTTCCCCGAGCGGGTATGCCAAGGCATGGACTGGACCTGCTCCTGCATTGTTGACGGTCACCCCTCCCATGCAGCTTGCCGTCACGAAGTCCCCAAGGAGTTCCTTCCGATACTCCTCCCCGTTCAGGATGATATCAACGAAACCGTTGATGATCAGGGAACAGGCTTTCAAGGAATAGGCATCGGTAAAGGGGTTCGCCTTCGGGGACATGAAGGCCTCTGCCGCATGGGCGAGCGCATCGATCGAGCTGCTGTAGAAGATCGTGGGGGGCAGGCCCGAAAGCAGTTCAGGTATCAGGACTGAATGGTTCGCCGGCATAGCTTCATGGTTCAGGGCTGTCTTCAGGCCGGACTCTGCCATCGTGACGATAGATCCGTTGGTAACCTCGCTCCCGGTACCACAGGTCGTGGGTACTATGATAAGTCCTTTTCCCTTCACGATCGGGATCTCCCCGTTCATGATGCGCGTGATCGGATACGGATCCTTGAGTGAAAGCAGTTTAGCGATATCGATGACCGAACCGCCGCCTATCGCTACGATCCTGCTGCAGGGAATCCCCTGCAGTTCAAGTGCTATAGCATTGACCATCTCATCAGTCGGCTCCCCGCCACCATACTCATCGCGCAGGATAAGGCTGCACTCCAGTCCAGCCTCTTTGATATACTGTTCATAGATGATGGTCTCAGTGAAGATGAGGTCATGCCTGGAGAGCGCGAACTCCCCTGCAAACTTCTTGAAGGTTTCACATCTGTGTATCTGTGGGATAATCTGTAACTGTTTCATGGCATCCTTCTTGTTCTCTCATGACCGGTCAGAAGGTTTTTATCTACCAACAGTGTACCAAATAACTAGATGCATGTCAATAGAATGCTTATTTGTGATTATTTTAATGTTTATAACTGATCATAAGAACAGATCAATGATAATACCCGGTATATGCATGCACCAGTTCCCTGAACTGACCGATATCATGTCCGTAGAGTATCCGGGCAGCATGCGTTTCCTTGTATTTCAGAATCCTCTCCACAGAACGTGAATAGCCTTCTTGGTCTTCCAGAATCGCAGGGAGTATAGGTGGGGGGCCAAGATGACGTGCAGAATAGAGCGCATCGGAAGCCAGCAGGAAACTCCCAGAGTCCTGTAACTCGATCAGGAGCCCAAGCATGCCCCAGGAATGGCCCGAGCCGAGGTTTATGACTGTCAGGCCGTCAAGTACTTGGTATTCACCATCCTGTTCGCTGACTGTTTTCCAAGTGATATCTGCTTGGATCCAGCTCTCGATATCTGAGACAAGATGGGCCCCGAGCTCCTCGCCGGCCTCATACCGGGTCATGGTATTGCGCAGCTCGACCTCACTCACGATCACTTCTGCGTTGGGGAAGTACTTCAGGCAGCCGGCATGGTCAAGATGCAGATGAGAAGCGACCACATAGCGAATATCTTCGAGTCGGTATCCCAGCCGTTCCAGGCTGTTCGGCAGGAGCTGTGCCTCATCTGCTATATACGGGAACTGCCGGAAAGCTTCAGGCCAGTTACCTAACATGCCTTCTGGATCACAGGCAGCATCGAAAAGTACCAATCCTTCCGGATGGTCTATCAGCACGGAATAGACTGGTATGTCTATCCACTTCTCTTCACTGCCACCCGTATAGATGGTGACTTCCGGCATCCTGATGATACCATTATCGAGAACGTACATGTTCATGTCATCACCTTGCAGCATCAATTGCCTTCGAAGAACCGCTTGGGGTTCTCCGTACTCATCTTCATGAGCAGGTCCAGGTCCACACCCATCTCTACAAGTTTGGGGAATACAACATTATGAAGGAAGAGGAATCGTTCGGGATTGAGTCCCTTTACGTATGCCAGTGTCTCTTCGGGAAGGGTATCGAACATCGTGGAAATGGACATGAAGTCATGCGAGAGGAGCATGATGTCAGACATACCTGCATCGATCATCCGCTTGATGGTCTTGATCCGGGTCTCGGTACTGACCGCGAAGTTTCCCGGGAAGGTGATCAGGGGGAGCCTGTCCACACCGATCCAGCAGCCCTGGTCTGCTACCCACTTGATATAGTCCATATCGGTGGTTTCCAGGATATGGTCGATCTTCACGCGGCTCATATCGAGGCCTTCTTCCTGCAGTATACGAAGCTGGTGCCTGCCTGATTCTGCCTGCGGATAGGAATGGAGCATCACCGGGGCCCCAGTCTCCTTCGCTGCGATCGCAACGGCCCGGTGGAGCAGGTCACGTGCAGGGGTAAGCCCCTCACGGTCCATGGCAGCCTTGATGATCCCGGCCTTGATCCCGGTCTCGCCTACCCCTTTCTGGACATCATCGATGAACAGTGAAGCGATCTTCTCAGCCGTGAACCTTCCCAGCGTCGGCGCGAACTCCTGCCACCAGCCGGTACAGGCCACGATATGCACACCCGTTGCCTCTGAAGCAGCCTTCAGGCGCTTCACATCACGTCCGAGGTCGATCGGGGAAGCTTCTATGACGGACTTGATCCCGACACTCTTCATCTCGTTGAGGTCCCCAATCACCACCTCATCCACATCATCCCGATAGAGCTGCGGATAGTTCTCCGGCACCCCTATCGAGGAGGAATAGATATGCTCATGCATCAGGGTATAGCCAAGTTCATCAGGTGTGATCGGTCCGGTGACCGTCTGGATCATCTTCATACTTCAAGCTCCTTACGCGACCTGCCGTTGAGGCGGTCATGTGTGTTACGTGTCTACAGATCAGTGATCAGTAACGCCACGTTTGGTTTTCTGGAAGGAATTCAATTCAGACAAGCATAATCTCTAAAGATCATGCTTGTCAAAACAGATTCATACTCAGTAAAAAAATGTTTGCGGAAAGGCCTATGCCCTCCCGCAAACTACAATCACTACTTGAAGACTGCCCCTTCGTATCCGTCCCACATGGCTGCTCCGTCCTTGATCCGTTTGACTCTGAATTCAGGGAGTCCTTCTCCCCATTTGGTCTGGATGAAAACATCTGCCATCTCGCATGCCATCCTGAGACTGATAGTGGTTCCGCCTAATGCAAGTATATTCGCATCATTCACGATCCGGCTGTCACGTGCAGCCCATACGCTCTCTACTCGGGCACATCGTGCGCCTTTGTTCTTGTTCGCCGCGATGCTGATACCGATTCCGGTACCGCAAACGACGATCCCGAGTTCTGCTGCATCTGATGTAACTGCCTCTGCAACATTCCGGGCTACATCCATGTACATCACTGGATTGTCAGGATCTGTGGTCCCGAGGTCAGCAACATCATGTCCCTGTTCAACAAGGTGTTTCTTCAAATCTCCGATCAGTCCGAAACCGCCGGGATCTGCTCCAATCGCTAATTTCATTTCTTACCTCCATTATTAGTTATTATCATACAACTGCGAATACATCCGATTCGTTCTCTCTCCTACATCATTCCCGTGATCCTCGGAAGCCACTCGACGATCCCCGGAACCAATAGCAGCAGGATAAGGTGTGCCGCATCCGCTATGAGGAAGGGTGCGATACCCTTGAAGACCCTCGAAAGCGGCACATCCTTATAGAGCCCCTTCAGGAAGAAGGCCGTCATGCCCATAGGCGGGGTGAGCCCCCCGATATCACCCATACGTACCATGACGACGCCGAACCATACAGCCGAGAACCCGCAGGCCTGTACGATCGGCAGGAAGATACCGACGGTAAGCAATACCATCGACATGACTTCAACAACACAACCTAATGCGATATAGATCATCATGATGATGACCATCAGCAGCATCGTCGGGAACTGCATGGCCATGACTGTGTCAGAAAGCCAGAACGGCAAACCGCTTACGGCGATCATCTGCTTCAGCACGTTTGCGCCAACGATGAGAAAGTAGATCATCCCGATCATCTTCGCTGAAGAGATCATTACTTGTTTCAGCTTCTCACGATCGAGTCTTCTTTTCAGCAGTGCCAGGATGAACGCACCTAATGCACCGATGGATCCAGCCTCTGTGGGGGTGAACCAACCTGCGAATAGTCCTCCAAGCACGAGGATGACGATGAGGATGATCCCAAGGCTTCCCGGGAGGGACTTGATCTTCTCCTCCATCGAGGTTTTCGGTCCACGCGGTCCATAACTCGGGTTTATCTTGCAGTTGATCGCGATGACGATCATATAGAATACCGCAAGGATCAAACCGGGAATAATACCAGCGATCAGGAGCGTACCGATTGAAGTACCTGAGATCATACCGTAAATAATGAACATGGCACTCGGTGGTATAAGGTCTCCCAACTCACTTCCTGCCGCGACCGACCCGATCGCGAGTTCCGTCGAGTACTTGTACTTCCTCATCTGCGGGATGGCGATCGCCCCGATACTCACGATAGCTGCCCAGGGGAACGCAGTAACAGCCGCAAAGACTGCACAGGCACCGATAGTCGCGATCGCCAAGCCTCCAGGGATCTGGCCGAGCCAGGTCGAAGCAGTCTTGTAGAGGTCAGAACCCATCTCCGAGACCGTGATGATCTGAGCCATGAGGATGAACATCGGCAATACTGCGAAGTCATAACTCGATACGACCGAGAATACGTTCGTTCCAAGGACAGTGATCGCTCCCCTCCAGCTCGTCATCAGGACTAACCCGATGAATCCAGTGGTCAGCATAGAGAAACCGATCTTTACACCCATCATGGAAAGGATGAAGAAAGCTGCTATACAGATCAGCCCGATAGCAATAGCACTAGTCATTATTCTGCTCCTCTCCTCCAAGTAGAACTATGGAATCGTCTTGTTCATCGAATATCGTCGCGACTTCTTTTCCCATCGCCAGCCTGATAAAATCTACTGTCTCGATGATTATGGCAAGGGCCAGAAGAACCAGGCCGAAGACCCAGACCCACCGAAAGATCCAGGTAGGGAGATTCCCGGAGAGCGTCTTCTCGAAAACCAGGGTCTTCGTATAGGCATACTTCCCGCCTGCATAGATCATCATGAAGATAATACCGATACTGATGAGCCCTGATATTGACTCACTTACCTTCCTCATACCGGATGGCATCTTTCCAAGGACTAAATCCATTACAGTATGGTCCTGAAGCAATGCACAATATGGAATAGCAAGAGATGCCGCAAAGGCTGCAGAAAGACCTGCAAGGTCATAGATATAACGCATAGCCAGGCCGAACGGCCTGATAAAGATATTGATCACCATGAAGGTGGTACCCACGATCAGCGCGACACCTGCGATGATGCCCAGCAGATTGGCTATGGTCTTAGTCCACTTGATCTTCAACCTGTCATATTCACCCATAAGCCTTCTTCCTCCAAAGAAAAACTGTAAACTAGGACGCTAAACTTTAGACATTCAACAATACAGGACCTGCTCATGCAGGATCCTGTATTGTGATTTAAAGTATTTAGCGATTCTTAATTATACTTAGCAGAATATTCTGCCACTGCCTTCACGAAGGCAGTACCGGGAAGCCCCTGTGCATCAAGTTCTTTAGCAACCTTCAGGTTTGCATTCATGAGAACTTGGTTGAACTCAGCAGCTGCTGCTGCATCAGGATAGATCGCTGTTGTCCCATGATTCTCAACTGCCCAGTCCAATGCAGATGCCTCTGAAGCCTGGAAACCCTTAGCATTCTCAGCCTCCACGAAGGAAGCCTGGCTGTTGATGATATCCTTGATGTCATCCGGAAGAGCGTTCCAAGAGTCCTTGTTGATTATATGTCCAGGACCGGTAGCATATGCGATATTGACCATGTTCACATACTTACATACTTCAGCGAAATTACATGACTGTAATGTCTCGGTCGGGATCATCATACCGTCGAAGAGGTTTTTCTGCAGTGAGCTGTAGACCTCTGGGAAGGGTGCGTTGATCGGGGTTGCGCCACAGTCGAGCACGAACTGATTGAAGTCAGCCTCACACCAGATCTGCATACCCTTCATGTCAGCAACCTTGGTGATAGGTTTATTGACTGAAAGGATCTGGTATACCGTACCACCGTTGAATGCCTGGGCTGGTACATATACATCCTTGAACTCATCTCTAAGTTCCGGGAAACCGTTCCACAGATCATAGGAGACATCTGCTTCATGACCTACCGGTACACCTGTCGTGATTGCTTTCCAGTGCTCGGAGAGAACAAAACCTGAAGAAGCAAATCGGTGGACATCCGCGATATCAGCGATGCCGTCTACGAGCTGCTCATAGGCATTGAGGCTGTCTACCAGAGTGTCATCATAGTAAAATGTGAATGTGAGCCTGCCGTCAGTCTCATCAGTGATCTTCTGTGCCCAAGCTCTCCATGCAGCTGACATGAAGTTGTTCTCGCTGATGGCAAGACTGAATTTCCAATTGATCGGTTTGTCGCTTGCGGTCTCACTCTGTCCACCTGCGAATGCACTGACTGCCCCAAAGAGCAGCAACGAAATGACCAGGATCGAAATGATTTTTCTCATACTCATACCTTCCTTTTAAATATGTTCCTAATCGCGGCACAGTCTTCTGCAGCTATCTGCATGAAGTCCCCGCCTTGATTTATAGGTTCCGCGTAATAGTAGCTCTCTGATATGACCCAGCCGTCAAACCCGGTGGCCAGGACGATATCAGCGGACTCCTGTATCCTTGAATCACCCTTTCCCATCAGGATCGGGGCAGGACGACCGATGAGGAACTCTTCCCTCCTCGTGTCCTTCACATGGTAGTGGTCGATGATCTCAGGATCTGTCGCCATCATGTCTGCGAGCATCTCAGGCGCCTCCCCGGAATCGTAGATGTAGGGGTTGCAGGTATCGAAACAGACCTTCAGCCCGGTACCGGTGCGCTCCCGCATCCTGAAGATATCGTCGTTCGAGAGATTGGACTCGAACGCGATGACGATCCCCTTCTCTGCACCCAGCGAGCAGGCATAGGAGAGGTTATCGGCCACATTGCGGAAGACTTCCTCATCCCCTGCTCCGATGAAGCCCGAGATCATCACGACCGGGACCTTCATGTCCACTGCGGCTGTAACGGCAGAAAGGATATCCATGCGGGCACGATCAGAATCAGGGGTGCCTTTTGACGCATAGATCGTCTTCTCCTGGTACATCGTCCTGGTATGGATGGAGTGGAAGCTCACCCCGGCAGTTTCAGCTGCCTGGAGGTACTCCTGCTGCACACGCCGATGGTTCAGGGGATATGCCATCTTCTTGCCGCCGCAGTCCCCGAGCTGGAGACCGTCAAACCCGATCTCAGCTGCCAGCCTGACAGCAAAGGGCCCCGTCATGGGAAGTGCCCATTCACAAACGCCTATCTGTATCATTCTCTATCCCCTGGGGCGTAAAAAGAACCATACTGAATATTTTAATACTTTTCATGTTTCTTTTTTCGCTTGTTTGTTATCACTATGTGTATATTTATGATTACAATATTAATTATACACTGCTTTCATGCGTTGTCAAACTAAAAAACTATTTTATGATCACTTATTTTTACCCTTGTGATAGCTTTTGCTTACAAATACACACTCCTACAGAATGCGTAGCAATGGGGTACAAAAAAAATGCATCATCCCGCCATGGAACGATGCATCTTTGTGATTAGTAAGGATGGATCAGCCTATCTGGATCTTCCTGGCATCCGTGTTGATCGACATCACGACGATGATCAGGATGACGCCATTCACGACAGCTTCGGTCCAGAACGGGGCTCCCATGATGCTGATGCCGTTGAAGGTGATGCCGAGCATGATGAGCGATGCAACCATTCCCGGCACATTGTACCGTCCCGTGGTATGGGTCGTGATGCTGAAGAAGACGACCGCAAGACCCGGCAGCAGGTAGGATGGGCCGGTATCTGGATAGGCGTTACCGGTCCTCGCGAGCGTGATCAGTCCGCCGACCCCGATATAGAAGGAGGCCAGGACGAAGGCCGCGAACCTGACCAGTTTTGTCTTGATACCGGCGAGGTAGGCCACCCGCTCTGAGAGGCCGACCGCATAGATGTGCTTACCCAGCGGGGTATGTTCCATGATGTAGTAGAGGCTTGCGGCACAGATGAAGAAGATCCATACTGTGATGTTCAGGTTGAGGAACTTCACCCGGAACATCGACAGGACTGCATCCGGAACAACGCCGTTGATGGCAGAGCCGTTGTTCATACTCAGGCTGATACCGTAGAAGATGGTCCCGACTCCCAGCGTCGAGATGGTTGACGGTACTTTCAGGACGACATTGATGATCCCGTTCACGGCACCCAAGGCCACGGCGAAGAGGATCATGGCAGCGAACGCCAGCCCGATCGGTAAGCCGCTCTCGGCCAGCCGCGCCCCGAACATGATCGTGAGCCCGAGCATGTAGCCAAGCGAGATATCGAACTCACCGACTGCCAGCGGGATCATGGCGCCGAGGGCGAAGAAGCCTACGATGACCTGCCCTGTTGCGAGCATGTTGATATTCCTCCAGCTTAAGAAGAATTCCGACAGGAAGGAGAAGAGCACCATGAGCAGCAGACTGACTCCGATGACACCATAGTTCTTTAGGATATGAAATTTTGAGGTAATCATGCGTAACACCACCTTGCAACAGATTCTCGGGTAAGGGAGCCATCCTCATGGGTCAGCTCGGCAGCAATCTTTCCATGCTGCAGTACGATAACGCGGGTACAGATAAGAGCGAGCTGCTCAGGTTCTGTCGAGAAGATGACCACGCCGACATGGTTCTCCGAGGCACTCTTGATCGCCTCGAACACGGTGATCCTCGAAGCCGGGTCCACACCGTAGGTCGGGTCATCGAGAACGAAGACTGAAGGCGACAGGGAGAGCCACTTCGCGAGGATCGCCTTCTGCTGGTTACCCCCGGAGAACTTCCCGAACTTCATGTTCATATCGTGCCCTGGGTTCACATCGAAGACGTTGATACAGGTCTTCATGACCTTCTTAGCAAGTTTCCTGTTGTGCCAGAACTTTATCTCGTTGGGCATCAGCATGTTGTCCCGCAGTGAACAGGACATGATGCCGCCGTTTCGGATCCGGTCACAGGGGAGCATGTTGAGTCCCTGTTTGTACAGAGTCCTCGGGGAAGTGCTCATCGGCATCTCATGGCCATTCACGACGAAGTCACCGGACTTGCGCTGCATCATCCCGCCTAACAGTGACGGAAGTTCACCTACCCCGCTGTCCCCGAGTCCGACGAACCCGATGATCTCATTGTTCTTGACCGTGAAGCTCAGTCCGTCGATGTTCTTCGCCTGGACATCTTTGAACTCAAGGACCGTCTTCACGACATCTTCATGGGGCTTGCGGTCGAGCATCTTCCAGATATCGACGAGATCGAGCTCCTCATCAGCAGCTTTCAGCTCATCGGCGGTATCATCATGCTTCTTGAGCATATTGGCGATGACGACCTCCTCGGTCGCTTCCTCTGAGAGGCCGCTGAAGACGACCTTCCCGCCGTTGAGGATCGTGACATCATCACAGATCTTCTTGATCTCCTTGAGGCGGTGGGTGACGGTTATGACCGGGATCCCCATGTCTGCGATCTTGCGGACATGCTCGAGGAAGAACTCTGCCTCTGCCTCAGGGATCGAGGCATCGGCCTCGTCAAGGATGAGGGCTTTCGTACGCTTGAGTTCCTCGCCCTTCCCGATTGCGATCGCCATGGCGATCATGTTCCGTTCCGATGCCTTCAGGTTTGTGGTCAGGGTCTTCGGGCTGATCCCGATGTTGAACACCTCGAAGAGTTCGGTGACGTAATCATAGACATGCTTCCAGTCTATGTTGCCGAACCGGTTCTTGGGATAACCCTTGAACAGGGCCACACATTCCGCGATGGTGAACGTATCGATCAGGGGGGTCTCCTGGTGGACGACCCGGATCCCCAGGTCATATGCCACGCTCGGGTTCTCGATCCTGCCGAGGACCGTCCCGTCGATGTTTATCTCTGAACCGCAGTCCCGGTCCGGCTGGTATACCCCGGTGAGGAATTTCACCAGGGTGGACTTCCCGCTGCCGTTGGCCCCAAGGACTGCATGCACCCTGTTCGGCTTGAACTCGACACTCACATCATCGAGGGCCTTCACACCGGGAAATGAAACTGATATATGGTTAGCTGTTAGCATGTCATCCCCTTTCTCACTTCTTCGTTACACATGAGTATCACTATCTTATTCATCAGCCTTGTCCTTGTTTTGGTCAAGTTTGTTCGCAAGGAGCATGGCAACGACAAGGATGACACCTTCATAGATGTAGCTCGCCCATGGCGGTGCACCGACGATGGTCATGCCGTTACTGCCGATCCCCACGAAGAGGATGGCAAGGATGAGGCCGCCAATATTGAAGTACCCGGGCTTGAAGGAGATCTTGCTTAAGAATACGATCGCATAGGCCGGAAGCAGTACGGAGTGTCCGTACGCAGCACTTGCAGCACCCAGTTTCCCAAGCAGGAGGAATGCACCGATCGCGGTGAAGAAACCTGCTGCCGAGAATGCGAAGATCCTTACGTAATTCGTCTTGATCCCAGCCAGGAATGAAGCTTTTTCTGAACTTCCCACAGAATAGAGCTTCCTGCCTAGCGGTCTGTGATTCAACAGAAAATAGACGACCAAACATAAGAACAGCCAGAAGACGACTGAATACCCGATCTGTCCCCATCTGCCCTGGGCAAATGTACTGATTGCTCTCGGGATCCCATGATTGAGCACCATACCGCCGCTCACTGCCTGGGTCAGACCGGAAAGGGTCAACCCGACACTCAGAGTGACGATGAAAGAGCTGATGCTGAACTTCACGGCGATGATCCCGTTGATGAACCCCGACAGGGTACCGGCTGCGATCATGACCAGGACGAGAACGAGTGCGCTGTTTACGCCGTTCTCGGCTAGTTTCGCACCGAGCACCATGCAGAAGGATGTCAGGTAGCCTAACGAGAGGTCGAACTCACCCACTACGAGTATGAACATCGCACCAAGGGCCACACAGCCTATGGTAACCTGGGTGATGAGGATGTTGCCGAAGTTCTGCATACTGAAGAACGTATCAGAAAGGGCACTGAACACTGCTATGATGACTAGCAGCAGGAACACCATCCCGTATTTGTAGAATAGAGTCTTGATATCGAAGGACCCAGCATTATTTTCTCGCATACACTAAACACTCCAAATATAAGATGAGAGGCTTTCGCCTCTCATCTTGTAATCTTATCTAAACTCTATCAATCCCAGAGCGCGTAGAATGCACTCTTATAATCATAGGCCGGGGTCCAAGCCTCACCCTCCGGCGGGAGCAGTGACTTGTCGACGATCGCCATCGGGAGGTTCTCGTTGTGCGGGGTGATCAGCGGCTGCCCGTTGAGGACTCGAATTGCCTGATCAACTTCAGCGTACCCGAGGTAGGTCGAATCATAGGCTGCTGTACCAGCTGCTATGGGAGATCTCTTGATGAGTGACATCATCTCAGTCGTACCGAGCACACTAACGACCTTCACCTCAGTGAGGTCAGCTGCTTCGAGTGCAGCGATAGGGCCGAGGGCTGCCGGATCAAACGGGATGAACACATAATCGACCTGCGGGTGTGACATGACATACCCGGTTACCATCCTGTTGAGGGTATCGCCGAGCTGGTCAAAGCTGAAGACCTGGGGTTTCGGGTCGAAGGTGATGTTCCGTGCTGTCAGTTCATCGATGAGTCCTTCCTCGAACAGGTCTACTGATGGGAGACCGGGGCAGGAGAAGATCACGACATTAGCCTTGCCGTTGGAATCCTCATCCATCCATGCTGCCATGGTCTGTCCGAGACCATAATAATACGGACCGACATCATAGAGGAAGTTCAGGTTCCCTGCACCAACATCAAGGATCGGGTTCGGGTCATCTGTACCGCTCGAACCGCTGACGATAGGGATACCAGCAGTCTTCGCAGCATTCAAGCCTTCCTGGAAGCTTCGCGGGTCAAGGGAAATAGTCATGATGACATCCGCATTCCATGCTATCGCATTCAGGATAGCCTTGTTCCCTCCCTCCGGAGTTCCCCTTCCATCAAAGATCTGGACATCCCAGTCATATCGTTCGCCGATCTCGACCATGGCATCGCCAGGGACGATACAACCGGAAAGTGAAGCCATTGCTGGAACAATTGCTACCTTGATACCCCTTGGAGCTTTTGCCTTGACTGTGGGTCCTGGGAACCCTTCAGTCGTCTTCGCCGGGGCTGCTGCCTGTACTTCAGCCTTCGTATCAGCTGCTTTTTCCTGCTGGCCGCCTGCCATCACGGAAAAACTGACCAGCATGATCAGCAAGATTGCCAGAATCCTCTTACATCTCAACATTTGAGACCTCCTCTTTTTTAACTTCATTATGTAAGGCAAACGCTTACTAATTAAAGCCATTCTTATGATACCACACTCATCAGGAGAACAATACTATAAGAAATACGATCAGACCTACTCTTCAGTATGACCGAATCATGTAACAATCAGCTTTATTGCTCTTTCTGATTAGTTATGAACATTTTACATCCACATATGTACGCTGTCAAGGAATTGTTTTTATCAAAATAGTTTACATTTATGCTAATAATGACCTACTTTTCTGTTCTTTCCTGTTCATACAATGGGTATCACTCACTCCTGTTCATAGGAGTTTGGATGATATAGAAAAAAAAAGCAGGTTCAACGTATGAACCCGCTCTTTCATATATAAGTCTCTTCCAAAAGGTAACTGTATTCCCTATTTCAGCTCCAGACCTACCTTCTCATCGACGAAATCAGGGTTGAATACTTTAGCCAGGGGTCCCACGACCGTATCACCGCATTCGAACATGACTCCTAGCTGTTCACGAACGTCATAGAATTTACAGGTCTTACCCTGGGCTGACGCATCAAGCATGACTGGTATACCATTCTCCTCCATCGCCTCACTGAACCCGTCACGGTCTTCCAGCAGAACGTTCACATGATGGATCCCGGGGCCGTGTTCCCGCAGCCAGGTCGCATACATATCATCCCCATCCTTGTCGAGCGGTTCGATGATCTCGAAATCAAGGCCGCCCATGTCGAACCGTACGATATTGATCCAGAGTTCTGACTCCTCCCCATAGTATTTTGGGTTCTCGTACTTGCCTACTGCAGCCAGATCCCTGGTATTCTTCTGAATGATGGTAGACTCATCTATATTGAAATATTTCTGCCATTGTGCAAGTGTGGCCTTAGCGTCCCGGACGCAAACGCCGACTTGGAACATACTCTTCATATTTGTCTTCTTCATCTCTTCCTCCATATACGACTGTTTGGTTTCTGCTGTATTGTTCAGCAGCCCTCGAAGAACCGTCTTGGGTTCTCATAGCAGATCTTGTTGAGCACGGTTTCATCGACGCCCATTTCGAGCAGTTTGACGATCACGTAGTCCTTGATGAACAGCCAGTGTTGGGGAGCAAGGGATTCGATGAACTCGAGTTCCTCAGGGCTCTTCGTGTTCCACATGGTGGATAAGACACCGGTATCATGTGAGAGGAGCATCTGGTCAGCCATCCCGGCATCTATCATCTGCTTGACCATCTTGATCCGTGTCTCCGTGGCAACACCGTGCTCATGGGGAAGGTGCAGACACGGCAGCCGTTCCACTCCCAACCAGACGCCCTGGTCTGCGATCCACTTGATATAGTCCAGATCGGTGGTCTCGAGGCAGTGGTCGACCTTCACGCGGTTCATGTCGATCCCCTCTGCCTTGAGGAACTCGAGCTGGAACCGTGCAGTCTGCTTGAATGCCAGGGTATGCATGAATACCGGGGTACCCGTCTCATTCGAGGCGATCGCCGCGGCCCGGTGCTGGATCTCCCGTCCCTTCGTGGGGCCTTCCATATCCATGACACCCTTGATCATACCTGCTTTGATATCAGTACCTGACATACCCTTCTTCAGGTCCTTGATCATGCAGGCAGCCAGGTCATCGGGAGTATAGTTCCCGAGCATGGGACTTAAGTCCATGAAAAAACCCGTGGTCGCCACGATGTTCATCCCCGATTTTTCAGCCAGTTCCTTCAGGGTCCTCGGGTCCCGTCCCAGGTCATACGGAGCTGTATCGACGATCAGCTCGATACCATTTGCCTTCAGGTCCTTAAGATCCTTCAGGGCTTTCTCATAATACCCTTTTACATAGAGTTCAGGATAGTTTTCCGGGATGCCAGCTGCTGAAGCGACGACATGCTCATGCATGAGGGAGAACCCTATCTTCGAGGTCTCAAGCGGACCGGTCACTGTCTGTACATATTTCATTGGTGTTACTCCTTATATATTTGTTCGTTAGCCTGAGAGCGCCGCTCTCGCATTCTTCCCGTTCGTCAGGACGACTCCGAGGATCACGATGCCATTCATCACGTTCTCGAACCAGAAGGGGGCACCCATCAGTCCTGCAATATTGTAGACGACTCCCAAAAGCAACAGCCCCACTAACATACCGGGAATGTTGTACCTTCCAATTCGATGTGTCGTAATACTCAAGAAAGTGACTGCCAGACACGGCATCAGATACATAGGACCGGTAGTGATATATGCATTACCGCTCTGTGCAATGAGCAATGCACCTGCTACACCGACACTTGCCCCTCCGAAGGTGAATGCGAGAAACTTCACGAGTTTCGTCCGAATTCCTGCAAGATGCGATACTCTCTTTGAGAACCCGACTGCATATATCTGCCCGCCAAGAGGAGTGAACTCAAGCAGCCAATAAGCGAGAATTACTACTACAAAGAAGGCCCAGATACAGGGATTGAATCCAAAATATTTAGCTTTGAACATTTTCGTGACTACTTTTGGCATTACAGATGTGATACTCAAAGAGTTGTTCGTCCAGCTGCTTATACCGTACATAACCATTCCAGAGCCTAGCGTCGAGATGGTAGAAGGTATTTTGATCACCATGGTAAGCAGTCCATTCATGGCGCCGAACACCACCCCGGAAAGAAGAGCAACGAGTATGATCACAACAGGATCAGCGCCCATCTTCCCGACTTTCGCCGCGATCATGACAGTCGCACCGAGCATATAGCCTACGGAGATGTCCATTTCGCCTGATGACATGATGATGACCATCGCTATCGCCAGGAACCCTACGGTGACACGTCCAAGGAGCATCGTCCTGATGTTCTGAAGTGACAGGAAGGCACTATTCCAGACCCCTCCAAATATAACTGCAATTATGAGAATAATTAAGAGTCCATAATTTGAAACGATTTTTTTTTGTAGTTTCATCATAGGTAGCACCACCTTGCGATTTCCTGTCTAGTCAATAAACCGTTTTCAGGTGTTAGCTCTGCCTTAATCTCTCCATTATGCAGAGCGATCATCCTTGTGCAGATATTCACCAGCTGTTCCGGTTCTGTTGAGAAAATGACCATCGCCACTTGTTTATCGGCAGCTTCTTTGATCGCTTCGAAGATCCTGATTCTTGAGGCAGGATCGACTCCGTATGTAGGATCATCAAGAACGAATACTTTCGGACAAGTCGAGAGCCATTTTGCCATGATGGCTTTTTGCTGATTCCCGCCGGAGAACTTCCCAAAGAGCATGGAGTAGTTGTTACCAGGATGTATATCGAAGATATCAACGCACATCGCCATAGTTTTCTTTGCCAGCTTACTCTTGTTCCAATATTGTATGAGATTAGGCAGTAATAAATTCTCCTGTAATGTACATGACATAATGCATCCCCTAGTCGGCCTATCGCTCGGGAGCACACTTACCCCGGATTGATATGCCTTGCGGGGACTGAGGCTCTTCGGGAGCACTTTGTTTTCTACCATATACGTCCCGCTCTCAATCTCTAAATCTCCACCAAGAACCATTGGCAATTCTTTTACACCGCTGTCCGGATTTCCGATGATGCCAAGAATCTCCCCGCTCCGAACGGTAAAGGAAACATCATTCAGTCCTTTTGCAACAAGATGCTGCAGCTCGAGAATCGAAGAAGTTTTTTTTGGAGGTTGCTTATCGAGCAACTTCCACAAATCCTCCATGGAAAAGGTAGTCTGTTCTTCTCCGATCTTGATATCAACATCATTTCCTTGTCGGATCATTTTTGAGATGATGAAATTCTCATTGACATCATCTTTCAATCCAGTGAATACCAGTTTCCCACCATTGAGGATCGATATATCATCACAGTAGCTCATCACTTCTTTCATTCGGTGTGTTACCATGACGACCGGTATGCCAAGATTAGCAACATAATGCACTCTTTGGAGAAAACTCTCTGTCTCGGATTCGGGTATCGATGCATCAGCTTCATCAAGAACAAGGAGTTTCGTAGATTTCATCTCCTCCTCATTGCCCATTGCCATAGCCATCGCTATCATGTTTCTGTCTGCAGCAGTTAGATCATCAGTAAGCATCTGTGGGTCTACCTTGATGTTATACAACTCGAGCAGTTCGTTGATATAGGAATTGACCCGTTTCCAATCGATTCTGAAACCCTTTTTGGGAAACCCTTTGAATAGCGCAACGCATTCAGCTACTGTGAACGTATTCAGTAGGGGGCTTTCCTGATGGACTACCCGAACGCCAAGGCTGTCTGCCTGGCGAGGGGTTAGAATATCACTAACTATATTTCCATTAAAATCTATACTGGCATTACAATTCTTATCAGGGTGATAGTTCCCGGTAAGGACCTTTACTAAGGTCGATTTTCCGCTCCCATTTGCCCCGAGGACCGCATGGATCCTGTTCTCTTCAAACCGGAAACTGGCATCTGATAAAGCCTTAACACCGGGGAATGAAACGGATATATTCTTAGCTATAATAGGCATTTTTCTTCTCCCTTTTCCCAGTACATCTATTTGATTTCAATAGGAGATACCCGCTGAGACAACCACATGGAAAACATCAGGATAAGACCGCTGAAGATGTTTTCACTCCACGTAGGGGCACCTGCCATCTGTATACCATTGACTCCGACGGTTATTAATGCAACTGACAGTACCAGTCCCGGCACATTGATATATCCTGGTTTAAAAACTGCTTTGCTCAAAAACACCGTCGCATATGCAGGAAGTAGTAAAGAAGTCCCATAACCGGAGCTTGCTGCACCTAACTGACCTAGAAGTATGATTCCGGCAATAGATGCGAAGAATCCAGCGCTTGTGAATGCGAAGATACGAACATATGCTGTCTTGATCCCAGCGAGGAACGCAATCTTCTCTGAAGTCCCAACTGCATACATCTGACGCCCAATGGGGGTTTGGGTGAATAGCAAATGAAGTCCTATTGCAGCAACTATGAAAAACAGTACACAGTAACCCAGATGCCCGAAACCATCACGCGTGAATGCCAGCAGCCAAGCCGGGGAATCAATGTAAATATTGCCGCTGTTGGTAATCGCCTGTGCCAATCCCGATAGTGTCATACCCACTGCCAGGGTCACGATAAATGAACTTATCTTCATATGTACAACGATAAGTCCGTTAATCAGTCCTGCAGTAATCCCGCATAGTATCGGAATTATCACTATCAAAGCACTGTTTACTCCAAGATTTTCAAGATATGCAGCAATTACCATGGTGAAGGTTAGATTGAACCCTATTGAGAGATCGAACTCCCCGGTTACGATGATGAACAAGCCGGCAAGAGAAAGAACTGCACTTGCCATCTTGGTCAGAAACATATTACCGAAATTCATGGTTGTTAAAAACGTATCTGATATCAATCCGAATACCAACAACAATGCAGCGAAAACAATAATCATGCTGAATCTGCTGATAAGCTCGGAGATCTTTGTTGTTTTTGTTGTCATTGAAATCAGCCTCCATTCCATTGATTTCAAGAATATTTGCAGGGAGAGAAACCTCTCCCTGCAAACGATCTGATAATATCTATGAATGTAGGTTCAGACTACTCCCATAATGCATAGAATTTCGACTTATAATCAAAATCAGGAGCCCATGCTCCATCCGATGGAACATTGGTAATATCAAGAATAGCATATGGTGTATTCTCTCCATGCGGCTCGAACAGGGGGTCACCGTTCAGATGCCGAATCATCTGGTCCATTGCAGCGTAACCAAGATAGGTGTTGTCATACGCAGCCGATGCGGAAGCAACTGTATCCTGACTTATGAGTGCACACATCTCAATATTACCGAGCACACTGGCTACCTTCACGTCAGTAAAACCTGCAAGTTCCAATGCCTCACTAACCGGTACTGCTGCCGGGTCGAAGGGGAAGAATATGAACTCTGTATCAGGATTATTGGTCAGATAGGTAGTCACCTGTCGGTTCAGCTGATCTCCGATCAAATCGAAGGTGAAATATCCTACAGGATCATAATCCATCCCTAATTCCTCGAATCCTTCATAGAGGCCTTTTCTTGTGTTGTCTATCGAGTAGGCTCCCTCAAAGTCCCAACATGCGACCTTACCGCTGCCTTCAATATTATTGTACATCCATTCCGCCATGGCGTGTCCCATTTCGTTGTAACTTGCACCGACATCATACACATAGTCATATTCATTTCTTATGACAGGATTGGGAGTATCGGTACCGGCTGAAGCACAACCTATTGGGATGCCAGCTTCTACAGCAGCTTTCACACCTGCCTGTAGAGAACTAGATTCCTGTGCTGTCATAAGAATAGCATCTGCACCCCATGCGATAGCACTCATGATTGCAGGGTTCATGACATCAGGTGATCCCTGACCATCCCAAGTCTGCACTTCCCAGCCGAAATGATTTGCGATCTCTACCATTGCATCTGCAGGGATACTCGCACCGGACATCGATGCGTGACCAATGATAACCGCAAGCTTCAAATCTTCAGGAGCTTTTGAAGGGGTCGTTGGGCCTTCATACCCTTTGTCGTACGCAGGTGCGGCAGCTTTTACAGGAGCTGCTGGTTCCGCCGGCTTCTCCTGGCTACCACCTGCAAACAGCGAGAAACTGACAACCATGATAAGCAAAATAGAAACGATTCTTTTACTTTTCAACATCTGAAAACCTCCTCTTTCTTATGTTGACGAGAATCACAAAATAGATAGTTATAATCACTTATAATCTTTTTGTGATTAATTTATGTTATCCCTACAATCACTATTTGTCAAACAATTATTCCAGTTTTTTCTTGTAGTAACAGGTTTAGAAAGCTTCCTAACGCTGGATTTCGCTGTTTACGAAGCATTTTTTATGTAGATATAATCATGAAAGAGGTTCTCGATGATAATTTCAGATAGCTGAGAAGCCAGACGTGACCGCCGGCTCCTCATCCATCTCCTGCTGCTTACAATCTTGATGCCAGTGCCAGCCCGATCAGGCACGCGATGCCGGGGACGATGAACGTCCAACTCGTAGGGTTGCCGTTCACGCTGACTACTCCGGCGATGATCGGGGAGAGGATCCCTGCTGCCAGGATCGCGATCCCGGTCAGCCCGAGGACTGACCCGATATGCTTCGTCCCGAAGAGATCCGTGATGAGTACAGGGTTGATCCCGGCGCTTCCTCCGTAGGCGAAGGCAACGAAGAAGATGACGAGGAGGAAGACGATCCCCTTCGCGAAGATACCCAGGATGACGCATGCGATCATGATCAGGTAGAGGCTCTGCATCACACGCTTCGACCCGATGTAATCGGACATCTTTGCGGCGACCATCCTGCCGCTCGCCGATGCCGCGCCGGTGAGCATGATGCCGCCGACTGCCAGGCTCTCGGAGAGTCCCCTGGCCTGTCCAAGGGTCTTGAAGATGGGGTTCAGGATGTAATAGGTCGGGATCAGCAGCATCAGGCTCGCGAGCAGGATATAGAATTTCTTCATCCTGATTACCTCACCTGCTGAGTAATGCCGCTGGTTCTCCTTCTTCGCAGATCCTTTGCGCAGCCCGTCCTCGAACCCTCCTGGGGGGTCGGAGACGAACAGGCCGAAGATGCTGAACATCACCGCATAGAAGACAGCGAGCATCCGGAACGTAGCGACGACGCCGAAGGATGACAGGAGGCGATTCACGACCGGGGCGAAGAGGATGGTTGCCGCACCGAAGGCGGTGACCGTGACCCCGCTTGCCAGGCCGCTCTTGTCGACCCACCATTTCTGGTTCGAGGAGACGTTCGTCGTGTAGACGATACCGCTGCCGAACCCGGTGATGACGCCATAGGTCAGATAGATCAGCCAGGGCATATGGACCGGGACGAGTGAAGATAGGAGCATACCGCAGGTAAAGAAGGCTCCACCGGTATAGACCGTGAAACGTGGACCGGTGCGGTCATAGATCCTGCCGCCGATGATGTTCCCCAGTACATTCGCCACGATCATGACATAGAAGGTCATGGATGCCTTGGTTGGGTTCCAGTCGAAGTAGGTCATGACCGGTTCCTGGAATACTCCCCATATATAATAGATTCCGATACAGAGCTGCAGGATCACGCTTACTACCAGATGCCTGACCCTGCTCGGGGCCCTCAGGTTCCCCGTAAGCCCGATACTCACGTCTTCACTCATGCAGACACACTCCTTACCTCACCCGCTAGTTGTCGCTGCCTGAGGATCAATGCGGCTATGAATGCAACCAGGGCACCGATCGCGATCCCCATGATCATATAGAACGCATAGGAGAACCCGGCGTAATCGACTGCCGCACCGACCAGGGCCCCTGCGGCAGCCCCGCCGACCCCTGTCGCCGACATCATGAAGTTGGAGGCAAGCCCGGTGTTCTTCGGGTAGAGGTCGATCGTGATGCTCATGATCGTCGGGAAGAGCGGGCCGCTCGAGAGCCCGAGCAGCAGGCTGCAGGCGACAGCTACTGCGGGGACCTTGAAGGTTGCCATGATGAAGATGAGGATGGCGTCTGCGGCAAGGCAGCAGATCACCAGCAGTTTCTTGTTCTTGTGGATGAAACTCGCGATCAACCTGGCCGGAATGGTCCCGATCCAGATGAGGGAGACCCCGAGGGAGCCGAGTACCGGGTCATCTAGTTCAGATATGAAGAAGGCCTTGATGAAGCTCTGGATCCCGGTATCGATCATGAAGTAGAGGACCATGGCGATGAGCAGCAGGATGAAGGAAGCCGAAAGGATGACCTTGAGGCTCTTCTCCTCTGTATGTGTCGCTTCAGCATGGTGTATGAATGATTCTTTATGTTCTATCCTGATCAGCATCCAGATCACTACGACAGCAGCACTGAACAGTGATACGACCGCAAAATGGAATCTCCAGTCAAGTCCCTCATTGATGATCCGGTTCACGATCAGCGGGGCGATCACGGCGCCTGCACCGACGAGCATCATGGATTGGTTGGAGTATCGATTGCTCTTCCGGGGATTCTCCGCAGCCAGGGCCGCGATGATCGTCCCCATGAGCAGGCTCGTGGCGCCCCCGATGAGGAGGATGCCGAGCACGAGGATCATGGGTGAGGCTGACAGGGCTATCAGGATGCAGCCGGCGATGAAGACCAGCGTGAAGATCGAAACACTCTTCTTCTTGCTGATACGGTCCGTGAGCGGGCCGACGAGCAGCGGGGTCACGATCGTCGCCGAATAGAGGACGGTGACGAGAAGTCCCATCTGGGTCCCGGAGAGACCGAAATCTTCCGCCATATTATAGAGGAGGGCCTGATACCCCCCGATCTCCAGGCCGAGCGCAAAACACAGCAGGTAGCCTGCCGGCACGAACCATCTCTGCGAAATCCTCATAGATCCTCCCTCTTCCGGTCAGGGAGGATCCTCTTACCTGAGGAGTTTCACACCGTGCCGGTCGTATTGCAAATCGTAAGCTGTTCCTTCACGAACCCGACAGCAGCAGCGAATGCCGCCTGTGTGAGCCCGGGATACCGTCTCTCCCCGCTGTTGTACATATCGCCGGCAGCGGCCCCGGCTGCGATCATCAGCCCAGTGAAGATATTCACCTTCTTCACACCGAGACTGATCGTGTGCCTGATATCATCGGCAGGCAGGCCGGTGGACCCGTGGAGCACCAGGGGAAGGTCGACCGCTTTCGAGATCGCCTCAAGCCGGTCGAAGTCAAGCTTCGGCTCTTCCCTGAACAGTCCATGCACCGTACCGAATGCCACGGCCAGGGCATCTATCTGCGTACTGTCGGCAAAGCGTACCGCATCCTCTACCCTGGTATATTTCGCGCTGTCAGGCATACCCTTGCCGGTAGTGCCCTCAGGCCCGGAGACGTGCCCGATCTCTGCCTCAACGCTCACACCGGCAGCTCGTGAGAACTCGACGACCCGGTTGGTCAATGCGATGTTCTCATCGATCGGGAGGGCCGACCCATCGAACATGACTGAGGAGCAGCCGTAGCGTATAGCTCTCTCGGCAGCCTCTATACTGGTCCCATGGTCCAGGTGGAGGGCTGCCGGTATAGTAGAGGCCCTGCAGCGCCCAGCGATAGCCGGGATGACATAGGGAGCATAGGGTTTGTGAATGAGACTCCCGATCATGATGATCACCGGGGATCCCGCCTCTTCCGCGGCAGAGAGGATTGCCTCTGCCATGAGGTAGTCCGTGGTCCCGACAGCGGCGACCGCCGAACCTTCCTCAACCTTCAATATTTCCTGTAATGTTATCAGTCCCATGCCGACAGTATAGTATGTTTCCGCGTTCTGGTGAATATATCTTTCACCTGAACTTCTTCAGCATGTGTGTATTGTGTTCATCTTGCTTTCAAGGGTCGATCCGGTAGAGGTCTACCCGCTCCTGCACACCGGAGGCCGACACCAGGAGGATGTTGGCGCAGGGGGTATCCTCAGCAGTCCTGATGAAGAACCGTGCATCCGCAGCCCGCTTCCTGAACTCAGGCAGGTCGGCATAGCCGATCTCCTGCTTCGTCAGCAATCCCGTGACCTCATCATGCATGTGGGGGTTGGCCGTCTTGACGCACTCCATGAGTACCGCTTCCTGCACGACCATCTCACCTATGACGGCCTTGAGTGTCTGCATGAGGCCCGGTATGCCCCGAACGAGGGCTAAGTCTATCCTGACTGCGCCCTGTGGAATGGGAAAGCCCATGTCGCAGATCACGAATGAGTCGAAATGTCCTAAGGCAGTCAATTCCCGAATGAGTCCCGGGTGCAGTATGCCGTCCTTCTTCATCTGTTACCCTCCTGTCCTGTTTATTATACGCTTCCAGGACAGCGGGATAGGGAGATAAGGCAGCAATGAGATAAGAGCGTAAGGGAACAGGTCCTTGGTAGCGGATCAGCCTGCTACGACGACCTCGACGTTGAGCTCTGCCAGGTGCTTCTTCAGTTCCTTGTCCTTGATGGGCTTCGACGTGATGATCATGTCAAGCTCCTCGAACTTGGCAAAGAGCACCATGCCGGAGACATCGAACTTGCTGGAGTCTGCGAGCAGGATCTTCTTGCTGGCTGACTGGATCATGGCTTTCTTGATACTCGCCTGGAAGGGGGAGACACAGGTCAGCCCGTCGGGATGGCGGATCCCCGTCGTCGACAGGAAGAGCAGCGGTGCATGGATCTTCTTCATGAACTCCTCGGCATCAGGACCGATGACCGCCTGCTGCCGGTGAGCGAGATACCCGCCCGTGATCGTCGTGGATACATCAGTATTGGCGAACGCGTTGACGATCGCCACGGAGTTCGTCACGACCGACAGGTTAGCCTTGTTGACCAGCTGGTTTGCCAGGGCCAGGGTCGTCGTACCGGAATCCATGATGATCGACATGCCGTCATCGACAAGTTCTGCGGCGTACTTAGCGATCGCGAGCTTCTCCGATGAGAACATGACGTTCCTCGTCGGGAAGGGGTTCACGATCTTCGCAGCCCCGCGGGTTCGCATGATAGCACCTGTCTTCTCGAGAAACGTCAGGTCCCGCCTGATCGTTGCCGGTGTCGCGTCGAGCCTCTTGATGATATCCTCTACCAGCATGGTCGATTCCAGTGAGAGCATCTTGATAATTTCCTGACGTCTGAATTCCGTATGCACTTTTACCACTTCCAATTCTTTGATTTATAACAGCTCGAATGTTTGCACTTTACAATCAAAAACGAACATATATATTCCCTATTATATGTTCACATCTCAAATAATTCAATTAAATTATTCAAAAATTACCGTATTTCGCTCAGTTACTCGAACGTACCATGATCAATTCCCAAAATCTCTATTCTATCTCTCTACCGTACCTCTGGATCCCGCTGAGCCCTCCTTCACATCAAATGATGCATCATTGTAATAATCACTATTTTTCCTATAATGATTAATTATTTCTTATTTACGATACGTTATGTGCAAATATACCATGACCATACAGGGCTGTCAATAGGTATCCATACGGCAAGAGGACGTACTCCCACGGCTGATTTGGGCACGTTCTCGAAAATTATCAGGAAAAAGAACACAGCCTGGTTTTCTATGATAGAATAGGGAAAAAGTGATTTGGAGTGAACCATGAGATGCCCTCATTGCAGTTCTATGGATGATAAAGTACTCGAGTCCCGACAGAACTCGAGCGGTTCGACGATCAGGCGGCGCCGTGAATGCCTTGCCTGCGGGTACCGTTACACCTCGTACGAACGTATCGAGGAGAAGCCCCTGATGGTCATCAAGCGTGACGGCAGAAGAGAAGTATTCGACATCCTCAAGCTCGAGCACGGCCTGCAGACCTCGCTGCAGAAGCGTGATGTGAGCCAGGAGGTGGTGGAGAACCTCCTCCATGAGATCGAGGATGAGTCGATGATCCTTGCGGGGAGCAAGCGGGAGGTCTCCTCCCATGAGATCGGGGATCTTGTCTTAAGGAAACTCTATGCGATAGACCCGGTCGCCTATGTACGGTTCGCCTCGGTCTACCGCATGTTCGATAATGTCACCCAGTTCATCCAGGAGATCGAGAAGCTCTCCTCGAGTTAAGTCATTCCATCAGGAACCGGTTGAACTGCTCGTACATATACTTTGGCGTGATGATCTCATTGACGCAGTCCAGAGCATAGTTGTCGCTCATGCCCACGATATAATCGATGATCAGGTTGTCAAAGGACCCGTCATGCCCCTCATAGAAGTCCTCCATCTTCCTGATGTAGTTCCCGAACCTGACGGCTAAGAGGTTCCGCTCAGCCCGGTAGGCCTCCCAGTCCCTGCCGAAGGTGTCGAAGATGCCCTGGAGGTACTCATGGATGAGTTTCAGGATCCGCTCGAAATAGGTATGGTAGTCCGCGAGGAGGTGGGATTCATAGATCTTCCGGTAGTTGAACTCCTTGAGGGCGAACACTGCCTCGAACACCCCGTCAGAGAACCCGAGCTTATCCCGGGAATTGGCACTCTTCACCACATCGTCGACGAGGGTCCCAATGATCTCACTGTTGGAGGTGCCGAGCCGCTTCCTGACGATTTCGGGAAGCTCATCCCGCCTGATGATCTTCAGCTTCACCGCATCCTCGTAATCACGGCCGAGATAGGCGATCTTGTCAGCTACCCGCACGGCTACCCCTTCCCAGGTGGCCGGCAGGATATTCCTGCCGGTGACCGCAGAGAGGTCCTTGACGGTATGGTCAGGCGAAAGGTACTGCTCGAACTTCTCACCGCAGTGGCTGATGATGCCGTCGCGCACCGCATAGGTGAGGTTGAGTCCCTTACCGTAATAGGCAAGGAAGTCGACAACCCGCAGCGAGTAGAGTTCGTGGATGAACCCACCTGCCCTACCGTTGAGCTCTGCGATGATCGTCTCGCCGACATGGCCGAAGGGTGCATGCCCGAGATCATGACCGAGGCCGATCGCCCAGGCGAGTTCATCATCGAGGTCGAGGCCCTTGCAGATGGAGGCCGCGATCGTGGCGACATGCTGGACATGCTCTATCCTCGTGCAGATATGGTCATTGCTCGGGGCGAAGAAGACCTGCGTCTTATGCTTGAGTCTCCGAAACGGATAGGAGTGGATGATCGCCGTCGTATCACGGAAGTAGGCCCCCCTGAGGTCCTCCTCCTTCTCGACCGAGCGAGCCGTCAGCTGTTCTCCGGGCAGTTCATTGACCAACATTCTCTCCCCCTTTTACTTGCTATAACAATAAGTATAATGGTAAGGTGAACATGTATCAATCAGAGGTTTACACATGAGTACATTCTATATCGATTTATTGAGTATCTTCTTCCTGTTCCTCACCGCCCTCACCTGTTTCTTCGCGCTCTTCAAGAAGGGGGGCATCTACTGGTTCCTCCCCTTCCTCGCCGCCTCGATACTCTGCGGGCTCAGGATACTCAAGCTCATCGATCCCGAGTACCTCCCTGCCATCCTGGCCGGCCGGAAACTCTACATCGAGATGATGACCCCGACCGCCCTGCTCCTGCTGTTCCTCAGCAGCCTCTTCCTCCGGTACGGGATCAGGAACCGGCCGTCTTCAAGGAAGACGGAACGACAGTCTTCCTCACACCACCTCAGCAGTTTCGATGATGACCATATCGCGCTTGATCACGGGCAGCCCCATAAAGAGAAGCCGGTCCCCACTCCGGCCGTTCCGGCACGAAGGACAGCGGAACCTGCAGCGTCACCGACCATGATATTCGAACCCGATGAACAGGAGCCAGACGTGAATCCCGATGAGTACATCGAGGAGGTCCCGTATGAACCCTACGAGGCAAGCCCGGATGATTCGGTCGAGACCCGACAGCTCGAACTCTTCTTCGACCGGCTCGCAGAGGTGACCGGTACCCAGACGATCCGCCATGATGAGGGCTACATCTATATCACGGGTATCAAGCACAGCGGGAAGACCACCAAGGGGCGTATGGCAGCGAACATGCTCGATTGTGATTTCCACGACCTCGATGAGCTGATCCTCGACCTCTGTGAGTTCTCACCCCTGTCGGACCTCTCCATCCGCGAGATCTACTCGGCAGTCGGCAAGGAACGGTTCATGCTCCTCGAGTATGCGACCATGCACCAGTTCATCTTCATGCACCAGCAGGAGCCCAACGAGAACTCCTCGATCCACCTCATCGCCCTCGGCGGCGGGGCATGCGACAATGCTACTCTCATGGAGCTTCTCCAATGGACCGGCAGCATCATCTATATCGCGGCCGAGGAAGCAGTCCTCTATTCCAGGATCATCAAAAACGGCATCCCGCCCTTCCTCGATGCATCCGACCCGAGGAAGAGTTTCCATACCCTCTTCGTGAATCGGGATGCGGCATACCGGGAGGCGGCAGGGTACGTCATAACTTCTTCTCCTGAAGCCCCGGTGGAAGAGGGGGCGAACAGCCTCTATGAAACCATAGGATCGATCCGCGGAGGGACAGATGAGCAGTAACACATTCGGCAGTATCGTGACGATCACCACCTTCGGTGAATCACACGGGAAGGCGATCGGCGTCATCCTCGATGGGATCGAGTCAGGCTTCCCCGTTGACGTGGAAGCGATCCAGCATGAGCTAGACCGGAGGCGTCCGGGCCAGAGCAGCGTCACCACTCCCCGCAAGGAGTCAGATACCGTAATGGTCCTCTCAGGGCTCTATGAGGGCATGACCCTCGGGACCCCGGTTGCCATGGTCATCCAGAACGCAGACCAGCACAGCAGGGACTACTCGAACCTGAAGGACCTCTTCAGGCCGGGACATGCTGACTACACCTACCAGGAGAAGTACGGGATCCGCGATCACCGCGGCGGCGGCCGGTCCTCAGGCCGGGAGACCGCCGCCAGGGTAGCTGCCGGGGCACTCGCCCGGCAAGTGCTCTCTTCCAAGGGGATCGAGATAACCGCCTACACGAAGGAGGCTGCCGGTATCGCCTGCTCCACGATCGACTACTCGGTCATCGAGCAGAACATACTGAGGGCACCTGACCTTGATGCGGCAGCTAGTATGCTCGAACGCATGGAGGATATCATAGACCGGGGAGACAGCTGCGGCGGCATCGTCGAATGCGTTATCAGCGGTGTCCCTGCAGGGCTGGGGGATCCCATGTTCAAGAAGCTCGATGCTCTTCTCTCCCTGGCGGTCGTCTCCATCGGTGCCGTGAAGGGGATAGAGTTCGGACTCGGCTTCAAGGCAGCAGGCCTGACCGGTTCCCAGAACAATGACTCCTTCGACGGGGAGCATTGGGGGAACAATGCAGGTGGTATCCTCGGCGGGATCAGCACCGGTGAGGAGATCATCTTCCGATGTCCGGTCAAACCGACCCCCTCCATCTCGATCGAGCAGCAGACGATGAACAGCGATGGTGAGGTGGAGCTGATCCAGATCAAAGGTCGTCATGACCCCTGCATCTGTCCGAGAATCGTCCCCGTGATCGAATCGATGGCAGCCCTGACGCTGCTCGATGCCTATTATGCCCAGTTTGGTAGAGGAAGAGGATGAGAGTAGGCTGCTACCAGTTCGAGCCGATTCCCTTCGGCGTTGAGGAGAACTGCACGACCATCAGCAAAATGATCTCTGAAGCAGGTCTAGACCTGCTTGTCTTCCCTGAACTCTCACTCTCCGGCTACGTCTTCGAGACGGCAGAGGAGCTGTATGCGGTATCTTTGAGGGCAGAAAGCCATCAGTTCAAGCCTGTTCAGGAAGCTGTGGACCGTTCCGGCTGCGCTGCGGTGATCGGGTTCGCGGAGGCTGGGGAGCAGGATCATACGGTGTACAACAGCTCGATCTGCCTCAAGCCTGGGGAGGTTCCGACTGTCTACCGGAAGGCCCACCTCTTCGGGACGGAGACCCTCTTCTTCTCACCCGGTGATTCCGGGTTCTTCACCTTCGACTATCTCGACACCAGGATTGGGATGCTCGTCTGTTTCGACCACTACTTCCCTGAGGCTGCCAGGTCGCTCATGCTCTCCGGGGCACAGGTGATCTGCCATCCCTCGAACCTCGTGCTCGAGGGTGCGGCACAGCTCACCACGAGGGTACGGGCCATGGAGAACCGTGTATTCTGGCTGCTTGGGAACCGATGCGGAGCCCAGGGGGAGCTCACCTTCACCGGCGGGTCGCAGATCGTCGCCCCGAATGGCGGTATCCTCGCGAATGCCGGCAGGGATACCACAGAACTGATCACCGCGGTGATCGACCCGGGTCTTTCAGATGACAAGCATATCTCCCGGTACAATGAGATACTGCAAGATCGAAGGACCGACCTCTATTCGACCTGAAACGCCTATGAGAGAAGACCTGCATGAACTGACCAGGGAACTGAACCCCCTGCACATCCATGGTGCTGCACCAATAGGGTGCTGTCACATCACCAATGACTCCCGTGAGTGCAAGCCTGGTTCTATCTATGCCGCGCTGCCCGGGTCCCTGACGGACGGGCACCGCTTCATCTACCAGGCCATCGATGCCGGGGCTGTATGCATCATACATGAGCTCCCGCTCTCCTCCTATGCAGCAGATATTCTCTACCTCCAGGTCCCGTGCGCACGCAAGGCTCTTTCGTACGCGAGTTCCTGGCTCTATGAGACTGATCGTTCCCCGATCAAGGTAGTCGGGGTTACCGGCACGGACGGGAAATCGTCTACCTGCCACTTCATCTACCAGCTGCTCCATGCAGTGGGGATCCCTTGCAGCCTCCTGACCACGGTCTCGTATGATGACGGGTCGGGACTCCGTCCCAACCCGGGCCGCATGACGACCCCTGAAGCCCCTGCGATCCATAGGTTCCTCCATGATTCCCTGCAGAACGGTGCGTCGATCGCGATCCTCGAAGCGTCCTCCCATGCCCTCTCAGAGAAGACCCACCGTCTTGCCGACCTGAGGTTCTCCCTCGCTGTCACGACGACGATCAGCAGCGAGCACCTAGACTTCCATGGCTCGATCGACGAGTATATCGCGGACAAGCTCTCCATCTATTCCCGACTGGATGGGAAGGCTGTCGCACAGGCAGGCTCCCCTTACAGGGAACGCATGGTCGGACTCTCCCCGGAAGCACCCCTCACCTACGGCGTTGATGATAGGACTGCCGACCTTGCGTTCATCCCAGGTGGGGAACGCCTCCATCTCAGGAGCAGCTGCTATGGTATAGCAAGAGACATGCCTGCCCCCTTCGGGCAGCCGTTCTTCCTCCTCGATGCGGCAGCAGCCCTCATCGCTGCCATAGAGCTTGCCGGCAGGGACCGTATCCCGGAACTGGTCGAGGCCTGTTCCCGGCTGCAGCTCATCACGGGGCGATGCAATGAGATCTCCTTCTCCGGCCGGCTGGCCGTCATCGACTATGCCCATACTGCGGATTCGTTCGAGCGGCTCTTCCAACATTACCGGAAACAGTACCCCAGAAACAGGTTCATCACCGTCTTCGGCTCAGCCGGCAGGAGGGACCACGGGAAGCGTGCGGCAATGGGTCATACAGCTGCCGCTGACTCACAACTGGTCATCATCACCAACGAGGACCCGAGGGACGAGGACCCGGGTGCTATCTACGAAGAGATTACCGCCGGGGTACCGAAATTAGAGAGAGGGGTCTTCACCCGGATCGACGACCGCCGTGAGGCGATGAGGTCCGCAGTAGCCGGCTCCCTCCCCGGTGATATCCTCTTCTTCCTTGGGAAGGGGCATGAGTCCTCGATCGTCATCGGGGAAGAAGCTGTCCCCTGGGACGAGGAAGCCGAGCTGAAGCGTATGATCAACAGGGAGGGACTATGGAAACACTGATGCTGCTCTACGGCGGGAACTCTACCGAACATGAGGTCTCCTGCCTCTCCGCGGAGAACATCTACAGCCTGCTTGCAGGTATTGGCTATGACCTCATCCCTGTCGGTATCTCCCGCAGCGGGTCCTTCTACCTCCAGGAGCCTGAGATGATGGCGTCCGGAGAGGTAACAGTCGTCGAGGATCCTGCCATGGAGCTGCTCATCAAGCCCGGGACCGGGTTCCTCCTCCAAGGCGCGGTCCTGAACCCCGATGTCATACTCCCGGTGACCCACGGGACCTTCGGCGAGGATGGCATACTGCAGGGACTGCTCTCCATGCTGCCCTTCCCCTACATCGGCTCTGACCATGCCGCGAGCGCGGCTGGCATGAGGAAATCGTCCACGAAGCGGCTCCTCTCCCCTGACATACCCATCACCCCCTACCGGCTCTGTGATGACTCGAGCCTGCCTGATACCTCTGAGGTGATCAGGGTATTCGGTCTTCCCCTCGTCGTGAAGCCCGACTGCGGCGGGTCATCGGTAGGAGTCTCCATCATCCATGACGCACCTTCACTGATCCCTGCTGTCAGGACAGCCCTGCAGTATGATGATGCGGTCCTCATCGAACCCTGCATCAACGCGATCGAGATCGAGTGCGGAGTCTTCGGGACACGCCATGACGTGAGTGCCACGCTCCCAGGGACGGTATCCCCTTCCCATGGCTTCTACAGCTATGAGGAGAAGTACCACGACCCGCTTCTTGCCTACACGATCCCGGCGCCGCTCGAGCAGGCCATGCTTTCCCGTATCCAGGAGTATGCTCGGTCAGCCTTCTCCCTGCTCGGGTGTTCGGGTTTCGCCCGGGTCGACTTCTTCCTCGACCGGGATAGTGGAGAGCTCTATCTCAATGAGATCAATACGATACCGGGGCTCACTCCAACGAGCCTTTTCCTCAAGCTTGTCGAGGCCAGCGGCATCACGCTCCCTGCGCTCTTCTCCCGGCTGGTCGATGATGCTGTGACCTCCTATAGGAAGAGACGTTCGCTCGTGAGGGATATTCCCTCCCCATGAGTGATACCTGGTTCTTCCATATCGACCTTGATGCGTTCTACGCCTCTGTGGAACAGTATGACGACCCTTCCCTCAAGGGGCGTCCAGTCATCGTCGGGGGAGCCGACTCAAACCGGGGAGTCGTCTCAGCCTGTTCCTACGAGGCACGGAAGTACGGGGTACACTCCGCGATGCCGATCTTCAAGGCACGGGAGCTCTGCCCAAAGGGTGTCTACCTTCCTGTCAGGATGAAGCGGTACCAGCGGGTCAGCGAGCATATCATGTCGATCTTCTCCCGCTACAGCCCGGTCATGCAGCAGATATCCATCGATGAGGCCTTCCTCGACATGACCGGCACGGTATCGCTCTGGGGACCTGTCGAGGAGACGGCGCAGAGGCTGCAGCAGGATGTCTACGCCGAGTCGGGACTTACCGCCTCGATCGGGGTGGCTCCGAACAAATATATCGCGAAGATGGCATCGGACCGCAACAAGCCGAACGGGATCTGCTTCGTACCACAGGGCGGTGAGTATGAGTTCATCTCTTCCCAGCCGTTCAGTAAACTCTGGGGAATCGGGCAGAAGGGACGGGAGAACCTCTATCGTCACCAGATCACCTCGGTCGATTCACTGCGCTCCTTCTCGCTCGAGTGGCTCCAGCGGACCTTCGGCGAGGCTTCGGGGAGTTTCTACTACCATGCGGTTCGGGGGATCGACCCGGGGATCTTCTCCACGGTCCAGAAGAGCCGCTCGGTGAGCAACGAGATCACCCTCGAGGAGGATACGGCTGATATGGAACAGCTCAGGGGGATGATCCACCAGCTTTCGCACCATGTGATGTTCAGGCTCTTGAAGAACGGGCTCACGGCAACGACGGTCGGTGTGAAGTACAAGCTCTCCAACTTCACTGTACACTCTGCCCAGGTGACCCCGGTAAAGCCGATCTACTCTGCCGAGGAGATCTACTCCTACGTCTGGGCGCTCTTCACCGAGCGATGGGACCACTCTTCCCCCATCCGGCTGATCGGCGTGACGGTGAACTCCCTGCAGGAGCGGGCCGTTCCCCTCCAGGAGGAGCTCTTCGAGGATGATTTCAAGCGCAAGCACACCGTCGAGAAGACGGTGCTGAAGCTCAGGTCGATGGGGAACCGGATCATGAAGGCATCGGACCTCCTCGGGGAGAATCGAATCACAGGAAAGAAGGACTCATAACATGGCATTGCATATCGTATTGGTAGAACCTGAGATCCCGCAGAACACGGGGAACATCGCACGGACCTGCGCCGCGGTCGGTGCATCCCTCCACCTCATACACCCGCTTGGCTTCCGCATCGATGAGAAGTCGGTACGACGGGCTGGGCTCGACTACTGGGACAAGCTCTCCGTCCATGAGTACCCATCCCTCGAGGCCTTCCTCGAGCTTCACGGGGATGAACAGCTCTACCTCTTCTCCACGAAGGCAGAACATACCTATGCTGAGGTGAGCTATCCCGCCGATGCATGGCTGCTCTTCGGGAAGGAATCGAAGGGGCTGCCCGAGCCGCTGATCATACGCTACCGTGATACCACGGTACGGATCCCGATGGTCGAGGCTTCCCGCTCCCTGAACCTCTCGAACACCGTCGCCATAGCTGCCTATGAGTATCACAGGCAGCAGGGATTCTGTACGCTCCTCTCTGTCGGCGAGCTCCATTCCACTACCTGGGATTCGCTTGAAAATAGGTGATTACTGCCGGTTTGTGTTGCAATTATCGGCTCTAATCTCTACAATTCATCATACTCGCATATGATCAGGAAGGGGGAATTATGAAAACCATCGGCATTCTCGGCTGCGGGAACATGGGAGCCGCCATCATCAGGGCTTTAGCCTCAGCAGGTTCGTTCGGCATCATCATCTATGATGTGAACCGTGAGGTCACCTCAGCCCTTGCAGCTGAACTCGCCATACGGACAGCAGGGACCATCGAAGAGCTCAACGAGCAGTCCGACCTCGTCGTACTTGCGGTCAAGCCGCAGATCCTCCCGTCACTGTTCGACATACTCTCAGCCAAGGGCGGCCAGCAGTATATATCGATCGCGGCAGGTGTTTCGATCAACACCCTCTCCTCTGGCTTGCACAGTGAGTCGATCGTAAGGTTCATGCCGAACATCGCCGCATCCGTGGGCAAGGCGATCACGGCGATCGCTCCCGGGGAGAAGGCAAGTGAGGAACTTATCAGTACCGCACAGGAGGTCGCATCGACCTTCGGCGCGATGACGATCGTACCGGAACACCTGATCTCGGCATTCATCGGGATCTCTGGCTCTGCGATCGCCTTCTTCTACCAGTTCCTCCATGCGATCGCCCTCGGGGGAACGAAGCAGGGGATACCCTACCAGCAGTCAGTCTCCATCGCAGCAGATACCTTCTCAGGAGCGATCGAGCTGATGAAGCAGTCAGGGAGTACACCAGCCTCCCTCATCACCTCCGTGACTTCAGCCGGAGGTACGACGATCGAGGGGATCCACGCCCTCGAGGAAGGTGGTTTCACCGGAACGGTCATGAACGCAGTCGAAGCAGCCTCCCTGCGGGGAATCGAACTAGAACACCAGGCATAAGGATTACACCATGATAGATTTGAAACAGATCACAGAACGTAAGGACGAGATCAAGAAGAACATAGAGGACAGGTTCATGAAGGTGGACCTTGACCCGATCCTGGAACTCCAGGAACGCAGGTCCTCCCTCATCCAGGAGAGTGATGCCCTCAAGAAGGCCCGGAACGAGAATGCCGGGAAGATGAAGGGAAAGATGACGAACGAGGAGCGACAGCTCCTCATAGCTGAGGGTAAGGAGCTCAAGGTGAAGATCGCTGAGGTGGACGAGATCCTGAAGGATGTCGAGGAGAAGTACCTCGCCTCCGCAAAACGGATCCCGAACTATGCCCACCCTGACGCACCGGTAGGCAGGGAGGACAAGGACAACCTCGAGATCAAGCGATGGGGAACGGTCCCCTCCTTCGATTTCGAGGCGAAGGACCATGTCCAGATCGGCCAGGAGCTCGACCTCATCGACTTCGACACCGCTGCGAGGGTAAGTGGGGCGAAGTTCTACTACCTCAAGAACGAGGCGGTCCTGCTCGAGCTCGCCCTCGAACGCTATGCCCTCGATATCTTGAGGAAACACGGCTTCACCCTCACGATCACCCCTGACATCGCGAAAGAGGAGGTCCTCGAGGGCATTGGGTTCAACCCGAGAGGGGCCGAGAGCAACATCTACACTCTCGAGGATACCGGGACCTGCCTCGTCGGGACTGCCGAGATCACCCTCGGGGGCTACTATGCCGGGGAGATCATTGACAGGGAACGGCTCCCGATCAAGCTTGCCGGCCTTTCCCACTGTTTCAGGAAGGAGGCAGGCGCTGCCGGCCAGTACTCAAAAGGCCTCTACCGTGTCCACCAGTTCTCCAAGGTCGAGATGTTCATCTATGCCCTGCCCGAAGAGTCTGATGCGATCCACCAGCAGCTGCTCGGTATTGAGGAGGAGATCTTCCAGGGACTTGAGATCCCCTACCGGGTCGTCGACACCTGCACGGGTGACCTCGGGGCCCCGGCATACCGGAAGTTCGATATAGAGGCATGGATGCCCGGGCGCGGGGATGGCGGTGAATGGGGAGAGGTGACGAGTACCTCGAACTGTACCGACTACCAGGCACGACGGCTGCAGATCCGCTATAAAGATGAGAACGGGAAGACAAAGTTCCTCCACCTGCTCAACGGGACGGCAATCGCGGTCTCCCGTGCGATCGTTGCCCTGCTCGAGAACAACCAGAGCTCTGACGGTTCGATCAGGATCCCTGCTGCCCTCCAGCCCTATATGGGGATGGATGCCATCAGGAGGGACCAGGCGTAGTATGGGGATCTCAGGCCTCTTAACAGATTTTTATGAGCTGACGATGAGCCAGGGGTATTTCCTCACCGGGAACGATCCCCGTGTGGTATTCGATATGTTCTATCGGTCCCAGCCGTTCGGCAGCGGGTACACCATCTTCGCGGGCCTCGAGACGGCCCTGAGGGGTATCCTCTCCATGCGGTTCTCGAGCGACGATATCGCGTATCTCCGCTCGACCGGGCTCTTCAGGGAGGAGTTCCTCACCTACCTCAGCACCTTCTCCTTCAGCGGCACGATCCATGCCATGGATGAGGGGACCGTGGTATTCCCGGGGGAACCCCTGATCAGGGTCGAGGCTTCCCTCATCGAAGCCCAGCTCATCGAGAGCTTCCTCCTCAACACCATCAACTTCCAGTCGCTCATAGCGACCAAGACCTCACGGGTCTACCAGTCTTCCCGTTGCGGGAAGGTCCTGGAATTCGGGCTCAGGCGTGCCCAGGGTCCCGACGGGGCCCTCTCAGCCGCCCGTGCTGCATTCATCGGCGGGGCGTGTGCCACCTCCAATACCGAGGCCGGCAGGCGCCTGGGGATCCCGGTCAGCGGCACCATGGCCCACTCCTGGGTCATGTCCTTTGCCTCGGAACTTGAATCATTCAGGGCCTATGCCGAACTCTACCCGGACAACTGCATCCTGCTCATCGACACCTATGACACCTTAGGTTCAGGGGTCGAGCATGCCGTGACCGTCGGACTCGAGCTGAAGGCGAAGGGTAAGCGTCTTGGTGTTCGTATCGACAGCGGGGACCTCAGCTACCTCAGCAGGGAAGTTCGTACCCGGCTTGATGAGGCCGGACTGGAGGACGCGTTCATCGCTGTATCCAACGACCTCACCGAGGAGGTCATCGCCACCCTGATCGCCGAGGAGTCTCCCATAGACTCATGGGGAGTCGGCACCCACCTGGTGACCGGCGGCATCCAGTCCTCGATGAACGGCGTCTACAAGCTATCTGCTAAAGCAGGGGCTGACGGGAGTCTCATCCCGACCATGAAGGTCTCGAACAACTACGAGAAGACGACCAACCCCGGACAGAAGCAGGTCTATCGCTTCTTCTCGACGAAGAACGGGCTTGCCCGTGCTGATTACATCGCGCTCACCGAGGAACAGGTGACACCCGATAGGGACTACCGCTTCTTCCATCCGATGATCGACAAGGATTATTTCGATATGCGATCCTCAGAGATCCTTTCTATCAAACCCATGCTCACCTGCAAGGTCTCCGACGGTAAGCTGACTGAAGAGCTCCCGAGTCTTTCGGAGATCCAGGGACGGGTACAGGAGGGGCTTGGGACCTTCCACAAGTCCTACAAACGGCTGGTGAACCCCCATATCTACAAGGTATCGCTCTCCCGGGACCTGATGGGTCTCAAACAGTCACTCCTGAGGCAGTACCGTGATGATCTGAGGTGATCTTTCTTAGCGCAGGGATTCGATGTAGGTGCTGACCCCGAGGGCGATCCCCCTGGCATAGGTCTCCTGGTAGGAGGGGTCAAGCAGCTTCTGCAGCTCATCCTTGTTCGTCATGAAGCCCGTCTCTATGAGGATCGCAGGCATGAGGGAGTTATGCAGGACATAGAACGATCCCTCCTTGATCCCGCGGTCCCTCGTCTCAGGCGGCAGCCCGTAGATGAGGGCTGTCTCCATGCTCTGGGCCAGGCGGGAGGCCATGGCATCGAGTTCCTGGTTCATGCTGGTATTGAGTTCCTCGGTCTTCTCGACGATACCGCTCTCCGAGAGGGTGGTGGTGAGGAAATCCTTCTCGATGCTCGTCTGGAGTTTCCACACCTCGAATCCGCTTGCCGTCTCTGTCCCTGCGGCATTCACATGGACTGATACGAACAGCTTGCTCGTTCCCGGTACTGCCGGGCTGCTGTTCGCTGTCTGCGAACGCTCCCACAGGGAGATGTAGTCATCGGCTGTCCGGCAGTAGATGACTGACAGCTCAGGGTACATCTCCTCGAGCATCCGGCCGGCCTGCAGCACGAGACTGAGGGTGATGTCCTTCTCATAGATCTCTATCGTGGAGCCGTCCCGGGTGACCGTCGAGACAGCACCCGGGTCCTTCCCACCATGACCGGCATCGAGGATGACCGTCCCTGCCGGCAGGGAGAAGAATGGTTCCGAGGCATAGGAGAGACCGAGTACGCTGATGAACACCAGAACGAATATGCTGCAGACTCTCTTCATTACCTCACTCCTGACCTGCTGTAGTCCTTCCATTGTGCAATTAATTCCTCTCCCTGACAATAGAGCGCAGAAGGTTTTCGCCGGTAATCATCAAGGAGGTAGTCGGGGATGTGCCGTTTCATGCCGGTCTTCAGCTTCAGGGAGCCGTCTCCCTCGAGCTCGAAGCCGAAGTGCTTCGCCCTGAACCTCTTCATATGTCCCGTCATGGTACGGTTGGTCATCGGGGCGCCGTGGCTGTAGAGGATCGCAGGCACGGTATGGACGCAGGAGGGAATACCCCGCTGCCAGGCAGAGAGGCCGAAATCTGAGAGCTGCCAGAACCCCTCCTCGAACCTGGTATCGAACCCCTGCACCTTCTTGAACCGCTCCACATCGTATATCCCCATATAATCGAGGGGGAAGAGCGTCGGTGTCCCGTCCTCTCCCGGGAACTCTGGTACTGCGTCAAACCCCTCCTGACGGTGGTAGAGGGGGACCTGCACCGAAGGGATCATGCCCTGCCCCTCCTCGAGGAGCAGCGGCTGGACGCAGAGGCACTGCTTCCCGAGCAGCCATGCGGTCAGCTCCTCCCCGAGCTGTATGTTGATATCGACATCGTTCCAGATCACGCAGCAGTAGGGACTGCGGATCTGCTTCATGACGCTGTTCAGGTACTGGCCGGCATTGGTGTACTCCTCGAACACGATCGGACGGATCAGCTCCGAGGAGAGGGTGAGCTTCATCAGGGATGCGTTGTTATCCTTATAGAGGAGGATATAGAGGGGAACATGGTACCTGCTCACGAGTGTCTCTATGAGGTAATGGAGATGTTCCCGCTCCGCGGGCCTGTCCCGGTACTCGCGCCGGAGCATGATCACGAAGGAGTAGACGGAGACCATGTCCTGCTGTTTCATCCCTCTTCCATCCTGGAGTCCCTCAATCAAGGAAGACGATGTCCTCAGGCCTGGCGATCACGTCCCGCCGGTCGTCACCCACGGTGTCCCGTATCGTGCTGCTGTGCCGGCCGATGAGGTTCTCGATCTCGCTGCTGTTGAATGACGGGACGAGTTTCGCTGCTTCATTGAGCATGACCACGGTCCCGCGCTCGAACACACCCTCGACTGCGATGATGCCCGAGGGCAGCAGGCTCTTATGCTTCCTCAGTGCCCTCAGAGCACCCTCATCCACGACGATCCGTCCGGTGGTGGTGGACTGCAGGATCCATCGCTCACGCTGGGAACGTCGCTTCTCGGGCAGGAACCAGGTCCCCACCTCCTCGCCCTGCAGGATCCGGTAGAGGACGTTGTGATCGCTCCCCCGAGCGATCACGCAGCCGCAGCCGGCCCGTGAGGCTATCTGGACAGCGTTGAGTTTGGTGATCATACCACCGGTCGCGAAGGAGGACCCGGCCCCGGAGGCCCAGGAGATGACCTCCTCATCCACGGTCTCGACGGTCCTGACGAGCTTCGCATCGGGGTCCTTATTTGGGTTCCCGTCATAGAGCCCGTCGATATCGGTGAGGATGACCAGGAGGTCAGCATCGATCTTGCTCGCGATCAGGGCACTGAGGCTGTCATTGTCACCGAAAGCGGTGCCGATCTCGTCCGTCGAGATCGAGTCATTCTCGTTGAAGATCGGCACCACCCCCATCTCGAGGAGGTCCTCCACCGCATTCTTGAGGTTGAGGAAGCTCTTGCGGTTGTTGAGGATGGTCCTCGTGAGCAGGATCTGGGCTACCTTTATCCCGTAGGAGGAGAAGAGCAGGCGGTAGTTATGCATGAGCATCGGCTGCCCGATGGATGCATATGCCTGCCGCTTGATGATACTCGTTGCCGGTTTCGAGACACCGAGTTCCTTCGCCCCCATACCTATCGCGCCGGAGCTTACCAGCAGGGGCATGCAGCCGGCATCCATGAGGCTGCTGATCTCATTGACGATCTTCTCCATGAAGAGCATATCGACGCCGCTTTGGGAGCTCAACAGGTTCGTCCCGACTTTTATGACCACTCGTTTAGCCTGGGAGAAGTCTCTTTTCATATCCATTCCTTGTAGGTCTACCTGACGGTCAGGTCCTTGTGCGTGAAGCTCCTGCCCTTCTCCCCGCTGTAATCAGCGACGATCTGTCCGGTCCCCCTCAGTTTCCACTTATAGCTGATCAGCCCCTCGAGGCCGACCGGTCCGCGGGCATGGATCTTATGGGTACTGATCCCTACCTCCGCACCGAGCCCGTAGCGGAAGCCGTCGGCGAACCGGGTACTGCAGTTCCAGTAGACATCTGCAGCATCCACTGCCTCCATGAAGTATTCCGCACGACCTGAGTCTGTCGTGATGATGAGGTCAGTATGAGCCGACCCGTAGGTGTTTATATGGGTCACGGCACGGTCGATACTGTCCACGATCCTGATGGAGACGATGAGATCGAGATACTCTGTGCCCCAGTCACTCTCGGTCGCCTCAATGCAGGGGTAGAGTGCCCGTACCCCCTCATCCCCGCGGATCTCGACCCCGGCATCCGCCAAGGCGGTGCAGAGGGGGACGATCACTGCCTTCGCAGCCTTCTCGTGTACGAGGATCGTCTCGACCGCATTGCAGGCCGCAGGGTACTGGCACTTCGAGTCCACGGCGACGTTCACGGCAGTCTCCACATCTGCCGTCTCATCGATGTAGCAGTGGCAGATCCCTTCGGCATGGCCGAGGACCGGGATCGTGGTATTATTCATGATGTACTTCACGAACTCATTGGACCCCCTCGGGATGACCAGGTCGATAAGGGTGTCGAGTTCCAGCATCTGCCGGACATCCTCCCGCTTCTCGAGCAGCGTGATCCAGGCATCGGAAACATCTTCCGGGAAGATCTCGCGACTCACCTCCTTGAGGATCCCGGTGAGTACCCGGTTGGTCCGCAGGGCTTCTGAGCCGCCCTTGAGGACGATCCCGTTGCAGCTCTTCAGGCAGAGAGAAGCGATCTGGATCAGGGCATCAGGCCGTGACTCGAAGATCATGCCGATGACCCCGATAGGACAGGTCTCCTGCGTGAGGATCAGTCCCTCATCGAGCTCAGTGCGCTTCTTTACCATATGCACCGGGTCAGGGAGGGCCGCGATCTGCCTGAGTCCCTCACAGGCAGTCTGCAGCTTCGACTCGTCGAACTTGAGCCGCTTGAGCAGCGGGAGGGCGAGCTCTTCAGCCTCAGCGGCTGCGAGGTCCTCTTTGTTCGCGGCAAAGATGCGCTCCTTCTGCGCCTGAAGCGCCTGGCCTGCTGCAAGCAGGTAGTTGTTTCGTAGTTCTGTAGACAGCAGCGATAATCGCTTCTGCGCCTGATTGAGTCTCTGGATCTCTTCGTGCAGTTCTCCCATACCTGGACACACTCCTGATTCTTGGTACCCATAGAGTACTGAGAATTCGATGAATTTTCAACTGACTACTTCCCATTTTCTCACTCCCACTATATATTGATAAACATAATGGCTGCAGTATTATTGGAGGAACTCCTCTCAGGGTACCGGGGACCCAGTCGGGGAAACCGTACCGTACCGCTTCTGGTCTCCATCGCAGGGGCCGGGGGCAAGACCTCCATCCATTCACAGCTTGTCAGGGACTGGAAGAGTCACTGGGATGCCCGTCTGTGCATCGGCACGACCACGACCAAGATGTTCTACCCGCTCGATGACGGGCTCTACGACCATATCATGGCCTCTGCGGTGCCGGAGGGGGGGATTCAGGGTACCTGCTTCCTCTACCGTCACCTGGTAGAGGGGACCCGGAAAGTATCGGGCCTGACCCCTGGGGAGGTCGACTCCCTGCAGAGGTATGAGCCGTCGCTGATCGTCTGTGAGTCAGACGGTGCGAGGGGGATGTCGATCAAGGCTCCCGGTCCTGGTGAGCCGCTCCACCCTGCTTCGGCGGACATCGTCATCGGCATCATCGGGCTCTCCTGTCTCGGGAAGCCCTGCAGGGAAGAGACCGTCCACCGAATGATGCGATTCGAGCAGCTGACTGACCCCAGCCGGAACATCGGCCCTGAGACCTTCCTGGATCTCATCAGGCACCCTGAGGGTCTGTTCAAGGGGACACCCCCGGGGGCATACCGGGTACTGGTCCTT
Organism: Spirochaetia bacterium; assembly: GCA_963677595.1. Taxonomy (GTDB): domain Bacteria; phylum Spirochaetota; class Spirochaetia; order CAKZLE01; family CAKZLE01; genus CAKZLE01. Next base: position 3,944,992 of record OY782041.1, read on the forward strand.
AACCAGGGGGATGTACTGACTGACCTGGCGAGGGATGACCTCTTCGATAATCTCTGTGGTGCCCGATTGCCGGTTGATGCAATACTGCTCACCTCGATGAGAGAGAACTTCACACTATACAGGAACTATAGGAGCATGCTATGAACATCTTCCAGAAAGCAGCAGAACTCGAACAGACAGGCGATACCTTCGCCCTGGCTACCATTATCACCGCACAGGGATCCACACCGAGGAGCAAGGCCCGTATGATCATCACCGGGTCGGGGGAGACCTTCGGTACGGTCGGCGGAGGGCTTGCCGAAGCCTATGTCATCAGAGAGGCTGGGGCCAGGATGGCAACAGGGGAATCAGGCATGGTCTCCTACACCCTCGATGTTGCCGGTTCTCAGAACAGCATCGACATGCTCTGCGGCGGGGACTTACAGATCTATATCGAAGTGTTCTCCTCCCCGGTGCATCTGGTGCTCTTCGGGGGCGGACACGTCAACCTCGAGATCGCGAAGCTTGCTGATTCGGTCGGCTACCAGGTGACCGTCGCGGAGACCCGCGAGGAGTTCGTGACCGAAGAGCGGTTCCCCATGGCAAGGAATCTGGTCTGTGCTCACGATACTGCAGCCCTCATGGACAAGATCAGGTTCGCAGGGAACACTGCCGTGGTCATCGCGACCCATAACCATGATTTCGATCCCCTGTATCACCTCATAGGCCGGGAGCTTCCTTATATCGGGATGCTTGGGAGCAGGAAGAAGGTCGCGTTCCTCAAGCAGAAGCTTGCCGAACAGGGGGCGGATCCCTCCTGGATCAAGGCTCTGCGCAGTCCCATCGGCCTCGATATCGGGGCAGAGACCCCGCAGGAGATCGCGGTGAGCGTCATCTCGGAGATCATGATGACCTTCTCGAGAGGATCCGGCCTCCCCTTATCCCGCCGTGCCGAGAACCTCGTCATCGTCCGCGGTGCCGGCGATATCGCGACGGGAAGCATCATACGGCTGGTCAACTGCGGGTTCAGGGTCCTTGCCCTCGAGACACCGCAGCCCACGGTCATCAGGAGAACCGTCTCCTTCGCGCAGGCAGTCTTCGACGGAGAGACCACCATCGAGGGGATCAGGGCCGTACGGACAGACTCCTACAGCCGGGCAAAGAGCCTCATGGATGAGGGTGTGGTACCGGTCATGGTAGACCCCGAGGGAGAAGCCGTAGCTGTCATGAAGCCGAATATCCTCGTCGATGCGATCCTGGCAAAGCGGAACCTCGGAACCACGGTCGACATGGCACCGCTGGTGATCGGGCTCGGCCCAGGATTCACCCCGAAGCTGGATGTGGATGCCGTCATCGAGACGAATCGCGGACATGACCTCGGGAGGGTCCTCTGGAACTCGCCAGCTATGCCAGACACCGGAATTCCCGGCACGATCGCCGGTGTATCCGGTGACCGGGTACTTCGCTCCCCGGGAGCCGGGGTCTTCACCACTGATCACGAGATCGGGGATCTGGTCCTGAAAGGAGAGCCCATCGCCCAAGTCGGCGACCTGGTCATACCGGCTACGATAGACGGTGTCATCAGGGGCCTGCTTACCTCAGGCCTCGAAGTGACTACAGGGTTCAAGGTCGGGGACATCGACCCGCGCAATGATCCTACCTACTGCGAACGTGTCTCCGACAAGGCCCGTTCGGTTGCCGGGGGTGTCGTAGAGGCCATCCTCACCTGGAAACGGGGAGTGAGAGCGTGATCTACTTCGATAACGCAGCCACATCCTTCCCGAAGGCCCCGGGTGTCGCAGAAGCGGTCTCTGAAGCGCTGTGCAGTCCTATGGGCAACTCAGGAAGGTCCTCGCATGTCTCGAGCCTGAAGGCAAGCAGGCTGCTCTATGAGACGAGGAAACTCGCAGCGGACTATTTCTCTCATCCCGCACCAGAGCGCGTGATCTTCACCTCCGGTGCTACCGAGTCACTCAACACCGCTATCTTCGGCATGATCACGAAGGATGCGAATATCCTCACCACGATGATGGAGCATAATGCGGTCGCCCGCCCGCTCAGGAACCTGTTCAACCACGCAGGCATATCCCTAGTACATATACATTCTGACAACTTCGGGTATATCGACCTCAAGGCCTTCGAGGTATTGGTGACCGAAGGGAAATTCAACCTAGTCGTCATCAACGGTGAGTCCAACGTGACAGGAACGATCCAGCCTCTCGACAGGATGATCGAGCTCCTCGAGGCACGCGGCATACCTTATATCATAGACGGGGCCCAGCTGACCGGTGACGTCAAGGTCGATCTCTCTGGGATGCACCGCGGCTGCTACTGCTGTTCAGGCCATAAGGGACTGCTCTCCCCCGCCGGGATCGGGTTACTCATTCTCGGGGATGCATGCAGCATCGATCCTCTCCTGCTCGGCGGGACCGGCAGCAAGTCTGACTCTGACATACAGCCAGACTTCCTCCCCGACGCACTGGAGAGCGGGACGCGTAACATCCACGGTATCGCCGGCTTGCGTGCTTCGCTGTCCTACCTGCTCTCCCGGGCCGATGCCTTCAGAATCAAGCATGAGATCAATGAGTACCTGTTCAGCAGGCTGGAAGCCATCGAGGGGATCATCCTCCATTCTCCTGCCGAACACCGAGGATCAGTCATATCCTTCACCTGCGAAGGATATGAGATCGATGAGGTCACGGAGTTCCTTGACGAGGAAGGTATCGCCTGCAGGATGGGGATGCATTGTGCCCCTTGGGCCCACAACCACATCGGCACAGCTGAGGGAGGCGGTACGATCCGTATCTCGACCGGCCTGTTCACGACCAGGGATGAGATAGACCAGTTCATCTCCCTGCTTGGAGGATACCTTCATGGATGACATTCGACTCACGACATACACCCGTTTCTCAGGCTGCGGAGCGAAACTCGGTCCCGGACTGCTCGATCGGGCGTTATGCGGGCTTACCCAGCCTGCCTATGCGGAACTGATCGGGGACTACTCCACCAGCGAGGACTGCGGGATCGTGAAGATCAGCGACACGGAAGCACTCATCCAGACGATCGATTTCTTCCCACCTATCGTCGATGATCCCTTCATTTTCGGGCGCATAGCGGGAGCCAACTCCCTCTCCGATATCTACGCGATGGGGGGAAGACCCGTCTCTGCTGTCTCAGTCGTCTGTTTCCCGAAGGACACCCTCGATATCTCCTACCTCCGGGCAATCACGGAAGGGGGGCTCGATGCGCTCATCGAGGCAGGTACCCCGCTGGTTGGCGGGCACAGCATCGATGACCCCGAACCGAAGTTCGGCTATTCGGTCACCGGACTTCTCGGGATGGACAGGATCCTTTACAACAATACCCTCCATGCCGGTGATGCCCTCTACCTCACGAAACCGCTCGGTACCGGGATCATCAACACTGCCCTGAGGGCTGACCTGGCTTCAGCTGCTGCGATCGATGCATCGATCGCATCGATGAGTAAGCTGAACAAGGCTGCTGCTGAAGTCCTCTCGGGCTTCACCGTCAGTTCCTGTACCGACGTCACGGGCTTCGGACTCCTCGGCCATGCCTGTGAGAAGATCTCCGGGTCCGGCTGCTCGCTTGAGATAGCCCCTGCTGCAGTACCCGTGCTTCCGGAAGTGCTCGACTACCTGCAGATGGGACTCATCCCCGAAGGGACCTACCGGAACAAGGAGTTCCGCAGCCGCCTTATCAAGGACTTTGAGGAGATCGACCGTGACATCATCGACCTCCTCTTCGATCCCCAGACCTCGGGCGGCCTGCTCTTCACCCTGCCGGAGGCTCTATCGGGAGAGCTGGAGCACAGGATGGGGGAAGCAGGGGTCCATGCCGTGAGGATCGGCAGTGTCCGTGAGGGAGGAGAGGAGGTCATCCTTGTCTGAAGGCAGATACCTCCACACCTTCATCTCCACACACTGCCTCATGGAAGCAGAGAGTAAGTTGCTGCAGCAGCATAGTGACTACCGGCTGATCCCGACCCCGAGGAAGATCAGCTCTGAATGCGGGTTCTCGATCGTCTCACCGACGATACTCTCCACCGCGGAGGGACTTGAACATATCTATACGATCACGAATGAAGGAAGGAATAAGGATTATGAAGAGATCTGTTGATGCACGCAGGCTTCCCTGCCCGAAACCGGTCATCCTCACCCGGCAGGCTATCAACGAAGGAGGATTCACATCGCTCGAGATCCTCGTTGACAATATAGCGGCAAAGGAGAATGTGCTGAGGATGCTCTCTGCCTGCGGGTATGAGGATGCTTCCGCTGACCAGACCGACTACGGCTACCTCGTCACCGTCGGGGAGAAGACGACCGAAGTCACGGACGTACCTCCCGTACCGCTCGAGAAGTGCCTGTTCTTCAGCTCCAAACACCTCGGCAGCGGGGAAGAGGCCCTCGGGACCCTGCTCATGCGGGGATTCATCTACTCCCTCACGGAGCTCGAATGTCCCCCCACTACCCTCATCTTCATGAACTCGGCAGTCTACCTGGCACTCAAGGATGCAGATACCGTGAAGGACCTCATGAGACTCGAGGATGCAGGGGTGAACATCCTGGTCTGCGGTACCTGCCTCGACTACTACCGGGTAACCGACGAACTGGCTGTCGGGGAGATCAGCAACATGTATTCGATCACCGAGGCACTGCTTACCGGGGAGACGGTCAAGATCTCATAGGCCATTGTGTTTTTATTAATATAATGGTATACTCTGCTGAAATTTGTACATTAGTGAGGAAATGATGAAACACAGCATACGTATCGTACTGATGATGCTCCTTCTGCTCATACCGGGAATGCTCTGCGCACAAGGCTCAGGGGAAGTCTCCGGGTCAATCTCCGCAGTTGACTCCTTCGGGAACCTCGTGACGCTCGATGAGTACCCTGAACGTATCGTCATCGCGGGAAAGGCCTCGCTCCTGCCGGCAGACGCGCTCTTTCTCTTTCCCGAGGCACGTTCCAAGGTCGTAGGCCTCGGCCTGACGAACCAGGGACTCGGGGACTTCTACACCTACCTCGCCCCCCAGTTCACCAAGGGCGACCGGCTCCCCCATTCGGTCGGGGCTGAGGAGATCGCCTCATTGGCCCCGGACGTAGTGATCACCAAGTCACGGAACTATGCGTCTCTCGGGAAGCAGCTCGAGATGCTCGGCATTCCTGTCTTCTCAATGGACCTCGAGAACCCCGAGACCTTCACCGAGGAGCTCCTCCAGCTGAGTATCCTGCTCGGTGAGGAACAGCGCGGTACAGAACTTGCAGCCTACTATGCTGATGAACTTGCTTCCGTACAGGCTTCGGTCTCCGGGACAAGAAAACCGTCAAGCCTCCTCCTCTACTGCACCGCAAGCGACGGGATCACCTCCTTCCAGACAGCCCCCAAGGAGTGGCTGCAGACCTACATGACCGAAGCTGCCGGTGGTTCAGCGGTCTGGAAAGGGACCAACCTCACCAGCGGCTGGCAGAAGGTGAGTTTCGAGCAGGTCGCAGCCTGGGATCCTGAGAGGATCTACCTTATCAGCTACAAGGTCCCGACATCCGTGTTTCTGCAGCAGATCGAGGAAGATCCAGCCTGGAGCCACCTGCAGGCTGTCAAGAATGGCTCTATACAGGCCTTCCCCGCTGATTTCCACAACTGGGCCCAGCCTGATACCCGTTGGATCCTTGGCCTGAAGTGGCTTGCTCGTGACCTGCACGGATCGGTGGACGGTTTCGAGGAGGAGGTCTCAACCTTCTTCACCGAACTCTACGGGATAGGTGACCCCTCAGTCATAGCGGAGTTGACCGCACGGTATGAAGACTCACTCCAGTGATCGTGGTCCGGCCCATGCGCCGCGACACAGGAACGCACACAGGCGCCTGGCACTTCTCTACCTGGCGCTGCTTGTCCTCTTCGCTCTCTCGCTGCTGATCGGCAGGTACCCGAGAGCGGGCTTCATCTCTCTGGCGACCCTGCGTTCCGAGCCATTGGCGATGAGGATCATCCTGCAGCTGCGGCTTCCGAGGATCCTTACCGCCATCCTTGGCGGGGCGGTCCTCGGCGCATCGGGATTCATCTTCCAGATGCTCTTCTCGAACCCCATCGTTGAGCCGGGTTTCCTCGGGGTCTCTCAGGGAGCAGCCTTCGGTGCGGCTCTCTCGATCCTCATCGCGGGCTATGCACCCTTCCTCATCCAGGTATCTGCTGCGATCTTCGCCGTGCTCGGTCTTACCCTCTCCTTCACTCTTGCCAGACGATTCCATTACGGTGGCTGGATCCTGCGACTCGTCCTTTCGGGAATCGCGGTCTCCGCACTCTTCTCCTCCGGGCTCGGCTTCATCAAGTATGCAGCGGATCCGATGAGTGAACTGCAGGAGATCACCTTTTGGCTGCTCGGCGGGTTATGGAATATTACCTGGGAGCAGTTCATGGTCATCTTCCCGATCACTGTCTCCTCCCTGGCGATCCTCCTGCTCTTCCGCTGGAGGATAAACGTCCTGTCCCTCGAGGAGCGGACGGCACATTCACTCGGGATCTCGCCGGCTGCGGAGAAGCGGCTGATCCTCTTCATCGCCACGATCGGGACGGCGTCGGTGATCTCGGTCTCGGGGCTCATCGGATGGATTGGCCTCATCGTCCCCCACCTGTCCAGAAGGCTCTTCGGTGCCAATGCCACCATGGCACTGCCCGGCACGATGGTGATCGGCTCGCTCTACCTCCTGGGCTGCGACACCCTCGGGCGAAGCCTCTTAGCAGGGGAACTCCCCCTCGGCATCATCACCAGCATCACGGGGACGGTCCTCTTCATCCTTCTGCTGAGTTCGAGGCGGGGGTTGGGAGAGAGCGTATGAGCAGGTTCTTCGAGCTCTCTGGTGTCTCCTACACCTATCCCGCTGCTGAGGATGATGCCCTCTACCATGTGGACCTGACCGTCGAGGCCGGTACGGTCACGGCGGTACTCGGCCCGAACGGTGCGGGTAAGTCAACGCTGCTCGACCTCCTCCTCGGCTGGCGCCGACCTGAGACCGGCAGCCTGCTCCTCAAAGGGAAGCCGCTCCACCAGTACGGGAAGCGTGAGCGTTCCCGGCTGATCAGCCTGGTTCCCCAGAATGAACCGATCCAGTTCTCCTTCACGCTTTTGGACTATGTCCTCTTCGGCAGGGCTCCCTACCTGCCGCAGCTCGGGAGTCCAGACCAGAAAGATATCGACATCGCACTGAGGGCATTGGACCTCGTCGGGCTCGACATCTCACCCTATCGCTCGGTCACCTCCCTCTCAGGAGGCCAGGGACAGCTGCTGATGCTTGCCCGGTCGATCGCCCAGGAACCGGAGATGATCATCCTCGACGAACCCACGAGCAGCCTCGACCCGGGCAACACAGCCGTGGTCCACTCCATCATCGAGAGCCTGGAGCAGGCAGGCCACACGATCCTCTTCACCACCCATGACCCCAACTTCGCAGCGGAATCGGCTGATTCCATCGCGATGCTCAAGCACGGGAGGATGCTTGCCCACCTGCCCACCGACGAGGCACTCACACGGGAGCATATATCAGAGTTGTATGATACGCCTATCGAGGTCATCCGCCATGGGGGGAGGCCCCTGGTCTTCAGGAGATGAGGCTCAGGTGATCGAGATCGGGGTGAACCTGAACTCCCGCACATCGAAGAGCCCCATATCGGTGAGCTTGAGGTCCGGGATGACCGGAAGGGAGAGGAAGCTCAAGGTCATGAAGGGATCTATCCCGGGGTTTATACCGAAGCGGTCATGGGCCTTCCCATGCATGCTGTCCAGTTTTTCCTTCACATAGGCTGCAGACTCATTCGTCATGAGCCCGCCTATCGGCAGTGGCAATGACTCGATGATGACGCCGTCGGCACACAGCGTGATCCCTCCCCCGATAGCGATGAGCTCGTTCACCGCACAGTAGATATCCTCGTCGTTGTCACCGATGGCTATGATGTTATGGGAATCATGGGCTATGGTCGTTGCGACTGCCCCGCCGGTAAGACGGTAGTTCTCCACGATCCCAAGCCCGATGCTGCCGGTCTCGTGGTGCCGTTCGATGACGACGAGCTTGAGCAGGTCGAGGTTCTCATGGGTGGTGAAGTACCCATCCTCATCCCTGTGGACCTTCCTGACGACGTTCTCCGTGACCAGGGAATGGGGTGCGACCCGTATTACCCGCGCCAGGTCGCTCTCCAGCGGCAGGGCAAGCGACTCGATCCCGAAGGGTCTCACATGCATGGTCCCGGAGACCGGGCTGATCGGGGTATCGCTGATCTCATGGGTCATCCTGCCGTCCTTCGCTGTGAGCTTGCCAGCGACATAGACATTCCTGACCCGGAATCCCTCAAGGTCATCGACGAGGAGGAAGTCAGCCTGGTACCCGGGGGCGATGGCGCCGTACCCTGTGAGACCATAACATTCCGCTGCGTTTATCGTGGCCATCTGTACAGCCGTGATCGGGTCGATCCCGTACTTCACGGCAAGCCTGAGGTGGTTGTCGATATGTCCCGACCCTATGATATCCTCAGGCTGCCGGTCGTCGGTACAGAAGAGACAGCGTCTCGAATTGAAGCCACTCACCCCCCTGATGAGGTCAGCGAGGTTCCTTGCGGCGGATCCCTCACGGATGAGGACATACATCCCCCTCGAGAGCCTGTCACGCATCTCATCGACGGTTGAGCACTCATGGTCGGTGCGGATGCCCGCAGCCGCATAGGTGTTGAGGTCCTTTCCCTCGAGCATGGGGCTGTGGCCGTCGATCAGCTTGCCGGCCCTCTTTGCCGCCATCAACTTCTCCAGGATCGGCTCCCCTCCATTCACGACACCGGGATAGTCCATCATCTCCCCCAGCCCGAGGATGCGTTCATGGCCCATGAAGGACTCGATGGCCTGCGCATCGATCGAAGCCCCGGAATGCTCGAATCCCGTTGCCGGGACACAGGAGGGAAGCATCATCCAGACATGCATCGGGACCCCCCGCGTGGCATCGAGCATGTACTTGATACCCCTCATGCCTGACACATTCGCGATCTCATGCGGGTCCGCGATGATCGTCGTGGTCCCACACGGTAATACAGTCCGTACGAACTGTTCCGGGGAGACCATCCCCGATTCTATATGGACATGGCTGTCGACCAGCCCGGGAATGACATAAGCCCTGTGAGCATCGATCTCCTCGATTCCCTCATATGCGCCGATACCGGCGATACGGCCTTGTGCCACAGCCAGCGAGCCCTCGATGACGGTATGGTTGAACACGTCGACGATCCTCGCGTGCCGTATGACCAGGTCTGCCTTGCGCCTTCCGGCCGCGACATCCAGGAACTGCCTAAGTCCTTCTGTTTCAGTCATATATTCCCAGTCCTCCTGTTTTGAGTATAGTAGCACGATTCAGCCCTATCCGCAACAGAATGCAACAATTTATATTTTCCCCTGTACATGGGATACCAATCATAGTACAATGTTCGATAGTATAAATATTTTCCTAAAGGAGAGGATAGATGGAAAAATTCTTTAAACTTCAGGAGCATAAGACGAATATGCGGACTGAGGTTCTGGCTGGTCTCACAACGTTTCTGACCATGGCGTACATTCTTATTGTGAACCCGCTCATTATGAGTGAGACAGGAATGGATTTCGGGGCATTGTTCACCGCAACAGCCCTTTCATCTGCGATCGCGACCCTCGTTATGGCTTTTGCCGCAAACCTGCCGTTCGCCCTCGCACCCGGTATGGGACTCAATGCGTTCTTCGCATATACCGTAGTCCTGACCATGGGCTATTCCTGGCAGTTCGCACTGACAGCGGTCTTCCTCGAAGGTATCATCTTCATCATCCTGACGATCTTCAACGTCCGGGAAGCCATCATCAACAGTATCCCGATGAACATCAAGAAGGCTATCTCCGTAGGTATCGGCTTGTTCATCGCGTTCATCGGCTTCCAGAATGCCGGGATCATCGTAGACGGGGCTACCCTCGTCACCCTTGGTGACCTGACGACAGGGACAGCGCTGCTCGCAGTCATCGGGCTGGTCGTCACAGGTGTCCTCCTGGCTTTCAAGGTCAAGGGATCACTCCTGATCGGTATCGTGATCACGACGCTCATCGGTATACCCTTCGGGATCACCCAGGCCCCGAGCGGAAGCTGGGCACCCCCATCACTCGGGCCGATCATCTTCAAGTTCGAGTTCGCGCAGATCTTCACCTTTGACATGCTGATCGTGCTCTTCACCTTCCTGTTCGTCGACATGTTCGACACGGTCGGGACCCTGATCGGTGTATCGACGAAAGCCGGCATGCTCGATGCGAAGGGGAACATCCCCAAGGTCAAGCAGGCACTCATGGCAGATGCTATCGGTACGACAGTAGGCGCATGCCTCGGTACCAGTACGGTCACGACCTATGTCGAGAGTTCCGCTGGTGTTGCTGAAGGCGGACGGACCGGTCTCACAGCCCTCACGGTTGCAGTCCTGTTCATCATCGCGCTCTTCCTCTCACCACTGTTCCTGGCGATCCCGGGTGCAGCCACAGCCCCTGCCCTCATCCTGGTTGGCCTCTTCATGATGTCACCGGTCAAGGATATTAACTTCGATGACTTCACGGAAGCCATCCCTGCATTCCTGACCCTCATCATCATGCCGGTCGCCTACAGCATCGCAGACGGTATCATGATCGGTATGCTCTCATGGATCCTCCTCAAGCTCTGCACAGGCAAAGCAAAGGAGATCAACGTACTCACTATCGTGATCGGGATCCTGTTCATACTCAAGCTTCTTGCATAGTCTCCCCATTTCGGTATACTAGAACCTATACGGCTGTCTGTTCAGAACAGACAGCCGTTTCACTTTCAGGAGGATATGCAGATGGGACAGGTGATCATCACGGGGGCATCGAGGGGGATCGGGCGGGTGACTGCCCGGCAGTTCGCAGCTGCGGGGTATGAGGTAGTGGGTACGTCGAGAAACCCGCAGGGACTCGATACGGCGGGAGATCCCCCTGGACTGACCTACGACCTCCTCGACCTCTGCGACCCCGCCTCCATCGAGGCGTTCTGCACGCGCCACCCGGAGACTGACATCCTCATCCATAATGCGGGCATCTCACAGATAGGTGCTGCGGAGGACTTTGCCGACGAGACGATCGAGGAGCTCTACCAGACGAACCTGTTCGGGATCATGAGGCTCAACAGGTTCTACATCGGGAAGATGCGTCAACGGGGTTCAGGAAAGATCATCCACGTCAGTTCCCTTGCAGCCTTCACGCCGGTCCCCTTCTCCTCGGTATACGCATCTTCGAAGGCCGGCCTGGTCGCCTACTCCTCCGCCCTGCGCAGCGAGCTCCACCAGTACGGGATATGGGTCACGACGGTATTCTTCGATTTCGTGAAGACCACCCTCCCGCAGCTGGAAAATATACCGGAGGGGTCTGCGTATGCTCTTCAGGTGAGAAGGGCCAAACGTCAGCGGGACAGGAGTATCGAGGAGGGTATGCATGCAGACAGGGTCGCACAGGCCATATTCCGTACTGCAGGACGGCGGAAGCCGCCTATCCTTCTCCCCATCGGGGGAAGGACACGGTTCATGTACCTGGTGAGCCGTCTGCTGCCTCCCGGCATCGTGGAGCGGCTTATACGCCTACGGTATGAACTCTGAGAGCGGGTTCTCGAGTGCTTCGGGTTCCTTGCTGAGTTCGAGCGGCACGATCTTGTTCATCTCTTCGACGATCCCTGAGGTATGTTCCCCGAAATCGAACATATTGAGGAGTTTCCTGAACATCGGGCGCACGAAATGGCGCAGCTGGTTGCTGTCCTTCTCGTAGGTCGTCTTGCTGTGGAGCACGAGGACGGTCACAGGGTCCGGGGACCGGAACATGCCGACCTCCTCGAACCCGAACTTCTTGTAGAGCTTGATCGTCTTCTTGTCATTCTGGAATACATCGATGATGACGTCCTCGACCCCGAGGTACCGCGAGAAGAGGAATACCAGGATGATCAACCCGATGGACACAGAGGTATTGCGCATCTCGGGCAGGACTGCCAGACGCAGGATCTCGGAACACTTCCTCCTCGATTTCAGCACTGACTCGATATCGAAGTTCTTGGCGATGGGCATCGGCCAGACATGTTCGGAAGTCAGCAGGGAGACCGTACCGACCGGCTGGATACCCTGGTATGCCAGGATATGGACGGCTTTCTCGTCGATCTCACGGTGGATCGATTCCTCAAGGTAGCCCTTCTCGCCAACGAGCACCTTTCGCTGGATATAGAAGACATCATTGAGCCCGGTCGAATCGGTGACGAGGGTGAACGATATATTCTTCTTCTCATCCTCGTTGATCGGGAAGATCACGATGAATTCCGCTCCCTGCCCCTCTTCGCTCTTCACCCGTATCCTGCCGTCCATGCTGTCAACGATCTTGTAGCAGTTGGACAGCCCGAGGCCTGTCCCCTTCCCGGGAGCCTTCGTCGTGAAGAACGGCGTGAAGATCTGGTTGATGTCCTTGGAAGAGATCCCCGCACCGGTATCCTTGATCGACACGTGGACGAAGCCGTTGACGACCCGGCAGTGCAGGGTCAGCGTCCCCTTCCCGTCCATTGCCTGCATGGCATTGACGATAAGGTTGAGGAAGAGCTGCTGCAGCTCGCTCTCGTTCGCCTCGATGGTGGGTAGGGCCTGGTAGCTCCGTTCCACCTTGATGTTCTTCGACTCATTACCACGGGAAGCGAGACGCAGGGAGAACTCGAGGATCCGCACGATGTCGACGGCCTGTTTCTCACGCTCCTCCTTCCTGGTATACACGGACAGTTCCCTGATGACATCCGCAGCGGTCTTGGAGTATGAGATGATATCCTCTACATACTCCTTGATGGGAGAATCTTCTTCTATCTCAGACAACATGATCTCTCCAGTACCAAGGATCCCGGCCAGGGGGTTGTTCAGTTCATGAGCGATGCCGGCAGCGAGGGTACCGATGCCTGCCATCTTCTCAGTCCTGACCAGTTCCTGCTGCAGGTTCTTATTCTCAGTTACGTCATTGATGATCTCTATGAACTGTCCCTTTGAGTTCTTCGGGACCCGGATCGTATGGAATTGGAATGAATAGGTGGCATCCCCCACATCAGCCTCGGAGACCTGCATCGCACCGGAGTGGAGACAGTCGAGGGCTTTGCAGAATGAACAGGGCCTGTTCCGGTCAAAGAGGACCCGGTAGCACTTGCGCCCGATGAGCTCCTCCCTGTTCTTACCGACGAAACCCGTGGTAGCACTGTTGACCTCACGGACCGTGTAGTCGATATCGATCATGCATACCGGGGATGCGATCCCGTTGAAGATCGCTTCGAGCTTGTTGTTGCTCATGATGAGTTCATGGCCCTGGTTGCGCAGCTGCTCGAACGAGAGCGCATTCTTCAGGGAGAGGGAGCACTGGGCAGCAAGGATCTCCAGGGCATCGAGCTCGATCTTGGAGATGATCATCTTGACCGGGTCGAACCCGATGAAGATGTAGCCCGCGATGCTCTTCCTGAAGATGAGCGGGATCACGACATCCGCATCGGGCAGCTTGGCACTGGTCATGAACCGCGGCTCATCCGGTTTTGCATAGAGGATGGAGCTTATATTCTCCTTCTGGAAGTTCTCGAGGTGGCGCTTCACGGAATCGGTGAAGTTGAACCGCACCTCGGAACCGATCTTCAGGTTCGTCTTGCAGTTGTTGTTCGAGATCAGCTTGAAGTGGTCCTGCGTGTCCTTGAGGTCCTTGACGACGAAGAGGACCCAGTCGGTCTGGGAACCGATCTTGAGGGTCTCAACGACCTCATCCCCGAGTTCGGTGAGGTCCACGATGGTCGTGAGCCGCTGGCTCAGCCCCTTGATCGTCGCCTGGTAGGGGTGCCGCTTCGGGATGATGATCTTGTCGATCATGTAGGAGATCAGGTTTCGTATCGGGTGGATCACGATGACCGTGACCAGTCCGAGGATGAAGGAGAGCTGTATGGTATTGAACGGGGCGAAGTCCTTGTTGAAGATCTGGACGATGTAGAAGATGACGAAGTAGGCGATCGCCGCGAAGATCACGAGGATCGTCGAGAACATGATGCTCAAGCCGATGCGGGAGTAGTTGATCAGTTTGAACTTATAGATCGTGTAGAAGAGCAGGAAGGCATTGATCGTCGCCGCGAAGATATCGATGGGATACCTGCCGAGCACAGGGTTGACGTTGAGGAAGATACCGACGAGCATGATGATCACACCGATGAGCGGGAGATAGATATCCTTCCCGTAATGGATGCTGCTCTTCGACCGCTTCCCGATGAAGAGGATCAGCAGGATGAGGATCAGGTAGATATAGTCGATGGAGTACGCGATGTATACGCCGCTTCCCAGGGTATAGTGGAAGACGTTCATCTCATCGAACCATGCCGCGGAGACGACCCTCCCGGTCAGGTTCAAATACCCGAGCAGGAAGATGATCAGGTAGCTGTAATAGACGAATATACGGATCGGGCGGACCTTGATCTCCATGATGTCGAGTATGAAGTGCATCAGCGGGAAGGGTGCTGACAGGAGGCCGAGGAGCATCACCTTGTTCCAGAGCAGCGGTGTGTAGATCGAACTGTTGAGGTGCATCATCAAGGAGCCGAAACTCCATACTACGATGAAACACATGTAGAGCTGGAAGGACCAGTAGAATCGATCCTTCTTATACTGCAGGAAACCGAACGCAGCAAAGAAGACATAGAGTATGAAAGATATAGCAGGTATGATGGTCGACACATCAATAATCATGCAGGTTCCTTTTATGTACTTTTCAATTGTGCCTGTTCATACTATTATAAAGATAAATTATGGAATTTATCAATTTAATTCTGATTGGAACAGCAGGGTACATCCTGGTCTGTATATATGACCTCTCTCAATTATACAGGAAAACTCTCCTCCGGTATATGAGTTCCACAGGTTTCATACTCACTTCAGTACCCTATATCATACTACTCTCCAATCGCGATTTTGTCCAGCTGACTATTTCACATGTGATCCTGTTCACATTTCTGGCTATTCTAACCGGCCTGCTCATCTATTCCGTACTGATCGAGATCCCTCTCTATTACCATCGTATGAAGGGCCGTGAGAGCTCCCCAGGCAGTGCCCCGCCGCAACTCTATCGCCAGGGAACCTATGGATTCTCTCGACATCCGGGGTTTATCTGGTATACTGGAATCAACAGCCTGTTCATCATCCTGGATACCCGATATCTCATGCTCATGGTGATATTGACAATATGCAATCTTTTATTGATTATAGTAGAAGATATTCATATCTTTCCAAGACTTTTTCCAGGCTATGAAGCATATAAAGAATCGGTCCCATTCATTCTGTCAGTTGGGATACGAAATAAAAGGGAGTCCTAGAAAGTGAACCAGCACCATATAATCACGACTGACGACGATCCTGCTATCAGAAAGGTTCTGGAACTGATCCTGAAGAAGGCAGATTACAAGGTGACCAAATGCACTAACGGCGATGAGCTCATCAGCCAGCTGAAGATCGACCATGCTTCGGTAGACCTGGTGATCCTCGACATCAAGATGCCCGGGAAGTCAGGGTTCGAGGTCCTGGAGATCATCCACTCCCGCTACCCTGACCTCCCGATCATCATGATGACGGCATTCAGCGACCTCGAGACGGGCATGAAGGCCATCAGGGAGGGGGCTGCTGACTTCCTCTCGAAGCCGGTGCACAAGGCTGAGCTCCTCGACTGTGTCGAGCGGGTGCTCACCAAGTCGAAGGAACAGAAGGCAAAATCACACGCCTTCCACATCAACTCCAACTACCAGAAAGAGCTCGAGACGAAACTCGATGATGCCTATATGACCATCATGAAGACCACGATGGCAACGATAGAGGCATTGTCGGAGACCATCGAGCAGAAGGATGTCTACACGAAGGGCCACTGCAGCCGGGTACGTTCCCTCTCGCTCAAGATAGCGGAATACCTCCCGCTCTCCTCCGATGATCTGCTCATCCTCGAAGCCGGAGCCCTGCTCCACGACATCGGGAAGATCGGTATCTCCGAACAGATCCTCAACAAGAAGTCAACGCTCACCGATGAGGAGTTTGAGACGATCAGGATGCACCCAGAGGCCGGGGCGAAGATCGTGCAGTACATCGACCTCTTCAAGCCCTATCTCCCGATCATCAGGAACCACCATGAGCGGTATGACGGGACGGGCTATCCCGACGGGCTCAAGGGAGAGGAGATCCCCCTCCTGGTGCGTATCGTGACCTTGACCGACGCCTTTGATGCCATGACGAGCAACCGCCCCTACCGGGACGCCCTTCCCAAGCTCTTTGCCGTGGAGGAGCTCAAGCTCAACAGGGGCTCTCAGTTCGACCCCCACCTTGTCGATATCTTCATCGATCATGAGATCTACGAGCTGTAGGTCAGGGGCATGAAAAAAGCCGACTGTGGGGACAGTCGGCAGGGTTTGGGTTATGGAGGTCGTTAGACCTGCCTATCGGATGCGTGCCTTCGCTGCATCCAATAATTCCTTGAGTTTAGCCGCGGGGTCCTCGAACTTGCTGAGGAAGATCATCGCTGCGATGATGTACGGCTTGAAGCTCGCCTCTTTGTAGAGGGGCACACGATAGCGATCGAAGACGGAAGCGGAGACCTCCCCTTCCTTGCAGCTCACCCCTGAGATGTCTGCCGGCAGGCAGTGCATATAGAGGGCCTTGCCGTCGCGTGTCTTTGCCATGAGTTCCTCGGTGCATTCCCAGTCCTTGAACTGTGCATTCTGTTCGAGACATCGCTTCTCCAGGTCCTTGAGCTCATCGAACTTTCCCTCTTCCACGAGCTGCGTCCGCTCTTCCATGACGGAGAAGGGAGCCCAGCTCTTCGGGTAGACGATATCGGCATCCTTGAAGGCCTCTTCCATGCTCTCGACCCTGGTGAAGGAACCGCCGCTCTTCCGGGCATTCTCTGCAGCGACCTCTTCCATCTCCGGCATCACGTTATAGCCTTCCGGATGGGCAAGGACCACATCCATGCCGAACCGGGTGAAGAGCCCGATGATACCCTGGGGAACTGAGAGCGGCTTCCCGTAGGATGGTGAATAGGCCCAGGTCATGGCGATCTTCTTGCCCTTGAGGTTCTCGACCCCGCCGAACTCATGGATGACATGGAGCATGTCAGCCATCGACTGGGTCGGGTGGTCTATATCACACTGGAGGTTGACCAGGGTCGGTCTCTGCTCGAGTACCCCATCCTTGTTCCCCTCTTCAACGGCTTCGGCCACCTCTTTCATGTAGGTATGCCCCTTGCCGATGTACATGTCGTCCCGGATCCCGATGACGTCAGCCATGAAGGAGATCATGTTCGCAGTCTCCCTCACCGTCTCACCATGGGCGATCTGGCTCTTCCCCTCATCGAGGTCCTGTACTTCCAGGCCGAGCAGGTTGCAGGCACTGGCGAAACTGAACCGGGTCCTCGTCGAGTTGTCCCTGAACAGGGAGATTCCCAGCCCGCTGTCAAAGACCTTCGAGGAGATGTTCTCCTCCCTCATTGCCCTGAGGATATCGGCCACCTTGAATGTGGCATCGATCTCATCATCGCTCTCCTTCCAGGTATGGAAGAAGTCGTTCAGGTACATCCCCTTCGTCTCAAGCTCAGCAAGCGCCTCGATCATCTTCTGTATCTCTTTCTTCTTCATCTCTCTTTCCATCCTCCAACGGTAATCAAAAATAATAACATACTCTCTTCTCAGTATGGTGGTTACGAAATCTTCCCTAAGGCCCGCAGCACCTTCTCGGCTGTGAACGGCCAGTCCCGGATCCAGACCCCTGCAGCATCATAGATGGCATTGGCAATGGCCGGGGCTGCCCCGTTGCAGCTGATCTCCGAGACGGATTTGCCCCCGAACGGCCCGTCCGGGTCATCGGTCGGGATGAGCACGGCCTTGAAGTCAGAAGGCACTTCCGAGATCATCGGGACCCCGTAGTCCCTGAGGCCGGTGACCCGGCAGGCTCCGTCCTCATCAAGGATCATATCCTCGTAGAGGGTGTGCCCGATCGATTTCAGGCTGCCCCCGTAGATCTGGCCCAATGCCAGTTCGGGATTGATCGGTGTCCCGCAGTCCTGCAGGGCGTAGTACTTATCAAGTGTGATCTCACCGGTCCTGGTATTCACCGAGACCTGGCAGAAGTGGGCCCCATAGGGGAATGCGGCTTCCTCTGTCGTGAACGAGGCATAGCCGACGAGCTGCCCCATACCAAGGCCTGCCTGGGTATCCTGGGCGATCTGCCAGTAGGAGATCTCCTTCCCACCCTCGGAAACGACCTTCCCCGGATAGGCTACTGTCAAACTCTCCACGTCCTCCCCGAGTGACCGTGAGGCGGCGTTAAGGATTCTCGTCCTCAGCTCCTCAGCAGCCAGTTTCGAGGCACTGCCTGAGAAGAACGTCCCGCTCGAGGCATAGGCCCCGGTATCGAAGGGGGTGCTGTCCGTATCGCCGGACAGGATCGAGACCCGATCCATATCGACGCAGAGTACCTCCGCGGCGAACTTGACCGAAACGGTATCGAGCCCGGTCCCGAGGTCGGCGCCTCCGGAGTGGAGCATGAACGAGCCGTCTGCGAGCATCTTGATATCGGCACAGGAATGGTCAAGGCCGGGGAGGCCTGACCCCTGCTGTATCAGGGCGACCCCCTTGCCGATCCTCACATCAGGATCTCCAGACTCCTCTCTCTCTCCCCAATCGATCATCTTGGCCCCTTTCTCGAGGGCACCGTCGAGCCCGCAGCTCTTCACGAGGGCGGGAGTCCCCTCCCGTCCCTCTCCAAGACACCTGAGGATCTCCAGCATGGAGCCCTCACGCACCCGGTTGGCCTCTAGCAGCTCATACAGGTCCATATCGAGTTCAGCTGCCAGTTCGCCGAGGGCAGTCATGAGTGCGAAGCTCCCCTTCGGGGCCCCGTATCCCTGGTATGCCCCTGTGGGCGGTATGTTCGAGTAGTAGGTCGTGACATCGAATGCCATATTGTCACAGAGCACGAGCGGGAGTGATTTCGAGCAGGCGTTCATGGGGACCGTGAGGCAGTGGTTGCCGAAGGGCCCGGTATTCGCCTTGAGGTCCATATAGACCGCGGTAAGCTTGCCGTCCTTCTTCGCACCGAGCTTCATGGTGATCTTCATCGGGTGCCTGGTGCTGTTCCCGATGAACTCCTCTTCCCGGCTGTAGTGGTAGAGTACCGACCTGCCGGTAGTCCATGCAGCATAGGCGGTCACCTCCTCGAGGAGGATATCCTGCTTTGAGCCGTAGCCCCCGCCTACCCGTTCCTTGATGACATGGACCTGGTTCTCGCTGATCCCAAGGACGGTCGCAACGATCCTCCTCAGGTGCCATGGCACCTGGGTCGAGGCATGGATGACCACCCGGTCCCCATCCATCTTCGCATAGGCAATATGGGTCTCCAGCGGCGTACACTGGATCTGTGAGGTCTCATAGGTACGCTCGATGACGGTATCAGCCTCTTCAAGCCCCCTGGCTATATCGCCGATGGAGCCGTGGGCACCCGCCGCGATGTTCCGGTGGGAGTCAGCATGGAGCGGGAACTGGTAGATGACCTTCCCGTCCCGCTCATCAGAGCTCTGGTTATAGGCTTCGAGGTCATTCGGAGCTCCTGCGACATACTCGACGACCCCGTTCTGGACGATCGGTGCGCCTTCGGCTGCTGCATCGTCTATGGTGAAGACCGGCTTCAGCACCTCATACTCCACTTCGATGAGCTTCAGCGCCTCCTGCGCGATCTCGGGAGTCTCAGCCACGACTGCCGCGACCCGGTCACCGACATGGCGGACCTTGTGATTGAACATCCGCTTGTCATAGGGGGACGGTTCCGGGAATCCCTGCCCGGCAGAGCCGTAATAGACATCGGGACAGTTCTTATAGGTGATCACAAGCACGACACCCGGACAGGCTTCAGCCTTCGAGGTATCGATCCTCGTTATATAGGCATGTGCATGGGGTGAGCGCAGCATCTTCAGGTGACAGCTGCCCGGTTCGACCATATCCTCGACGAAGGCCTTCCAGCCTGCGACGAGCTTCTTGCCGTCGACCTTCGGCTTCACCTTGCCAACCACACGAAGGTCTTCCCTGAACTCAGGGGCGATCTCCGTGGTATAGGAAGGATCATTCATCCGCTCCTTGGCCAGCTTCACTGCCGTGAAGAACTGTTCATAGCCGGTGGCCCGATTGAAAAGGCCTGAGAGTGCATCGGCGATATCGTCCCAGTCAGGGTCCGGTTCCCGCTCGAGCAGTTCGGTGATCAACAGGGCCGCAGCCGGGGCGTTATAGGCTGACTGGACGACTCCTGCATCCACCATCGCCTGCTGCACCACGCTGAGGTTCCTCCCGACAGCGAGCGATTCGGGCGTGGTGATCGCCTTCCCCTCTACCTGGCTGAGGACGAGCAGGTTCGCATACATGGGGATACCGTCGATGAGTACGGTATCGCTTCCTGCGAAGCCTTCCGCATCGTCACTGTCCCTGACTGATATAAACCCGGTTCTCTTGAGGACGGACTGCAGGGATTCCCCGGTTCCCCCGGTGAGCTCTTTCTTCACTCCGTTTATCGTGCATGAGATCATCATGACTGACCTCCTCGTTCTGTCTCGATCATCTTCAGGATCGTTACCGCGATCAGGTACTGCCGGTATTCCCGGCTGCCCGTGATGTCATCAGCCGGCGTGATCTCACGCCGTACCATCTGAAGGCACTGTGCCTCTTCGGTGAGGTCACGGTTCTCGATCGCCTGCTCTATCACGGGAAGGCGCTGTATACCCGCACCGATTCCACCGACTACTACCCGTACATCGGCATACTGCCCGTCAGTCAACTCGGCTCCGAAGGCAACCACTGCGTCAGGACGTCTCTGGGCGGTCCGTGCATACCGTTTCACACGCACGATCCTGGGCTTCTTCTTTATGAAGATCTCCTCTATGCAGGAACCCTTGAAGTTCTCGAAGTTCTCGACGAACTCACGTATCGGTATATCCTCACGTATGATCCTGCCGTCTGAGTCTATGTCGATCGTGTGGATCCTCGCCTTGGCCGCGATCAGGACCGGCAGCAGGTAGGAGTCATCCCTGCAGGCAGCGATGTTTCCCCCGATGGTAGCCATGTTCCTCAACGTCCTCGAACCGGCGAAGCATGCTGCTTCTTTCAGGTATCCCGGCACCTCATCTGCCTCGACGAGGTCCTGGAGGCGTACCATCGCCCCGATGAAGATCCCATCCTCGTTCTCGGCGATGACGTCGAGCCCCAGCCCTTCCAGGCTCAGTCCTGTATAGGGTAACGGCGCAGACTCAGAGCCCAGCCTGTTGATCTCTGTCCCTCCGGCGATGAAGAGACTCTCTGTCCCGAGACGCATCCTATGCTCAAGAAGTTCATCGAGCGATGTGCTCCTGATAAAATCTGTGATCATACCATCCTCCCATACCGACCTTACGAAGAGGCAAGCAGCCTTCCTGCTATCTCATTCCCCTTCTTAGCCAGTTCTCCTTCGTCGACCCCGACGATCCTTCCCTCATCGACGACTACCTTCCCGTTCACGATGGTGTAGGCGGTACTGTGGTCGTAGCCGGTGAATATGAGGGCTGCCAGCGGGTCAGAGAGTGACCCTGCGTACTCGAAGGAACTCACATCGAAGACCGCAGCATCTGCTGCGTACCCTTCTTCGAGCTTCCCGACCCCGTCGAAGTGGAGCAGGGACGCCCCGTTCTCCGATGCCATCCTGAAGATCTCCCGGGCTGTGATCGCCCCGCTCCCGTACCTGACCCGCTGCAGCAGCAGTGCGTTACGCATCTCACCGAGGAAGTCTGAGGAGTCGTTCGATGCGGAACCGTCCACGCCGATAGCCACGTTGATCCCCATCGGGAGCATCTCATGGACCCGACAGATACCTGAACCCAGCCTCATGTTCGAGGATGGACAGTGTGCAATATGGGTGCCGGTCTTCGCGAGCAGCTTCAGTTCATCGTCATTGAAGTGTATCCCGTGGGCGTAGGAGACATCATTCCCGATGAAACCGCACTCCTCCATGAGGGCCAGCGGCCGTTTCCCGTATTTCTCGACGCAGAAATCACTCTCGTCCAGCGTCTCCGCAAGGTGCGTCTGCAGCCCGACCCCGTATTCACGTGCAAGCTTCACCGACTCCTTCATGAGGTCCTTCGAGACACTGAACGGGCTGCAGGGGGCCAGGAGGACCTTCCTCATGGCCTGAGCTGCAGGATCATGATACTGCTCGATCACCCTCAGACTGTCTGCGAGGATCTCCTCCTCGTCCTGGACAACGGAATCAGGGGGGAGTCCCCCATCCTTCCTGCTTAAGGACATGGAGCCCCTCGTCGGGCTGAACCGCATCCCAAGCTGCTCGGCAGCACTGAACTGCACGCCCATCATGTCAGCGGTGAACGAACGCGGGTAGAGGTAGTGGTGGTCGGTGGTCGTGGTGCAGCCGGTCTTCAACAGCTCGCCCATGGCAAGCAGTGAGGAGTGGTAGACCGCCTCCTCATCGATGAACTTCCAGATCTCATAGAGGTGTACCAGCCAGTCGAAGAGCTTGGCGTCCTGGACAGCGGGAATATTCCTCGTGAGGGTCTGGTAGAAGTGGTGATGGGTGTTCACGAACCCAGGGACCACGACGTGGTGCGAGCAGTCGATCACCCGTGCCCCTTCAGGGGGCTCGATCTCCCTGGCGATCTGTTTCACCACTCCGTCATGCATCAGCAGGTCGTATCCCCTCAGAGGCTCTCTCTGTGAGGATAGGTAGAGATAGAATACATCTTTCAGAACAAGCGCAGCCATAGTATCACTCCATGATCAATGTGTCGATGAACTGGTCCAGCAGGTTGAGGGATACCTCCTTCCTGTAGACGGCAGTCGATCTCTGATCATCGATTGGCTGGATCAACGCCGCGTAATCGCGGCGTATCTCAGAATACAGCTCCTTCAGCTTTTCAACAGATAACCCGATGATTCGTCTTTCAGTCTCTACTGAACGGACCACGGTCGGGCCAACGGCACCGAAGGTGAGCCTGATATCATCTATACGGCCGGCTTTCACTGAAGCCAGTCCGCAGAAGGATAATTTGGACAAGGCATTCGCCTTCCTCGTCCCAACTTTCCGGTACGATGCCGTGGTGAAGGATTCGATGGGGATGATGACGGCAGTCATCAGTTCATCCTCCGCGAGGTCCTTCCTCCCCGGCCCGGTTATGAAGTCCATGATCGGGATCTCCCGCTGTCCGCGCAGCGAACTCAGCTGTACCTTCCCATTCAGGGCATAAAGCACGCTGATCGTATCACCGGCAGGAGATGCGTTGCAGATATTACCCGCGACCGTCCCGAGATTCCTCAGGGCAGGAGCCGCCATCTGGCTGACAGCAGTCCTCAGCATCTTCGGTACCTGGGGATCGTGCTCCACCTCCGAGAGGGTCGCACCAGCCCCGATCATGAGCTCCTTTCCCCTCACCTCGATGAACTTCAGTTCCCCCAGGTGGTTGATGAACAGGACCGGCCAGGGGAATCCCGGCAGGGTCCCGGCCAAGCTCCTGTACCGCACCATCAGGTCGGTCCCGCCGGCGAGCGGCACCGCATGTGTCGCTTCCCGGATCTTCAGGGCCTCTTCGAGCGTCTGTGGTCTATAGGTCTCTACCATATGCTGTCCCCCCGCTCCGATGCGAGCTGGACTCCCTTGATGATCATGTCGTAGCCGGTACACCTGCAGAGGTTCCCGGACAACCCGACCTTGATCTCATCGACCGTCGGATGGGGGTTCGCTCTCAGCAGGGCAACGGAAGCCATGACCATCCCAGGGGTGCAGAAACCGCACTGCACCGCCCCGGAGTCGGCGAAGGCTTCGATGATGCATCGCCCCTCGTCAGTCTCACGGAGTCCCTCGAGGGTCTCGATGGTCGAACCGTGCACCGTGCCGATCGGCACCATGCAGGAGTTCACCAGGCAGCCGTCCTTCAGGACGGAACAAGCCCCGCATTCACCCTCGCCGCAGCCTTCCTTGACACCCGTGAGCCCGAGGTCCTCCCTGAGCACGTCTAGCAGCCGCATCTCGCCGGGACCGGTCACGGTTGTCTCCTTGTTGTTGAGTATGAACGTCACGTCATGCACGACTCTTCACCTCCATGATGTATTCCGGGGTCACCGGTATCCTGTAGAGGTTCTTCCCGATCGCATGTTCCACCGCATCGGCGAATGCCGCTGCAGCACCGTCGAAGACGAGCTCCCCGAGCCCTTTCGCCCCGTAGGGGCCGTTCTCATAGGGGTTCTCTACCAGATGGCTGTGCATCATCGGGAAATCCATCGAAGTCGGGATGATGTAGTCCGCCAGCGTGTTCTGCACGAAACGTCCGTCCCGGTATTCCAGCTTCTCCAGAGACCCGTAGCCCAGGGCCTGGACGACACCGCCGTTCACCTGGCCGTGCACGATCATCTCGTCGATCGCGACCCCGATATCATGGGCAGTCCAGATGCCCTTCGTCTCCACCTCGCCGGTAGCCGGGTCCACCTCGACCTCGATGACGCATACGCCCCAGCCGAAGGCGGGGTAGGCATCACCCTGGAGGGTCTCCTGATTCCAGCTAAGGCCTTCGGGATGGACATAATGCACCGTGACCTCGACCTCTTCACCCTCTTCCCACTGGGCCTTGAGCTTGAGCGAAGCACGCTCCACGAGCTTGCCCACGACCATCAGCGACCGTGATGCCACGGTCGGCCCGGAATCCGGGACTACCGATGTGTCAGGGTTGTCGCAGGAGATCTTCTCGATCGGGATCCCCAGCACGGCTGCCGCGATCTTCGGGAAGGTGGTCTGGAGTCCCTGCCCCATCTCCACATTCGAGAGGAGGATCTCAACCGTGCCGTCCTTATGCTTGCGCATCTTCAGTTCGGCCTTGATGATCTCCTGTTCGCCGTTCCCAGTGAAACCGGCTCCATGCTGGTAGAAGGCGATGCCGATCCCCTTCCCCTTGCCGGGGGTGTATGATCCAAGTTTCCTGATGAATCCTGAATCTTCATCGACAACATCCACCATCTCCTCGAGCTTCACGATGTCATGCATGATGCCGTTGGTGATGGTAGTATCGCCCTGCTTCATGAAGCGCTGCCGCTTGTACTCGAGCGGGCTGATCCCGAGGGATCGTGCTATATGGGACATGTGCATCTCTGCGAGGAAGATCCCCTGCGGGGCACCGAAGCCCCGGAAGGCATCAGAGGGGAAGCAGTTGGTCGCCACCGACCGGCCCCTCACATGGACGTTCTCTATATTATAGACGCTGTTGATGGAGAAGATCGCCCGCTGCAGCACGATGTTGGAACAGCTCATATAGGCACCGGCGTTGATGGTCACATCGACCTCCATCGCCACGATGTTCCCGTCAGCATCGAGGCCTGTCCTGAATCTTCCCCGGCTCGGGTGCCTCTTGGCCGTGAAGCTTATATCCTCTTTCCGGTCGAAGACCACCTGGATCGGCTTTCGCACCTTGTTCACCGCGACCACGAGCGGGGCGGCGATGATGTCCGGGAAGTGCTCCTTCCCGCCGAACGCCCCGCCTGTCACGGCCTGGCGCACGACTATCCGCTTCTTGTCGATGTTCAGCACGTTCCCCACTGCCTTCCGCAGATAGAAGGGACACTGGCATGAGGCGACGAGCACGAACCGGTCCTCATCGTCATAGTAGCCTACGATCCCCTGGGGTTCCATGTAGACATGCTCCTGGTAGCCGGTGGTGATCTCATCCTCGAAGATCGTGACGGCCTTCTTGAAGCCTGCTTCCACATCGCCCTTGTTCAGGTCGTAATCACCGAAGGTGTTGTGTTCACCGAAGATCTTCCCGCTCTTGAGAGCGAGGCCCTCGTCTATGGTGAGGGCGGGAAGGAGGTCCTCATACTCGATCTCGATCTGGTCCTCGAGCTCAAGGATCGTCTGGCGATCCGGTCCCACGAGCATCCCGACCGTCTCACCGTAGAACATCACCTCGTCGGCGACGAAGACCGGCCAGTCGTTCCCAATCTGCTGGATCTCGTTCCTGCCGCCTGCGGGTATATCATCCTTGGTGATGAAATAGTACCCCTCCGGCAGGTCAGGGCAGCTGATGCTCCTGATCCTCGCATGAGAGCGCAGGGCACGGACCAGCCGGCCGTATTGAAGATCCTCGAACCCCATGTCCGAGAGATACTTCGTCACACCGCCGGCCTTGTCCACTGCATCGACTCTGCGGATAGATTCACTGATTCTCTTCTTCATATATTTCAGTTCCTCCGCATCTTCTAATATACTAATTCTTCCCCTCCAGCGAATAGGGCAGCATCGCATAGAATGCCGCACAGATCTCCAGGTCATCTACCCGGTTGATCTCATTCGGTGCATGTGCCTGGGCCTCGTCCCCGGGGCCGAACCCGATTGCGGGGATCTTGTGCCGTCCGGTCGTTGCCACGCAGTTGGTCGAGAAGGTCCACTTGTCCACGACCGGCTCCTTCCCGAAGAGGGCCTGGTAGGATTCGACGCCTGACTCGACGAGATAGTGATCTGCAGGGATCTTCCAGGTCGGGAAATAGAGTTCCTGCCCGTAATCGGTGCCTTTCCAGCCCCGTTTCGTATACTCCGGCATGATGACCTTGATCGATTCTTCCGATTCCCCGATCGCCTTGGACATATACTGCTTCACCTGGCTGATGGCCAACTCTGCATCCTCGCCCCAGGTCAACCTGCGGTCAAGGTAGATCATCGCCTGGTCAGGTACGGCACACTGGGACGGGCCCTTCACGTCGATCTGGGAGACGACGATCGTCCCCTTCCCGAGGAAGTTGTCATCATCGGGCTTGAGGTCGGCATTGAGTTGCTCCATAGCCAGGGTGGCTTTCGCAGCCTTGTAGGCAGCGCTCACTCCCCGCTCCGGGGCGGAACCATGGGAAGATACGCCCTTGATGAAGGCCTGGATCTCCATCCTTCCCCGATGCCCGCGGTAGATCCTGCAGGAGGTCGGTTCGGTAGAGACCACGAGATCCGGCTTGAAGCCCTCTTCCTCGATCAGGTACTTCCAGCACATCCCGTCACAGTCCTCTTCCATGACCGTGAAGGTGAAGTAAACACTGTACTCGCCGCCGTAACCGAGTTCCTTGAGGATCCTTCCGGCAGTGATCATGGAAGCCGCACCGCCCTTCTGGTCGGAGGTCCCCCTTCCGAGCACCAGGCCGTCCTTGATCGTCCCGCAGAAGGGATCGAATTCCCACTGGGACGGGTCACCGACCTCGACCGTGTCTATATGGGCATCGAAGGCGATCGCCTTCGGGCCGTACCCGACCCTGCCGACGACGCTGCCAAGCCCGTCGATTCGCACCTCGTCGAAACCAGCCTCCTCACAGAGGGTGACGATGAGACGGCAGACCTCTTCCTCCTTACTGCTGTAGGATTTGGCCTGTACCATCTTCGAAAGGTTGATCGCGGTATAATCGCGGTACTTCTTCGCAAGTTCTGAAATCTGTTTCTGCATCTCCATCCTATATCTCTCCTGATTCTGTTATATTGTTATAGTCACGTATGACGTTACGTCCATCTGTTACACCAGTGAATCCACCCGTTCCCAGACTCTTTCAGCTGACTGTGCGGCATCCGCATAGACCTTCTTCACATCGAAGGGGAACTCCCTGTTTCTCATGACGAACCTCCCGTTCACCATCACGCTGTTCACACTACCGGACCCGAGCCCGAATGCGATATGACCCGCGATGTTATCAGCGACGATCGGGGTCGGTGAGGCGTAGTCGCTGAGCACCAGGTCTGCCTTGTACCCCGGTGCGACCCGCCCGAAGCTCGATCCAAAATAACGCTTCAGGATCTCGTTGCCGCGAGTCAGGGCTGTGAGGAAGTCTCCCGGCCACCAGGGGCCGCCTGCATCGCGGTGCTTGAAGAAGGCGAACTTGAGCTCCTCGAACATGTCAGCCCCGATCCCGTCGGTTCCGAGGACCAGGTTCCTGATCTTCGGGAGGTTCCTGTTGTAGCCGACATGGTTGTTCATGTTCGACCTCGCGTTATGGGCAAGGAATGCATCCCGCTCATTGAACAGGGCTATCTCATCTTCTGAGAGGAAGATCCCGTGAACGAGGATGGTCTTGTCATCAAGGAGCCCGAACTCATCGAGCCGCCTCACGATATCCTTCCGGTACTGGTGGTGTGACCAGGAGACATCATAGAGGTCTTCTGCAACATGGAGGTGCATGCCCCTACCTGTCTCCTTCACCGCTCCTGCCATCAGCTCGAGCCCCTCATCCGAGATCGTGAAGGGTGCGTGGCCGCCGATTGCTGCCTCGACGAGATAGGGACTCTTGGGGTCGTTCCGGTCAGCCTCGACCTCACGGGCGAAGGCGATGTTCTCCTCGACCCCGGCCTTCAGCTCTGCTGAACCGCCGTTGCGGTCGGTCACCTCATAGCAGGTCATGCCGCGCAGGCCGGTCTCCTCGAACCCCCGCTTGATCTGGTGCAGGGATCCCCGGATGTAGTTCGGGCTTGCATGATGGTCGATCACGGCAGTGGTACCGGCCTTGATCGCGTCGATGGAGCAGATCATCGAGGAGTAGTAGGTCGACTCCTCATCGAGGGCCCGGTCCATCCTCCACCAGAGGTTCTGCAGTGTGGAGATGAAATCAGGGGACGGCGGTATGGATGCCGTGATCCCCCTCGAGAGACCTGAATAGTAGTGATGGTGGGAACAGACCATGCCAGGATGCACGATCCTCCCACCCGCTTCGATAAGCTCATCAGCTTCCACCCCTGCACCGGCACCCGGACCGACAGCGGTGATGAGGTCATCGTCAATGACGATATCTACAGCCTCTGTCACTGAACAGGGGGAGAACTCCACCAGGGTAGCATTTCTAATTACTGTCTTTGCCATATCACTCTCCTACGGGACCGAGCAGGAAGCCGTAGTACCCGATGATCGTCTCGACCAGGGCGGCAGCCTGCTCCTCGATATCTGCATCGACCCTGCCGTCAGGGCCTATCCCTGCCTGGGAGACCTCTCCAGCGAGTCGCAGCGTCAGGACTCCGTTTTCCAGGAGCATCCCGTCATTCTCCGAGCTGCGGAAGTCATCCTCCCTGCTGAAGACCGTGAACTTATCGGTATAGGGACGTCCTTCCCAGGGGCAGAAGGTCGCACAGTTCCCGCACTCATTGCAGTAGGCGTCGATATGGACGATCTGGTAGGGGTTATCGAAGAGCCCGGTTTCCCGGACATCGATCGCCATGTTCGCCCGGTTCGGGCATACTTCCACGCACTTGTTGCAGATATAGCTGCATTCGAGGCAGCGTCTTGCCTCGATCCGGCCGAACTCCGCATCACTGATGCCAGGCCCGGCTGCTTCCAGGAGCACACCCTTCTTTTCCGTGATCTCACCGAAGAAGGCATCCTCAGCCTCCTCGATCCCGGCAGCCTCTTCTTCGGAGAGTTCCTCGAACTCATCTTCATGATCGTGATCGTGATCATGCTCCTCCTCAGGACCAAGGATGCTGTCTATGGCAGCTTCCACCGCCTTCCTGGCACTTGCGATGCACTGTACGACGGTCGAGGGACCGCTCTGTGCGTCACCGATCATGTAGACCCCTTCTGTCTCTGTCTGGAGGGTATCGTCATCGACGATCGCCCATCCCTTGGGATTCACCGATATGCCCATTCCTTCGAGTGCGGCCGTATCGACATGTTCGCCGATCGCGGTGATCATGGTATCGACATGCAGGGAGACCGTCTTCTCTGTCGGTACCGGTCTCCTCCTGCCGCTGGAATCGGGCTCCCCGAGCTCCATCACCCTGCAGGTGAGCTCACCATCGGGGGTGAGGGATTCTGGGTTCGTGAGGAAGCTGAAGACCGCACCGTCTGAGATCGCGTTCTCATACTCCTCGAGGTCTGCGGGCATCTCCTTCTTCGTCCTCCGGTAGAGGACGTTCACGCTCTCCACCCCGTCGATCGTGAGGGCTGCCCTCGCACTGTCCATGGCAGTGTTGCCGCCGCCGATGACCGCTACATGCTTCCCGAGGCTCAGGGATGAAGGGTCCTTCCGGTAGGTCCCCAGGAGATCGAGGGCCTCGATGACCCTGCTCCTATCGCCTTCGAGCGGGATGGGGTTATCCTTCTCCGCACCCACGGCTACGAAGATGTGGTCGAAGCCCTTTCCCTTGAGGGAACTGATGGTGATCTCCTCAGGTTCTGCCCCGAAGACGAAATTCACGCCATGTTTCCTGATGAACTCTATATCGGCCTCGATGGCCTCGACCGGGAGCCTGAAGCCCGGGATCACATGCCGTACGACACCCCCGGCACTCTCCTCACGCTCGAAGACAGTGACGACGAACCCGGCCCGTGCCAGGAAGTAGGCTGCGGAGAGCCCGGCGGGACCTGCCCCGATCACCGCAGCCTGGAAGTCACTCTTGAACGGTGCTTCCCAGCTCTCGATATACTCCTCGAATCCGTTGTCCACGGCGATGCGCTTCATCTCACGGATCTGCACAGCCCCCTCGTAATCGAGCCTGGTGCAGTTGTACATGCACTGGTGGTCGCAGATGTGACCGGTGATGTTCGGGAGCGCGTTCTTGTCATAGATGACCGACAAGGCCTGGGCATAGTCTCCCTCACCCACGAGGTAGAGGTATTCCGGTACGTCCTGCCCGATCGGGCAGGCAACCGTGCAGGGTGCGACATAACAGTCGAACAGCGGCAGCGGTGCCCCGGTCGTGATCCTGTCGGTACCCCGGTAATCCTTCGTAGCGTAATCGGCACTCACGGCTTCCGATGCGAGGGCTTCGAGCTTCACGAGGTCTATCGAATCCGCATCCCAGCCTTCGGCGGCCTCGCAGATCTCAGCGATCTGCTTCATGCGCACATATCCGCCGGGCTTGAGCATCTCCGTGGCCATGGTGATCGGGTGGATCCCCGTCTCGAAGAGCTTCTGTATGTTCCCGGCATTCGCACCACCGGAATAGGAGATCGGCAGGCTGCCGTCAAATTCACAAGAAAGTTTGTATGCGAGGTTGACGCTCAGCGGGAAGAGGGCCCTTCCCGACATGTACATCTCCTCACCCGGGAGTTCACCCTGGTCATTCACTGAGCCGAGGGTATTGGTCAGCTTGACACCGAACTTCCGCCCCTGCTCCTTCGCAAGTGCTCTGAGACGTGTCAGCATAGCGACCGCATCGGGGTACTGCAGGTCATGATCGAAGGACTCCCTCTTCAGGTGGAGGTACTCATAGCCGAGACCGTCGAGGGTCTCCCTGACGAAGTCATACCCCAGGAGGGTCGGGTTCAGCTTCACGAAGGTGTCGATCTGCTTCTCTGCAAGCATGTAGGAGCAGATGGCCTCGATCTCGGCAGGGGGGCACCCATGCATGGTGGAGAGGGTCACTGACGGTGAGACCGTCCGGCTGATCCGGCTGCCGATACCCTTCAGGAGGGCATAATCTATCCCCTCACCCATCCCGTCGAGGAACTCCCCCTCACCGATGAGCTGCTCGAGCTCCTCTATATAGGAAGAGAACAGCTCATTCTTCGATGAGTCGAGCATCGAGTCGATATAGGTCTGCATCTTAGCCGTCTTGATCCCCTCGAGGTCATAGCCAACGCTCATGTTGAAGATGAAGGAGGGCTCGGCTACCTGCTCCCCGGTAAGTACCTCTTCTAAGAGGTGGAGGATGATCCACGCCTTGATATACTCATCATACGCCTTCTCAAGGGTGTACTCGGTGGACCATTCCACATTATACGCCTCATCCCTGGCATCGATGCACGGCTTGTCGATCTCAAGGGTATCAAGCTTCTGGACGGTCTTCAGTTCCATGAACCGACCGCCTGCAAGATAGGATGTGATGATATTCTGTGCCAGCTGGGTATGGGGACCCGCAGCAGGACCTACCGGGGTGGAACAGTGCTGGTTGAGTACCTGTACCTTCCGTCCCGTCGTCTTCTCGAAGAACTGTTCCCTGTCGATACCGAAGATCGATTGGTTAGCCATGAACTCGGCACTCATCCTGCCGATCAGTTCCCGGAAAGGGACAGGTCTCATACTATCACCCATAATCACTCCTCCATAACCGTAATTCAATAAACCCTATCCTTCATTGTACTGTCAAAAGAACTTCTGTCAATAAAAAGTTGCAACAATCTGCAACAATTGATATATTTGCATAAAATAAATATTGACTTTACAACCCAATTGGTGTAAAAGGTAAGAATTGGTGGAATATTCTACGTATTCGTAAATATTCTATTTCATATTTGGTTTTTTACGAAATCGTAATATAATAAAAACTGATATCTGAATTGGAGGAGAAGTTATGATAGATCTGACCATGCATGAGGAGATCCGAGAGAAGAACATCCAGCGCTGCCGAGAGAAAGGGATCATCTATCCCACGTTCGCACAGATGAAGGACCCGTCACTGATCCCGACCCAGCTTGAGGAGAAGCTCCACAGCACCGGGCTCTGGGATGTCGATCCCGTGAACCTCTTCAGGATCACCTGGAAGAACGAGCCCGCCGACCAGGGCGGACGGCACCACGG
This sequence comes from Spirochaetia bacterium, assembly GCA_963677595.1. Lineage (GTDB taxonomy): Bacteria > Spirochaetota > Spirochaetia > CAKZLE01 > CAKZLE01 > CAKZLE01. The sequence goes on from OY782041.1 coordinate 3,977,599, forward strand.
GGTAAACTACCTCGAGGTCCCCAGGGAGATCACCGGCACGAAGGCACGGATCTTCGCACTCGTCGGGAAATGGTTCCCCACCGGTGCCCACAAGGTTGGAGCGACCTACGGCTGTCTTGCACCCGCACTCACGACCGGTAACTTCGACTCGACCACACAGAAGGCTGTATGGCCCTCGACCGGTAACTACTGCCGGGGCGGCGCCTACAACTCAGCCCTGCTCGGCTGCGACTCGATCGCCATCCTTCCCGAGGAGATGAGCAAGGAACGGTTCGAGTGGCTCAAGTCTGTAGCCGGCGAGGTCATCGCTACCCCGGGCTGCGAGAGCAACGTCAAGGAAATCTTCGACAAGTGCCATGAGCTCGATGCTGAGCGAGGGGACAACATCGTCATCTTTAACCAGTTCGACCAGTTCGGCAACTACCTGTGGCACTACTCCGTGACCGGTTCAGCGATCGAGGAGTTCCTCACCGCTGAAGGGATCACTGCCGGCCAGCTCAAGGGCTATGTCTCAGCTACCGGTTCAGGCGGTACGCTCGCTGCAGGGGATTACCTCAAGCAGAAGTACCCGGAAGTCAAGATCGGCGCAGCCGAGGCACTCCAGTGCCCGACCCTGCTGCGCAACGGGTTCGGCGGCCACCGGATCGAGGGCATCGGCGACAAGCATGTCCCCTGGATCCATAACGTGAAGAATACCGACATGGTCCTCGCCATCGATGATAACGACTGCATGGACCTCCTGAGGCTCTTCAACGAGGAGAACGGCCAGAAGGAACTTGCAGAGGACGGCGTGACCAAAGAGTTCATAGAGAAACTGGACCTCTTCGGCATCTCGGGCATCGGCAACCTGCTCGGCGCCATCAAGATGGCCAAGTTCTACGAGATGGAAGAGGATGACGTGATCGTTACCGTCCTGACCGACTCTGCCGAGATGTACGTCTCCAGGCTCGCAGAGATGAACGAGGCACGGGGCGAGTTCACGGTCAAGGATGCTGCAGGCACCTACCAGGCGTCCCTGATGCACCAGACGATGGAGAATGCCAAGGAACTCGGGTACTATGACCGACTCGCGATCCACAACCTCAAGTACTACACCTGGATCGAGCAGCAGGGCAAGGAGATCGATGAGATCAACGCACAGTGGTATGACCGGGAGTACTGGACACGGATCCAGGCCCTCGAACCGCAGATCGATGCACTCATCAATGAGTTCAACGAGAAGGTAGGACTTCTCTAGGGAAGCACGCAAACCATGAAGGACCGGGCAGAGACTGCCCGGTCTCTTTCGTTGTAAGGAGACGAGACAAATGAGATTCAGCTACAGGTGTTCGGACTGCGGCACACGGTATGAGACAGAGGAGCTCATGTATCGCTGCCCCGCATGTGATACAGACCCGGGAGACAGGTTCCAGAGCGGGAACCTGATCGTCGAACTCGAGCTAAAGGGACTGCGGGAACTCGCGAAGAAGGACCATGTGACCCCCTTCGACTTCTTCCCCTACACCGTTCCCTCCCCGGAAGCCTATCCCGTCGGGAACACCCCCCTTTCAGTATCACCACGGCTCTCCGCGGCTTACGGCTTGAAGAACCTTCGGTTCAAGCTCGAGGGGCAGAACCCTTCAGGGTCCTTCAAAGACCGTGCCTCCCAGCTCATAGCAGCCCAGGCACAGGCCCTCGGGGAGCAGAAGGTCGTACTCGCCTCAACCGGGAATGCAGGATCCGCCATGGCCTGCGCCGGGGCAGCCTACGGGTTGGAGATCGTGCTCTTCGTACCGGCATCAGCCCCGGTGAACAAGCTGATGCAGTCGGTCCTCTACGGCGCCCATGTGATCCCGGTGAACGGGACCTATGATGATGCCTTCGCCCTCTCTATCGCCTATTCGCAGGAGTTCGGCGGGATCAACCGGAACACGGCCTACAACCCCATGACCATCGAGGGCAAGAAGAGTGTGAGTATCGAGCTGTTCGAGCAGCTCGGCAGGCGACTGCCGGATGCGGTCTATGTCCCGGTCGGGGACGGGGTCATCCTCTCCGGCGTCTACAAGGGGTTCAAGGACCTCATGGATGCCGGCATCACCGATCACGTCCCTGCCATCATCTGCGTGCAGTCCTCGGGAAGTGACGCGATCAGCCGAGCCTGGAGTACCGGTGAGTTCAAGTCCCTCAAAGAGGCAACCACGACCGCCGATTCCATCTCGGTCGCCTCCCCTGCGAACGGCAGGATGGCTGTGGATTATATCAAGGCCTCGGGAGGCTGGGCGACGGTCATCAGCGATGAGGACATCTCCGAAGCACAGCTCGAGTTGGCGCATGATGCGGGCATGTTCGCAGAACCTGCAGCATCCGCTGCCTGGGCCGGTGTCCGTGCTGACAGGGAGAAGCTCCTCGAGACCTTCGGCCCCGAGGCTGAGGTCACGGTCCTGCTCACCGGTACGGGGTTCAAGGACATGAAGTCCTTCGACGGCAAGGTGTCCATCCCCCCTTCGATCGAACCGACAGTCGAGGCCATGCGGGTCTATATGAAGTAGTAACACTATACGGACCGGCAATGACTGCCGGTCCGTTTCTTACTCTCTCTGATAGTTGTATGTGCTTCGCCATCATGATATAGTGTAGGTACAAAATCCAACACGTTGATGGAGAGAACCATATGGAACTGTTTCTGATCGGTCTCGGAATAGGACTGCTCCTGTGCATCATATCATTGATCAATACGGCCCGGGTCAAGAGCAAGTACAAGAAAGAAATTCAGAAGATAAAGAACATCGTCTCACAGAAGCTCGATATAGAGTCTGACTCACTCACATCCATGAAGCAGGAGATCAAGGACCTGAAGGAACAGAACGAGAACCTCCGGGTGAGCATCCGTTCCATGGCCGGGAAGACCACCAAGAAGGAGATGACGAGGTTCCAGGTCTATGACCGGGCGATCGAGATCATGTCCCTGAAGGCTCCCGGATTCGCCCCTGCCTGGCAGACAGCCCTGCGGGAGAGCGAGGAGGAGATGGACAAGGTATTCCTCGGCTTCAAGCCCTTCATGAGGAAGGCTGTATCAGGGAAGATCGCTGACAAGTCAGACGCGGCACTCCGTATCGAGGATGTCACACCCCAGCCAGAGGTCAAGCGCATCAGCGAATCGAATGAATAGATCGGTCCTGGCTCTCGGGGATGTCAATCCTGATATCCTGCTCCCCCTCAAGAACGCAGACGGGACTCCCCTGCGGGCGTCCGTCTCCGGGGGAGGGACTGTTGCCAATGTCGCCAGCGGCCTCGCCCGCCTCAGGATCCCTGTCTCCTTCTGCGGGAGGACTGGGGAGGATGCCTACGGACACCTGATGGAAGGGTTCCTGAGAGAAGACGGGGTGGACACCACCCGCCTCCTCTTCGAGAAGGACTGCTTCACGAACATGGCCTTCGCGGTCATCGACCCGGACGGCGAACGGACGATCTTCATCTGGCCCCCTGAGGGAGCCGCACAATCGCGTCTCACCGTCGACGACCTCCAGTTCGATATTTCACCCTATTCACTGCTTCACATCTCCACGATCAACCTGCGGGAGGAACCGTCAGGAGAGGCGATCTTATCGATGGCAGAGAGGTTCTGCGACAGCGGGAAGCCTGTTACCTTCGACATGAACTTACGCATGGAGTTCTTCGAGGAGAGTCCCCGATTCCAGCGCAATCTCGAACGCGCCCTTGATGCTGCCGATATCATCTTCGGGTCTGCCGAGGAGGAGATCATGCCGTTGACGGGTATAGGCGACCCGGAGAAGGCTTCACGGGTCCTTGCCCCGTCAAAGATAGTCATCGCCCGCATGGGGCCGGAGGGGGTCCTCTGTGTGAGGCCTGCCGGGACTACCCATATCCCCGCCTACCCGGTCGAACCTGTGAACACCATCGGTGCCGGTGATGCCTTCGACTCCGGATTCATCGCAGGTCATATCCTCGGGCTCGATACCCGGGATGCTGCCATATGGGGTAATGCCTGTGCGGCAGTGAGCATAACCCGCCCCGATGCCAGAAGCTGCCCGACGAGGGATGAGCTGTACGCATTCCTTAGGTCCAACCACCCTGAGGCGGAACTGAAGGAGCTGCTCAATGTGGACTAACCTGCCAATCCGAAGATTCTTCCTCATCGGACTCCTCTGCCTCATCGCAGTGAATGCTGCAGGAGAGGATAATTCCCCGTTATCGATCGCTACAGATTCATGGGATATCGAGATGTATCATGAAGATCAGGATACCATCTCGACGGTAACGACGCTTGCTTCGCTGGCAATGCCGCTGGCCCTCTATGCGGAGGGCCAGGAGGAGATCACACGGTTGCCCGTCTCCTACGGCCTGTCGATCGGTACAACCTACCTTGCAAAAGAACTGCTCAAGGGACTCATAGACAAGAGGCGGCCTGATGCCTATATCGCTGAGTTCGGGATAGAGGATGAGGATGCCTTCGACTCGTTCCCGTCAGGTCATACCGCCTTGAGTTTCGCCGCAGGCACGTTCCTCGCGACCGCTTACGCCAAGGACCACCAGAACTCCCCATTGGCAGTGCCGGTGAGTATCGTGACGTTAGGTATGTCTTCTCTCACCGGTGTCCTCAGATATACGTCGGGATCCCACTACCCCGTCGACATCTTCGCCGGGGCGCTTCTCGGGATCCTCATCGGTGGAGCCGGGGCTTTACTGCTGTACTGAGTCTGCCGTCCCTATTTCGGGGCTATCGAGAAGGTCAGGGTGTCTGTGTAGTATCCTGATTCCAGCTCTACGGCAGTGCCGTCGTAGGAGATCGAGACGGTCTTCGAGATCCCCGCACTTACCTCGGTGGTGGAGTTGGTGACGATAGCCTTCCCTTCGGTGTCGAAGACGATCTCTACCCCGTCATAATAGATGGTATACTCCAACCCGGTCGTGTTCGTCGGGTCCTCAGGAATGAGGAAGGGCTTCCCGGTGCCGACAGCACCGAGCGAAGAGACCTCGACAGAATAGCCCGTCTGGGAATTGGCGACTTCCTGTACAGATCCCACGGTAATATTGACTGCCTTCTGGGTCAGGTTCAACAGCCCGACGTCCCGGTTAGCCGTGACGGTGATCTCCACGAGATTCGGTACGTATGCCTCGAGCCTGAGCGTGCCTGTCTCTGCAGCTGATCCCGTACTGCAGGCAAGCAGGAGCAGCACGATCGCCGCGACTGTTGAGCGAAACTTCGATGTTATGATTCTTCTCATCTTTCCTTCCGTAAACTTACTTTTTTAAATTATAATATCAATATAGTATGTTCTGTGAAAATAGTCAAAGTTACAGACCTGTATTTACTACATTTTTGTGCTATGGCAGAGTGATTCAGTTGTTTTCTGATGCTATTGTTTTATAATCAAGGAGTTCCTCTATGAAACGAATCCGTAGGCTGTTCTTATCCGGCCTTCTTGCGATCATCCCCATCGCTATCACCTTCTACCTGCTCTTCTGGCTGCTTCGGAGTGCCGACAACATCCTCCGTAACCCGATCGAGCACCTGCTCGGAACCTACTACCCGGGCATGGGCTTCGCATCCCTGCTGATAATCATCTTCCTGATCGGGCTCTTCACCAACAACGTGCTCGGCCGCTGGTTCATGAACCTCATCAACACGATCCTCAACCGGGCCCCCCTCATCAACAGCATCTACGGTTCTGTCTCCCAGATCATGAAGACTTTCGCCTCCGACAAGAACCGGAGCTTCTCGAAGGTCGTCCTCGTCGACTTTCCCAATCCCGATACCAAGTCGATCGGGTTCATCACCAATGAGGACATCACCTTCTCCGGCAGCCAGCTGGTCTCTGTCTTCATCCCTACCACGCCGAACCCCTCGAACGGGTTCCTCATCATGGTGAGGGCTGACCAGTACACCGAGGTGGACATCCCGGTAGACCAGGCGCTCAAGATGGTCGTCTCCATGGGGACGCTCCTGCCCGACCACCTGCAGCCCGAAGTCTCCTAAGAAGCAGGGTCTTCCGGCTTCACCCGGGACATAAAAGAGGGCCGGGTTCCCTCTTCCAAGATCACCCGGCCCCAACACCTATATACACACACTTTATAAGGTCAGTATAGTCCCGTCCCCAACCCGACGAGGTAGACGACGCCGGAGAGGATGATCGTCCCGAACAGCGTCATGAGCAGTCCCGACTTCGCAAAGTCCGCGATCGAGAAGTAGCCTGCCGAATAGGGAATGACGTTCGTCGGTGAGGAGGTCACCAGGATGAACGCAAGCGATGCCACCAATGAGGCCGGAAGGGCCACGGAGAGCACCGGCAGTCCCAAGGCGACGGCCAGCTCGATCATGATCGGGATGATGATCGTCGCCGTGACCGTGTTGCTCGAGAAGACGATCTTCAACAGCGAGATCATCAGCACGATCACGAACACCATCACGTACGACGGCAGGCTCCCGATGCCTGAGAGCAGTACCACCGACAGCCATCTTGCCGCCCCCGACGTGTAGAGCATCATACCAAGCGAGATCCCCGTCACGATCAGGATGATCCCGCTCCACGATACCTGCGGCTCGATCTGCTTCCACGGAATACGCGAGACCTTCGGCAGGAAGAACAGACAGGCGGTGAACATCACCGGCATCGAGATCGGGATGCTGATCCCCAGCCACTTCCCGAGCACCGGCGAACCGAGCCACAGCACCACCGTGATCAGGAAGAGCACCATCGTGATGATCTCTTCCCGTCCCATCGGCGGCAGGTCCTTCGACTCTTGCTTGAGCTCTTCCTTCGTCTTCGACAGATGACTCATCTCCGGCTTGAAGAAGATCATCAGCGTCACCCATGAGGCCGGGATCATCAACAGTGCCGCCGGCACCCCGTAGAGCATCCACTGCCCGAAGGTCACGTCATAGCCTGCCATATCCTTCAGGAACCCGATCGCCAGCGCGTTCGGTCCCGCACCTGAAGGCGTCGCGATCCCCCCGATGATCGACCCTTGCGCACACGCGATCAGCAGGGCACGCCCGAAGTTGCTCTCCAGCGGCTTGATCCCTTCCTCTTCCAGGATCGCCACCGCCAACGGCATCAGCATCGCCGCTACCGCCATGTTCGTGATCCACATCGACAGCAGGCCACCTGCCAGCAGGAACCCGAAGAGGATACTCTTCGTCGAGTTCCCCGTCTTCGAGAGGATCAGCACACCGATGCGCTTGCCCAGCCCAGACGTCGTGATGAACGCTGAGAGGATCAGGACCCCGATGAAGAACGTCACCGTGTTCGACCCGAACCCCTCTTTCACGATCACCTTATAGGTATCTACCCGGAACAGCGTCAGCAGCACGATCGACAGCATCCCCGTCACATGGAACGGGATCGCCTCGGTCATCCACAGCACCAGCGCGAAGACCAGTACCCCCATCGCTGCCTGTCCGGTCACCGTCAGCTCCGCACCCCCCACGATCCGTACCGAATCGGCGATCGGCATACTCTTCACCACCACCATCAGTACTGCCGCCAGTACGAAGTACAGCATCTTCTTCGCATCTATCTTCTGTATCTCATTCAGGCTCATCGAGCTCTCCTCTCTCAGTCTTCCAGCAGTTCCTTCAGCAGCTCACCCACGAACCGCGGCCGTTCAGCCACCAGCCCGCCGGCTTCCGTCAAGGCCGCGATCTTCCCCTCGACCGTGCCTTTACCACCGGTCACGATCGCTCCCGCATGGCCCATCCGCTTCCCTTTCGGGGCCGTCCGGCCACCTAAGAATGCCACCACCGGCTTCGTGAAGCTTCCGTCTGCCATCGCTTCGGCCACTTCCTCTTCCATCGTCCCGCCAAGCTCCCCGATGATCACCACCGCGTCGGTCGCCTCATCGGCCTCATAGAGCGGCAGCATCTCGGCAAACCGCGTCCCCGGCACCGGGTCGCCCCCGATCCCGATGAGCGAGCTCACCCCAAAGCCTGCGGCGACTACCATCGCCGTCACCTCATTGGTCAGTGACCCGCTTCGCGTCATGACCCCGATCCGTCCCGGCTTGTACACCCGGTCGATCCAGTAGGGGAACATCCCCATCATCGCTGACCCCGGGCTGATCACCCCGGAGGTGTTCCCCCCGACGACCATCGCCCCGCAGCTCTTCGCTGCAGCACGGATCTCTACCATCTCATGCAGCGGGATCCCGTCTGCGATCGTCACGATCTTTTTGATCCCGCCATCAAGTGCCTCGAAGACCGCATCTTTGGTAAACCGCGGCGGCACGAACAGCATCGCCGCATCCACCTCATGCTCTGCCACTGCCCGTCTCACCGAGTGGTAGACCGGCTTCCCGCAGACTTCTTGGCCTTCCTTCCCAGGCGTCACCCCGCAGGTCACCTGTGTCCCAAGATCTATCATATGGCCTGTCCAGAAGCTCCCCTCTTTCCCGGTGATCCCCTGCACGAGTACCTTCGTATCCCTGTCTATGAATATGCTCATCTCTCTCAAGCTCCCTTCGCGATCGCCACGGCTTTCCGTACGGCCTCTTCCGTATCGAACAGCGGCTCGAGTCCTGCAGCTTGCAGGATCCTCACGGCCTCTTCCTCGTTCGTCCCACGGATGCACGTCACGATCGGCCGGTCCGGCTTCAGCTTCTGCATCGCTTCCACGATCCCCTCTGCCATCACGTCCGCCCGCGCGATCGTCCCGAAGGTCACCATCAGGATCACCTTCGACTCATTCTGCAAACACAGTTCCATCGCCCGCATCGCCTTCCGGTAGTTCGGCCCCCCGAACTCCAGGTAGTTCGCGACCTTCCCACCTTCGTAGTTGATCAGGTCGTATACCGTCGTCGTCAAGCCTGCCCCCGCACACATCAGCGAGATGTCCCCGTCGAACTGCAGGTACGGGATTCCCTCACGCGCTGCCTCGAACTCCATGTCGCTCTCGTAGTACTCACGGGTCCGCTCATACCCGGGCTGCCGATCCATCGAGTTCTCATCGATACTGAGCTTCCCGTCTCCTGCAACCACCTGCCCCTCGGTTGTGATGAACAGCGGGTTGATCTCTGCCAATTCCGCATCACAGGTGGAGAAGACCTCGTAGAGCTGCATCACGATCTTCTTCACCTGCTTCGCTGTCGTCCCCTCGCAGCCGAGCCGGTAGGCAAGGTCCCCTGCCTGGTAGGGCTGCAGCCCCGCGGTGATCTCCACCGGCTCCTGGATGATCTTCTCAGGATCGGTGACCGCCAAGCTCTCGATCTCCACCCCGCCTTCTGCGCTCGCGATGATCAGTGCAGACGGGGCCACCGGGTCGATCGTCACCGACAGGTAGATCTCACGGTCAATAGACACCGCTTCCTCTACCAGCAGCTTCTTCACCCCATGCTCGGAGGCAAACAGCCGCTCGGCTTCCGATTTCGCTTCCTCTGCCGTCCTCACGAACGGGATCAGCCCCGCCTTCCCGCGCCCGCCCCGCAGTACCTGCGATTTCAGCACGCAGGGAAGCCCGACCTCCTCGATCGCTGCGAGCACCTCTTCTACGCTCTCGGCCAATACGCCTTTCGGCGTCTTGATCCCGTGGGTCCGGAAGACCTCTTTCGCCTGGTATTCGAATAGTTTCATTGCTCTTACTCCCCGTACTTCTCTATGAATGCACCGAACATCTCCTCATCACTCGGCTTCGACGGTGTGATCGGCTTCGAGAGCCACGTCACGTTGAGGAAGTGCTTGTAGTTGATGTTCTCCGTCGTGATGTTCCCGCCCCACGTACCGCAGCCAAGGGTGACCGTAGACGGCATCCCGTTGAAGAAGTTCCCCCCGTTCGCCGGGGCCTGCGGCTGGTTCACGATGATCCTCGAGGACTTCATATGGGTCCCGAGGTAGTCGATGTATGCCTCGTTCTGCGTGAAGATCCCGCAGGAGTGGCCTGTCCCGTTGTTGTCCGTGATCTCTTTGAGCAGCGTATACCCCTCTTCGAAGTCTGTGTACTTCCATACCGTGAGCACCGGAGAGAGCTTCTCCTTCGCATACCGGTCTTCGGTGATCGGCCTCTTCCCCTCTACCACGAGCATCCGCTTCTCTGCAGGGATCGAAAGCCCTGCGTCAGCGGCGATCACCTGCGCCGACTTCGCCACGATCCCCGGGTTCAGCGCCCGGTACCCGTTCTTGTTCTCTATCCACATCCACTGCTCTAACGTCTGCTTCTCTTCAGCCGAACACAGGTATCCGCCTTCAGCTTCCAGGAGTCGCATGAACTCGTCATAGATCGACTCATGCACGATCACGGAGTTCTCTGACGAGCAGCTCGTCGCGTTGTCGAAGCACTTGCTCAAAGCTACCTTCGCTGCCGCGTCGGCTACATCGGCATCCTCGGCAATGATCTGCACCGAGTTCCCCGGCCCTACCCCGTAGGCTGGCGTGCCTGAGGAGTAGGCGGCCTTCACCATCGCACCGCCTCCGGTCGCCAAGACCAGGTCCACCTTCGCCATGAGTTCCCCCGTTGCCGGGATCGATGGTTCTGCAATGATCTGGATGAGGTCCTCAGGCGCCCCCACCTTCTTCAAGCCGGCACGCATGTACTCCACGGCCAGTGAGGAAGCGGCCTTCGACCGCGGGTGCGGTGCGAAGATCACCGCGTTCCGCCCTTTGAGCACGCTCACCGCGTTGCTTCCCGGCGTCGCTGTCGGGTTCGTCACCGGCGTCAATGCCCCGATGACCCCAACGGGCTTGGCATACTTGAAGATCTGCTTCGCCTCATCGGTCTCGATGAGCCCCACAGACTTCGCGCCTGGGTCCATCACGTCCTTCAGTACCCCGAGGATCTTCCCCTTATGCTTCTTCACCTTGTCCTCGTAGTTCCCCATCCCCGTCTCCTCGACGGCTAATGCGGCTAACTTCTCGATGTTCTCGTCCTTATACACTTCCCACCCGATCGCTAAACACACCTCGTCGATCTGCTCCTGGGTGTAGTCGGCTACCTGGGCCTGCGCGGCTCGAGCCTTCGTGATCAATATATCGATTGCTGTATCTGCAGTTTCCATAGAACCTCCGTCATGATAAAAAGTAATGCTCTTTGTCTATACAATTACACATTGATTTACGAATTTGTCAAGAGTTAATAGTGGAAAAACTTCTATAGATAACACTTAGGAGGCTGAGACTGTCCGCTTCTTCTTCCTTTTACGCTTGCTGCTGAAGAGGTACTTGCCCGAAGTCGCCTTGAACCGGTAGCGGTCCCCCCGATAGAAGGAATAGAGGACTTCAACAGGGATCTCGTCAGCATCGTAGATGGTGCTCTCGAGCATCATGCAGGGTTCCGGTTCTGTTATCTCGAAGATAGCAAGCTCATCAGGTCCGGGAAGGACTGCCTGGAAGATCTGTGTGGAGTGGTGAAGCTCGACCCCGAACTTCTCCACGAGGAGGTGGTAGAAGGAATCTGTGATCTTCATATCGAGAAGCTTCTTGAACTCATCATAGGAGATATAGCTCTTCTCGATGAGGACCGGCTCATTCTCTACCCGTTTCACGCTGATGGTGAGGATAGCCTGCTGCTCTGGCCCGAGTTCCAGTAGGTTCGCCGTCCGCTCGTCGGGGGTCACGACCTCCATGGACAAGGTCTCATGGATCGGGATGATCCCATGGAGTTCCATGTCGTCATCGAAGGCGGAGATGTTCTCGAGGCCGTAGATGTATCCCCGCGGCTTGGTGGAGACCAGGATGGTCCCCTCTGCCCGCTTCCGTACGATCATCTTCTCGAGTACGAGTTCTTCTAATGCCTGCCGGACGGTCATACGGTTGACGCCGAACTTCTCGGCGAGCTCCTCCTCGGTCGGCAGTCGGTCGCCCACCTGGATCCTTCCCCGGTTGATCATACCGAAGATCCATTGCCTGATCTGGAGATATTTAGGGACTTTACTTGTAGGATCCAATGCCATGTGTACACCTCTGCGTTGGATAAAGTCTATCACCATGGGTCTGGAAGGTCAATATAATGTATAGTTTGTATATCTGTATGTTTGTATAGACAAACACCATTTTCAATGATATCCTATTACAAAAATACTCAAAAATACTGCCTTTCACAGGAGAAGTAGATGGAACGATACAAATCTGTACCAAACGAGAAGATCAATCTCGATACCTATGAACTCGAGAATATTTACCAGTCATGGTGCTACCAGCCGGTAAACCCGCCCAACCGGGTCGTGTCGGCAAAAGGATTGCGGTTCACCACTGAGGACGGCCGTGAACGGCTCGACTTCAGTTCCTGCTTCGTCAGCCACAACATCGGGCACCAGGACCAGCGGGTGGTCGACGCGATCTGCCGCCAGGCGAACAAGCTCACCTCTTTCGCCCCGAGTTTCTCGACTGAGCCGAGAGCCCTGCTCGGGAAGATCCTGGAAGATATAACCCCCGGGGACCTGGGGACTTCCTTCATCTCCCTCGGCGGTACCGAGGCGAACGAAGCTGCGATCAAGATCGCCCAGCAGCATACCGGCAAGCGGAAGATCATCGGGCGCTACAGGAGCTACCATGGAGGGACCGGTGCAGCCATGTCGGTCTCCGTCGGGGACCCGAGGAGCTGGGCAGTCGTCTCAGGCAAGACGGAGGTGGTCGCCGTACCGCAGCCCTACTGCTACCGGTGCATGTTCGGCCAGGAATACCTTTCCTGCAAGATGCAGTGCCTGAAGTACACCGAAGAGGTCATCCAGCTCGAGGGCGGGGATGATATGATCGCAGGGATGATCTGTGAGCCGGTTACCGGTGCGAACGGCATCATCGTCCCGCCGCCTGAGTACTTCCCCATGCTTCGGGAGATCTGCGACAAATACGGGATCATGCTCATCGCCGATGAGGTCATGAGTGGGTTCGGCAGGACCGGTAAGTGGTTCGCCGTTGACCACTGGGATGTCGTCCCAGACATCCTCAGCGTTGCGAAGGGCCTGACCTCAGGCTATTTCCCGCTTGGTGCCACGATCACGAAGAAGGATGTCGGCAAGTCCTTCCAGGAGAAGATGTTCAGCCACGGTGCGACCTATGCCGGCCATGCACTCGGCTGCGCGACCGCCATCGAGGTGGTGAGCATCTATGAGAAGGACAACCTGATCGAAAACTCAGCTGTCCTCGGCGAGTACCTCAAGCAGAAGGCCCTTGAACTGAAAGAGAAACACCCGGTCATCGGGGATGTCCGAGGTCTCGGCCTCTTCGTCGGTCTCGAGCTGGTCAAGGACCGGGAGACCAAGGAACCGATCATCCCGATCAAGGCAAAGATCCAGAAGGGACTCAACCCGAAACTGGAACTGGCAAAGAGACTCGGGGAACTCGGCATGATGGTCATGGCCGCAAACCCAAGCAACGTCGTTGGTCTTGCACCGGCACTCATAGCAACCAAAGATGACATCGATGAGGGCATGGCTATCCTTGACGAGGCATTGGAGGTTCTAGGAAAATACACAGTATAGAAACAGAGGGGTGAGCAGCATCTGCTTGACCCCTCTTTCTATATAGGAAGTGATTTCACGAAATCACTTCCAAAGCCAGACTTAAAAATACCTATCTTTTTACGTCTGGATATACACACACATTTAGGGGGTATCTATGAACACCGAAACCAATTTGGTGGCGAACTCAGGGCTGATGTTCATCCTGTGTCTCATCCCGATCGTCATCATCGCGATCCAGGCAGTCGTCTTCCTCATCCGGGCCTACCGTGAAGCAGGCAATATGGGGATCACAGCCGCTACCAGGAAGAAAGTCATCATCAACAGCGCGGTCTTCTCGATCGTGCCGACCCTGCCGATCATCCTGATCATGGCCGTACTCATGCCGGCACTCGGCAAGTACCTGCCCTGGCTGAGGCTCTCGGTCATCGGGTCAGCATTCTATGAGAACATGGCTGCCGACATGGCTGTCAAGGCATTCGGCCTGACCGGTATCGCCGACACCGGTATGACGCCGTCGATCTTCATCAGTGTCGCCTGGGTCATGACCCTTGGAGTCCTGATGTACCCGCTGGCTAATATCTTCTTCCTCAAATCCCTGGACAAGGGCTTCAAGAAGATGAAGAGCAAGGGCGGCTTCCTCGCGAAGATCACACCGGCTATGTTCCTCGGCCTCATGGCTGCCTACGGCGGTTCCTATGTCGCGAACTACCAGAACTATCTCTCCATCGTGGCGATCCTGACCAGTGGGGTCCTGATCTTCCTGTTGGGTGCGATCGCAAAGAAGAGCGGGCAGAAGTGGCTCAATGACTTCTCCTTCCCTCTCGCCCTCATCGGCGGTATGGCAGCAGCCATCATCGTATCGTCCATAGCAGCATAAGGAGGAACGAACATGAGTAAGAAAGAACACACGAAAATAGAGCTCTCACCATACCAGAAGCAGCTCCATACCTTCGGCAGGACTACCAATGTCATCGCAGTCATCGCCCTCGTGGCAGTACCGCTGGTACTCACCATGGTATCAGGGGTACCTATCGACATCGGGCTCACGCTCCGCGGCCTCGTTGGTATCGGGTCCCTCATGATGGTCATGGTCATCGTAGAGTTCATGAGCTATGCACCGATCCTCGGTGCAGGTGCGACCTACCTGACCTTCATCACCGGTAATACCGGTAACCTGAAGCTCCCGGCAGCGAAGAGCTCGATCCGGCTCGCAGAAGTCGAGGACGGGTCAGCAGAGGCTGAGATCATCTCGACCATGGCTGTCGCCGTCTCCTCGCTCGTCACCATCGTCATCCTCTTCATCGGTCTCTTCGGGCTGAGTTTCCTCATCCCTGTCCTGCAGAACCCGACCCTCAAACCAGGTTTCGACAACCTGATGCCGGCCCTCATCGGGGCCATGGGTATCCCGGTACTGATCATGAGCCCGAAAGAGGCATCCCTCCCGGTCATCGTGGCGATCATCCTGACGCTCATCATCGGGTACGCGATGTTCATGCAGATGGTCTCCATGGCCCTGCCGGTCTTCATGCTGCTCTCGATCGGCTGGTCATATGTGCTCCATAGAAGGGATGAGAAGAAGAACGCTGCAGCTGATGCAGAATAGGAAAGGAATCATGAAAAAGATCTATACGAATGGAACAATCATCACCGTCGATGACGACATGCCCCAGGCTGAGGCAGTCGTCGTCAGTGACGGGAAGATCGTCTTCGTCGGCAGCAGTGAAGGCGCTGCAGCCTACAAGGATGATACGACAGAACTCATCGACCTGGAGGGCAAGACGATCCTCCCGGGCTTCATCGACGGCCACAGCCACTACTTCATGGCTGCCAACACGGCGAACATGGCTTCAGTCGCGGCACCCCCGATCGGGAACGTCCACTGTATACCAGATATCATCGCCATACTCAAAGATGACATCGCCAAGAAGGACTATGGTCCAGAAGACATCGTCATGGGCTGGGGCTACGATGAGTCCCTGCTTGATGAAGGCAGGGTCCCGACCAACAAGGAGCTCGATGAGATCTCCGAGGAGCTCTCGATCTATATCGCGCATGCCTCAGGCCATAAGGGCGTTGCCAACAGCGCGTTCCTGAAGCGCTTTGGGATCGACGAGAATTCCGTGGACCCAGAGGGCGGCCACATCGGGCGGTACCCGGGGACGATGATCCCCAACGGGACGCTCGAGGAACAGGCCATGATGCCGATCATGATGAAGATGTTCGGCAAGCCTAATGAGGCGACCCTCGTTGCCAATCTCAAGGCTGTCGGCGAGCTCTATGCCAGCAACGGTATCACGACCGCACAGGATGGCGGCTGGCAGGAAGCGGTCATCGGGCTGGCACGGATGGCTGACAAGCAGGGACTGGTCAAGATCGACGTCGTCGGCTACCCCTTCGTGGACAGCCCGGAAGCCTTCGCCCTCATCGACAAGAACGAGGTCGGTCCCTATGACGGCCACATCAAGGTCGGTGGGGCGAAGCTGATCCTCGACGGGTCCCCACAGGCGAAGACTGCCTGGCTCTCCAAGCCGTACCATGTGACACCTCCAGGTGAGGACGCCTCCTACCGGGGCTACCCCTTCCATAACCATGATGAGCCGGTCATCGCTATCATCGAGGAGTGCCTCAAGCGGAATATCCAGCTGCTGACCCATACCAACGGCGACCAGGCATCCGAACAGCTGATCACCTGCTATGAGCAGGCACAGAAGAACACCGGGATCACCGGTGACTTCCGTCCGGTCATGATCCATGCACAGACAGTGCGTGACGACCAGCTCGACCGGATGGTCCCGCTGCACATGATCCCGTCGTTCTTCCAGTGCCATACCTTCTTCTGGGGCGACTGGCACATGGATTCAGTGTTAGGACCTGTACGCGGGGCACACATCAGCCCGGTACGGGCTGCGATAGACCGGGGCATCACCTACACGCTCCACCAGGACACACCGGTCGTGCCGCCCCAGATGATATTCACACTCTGGACAGCGGTAAACCGTAAGACACGATCCGGAAGATCGATCGGGGCTGATCAACGGGTCACTATCATGGAGGCGATCAAGGGTATCACGATCAACGGCGCCTACCAGTATTTCGAAGAGGACTCCAAGGGGAGTATCACCACAGGGAAACGGGCTGACATGGTCATCCTCGACAAGAACCCACTCGAAGTCGAGCCTGATGCGATCAAGGATATCCAGATCCTCGAGACCATCAAGGATGGCCAGACCATCTACACGAAGGCTTAGAGTACCCTCACCTGCCGTATGCAGGAACCGTTCGTGATTGGCGGTAATGTCTCCGTAGAGCCCTCTGCAACTCAGGGGGCTCTACCTTTATAAAACAGACAAACAGCAGATTCGCTCTGCAGCAGTATATATTCCATGGTATAATGAACAAGCTATGAAGCATAGGAGGAGTCATGAAGGACACGATCTATATCAACGGGGAAGTGGTCACCGTCAACGATAAGCAGCCGGAGGCAGAGGCGGTAGTCGTCAGGAAGGGGAAGATCGCCTTCGTCGGCTCGACCAAGGAAGCATTACAATACCGGAAAGGTAGTACCAGGGTGATCGACCTTGCGGGGAAGACCCTGCTCCCGGGATTCATCGACCCGCACAGCCATTTCCTCATGGCGACGCTCACCTCCGATTTCGTCGTCCTCTCCTCCCCGCCCATCGATACCATCGAGACGATCGATGATATCATCGGTCGGCTCAAAGACCGGATCACTGAGCGAAAGCTCAAGCCCGGGACGACCCTGGTAGGCTGGGGCTTCGATGACTCGCTGCTCAAGGAGGGTCGTATCCTCACCAACCGTGACCTCGACCTGGTCTCGACCGAGCACCCGGTGCTCACCATGCACCAGTCCGGCCATATCGGGGTGGTGAACAGCAGCGCCCTCGAGCTCTTCGGGATAACCGCCGACACGCCTGACCCCGAAGGCGGCCATATCGGGCATTGGGAGGACGGCACACCGAACGGACTGCTCGAGGAGGCTGCACTCATGAACCACCTCATGTCGATCTTCCCGAAACCGTCACTGGGGACGGTCATCAGCTCGTTCAAGAAAGGCACGAAGCTCTATGCCCAGTACGGCATCACCACCGCACAGGACGGTGGGACTACGGACCAGATGCTCATGCTCGTGAAGCTCGCACGGATCCTGCGCCTCTTCAAGATAGATGTGGTAGGCTATTACGGTATATCAGAGGAGGGGTTCAGCAAGCTTGACTGGGTCAAGGAGCAGAACCGGTATAAGGGTGGCTTCAGGCTCGGGGGCGTGAAGTTCCTCCTCGACGGCTCCCCCCAGGCAAAGACAGCCTGGCTCTCGAAACCCTATTTCAAGCCACCAGAGGGTCAGCCTGCCGATTACTGCGGCTATCCCATGCATGAGGACACCGATTTCGTCGACCGGGTCTATGAGGAGGCCCTGAAGCGCGACATCCAGATCCTGACCCATACCAATGGGGACCAGGCTTCCGAGCAGCTGATCACCAGCTTCGAGAAGGCGAAGAAGAAGACCGGCAGCACCGCTGATACCCGCCCGGTCATGATCCATGCCCAGACGGTCCGGGACGACCAGCTCGACCGGATGGCACCGCTGAACATGATCCCCTCCTTCTTCCACGACCATACCTTCTACTGGGGTGACTGGCATATACACTCGGTCCTCGGTAAGGAGCGTGCCTACCGGATCAGCCCTATCCAGTCCGCGATCAAGCGGGGCATCACCTACACCCTTCACCAGGACACGCCGGTCGTCCCGCCGAACATGCCGTTCACCCTCTGGACTGCCGTGAACCGCAAGACCCGCAGCGGGGAAGTCATAGGAGCTGACCAGCGTGCTTCGAGGATCGAGGCACTCCGGGGCATCACGCTCAACGGTGCCTACCAGTACTTCGAGGAGGACTCGAAGGGGAGCATCGAGGTCGGCAAGCGGGCGGACCTCGTGATCATGGACGGCAACCCGATGACCGTCGATGCTGATGCGATCAAGGACCTGAAAGTCCTCGAGACGATCAAGGACGGCAAGACCATCTACCGGAGATAACCGGGCATAAAGAGAGCAATTGTTGTCAAACACACCCATGTTTGACAACAACCCCTACAACCCGTACAATTTCACAAGAGAACCCGTTATTGAGGATCGCAGCCGGCTCTTTAGGCTGCCTTCCTGTCTTGTGGGGGCAAACACGGGTTCCCGGTCTCTCGTTCTCCGGCAGGGGGACAGCATGTGCATGCCCCTGAGCTGATACAAGGATTGGGGAACATGGGAAACAAGGCTGGGATACATCTATTTGACACGATTCTCTTTTTGGCAGTGGTGATCGGTGCCATCGTGTTCTCGATCTTCTCCTCCTCGCTCGCGACTGAGGGCTATGGGCTCAATATTCAGCCTGTCACGGTACTTGACGATGGATGGACGGTCTCCTATGGGGACGTGAGGCATACTGACCTCAGCCTGCCGCTCACCCTCGACCTGCCGGCAGGGACACCCGTGACCATCGAGCGTGAGATAACCGATTTCTTCCTTGATAACCGCGTCATGCGGATTCGCTCGTCGATGATGGACCTTCTGGTCACAATCGGGTCAAAAGAGATCTACCGTTCACAAGTCACTCCGCAGGAGGGCTGGTTCCATGACCCCTACCCGAGCACCTGGCATTTCGTCCATATCCAGGGCAATGATATCATAGGGAAGACCCTCAGGGTCACCTTCACCTCCCCTACGAACGAGTTCTCCGGCTATATGCCGTCCATCGCCTTCGGTACCGGGATCCCGTTGCTGCTGAGCCTGATCAGCAGCAACCTCGTCACCATCATCGCGTCTATCGTGCTCTTCGTCTTCGGGCTGCTCTTCATCGCCCTGATGCCCTGGCTCTACCGGCTCGGTGCAGACAGGCGCTTCCTCTACATCGGGATCTTTCTCGTATCGATCGGCATCTGGATCCTCTCGGAATCGAACATCCTCCAGTATATCGTGCCGAACCGTTTCATACTCGGGAGCACCACCTACATCATGAACCTCATCATGCCGATCATCATAGCACTCTATACCCGTGATATCATCCTTATAGGCTTCAGGAAGACGGTGAACAGCTTCATCTACGGCATGTTCGCCCTCATCTTCCTTGAACTTGCCCTCCAGGTCCTCGGGATCTTCACCTATATATCCATGACGAGAGTTTCCCTCATCACCATCGGCCTCTTCGCGTTCACCTTCATGGGGATCCTCCGGTATGAGTCGAAGAAGCTCAATAACGGAGATGCTGCGGACTTCCTGCGATTCTTCCTCCATTTCTTCGGCCTCCTGCTCATCCTCATCGTCATGTTCGCTGTCGGGTTATACCATGACTTCGGCTATGTCCTGGCTATCGGGTCCCTCTTCCTCTTCATCATCCTCTTCAGGCGCTCCTATGCCTATATCGCGGGACTCCTGGCCGCGAAGAACGAGGCGGTCATCTTCCGTGAACTCGCTTCCACGGACCACCTGACGAAGGGACCGAATCGGTCCGCCTTCGATGAGGATGTCGACAGGCTGCTCGAGAGAGGGCTCCCCTTCCGCCTGGCCCTCCTCGACATGAACGACCTGAAGGGGATCAATGACACCCTCGGCCATACCGAGGGCGACCATGCGATCATCGACGCCTATACGAGCATTGCCGATGTCTGTGGTGTGAAGGGGAAGGCCTACCGGATCAGCGGGGATGAGTTCTCGGTCATCCTTGAGGACACGGATGAGACCCTCTGGGGTTCGATGAGCCTGCAGCTCGCGAACAGGCTCAGGACCCGTTCGGTCGACACGCCCTATGACCTCTCGATCGCTGTCGGATCTGCGGTCTTCGAAGCCCGCGGGTACCATGAGTTCAAGGAGTTCTACCGTGAGGTGGACCAGATGATGTATGAGCACAAGCAGGGGATGAAGGACAGCAGCCAGGGTTGAGTGCCTGCAGCCTGGCTATGACAAACCCCGACTTGTATGGTATCCTGCCCTCAGGCTGGCAGGAAAGCCTCAGGGAGTATACTGATGGATTACGAGCATATATACGATTTTCTCATTGAACTCGACCGGCTGAAGGGTGTCTACCGGAAGTCATATCTCTCAGACGGCTCACGGCATGAGAACTCAGCTGAACACAGCTGGCATCTCGTTGTGGTCATCATGATGATGAAGGATGAGTTCCCCGATGATCTGGACTTCCTTAAGACCTTCAAGATGGCCCTCGTCCATGATGTCTGCGAGATCGGTGCCGGCGATATCTCGGTCTACGATGCAGGGAGGGCCCTGATCCAGTCTGAGGAGCGGGCATATCTCGAGGAACTCACAAGGAGGTTCCCCGGCCGGTTCACCGATGAGCTATACTCCCTCTGGGAGGAGTATGAGGCTCAAGACTCACCTGAGAGCCAGTGGGTGAAGGTCTTCGACCGTCTCCTGCCTTTTTGCATGAACCTGGCTACCGAAGGCCGTTCCTGGAAGGAACAGCAGGTACGTAAACACCAGGTCCTCGCGATCCACGAGCCGATACGCAGGCAGGATCCGAAGATGTACGAATGGGTCAAGCGCAAGACCGAAGCTGCGGTTGCCCGCGGCTGGCTGGTCGAGTAGGCTGAATCAGCAGCAAAACAGATATTTCCCACTGTGGCAGTACCCTGGACTTTTGACAAACACCCTGTTCCATGGTACATTTCCCATACACAACCTATTACTCCGAGTCGTTTCTCCTACAGCATATGCCATGGATTTGCGACCGATAGGGTACAGCAGGAAACGACTGTACCTCCCGTATTGGAAAGGAGACCGTATGAAGAATCACCGAAAGACCATGGTAGTGCTGATCTGTATCGCCCTGCTGTGCAGTATGCCCCTCTTCGCAGGAGGCAAGCCCCTGCAGATCTCTGCATCAGACCCTGCAGACTGCGGATCAGGCGTTGCCCTGAATGGCGTCATATCCCTGACATTCTCGAACAATGTCGTGAACTTCTCCGTGAGTGAGTCGAACAAGGCCTGCATCACGCTGCAGACCACCTATGGGGAACCGGTACCGATAGAGATCCTCATGGCTGATGACCAGGTCGAGCCCGAGAAGAAGCGTGATGTCACCGTCAAGCCCCTGGAGAACCTGAAGGCATTCACCTCCTATGAGCTGGTCATCTCTGGTGCGTTCCAGGCAAAGAACGGCTCAGCTCTCGAGACTGACCAGGTCATCTACTTCACGACCGGGTCCAAGACCCAGTAACCATGAAAGCCAGTCCCCGCGTCAGGGCAGTCGCGCTGCCGGTCATCTTCATCAGTCCCCTGCTCTGTGTGCTTGCGGCACTCTTCTGGGGGCGGTATCCTCTTTCCCCAGCTGAGGTCCTGGCTGTCCTCATGCGGCACCTGCCTTTCGTAGACTCGTCGGGCCTCAAGGAGACGACCATCGCCGTGGTCGAGATCATACGATTTCCCCGGGCGATCTTCGCGGTCCTTGTCGGCGGGTCCCTCGCGGTCTCAGGGGCTGCGTTCCAGGGCCTCTTCCGGAACCCACTCGTCTCTTCAGGCATGCTCGGGGTAAGTTCCGGGGCAGGCTTCGGGGCAGCACTGGCCATCCTGCTGTTCAACCAGGGGTACCTGGTCTATGTCTTCGCCTTCGTCTTCGGGTTCGGGGCTGTAGGCCTTGCCTACATGATCGGCCGCATCTACCATACCACGACCTCGGTCACCCTCGTGCTCGGCGGGGTGGTCATAGGGTCCATCTTTTCCGCCCTCACCTCCTTCGCGAAGTTCGTCGCTGACCCCTATAACCAGCTGCCGACCATCGTGTTCTGGCTCATGGGATCCCTGGCATCCGCACAGCGCATGCAGATCCTCATCGCCGCGATTCCCATGCTGGTCGGCACCATCGGGCTGATGCTCTTCCGCTGGAGACTGAACATCCTCTCCATGGGGGAGCGTGAGAGCCAGGCCATGGGCATCAACCTCCATGCGAACCAGCTGTTGATCGTCTTCTTCGCCACCTTGGCTACCGCAGGGGCGGTCAGCCTTGCAGGGGTGATCGGATGGGTCGGACTGATCATCCCCCATATGGGGCGCATGATCGTCGGAAGCGACAACCGCATCCTCATTCCCGTGAGCTTCTGCCTCGGGGCCTCCTTCCTCATCCTCGTCGACAGCCTCGCACGGACCCTGGTAGGCA
Organism: Spirochaetia bacterium; assembly: GCA_963677595.1. Taxonomy (GTDB): domain Bacteria; phylum Spirochaetota; class Spirochaetia; order CAKZLE01; family CAKZLE01; genus CAKZLE01. Next base: position 4,000,161 of record OY782041.1, read on the forward strand.
GCGAGATCCCGCTCGGCGTCCTTACCGCCCTCGTCGGCGGCCCCTTCTTCATCTACCTGCTCAAGGAGACCAAGGCAAGGGGGTGGCAATGAGCCCGCTGCTCGCGATGGAGAACGGTTCCTTCTCCTATACTCCTCAGAAGAGGATCTACTCACAGCTCAGCTTCTCGGTGGAACCGGGAGAGGTGCTCTGTATCCTCGGCCCGAACGGCTGCGGGAAGACCACCCTGCTTGACAACCTCCTCGGGTATTACCCGCTGGATGAGGGGAGCATCCTGATCGACGGCGTAGATTCCTCCGCGATGAGTGCCCCGCAGCGAGCCCGGAAGATCGCCTATGTCCCCCAGATACACCAGAAGACCTTTCCCTATACCGTCGAGCAGGTGATCCTCATGGGCAGGACACCGCACCTGCCGTTCCATACCGGGCCGGTTCGGTCAGACATAGAGAAAGTGAATGAGGTCATCGACCTGCTGAACCTCGAGAGGCTCCGTCACCAGGAGTATACCCGTCTCTCCGGGGGAGAGACCCAGCTGGTGCTGATCGCCAGGGCCCTCGTACAGGAGAGCCAGGTGCTGGTCATGGACGAGCCGACCAACCACCTCGATTATACCAACGAGCTGATCATCCTTGAGACTATGAAAGGGTTGATACGGGATCGCGGCCTGTCCATCATCATGGCGACCCATGTCCCGAACCATGCTTTCTTTTTCGAGAACCATGCCATTCCCGTCGTGGTCGCCCTGATGCAGCAGGACAGGGGATTCCGCTGTTACGGCTCTCCCGAAGCGGTACTGACGCCTGAGAACCTCGGGGAGGTCTATCATGTGGATACCTGCATACTCGAGTATGCGGGTATTAGTACAGAACAGCAGCTGCGGCACATCGTTCCGCTGCGATTGAGGTAACTATCCATGCACAGAACACGAATATTGATCATACTAACCGCATTCATTTTCTCCCTTTCCCTGGTATCTGCCCAGGGCCAGGTTGAAGGAAGCCTACTGCCGGTACAGGCCGAACGGACGGTCATCGACTGCTTCGACCGTACCGTCTCCCTGCCTGAGACCATCGACCGGGTAGCCTGTCTCTATGCCTTCAGCACGCATGTCATGACGATGCTCGGGGAGGATGACAAGATCGTTGCCGTGGTGGAGGGCTCCAAACGAGATATGCTGCTTAACGAGGTCTCTCCTTATATCGGGGAGGCAGCGACCCCCTCGGACAGCGGCATAATCAACATCGAGGAGCTCCTTGCCACTGACCCTGACCTCGTATTCCTGAAAGGAGAGACTGCCCTGCTGGCCGAGGAGACCGCCAAGCTCGAGCTCTTCGGCATCCCCTACGTTGTGATCGACTTCACCACCATAGCCGAGCAGATGCGGGCGATCGAGGTCATTGGGGATGTGATGGGCGAAAGCGATAGAGCTGCAGCGTACCTCAGGTATTACCAGCGAATCATCGATGAGACGCTTGCACGGACGAGCAGCCTGTCAGAGGATGAGAAACACCGGGTCTACCATTCGGTGAACGAGGCGACCCGTACCGACGCGGCAGGCACCCTCACCGCGGAGTGGACGCAGATCGCGGGAGCGATCAACGTCTCGGTGGGTTCTGACCTTCGGGTCTATGAGAACAAGTTCTATGCCTCCATCGAGCAGATCCTGCTCTGGGACCCGGAGATCATCATCTGCAACGAGTACGGCGTGGATGGGTATATCATGAATAACGAGAAGTGGCAGACGATCCAGGCAGTGAAGGACCAACTGGTCTTCAAGATCCCTACCGGCATCTCACGGTGGGGCCATCCCGGCGGGATGGAGACACCCCTGGCGATCCTTTGGACGGTGGGGACGCTCTATCCGGAACTCAGTGAGGATATAGACATGTTCGGGATCACCAATGACTATTACAACGATTTCTTCGACTACCAGATCAGCGATGAGCTAGTTGAACGCATGCTCTCAGGCGGGAGGATGCGGATGGCCAAGGAGGATATGTGAGATGAGAAGATTCTTACTCTGCATCGATGATACCGACAACCTGGGCACTCCCGGCAGCGGCCATATCCTCAATGATATCTGCCTGCACCTCCAGGAGAGGGGATTGGCCCGTGGATCGAGGATCAGCCGGCACCAGCTCTTCGTGCATCCCGATGTGCCCTATACCAGCCACAACTCCTCTATGTGCACGATCCTCACCGGCATCCATGACGAACAGGCGGTGATCTCCGAGGTCGAGACGGAACTTCGCGAACGGGCTGCGGAGGGTTCGGATCCCGGGATCTGCTTCACTGCCTGGGATCAGATCCGCAGTCCTGAGCTGCTCATCGATTACGGGCGCAGGGCAAAGCGAGAGGTCCTCTCCAAGGGAATAGCCTATGAGACGGCGAAGGAATGCGGCCTCTACCTGAACGAACTCGGCGGCACGGGGGACGGCGTCATCGGGGCTGTCGCCGGCATCGGCCTGCGCCTCAGCGGGACTGACGGAAGGTTCAGGGGGAAGCTCCCCTTCTCCGCTGCCGGACAGCCCTGCAGAGCTGGCGACTTCGTATGCCTCGATGAGGTCGATGAACTGCGGTGCGCGGTTACAGGAAAACTCCTGGACGAGAGCGACCTGGTCACCTGGCTTCCCGAGATCAAGACCGTCTTATATGGCCATAAGTCAGTGCTCCCGGTCCTGCCGGATGGAGATCACTGGCGGGTCATGGACAGGGTGGAACTGAAGGCACGGTACAACTAGAGAAGCTCCCGCAGACCAAGCAGCGTCTCATCCTTCATAGCCTCCAGGAACTCACGCAACCCCTTGAATGCAGACTCCCGGTCCTTGCCCTCCACGGCGAGGAAGAGAATCGAGTCGTTCCTGTCGATCGTACCGATCGCGTGGACCGCATAGAGGCTGTTCAGGTCATACCGTTCAGCTATCTCCACGGCTTTCGAGGTGAGAATCGCTTCCGCATCGGGCTGCACCTTGTACAGCTCGATCCTGCTGTAGTCTGCGACCTGCTTCCCGGGGTACTTCGCCTTCCCGTGGTGGACGAGGATGGTCCCGGTCGAATCAGCCGGTGATTCGTGGAATGCCCTATACAGCTCGACATGGTCGAACCCCTCTGCAAGCTGAAATGATACCTTCTGCCTTGTTTCCATGGTCTTCTATTCCCTCCTTTACTGGTTACCAACTATACCCCGTATACGTGCGTTTCTCAACAGGGATCATGGCTCTTGCCGTTTGCCGTGAGATCGGTCCATGAATTTTGCATTTGACAATCCAATTCCGGTAACTTATCCTGATGCTAAGGGGGTACGCCGTGCGTGTTGATGATATCCTCGTCATTGTGATCCTCATCCTTGCCTATGCCGTAACCTGGGTCCTCTTCTTCGAATCGCTCCATGTCATAAAGACGATACACAAGGAAAAGCTGCTTGACCTCGACAGCATCAAGAGACGGATCCTGCGATGGAGCAGGCCCTCATGAGCCCGGAGATACGCCCGGAACTCTCCCGGGAGATGTCCCTCTTCCAGATCACCATGATGGGGGTCGGGATGATGATCGGGGCTGGTGTCTTCGTTGCCACGGGCATCGGGATCGGTATTGCCGGCCCGGGCGGGATGCTGCTGGCCTTTGCTCTCAACGGCCTGCTGGCCTTCTTCTCGGTCATGACCTATGCGGAACTCGGCTCCGCCCTGCCGAAGGCAGGCGGCGGCTACAGCTACGTCCAGGAGAGTTCGGGCAGCCTGACGAGTTTCATCACGGGCTGGATCTCCTGGTTCGGTCACTCGGTGGCCGGGAGTCTCTACGCGATCACCTTCGCGAAATACACGATCCATTTCCTTACCCAGCTCGAGGTCATCAAGCTGGAAGGGACAGCCCTGGAATACGTTGAAAAAGCTGTCGCCGTCGGGCTCGCACTCACGTTTCTTCTCATCAACTACCGCGGGGCGAAGGAGACCGGAAAGGCCGGGGCGGTGATCGCCATAGGCCAGACGATCGTACTCCTGCTCATCGGGGTCGGCGGGCTGATCTTCGCAGGTTTGAACCCTGAACGGTTCTCAAACTTCTCCCCGATGCTCTCAGAGGGCTGGGGAAAGGTCTTCGTCGTCATGGGGTTCAGTCTCATCGGTTTCGAGGGCTACGAGGTCATCTCCAATACCGCTGAGGAGGTCATCGATGCACGGAGGAATGTCCCCAAGGGGATCTTCCTCGCTGTCATCATCGTGGTGACCACCTACCTGCTGGTAGCCTGTACCGTCATCATCGGCGGCGGAGCTGCCGGTATGTCGCTTCCCGACTGGTTCTCCTCACGGGGTGCGACAGGGTTCGCCGATGCACTGGTCAATATACTACCGGCAGGCGGTCTCCTGGCTGCCCTGGCAGCGATCTTCGCCAGTACTTCCGCCCTGAATGCCACGATCTTCTCCTCCACGCGGGTGTCCTTCGCCCTCGGCCGGGACGGTCACCTCCCCGCCATGTTCGAGCATATATCAGAGAAGACGCGTATCCCTGATGTGGCCCTCCTCTTCTCCGGCAGCATCACCATCCTGGTCGTGGTCCTCTTCGATGTGGAGACCGTCATGGCCGGGGCCAGCCTCTTCTTCATCTTCCTCTTCAATATTGTGACCTTCTCCGGTATGAAGATCAGGATCGAGCGTGGGCATGAACTGACCTACGGCTACATCATCCCGCTGTTCCCCGTCATCCCGGTCATCTCCATCATCGGGAGGACCCTGATCGGCCTCTTCCTCCTCGATATGTCCCTCAGTGCCTATATCATCGCGGCGGTATGGCTGCTGCTGGGGTTCACCTATTATATAATCAAGCCGGCCCGGGAAGTGAAGTCACCATTCCATCGTGAACAGACATTCTCTACCGAGGAGGAGAACGGCAAGGGACGCCACCAGGTCGTCGTCGCCCTGGCTAATCGGGAGACAGCTCCCCACCTCATCCGCTACGCCTCGATCCTTGCTGAGTCGAAGGACCTGGGGCTTACATTGTCCACGGTCGTGAAGGTCCCCTACCAGACACCGATCGAGGAAGCCTCCCGCTTCACCGATGAAGCAGAGAAGCTCCTTACCGGTGATTTCAAGGAGTTGAAAGACGGGATCCCCGTGACCCGCCGCCTCCGATTCGCCCACAACACGGCACAGGGGATCATCCAGTCGGTACGCACCCATACCACCGACCTGCTGGTCATGGGATGGACCGGCTTCGGTTCTCACAGGAATTACCGCATGGGCAGTACCCTCGATCCCGTGATCGAGAAGGCCTCCTGCAACCTCATCGTCATCAAGCCGGGAACCGACGAGCCAGAGAAAGAGATCAAGAAGATCCTCTGCCCCACGAAGGGTTTGAGTGCCCATGGAAAACTGACCTGGGAAGTCGCACGGATACTCGCTGCCCATTACGATGCCGCTATCACGGTCTTCCATGTGACGCCGATGGACAAGTCGGGGGAGATCCCAGAACTGCTCCAGGATGAGATGTCTGTCGAGCAGGAGGGCATGCAGTATACCGTCAAGCTCCTCCAGAGCAGGGACCCTGCCGGCAGGATCTGCAAGGAGGCCGAGGATTACGACCTCGTTGTGATCGGGGCTTCTGAGACCTCACTCTTCGGGCGGTTCCTCTTCGGCCTGAAGCCGATGAAGATCGCAGAGGGCTGCTCCTGCCCGGTCATCATGGTCAGGAGGAACACCGGTATCAGGTCCTGGTTCAAACGATGGTTCATCTGAGATCGAAGCAGAGGTGCAGATTTCAAGTTGAACTTGGAAATTGCACCTCTGTGGTGTATGATGAACTATGATGATCAAAAGAGCTCTATCAGCAGAGCTGACTGCAGCAAGCAGGTTCTTCCCAGTCGTCACCCTGACAGGACCGAGGCAATCCGGGAAGACCACGTTGGTGCAGGAGTGTTTCCCTGAACACACCTACTGCAATCTTGAGAGTCCTGAGATCCGAATGCTTGCTGCTTCTGATCCCAGGACGTTCTTTCATACATATACTCCACCCATGATCATCGATGAGGTCCAAAGGGTTCCTGAACTGTTGTCCTGGATCCAGGTCTTCTCAGATGAGCATCAGCGTAAAGGACAGTATATCCTGACAAGAAGCAGCCAGCCCCAGCTGAACGAGGCAGCCTCCCAGTCCCTTGCAGGACGGACAGCAGTGTATCAGCTGCTGCCGCTGTCCCTCGGGGAACTGCAGGCCCATTACCATGAAACACCAATGAAAGAAGAAGTCATGGTGAACGGGTTCCTGCCCAGACTTTACCATGACAACATCCCGGCAGGCATGGTCTATTCCAGCTATTTCAGGACATATATCGAACGTGATGTCCGTTTGCTGAGTACTATAAAGAACCTCTCCCAATTTGAGCAATTCATCAAACTACTTGCCGGTAGGATCGGGCAGCTGGTGAATCTTTCTTCTTTATCCAATGACATAGGAGTATCTTCAACCACCCTTGCTTCCTGGCTATCGGTCCTTGAGGCATCGTTCATCATCTACCGGCTGCCACCGTATCACACGAACAGGAGAAAACGGCTGACACGCTCCCCCAAGCTGTATTTCACCGAAACCGGGCTGGCAGCTTGGCTTCTCGGTATTGAGACCCCATCCCAATGCTTGAGGGATCCCCTGCTGGGCAGCCTGTTCGAGAATATGGTCGTGATGGATGCCGTGAAGCAGCAATTGAGCAGGGGGAAGGTACCCCAGCTCTCGTTCTACCGCGATGCAAAAGGCCATGAAGTAGACCTCATACTTGAGAAGCAGCGTGTACCATACCCCATTGAGATCAAGTCGGCCATGACCTGGCACGACCATTTCGCAAAAGGGATCACCTGGTTCCAGTCTGCTGAGCCTGCATCAGGCAGGGGATCTGTGATCTATTCAGGCGATCTGGAGTTCGACAGGGAATCGTATAGTATCAGGAACTTCAATTCCGAGCTCAGTGTATAGGTACTATGTGACTATGAAGATCTTCTTATCAATTCCGGATAACGTATGCAAAGAAGCGGAAAGGACTGCCAGGCAGCTTGGTCTTACGAGAGACCAGCTGTACATCAGGGCTGTCAAAGAGTTCGTTGCCCATCATCAGCGAGACACCATAACAGAGATGCTCGATAGCATCTATGCAGATAGGCCTCAAGAAGATCCTGTATCAGATTCGGGATTAGAGGCCATGAGAGAGGCAGCAGAACATGATTCTTGGTAGAATCTGGTAAGCGAACCCAGTAGTTAGAGCAATACATTCATGGTTAAAACAGACTGGTATCAAGCAGGAATCGACGAAGGGATACATGCCGGACTCCAGAGATGGTATCAGTGAAGTCAGGGTCCATCGTTACCACGAATTTGGGATAGGAATCCCTGATCCGTAGAAGTGGGGAGAACTCCCTTTCAATGGTGGTCTCGTTCTCCAGCTTATATGCGACCTGGATATAGACTAGCTGATCTCTTCGCTCTGCTACGAAATCCACTTCCAACTTTCCTAGCTTTCCGATGTATACAGCGTATCCTCGTCTCACCAGTTCGAGGTAGACGATATTCTCCAGGACACCGGATATATGATGGTCCCGATAGCCGAACAGGGCATGCTGCATACCTTGATCTGCCAGGAAATACTTCTCCTGCGTCTTGAGGATCTCTTTCCCCTGTATATCATACCGCTGTACCTTGCGAAGGATATAAGAACTGACAAGGGCATCCAGGTAGGTATAGATAGTACTGATATCAACGGACCGGTATTGACTTTTGAAATAATCAGCGATCTTCTTCGCAGAGATCGTATGACCGATAGATTCTATGACGAATCTCATGATCCTGTTCAGGAGATCAATGTCCCGGATCTTATAACGATGCACCACGTCCCGAAGGACGATAGAATCATAGGTATCACGCAGGATGGTATATACCACCTCTTCTTCATACTCACCCACATGGATCGCGGGAAACCCGCCTCGCCTGATAAACTTCCAAAGCAGCTCATCAGAAACCTCCTGCTCCGCTGTGCTGCGTTGGAAGTCGAGCATCTCCCGAAATGAGAGCACCTGAATCTCTATCCGAATAAAGCGACCCGTAAGGAGGGTCGAGAGTTCAGAGGATAGGAGATGGGAGTTCGACCCACTGATGAAGATATTGACCTGAAAATCTACCATCAGGGAATTGACAGCTTCTTCCCATGAATCGACGATCTGTATCTCATCAAAGAACAGGTAGACCATCTCAGTGCGTGAGGCAAGCATGTTCGCAACATATGTATACAATGAATGTGCATCACGAAGACTGTAGTATTTCATACTCTCGAAATTGATCGATACGATCTGGTCTTCCCGAATCCCATTATCGCGCAGGTACTGCTGGGTAAGAAGCAGTAATGTGGATTTCCCACATCTACGAACTCCTGTGATCACTTTGATGAAAGGAGTTTTGATACATTGTCTGATCTTTTCCGTGTATAAAGGCCTCTCAATCATATATCGAACCTCTTTATATGATTATACTCCCAAAAACTTGAATACTATAGTACTTTGTATGGTTATACCCATACAAAATATGATTTTCAGTTCTATGCATCCAGTTCCAGACAGGTTATGCAACACCATACACCCCATCCACAACCTCTATGAGGAATGCCCCTTCAGGCTGGAGATGACAAATCCTGCAGACCGTAGACTCCCTTGCCTGCTCAGTCCCTGAGGCAGCCTATGGGGACGACCTTGACCCCATCAGGTCGGGTATAGGCGATCTCTCCACCGGTTATGATGATCAGGGCTCCAGGTTCCCTGATAGCAGTTCCTCCCTTCTGCTGATTCACCTTACGTATGAGCCTTTCTACTTTCAGGAGATGGGAAGCTCCTTCCTCGATCCCCCTGCTTCCCAGCTTGAATTCGATCAGGGCATATCTCCCATCGTCCAGGTGCAGGACAGCGTCAACCTCCAGGTTGGTCCGATCATGGTAATATGACAGTCTGCCTCCTGAAGAAGCTGCATATGCAGAGAGATCTCTCATACAGAGATTCTCAAAGATGAAACCGAAGGTCTCGAAGTCCTGCAGCAGCGCCTCCGGACTCAATCGAAGTGAGGCAGTCATGATGGACGGGTCTATGAACATCTTCTTTGTCGTACTGCGCATCGCTGTCTTTGAGCGAATCGCAGGATTCCAGGCGGGAACATCAGATATCACGAACAGGCGGTTCAAGGCACTCACATATTCATAGAAAGCAGATTGTGAAAGCCTGTTATTGGCATTGATATCTTCTAGAATCGTCTTATTCGAAGCGAGTGTACCGATATTCCTTGCATATGATCTCAATACGCTCTGGACCTTTCCGGGATCCCTTCTGGTATGGTCAATCGAGGATATATCACTCTCAATGATCGAATCAACATAAGCCTTTGATACCAGCAGCTTCGCTTTATCACTGGTCTTACTGAGACTTGCAGGCCAGCCTCCCCTGCATGCAGCAAAGACCAGGTTCTCGATACTGAGTCCTGACAAGCTGCCATCTATATCATACTGCTCATCATACATGAGTTCATGTAAGGAAATAGTACCATTCGATTCCCCAGACTCGAACAGACTCATCGGGAGCATCTGAAGCCTTGCGATCCTACCTGTCCCTGAATGCATGATCTTAGATTCATCTACAGTCGTTGAACCAGTAAGGATAAACAACCCTTCCTGTCCAGCTGAATCGATGAAACTCCTCACTGCATCCCATAAAACTGGTGCCATCTGCCATTCATCTATCAATCTCGGATATGACCCTTTCAAGAGGAGCGATGGTTTTATCTCAGCCGTGGCCAGATACCTGCTGGAAGTGTCCGGATCCTGCAGCTTCACCATACTCTTTGCCTTCTGGCTTGCACTTGTGGTCTTGCCGCACCACTTTGGTCCTGTCAGCAAGACTGCTCCGAAAGCTTCAAGATAATCATCCAATATCGTGTCGATAATCCGCGGCAGATAGTTCATCAGCATCCTCCCCTGTATGTAGTATACATCAGAATGCTATTCCATCAAACAGTAAAAGAGAGATTTGTCATATTTTAAAAGAGAGATTTGTCATATTTTAAAAGAGAGATTTGTCATATTTTAAAAGAGAGATTTGTCATTTAAATAAAAAGTTGACGATAAAATCTCCTGAGATTTATAATTATCCATGAGTAAAAAGTTACTGGCCCTGGTACTGCTCTTCCTGTCAATGATGTCCTTTACTTTCCCGGATGATGAGAGACCGGTTGTAGCCCTCGTACTCTCAGGGGGAACCCTCGGGCTGGCCCAGATCGGGGCGTTGGAGGTCATCGAAGAGGTCGGGATACCGATCGATATGGTGATCGGGACCAGTATCGGGTCGCTGATCGGCGGGCTCTACGCTTCCGGGTACTCCCCCGGGGAGCTGAAGACGATCGTCGACGCGATTGACTGGCTCGATATCGTCTCTGGCTCGGTAAGCAGCGGCGATGCCCACGAGAAGCAGTTCTCCTTCGGCTTTGGCCGTCAGGTATTCGGCAGGCAGATGGGACTCATCCCTGACCAGGCATTCCTCAGTACGCTCTCAAGACTCTTCCTTCCGGTCTCCGGTACCCGCGATTTCGACGATCTCCCCATCCAGTTCCGGTGCGTCGGCACAGACCTGATCACCGGGGAGACGATCGTGTTCTCTCACGGGAGGATCGTCCAGGCTGTACGCGCCTCGATCGCGTTCCCAGGGGTCATATCTCCCTACCCCATAGACGGCGTCTACTACTTCGATGGCGGGATCACGGCGAACCTTCCCGTGGAGATCGCACGGAAGATGGGAGCCGATATCATCATAGCGGTGGAGAACCTCACACCCCCGCTGCATGCGGTCGATGATTTCAGCTTCTTCGGTGAAGTGCCGATACAGGCCACGATCTTCATGCTCCAGCGTACAGAGGAGGAAGCCCTCAAAGAGGCAGACCTGGTCATCCAGCCTGATTTCGAAGGACTGGCCTGGAGTGACGTCTGGAAAGTGCATGAGACCATCGAACGAGGCAGGCTTGCTGCCGAACAGATGAGTGGCCCACTCGAGGACCTGGCAGCCCGGATCAGTGAGACCCGTCCCCTGGAAGTAAAGGATCCTCACAGAAGGCTGCTCACAGCTGGCTCTCCTGAAGCTATAACCCTAGGGATTGATACAGAAGCCGGTAGGGATCAGGATCTTCCTGCTGCACTCTTCGCAGGAATCGACGGATGGCTGCTTGATGATGTGCACCTGACCCTGCTTGATGCGAGGATCAAGCGGACCGTTTCCGTGCTGCCGTTCGAGTCGATCGGGTACGGACTCACAGCTGGAGATGCTGGTCAGGCCACACTTGAGTTCTTCCCGGTACCGCAGGCAAAGGGGCTGCACAGCATCGGGACCGCCATGGGGTTCAGCACAGCTATCAATCCGATCTCCGGGGCTTTATCCTTCTCCCCGGTCTTCCTCAATTCCATGGAGCTCACCGGTATCACGACAGAAGGTTCAACTCTTTCTGTAGATGTTGACCTGCAGCAGGACATAACGATCTCCCTCGGGTTCAGGCAGCCGGTTTGGGAGGGGTTCTCCCTTGCTCCCCATATCAGCTACGGGCAGGAATACAGCTTCGTCACGGGTGCGAGTATCAACCATGCCTTCGAGTGGGGGATCAGTGCGGTATATGAGATACCGCTCATCCTCACTGCCGGGATAGATTACACCACTGCAGATCTCTGGGAAGATGCGTTGTCTGGAGTTACATCGGACCATATATCCATCCTGTCTCCCTTCCTCACCTGGGATACAGCCTACCGGTCCGTGTTCAGCCACCAGGGTGCAGCTGGCAGGTTCTCTGTATCATTCCCGCTTTCAGGAGGTTCTTCCTGGTATTACCACATAGCGGCAGAGCACCACCAGTACCTCCCGGTCTCCCCTGAGGGGACTCTCTTCCTCGATCTCAGGCTCAACTCCTACCAGGGGAGTATCCTCTACCCGGACTTCCTGCTTGATGCCGGGGGATGGGACGGCATCCCGGGCTATATGCCTGGGGAACTCCCCGGCACGCATGCCCTCCTCATCGGTGCCGGGTACCGGCACAGGCTGCCAAGCGTATCACGGACCATCGGCATGGACAGTTTTCTCATTGCTGGGATAGGGGCAGGCAACGGTTATACTGGTTTCCCCGGCTGGGATGCCCTCTCCCTCCGCTACGGCGGTGTTGTGGGGATCGGTATCGATACCCCGGCAGGGAATATCATGAGCGGGTTCGGGCTTAACGACCAGCTGGGTTTTTCCTGGTACCTGGTATTCAACTGAGGAGGGGGTTGCGTGTTCCTCACTCGATCCCCTGGGGTTTTCCTATGGGTTTTTCTTGTAAAACCCTATAGGGTGGATGTATAATGAGTTAACGTACACGCACGAGGTCCCTGTCTATGATCCATGATTCAAAGCATATATGGAAGCTAATCAGTATACTCCTTATCATCATGCTCACCTGTCTCGTAACCGGGTGCAGGGCACAGAGAGCCAATACCTCACAACCAGAGGATGACGGAATCATCGTGGGGTTCTCCCAGATCGGTGCAGAGAGCGCCTGGAGGAACTGCAACACCCGATCAGTCCAGGATGCAGCGGCTGAACAAGGAGTACAGCTGGTGTATGCCAATGCCGAGCAGAAACAGGAGAACCAGATACAGGCACTCCGCTCCTTCATCGCCTACCAGGTCGATGTGATAGCCTTCGTGCCGATCGTCACGGACGGCTGGGACAATGTCCTGCAGGAAGCCCGGGATGCCGGGATCCCGGTCCTGGTCACTGACCGGAAGATCGAGGTCGCCGACCCGTCACTCTATGCTGGGTTCATCGGCACCGACAGCCTGAAGGAAGGCAGGAATGCAGCTCTGTTCCTCCTCGAGAAGTTCGCAGACGAGATAGAGCGGTTCGCAGAGACCGGGGAGTTTATCAACGTCGTGGAACTAGTCGGAACGGAAGGCTCATCTGTTGCCATAGGCCGTGGGGAAGGTTTCAGGGAAGTCCTCGATGAGCACCCTGAGTTCAAGATCATCTACAGCGAATCGGGGGATTTCCTCCGCTCGAAAGGCTACGAGCTCGCGGTCGACTTCCTCGATGCCTATGATGATATAGACGTCATCTTCTCCCACAATGACGGCATGACCCTCGGTGCCATCGAGGCCATGGAGGAGAAGGGAATCAAACCTGGTTCGGACATCGTGATCGTCACGATCGACGCACAGCAGGCAGCCATCGATGCGCTGCGCGAGGGCAAGGTAAACTGCGTCATAGAGTGTAACCCAAAGACCGGCCCCGACATCATGAAACTCGTCGAGAGACTGGCAGCCGGGGAGAACATCCCGAAACTCCAGTACGTCAAGGAAGAGGTCTTCTATGAGACCGACGACCTCTCCCTCATCGCGCCGCGCGGGTATTGAGATGAAGAGCGATAGATCGATCATAGACAGGATATTCTCCGTCTTCAACAGCTCGAGCATCAAGGAGAGGATAAAGATCTCCTATGTGATCATCATCCTCCTGATGATCACGCCCCCGGTCATCACGGTCGTCTCCTTCGTCGTCCAGATGGTCCGCTACGACCTCATCATCACCAATGTCAGCAAGACGAACCGCCTCAACCAGACGGTCAAGATGGATGTCTCCAACGAGATCTGGGACATCGTGGCCGGGAACAAGAAGTTCGATGAAGGCAGCCAGTACGAGATCATCGACGGCATAAACGAGAGCCTCGATGACATCATGCGGACTACCGACGTGAGGAAGAACCGCCAGATGCTCGAGGTGGCAGGCCGGGCAGTCGAGACCCTGAAGCGCAATGTGGACCGGCTCGGCATCCAGATGGCGAACCAGTCGCTGGTGAGTGAGAACGAGGAGAGTCTTGACGAGATCAGGGGGGTATCTGCCCTGATCTCGGATATCCTGCAGGACTTCATCGTCCTCGAGATCGAATCTGCGACAGTCACGAATGAACACAACAAGCGGGTGACGCTCGTACTTACGGTCATACAGGTCTTCACCGTCTTCTTAGTCACCATCTTCGCCGTGTTCACCCAGCGGTCGGTTACCGCAAGCATCAACCAGCCGATCAAACGGCTGGAGAACCTCTCCACCCGGATCGCTGAGGGGGATTTCACCGCCAGGGTGAGATTGCCCCAAGTGAGCGAGCTCGACGGCCTGACTGACAACCTGAACATCATGGCAGTCAAGATCCAGGAACTGATCGCGGAGAACATCAGGGAACAGCAGAACCTCCAGAAATCGGAGATGAAGGCCCTCCAGGCGCAGATCACGCCCCACTTCCTCTATAACACCTTCGACACAATCGTCTGGCTTGCCGAGGAGAAGAAGAATGACCAGGTCATCGACATTACACGGGCCTTCTCGAGCTTCTTCAGGATATCGCTCAACAAGGGGAAGGATTACCTGACCGTCAGGGAGGAGTTCGAGCATGTCAGGAGCTACCTCACCATCCAGAAGATCCGCTACCGCGATATCCTGGATTATGACATCACCTACGAGCCGGAGATGGCCGACCGTGAGATCCTGAAGCTGGTACTCCAGCCGCTGGTGGAGAATGCCCTCTACCATGGGATAAAGAACAAGCGGGGCCGCGGCCTGATCACCGTCAAGGGCTGGCGAGAGGCAGGACGCCTCTGCTTCTCTGTCGAGGACAACGGCATAGGCATGACCGAAGATCAGCTTGCCAACATCACCAAGCAGATCAGAAGCACGGCTGACCCGGTGGGGCTGAGCACGGTCTACGGTCTGTACAATGTAAACAAGCGCCTTGAGCTCTATTATGATGCGAGCACGAGGCTAAAGATAACCAGCCGGTATAAGGTAGGCACGACCGTCACGTTCAGCGTGCCTGAGGTAGAGGCCAATGTATAAGGTATTCATCGTAGAAGACGAGATCGTGGTACGGGAGGGACTGCGCAACAGCGTACAGTCCGGGGGAGGTCCCTTCGTCCTCGCGGGAGAGGCCTCGGATGGGGAGATGGCCCTGTCGATCATGAAGGACGTGAAACCCGACATCCTCATAACCGATATAAAGATGCCCTTCCTTGACGGCCTTACCCTCTCGAGGATCATCAAGAAGATCCTTCCCTGGATCAAGATCATCATCATCTCAGGCCATGACGAGTTCCAGTACGCCCAGGAAGCTATCTCGATCGGGGTTGACGAGTACATTCTCAAACCCGTCTCTGCCGCTGACATGCTTTCAACCCTCAACAAGCTGGTTGAGACGATCGAGCAGGAGAAGCTGAACCTCTCAAGCATCGAGAACCTGAGGCTGCAGGCCCAGTCAAGCTCGGACCTGCTCAAGGAGCGCTGGCTCTGCGACCTGGTGACCGGGATCGTCAAGACGGAGGATGCCCTTGAGAAGGGCCGTGATATGGCCGTCGACCTCATAGCCCACGCATACCTCGTCGCGATCATCAAGCTGTCCGCCCCTGCCGGGAACTATGCCGACCTGATCTCTGCAAAGCTGAAGATCAACAGCCTTGTAGACAACCAAGAAGATATCATCTGCTTCTCCCAGAGCAGGGATACGATCATCCTGCTGTTGAAGCAGCTTGGGGGCGAATCGAGCGAGGAGACAGCGTATACGCTTGGCCAGGCGATAAAGTACGAGGTCGAACGGAACACGGACTGCATGGCAGCGATCGGGATCGGTTCTGCAGTCGAAAGGATCGGGGGCCTGCCCCGGTCCTATGCTGATGCGGAGAAGGCCATACGGTTCCTCGTGAGGACCGGGCAGAAACTGATACTCAGTCACCATGACCTGAACTCCTTCTCAGAGATCGATTTCCTGAAACTTGACGGGAACCCCATCTCGGAACAGCTGAAATACGTGAAGCGGTCTGGTATCGATGAGATCATCGCCGATTATATCAGGAGGATCGGGGACACCCCCTTCCAGGCCACGCTCATCGGCTACTACCTGCTGTGTGACCTGATCGTGGCAATATCGAAGATCATCGAGGAACTCGGCGGCGATATCGCCGAAGTCATACCCTCGCTGTCACAGAAGACCCAGCTCTCGGAGATAGCCGGGTCGAAGGAGACCTTCTGTGACGGGGTCCGTCTCATCCTCGATACCTTCATAACCTTCCGGGAATCAAGGGCGGCGGGTAAATACTATTCCATGATCCAGAAGGCAAAGCAGCATATTAACAGCCATTTCGCTGACCAGGATATCTCCCTGCATTCCGTGGCATCGGTCGTGCATGTCAGCCCCAACCATTTCAGCACCATCTTCTCCCAGGAGACGGGGGAGACCTTCATCGAATACCTCACCCAGGTCCGTATCAGCAGGTCGAAAGACCTGCTGCTGTCAACAAACTTGAGGAGCGCTGATATAGCCTATGATGTAGGATTCGGGGACCCCCATTACTTCAGCTTCATCTTCAAGAAGACCACAGGCATCTCTCCTAGGGAATTCAGGGCTGGAGGCACCTGCCTGTATTGACAGTCTGCGGGATGTCTATCCCTGGTCCCCGGTCTTCTGGCTGCCTGGGAACCGCAGCCAGGGCGGCAGTGAAAGGCTGAACTCCCTCCTGTCACGCAGCGACATGACCACACTCTGCAGCACGATGAAGAGGTAGAGCAGGAGGCCGCTCACGATCGCCTGGAAGTTCGACTGTACACCTGCCGCACGGATCAGTTCATTGATCACCAGGAGGGTCAGCGTGCCGATCGGCGCACCGAGCAGGTTCCCTACCCCGCCGTTGAGCAGCGTACCTCCTATGATGGCGGAGGCGATCGCCTTCATCTCAGCCCCTGCAGCGTTACCGACATTGCCGGCGCCTGTCGTCATGATATAGACGAACCCCGCGATGCCGGCAGTCAATCCGCATATCACGTAGGTGAGGAATATCGTCTTCTTCACATTGATGCCAAGCATCATGGCGCTGCTGCTGTTCCCGCCGACCGCATAGACGTTACGCCCGAAGCGCGACCACTTCATCAGCAGAGCAAGGAGGATGAGGAGGATTACCACGACGATGACCCCCGGCTTGATCTCACAGGGGATGAAGACGCCAAGCCGGTTCTTCGTGCCGAGCCAGGGGATCACGATATCGAAATCCCTCAAGCTCACGAACGAAGGCATGGTCACATTGATCGGGTCCTTGTGCAGGGTCGTCAACAGCCCCTGAGCCAGGAACAGCCCTGACAGGGTGATGATGAACGGCTGGATCTCAAGGTAGGCGATGAGGTAGCCCTGCAGGATACCGAATGCCAACCCTATGCCAAGGGCAACGAGTACCGCCCCACCGATGCTCCCCATCTTTGATTCCAGCATGACCGCACAGGCCATGGTCACCAGTCCGCATACGGCACCGATGGAGATATCGATGCCGCCCCCGATCATGACGATACACAACCCAAGTGTCATGATGATGAGCGGGGCATTGAGGTTGAAGAGGTCGATGAAGGTCTGGAACTGCAGGAAACTGTTCGGGAAACTGATGATCGCAAAGAGGTACATCAGCACGAATATGACTGCAGCTATGAGGAAGAGCAGATTCGAATTGGATAGTCTCGTCTTAGGTTTTGTTATGTTCACCTTTCCCATCCTACTCCTCCTTAGTTCCCGGTGTGGTTGAACCTGCGGCCACTGCAGCCTGCATGGGCCTTCGCCGGCCCCGAATCCTCTCGAGGATCTTCCCTGCATAGGCCCTGACTACCGGTGACGCTACTACCATGAGGATCATGATGAAGACAGCCTTGAAGACCTTGATCATCGCAGGCTCGATCTCCAGGCGGAGAAGGGTCCTGTTGAGCATCTCGATCGTGTACGCACCGATGATCGAGCCGGTGATGCTGAACTTCCCTCCGCCGAGCGAGTTCCCGCCTATTGCCACGGCAAGGATCGCGTCCATCATGATGAGCTTGAGCAGGTTCACGCTGTCGTGGCGTCCCGCCTTGTTGACTGCGATGAAGCCTGCTACTGCGGAACAGACTCCCAAGATGAGGAAGGTCAGGAATATGATCTTCTTCGGATTGATGCCGTTCAGTCGCGCTGCATTCGGGTTGATCCCCACCGACTCCACATAGAGCCTGAGGTTGGTGACCTTGAACAGGATAGCTACGATCACGATGAATACGACAGTCAGGATGATCGGGGTCTGCACCGGCACCCCGGGGATGACCGTGCCGATCTGGTTCGAAATGTCGTTGGCCAGGATGGGCGAGAGCTTGCCGTCGATCATGAAGGCAATTGACCGCCCTCCCGTGAACAGGATAAGCGACGCGACCATCGGCTGGACCTTGAATACCGAGACCAGAGTCCCGTTGAAGGCCCCGAGGAGAAGCCCTGCTAAGCAGCTCACAAGGAAACCGGCCACGATGGTCAGCAGCGTGACTTCCCCGGCGTGCAGGACGAACATGACGAATACTGCAGAGGTGATGGTGGCCACCACCCCTATGCTTATGTCCTGGCCCTGTGAAGCTGCAGTGACCAGGGTCATACCGATCGACAGGATGACCAGTTCCGAGGCCCCGAACAGGATGTTCGGTATGTTCCCGTACAGGGCACCGTTGACCACGGTGATGCTGAAGTAATCAGTACCCTTGATCAGGTTGATGACGATGAGCAGCACCATGACCGAGATGGGGAGGAACAGGTGTGATACGTTCAGTCTCTTTGTACTCATGATCACTCTCCTCCCTGGGCTATCATCTGCATGACATCGCTTTCCGTCATATTCGCTCCCCTCAGTTCCCCGACGATCTCGCGGTCCTTCATGACGATCAGCCGGGAACAGGTCCGGAGCATCTCCTCGATCTCAGAGGAGATGAAGGTCAGGCTCATACCGGCCTCGGCAAGCTTGATCACGAGTTTCTGGATCTCCACCTTGGTCCCAACATCGATCCCCCGGGTCGGTTCATCAAGGATCAGGTACTCGGGATTGGTCAGCAGCCACCGTGCAAGGATCACCTTCTGCTGGTTGCCCCCGGAAAGCGACCTGATCGGTGTGGCTGTCGTCGGTGTCTTGATACTCAGCTTCTCGATATACTCGTCTGCAAAGGCTTCCGCCTGTTTTACCGAGAACGGCTTGAAGAAGCCGTTGAGGACCTGCAGGGCCAGGATGATGTTGTCGCGAACCGAGAGGTCAGCGATGATGCCGTCCCCCTTCCTGTCTTCCGGCAGATACCCGATCCCCTGCTTCATGGCATGCAGCGGTGTCCTGACCTTCACGGGTTTCCCGTTCATCCGGACTTCCCCGCCGGTGACCTTGTCTGCGGCGAAGATAGCACGGACGCTCTCGCTGCGACCGGAACCGAGGAGACCGGCGAACCCGTTCACCTCCCCTCTCTGTATCGTGAAGTCGAACGGCCGAACCCCTGCGGCACTCGAAAGTCCTGAACCCGCGAAGACCGGGACGCTCTCCTCAGAGGAGGGAAGTTCGTGTTTCTGTATCTGCGTGACATCATCAAGGTTCTTTCCCATCATCTTCGAGATGAGCTCGATCTGGGGAAGCGAGGATGTCTCGTATTCCCCTATCAGCTTCCCGTTGCGAAGCACCGTGATCCTATCGCTGATCTCATACACCTGCTCGAGGAAGTGGGTGATGAAGATGATCCCCACGCCCCTGCCCTTCAACTCACGCATGAGCCTGAAGAGCTTATTGACCTCATCCTCATCGAGTGATGATGTCGGCTCGTCGAGGATGAGGATCTTGCAGTCCATATCGACCGCACGTGCGATCGCGATCATCTGCTGTACAGCCAGCGAGCAGCTGGTAAGCTCCTGAGTCGGGCTTGCCGGTATTCCGAGGGATTCGAGCAGTTGGGAGGCCTTCCCGTTCATCTGTCTCCAGTTGACGAAGGTCCCACGGTCTCGACCGATGAACATGTTCTCGGCCACCGTCAGGTTCGGGCAGAGGGTTATCTCCTGGTAGACCGTACCGATCCCCTTGTTCTGTGCCTCCTGCGGCGACTTGAAGTGGATCGACTCCCCATCTAAGGTGATCACGCCGCCCTCTTTCTCGTAGACCCCGGTTATGACCTTGATCAGGGTCGACTTGCCTGCCCCGTTCTCGCCCATGAGGGCATGGATCTCGCCTTTACGCAGCTTGAAATCAACAGTATCCAGGGCTTTCACCCCGGGAAAGGACCTGCTGATACCCTGCATCTCGAGTATGGTTTCTGACATCGATCGAAGCTCTCCTTTTGCTGGTATACTACAGACTGGCTGCAGCACGGGAGACCGTACTGCAGCGAAAAGCATGGTGTTGGTGATTCGAGTTATCTGGTGATCACACCCTTGCCCGGGTCGGCATTGATGCCCCAGTTGTTGATGTCTTCATCGGTGATCGTGTCAGTGGTGAAGAGCAGTTCTTCCTGGTAGACGATACCGCTCGGGAGGTTCCCGCTCTTGATCCACCTGGAGATCTCTGCTGCCTGTCTCGGGTTGCACTGCATGTCGGCGTCCCAATACCCGGCCTGTACGTTCCTGAGTGCGAACCTGTTGAAGTCGAACCCGATGACCTTGACCTTGCCGCCCTTGCCATGGCTGATGCCGGCTGCCTCGAGGGCCTGTACAGCACCCTGTGCCATACCGTCATTCTCGGCATAGATGACATTGAAATCCTTGCCTGCAGCGATCGCTGCCTCGACGACCTTTCGGGCTTCCTCGAGACTCCAGCTATCCCCGCCGGTCCCGTCTGCCACGATGGTGAGTTTCCCCTCTTCTGCAGCCTTGAGCACTGCGGCACTTCGGCCGATCTCGGCTGCGGAACCCATCTGGCCGCGGATAAGGATCAGGTTGATCTCCGGTAAACCAAGGCCAAGTACCCAATCCACTGCGGTATCGCCCTCATAGGCCATATCGGAGAGGAGTGCTGCCTGGAAGTTGGATGCAGCCGTGTCGATCCCTCGATCGAAGAGGATGACTTTGATACCTGCGTCCTTTGCGGACTTCAGGGTGTCGTCCCAACCGGATGCGTTTGCGGCTGAGAGCAGGAGATAGTCCACGCCATCCCTGATATAGCCTTTCGCTGCAGCGATCTGCTCGCTGTTAACGCCGGTGTTGGTCTGCTTTGCGTCATAGCCGTTCGCCTCTGAGAAGACATCGTTCATGGCCTCGACATTGGCCTGGCGATAGCCTGACTCTTCCGGCGGCAGGTTCACGATACCGACCTTGATCAGGCCTGATTCCTGCTGTCCTGCGGCAAACAGGACACCGGTACCCAGTACCAGCATGAGAACTATCAGTACGCTAAGTATTTTTTTCATGTATCCCTCCTTTTGGGAATCTATAGAAATGATGAGTCTGCTGCGGCTACGCCGCATCGTTACTGAAAGCTTATAATCGGGAGTTCCAGAAGTACATGAAGGAATTTATCGAGTTTGGTATGATATTTTACGCGAATGTAAGAAATCTTTGGAAATGAGTGAAAAGGTTGATTATCTTATGGGAAACGTTCGTTTTCTTCCGGTAACGGATGTGAAGCGGGGATGTAGGAGTATCAGCCTGTCAGATGTGAGATAAGAATCCTGATCCCGATCCCGATCAATATGACCCCTCCAAGTATCTCTATCCGGTTACTGAAGATGTCCCCGAATTTGCTGCCGATCCAGACACCGGCCAGTGAGAGGACGAAGGTGACGACCCCTATCATGGCGGCACAGTAGAAGATATCGACATCCAGGACAGAGAAGGTGATCCCTACCGCCAGGGCGTCGATACTCGTGGCAATAGCCAGCACCAATATGACGAGGAGGCTCTCGTAATCCTGGTCCTTCTCCTTAGACTCATCTGCGAGGAAGGTTGATTCACCGATCATCTTTACCCCGATGAACAACAGCAGCCCGAAAGCAACCCAGTGGTCAAACTGCTGTATATATGCACGGAAGGATGAGCCTGCCAGGTACCCGAGCAGGGGCATCACCGCCTGAAAGCCCCCGAAGAAGAGTGCTGTCCGTAAGGCACTGCGCAGTTTCAGTCTTTTTGCAACACAGCCGCTGGTGATCGAGACGGCAAATGCGTCCATCGCCAACCCGAATGCGATGACCAGTAATGTGGTGTGGTCCATGTATCCCAATCTCCCTGTTCCAGCCTATGTGTGCACCAATCTACCACAGGGGTGTCACAGTTTCAAGATTATGAGATGTCGGTACTGAGATTCACTACAGGCATATCGTCATATAGACCGGTAGGAAGAGGATATCATCCTGTACATGTGCACGTTATTTGGATTAATATCCTTCTGTTTTGACACGTTATTTGGATTATTATCCATCTATTTTGACACGTTTTTTACTTTAACGCCAATTCCCACAGGACCAGTCCTGTCTCCAGGACCACCGTGAACCCGATCAGCAGGGCATCCCGCTTCCTGAAACGGATCTCCTTGACATAGGTCCTCTCCGATGCGAAACCGAAAGCCCGGCACTCCAGGGCATCGGCGGTACTCTCCGCCTTCCGCAAGCCGTTGATGAGGATGGTGAAGATGTAGCGCTGCCACAGGATGATGCGGTGCTTCAGGCTGGTCCCTGCAGCCCGTCCCCTGATGGCATGGGCTGCCTTGACTGACTCGACTTCCCGCTGGATGAGGGGAAGGAAGCGCAGGGCAAGGAAGACCGTGTAGGCGTAGCGGTAGGGCATGCCGGCCTTTACCAGGGACTGCATGAGGTCCCGGGTGTCCGTTGTCCAGATGAGGATGAAGCTTGCCAGCACCACCCCGGAGAGGCGGAAGAAGAACACAGGCCCCTGCTGCAGGCCATAGTCTGAGACCTTCAGGATGCCGAAGGACCAGACGGTCTCGCCCGGGTCGATGAGGAAGTGGAAGATCATGAGCAGGAAGCCCAAGCCGAAGACGACCAGGCCGCTCTTCAGGATCTCCACAGGCCGCATCTTTCCCATGAACAGGGCCATCCCCAGGACGAAGAGAAAGACGATCATGCCGGAGAGCGGCTGCTTGAAGACGAACAGCCCCACGGCGATCAGGAAGACCCAGATGAGCTTCACCAAGGGGTAGACCCGGTTCAGTGAAGATCCCTTGTCCTTGTAACTCAGGTTATGCTCAGCCACGGGACACCTCCCTTCCCTCGAGCAGCAGGCTCATGAAGGATTCCGTGCTCGGTATATTTCCCTGGCAGGTAACGCCCCCCTCACCCAGAGCCTTGAGGATCTGGAAGAGCAGCGTTGGCTGCAGGCTTGCTGACCCCAGGATCTCTGCTTTGTCGAAGAGTTCGGTGGGATTACCATCGAAGTGCTTGAGTCCTTCGCTCATGACCACTACCCGGTCTGCGTATTCCGAGACCAGGCGCATATCGTGGCTGATCATGACCACGGCGATACCCCTGTCCCGGATCCCCTGCAGCAGATTCATCAGGGTTCGTGTCATCTCCCTATCCTGACCGTAGGTCGGCTCGTCCACGATGAGCACTTTTGGGTTCCCGACCAGCATGGTCGCCACACCCAGACGGCGCTTGTTCCCGGCACTCAAGGTAAAGGGATGCCTCCCCGCTTCCCCTGAGAGCCCCAGCTGTTCGAGCATCTTCTCTCGCTCCCCTGCCATGAGCTCCGGATCGTTCATCCCCTTGGACTGGAGGCTGTAGTCTATCTCATCAGCCACAGTGTCGGTGAGGAACTGGTGCTCCGGGTTCTGGAACACCAGGGAAATATGGTTCGCCAGGTCGGGGACCTTCCATCTGCGGGAATCCTTCCCGAAGAGTTCCAGGGATCCCTCACGGCAGGTGTTCAGGCCGATGAGCAGTTTCGCCAGGGTACTCTTGCCCGCACCGTTACGTCCTACGATGGCCAGCATCTCCCCGGGATGGACGGCGATATCCACTCCCTTCAGGGCGTAGAGCCCTGCCCCATAGGAGTAGCGGATCGCTTTCCCGTCTATGAGAGGAGCAGTATCTTTCTGTACGGCAGCTGCCTCATTCCCAGAGAACACCGTCCCATCGGGTACGAGGTCCAGGCTGCGAAGCAGCTCCAGTGCTTCGTTCACCCGGATGGGGATCCTCTCCACGGGGAAGCCCTGTCGACGAAGTCCCAGGCCGATCTCCACCGTCTCCGGCAGCCAGACGCCCCGCTGTTCAAGGTCGTCGCCATGCTCAGACAGGATCCCGTAGGGCTCCCCGCTGTAGAGCAGCTTCCCCTCATCCAGGACAAGGAGCTGGTCTGCCTCTGAGAGGAACTCGTCCAGTTCCCTGGTGACGAGCAGGACCGTCATGCCCTGCTCGCGCAGGGAGAGGATCAGTTCATGCACCTGGGAGGTGGAAGCCGGGTCGAGGTTGGCGGTGGGCTCATCGAGGATGATGAGCTTGGGTTCCATGGCCAGGACAGAGGCCAGTCCCAGTTTCTGGATCTGCCCGCCCGAGAGGTTCCAGACCAGGTTGTGGCGATAGGTCCCGATACCCGTCAACTCCAGGAGACGTTCCACGTTCTCCCGGATCTTATCCCTGCCCTGCAGGAGGTTCTCCGGCCCGAACGCGATCTCGTCCTCCACGGTCAGGGTGGCGAACATGGTCTCCGGGTCCTGGAATACCGAACCAACGCTGCAGGAGATGTCCTTCATCTCAAGCTCAGCTGTGGATTGTCCTTCCAGGAGGACATCACCTGTCAGCTCGCCTTTCAGCAGATGGGGTATCCTCCCATCCAGGATCCGGCAAAGCGTAGATTTCCCGCTCCCTCCCGGTCCGACCAGGATGGTGAAGGTCCCCTGCTCCAGGGAGAGGGATATATCCTCCAGTACCGGGTCGTCCTTCCGGCGGAAGCGATAGCTCAGGTTCTTACATTCAATGAGGGAACGGGACATAGCTTACCCTATTCAGCAGACCGGACAAGCCCGGTCTTCGCAACTTTCGTTGCAAGGAAATACCCCAGGAGACCTGAGAAGATCGCACCTGAGATCATATTGATGGGTACTGCCATCCAGACGTCCTTTGAGTAAGCCGGGTCCCAGCCATAGAAGACGGAACTCCACAGGGTCCCGAACTGGGAAGAGGCAATACCTGCCATGATCGCTGTCACGACGCCAAACCGGCTGTATGCACAGATGAGGATGACCGCCTCGATCGCGAGGCCCTGGGAGATACCCCAGCCGAGGGTCCCGATGCCGGCTGCATTGCCGAGCAGGACTTCCGTGGCTGCTTCGATGACACCGAAGGCCAGTGCGACACCAGGCTTCCTGACAAGGAATACCGCCAGGATGTAGGCCCACATGAACATCCCCTGGATCAATGCCCCGCCAAGAGGCCCGAGTGAGGTGTTTGCCAGGTACCAGAGGTTCCCGATACCGGTGTTGATAACTCCGGCGATGGCTGCAAGGACAGCGACGACTACCAGGTTCCGCGTGGAGTAGCCTCCCTGTTCCCGGTCGATCACTTTCTTGTCGGTGAAGCGCGCGATCAGTCCCAGGATGACGACGACCGCTACATTGAATGCAGTGTAGATTCCCATACTATTTCTCCCTTGTAATAGTTTTAAAGGGGCAGACCCAGCAGGGTCAGCTCCTTCTTTACTTCTTCATAGAGCACTTCCCACTCTGGGATGGGGGTAAGCGTCTCCTGTTCATAGGCATCCTCGAACGGAAGCCCGGGATTCCCCCCTTCCCGCTCGAAGACCTCTTCGTATTTCGGCAGGAGCTCTCCGATGATCCGGTCGGCCTCCTCCATTGTCATACCCGAGGCTGCAGCGGCATGTCCCACTTCTCCCATGAGGCGAACCTCCAGCCCCGTGCCGTGAGGCAGGCTGCCGTCTGCGGAACCGACCCCTTCCAGATGGCCCCCGCTCACCGTGATGGCCAGGGCATTGGCAGCTACTTCGTAGAGGAGTTCCTTCGTCACAGCACCGCTCTTGGGGTAGATATCGCAGACGATGTTCGCAGGGGCGTTACGTGCCATGGCCTGGCAGACCAGGCTCTGGAGCCACATGCACCCCCGTGCGGAGGTGGCGACATACCTGATATGGATGGGGTGGCACAGATGGTAATCAGCCAGGCAGACCACGTTGGCAGCCAGGAAGGAGGCGACCTGCACCAGGGCGGCCCCAGGGGCGTCACCGGCAAGGCCTCCTACCATGACCGTTGCCAGTGAAGCATTAGCCATACCGTAGTAGAGGGAATTTGCCGCCCGTACCAGGTTGCCGTTGTCTATCATGAGTTCATTGAAGAGGGCGACGAGGTGTGCATCACAGGGGCGAAGCAACTCTGGATGGGTCGCTGCCAGATCCCCGATCTCAGTGACGCTGCTCTCCGCGGCGAGCATGCCCATACCGGG
This sequence comes from Spirochaetia bacterium, assembly GCA_963677595.1. Taxonomy (GTDB): domain Bacteria; phylum Spirochaetota; class Spirochaetia; order CAKZLE01; family CAKZLE01; genus CAKZLE01. The sequence continues at coordinate 4,026,413 of OY782041.1, forward strand.
CCTGCCCACCTCTTCACGGACTTCCCTCAGGTAGGTCAGTTCCCTACGGGATGCGATAACTTCCGTCACGGAGGCTGACTCAACCATCATCCCGTCCACGTCGATGAGGGAACCGCAGGTGATCAGGTCCACGACCGGTTCCTTGGCCCAGCTCTTCACCGTGTTCTTGAATATCTTCTCAGGAGTGGGGACCCCGGGGTTCCCGGCCCAGACCGCAGGGGGACGGCTGTCCACTACTGTTCGGGGCACCAGCTCGAACCGGTCGGCCCCTTCCCCAAGGACGATAGCCCGGTTCATCCGTTCGATCCCCCGGTCGACCTCTTCCTCGGTCAGTCTCAGGACCTTCCCGGTGGAGAGGTTATAGATGCCGATGTCAAGGATCAGCTCCTTCCCGGCGGTGAAGATCCGGTCCGCCAGGTCCCCGTCATCGGGACAGATTCGGTTCTGATCCCAACGCAACTCATATTTCTCAACCAGGGCACGGACCTTGTCTATGATGAGGAAGTCCCAGTCTTCCTTCGAGAGACTCTGCCCGTTACCCATCCTGTCCATCAGGGCCAGGAACTGCTTTTCCATAGCGATACTCCTCGACTCGCCGCCGGGGAAGAGTGGTATCATGTTGTTTAGGGGGTATTCCATGCAACAGTGATCCACAACCTGCCAGGCGTGTCTCATACTATTTCAGCAGTGCGACCCCGGTACCGTGTAGTACGATCAGGCTTCCCGTCCTCAATGTCTGCACATGGAATTTTCATAGGAAGATGACTATCTTGTCATCCTTGGATTATTTTATGCAGAGAATCGGAAAAAACGCAAGGGACAGATTGGAGTCTGCCATGCATTTTACCTCTCCATTCGCACTATTCCCGGTGCTGGTCATGCGTTTGTACGTATCACACCTCTTGAGTCGCCCCATGCTCTATGCTACATTCACAATCAGTATGGCAGATGGTATGAGACTTGAATACAGGAAGGCAGCACAAGAAGACCTCCCCTTCATGAAGCGGATGCTCTACGAAGCGGTATACTGGAGGACCCCGGATACCCGGCCCTCCTTCGAGGAGGCTATGGGCATCCCCGGGATCGCGAAATCTCTGGCTGGCTGGGGAGAACGACCCGGTGATACCGGCGTCATAGCCTGGGCAGACGGCACACCGGCAGGTGCGGCCTATGTTCGGTTTTGGCATGATGAGCTATACGACCGGGGCTACATCAATGAGGATATTCCCGTCCTGGTGATCGCTGTCGCCGCTGGGTTTCGCCGGAGGGGTATCGCTTCTGCCATGATCACGCAGCTCGCAGCCTTTGCAGCCCAACAGGGGATACCGCAGATAAGCCTCATGGTCGCCAAGGACAATGTTGCCCTGGCCCTGTACAGGAAAGAGCAGTTCACCATGTATGAAGACCGGGACACGGACCTCATCATGATCCGGGACAGCTCACGATAACGGTATTATTCACACGAGGTAAGGAAGGGAACCATTGGTACTACAGATATTCATCATCATCCTGCCGCTGCTGGTCGTGGTCGCGGCAGGCTACGGGATCTCCACCATCCATAAGATCGACCCCGATTCGATGACTCGGGCACTCACTGACCTGTTCCTGCCCGCGATGGCCTTCGAATCCCTCTATACCTCAGAGATCGTCTTCACCGATACAGCCAGGCTCTTCGGTGCGGTCATCCTCGCGCTGTTGCTGCTTGCCCTGATAGCCTATATCTATGCACGGGTCAGCAGGACCTCCTTCTACGAGATGGCCCCCTCAGTCTGCTTCATGAACACCGGTTTCCTCGGGATCCCCCTCATGGCCCTGTGGGGTGGAGCATATGCGGTGAATGTGGAAGTGCTCATCGACCAGGTCCAGAATATTTTCATCTTCAGCGTCGGCTTGATGATGGTTACCGGCGGTTTCAATCGCAGGAGCTTCCACGAGATGCTGAAGGCCCCCATCCTCTGGGCGATCATCGCGGGGTTCCTCTGCAATGCGTCAGGGATCCAGCTGCCCCCTGTGATCATAGAGACAGCCCAGTTCACCGGTTCCGGGGTGATGCCCCTCGCAGCCTTCCTCGTGGGCGCCTCGATAGCGGGCAAGCCGATGGTATTCAACCGGCACCTGATTGCGGGTTTGAGTCTCAGGTTCCTCGGAGGGTTCGCTGCAGGTGTGATCGGGGCTGTCGTACTTGGGCTCCAGGGGGACATGAGGACGGTCTTCATCATGGCCATGAGCCTGCCTTCGGCAGTCTTCACCTACGTCCTGCCCCTGCGGTACGGCAGGGATGCAGAACTTGCCGGCAGTATCCTGATCGTGTCGACGATCCTCGGGATTCTCACCATCCCTGCCACGATCTACCTGACAGGGCTGCTGTGAACAAACGAGCCTGCAAGAACAGCAGTCCTAACAGATGATCGTTTACCGGTAATCAGGCAGGATATACCCATGCTTCTTGAGCAGGTTCCTGACCGTTGAATACCGGCTCGTCGCGATGAAGACCCGGTCTCCCTCTGCGATCCTCACATGCTCCCCGAGCTTCCCGTCTTCTGCTATGACCTGACGCACCTTCTCATCAACGATCAGCGAGATATAGGGCTGGTACTCGATCTCGAGGACCTGGTTCTTATCGAGGATCTCGGCGAAGAAGGACTGCCAGATCGGGGGAAGCCCCTGCGCCCCGAAGAGCCCGATGAAGCTGTTCACCTTGTCGTTAAGCTCCTCGGGGGTACTGCAGTCCTTGGTGAAACTCTTCGCATCGATGACATAGAAGATCTCCCCGACTCTCTTCCCTACCTTCTCCAGGAAGATCTTCCTGATGGGGTCCTCTCCCTTGAGGGTGACCAGGAGCATATGCTCATCGAGCAGGCTGAGTGTGTCATCCTCCTGGACCTCCTCCTCATACTCATCACTCAGCCCCAGGACCTTGAGCCCGAGACTTGTGAGCCTGAAGCCGGAGATACCGTCAAAACCAGTCAGGTAGTACTTGTTCTTGAGATGGTACTCGTTCTCAGTGAACGTAAAGCAGAGATCGAGGATCCCGATGGTATTGAGCAGGAAGAGCACCATCTCCACAAACGGTTTCTGGACTACCTGCCGATAGTTCGACGTCGTCACGACGAGCTTTCCCCGGTGGTAGGAATCGCTCGAGGGGCCCTCTCCCGAGCAGAAGAGCTCCCGCCATAAGAGGGGACCATAATAGGGGGTCCCCAGGAGGTCTACCGATACCAGGTGGGAGATCATCTCTTCGACGCTGTACCACCGTCCCTCCTTCATCCGGGAGATGAGGATGGCGATCCCGCATGCCGGATTCAGGAATCCATGGTAATCGAAGTCTCGTTCCGGGATCATATTGAGGTGCGGAAGCAGTGACTCGATCTCAGCCGCCTCGGGGATATAGGGGGAACATATCTTGCGGTAGAGTTCCTCTATAAGCTCAAGTCCCTGGGAAGCTTCCGGGTGGATGAGCTCGAGCATCTTGAGTACCAGTTCTGTCCGCAGGTGATCAAGTTTGCTGTCCGACCCGAAAGGTTCCGGGATCGACCCGACCTGCCGGAACTCCTTAAGGGTGGACTTGAGGACATTCTTCCCGCTCTTCGAGTATTTCACCCCAACCGACTGGTGATACCCCACCAGCAGGCTGTGGACCTGCATATAGGATTCGAAGCCTTCGACCACGATATCGGAGGCCGGTTGGTCTGAGCTGCTCAAGGGGCGCAGCGTATCATCGGCAAAACTCCTCCTGAGTATCGGGACGAGACTTGAAGGATAGGAGCAGGTCTCATTATCAGTGGTATCCCAATAATAGGAGCTATAGTAGACCAGGAGGGGGAAATGTTTCTTCATGAACAATTGCCTCTGGTATGTGTCCTTCGGCATCCTGGCGTTCTTGACGGAGAGATCCCTCACAAACCCATGGCCGCTCCCGATGAGGAGTTCAGGCAGCATCTTCTGCAATGCTGGGGGCAGTTTCGGTACTGCAGCCTTGAAGAGTGCCGGGATGGTGAATACATAGCCGAGGACCTGGCAGAGATCATTCTTCGCCGTCATGGACCCTCCACGCAGCAAGGGGGTGAGATACCGATTCACCTCACCCTTGATCGGGTTCGCATAGCGCATATAGATCCTCTTGATATCCTCAGACCTATACTGGCTATCAAGCTTCCGTGCCAGCATCTGAGCCTGGATATCAAAGAAGAGTTCGAGGTCACTCCTGTCCTCTCCCATATGTGTCAGTGCATGATCGACCCAGTCGATCAGCTCAAAGGGGGTGTAGCGGGAGATCAGGACCCCGTCTATGTCACGTGCGAAGGTCGAGACATAGTCAGCCCCGACATGCTCCCTCACGGCCTCCACGACGAGCCGGGTCTCCGGCGATTGGGGGGCACAGCTCAAGAGGACAAGCAGGGCATACCGGGAGAACTGGATAGGGTCATATCTCGTCATATCTGCAGCTATCTCCCCTATCATGGAGATCAGGACCGCTGCTGCCTCTTTCCGGAATTGCAGGAGGAGTTTCATACTGAGATAGATGAGCTGCCTCTTCAGCGGGTGGGAAAGCCGCTCTGCGAGCTGCCGGCCTATGGTTCCCAGCACGGGAACCAACTCATCCGGCGGGATCCTTTCGATAAGCTGCTGGTTCAGGAGCATCCCGTACCGCAGTTCGACTGGTTGGGATGCCGTGAAACGGCTTGCTAACTTATTGCCGGAGATCTCCTCCCTGAGGATCTGGGTCCCCTCGCTTCCCAGCATGCGGTTGAGGCATCGGATGCAGATATGCTTACCATTCTGGGACAGCAGGACCCGGTAGGATCCCTGACCGCAGTACGAGCAGGTCGCAGGGTGTGTAGTTTTCTTCCATTCCCGTATCGTGATCATTGGGCACCTCCAGAGAGGATGAATTCCACATCCGCGGCATCAAGCTGCTTCAGGGCTGCCCCATCACTCTTGATGAGGGCATCGATGAGTTCCTTCTTCTCCTGCTGCAGCTGGAGGATCTTCTCCTCGATCGTATCCTTGACGATCAGTTTGTAGCTGAAGACCGGTTTGTCCTGCCCGATCCGGTGGGTACGGTCAACTGCCTGCTGCTCTGCTGCGGTGTTCCACCAGGGATCGTAGATGAAGACATAATCGGCTTTCGTGAGGGTAAGCCCCACCCCTCCGGTCTTCAGGGTGAGGATCAGTACCTGGTAGGCATCCTGCTGCTGGAACCCGTCTATGATACCCTGGCGGTCATGGGTGGACCCGGTGATCGTCCCGAAGGTGATCGCCTGCTCCTCGAGGGCTTCCTCGATGAGGGCGACCGCATTCAGGTACTGGGCGAACACCAGCACCTTATGCCCGTTCCCCACGGCCTCTGTCAGGGATTCCATGAGCAGTTCTATCTTCGGGCTGGCGACCATCTTCTCAGAATAATCCTCCGGTATCGATGCGATCTGCCTGAGTTCGGAGAACGCCTGGAGGATCGACATCCGGGAGGGGGCGAGCCCCTCCTCAACGATCTGGTTCGTGATTGCCTTCTGGAAGAACTTCCTTCGTTCCTCATAGATCCGGGCGTGTTCCGGGCTCATGGGGACATAGAGTACCTGTTCGTTCTTGGGCGGGAGGTCCTTGAGGACCTCATCCTTCACTCTCCGCAGGAGGAAGGGGGTGATCATGCGCTGGACCGCCTTGAGTGCGTCGGTATCGTGCTCGACGGCCACGGGGTCACCGAACCGGTGACGGAAGGAGCCGAAGGAGGAGAACATCCCCGGGACGATGAACCGGAAGAGTGCATAGACTTCGAAGATATTGTTCTCGATCGGCGTCCCGCTCAGGGCTATCCGGTGCCCCGCCTGCAGCTTGAGCACCGACCTTGAGATCTTTGACTGTATATTCTTGATCTGCTGGGATTCGTCTAAGACCACACAGCTGAAGGGCCTATCCTGAAGGATCTCGATGTCATTACGTACCGTATGGTAGGTGGAGAGGATGACATCCTGGGCATACACCTCGTCGAGGGAGCGTGATCCCCCATGGTAGATCGCGACCTGGAACTGTGGGGCGAACTTCCGGAACTCGGACTGCCAGGTATAGAGCAGGCTCTTCGGCATGACGATCAGGGCGGGATGCTCTTCGGACGGGAGTACGACTGAGAGCAGGGAGATCGCCTGGATCGTCTTCCCGAGCCCCATGTCATCGGCGAGGCAGCAGCCGATGCCGTGGGTATAGAGGTAATGGAGCCAGGAATAGCCGTCCTTCTGGTAGGGTCTCAGCTGTGCCTGGATCTCAGGGTCCGGATGGGTATAGCCCGAGAGGTCCTGCAGACCCTTGAGCGTCTTTCGGAACTCATCCACGGTCTCATGCGCGATCTCCTCGTCGAGCATATCCTCAATTCCCGGGATATCGAAGACAGAGAGCTTGACGGCACTCTTCTTCGACCTTCCGAGGAGGATCCTGATCTTCCTGATCCACTCCTCAGGGACGATCACCTTCTTGCCGTTATTCGCGGGTATATAGCCGTATTCCTCATAGAGGGCGAAGAACCGTTCCATGCTCAATGCCTCATCATCGAGTTCCGTGCCGACACTCCCTTCAAGATACCCCCGCTCCCCTTTCTGGATCTGCACATGGAGCGGCAGCTTCCTGATACTGATATCGAAGGATTCCAGGTGGGACGCCCCGCTGAGGGCATAGCTGCTGATCAGCTCCCCCAGTTCCCCGGAGAGGAAGGAGAGGGCGAACTCCCGGTCGAGGATGAAACGGTCCTCGACACGATAGAAGCCTGCAGGGATGTGTCTCTTCCGTGCATGGGATGCCATCTGCCTCTCCAGGTTCCTTGAGATCACCTCAAGCTCTATATCATAGATGAGGGGAAATACCTCGAGCCGGGAGGAGTGTCCATCGAAGTTCGTCCCGAACGAGGGCCTGAACCCGTTGACGAAACCGGTATCGAGTCCCTTGCAAACGAAGCCGGTATGGAGGTGCAGGGACCCGGCAGCATCGATGGTATCGAAATAGAGCGAGGCGGATACCGGACGAGGTTTCCCGGCTGCTATGTGGAGATCCGGCGAGATCATATTGGGTTCGTGGGTATAATGGCAGAAGAGTGCTGCCACCTCCCCGAGCTGCTCCTCCGGGAACTTCCAGGAGAAGAGTTCCAGGTCCCGGTATTCCGGGAACCGCTTGATGCGAAGCAGTCCCGTCTCACAGATGACGAAACCTGGTGCTATCGAATGGAGCAGCTTATGGACCTTACCTGAGAGGTCTACGAGCTCCACGACAGCCTGCCAGTGCCCTGCACCTTCAGCGCGTGTAAGCTTCAACTGCAGTTTCCCCCTGCCGGGTGAAAGGGGTATGGCTTCTGCCCGGTTGCCAACCAGCACCCCCAGGGAGGCAGCAGTCTCAAGGAGGTCCAGGTTCCGTTCCAGGGGGAGGCTCCCTTCTTCCCCACTCCCTGCCCGTTCCCCGAACTCAGCAAGGAGATGGAATACTTCAGGGGAGGACGGTGGAAGCCCCTTCTTCATCGCAAGCTCCAATGCATAGTCATCCTGGTCCCTCTTCAGCCTCAGGGCATTGGCTTTCACCGCAGTGGAACCGGTCCCAGTAGTCAACATGGAACCAAAATGTGTGTGGATCGATCTCATACTCAGCAGTCCTTCATAGTCATTGAAGGGAGTATATCATAAGAAGGTGAGAGAGAACATGTATAAGTGTTCCTGATTGGTATATATGACCTCATGTCATCCTAGGATGGAGATTGTTCTGGATATAGAATCCTTCCCTTTTGAACAAAGATTTCGCCAACTTGATTCTCCTCACAGGCATCGTTATACTTGCTTTAGACTGACCGGGGAGCATTTCATGGATAAAAAGAAAGAGATCCAGACATTCATCAAAGAGTTCGAGAAAAGAACGAAGGAGATCACTTCATCCAAGAAGAAAGCCAGAGAATACCTGATCAGTACTGGAATCTACACAAAATCAGGCAACCTCTCAAAGCACTACAAGTAGGTATCTATCTCATATCCTGTAAGAAGTCAATTGTTGTAAGCAGGATTGCACAAAGCTTTACCTCTACCTCTTTTCCTGTCTTTATTACTTCTGCATGACTCAGCGGCTTATCAAGAATACCTGCTGCCATATTGGTCACACAGGAGAATCCAACTACGTTCAAATCCAGGTAATTCGCTACTATCACTTCCGGGACTGTCGACATACCTACAAGGTCTGCTCCAAGTATTCCTGCCATCCGAATCTCAGCCGGAGTCTCATAACTGGGGCCATTGAATGCCATATACACTCCCTCTTGTAGCTCATAACCCAATTTCTCAAGTATTCCAGCTTTAATCTTCATCCGCAACCTACGGTCATATGCATCACTTACGTCAGGGAATCTTGGACCATAGTTATCATCATTTGCCCCTTTCAAAGGGTTATATCCCATATAATTGATATGGTCTTTAAGCATGATGATATCACCGGGCACATATCCCCTATTAACTGCTCCTGCTGCATTCGTCAAAATCACCTGCTTGACTCCAAGTGACTTCATGATTGCAATCGTTAGTACAATATCATCCTCATCGGTCCCCTCGTAAAAATGCGTTCGTCCTGCAAACACACACAAGTCATCATGTATCCTCATAACACCTGCATGCCCAGAAATCTTTCCGACATGCATCCCATCGATCTCACTGTACGGGATATCTACACCATCGATGGTATGTAGTATAGAAGAGAGGCCTGAACCAAGTACTAACCCGGTCTTTGGTTGACAACTGCTTACCAGCCGTATTGCATCTACAGCTTTCTCTACTCGTTCAAAAAAGTTTTCTTTCATGGTTCTTCCTTCTGAAAATGGGTATGAGATTATACCCAAAGTGCATATACAAACATTCCTGCGTGATCAGATTCAGATCACCCAATGATCCTTATCAGAGATTATTCCCCTGTTGATTTTGCTGTGGTGCTTAGTATCCAAGCGCCTATGTATGAGAAACATTTCAATAATCGAGTCTTCCCATAAGCATAGCTCGTAAATCCTGTTCCACAGCCATAAAGGATTGGTCCCCAGCAAGATTGATCTGCTCATCCGGATCATGTACCATATTGAACAGCATATATGGCTCAAGATCCTGATTGAAGACGATTTTCCACTCCTCCGTCCTGATCATATATTCATGATTGAGTTCAGAGAGAACATGATCTCTTGGTACGGTTGACAATGGATCCTGAGCATCACAGAACACACTCTCTCCCCCGCCGATACGGGTGATCATGGGTCCTATATCCATGAGCTCAGTCAACTGATGGGATTCTTTAGGAACGGTCTTTCCTGGTAAGCGAACTATTAGGGGGATATGGACAGAAGATTCAAGGAAGTTCGATTTATAGAACCTATCTTGGTCCCCATTCATCTCACCATGATCAGAAGTGAAGATTATTGCTGTATCTTCAAACTCTCCCCGTGCCTTCACAACGTCAATGATCTTGCCGATCTGTTCATCGATCAAGGTAATGTTCGCCGCGTAATTACGTCTGACTTCCTGTATATGCTCAGCCGTCGGTCGATCATAGGGAAGCGGTTGATCAAATGTTCCTGTAGCCCTATCAGGGTTGCTGTCAGTGAATCGGGGGATCGCATCCGGGAATGTGGTGTGCCTATATCGTTCCACATATTCATCAGGGGCATCCCAGGGCTCATGGGGCCCGCCGAATCCGACAAAACAGAACCAGGGCTTTGAATCATGGTATGTCTCAAGATAAGAACAGGTCTCTCGCCCGACGTAGATATCAGGATACTCTTCCAGGGGGAGCACATGAGGCCGTACTGTCGCAGGTCCCTGTTCATATCGATCAGCATAATCGTCCTGAAGCTGTTTCCATAACCCCTTGCTCTGCCATCCTGCTGTCATATGGGAGAGAATCGAAGTACTGACTCTCGGTCCGGGAATCTCGTTCACATCATCGAACCCATAGCTGTTCAGCAATGGTTCTGCCCTTCTCATATCGGGGATTGACCCGTTATGGGGATACAAATGGACCTTCCCGATACAACTTGTATGGTACCCAAGCTTTTTCAGTTCCTGAACGTAATTAGGTGTATCTGGGGAGAGGGTATGAGGATCATTGTTCCATAACCCATTCTCATGGGGATACGTCCCCGTCATGAGAGCCAATCTGGCCGGTGCGCATAAGGGAGCATTCGAGTAGGCATTGCAGAAAACCATTCCCTGCCGTGAAAGCCAATCGATGTTGGGGGTCTCTATGGGGTACCCTTGGAATCCAAACACGTTATACCGAAGCTGATCAAGCATGATACACAGGATATTCATCAAGTATTACCCCTTGATCCCGCTCGAGGTCATTCCGGCAATATAGTACTTCTGCAGGAAAAGGAACAGAATGATGACCGGTATTGTCGAGAGAAGCGATGATGCGAAGATCAGCTCCCACTCGACACTCTGGTCTGTGAAGAGATTCGCTATCGCTACGGAGATCACCTGTTTATGCTCGTTCCTGATGATGATCAGAGGCCATACATAGGAATCCCAGGCAAGGAAGAACTTGATCAGCCCCCCACTGATGAGTGCCGGTACGATATTCGGGAACATGACACTCCAGAACACTCGCTTATGGGAACACCCGTCGATAATCGCTGCATGATAGAGATCATATGGTACCTCTGCGAAATGGTTCGAGAACAGGAAGATCAGAAAAGCATCAGCTACCCAGGGAAGGAATAGCGCAACGAACGTATCACTCAAGCCCAATCCCTGCACTACCAGGAACGTAGGGATCATCCTTGCCTCGAACGGTACAAGCATAGTGAACATGATGAGCAGGAAGATCGTTTTCCTGCCCGGGAAATCGAGCATCGATAGAACGAATGCCGTCATACTGCAGAAGATCATGGTTGTAGATACCGTAGCAGCTGACAATAATAGACTGTTGAATATATTCCGGTAAAACTCAAGATCAACGATGAGCCTGACAAAGTTGTCTACCGTCGGAGCAAGCGGGATGAATGTCTTCCAACTCATAGGTATCACAAAGGTGAAGAGTTCACTTCGCGTCTTGAAAGCTGAACCGATCATCCACAAGTATGGAAGCAGGAAGAGGATTGCCAGCAGTCCAAGACCAATCACCTTGAGCAGCGTATGGAAATACCTGTTTCCGGCAGCTTCTACTCGTATATTACTCATATACTGCTCCTCCGATTCCTAGAGGTATAATATCGCTGCAGACCGGTGACTACTATCAGGATCAGAGCCAGGATGACCGACATGGCGGAAGCGTACCCCATCCGGTTGAACGTGAATGCATACTCGTATATATGCATCACCACGACCCTGGTTGAGTCCACCGGGCCTCCCCCCGTGGTCAGGAGGATGGGACCGAAGACCTGGAAAGCCCGTATCGAAATCGTCATCAACAGGAACACTATAGTACGTTTGATCAACGGCAGGGTGATATAAATCTGCTGCTGCAGATAGCTCGCGCCATCAATCGTCGCCGCCTCATAGTACGAGGCGGGGATAGCGAACATCCCGGCAAGGAAGAAGAGCATCGTGAGCCCGACATTCTTCCAGACCGTGATTCCCACGATCGAATAGAGGGCCTGACCAGGACTGGTGAGGAACGGCTGGTGCGGGATCCCCACCAGCTGGAGCATAGCGTTAAACAAACCGTTCGTTGGATGCATCATCAGGCCGAGAATCGTGGTTATGACGACCATCGAGGTAACGACAGGCAGTAATATGAATGTCCGAAAGGCATCAGTCCATTTGTGTTTCCTGACCAGCAGGAGTGCCAGGAGGAACCCGAAGATCAGCTGTAATGGGACCCTCAGGAGGAAGTAGTTGACCGTCACCTTCAGGGAGTGGAGGAACTGCTGGTCTTTGAACGCGTTGACATAGTTCTTCAATCCGAGAAACACCTTTTTCCCTGATATGAGGTTATAGGAATAGAGACTGTACTGTACTGCCTTGATGATGGGGACTAACTGGAATACGATAAGCAGCAGGAGTGTCGGTATCGTGAAAAGCAGGATCGTCACTAACAGTTCTCTCTGCCCTGAACCGGGTATATAGGTGATTTTCTTCATTACACCATTCCTCTTGATTCTGTATAGCAGGGGCATGACGCCCCTGCTCATAGTCAGTCTGTACTACTACTTGAACTGAGCCAGCTGAGATTCCAGCTGGTCGATCTTCTGTTTTACTGTTGATTCGACATCAGCCCCAAGCGCAAGGTCAGGATACAGGTTGAATCCCATGATCTGGTTATAGAGCACATACCCGGGAGTCAACGGCCTTGCCTCTCCATACGCATTCATGACCTCTACGAAGAATTTCTGGTAATCTTCCTGATAGTATTCCGGGTACTTGTCTGCGAAGTCGGTTCGTGAGACTATATCACTCCCGCCAATTGCATCAAAATAGAGTTTAATACCATCATCAGATCCCGCGAACTTGATAAAATCCTTGGCAAGCGTCTGATTCTTTGATTTCGCCGAGATTCCCATGGTGAAACCGCCGGTATGGACGATCGGCGTCTTGAAGAATGGAATCGGCATCAACCCCCATTCCGTCTCCGGGAACTTATTGTTGAATGTCGAAGCTGAAGACATGAAAGAGATCATGGTAATCGCCTGTCCTGTCCCGAAGGCATCAGGGACCTCAGCTGACGGAGCCAGTTCATAACGCGTGTAGAGATCCTGGAAGAAATGATATGCTTCCATAGCCTCCGGAGTATCCCCGTATCCATGAACCGTCAGACCATCTTCTGAGATCGCCTTATAGGTGTTGGATCCCTTCTCCCCTGCACTTCTGATCATTGGCGTGATCCAGAAATCTCCCGTTCCCGGATTACTGAGAAACACAAGGCCCCAGACATCCTTTCCAGCCTGTTCCTTCACGACATCCTTCACTTTCTGGACATTGGTCAGCCATTCAGACCAGGTCCAAGGATGTTCGATATCAGGAGCGGTGATTCCCGCCATATCGAAATATGTCTTGTTATAGTACATTGCAGAGCATGCTTCTCGGAATGGGTAGGCATAGACTGATCCATTGTAGCTGACGGCTTCGATAGTTGATGCAAGGAACTGGCCCTTTTCGCTATCGGAAAGGATATCATCGATCGGGGCAAGCCCTCCGTAATAGGCATAGTTCCTGATATCAGTGGACCCTGTCGTGATGATATCATCCACATCGTTAGAAGCCCACATAACCTGAAGCTGTTCTTTGTATTTTGCGAATGGCACTGACCTGATAGTGACAGTCACATCAGGGTTTTCGACCTGATACGCATCTGCAATTGCCTGGAACCCGTCAACCAACCCCGGGCTCTGCGGGAGGAAGAGTTTCAACTCCCCACCTGTCGCAGTCGCCTCTTCCTGGGATCCCCCCGCCCAAATGAATGAGATCCCAATGATCATAATCAGCAGCATAATCAATAATTTCTTCATCTTACAACCCCTTATCTCTTGTAGAGTTACGCTGCAGAACGTGAAGGCCTTATACACTCCTGCAACTGTATGTGTCATTGTAGGGCACAATGCGAATCAAACAATGCCATGTGGCATGTTCATACCATTCTTTGAAAAAACTTTCCGATCTCCGTTTCAGCTATACGACCTGCAGGTAGCATACTCTGAGAGAATAAACTGGTAATTGGTGTGAAGTGACCTGTCATATTTGATCGAACAGATCTTCTTCGCGCTTCAAGAAGCCCGAGATACGCTCCATCTGCACTGCAGAGATGGTGATCTTTTTCTTGATGATGGATGCCATATCACGATCGACTAATTCCCTGCAAAGGCGGTACATGGTCCTGATGCTCATTCCGAGTTCCTGACAGATGGCTTCCCTGGTCTCTTTCACGATTATGACTTCCGCAGGTTGAACCTTCCTTCCATATTGCTGATAAATAAAGTTAACCAGTGAATAGTATCCACTGTAGACAACCATCTTTCCATGAGAATTGATGGACGGGTACAGTTGCTGTGCGAAGATCCTTACCAGCTTCTTTAGGGCATGAGAATCTTCATCGAGCCAGCGGGAAAGGACACTCTTCCTGATCCTGATATACGAGGACTTTTCTGCTGCTTCGATCGTAGTAGTGGCTATGGAGTACCCAGAGAAGAATTCCAACAAGCCGCTGAGAGACCGGCCGCTCCTATTGGTACTACGGGTTGAGGAGAACTCGAACACCCTGCCATTGTTGAACTCATTGATGACCCGGTTGTTACCAGCATACAGAATATAGACAAAGGGGTTCTCTGTCCCTTTCGTGATGATCTTATGTCCTGCCGGGACGGTAATCAGTTCCAGCTGGGCAATGAAGCGTCTGGGCATGTCAGCAAATAGGTCCTGTAGCCATTGATTCGTTTCGATAACCTGCTTCACACTCATTTCCATACCGCTTGTCTCCTCTTGTGGGCAGTATACAATCTAACCATCCAAAAGAGCCATACCTTCACTATCACCAAGCTGCTCAAGCTCGTCTCCTAGCATCCTCCGAAAAGGCTCTGCCAGTTCTTCATCATCTTTCAGGTTATGCAGTTCGTAGGGATCCCGCTCTAAATCATAGAGTTCAGAAATATCATCCTCATTCACAGTATACTTATGCGTACCGGTAATCAGGGTCCTGCTCATACAGGTATCGCGGTACCCCTGCCCGTAACTCTCAAGCATCATCTGTGTCCTGCCGGGTCTCTCAAGTCGGCATACGGGAAGGAGGCTCTCCCCGTCAATCGGTTGTGAGAACGTGATCCTGGCAGCATCAAGGATGGTCGGGGCGATATCGATCGAATTCACGAGATTGTTCATCCTGCTGCCGCCGTACTCATTCCGGGGCAGTTTCAGAGCCAACGGGATACGCACAGTCTCCTCTGTCATGAATGAGCCTTTATCGAATATCCCCCCATGACTACCGAGTCCATCTCCGTGATCACTGGTCCATATGATCAATGTATCTTCATACATGCCGAGTTCTTTCAGTTTCTGGATGACCAATCTGGCAGCATCATCTGTCATGGTGGTCTGTGCATAGGCCTTCACCATGATGTCACGCCACTCTTCCCATGAGAAGATACTCGGGATAATCAACTTGAACTGTTCATCTGCAATCGGCCTGTTCATGTTCCGATAGGTCCCTGGTTTGTTCGAGAGATCATCTGAGAAATTACCATATTCCCTTATCTGAGAAGCATCATACATATCGACGAATTCCTGAGTTGGAAAATAGGGTTGATGCGGACCCCATAGATCCAGTCTCAAGTGGAATGGCCCCTGACCATCCTCACGGGCTAGCTGTTCCAACTGCCTGCAGGCCATATCAGCCAGGAAGTATCCCTCATGTGTCTCTTTCGGTGTGGTCGTGATGCCTACACACGGTTCTCCACACCAGGTATGAGTACAATGATAATGGTCATTGCCTTCATAGAGTTCCCGAAACTGCTTCTTTGATGAGTTGTTCCAGAAATATCTCTCGATGCTGTGCTCGGCAGGGGGAAGTCCCTTACGTCCTATGTACTCCTTATATTCTTCAGTGATATAAGGATTCCCATAGAACTCTGGACAGAATCCTTCTGCATGATGATCCAGAGCTGTTCCGGGACCCGCATGCCATTTCCCGAAATAGAAATTCCTGTATCCAGCTTCCGAGAGCTTATCAAGATAGATCTCGTGATCATAGGGAGATTCCGTCTGGTTGTGAATATTCCGATGATGGTGAGGATAGAGCCCTGTTAGCAGAGTCCTCCGTGCCGGCCCGCACAGGGGAGTGACCGCATAAGCACGTTCGAAGAGAACAGAATCCTTCGCCAGTGCATCAAAACCCGGGTGCAGCGGCTTTTCGCCGCCATCCCAACCATGTCGATAATGGAGCTGATGATCTGTTACGATCATCACGATATTTGGTTTCCTATTCACATCACTCCCCTGTTATTCCTTCCATGCCTCTAACACATTATACTCAGGAAGTTCAGAAATCATATTGATTCCATCAAACTTCTCTGACGTATATAAGGAGAAGAATGCTTTGATCCGTTGCTGGAGCTCCTGTTTGATCTCTTGGTACTCAGATTCATGATAGAAGTTTTGAACCTCGTCCGGATCACGCACAAGGTCCGTTAATAGGGATTTCCCTTCGTCAGGGAACTCTATCAGTTTATATCGGTTGGTCTTTACCATCCTGACTGGACCATACTCCCCAAAGTGAATATCCTCCCATGTGCTGGCGTCTCCCTGATTCGTGACAAGGGATAGGAAACTCCTGCCTGGGTATGTGCAGTTTTCCGGGCACCTGATCCCAGCAGCGTCGAGGATAGTCTGGAAGAGATCTGTATGATTGACGAATTGGCTTCTTCTCTGTCTGTTGAAGAGCCTGTCAGGGCTATACAGGATCATCGGGACACGGATTGACTGTTCAAGCATGTTCACCGGGTAGGTGGCATTCCCTTTACCCCACAGTCCATGATCCCCGCAGTTCAGCCCGTGATCTGATGTATAGATGATGATGGTATTCTCTAATAACCCCTGGCCTTCCAATTCATCAAGAATGGTTCCTACTGATTCATCGATCTGGGTTACTGCTGCATAATACTGGCAGAGCGCCTCGACAGGATCTTTGCGTGTATCATCAAGCGACTCGTTCCTCTGGATCCCGAACGGGTAATGCACGCTGTTGTCCCGAGATGATACACCTTTATCACGATACATATTCACCAGCCGCTCAGGATGATTCCGCCACTGGCTATGTGTTGCATAATGGCCGATGGTCAGGAAGAAAGGCTTCTCAGTCTCCCGGGATCTCAGGAATGTTACAGCTTCATTCGTGATGGTCCTCGTCAAAGGTCCCTCACAGGTCACGGGTTCTGCCCCCCGATAGAACGTCCTTGGTCCCCCATGGTTGATGGGATATGCCGTACCTATGGAAAATGAGTAATCAAATCCGGTTTTCGGTATCAGTTCCTGGCCAAGATGCCACTTCCCGATGAGAGCAGTCTGGTAGGAGTGCTGCTTGAATATCTCCTGAAGAGTCAGCTCATCCTTCATCCAGTACTTGTTATCATCACGGTCAGGAGTATTCCCAAGATAGTCATGGACCCCATGCTGTGATGCGTACCGTCCAGAAAATAAACATGCTCGTGCTGGGGAACAAACAGGCGTCGGAGTGAACGCATTCTCCATGACAACACCCTGGTCAGCCAAGTAATCAAGATTTGGCGTCTCCACAAACGCATCTCCATAACAACTATTTGCCCACGCGGCATGATCATCAGTCACAAATAGTACAATATTCGGTTGTTCTTGCATAAACACTACTCCACATTCTAAAACCTATGTGGAAACTATAATGTGTCGGAGACAAGAAACAATGCCATGTGGCATGTTATGTGCATTACGGCTCAATATGATCTCTTGTGGAATTGGCTTCTCGATATAAACAGCCAGTTCTCTCCCAAGCAACGCTTTCCTGAATTATGTTAAATATGTTCAATCACGGTGTGTATCATGACGGTTTTCCATACAAAGTAACTTCGTAAAAAGCATTGGGATTGCATCCATCTGCAATCCCATAAGAATCTTAACACTCCTCCCGGTCATCACAGGAACTGCGGTTGATGCGTATCATGCCAGGGCGCAAGTTTCTCTATGGCCCGGGCTGCCCTGAAAACCAGTTCATCATTGAACCGGTTGGCTAGGATCTGCAGGCCCACCGGCATGCCGTTCACAAAACCCGCAGGGATGCTTATGGCGGTCAATCCAAGTATGTTTGCGAAAGATGTGAATGCGGAACTCGATGTTTCCCTATACGCCTGGTATGGATACGGCATCTCGAAGGGATCTTCCGGTCGTAGAGGGGAGATGATGTTCAAGGTGGGGGTGCACAGGAGATCATAGGTCTCGAATATACCGTCCGCCCACAGCTTGAGGTTCTTTCGTTCACGTAAGGCCTCTATCTTCTCTTCCTTTGTGGTCGGAGCTGCCCCGGCGTGGGTTATGCCCATCATCTTTCTTGTCGCGGGATTGAGGAGCCCCATCTTCTCAGCTGTCATCTCCCCAAGGACAGCTAACCGGTCTTTTGACATCATGATGGTTTTAGTCCCGATCTCCATGAAATCTTCCGGGATCCTGATATCTGCATCACCTATGAGTGCACCTGCCTGCTCGAACAGGCTGAATGTGTCATGAATCCGCTTCGTCACGTCTGGTTCATAATCGGACCTGGTGAAGCTGTCTTGAACAACTCCGGCAGCTGTTCGGGGATCCTACCCGGGCTGGGGAAGAACCCGACCACCCCGTTGTGGTGCGAGGGTATACGGGTGGAGCCGCCGCCGTCACTGCCGATCGAGAACGGTGACATCCCTGCTGCGACTGAGGCGCCGCTCCCGCCGCTGGAGGCCCCGCTTATCCTTGAAGGATCCCAGGGGTTCACGGCTTCCCCGGCGATCGAGGTAACGGTCCGTGTCGTCATCGCGAACTCACTGGTCTGAGTCTTGCCCAGAATGATCGCCCCAGCGTCCTTCAGTCGTTCGATGAATAGCTCGTTCGTTACCGGCATGTAATCTTTCAACAGTTCAGACCCACGGGTTGTCGGGTACCCGGAGTAATCGTAGAGATCCTTGACAGAGACCGGAAGTCCGCACAGCGGTCCCTGCTCCTCCCCCCCCGTGCTATTGCCTCATCGATTGCCTTGGCTTCTGCTAACACCATCTCTTCCTGTACGCTGATGTAGGCATGCAGTACCGGTTCAAACTGCTGTATTCGATCCAGGTAGTGCTTCGCGACTACCACAGCGGATAGTTCTCCAGATCTGATCATCTCGACCAGTTCATATCCCGGTACCCAGGTTATCTCTTTCGTATTCATTGAGATCCTCCATTTACAACCCTATAGATAGATGCAGGATAGCACTGATTCAACCTGTTCAGTATTGTACAGATGTCATCATATGTGCAGATAGATGGTAACCGCTGCTCACATACCGAAGAGTTGATCATGGAGTACTGCAGGACACTGGTAGTAAAGACAGGTTTCGATGCAGTTTCTGTAAGTTCTATTTCCAGGGCGCTACATCTCAGCCGGGGCTTTTTCTATTACCATTTCGGGGATAAGTTCGATCTGGTCAACAGGATCATCGAACATGATCTCCAATGACATCCTCCCCGACCCAAGGGTCGGGGTATCCTAGTCATTGGTTAAAATCAAGTTCTATCTGACCCGAATAGATTTTCTTGTATTCGTCCTGTTTCCCTTGATTCTCTATGTATCTTCTTATGGTTTCCTTCCCTGCGTACAGCCCAACGGTATTTGCGTAAAACCCTGCTGTCCACAAAGATCCTCCCCATAGCTGTTCCCGTCTAATCTTTGGATGCCTCTTAAAGATCTCCCTTGCGGTGATACTTTTGATGGTCGTTACGATTTTACTCACAGCCATCGTCGGAATCCCTTGTACCAAAAAGTGCACATGGTCTTCTTCCAATCCTATCTCGATAAATCGTAACTCGTATCGTTGTTCGATTCCCAGGCAAATCTCTTTTAGGCTTTCCTCTACCTCACGGGTAAAGATCTTCCGTCTATACTTTGCCGGAAATACCAAATGATACATTAGAAGGCTCTTGTTATGACTTTTATAGATATGTTCATCCATCCTTCTAATGTATCATACTCAACCGCCCCAAGGGGCGGGGAATGTAAC
Organism: Spirochaetia bacterium; assembly: GCA_963677595.1. Lineage (GTDB taxonomy): Bacteria > Spirochaetota > Spirochaetia > CAKZLE01 > CAKZLE01 > CAKZLE01. The sequence goes on from OY782041.1 coordinate 4,046,096, forward strand.
CCCCTTCAGATTCAGTGGTCATCACAGTAGGGGGCCATCCGGATTTCGTGTATCTTGGCTCCAATACGATGCTCGAAATGATGAAGGACAACCAGGTATTCTACAGGCGGGTATTTGATGTATTCGGGTATGAATCCTTCTTTGACTATTTGGGGAAACTGATCAGGAGGCAATTACTGATATGGATCCAGAAGAGGGATCTCCCCCCGGAGATATCGATCGAGTTCGTGGTCGACTTCTATACCGGGGCCATCCAGAAAGTGATCAAGACCTGGTTCGACGGAGGGCTGGCAACTCCTCCCAGGGAGATCGCAGAACAGCTGCATCTTCTCATTGAGGCACATTGAATCGTGACAATACCGTCTCTTGACGATGTGTTTCAGGGCGTATGAAATTCAACTCTTTGGGATCTACAACCCTGGTATTGAAACGACCATGCACGCTTGACGTTATTACTGTATAGCGTTATTATTATAGTATGATAAATTCCTTTAAAGACAAGGAAACCGCAAAGGTCTGGGACCAAACGTACTCGAAGCGATTGCCAAAGGATATCCAGCGCATCGGTCTCAGGAAACTGATCATGCTGCATAAGGCAAGAGACCTGAATGATCTGAAAGTCCCTCCAGGGAATCGACTGGAATTCCTATCGGGAGATAGAGAAGGTCAGTATAGTATTCGGATCAATGAACAATGGAGAATCTGTTTCAGGTGGAATCAAGGACAGATTGAAGATGTAGAGATCGTAGATTACCACTAGGAGAAGAACATGGACAGGATACCTGATATTACACCCGGTGAGATTTTGTATGAAGAATTCCTCATCCCCATGCATATCACAGCCTATCGTCTCGCAAAAGACACGAAAATACCGGCAACCCGCATTTCAGAAATCATCAAAGGCCGCAGGAAGATAACAGCAGACACAGCCTTGAGACTTTCTGCCTACTTCGGCAACTCAGCTGAGTTCTGGGTTGGTATCCAGGCTGAATATGATCTCAGACGCGAGAGACGCAGAATCTCAGATGAACTGATGACTATCCCACATATTGAGGCATCATAGAACCAGGCTGTATGCAAAATACTACGTCCAAAAAGCTTCTATGTATGCTGCATAGACCTTATGGAAACACATCCAACACATACTTCTATAGTCATAGCAAGCCACAAGTCATCATTATTCCCTGTATTGAAGAAAAACATAGTATAATATTTTAGATCAAGGGTTATCGTACTTGGAGGGAATATGCAGCATCTCCTTCTCCTATATCTCATTGTAAGTATACTTCCCGGAATAGCTGCCTTGACCGTCCTCTCTGCTTTGACCACAAGACTCCGGATCAAGGCTCTCACCTATTACCTCATAGCATACGGCAGCTTCACAGTCTCTATCCTCATCAACCTGACGATGTTCTATCTGGGGATAAACATCTCAAAAGAGATATCCTACGGTCTCTATATTCTCATCATCATCGGGATCCCCTTTTCCATCCTCATGCATACGATGCTGACGTTGGCAGTGAATGAAGCGACAAGACCGCCAGGTAAGCGATTCATTGACGGATTCATCATCCTGATCGGCTTCGTTGAGCTGGGACTGTTCTTCACTCCCCTATTGATGCAGTATTCCAAGGAGACTCACAGCCTCATCTTCGGCCCGATATACCCTCTCAGCAGCATCATCGAGATCATCAGTATCATCTATGCGATCACCCTGGTCATTATTCTCCGCAAGAAGATCACCGATACTACCATCAGGAAGTACATCATCACCCTCATCATCATCATTGCGGTGTTCCTGCCGGCGATCGGGCATGACCAATTCTTCTTCTTCGGCATCCAAGCCATCAATGAGGTTCCTATCGAACTCATCCTCTCACCGGTCTTCTATATGGTACTCTCCATTGTGACGCTGATCTTCGGCACAAGATTCCTGAAATCCACTATCAGACTGGAACGATCGGTGAACTCGACTGCCCGGGAATCGAATCAGCTTACGATAGAGGCAAAGATACAGGAACTTGCGAAGCGTGCAGGATTATCTGAACGGGAAGTATCTATCATCCCTCTGATAGGCAAAGGTCTTGGGAACAAACAGATCGCACTTGAGCTGAATATATCTTCCAAGACAGTAGGGAACCATATCTATAACATCTATAAGAAACTAAAGATCTCAAGCAGATATGAGCTCTTAGCCCTGTTGAATTAACATATTCCCCTACTTTTGGGTATCATTCCTCAGTCATTTGAGAACCATTCCCCATTTCTCTCTCCCTATGGTGGTGCTAGGCTTTAATCATCACCTTTCAAGGAGTCAGGAATGAAAAGATTAACCGTTTTAGTGCTATTGATCATCTGCAGTACGCTGCTCTATTCAACGCCTCAGGAGATAGACCTAGGCAGCCTGCAGTCATCAAGGAGTATGTTCTCACTATCTACAGGATATGCTTCCGACCTTTCAGGGGCTCAAGGCTATTCAGCATTCATCAAGTCGTCATCTTTCATAGGAGAGAGCCCCTTCTATTATGGATTCGCCTCCCTGCTTGGGATGTTCTCAACTACCGATGAGAGTTTCTTTGAGACGGGAGTCCTGTTCGGGTATACCGATGAGATCGATGACACGAATCTCTATTACGACCTGTTTTTCGATCTCCTGGTCACAGGAGGCCGTATCAACAATGCGACCTCAACCTACCAGGCATCCGCCCCTGCTCTCCATCTGGGAATGGCTCTCGGGTTCCCCTCCACTTCTGATATCGATGGGGCCATCTCCATCGCACCAGTCATACGTCCCTACAACCAGCAGACAGGGCTTTGGGACTTCTCGAGAAGTTATATCAACCTCGGTGTGACCTTCAATATGAAATCCTTGATAGTAGGAAAGCAATTACCATGGAAAGAATTCCATGAATCAGCAAAGAGCGAAGGGGAATAGTATGAAACTTTTTATCAGAGCATTGATCATCTTAGTGATCATCAGCCTGTTAGTCCTTGTGTTCATCACGTTGGCAGGCTGCACGAGTCTATCGGAGGAACAGGAGGGATCAGTGATACCCCCGACACACAGGTCAATCGGGACACTGACCGATACCATCCATAAAGAGATGAAAGCAAAGAATATCACGGGGATTTCCATCTCGGTCATGAACTCTGAAGGTCTCCTCTGGGCTGACGGATTCGGTCTGGCCGATAAAAAGCACAAGGTTGCTTTTACCAGAGACACTGTTTCCAATGTAGGGTCGGTATCAAAACTCATAACCTCTGCTGCGATCATGCGACTGGTTGAGATGGGTCAGGTTGACCTGGATGAACCGGTATCAACCTATATCCCGGAATTCAGGCCCGTAGGGGCTGAGCATTCCTCTACACCTATTACCGTACGCATGTTGTTGAACCATGAATCAGGATTGGAATCTGATGCGTTCCAGGACTTCTTCCTGGGTTATGACCGACCGGACGATTTCCCTGTCCCATATCGGAAGGCTATAGATGCGGTAAATAGAAGCGGGATCGTAAGAGATCCATACGAAATCTTCTCTTACTGCAATCTCGGATACTCACTGCTGGGTATCATCATCGAGAGAGCGATGGGAGAGAATTTCCAGCAATCTGCCAAGGAATTAGTCTTCGATCCCCTGGGGATGGATGACTCATCTTTCAATATTGATGACATCCCGGAAGGGAGGATGGCAATGGGATACCTCCAGGGTAAACCCAAAGAACTCCCCTACATCCGTGACATGCCGGCAGGCAGCCTCAACAGTACAGCGACTGATATGGGGAAGTTCCTGCAAAGCATGCTTGCTTCATACACAACAGGGGAAGGACTGCTCTCCCGGCAGACTGTGCATGAGATTTTCAGCCCCTCCAATATCGATGTAGCTGCTGATCTTGATTTCAAGATCGGCCTAACCTGGTGGATAGTAGATCTCAAGGATCTGTCCGGAGAGTTCATCGTAGGACACGGCGGGGACCTCCCTCCCTACCATGCCCTGGTGATCATGCTGCCCGACAGGGATATATCAGTATTCGCTATGGTCAATTCTGTAGAGGGCGTCGGTTCTTTCAGTTTGGCGAAGATTGTGACAGAAGCTGTCAGGACCTTCCTGGATGAAGAGGTCGAGCAGAGTATTGCTAAGAAATCAGATCAAAGCCCGATCATAGAGATCCCGGCATCCCTGAAGGCATACCTCATAGGCTATTATGCCTCTCCCGTAGGACTTTCCCAGATTAAGGAATCAGGGGGCAAGTTAAAGATCTTCACGTTCAATAAGTGGTTAGATGCATATTACCATGAGGATCACAGCCTCACTTTGGGATATAAACTCTTTGGGATCTTCCCCATACACATGCCTGTCTTCGATGAGATCTCTATCAGTCTGGAAGATATCAATGATGCACCTGCAATAAACCTGCGCATCCAGGATATCCTCATCAGTCCTGCAGTGAAGATCGAACCAACACCTATAGATCCCAATTGGATCGCACGTATCGGTAACTATGAGCCTGTGGAGACTGAAGTCATGCCGCAGTACACTGATTTCACGATCGATATAGACAAGGAGAGTGGGTTTCTCTGTCTCAACCTGAAAAGCGAAGGAGAATGGTCAAGATTCCCGCTTCAGACAATCAACACAACTACTGCACAAGTGATGGGAATAGGAAGGAGCCTTGGTGGTTATCTCAGGATCGCCGAAGAGAGTACCATCAGTTTCCAGAATTTCACGTTGAGAAAGAAATAGGATAACAGGAAGAAAGATTCACGGTACTCAGCTACATCGAATGCTCTACCTACCAGAAAGAAAGCCAGTCTTCTCTTCATAAAAGAGTGACTGGCTTTCATTCATTGTATCAAATTCGTCTTTTAAAGATGATATTCGTACCCTTTCAGATGAAACCACTGGATATAGAGAGCCTGAAATGACAAATACTGGAATGACTGGCAGTGTACAGAACGGCCTAAGCCTGATAACGGAGACGGGTTTCCGTTCAATGACTACAACAACGGACTCCCATGGAAGAGACCCAAGACCGTAGTGCTTCATTGGAATCTATCATGTAACGGTAACAACGCTCGACTAGTGTCAGAAATACATGGCTACCAACACAGCGGATCCCCCTGAATCATACGAATAGGGGGGATCTTGATGTACTAGCAAATTGGTTATCTCAATATCCGCAGGAAAATGAGCAACTGCATAACCATGAGGCCCAATCCAAGATAGACAAATTGCTGCCAGAACCCCCTCTTCCGTTCTGCAGCCTCTGGCATATTCGCGATACAGATTGCCCCGGCATCTGAGAACGGCGAGAATCCTGCAAACATCGCTCCTGCTGCAATATATGAGAACAATACGGCAGGGGCCATACTAGTGAAATCACCTATTGAGAAAACCAGCTGCCCTAACGTCGGTATGACCACACTGAACGAGCTGGAGAACAGGCTCATTACTGCAGCAATAAGCGTAATAATGTATTTTACCAAGTCTGATGCCACATTTGCCTGCAGCAGCTGAATGAGGGTATCGATAAACCCTGCCTCTGCAGCCATATCTATCATGACCCCCATACCACAGACTAAGATGATCGTAGACATGGGAACCATTTTCAGAGCATCCTCTTCAGTGCCGATCTTGAATACCATTCCCAGTATTGCAGCCAACGTACAAACCCACATAATATCCATTTTTGAACGTACGTACGTCAAGAAACTGATTCCAGGGAAAATTGAAGCCAGAAATGGCGGCACAATGACAAGAATGACCGATGCAATGATAAGAATCAGGGTAGTCCGCTGTTTTTGATTGAATGCTTGCGGTCTTTCCAGATCAGTGGCACTGAGCTTATAACATTTTGTGATGATATATAGTCCTGTAAACATGATGAAATGAAGTATCGTAACATTCCGAAGGGTACTATAGATAATCGTATCTGCCATCTCCGGGAACCCTTGGGTATTGCAGATATTATATACGATCATCCCTCCCATGGATATTGGTGTAAAACTACCTGCTGACGCACCAAACAGAATAATCGCAGACCCTAATAGTTTCGGCATTCCGATCTGAGTAGCGATAGACATGACCATCGGGGTAAGGAAGACCAGGACAGCAAAAGGTCCAGCTCCCATGCCCCCGATAATGAATGCAGTCACCCACAGTACGTATGGAATGATCGGGGCGAAGTTACGAGCCATATAAACAAGTTTCCTCCCCATGAGATCAATCGTCCCATTGACGATGGCAAATCCATAGAAGAACGTCACCGCGAATAATCGGAAAAACAGACTGATCGGCCAGGATGCGATGACCTGTGACGCAGATTTGTCCATAACGAAAATACCGATGATGAAACTGAGAATCAAGGCAATATAGCCAATGTTAACTTTCAGAATAAGGCTTAATATGATGGTTAGAATGATTGCGTAAATAAATAGTATTGGTAAACTCAAAGTGTTATCTCCTTACAAAACGTTTCAATTTTTTATGTTAAGTATTCAATGATTTCAGCCGCCGTGCGCCTGACCAAAAACGTATAATCTATCTTCCGGCTTCAATCGGGCATTTCCATCTGCCCGCCTATCGTTCAAAGCCACTACACTGGTATTCATAATATCATCCCCGAAGATAGAATGAAGGAAGCCTTCAACCGTTGTCCCCTCTTCTACCTGCATACGTATCTCTTTTGCACGTTCCAAACCTGCGAAAGGTTCAGCTGGTGATATGTAAGACATAAACATGATATGAATCTTCTGCCCCATTTCTTATATATCCATTCCATATGGTAATGCGCTTTGGACATCCTCATCAGGAATATCAAATACGCGATTATCAACGGACGGCAAGCCCTCTGTATACATGAACTCAGGCAATCGATCATCCTTCTGGGTGAATCCAGCCAGACGATTAAACTCTTTTTCCATACCCAGACACTCTGTCGCCAATGCAAACAATTTGCCTCTATCCCAATCACCACCGAACTTGCCCTTCATGATGTCTGCCAGCAGAGGCCAGCTGTCAGGATTTCCTGCGCAGGAGCTTGCGAAAATGCATGCTCCCATCAGATCAAAGAGCGCAAAAATTACCTGCATTGTATTGGATACTTTTACTTTACCCTCATTCTCATAGGAATTTGGATCCATGTTCCTAGTCGGCGCATTTCCTGCTGTATGGTCTGCCCCCATCGGAGAGATCGCATAGGTGATACCAGTACCTTTCAATCCTCTGGGATCATAGCCCGCCATGGACTGTTTCTTGACGGTCGGTATCCTGCTCACCCCGAAATGCGTTCCAGCATAATAGGTACCGTTACCTAATACTCGGCCAAGCTCAGTACCTTCTTGCAGTTCTTTGAATAACCCGCGGACTGCCTCCTGGTCTCCCCATCCGATGATTCCGGCTTCCATGCACACAGCAAGGGTACAGCCAAGTTCCATGGTATCAAGTCCTAGATCGTCGCATTGACGATCCATCCAGGCGATGAAATCGAGGTCATCGATTTCACAGTTCGGTCCACAGAGTGCAATTGTTTCATATTCCAGGGCTGAAGTCACATGGTTACCTGCAGGATCAACATACTCGTTGGAACATTTTATAACACAGCCTCTCTGGCACGCATGGCCAGTCTTCCCTCCGCGTTCGTTGATCATCTCTGCCATCTTCTCACCGGATACATTCCCTGCCTTATCCCAACGTCCATCACTGTAATTCTTTACGGGCATCCATCCCATGGTATTACAGATCCTCACCAATGAGGCAGTACCCAGGTAGGGCAGCACGTCTTTGACCGTCGGGACGTTACGCAATAGCTGGATATATTCACGATTGGCTTTGAGAAACGTATCCTTATCATAATATGAGGCCGGGACCTTCACCTTATCCTGCTTCAACACTATTGCCTTGATGTGCTTACTTCCCATCACGGCACCCATTCCACCTCGCGCAGCCGCACGAGCCGGATATTTATCAAGATCTGTGATCTGGACGGAAGAATTGAGATACTGCCGCTCTCCAGCGATGCCAATCGATATAACGGCAATCTTATCCCCGAAATCTTCCATCAATTTCTCTGTCAGAGCGTAATTATTCAAACCCATATAGGAATCTGCCTCTATAAGCTCCGCATCGTTATCCGTTATTTTGATAATGTACCATGATTCATCTGCAGGTTTTCCCTCCAGGACAATCGCCTTTATACCGAGAGATCCCATCATCCCTGCAGCAATACCACCAGAATTAGCTTCCTTGATACCGCCAGTCAGAGGACTCTTGCCCCCTATCGACAGACGAGAGGAAGTCGTGAATGCTGTATTGTTTAGAAGTCCATTACAACATATGAATTTATTTTCAGGCCCTAACGGATCACATTGAGGATTCACTTCATCAAGCATCAGTTTGACGATAAGACTTCTACCACCATACATCTGCATCTCTTGGGGAAATTCCTCCCATACTAATTCCTTTCTATCAGCTTTATAACTTAGCCTGTTCATATACCACCTCTCCTTTTGGCTAATTATATTTCAAATTATAGCAAAAACAATGCCAATTCCTAATTTATAAGTTCTGAAGAACATGCAATACCAGAAATACTGATTGCTTACAATTCATTACCACGCATCTAGACAGTGTCCTGAAAAAGGTTGAACACGAATCATCCCACTCGTATCTCTTCAATACCTGCCCCCTAAGCATATTTTACGTATCCTTATACCGATTGCTATGAGATCTCGATTCTATTGGAGAAATTATCCAATATCAGCTCTTCGCTGAGAATTTCCTGCTCTCCTCAATTAAGACTGACATATTGTAAGACTTGTTTACAAGCATGATATAGCATGTAAAGTATGTTTCCATTATTTATTTGCTTCCGGTATGTTCTTAGGTTATAATCAAAAACTTGATGAAACTTAGTGGTTTACATCCGATAATGTATGGTCTGGATGACCTAAGGAGCTGTAGACATGGCGCATGAAGTAATGAACGCTTTTATAGCTAATTTGGACAAGAATGGTCTGGATGGGAAAAACTTTGTAGACTCCATGAGAGACACATTGAAATATATGGAGATTCCAGATATCGCATATTTGATCGTCAACAGAAGCTACCAGATAGTATACTGTACGGATAACTATCCAGCATTGATCGAGATAGATACTTCGGTAAACGGGATAATCGGTAAGACGATCTCAAACCTGATCGGGGAGTTCCTCTATGATAAGGATCCTTCCATTATAGACAAGAAATGCCTGGCCTCAGCCATTAATGCATTTCAAACCAAATCCTGTGTACACTCTCTTCGAAGGCTGCTCAGCGGTAAGGAACTCATGGTGTATGCAAAGCCTATCCTCGACAGAGCAGGAGAAGTCCTCTGTGTCTTGAACAGTGTCATCAACGTCACGGACGTCGATCAACTGCGGAACAAAGTCACTACATTTTATGAGGTACTGGGAATCAACATCTCATCGAACTTTAAAGTAAAGATGATCTCTGAGAGTGAGGTACATAAAAAAACGATTGCACGAGCAAATCGAGCTGCCGAATTCGAAGCGAACGTACTCATCACAGGAGAGAGTGGAAGCGGTAAGGATGTACTTGCTAAGTATATCCATTTCTGCAGTAAGCGCAGAAATAAGAGATTGATTCAGATAAATTGCTCAGCCATACCAGAAAGCTTGTTAGAGAGTGAACTTTTTGGATATGAGGGAGGCGCATTCTCCGGAGCGAAACGCAAAGGGAAACTCGGGCTTCTGGAGCTGGCGAATCATAGTACCATCTTCTTAGACGAGATTGGAGATATCCCGCTAGCAACGCAGGTAAAACTGCTTAATTTCATCCAGGACCGAGCGTTCTATCGTGTAGGGGGAACAGAGAAGATCGAGGTCGATATTCGTATCATAGCGGCTACCAATGCAGATCTCAGGCTGAAGATTGATAATAACCAGTTTAGGGAGGACCTGTATTATAGACTAAATACCATCCCGATCAGTATTGCCCCGTTGAGAAATCGCAGGGAAGATATAATCCCTCTTATTGAACAATTCGAATATGAAAGTAATCTGCAATATAAAATGGATAAACATTTTTCCATCGAGGCAAAAAGCTTCCTCCTATCCCTTGACTGGCCGGGAAATATCAGGGAGATGCAGCATTGTGTAGAGCGTTTGATGATCCTGACAGAGAAGGAGACCATTGAGGTTGACGATATCCTAGCTGATCAGCAATATGACGGCAAACAGAAATCCACTGTTCATACCAATAGTGATGAGGATGAGGGAGTGCTCGTGAAATCCCTGAAAGCTGTTGAATACCATCTACTGAAGAAGACTGCTGAAGAGTATGATTCCAGTCGAAAGATCGCAGCGGTCCTAGGTATTAGTCATACTGCGGTCAACTCCAAATTAGCTAAGTATGGTATTGCCATCAACGGAAAGAAGAAATCACAGCCAGGAATCTTGTGAGCATGATCGATATCTAAGGATGAATCCATCTTGATACCATTGGCCGTACATTGGTGATGGGATCTGAAACTGCAAGCCTAGAGCAACAAGGGAAAAACTGATACAACGGTATGAGAACTTTTCGATATCTGCAGCATCTCTGCTCCTTGATATCTGCCAAAACTCCATGATCCAGGATTCAAAATCCAGTTGAGCTCAATAGATTCTGTATGACATGCCAGACAGTAAAAACAGCAGCAATCTAGAACAAAGGGATTAATAGAATATTGTAAACATTTTTTACGAAAATATAGATTCCTGTAAACATGTCTTGCAGCATATACTGATTATGAGACAAATCGATAGGACTGCATTGGTTACTCACCATATTCTTTCTATGGCATGATAATTGCTTATTACTTTTACATATTTCTTAATCTTTCTAAAGGAGGAGATTAATTATGGCTGAAATGATGGAACTAGCCGAAAAAGAACGACTAGGGATGGTCACAGCAATGGGCAGCACGGACAGAATCCGGAGACTGAGCCATAAGTCCTACACAACACCACAATCAATCTGTTTACACCGAGCAAGAGCTTATACTGAAGTTTTTGCTGAAACAGAAGGTGAACCAATAGAATTGAGACGTGCAAAAGGCTTCAAAAGAGCATTGGAGACTGTACCGGTTCTCATTGAAGAAGATGAACTTGTTGTTGGTAATCGTGCTTGTCGTATCCGAAGCGTGCCTGTCATTCCAGAGTGTCATGGGGCTTGGCTTCAATGGGATCTGGAAAAGCTTCCGACTCGTGAGCAGGATTCTTTTGAAGTACCCCCAGAGCAGATGAAAGAGGCAAAAGAACTTCTGGCATTCTGGAAAGGAAAAACCATCTTTGATGAATGGGCTGCAACAGTGCCTGGGAATATGGCAGACAAACTGCTTGGGACAGGATGGGCCGATATTGCCTGCGGTGTCTTTTTCCTGGGGTACCATTTCACCCCACCATGGGAAAAAATCGTAAATGGGGGAATAAAGGCTTTTGAAGATGAAGTAGATGCACGCTTGGACAGCCTTGATTACCTGAAAAATCCACAGGATATGGGAAAAGAGGTCATTCTTAAGGCCTTTAAAACCATCATCGAAGGGATTAAGATCTTCGCTGCCCGGTATGCTGAAAAAGCACGGGAACTTGCTGCTACTGAAAAGAATGCTACAAGAAAACAGGAGTTACTCCGAATCGCAGAAAACTGTGATCGTGTTCCCTATTATCCAGCCAGAAATTATTACGAAGCCATACAGTCAGTCTGGTTTGTACATACCTTGATGCATGTTGAGGGAACTGGGCCCGTCTATACGTTGGGACGTTTTGATCAATACATGTATCCATTTTATAAAGCCGATTTAGAAAGTGGTGCCATCACGAAAGAAGAGGCGGTGGAACTACTTGAGAATTTCTATATCAACTGCAACAACAACCTGTTCCTGTATGATACACAGTCTGCCTATAATTCCGCAGGTTTCACACAGTACCAGGTAATCTCTCTTGGTGGAGTAGATGAAACCGGCAAAGATGCTTCTAATGTTATCACTTATCTCTGCCTTGATGCTGCAAAGACCCTAAGGACTGTACAGCCAGACCTATCATTACTGTGTCACCCCAGGGAAACGCCGTATGAATTGAAAATGAAAGCTGCTGAACTGGTAAGGGAAGGACTGGGCCTGCCAAAGTTCCATAGTACAGAAACGATCAAGACCGGCTTAATGTCCCTGGGATATACCCTGGAAGAAGCCCGTATGGGATGGGTCAGGGGCTGTAGTGAATTGTACGGTCCGGGATCAAAGCAGTACGGGCATACAGCAGGGGCTTTTGTGAACATCACCATGGCTCTTGAAGCTGCTCTGTTCAATGGGATCAAGCAGGTTAAAGGACAAAAATGGAGTGGCGAACAAATTGGGTTAGCAACTGGCAATGCAGAGGATTTCTCTAGCTACGAGGAACTGGTCGACGCATTGAAGGCACAGTTGACGTTCATGCTCCAGGAATCGCACATTGGCGGATCGTATATGGAATTGGCTCAGAAGAATTTCCCGCAGCTCCTCCAGAGTCTGTTCACTGACGATTGTATAGGTTCATGCTTACCTGCGAATGCCGGCGGGGCAAAAATCAATGTCGGTCCAGGTCTGGCAATCTGTAGTGGATGGGCAACGATCGCTGACTCACTCGCTGCCATCAAGAAGCTGGTCTTCGAAGAGAAACGAATTACCATGCATGAGCTGTTAGAAGCACTTCAGGCTGACTTTGAAGGCTATGGAGCAATCCAGAAGATGCTGTTGAACAATGCCCCTAAATTCGGGAATGACATTGACTATGTAGATGACATTGCACGGGACATATTCAAGCATGTACATGATGAAGGAAGGAAACTGGTTGGGATCAATGGGAATATCAACAGTGTAGGTACTGATATATCTGTCTCCCACATCATATTTGGTTCCTTTATAGGTGCTACACCAGATGGTAGGAATGCAGGAAAAGCTCTTTCTGACAATGTCGGACCATCTGACCAGAGAGATGTCAACGGTCCGGTAGCCCACATCAATTCTGTGACTAAAATGCCAATTGAACGAGAATTCGGGTCGATCCATAACATCTATCTGACCAATATCGACACCGAGGACAAGATGCATGACATGATTCATCTGGTTGATACCTACCATATGCGAGGAGGCCATCACCTGCAGATAAACTGTATTGACAAGAACGTGTTACTAGATGCACAGAAGACACCGGAAAAATACCCTTCACTGATAGTCAGGGTTGCCGGATACTGTGCATATTTCAACGATCTGTCAAAGTATGTTCAGGATTATATTATATCTCGAACTTCCGTGAACTTCTAACTGAGTAAACTTGACCGGGTGATAACAATGACGAAGGAAACCAAAACGAACCTAAGGAACCGAGACCAGGCATTCATCTTCAAGATTGATAGATATGCAACTCATGATGGTCCCGGGATCAGAACTACTATCTTCTTTAAAGGCTGTCTGATGAACTGCACATGGTGCTCCAATCCTGAGAGCCAGAAGACAACAGCTGAGCTTGGTTTCCTCAAGATGAAGTGTGTTGGCTGTGGCACCTGTATCAACAGCTGCCATGCCGATGCTCTTTCCCTGAAAGATGAAAAAGCGACCATTAATAGGGAACTGTGCGATAACTGCTTCGACTGTGTGCCAGTGTGTCCATCAAACGCACTGCAGATCTATGGCTACGAGGCTACTTTACCGGAATTAATGGATATCTTGAATCGAGATAGGCACATCTACCGTCGTTCCGGCGGTGGTGTGACCTTGACCGGTGGCGAACCGACTCTGCAGTATTCTTTCGTGAAAAAATTGCTGGAAGAATGCAGGCGGGTCGGAATCCATACAACGTTGGAAACTTGCGGGTTCTCGAGTCCAGAAGATTTCAAGCAGTTATTACCCTATGTTAACTGGTTATATTTTGATCTGAAGCATTGTGACCCGGATCACCATCGAAAGGTAACAGGGAACTCAAACAAGATCATCTTGCAGAATCTTACCTTTGCATCCCACTACATGCAGGAACATGGCAAACCTCTGGTAGTCAGACAAGTTGTTGTTCCTGGAATTAATGATACTCAGTGGATCGGCAGGATGGTTGAGCTGATTAGTCAGTTACCCTATGTGACAGCCATGGAGTTTTTACCATACCATAATTATGGTATGGACAAGTATGCCGCTATCGGGAAGGTGTACGATCTCACGGATGTAAGACCTCCCGCAGAATCAGACCTGAAAACATATGTTGAAATGGCAGAAGCCAGAGGTCTGAAATGTACTATTGGAGGACTGTAGAGTAGATGAATCAATAGAACCAATAGTATAAAAAAACAAATAGGAGACAATAATGAGTGATATTAAAAAGGCAACCAGTGCGCCTGTAGTAATGTTTATAATAGCTATTCTGGCATTCGTAGATGGAATTAACCTGCTCGGTTTCTTACCACCAGAAACAACACTTCTCCGAGGAGTCTTCGCAACCCTAGCCTATCCTACATATTATTTTGCAGCAAAGAACCACCTAGAAATCGGTGATGAGCTTTTTGCCAGGACGTTCTTATTCTTTGGATTATTCTTCTCTTTGACAGGAATCATCATGCTGGTACAAATGTTCGCAACAATGGCAGGCATCCCCTATGATACCAAGATGATGGGCGTGGTATGGTTTGTAGTAGTTCTTTATCTGCTATCTGTAATGCCTGCATTCTGGTATGGCGATAAGGTCTGCCTGCTGTTCATGATCACTGCAACACTCGGCTTCCTGATAATGTCAATCGTCAACTTCCAGTTCAGTTTTAGCTTTTGGCCAGGATTTTTCGTCATTGCCGGGATTTCCTTCTCAATTACCGGTCTAACTGCTGCGTATTTCGGGATGTTCCTCATGCTGGTCCCTCTCGGAGTTGTTCTGCCATTAGGAAAACCAATCTTCAAAAAGAAAGAAACCGTTTCTGCAGGTTCAGTAAAAATAGCAACGTCGGAAGAAATCTGATAGTTTCATAATCAATAATCATCCCCCCTCAAAAGGATTTCTTATGAGGGGGTCTGTTATATCGTCTTACATCCTCAAGAGAATAGCATCGGTATATAATCAAACTGTTAGATTATTCATGGAGCCAAAAACCCCTACGTTGAATCCGTTGCTTTTTTTTCTTCACAAAGAATAAGTATACCCGATGGGGTGACGATTTAACCTAATTGGGCTAAAAATGAAAAAGCCAATCTCCCATTTATAGAATATCAGCTTTTAATTTGTATCAATTTCGTCTTATAAAGATGCCGGAAACGAGACTTGAACTCGTACAGCTTTAAGGCCGGGGGATTTTAAGTCCCCTGTGTCTACCAATTCCACCATTCCGGCTGATGTTCATACATACTACCGGTGAGATAGGCATTGGTCAACTAGCAATGTTATTTTCTGCACTTGAAACGAAGGTGCTAATGCAGTAGGGTCAACCTATGAGATTCATCGATTCACACTTCCATCTTCACCATCTCGAGAAGCGGGGGCTAAACATCCCGGCCATGATGGAGCGCCTTGCTGCTGCCGGCTTCATCGGCGGGCTCGACATCGGGGTCGACCCCGATGATATAGCTATCCGTAAACCGTTACTTGATGCCTATCCCTTCCTGCACTACTCCGTGGGGCTCTACCCGAGCCATGCGGAGGATGAATCGGTACAGTCACTGCTTGACGGGCTTGAAGCCTCTATTAATCGCTATGCACCCCATGCCCTCGGGGAGATCGGGCTTGACTACCACTGGGGGTTCTCCACCCCTGAGCGGCAGCAGGAGCTGTGTATCGAGCAGATCGGGATTGCCAACCGGTACAGGCTGCCGGTCCTCATCCATAACCGGGAAGCAGACTATGACATGGTCACCCTGCTGAAGGGACACCGGCCTGAGTACGGGCTGGTCATGCACTGCTACTCTGCAGAGCAGGAACTCTTCGATGAGTTCGTCTCATTGGGAGCCTATCTCTCCTTTGCCGGGAACCTCACCTACAAGAACAGTGAACACATTCGGTACGCTGCTGAACATGTCCCGCTTGAAAGGATACTCATCGAGACTGACAGCCCCTACCTTGCCCCCATACCGAAACGAGGTAAGGTCAACACGCCGGAATACATCCCCTACACCTATGAGTTCGCCGCAGGTTTGCGGAACATGGAACCTGAGGAGTTCTCCGAGATCATCTGCAATAACTATTCAGCTCTTATCCCTAACGCATGAAGGAGAAACCGACCGAGAGGCCCGGGTTGATCACACCGAAAGGCACGAACCGCAGGTCAAAGTCGATCTCGGCAAAGAGCTGGGTGGGGTAGATCGTGTAGCTGAAGCCGGTCTTCCACCGGATGAGGCTGTCGTTGAGCAGCGATGAGTACCCTGCCCCGTCATTCTGCCCGTCACTGTCTGCATCGACACCGAGATTGGGACCATAATAGAAACTGGTTCCCGGGCCCATATAGACCGCCATGTCCCCGTAGTACATGGTGAGCTGCGCCAGGGCATAAGCCGATACCATCAGCAGGCTGCTGGGGTTGTTCGAGTCATAGCCCCGTGAGTTGGTCGGGAAGTACTCCACGGAGAACTCGGATCCGACCAGTCCCCGGCCCCCAATGAACCGGTAGTCGATTCCAGGATGGACCTGGAATGTACCAGTCGGGGCGATCTCCCCGGTCAAATGGGCCCCGAACGAGCTGTCAACGGCGAAGGTCATCGTGGTCGGTATCAGTATCATCAGTGCGGCAAAGCACAATATCTTCTTCATGGTCATGCAGTAACTCCTAGTAGGGCACGAACACCCTAGTCGATCGTATGAATTGTATCTCATCACGGGCATTTATTGAAGCACCTGGGAGCCGATCACCGATCCCTTTGTAATCGATGCTGATACTCCCGTATAATGACTCCCTGCTGCCGGGAAGGTACTCGCCTCCCTCGATGATCGCGAGCATCCCGCCCTCTTCGAGATTCCTCACGACGTTCACCGAGTCGGCACCTCCCATGACGCAGACGATCTCCACCCCCTTCCCGGCGAGCCGTGAGACGGCGTCCTTGCCCTTCGCATCGGTGATCGAGGCTCCGTCGACCGTGATGAGCTCCGGCCGGTTCTCCAGGTCGCTGAAGAGCAGCGGGAGAAGCTCCTCAGGGGCAGCTGTGTAACCGAAGGCTGAACGGTTGTAGATCACCCCAACCCGGTGCAGGTCCTCATAGAGGCCGTGAAGCAGCGTATCTGCATCATCCCAGCCCTCGTGGATGTCATAGACGAGGTAGATGTCGCCGTAGGAGAGGGAGAGTTCCTCGGCTTTCTGGGCTTCAGTTGCCTCCACCCAGGCCGCGAGCTTCGCGCCCTTCTCCTGGAGGCTTGCCAGTTCCCCGCTCAAGCGGTCATCCTTCTTCAGGGCGTACTCCGAGGAGAGCATCGGGGAGAGCAGGACGACCTTGGCGGTTGAACCCTGCAGCTCCCGGCTGAATGTCCCGGTCTGGTCGGCCTGGTCGTAGAGGATGGTCCTGAAGCCCTGTCCCGCACGGTCTGCACCCTCCCTGAGCTCCCCCAGGTGGTCATCGGTCAGCAGGACCTCCTCGTAATAGGGGTCCGAGATGAGCAGGATGCCAGCCTGCCCTGAACAGCCGGTAAGCAGGAGAGAGATGAGAAGGATGGCACTGGCAATGGATACAGCCCTGACATTCATACCAGTAGTCTACCAATGGGTATCAGGGAGGTCAATACGAATTATTATTGTGCCTGAGGTGCTGATTAATATCTTCAGGCTAGCGACTTATTGACCAAAGGGGTATAAATACAGTAGGTTCTTAGGTGAATTCAACTTTAAATCAAGGGGTAACACATGACTTCCTACAAAGAATTGGGATTGGTAAATACCAAAGAGATGTTTGCGAAGGCAGTTGAGGGCGGGTATGCGATCCCGGCTTACAACTTCAATAACATGGAACAGCTCCAGGCTATCATCATGGCCTGTGTCGAGACAAAGTCTCCTGTCATCCTCCAGGTATCGAAAGGTGCTCGTGACTATGCGAACATCAACCTGCTGAGGAACATGGCCAAGGGCGCCGGCGAATATGCGAAGGAACTCGGCTGCGAGATCCCCATCACGCTACACCTCGACCACGGCGACAGCTTCGAGACCTGTAAGGAATGTATCGACAACGGGTTCTCATCCGTCATGATCGACGGTTCACACTTCCCCTACGAAGAGAACGTGGCACTCACCAAAAAGGTCGTAGAGTATGCGCATGCACGAGGCGTGACCGTCGAGGGCGAGCTCGGCGTGCTTGCAGGTATCGAGGATGACGTGGTTGCAGAGCACTCAACCTACACCCAGCCTGAAGAGGTCGAGGACTTCGTCTCCAAGACCGGTGTGGACTCCCTCGCTATCTCGATCGGTACCAGCCACGGTGCCAACAAGTTCAAGCCCGAGCAGTGTACGAAGAACGAGGACGGCGTCCTGATCCCGCCCCCACTCCGATTCGACATCCTCGAAGCTATCGAGAAGAAACTCCCCGGCTTCCCAATCGTCCTCCATGGTTCATCATCAGTACCGATGGAGTACGTGAACACCATCCTGAAGTACGGCGGCAACCTCAAGGACTCCGTTGGTATCCCTGAGAGCCAGCTGAGAAAGGCAGCTGCTTCCGCAGTCTGCAAGATCAATATCGACTCTGACGGACGGCTTGCCATGACCGCTGCTATCCGACAGCACCTTGCCGAGAAACCCGGGGACTTCGATCCCCGTAAGTACCTCGCTCCTGCAAGGGCAGAACTTAAGAAGATGTACATGCACAAGAACATCAACGTCCTGGGTTCCGCAGATAAAGCTTAATAGTCCTTTGAACTTCAAGACACCCTTTTTCCCATGAGAAAGGGTGTCTTTTTTGTATCCTAAAGGCCATCTGGTGACAGCAGGCCTTTGACTATCCAATTATGTCATGCTATAGTTGGAGATAACTTACTAATTATTAATACATGAATGTCATACATGATGTATAAGGAGGTATATTGGCCGCTAAAGAACAACGGATCAATAGACAGATTCGTGCACGTGAAGTCCGATTGATCGACCAGGACGGAGAGATGAGGGGTGTCGTGAACATCCGGGAAGCCCAGACCATGGCTGAAGAGGCTGGTCTTGACCTTGTCGAGGTCTCACCGAACGCCAACCCGCCCGTCTGCAAGATCCTTGACTACGGGAAGTACAAGTACGAGCAGGAGAAGAAGCTCAGGGAATCCAGGAAGAACCAGGTCCAGATCAAGCTGAAAGAGATCAGGATGCAGCCCAAGATCGAGAAACACGACCTTGAGTTCAAGACGAAGCATATCGCACAGTTCCTCGATGAGGGGAACAAGGTAAAGGTCACCATCCGCTTCAGGGGAAGGGAGATGGCCCATACCGAACTCGGCCGAGTCGTGTTGGACAAGGTGCTGCTGCTTCTCGGGGACCAGGAGGTAGGATTCAACCTCGACCGGGCTCCGAAGATGGAAGGCAGGTTCATGTCCATGATTCTAAGTCCCATAAAAGCAAAAAAATAGCATGATCATGCGGACAGGTATTGACAGGTTCGCGTTAATCATCTAATGATACCAAGGATGCGCTCCTCCTCTTGGGAGGGGAAGCCGTCGCCATCTCGTTGAGATGTTTCTAAAGCAGACCTGGGGGGATCTTGTTCCTCAGGGAGGCTATTTTTACAGAGGTGAACTTATATGCCTAAGATGAAAACAAGAAAAGCAGCTGCAAAGCGCTACAAGGTAACTGGATCTGGTAAAGTGAAGTATAAGAAGCAGGGGCTTCGACACATCCTTACCAAGAAGAGTACGAAGAGAAAGAGAAACCTGCGACATGCCGGACTCCTCAGCGAAGCAGAGACTGAGAAAGTACGGAAGATGATGCCCTACAATTTCTAGAGTACACTTGATAAGGAGAATATGAACCATGCCAAGAGCAGTTGACGGAACAAGACGAAAAGATAGAAGGAATGATATCCTCTCCCAGGCGAAAGGATACTACGGACGACGAAGCACCAACATGAGGACAGCGAAGGACGCTGTCATCAAAGCCGGCCAGTATGCCTATAGAGATAGACGAAGGAAGAAAAGAGATTTCCGACGATTATGGATCACCCGTATCTCTGCCGCTGTCCAGGCTGAGGGTATGAACTACTCTCAGTTCATCAACGGCCTGAAGAAAGCTGAGATCACAATCAACCGGAAGGTCCTTTCCAATATGGCAATCGAGGACAAACAGGCTTTCTCTGTTTTAGTTTCACAGGCTAAAGAGGCTCTGCAGTAGAGAAAAGGATCAGAGACCTCATTGGAGTAACTCATGATTACATTGGATAAAGTACAATTACTGGAAGAACGGATCAGGAAGGCAGTGGCGCTGATCAACCGCCTCAGACAGCAGAATGAGGGGTTCAAGGAACAGATCAACATCCTGAAGATGCACAACGACGAGCTGAAGGATTTTGCCAACACCTACAACAAGGACAACGAGATGATCGAGCTCGGTCTCTCGAAAGCCATGGCTTATCTTGATGATGTTGAGGGGCTCAACGACATGATGCCCGTCGAGGATTATCTCAGGAACCAGGAGTTCGCTGAGATGGACAACGCCAGTGCATCTGAGGCTGACTTCGCTGATGATGAACAATCCAATGAACCGGTAGATGATACCGATACGATCATTAATTATGAGGATTCAGACCCTCTTATATAGTTGCTTCAACAGCTGTGAACCTACTGATCTTACGTAACAACATACACATATCATAATCCTTGAAAAGGGCCTGTGATATGTGTATATTTCTTATTGAAGCAAGATGAATTTCCTGCAGTGTGCGAGATGGGCATTAATCTCTTGGGTCAACTAACATAATCGGGATTCTGTCTTTCCTAGCTTGAATTGAGCTCTCTTCTGAGTTCAGGATAGCTGGAACAGGAAACCCACTTGAACAGAAGAAGTTCAAGAGGTATCGACTCGGACCGGCACTGCGGGTTTTTTTTGCCCGGGAACTAAAACATGTCAGAACTACAGAACGAACCATTACAGAATATCGTATATATCTCGATCCCAGAGGATGCCAAACGGGAGATCAACGGGTTCACCCTGAACCCGAAGAAGCTGATCCCCATCGAGATCCCCGAGGACCGGGAGAAGTGGACCTTCGAGGAGCTCTCATGGGAGATGATCGTCTCAGCCATGCTGAAGATCTTCGCCTACAAGCCGGAACATGAGGACATCGAGTACTACCGGAGCTTCATCCAGGCCGTGCAGCCCAACCTCGTGGCTGAACTTACCCAGACAGGCATCATCAAGGCCGAGGCCAAGGACTTCGCCCTGGCCGAGGAGATCTTCCTCGCCCTCTGCCACCTCGCACCCGAGGAGGAGACGACCTTCCTCAACCTGGCCTTCGCCTATGAGGAGCAGTATGATGCCCTCTTCGACGATGGAGATATGAAAGGAGCCGAGGCTGTTGCTGACAAGGCCCTGGGGACCTACCTCGAGGCTCTGGAGGCACATCCTGATTCAGTAGACGTCCACTTCTACTTCGGCTACTTCAACCTCAAGCAGAGCAACCTCTCGAAAGCCCTCGAGTACTTCGAGCTCTTCCTCGGCCTGGCAGTCGATGACGAACGGGCACCTGAGGTCCAGAACATCGTCTCCTCCATCCGTAACCAGAACCAGGATGACGACCAGTTCACCGAAGCCTTCTCCCAGATCAAGAACGGCAATGAGCCCGAGGCGATCAGCCTCATCGATGACTTCCTCGAGCGGCATGATGACGTATGGAACGCCTGGTTCCTCAAGGGCTGGGCACACCGGAGACTCGGAGAGTATGCTGAAGGGAAATCTGCCCTCGAACATGCCCTCGAGCTGGAACAGGGGAATGTCGACATCTTCAACGAGCTTGCCATCTGCTGCATGGAGACAGGGGAGCTCGAGGGTGCACGGAAGTACCTGAACCGGGCACTGGTGATCGAGCCTGACAACGTCAAGATCGTCTCCAACCTCGGTATCCTCGAACTCAAGCGCGATGATACCGCTGCCGCCCTCCACTACTTCACCATAGCGGCAGAGCTCGACCCTGCTGACAAGATCGCCCAGCAGTACATCAAGGCACTGAGCTGACGTGGGTGAGCAGACCCTCCGGTCTTCCTCGCCGGAGATGACCCTGGAGATCGGGATGACCCTCGGGAGGAACCTCTCCCCCGGGGCCGTCATCTCCCTTCGGGGCTCACTCGGCGCAGGCAAGACCATGATCGCCAAGGGGATCGCCCTGGCGCTCGGCATCACCGAGCCGATCACGAGCCCGACCTATACCCTCCTCCAGGAGTATGAAGGTACCCTTCCCCTCCACCACATGGATCTCTACCGCATCGAGAGCGTCGATGAGTTCGAGATGCTCGGGACCGAGGAGCTGCTCTACGGTGAGGGGGTGACCCTCATCGAGTGGAGCGAGACGATCGACGAGATCCTTCCTGAGGATACCATCTACATCCGCTTGACCATCGAGGAGAATCAGGACAGAATGATACACATCAGCGGGGCATCCTATGAACATATTGGCTTTTGACACATCAGCAGATTTTCTGAACATCGCACTGAAGACGAAGAACTCGTTCTATGAGGTCAATCATCGTATCGGCCTCAAGCACTCCGAGCACCTCCTCCCGGAGGTGGAGCACCTGCTCTCCTCCGCACGGCTCAAGGCCTCGGAACTCGACCTCATCGTCTGCACGAGGGGCCCCGGCTCCTTCACCGGCCTGAGGATCGGCTTCGCTACCGCGAAGGGACTCTCCCAGGGGGCGGATGTACCCCTGGTATCCATCTCGACCCTCGACCTCTATGCAGAGGACGCAGTCTTAGCACATGCCGTGACCGTCCCGGTCATCGATGCGAGGAAGAAGCGGTTCTATGCCGCTGTCTACTGCGACGGCAAGAGTATCACCGAGGAGCTTGACATCGCCTCAGTCGACCTGGCGGCACAGCTTGACCCGGAGGTACCGGTCGTGCTCACCGGTCCTGATGCCCCATTGTTCCTGAAAGAGCTCGGGGAGACCCGGCTTGATGTCTCTATCGATCCCGGCTGCCTGCGGGGACATGGGAGAAGCCTCATAGCGCTCGGATTGGCACGATTCAAGGAAGCCGGGGTTGACCCCGACGGCCAGGGCCCGGTCTACCTGCGCAAGAGTGAGGCTGAGATTGCGAGGGACAACGGGCTCATCGACTGAGGGAAGAAAATACTTTACTTTTCTTTCGTTTATGATGACATTGGTAGGGAATAACAGACATGAAGTATATGGAGGTGGTTACTATGCCAGAGGGAACATTTCATAAGGACATGATTATCATAGGCGGCGGGGCGGCAGGCCTCACTGCAGCTCAATACGGGGGTCGGGCGAACCTCGACACCCTCATCATCGAGGAGATGGCTCCCGGCGGGCAAGCCCTCATCATCGACGACCTGGAGAACTACCCGGGCTTCCCCGAGAAGATCAGCGGGTTCGAGCTCGCACAGAAGCTCACCGTCCAGGCTGAGAACTTCGGAGCCCAGATCCTGGCAGCGACCGTGAACGGGATATCCAAGGAGGGAGACCTCTTCACTGTAGTCACCAGCAAGGGGATCTATACCACCAACGCCGTCATCCTCGCTACCGGTGCGAAGCACCGGAAACTCGGGATCACGGGGGAAGAGGAGTACTCGGGCCGCGGCGTCTCCTACTGCGCGACCTGTGACGGCCCCTTCTTCCGGAACAAGAAGATGCTCGTGGTAGGGGGCGGTGATGCAGCCTGTGACGAGGCGCTCTACCTCTCGAAGCTCACTGATGAGCTCGTGATGATCCACCGGCGGGACCGGTTCAGGGCCCAGAAGTCTTTGGCTGACCGGATACTGAACCATGAGAAGATCGATGTACGGCTCAGCCATGAGCTGAAGGAGATCAAGGGAGACGGGAAGAAGATCACCTCCGTCGTCTTCTACGACAAGGAACAGGACCAGGAGTACGAGGAAGCCTTCGATGCCGTCTTCATCTTCGTCGGGTCCATCCCCCAGACAGCCCTCGCGGGTGAGGAGGTCGAGAAAGACGAGACCGGCTACATCATCACCGACCAGGAGATGTGCTCATCCCTCAAGGGATTCTATGCCGTGGGCGATGTCCGGGCGACCCCATTCAGGCAGCTGATCGTGGCTGCTGGAGAGGGAGCGGTAGCCAGCCACTGTGCGGCTCATTACATCGACGAACTGCACGGTCAGGCCTATAAATAACTAATTATTAACAGGAAATTCAGACGGGACAGCGTTTGCACTGTCCCGTTTTAACTTGACGTCTTTATTGATACATGGTCTAATCATAGTATATGAAGATCCTTATGATAACCAGTGAGGCTGTGCCTTTTATCAAGTCAGGCGGGTTGGCAGACGTAGTTACTGCGCTCTCCCACGAGCTGATCGAGCACGGCCATGACGTCCGTATGGTCCTCCCCTTCTATAAGGATATCACCTTATCAGGATCAGAACGGAGAACGGCTTCCTGCTCAGTCCCAATGGGCAGCGAGAGGGAGGAGTGCTCCCTCGTAGAGTACACCCTGGAGGGACTCCCCTGCTATTTTCTTGACTCACCGCTCTTCCGAGACCGGAAAGGGATCTACGGAGAGAGTACCCATGCACCCTACCCTGACAACCTCTACCGGTATGCCATGTTCAACAAGGCCGTCATCGCGATGTGCGAGGAACTCGACTGGGTCCCTGACGTATTCCACTGCCATGACTGGACCACCGGTTTCATCCCCTCCCTCATGAGGGGAACGGATTCCTGCTCCGCTTCGAAGAGCATCATGACGATACACAATCTCGGGTACCAGGGAGACTTCTCAAAACACGAGATCAACATGATCGGGCTCTCTGCCGGTGAGGTCTTCACCGAGGAAGATATCGACTACTCGAGCAGGCTCAACATGCTCAAGATCGGGATCGAGCTTGCCGATGCGGTCACGACAGTCTCCCCGACCTACGCAAAGGAGATCCAGACCAAGGAGTTCGGGCATGATCTCGAAGGGATCCTTCAGAAGAAGCAGGATGTCCTCTACGGCATCCTTAATGGCATAGACTATACCGAATGGGATCCCGCTACCGATACTTACATACCCCACCAATTCTCTCTCGAGCGTGTCGGGGACAAGGACCTGAACAAGCGTGAACTCCAGAAGTACTGCGGGTTCCCGGTGAACCCCGCCCTTCCTGTCTTCGGCATGGTCTCCAGGATCGCCGACCAGAAGGGGTTCAGGGAGCTGTGCAGCGGTTCCCCCTCCGTCCTTGAGCGGATGATCATGAACATGGATGCCCAGTTCGTGATCGTTGGGACCGGGGACCGGGACATCGAGGAGTACCTCAAAGGCCTCTCGAGGACCTATGACAACTTCTCTGCCCAGATCGTCTTCAACAACTATATAGCCCACCTCGTCGAGGCGGGGTCTGACTTCTTCCTCATGCCGAGCCGCTACGAACCCTGCGGGCTCAACCAGATCTACTCCCTGAAATACGGGACGCTCCCGATCGTGAGGAAGACCGGCGGGCTCGCAGATACCATAGAACCGATGGATGGGGACTACACGACCGGGACAGGGTTCGTGTTCGACCAGATGTCCGGAGAAGCCATCTACGATGCGGTGGAGCAGGCCTACGCATTCTGGGGAAGCCCGAATGAGATCGTGACTGCCGCGAAGGTACGGGCTATGGGCAAATCGTTCACATGGAGACAGGCTGCAGAGGACTACTGCACTGTCTATAATAACGTGATATAGAGGGGAAACAATATGAATGACACATTGGCTATCGTTTTAGGTGGAGGAAAGGGGACGCGTCTATTCCCGCTTACGAAAGAGCGTTCGAAACCGGCAGTACCGTTCGGGGGGAAGTTCCGGCTCGTCGACATCCCGATCTCGAACTGCATCAACAGTGAACTGAAGAGGATCTACATCCTGACCCAGTTCAACTCCGCATCACTGCACAACCATATCTCGAACACCTACGTGTTCGACACCTTCTCCAAGGGATTCGTCGAGATCCTTGCAGCAGAGCAGACACCCCAGAGCGACACCTGGTACCAGGGGACCGCTGATGCTGTCAGGAAGAACATCCTCCATTTTCATGACCAGAACCCGAAATACTATATCATCCTCTCCGGGGACCAACTCTACAGGATGGACTTCCGCGAGATGCTCAAGACACACCAGGAGTCAGGAGCGGAACTGACCATAGCGGCAAAACCGATCACCCGGACCCAGGCCACAGGCCTCGGCATCATGGGCACCGATGACTCAGGCCAGATCACCTCCTTCCTCGAGAAGCCTGCCCCGGACCTCGACATCTCTGAGATGAAGGTAAACCCCAAGCTCCTCGACGGCATCGTCCCCCCCAACAAGGTTCAGGAGAAGGAGTATCTTGCCTCCATGGGTATCTACATCTTCAATGCCGAGACGATGGAGAAACTGCTCGACAATGACAAGACCGACTTCGGGAAGGAGATCATTCCCGGGTCGATCGAGGAGATCAAGGTCCAGTCCTACATCTTCGACGGCTTCTGGGAAGATATCGGGACGATCAAGGCCTTCTATGACATCAACCTCAATATCGCATCGATCGCACCAGATTTCAACTTCTATGATGAGAAGATGCCGATCTACACCCACCGACGGCAGCTGCCTGCCACGAAGATGAACTTCTGCACCATCAGCCAGTCACTGGCCTCTGAGGGGTCGATCATCACCAACACATCCATCGTCAATTCGGTCATCGGTGTGCGTACCCTCATCGAGTCCGGGGCGAACCTGGACGGGGTCTACAGCATGGGATCCAGTTATTATGAGGACGACAAGCAGAAGGCTGAGAACCAGAAGAAGGGTATCCCGAACATCGGGATCGGTAGGGGAACGATCATCAGGAAGGCTATCATCGACCAGAACGCACGGATCGGGGACGGCTGCCGGATCGGTATCGACAGCATGGAACGTGTCGATGGGGACTACGGACACTACTGGATCGTCGACGGGATCATCGTCATCCCGAAGAACAGCATCATCCCCTCAGGTACGGTAATCTAAGCCTCAGGATAGGCCTCAGACAGGGCATCGAGTATTGCCCTGTCTGACCCAGCCATAGGGAGGCGGAAAAGCTCCTCCAGGGTCAGCCAAGAGACCTTCTGGTGCTCCGGCAGGCAGAATTCAGGATCTTCATCAACGAACTCCACCGCATAGGCAAGCAGCCCGTAGCTCTTGCCTTTATTCTTGAACGAACCCTCATACAGCAGGTTCCCGACCGTGATGTCGACGCAGAACTCCTCCTGGTACTCTCGGAGCAGGGTCTCCTCAGGCCGCTCATCGAGTCGGTTCTTCCCACCCGGGAACTCCCAGCTCTCCCCTATCGAGGTCCCGCTCCTGCGCAATGCCGCGAAGAACCGGTTCCCCCGGCGTGCGACCCCTGCCGTCGATATCCTGTCCACTTCAGATAAGTCCATCATTCACTCCCAAAAAAAGGCCCCCATCTCGAGAAGCGGGATGAGAACCTGTTTACTTCAAAATCTCAGTTATAATCTTTTTCGTTTACAGCAGTACGGCACCGGGGAAGAGGAAATGGAAGAACGCTATGCCCATGATGACATAGCCGATGATCTTCTTGTTCTTGTAGTAGAACCCCTCCGCCTTGTCCACGATCTCCGACTCGAGGAATGCCTGGTCATCATCGAAGAGTTCCTCATCATCACCACTCTTCACCTCTTTCCCAAGACTCTGCATCTCGAATCCGTAGAATACGGCAACCGCAAGTAGTGCGATCGCGGGGAAGAAGTCCCCGAGGACCACCGGGCCCGGGTCGATGGGACTGATCATCTTCAGGATGCCCGAGGCAGCCGTGAGGACGAGCAGGACGATCGCATTGGTCTGGTTGCTGAAGATGAGGTTGCGTAGCCGCTCGATAGTGGGGAACCGCTCCCCATGCTCCTCGACCAGCAGGATCATAGCCCCGATGATCAGGAACAGTATTGTCAAGAAATAGAATTGAACCATTTGTTACTCCATATACTATAGAATCAGCTTAATCGAAAGGACTTCCCGGGTCAAGAGAATCATGGTTTTACGATCTCTTTTCGACCCGCTCCACTTCCTTCCCGATGTATGCCAGCAACTCCTCCGAGATGAACGTCCCCCTGTCCTCACAGCAGGCGTTCCCTGCCGCCTGGTGGATCGTATTCCCAACAATCGCAGCCTCGAAGGGAGATTCTGCCCGCAGCACCATCGCGGAGACGATCCCGGATAGGACGTCGCCGGAACCGGCAGTCCCCATCTTCGGGTTCATCCCCTCTATGACGGCTATCGAGCCGTCGGGACCTGCGATGTAGTTGATGAACGACTTATAGAGGATCACGGCCCCGCGCTCGTTCGATACGCGTTGCAGCTCCCCATAGAGGTCACCACTCTCCTCACCGGCAAGGGCACAGAATTCCCCGGGATGGGGAGTGAGGATCATCCCGCCTGAAGTTTTTCCTGTTTCCAGGCCTGCGAACAGCCTGATCGCGTCTGCATCGAGCACCACCGGGGTATCGCAGCGGAGGATCTCTCCCAGCTGCAGGGAGCGGTACTCACCGGTACCCCAGCCTGGTCCTGCAAGGATGGCATCAAAACGGCTGAGCTCCCCCGCAGGGATGAGATCCCCCTCCTCTACCGGCTTCACGATCACCGAAGAGAGCTTCCCTGCCAGGATCGGGTAGATGTCCCGGTCGCAGAAGAGGGTCACCAGTCCCGCCCCTGCTCGCAGGGCTGCCTCTGACGCCAGGGCTGCAGCCCCGGTATAGCCTGCTGATCCCGCGAAGACGGCGATATGTCCCTTCCGGTTCTTATAGGCATCGGCTGGCAGTTCGGAAAGCATCGCCTCCTCGCCGAAGATGAGGTCCACCCCTGTATGGTACTCCTCGAGGAGTCCGGCCGGGAAGCCGGGATTGATGGTGATGATCTCCCCGCAGTGCATCCGCATCGCAGGCAGGTAGAAGAGCTGCTTGTTAAGCCCGAAGGTGACCGTCAGGTCAGCATTGAGGATGACGGAGCCCTCCTGCGCATAGTCGCCCATCCCGCTCGGTATATCGATCGCGACCATCGTGAGGTAATCGATCGAATTGAGATACTCGATGATCTCAGTGGCCGCACCTTTCCGCAGGGGGCCCTGCAGCCCAGTGCCGGTGATTCCGTCGAACACGGTCTCGGAGCCGTTGATGAGATCCCTCCAGTCATCGTCCTCCCATGTGTATACCGGGAGCCCGAGCCTGCGGCAGATAGCCAGCTGCAGGGCAGCTGCCTCGCCGAGTTCTTCCTTGACGAGGAGGATCGAGACATCGATGAACCCCTGCATCGAGGCTTCCCTCGCCATGACCAGGGCATCCCCGCCGTTGTTGCCGCTCCCGGCAATGAAGAGGAGCGGTGTCTCAGGGTCTGTCTGTTCGAGCAGCTCCATGGCTGCATGGAACCCCTTGACCCCTGCCTGCTCCATCAGGACCAGCCCGGGGATGGCATACTCCTCCTGGGCCCGTCTGTCGATCTCCTGCATCTGCTGCGATGTTACCAGATTCATAGTTACCCTCTCATCTCAAATACCCGTATCAGGTTAAAAGGTTACATGCTGTTGTATAGATCCCTCTGCATGGATACCCAGACCCGGTGGAGGACCTGCAACATGTTATAACCATAGCATGAAACTGTATTTCTTTCACGTACCCCGTTGGATCACGACACGTACTTCTCCACAGAATGCCAGGGCAATCGCGTAAAAAGTAAACAAGGCCAATAAGCCCAGGATTTGAAGATTTCAGATTCTGGGCATTCTTATCTGGATTAAAGTATATGGTTGTGCTACCATATACCTACGTGAAGGAGGCAACTCATGGGAAGGTTTCCAGCATGGGCGGAGCGCCAGAAAAGAAAAGGGACGGTGATCAAGTCAGATGGCAAAGGTCACTACTCACTGTACAAGAACTCGTCGAAGCGAGTCCCGGGGAAGAAGAACCCGCAGCCTGTCCAGACGTATATCGGAGCCATCACCCCAGACGGGGTGATGGAGCGATTCGACATCAACAGACAGTCCAGCGGCATCAGGATATGGGAATACGGATTCTCGTATGCCCTGCAGGCGCTTGCCCCGCCCTCGTTCCTGAAGGATCTTGGATCAAAGGACCGGGCGATCTTAGTTCTGGGGTGCCTCATCGTTTCGGAATCGGATGAATCATACTTGTACCGGAGCAGGAGCTCATGGTGTGACGGGTGTGACGGCACCTGCATCTCGCTCCAAAAGAAGAAGCTGGAACGGCTTATGGGGTTCCCCTTCGAGTATCTTGCACCGCTGAAGATGATACGACTTGCCGAGATTGGTGGCCAGTTGGTCATGACAGAGATAGGAGAGCTGCAGAAGCGAATCCTAGAAGAAACAGGAGTAGAACTGCCATGGGACATTCAGTAAAGAAACAACGAAGAGACGAGAGACAGCGAGCTGTTGAGGCATGGAGGATCAGCCTGCGGGAGGCCTTCTCCCGCATTCCCGACCCACGTGACGTGCGGGGTAAGCGGTACCGGCTTGATGACATTCTCATCCTGG
Organism: Spirochaetia bacterium; assembly: GCA_963677595.1. GTDB lineage: Bacteria > Spirochaetota > Spirochaetia > CAKZLE01 > CAKZLE01 > CAKZLE01. The sequence continues at coordinate 4,076,765 of OY782041.1, forward strand.
CGACCTACGGGACCCTCTGGGGATTCACAGATTTCGTGAATATGTGTGCGGAGCTGGAATACCACCTGAACTATTTCCGGCAGTTGCTTGGGGTTGAGCGGATACCGTCACATGACTGTTTCTCGGCAACCTTCGCAGCGATAGACTCTGAACAGTTTATGACCTGTTTCATGGAATGGCTGTCCCAGATTCTGAGCTCGAGGGGCAAACACATCGCCATAGACGGCAAAGCCGTCAGAGCGGCCTGTGAGAAAGCCCACTCGAGCTACGTGCCGTACATCCTGAATGCTTTCCTGGTGGAGGAAGGCGTGCTGTTCAGCCAGATGCAGATCGATGCGAAGAAGAATGAGATTTCGACGATCCCGGAGTTCCTCGACTGGCTCGACCTCAATGATTCGATCGTTACTATCGATGCGATAGGGGCCCAGTACGAGATTGCCGATAAGATCGTGGCCAAAGGCGGGGTGTATGTCCTGCCGGTGAAGCTGAACCAGCCGTCACTGCAGCAGGACATCAAAGAGTACCTGGAGAATTATGGAGAGCCGGATTTCGATGACATCTCCTACCTGGAGACCGTCGACAAGGACCACGGGAGGATCGAAACCAGGAAATGCTACTACTCGGAGGATGTGTCCTGCCTCGAGTTCCAAGAGCACTGGGGCACGGTCAAGGCGATCGGTATGCTGGAACGACAGCGGATCGTGCTCAAGGATGCAGTCGATAAGAAAACCGGTGAGATCGTGAACGCCGATGAGGTGTCAGAGGAGCTGGTATGCTACATCATGAGCGCACCGCTTGGTGCTGAACAGTTCATGCACATCGCACGCGATCATTGGAAGATCGAGTTGTTCCATTTCTCTCTTGATACGTCCTACCTTGAGGATCGGTGCACCGCCAGGAAGGGGAATGCCATGCAGAACCTCTCCCTGCTGAGGAAGCTCGTGATGAACCTGACCAAGCTTGATGACGACCCAAAGATGGTGAAAAGCTCTCAGAAAGGCCGGCAGATCCATTACCGTCACAGCTATGCGTCCTGTGAGAAGCTGCTGTTCGGAATCCTCCCAAGAAGGTACCAGGATCTCTTGTAGCGCTGTAGCCTGAACTTCACAACGTACGGCCAGACCCGGTTCTGCTATGGAGCAGTTCCGGGTACCTGCGTCCGCCCAGCCCTGGATAACTCGGAGATCCTGGCAACAAGCTGAGGCATGAGGGGTCGCAATCGCAGCTACGACCTCTATAAAGCCTATTTTGTCAATACCTTCACGCAATCCCTTTTAAGCGATTGCCTTGACAGAATGCCTCCTCCCATAGCGTACGGCATCACCGTTCTGAACCAAGGTAGAAGCTGCTGATTCCCGGTGCAACAATCCCTGCATTATATGGTATACTGAGCGCAGGTAATTTATTATATTATCACTGTACGTATAAATCTTCGACAAGGATTCCAATCATGGCCAAGAACATATTGAAAGCACTTTTCGGGACGAAGCAGGAGCACGACATGAAGCACCTCCTCCCGATCCTCCATACCATAAACAGCAGGGAGAGTTGGGCAGTGGCTCTTCCCCAGCAGGATTTCCCCCTCCAGACGCAGAAACTCAAGGAACGGATCGCCCAGGGGGAGAGTCTCGAGGAACTACTCCCTGATGCCTTCGCCCTCGTGCGAGAGGCAGCCAAGCGGGTCCTCGGGGAGCGGCTCTACGATGTCCAGATGCTCGGGGCGATCGTGCTCCACCAGGGAAAGATCATGGAGATGAAGACCGGTGAGGGGAAGACCCTCTCCTGCGTCCCCGCAGCTTACCTCAATGCGCTCAAGGGTGAGGGTGTGCACATCATCACCGTCAATGACTACCTCGCCGAACGTGATGCCGACTGGATGAGGCCGATCTACACCTATCTCGGCCTCACAGTCGGGACGATCCTCTCCAATATGGACAACGAGGTACGGCGGCAGTCCTACGGCTGCGACGTTACCTATGGGACGAACAACGAGTTCGGCTTCGATTACCTCAGGGACAACATGAAGTGGGATGCTACACAGAAGATACAGCCGAAGCACTCCTACTGCATCATCGATGAGATCGACTCGATCCTCATAGATGAGGCGAGGACGCCGCTGATCATCTCCGGGCAGGCTGATGATGACACGAAGAAGTTCTTTGACGTGAACAGGATCGTCGACAGCCTCAAGGAGTGTGCGAAAGACCCCGAGACCGGTGATTACCCCGAAGAACCTGTCGGGGACTACCAGGTCGATGAGAAGGGAAAACGGGTCACCTTCACCAACGAGGGGATGAACTCGATCGAGGCACAGCTGCAGAAACGATCCATCATCACCGGCTCACTCTTCAACGACGAGAACTTCGAGTATATCCACTACGTGACGCAGGCGGTGAAAGCACATACCCTCTTCAACATCGATGTCGATTATGTGGTCAAGGAGGGTCTCGTACAGATCGTCGATGAGTTCACCGGCCGTATCCTCTACGGACGCCGGTACTCTGATGGGCTGCACCAGGCGATCGAGGCGAAGGAAGGGATCAAGATCGCCAAGAGGAACCGGACGCTTGCCACGATCACCTACCAGAACTTCTTCAGGATGTACGGCAAGCTCTCGGGCATGACCGGTACCGCAGACACCGAGGCAACCGAGTTCCAGAAGATCTACGGGCTCGAGGTCGTCGTCATACCGACGAACAGGCCCGTCGCGAGGAAGGATGAGCATGACCTCATCTACTACAACGAGGCCTTCAAGTACCAGGCGATCTGTGATGAGATCGCCGAGAACAACCGGCGGGGACAGCCGATCCTCGTGGGAACGGTGTCGATCGAGAAGTCGGAGCTGCTTTCTGCTTTCCTGACGAAGCGCGGGATACGCCATGAGGTCCTCAACGCGAAGAACCATGCACGGGAGGCCCTGATCATCGCCGAAGCCGGGGCTAAGGGTTCGGTGACCATCGCGACCAACATGGCTGGTCGAGGTACCGATATCAAGCTCGGGGGGAACCCCGACTACCGGGCACGGAAGCGCTGCGGCACGGACGCGAGCGATGAGGAGTACCGCAAGGCCTACGACCTTGAGTACGGGAAGTGGAGAAAGGACTACCAGGAGGTCAAGGACCTCGGCGGGCTCTATATCATCGGGACCGAGCGGCACGAGTCGCGACGGATCGACAACCAGCTGCGCGGCCGTTCCGGCCGGCAGGGAGACCCGGGACGTTCCAGGTTCTACCTCTCGCTCGAGGATTCCCTCATGCGGCTCTTCGCGCGTGACAACGTCAAGGCGCTCATGGGCAGGATCGGCATGGCGAACGGGGAACCCATCTACCACTCCATGATCACCAATTCCATCGAGAAGGCCCAGTCCAAGGTCGAGGAGCGCAACTTCGACATACGAAAGCACCTGCTCGACTATGACGATGTCCTCAACGAGCAGAGGAACTTCATCTACGGCCAGCGGGATGCCATCCTCTCCGATGATGACCTTGAGAAACGTGTCCTCTCAGCCTCGAAAGAGATCCTCGGGGACATCATGGAACAGGTGCTCGGCAGCACCAAGGACCCGGAAGCCGCCGTTCACCACCTTGAATCATTGGTTAGTGAGAATTTCCGCTTCAAGCCGGTAGTAGAGAGTACCCACCTGAACACGAAGCATGCCGACCAGTTCGTCGACCAGATAACCGAACAGATGCAGGGCCCCTTCGAGGAGAAGATCGCCAAGATCGGGGCTGAGCGGTTCAACACCTTCCTCAGGTATGAGTACCTCAAGCAGATCGACACGAAGTGGCAGGATCACCTCGAGCAGCTCGAAGCCCTCAGGGAAGCGGTCTACCTTCGCTCCTACGCACAGAAGAACCCGCTGCTCGAGTACAAGCTCGAGGGCTTCGATATCTTCGATTCCATGCTCATCGAGATCAAGCACACCATCGCGAAGATGGCCTTGAGGATACAGATCCAGGAGAAGACGACAGTAGGCAAGCGGGCCCCCCAGCAGAGGACTTCCGAGGTGCACCAGGATGTGATGCAGTTCGCACAGCAGCAGGCACAGAACAAGCAGGCTGGAGCCCCCGATGCGGCGACCGTGAAGCGGACCTACCCCAAGGTGGGAAGGAACGATCCCTGTCCCTGCGGGAGCGGCAAGAAGTACAAGCACTGCCACGGACGGGATGCCTGACAGACGGTCACTGGACAGGGATAGGTATCCCTGTCCTATAGGTCTGAGATTGGTCTGATCGACTTAAACGTGTTTGAAGAAATCTGATCCCTAGAAGAACTCTTCCGGGTCGATGGCGACCCCGTCCTTGGTGATCTTGAAGAAGAGCATCGGGGTGAGGATCCTCCCGGTATTGCCCATCGTCCCGATCCTATCCCCCTGTTCCACGGAGTTGCCTACCTCGACGTAGAGCCTGTCGAGATGGCCGTAAGTAGTCTGGTAGCCGTTGTCATGGTCGATGACGATATACCTGCCGAGATCTCCCTGGTTGTTCTCCACGGCGATGACGGTGCCGGTATTGGCGGCATCCACCCGGGTGCCGAGTTCATCCTCGATATACACCCCGTCAACCCTCTTGATCTCGCCGGTGATGATATCCTCCATGGAGGAGGCGAACCCGTAGGTTATCCTTCCTTCAGCAGGCCGGGTGAAGAGCGTGTTCATGACGATCTGGTAGTCTTCCCTGCTGATGACCCGGTTCGGGATGAAGAGCCTCTCCCCGATCCTGATCAACGAGGACTTGAGTCCGTTCACGTCCGCTAAGGTCACATACCCCATACCGTAGCTGTAGGCGATGACCGAGAGGCTGTCCCCAGCCTTGACGGTATACATCTGCCCGTCGCGATCCGGGATGCTAAGGCTCATGCCCACCTTGATGTCATTCACGTCCGAGATGCTGTTGACACTGATCACAGTCTCCGGGAGGAGGCCGTAGGAGGCAGCGATACGGTTGACCGTATCACCGGCCTTGACGGTATAGGACGTATAGGAGACCGGTGTGTTCGAGATCTCACCGGCTTCTTCGTAGGCAGGGCCCTCCGGTTTCGGAACTGTATCTTCGACCGGCTCCCCTGCCTCCTCGGCAGGCTCATCAGCCGGTTCCTCCGCAGGAGCTACCGGTACAGGGGCCTCTTCCGAAGGTGCGGGGGTATCGACCGGTTCGGTGACATCAGGTTCTGCTGCAGGGACGGCCTCCGGGACCTGGATGATCTCCCCGAGGGCATCCTCCACGGCCTCGTCATCCGCGATGACGATCGAATCCAGTTTCTCAGCGGCGCCTTTCTCAGCAGTGTTGTCGCTGCGGATCAGCAGGACGATGGCGCCGACAGCCAGGAGGATCAGGATGATGATGACAGTCGTGATGATGTTCTTGATCGTCCTGAACCTGCGGTCCTCTTCCCGCGCCTTCGGATCTGAGGACATATCGTCATATGATTGATGGGCCATAACCTGTTACCTACTATCGACAATTCTTACTAATCATATTAATATATTTTCACAATGGATTCCAGAGGAAAAAAACTGTTTTACTATTTGCTCGTCTCTCTGACAGTCATTGTGACAGGCGTCATGATCGTCCATTATGCGGTGATCATGTTCCCTTCCGACACCAGGGAATACCATGAGCCCCTCGTCTCGAGCCGCGTCCAGCGGGGTACGATCTATGACCGCAACGGTACCATCCTCGCCTATGAGACCCCCTACTACTCCTGCGCCGTCCTCATCCGGGAGATCGACTCGATCTCAGAGACCGCCGATGACCTCTCGCTCCTGCTCTCCATGGACCGACAGGATATCTTCGACAAGCTTGATGCGAGCACGACCTATGCACTGGTCAAGAAACGTCTTGACGACGCCGAATATAAGCAGCTGCGGAGCGCGATCGACAGCGGGGACCTGCCCGGCGTTACCTTGGAGAAGCGGTACGGCAGAGTCTACCCGCAGCTTCAGCACGGAGCCCATGTCATCGGGTTCACCAATATCGACAATGTCGGCCTCGCCGGGGTCGAGTATACCTTCGACAGGCTGCTCTCCCCCCTGCCAGACCCCTCGAAGGACATCACCTACGGGGATGACATCTATGTGACCCTGGACCACAGGATCCAGTACTCAGCAGACGTCCACTGCCGGGAGCTCGCCGAGGAGCATGACCCTGACAGCGCCACGGTCCTCGTCATGGATGCGAAGACCGGGGAACTCCTCGCATGGACCTCCTACCCCTGGTTCGACCTCAACGCCTACAACACCGCCACTGCCGAGCAGCGGCTCAACCGCCCGATCAACTCGATGTATGAACCCGGCTCGGTCTTCAAGGTCTTCTCACTGGCCTCCATCCTCGCTGTCGGGGAAGCGAACACCAACGAGATCTTCCTCTGTGACGGTTCCTACACCTTCACGATGCCGAACGGCAAGTCAGCCACGATCAACTGCCTTGCCGAGCATGGGGAGGTCGGGCCGCGGGAGATGCTCAAGTACTCCTGCAACGGGGCAGTCGCTTCCTGGTCCCTCCAGACCGATGACGATCTCTTCTATGAGTACCTGAATGCCCTGGGGTTCAATGCGAAGACGGGAATACAGCTCCCCGGCGAGGCTTCAGGGATGATCCAGCCGGTCTCCAACTGGTCTGGCCGGTCGAAACCGACGATCGCCTTCGGCCAGGAGCTCGGCACCACCGCCCTGCAGATCGCTGCTGCGGCAACGGCGCTCACGAACGCGGGGGAACTGCTGAAGCCGAGGATCATCCATGCAGTGTTCCACCAGGAGGACGGGACCTTCGAGTATCCGGGAAGGGAGGTCGTTCGTGAGGCCCTCCCTCCAGAAGTCGCTGCGAACGTGCTTGATATGATGCAGGCTGGTACGGAACCGGGAGGGACAGCCGTGTTCGCGAAACGGGACGGCGTCGCTGTGTCAGCGAAGACGGGGACCGCCCAGCTGCTCGATATCGAGACGCATACCTACTCGCCTGACCATGTCCTCGCATCGACGCTGGCTATATTACCGGCTGACGACCCGAAGTACATCATCTACGTCTCTGCAGACAATCCCAAGGGGGGACAGTACTATGGGAGCCGCGTCGCGGCCCCTACGATCGAGAAGATCACCTCTGACCTGGTCTCCATGGGACTCCTCACGAGTGATGAGAGCGAGATCCTCTATCTTTCCGATGACCTCTGATGTGACATGAGCCGCCTCACCAGGCCGCTGATCCCGGTGCCGAGCGAGTTGATGATGATCTGGTTGTCGATGATCTGGGCCATCTCCTGCATCTTCACTGATGCGGGACATTCAGGATAGCCGTCGACGAAGGGCTTGCGCTCGAGGATCGAGTTGCGGACCTTCCGGTCCTCTGTGATCGTCCCGAAGTGCTTCACATGCAGGCCGAGGAAATGGACGGCAGCACCCTTGAGCTTTGCATAGATCCGATCTCCCTGCTCCTCGGTGAACGCCCTGTTCACGATGATGTTCAGTTCCGGAAGCATGGAACGCTTCGCCCGGGAGAGCACCTTGATCACCCCGTAGGCATCCTGGAGCGAGGTCGGTTCCGGGTTCACGATGATGAATGCATCCTCGGCAGCCAGGACGAAGTCGATGACGTTCCTCGTGATCCCCGCACCGGTATCGATGATCAGGTAATCGGCCTCAGAGAGTTTCTGGAGTTCACGTATGAAGAGCTTCCGCTTGTGGTCCGGGAGGTTCGCGATGCTGGCCATCCCCGAGACCCCGCCAATGACCTTCATGTTCCGGTAGCGTGTCGGTACGATGACATCCTGTATGCTTCTCTTCCCACTCAGCACATCAGCCAGGGTGTACTTGGGGCGTATCCCGAGCATGATATCGACATTGGCCATCCCTAAGTCTGCATCGAGCAGGAGCACCTTCTTACCCGACCTTGCGAGCTGGACCGCCAGGTTGACCGCGATGCAGGTCTTCCCGACCCCGCCCTTCCCGCTGGTCACCGTGATGATCCGAGTCTCTCTCCTGGTCATATTCCGCAGGGTCTCAGCCTGGTCGGTCACAGCGTCTCCCTCCATTCGTTCACGTCACCTATCTGGAAGTTTGCCAGGTCCACCGAGAACCCCTGGAGCTTCTGGAGGAAGAGCCCCTCCGTCATGGGCAGGAGGTCCTGCGGGACCCGCTGTCCCGTCGCCAGGTAGAGGACGGGCAGCTCCACCTCATGCATGAGGCTGATGAGGTTCCCGACGAGTTCCGTCTCATCGAGCTTGGTGAAGATGAGGCTCGAGATGGGGAAGTCCGCGAACCGGTCGATCATGCGGTGTATATCGGAGTTCTTCATGGAGGCGGAGACCGCCAGCACGAAGAGGGCGTCCCTGCGGTTGATGCAGGGGGTGAGGACATCCACCATCTCCTGGTGGATCTCCACATCCTTGGGACTCTTCCCGATCGTGTCGATCAGGACGATGTCGGTCTCCTCAGTCTCCGCAAGCATGGCCTTGAGCTGCTTTTGCGTCCTGACCTCCTCCACCGGGATGCCCATGATCTCCCCGAAGGTGGTGATCTGGGCACGGGCACCGATCCGGTAGCTGTCGATGGAGATGATCCGGATGCTCTTCCGGGCAGTTTTCCCCTTTGCATCCATCCCCTGGAGGGCTGCGATCTTGGCGATGGTGGTGGTCTTCCCGACACCGGTCGAACCGAGCAGGATGAACCCGTGAGGCATGGCGATCTGGTGCTTCCGGTCGACCTTGATGCTGTCGCTTATCCAGGAGAGCACCTTGAGCTCGGTGAACTCATGGTCGTCGAGCTCCTCAGGCTCGCACTCCTGCTTCAGTCGGTCGATGACATAGCTGACATAGGCAGCCGTGAACTCGTTGGCGATGAGGAGCTCCCTGATATGGCTGAAGTCTCCATCACAGAAGAGCCGCTTCTGCGGCTCGGGCTCCTTACGGACGACCTCGGTACGAGGTGCAGGCGTCTCGATGATGTAGGCGGAGACCTCGAAGATGTCGCGACGGCCTATCCCGAGAAACCCCCGCTTCTCGATATGCTTCGTTGAGTACACCCGTATGTCAGCACCATACTGCCTGTGCAGCCTGGAGACCGCCTCATCGTAGGAGGAAGCCCGCTCCGTCACGTATTCCATAATCTCTTCTGGGATCTCCTTCCCCTACAGGATGTACCGGCTCAGGTCCCGATCCTCCATGATATCCTGCAGCCGGTCATCCACGTATTGTTCGGTGATGGTGATCGTCTGCCCGGTGAGCTCACTGGCGTTGAAGGAGACATCCTCGAGCAGCCGCTCCATGATGGTATGGAGCCTCCTGGCCCCGATGTTCTCCGTCTTCCGGTTCACTTCTGCCGCGATCTGGCTCATCCTGCGGATCGAGTCATCGGTGAACTCGATCTCGACGTTCTCGGTCCGGATCAGCTCGGTATACTGCTTGGTGATCGCATGCTCCGGCTCCCGCAGGATCCGGTAGAAGTCATCACTGGTGAGGTCGTTCAGCTCGACCCGCAGGGGGAACCGCCCCTGGAGTTCGGGAATGAGGTCCGACGGCTTGCTCATATGGAAGGCACCGGCCGCGATGAAGAGGATGTGGGAGGTGTCGACCATCCCGAACTTGGTATTGACCTTGCAGCCCTCGACGATGGGGAGGATATCTCTCTGGACCCCTTCTCTCGATACATCCGGCCCGCCGCCCCCGTGCTTGCCGATGGCGACCTTGTCAATCTCATCGATGAAGATGATCCCGAGCTGTTCTACCCGGTCCTTGGCTATGTCGCTTGCCCGGTCCATGTCGACGAGCTTGTCCATCTCCTCCTCGAGCAGGAGTTCCTTGGCACGCTTGACAGTGACGCTCCGTTTCTTCTTCTTGCCGCCGAAGATGTTCCCGATGCTGTTCATGGCATTCTGCAGGTCATCCATCGACCCCCCGGCCATGATCTCGACCCCTGAGGCAGGCTTGTTCGATACGGAGACCTCGATCTCGCGCTCATCGAGCTTACCGTCCCGGAGCATCTTGCGGAACTTTTCCCGCGTGCTGGTCTTCTCGCTCTCCCCATCCGGTGCGACGACGATGACGTCCGTCTCCTCAGAGGCTTTCTCCGGCTTCTTGGCCTTGACCCCGGGCAAGAGGAGGTCGAGCAGGTGCTCCTCAGCACGCCGCTTCGCCTCTTCCTCGACAGCCTCTGCCAGTTCTGACTTGACCATCGAGACGGCAACACTCATGAGGTCCCTGACCATCGACTCGACATCACGGCCGACATAGCCGACCTCGGTGTACTTGGATGCCTCGACCTTCACGAAGGGTGCCCCGCTGAGGCGGGAGAGCCTCCTCGCGATCTCGGTCTTCCCGACACCGGTGGACCCGATCATGATGATGTTCTTCGGGGAGATCTCCTCCTGGAGCTCCTTGGGGAGCCTTCTCCTCCGAACACGGTTCCGCAGGGCAATGGCGACGACGCGCTTGGCCTCGTCCTGCCCGATGATGTATTTATCAAGTTCCCTGACGATCTCGGCAGGTACCATCTCATCCAGATTCCTCATGCTTCCAACTCCTCGACAATGATGCTCCCGTTCGTGTAGATACAGATCTCCGATGCGATCTCAAGCGCCTTCCGTGCCGTCGTTGCGGCATCATAGGCATCCACATCCATATAAGCCCGTGCCGCGGCATAGGCGTAGGACCCGCCGGAACCGATCGCGATGCAGTCATGCTCAGGCTGGACCACGTCCCCCGTCCCCGAGATGAGGAAGGTGACATCCTTGTCCGCCACGATCATCATGGCATCGAGCTTCTGCAGGGTCCTGTCGGTCCTCCACTCCTTTGCCATCTCCACGGCAGCCCGGGTCAGGTCACCGTCATACTGGGAGAGTCTCTTCTCTATCAGCTCGAAGAGCGTGAAGGCATCTGCCGTCGCGCCGGCGAAGCCGGTGATCACCCGGTCATGGTAGAGCCTGCGCACCTTCCGTGCGTTCCCCTTCATGACGGTATTCCCCAGGGTGACCTGTCCGTCACCCGCTATTGCCACGCTCCCGCCCTTCCTGACGGCTAATATGGTGGTCCCTCTAAAACTCATCGTTAGTTCTCCTTCCATGCGGATGGGCATCAGTATACACATCCTTCAGCCGCTTCACGCTGACATGTGAATAGATCTGGGTCGTCGAGATGTTCTCGTGCCCGAGCAGCTCCTGCACTACCCTGATCCCTGCGTCGTGGTCGAGCAGCTGGGTAGCGAAGGTATGCCTGAATGTGTGCGGCGTCACGTGTTTTTCTATCCCTGTCTTCTTCGCATATGTTTGAAAAATATAGTGAACACCCTGCGGAGTCAACTGTTTTCCCTGTTTATTGATAAAAAGTGAGGACGTGCGCACCGGATCGGCACCAAGGCCCTCAAGATAGGTGCTCCTCAGCCTCAGGTAGGTCCCTATATCCGAGACAGCAGAATCAGAGAGGAAGACAAACCGGTCCTTGCTCCCCTTGCCGTGGACGATGACCCGACCCCGGGGAAGGTCGAGGTCCTTCACCTCCATGGCCAGCAGTTCCGAGAGCCTGCAGCCCGTCGAGTAGAGGACCCGGAAGATCACCCGGTCGCGCATGCCGAACACGTCGTGGCCCGGGGCGTGGATGAACCTCCGCACCTCCTCGACAGTCAGCACAGCAGGGAGGGTCCGCTGCCGCTTCATGCTCTTCACCAGGGAGAAGGGGTTCTCCGAGACGATCTCGAACCGAAGGCAGTAGGCGTAGAAGGTCTTGACCCCGGAGATGATCCGGTTCATGCTGCTCTCGCTGTAGGAATCACGCTTGAGACCAGTGACGAAGCGCCTGGCGTCCTCGAAACGCAGAGAACCGAATACCAGCCCCTGACTGCCGATGAATGCGCCCAAGAGCTTCAGGTCATGCGCATAGGCACTGACCGTGTGGTCAGAGAAGTTTCGTATATCGCGGCAGTAGACGAGATAGGAATCGATCGCGGCATCAAGGTCAGGGTTCATCGTTCCTCCAGATCACAAAACGTTGGGAGCCGTACCAGATCACCTTCTCCACGCTGCTCCCCTGCGGGGGAGCACCCTGCGTGACCTGCAGTCCCATTGTACCATTCCCGCCTACGGCCCTCAATAGGTCCTGTAGGCTTTCGACCACCACGGCCCCGTCCTCTGCCAGCTTCCGGGTACCGTCCGACCGCGGGGAAGCACACATGGCCCCGTCCACGAGAACGTCCCTTCCCTGCTCGAGCGCGAAGTCAGCCGTGATCAGCGCACCCGAGGCTGCGGGGGCCTCGACGATGCAGACGGCGGAGCTCAGCCCGCTCAGCAGCCGGTTGCGCTTGGGGAAGGTCCATCGCTTCGGGCCCATCCAGGGAGGGAACTCCGTCAGCACCCCTCCCCCTGCATCGATCATCTTCCGGCAGAGGCTGATATGCGCCTTGGGGTAGATGCTCTCCAGCCCGCTCCCGATCACCGACCAGGTCCTCCCGCCCGCACCAGCTGCCCCGGCATGGGCTGCCGCATCGATCCCGTAGGCCAGGCCTGAGAAGACAGGGCATCCTCCCAGGGCCAGCGAGGCACCGATCATGAAGGCACGGTGTATGCCGGCTGTCGTTGCCCGCCGGGTGCCCACGACCGCGACCCCGGCCGCGGCAGGCGGCAAGTTCCCCCACACGTAGAGCAGGTAGGGGGGATCGTAGATATGCCTGAGCAGGGGCGGGAACTGCTCATCCGCTGCACTGAGGAGGCTGTACCCCCCTCGGGCACATGAGTTTGCTGCCATGTCTGCCTGGGAACTGAGCTTCGTACGGTCATAGACCGAGGATGCGTACCTCCTGCCGATCAGGCGTGAGATAGCACGGTGGTCGAGGGTGAGGATCGTCCTGGTATCAAGTAGGCTCTCGATCCTCTGTGCTTCAGCCGCTGACAGGTTCGGTATGAGGCTGATGCACAACTGCTTGTATCGGTAATCATCCATTGGTTTCCTCCATACCTACTATGAACAGGAAAAAACCGTTATTGATTCAAATCTTCGATCTCCGGGAGGAATTTCTTATGGTAATCCTGCAGTTCGTCCGTGCAGATGTGCGTGTAGATCTGCGTGGTGCTGATGTCGCTGTGGCCGAGCAGCTCCTGCACGACCCTGAGGTCGGCACCGTTTGACAGCAGGTGTGTCGCGAAGGAGTGGCGGAGGGTATGCACCTTCGATTCCAGCCCCGCGGCAGCGGCATATTTCCTCACCATCCTCCAGGCGGCCTGCCTGGTCACGTCCGTCCCCCTGGAGGAGAGGAACACGCTCTTGGTCATCCTGCCCGGCTTGAGGTATTCCGGTCCGCGGACCTCTTTCATATACCTCTGCAGCCAGTAGAGGGCGACCTCCCCGATGGGGATGATCCGCTCCTTGGATCCCTTCCCGATGACCCGCAGGAGCTCTTCGGAGAAGAAGATATCTGAAACTTCAAGGCCTACCGCCTCGCTCACCCGCAGGCCGCAGGAGTAGATCAGCTCGATGAGGGCCCGGTCCCGGATGCCCATCAGGCTGTCAGTATCGATCCGTGCGAGGAGTTCCTCTACCTGGGAGACCGTCAGGACCGAGGGGATCCGGCGTGAGACCTTCACGCGCTCGACCCGGTCTGCCGGGTTGTCGCTGCGGAGACGGTCATGCTGGAGGTACCGGAAGAAGGACCTGATGACCGTGACGGCCTTCGCGATGGTCCTGGCATCGAGGCCCCGCTCGCTCTTCTCGGAGATGTAGGAGATGAGCCCGGCTGGATCGACTGCGAGGGCATCGGTCCCGATTCCCTCGAGATGCTGCAGGAACAGCTCGCTCTCCCGCATATAATCGCTGACCGTCGACTCACTCAGCCGGAGTTCGACGGTCAGGTAATCCTCATAGTGATCGAGGAGGGTTCGTGAGGCAGGGAGCATCTGTGCTATTTCTTCTCCCGTGAGTAGCGCAGTGCTGCCGGGTAGGAGAGATCATCTGATGTCTTCCCGGGACTCTGCATCCGCTCCTTGAGGTCCTGCCACCGGTCGATGGTGATGACCTCCTGGGGGATCTCCCGCTTCTCCGGCTCAGGAGGCTTCCTGAAGCCCATGAGGTTCTCACTCTTGTGCTTGGTACTGAACTCCTCATAGGAGGGTTCCTGGCGATCGAACCCGGTAGCCACGAGCGTCACCTTGAGCTTGCCCTCGAGGTTGGGGTTGTGGGACTGGCCTGCGATGATCAGGGCATCCTCATCTGCATTCTCCGTGATGATCTCGACCACGTCCTGGTACTCCTTGAGGGTCAGGTCATCCCCTCCCGAGAGGTTCACGAGGATCCCCTTCGCGCCCTCGATCCGTGCGTTCTCGAGCAGGGGGTTGTTGATCGCCTGCTCGGCAGCGATGATGGCGCGGTCAGCACCTTCTCCCACGCCGATGCCCATGAGCGCGTCGCCGCGTCCCTTCATGACGGTCCTGACGTCGGCGAAGTCAATATTGATCTCACCCGGTTCGGTGATCAGCTCACTGATCCCCTGCACGCCCTGCCTGAGGACGTCATCGGCGATCTGGAAGGCCTGCTTGATCGGGGTATTCGCCTCGACGATCTTCAGCAGGTACTGGTTCGGGATGATGATGAGGGTATCGACGCACTTCCTGAGACGCTCGATCCCTTCTGTTGCGAGGGTCTGCTTCTTCTTTCCCTCGAAGATGAAGGGGGTGGTCACTACCGCCACGGTCAGGGCATTCATGCTCTTGGCGACCTCGGCGATGGCAGGTGCCGCACCGGTACCGGTTCCGCCGCCCATCCCGGCAGTGATGAAGACCATGTCGGTGCCCTCGATGATCTTCTTGATGTCATCCTCGGACTCGATGGCAGCCTGCTCCCCGATCTCGGGGATACCGCCGGCACCGAGCCCCCCGGTGAGCTTCGACCCCAGTGGGAGGCGCTTCTCAGCCTTTGACCGCTGCAATGCCTGCACGTCGGTGTTGAGGGCAACATACTCGACGTTCTTCAGCCCTGCGGCAATCATCCGGTTGATCGCGTTCCCGCCGCCACCGCCGATGCCGAGGACCTTGATGACCGTAGGGGTCGAACGTTCCATAATATAATCATCTGAATTCGGTAATATCTCAATGTTCATCATATTCCTCCCCACTGCCTGCTAGAACAGTGTCTCAAATACATTCTTTATCTTCGATCCCAATCCACGCTTCGGCCTGGAATCAGGTTTGACCTCGATCACACCGCTTCTTCTTGCATCATAGAGGACCAGGCCGATCGCCGTCGAATACCGGAGATCGAACTGGTTCACGTCGAAGCCGTCGAAGGGTTTGAAGCTCGCCCGTCTTGCCGGCCGGTCGAAGAGCTCTGCGGCGAGCTCGGTAGCCCCAGGCATCATGGCCCCGCCCCCGGTCAGGGCAACGCCCCCGAAGGAGTGGAGCAGCCCGCGCTTGTCGAGCATGTTCCGCAGCATGGCGAAGGTCTCGGCGACCCGGGGTTCGATGATCTTGCAGAGCTCCTTCCGCGGCATGCGGATGGACGGCAGCCCCCCCACCTGGGGGAGGATGACCATCTCATGGTCATCGATCATCGGCTCATAGCATGACCCGTGGGCGATCTTCATCTCCTCGATCAGCTGCAGGGGCTGGTTGAGCACGAAGGCCAGGTCAGCGGTGACCTGGGACCCCCCGATGTCGATCCCGCCCACGAAGACCGGGGCACCGTGGAGGTAGCCGACCATATTGGTCATCCCCGCCCCGAGGTTGATCAGCAGCGTCCCCATCTCCTTCTCGTCACTTGAGAGGAGCGCCTCCGAGTCAGCGAGCTGCTGCAGGACCCGTCTCTTGGTGATCAGGCCTGAGCGCTTGATGCACTTGTCTATATTCTGGGAAGCGGTGACCGAGCCGGTCACGATCATGACCTTCGTCTCGAGCCGGTGGCCGATCATGTCGATAGGGTCCTTGATCCCGCTGCGCCCGTCGATGCTGAAATCCTGTACCAGGGTATGGAGGATCTCCCGGTCGAGCGGGAGCTCGAACGCCCGTGCGACCTCCATGGACCGGTAGATGTCATCAGACCGAATCTCCTGGTCCTTGGAATGGATGCCTACCACCCCCTGGGACATGAGCCCCTCGATATGGCTGCCCGAGACGCCGGTGACGATCTGCTTGATCTCACATGCGGCCTCGATCTCGATCTCCCGCCTGATGTTCGAGATGATCCCGATCACGGACTCTATGTTGATGATGTTCCCGGCACGTACCCCTTCGGCATGCTGTTCCTTGAAGGCAATGATCCTGACACTCCCGTCCGGCTGCTTCGCACCGGCGACTGCGCAGATCTTCGAGGTCCCGATATCCAAGCCGAGGATGGTATTGTCTGTAACCAAAACATGCTCCTTTCTCATCTACTCACCACTCTCTATCATATAGGTATCAAATACCTTATACTGAAGCAGGGAACCAGATGACTCACTCTTCCCGATCAACAATGCAGCTCGAACAGCCTCTTCAAGCCTACCCCCAGATATGGGGTTATATAATATCAGATCCAAGGGGAACCCAATATATGTAATATGTATCGTGATTGCCTTACTGTTATTTGTACCGTATTTTACCTCCGATATCAAGTTATATATATCAGCTGCGGCATTCTTTAATTCATTAAGCATGGGAATATATCGCAAGGCATCACGTATGCCCTCCCCGACTGCTTCACTGCCTGTCGGCTGCTGGTCCAACTCGATGAATGGGATGGTGTTGCGCAGCCTCGATACCAGCTTCTCATAACCTTCGAAGGTCGTCCCGTCGCTGTTCACGACCGTCTCGACATCGGCGGAGAAAACGGCTATCGGCACCTTGGGGACGATCGTGATGAACAGCGACCCGGGATACTTCTTCCGGACGCTGCAGCTCTCGATGATCCCGAACCGTTCCAGGTAATCGGTGATCCGCCGTTCGTCGGCATCCGGGTAGCTCAAGCCCCTGAGTGATTCCAGGTAGCTCTCTGCCTCGGCCGGCAGGACCGCCTGGTCAGTCAGCCCGTGGATCTCGATATAATCGATCGTCTGCCTCGGATAGACCAGGGTCAGGAAGACGATCGAACCAGCCGCGGCAAGGCCTATCAGTCCAATGAGTATGCTTGCTGTCAATCTGATGTGCCTTCCTGCCAACATCCTCCCCCTATTCGAAATCTATAGCCCGGGACTGCCCGGGGTCTTCGTCAGGCTCCGGCCTGACCGGTTCACGCTCGGCGATGATCTTCACCAGCAGCCCGCACATGCCGAGGTTCATGAGCAGGTTGGTCCCCCCTGCCGAGAAGAACGGCAGCGGGATCCCCGTGGGGGGCACGATGCCGCTCACCACGCCGATGTTCAACAGTACCTGCCAGATGAGGATATGGGAGATGCCGAACCCGGTCAGGTAGAGGAAACGGCTGCCATCCTCGTGGCGTGCCGCCCCGCGATACCCCATATACACCAGCAGGAAGAAGGCGATGATCACGAGCAGGACCCCGATGAAGCCGAACTCCTCGGCGAACGAGGCGAAGATGAAGTCCGACTGCACTTCCGGCAGCTTCCCGAGTTTGTAGGTCCCCTGCCCGAACCCCTTGCCGAACAGCCCGCCTGAGGCGATGGCATCCAGTGATATATTCACCTGGTAGTTGATCCCCGACGGGTCGATATCCTTGAAGATGAACCCGATGACCCGCTTGAGCCGGTACTCCTCCGTCAGGAGGAGCAGGATCCCGGGGATCCCTGCCAGGGCCAGGTAATAGACGAGGTAGGAGACCTTCACTCCACCGATCAGCAGGATCGAGAAGCAGAGGAAGAGGAAGACCATGGTGGTCGAGTAGTCACGCTGGATGATGATGAGCAAGGCTGAGAAGAAGATCATCGCGATGGGGACGGTCGCCACCCTGAATGAATCGAGAGTCTTCTCCTTCTTCGTCAGGTAGCTCGCCAGGTAGAGGATCACCGCCACTTTCAACAGTTCCGAGGGCTGGAAGCTCAGCGGACCGAGCCGCAGCCACCTCGTGGCACCGAGACGGGTCTCGCCGAGCGGCGTGAAGGAGGTCAGCCCCATGAGGATGAAGCTCAGGATCAGCAGTGCGGGGATCATCATCCTGATGAAGGAGATCGGCAGGTAGTAGATGACCGCAGCTGCGGCACATCCAGCCGCGGCGAAGATGAGCTGCCTGCGGAAGAAGTAGTCCACCGGGAGGTCAAGGCGCAGTGCCTTGTCGTACGAGGCTGAGTAGAGTGTCGCCAGCCCGATACCAAGAAGAAGCAATACGAGCATGGTGCCCATGATTGCTTCTTTCCGGTTGTTGTCCTGGTAGTCCTGCAGATTCTCCATCTCTTTTCAGCTCCCTACATCCTCAACGCGATGAGTAATCCTATCAGCACGCAGATCATGCTGAAGATCCAGAACCGGTGCACCACCTTCACCTCCTTCCACCCCATCTTCTCGAAATGGTGGTGGATAGGTGCCATCAGGAAGACCCGCTTCTGGCGGATCTTATAGGAAGAGACCTGGATGATCACCGAGAGTGCCTCCATGATGAAGACCGCCCCGATGAAGAGCATCAGGATCTCGTTCTGTGTGATGATGGCGATCATCGAGAAGACCCCGCCTATGGCCATGGAGCCCGTATCGCCCATAAAGACCTGCGCTGGACCGGCATTATACCAGAGGAACCCGAGCAGGCCGCCGATCATCGAGGAGAGGAATACGATCAGCTCGATCCGGTCATCGCCCATGAACTCCCCTACCGAGGTGTGCAGCGAACCGGTGACCGAGATGAACCCGAAGACGATCATCGCCGCGAACGAGATGATCCCGAGTCCTGTCGCCAGGCCGTCCAGCCCGTCGGCGAGGTTGCAGGCATTCACCATCAGGACGATGTAGAGGATGGCGAACAGGTAGTACCAGCTGCCGAACGGTATGTAGAGGGTATCGGACCAGGGTATGTAGACCGCGGTCTTCAGCAGGGAGAAGATATCGAGCTCGAAGAGGAGGAGATAGGCAAGGATCACCTGGAGCGCGATCTTGTACTTCGCCTTGAGTCCCTCGCTGTTCGCACGATAGAGCTTCAGGAGGTCATCCCAGAGGCCGATGACGCCGAAGCCCGCGAGTGCGGTCAGGGAGATCACCACGATCCTGAAGGACCGCACCCACAGCAGGGTCGAGACCAGGATCGCGAGGATGAAGAAGATGCCCCCGACTGTCGGGGTACCGCCCTTCTTCAAGTGGGTCTCCGGCCCGTCCTCCCTGATCGTCTGCCCGATGGCATGCTTACGCTGGATCCCGATGAAGATCTTCCCCGTGACCAGTGAAATGACAAAGGCTGTAAGCCCTGCGACTACAGCCCTGAATAGGATAATCTCTGCACCAACTCCCAGATTCACCACCAAACTCCTTATGATACAAGGGACAACGGGGAGAGCAGCCTCTCCATGGCCATCGCCCTTGACCCTTTCAGCAGGACCAGGTCCCCTGATTCAACATAGCCTGTCACATGCTGTTCCAGTTCCTCATACTCATCGGTATAGAACAGCTTCTTCGAATAGTTCTCATCCTTCAGCAGCCGGTAGGCACTCTCCATCTCCTTCCCGAAGAGGAACGCGCCGTCGGGAGACAGCTTCGCCACGCGCCGCCCGATCACGCGGTGGGCCTGTGCCGTGGCGAATCCCAACTCCTTCATGGAGCCGAGTACCACACTCTTCCTCCCGTTCCAGGGAAGCTCGCTCACGTAGTCGATGATCGTGCCGGCAGCCTCCACATTGGAGTTGTAGCTGTCCTCGATCACCGTCACCTTCCCGTCGATGACCCTGCTCCGGCCTTCCATGGGTTCGAGCCCTTCCAGGCCTGAACGGATCTGTGAGGCCGTTGCCCCGAGTCCCGAGGCAAGGGAGACTGCCGCAAGGGCATTCTTCAGGTTATGCAGCCCGATGAGCCGCAGGTGGATATCCTCCCCGTCATAGCGGAGCTTCCAGCCGCCGAGCCCGAGGGATTCCGCCCCCGTGAAACCCGGGGTGCTCTTCATCCCGAAGGGGGTGAGGTCTACCTGCCTCGACTTCCGGATATAGTTCCTCCAGACGTTATCCTCCCCGATATAGCCCTGCCGCACCGTCTCATGGAAGATCGTGCTCTTCTCGCGGACGATCGCCTCCTGGGAGCCGAACATCCCGATATGGGCAGTCCCGATGTTGGTCATCAGGCTGATATCGGGGGTATAGACATCGAGCATCCTGCCGATCTCGCCGTGCTGGTTCGTACCCATCTCGAAGACGCCGAACTCATGCTCCCCCGTTATATTGAACACGGAGAGCGGCAGCCCGATATCGGAGTTGTAGTTCCCGGGGTTCTTCACGGTAGTCCCCAGGCCTGAGAGGATCGCGCTGATCATCTCCTTGGTGGTGGTCTTGCCGGAACTCCCGGTCACCGCGACCTTCACCAGTCCCGGGAACCGGCTGACCCAGTTCTCGGCAAGGTCGCGCAGTGACTTGAAGGTGTCAGGGACGCTGATCACGGAGACTGCGCAGGCATCAAGCTGCAGCTGCTCATAGAGGTGGCGGTTACTGCTGCTTACCAGCAGTGCGACAGCCCCCGCAGCGACTGCGGCCTTGAGATAGCGGTGCCCGTCCGTACGCTCGCCGGGCAGTGCGATGAAGAGGGAGCCTTTTTGGACGTACCGGGAATCCACGCAGACGTGCTGAACCCATGGGTTCTCCCGACGCGTCGAGACCAGGGACCCGTTAAGGATCGCTGCGACCTCGGAGACCCGGAACAAGTTCTTCTCAGTACCATTCCCCATGATGCTACCTCTCTTCCAGGATGACTATCTCATCCTCCGTTGCTCTTTCTATCCCGTCCTCACCGATGCTCTTCATCAGTGCTTCCGGACTCTTCAGGACCGCGATCTCTCCCACGAGCACACGGTTCTTCTCTTCCAGCTCCTGGATCTGCTGTTCCAGGGAGCCGATCTCGAAACTCACCTCGCGGTTATAAGCCGCCTGCATGACCGGCAAGAGGATCGAGACGGTCATCACGCAGATGAATACCAGGAAGGAGCCGACCGCCATCAGGTCCCGTCTCCTCACCCTACTCATCGCCGAGCCGCTGGGCGAACCTGAACTTCGCACTCCTCGAAGGGGCGTTGCTCTCGACCTCTTCACGGGTCGGCTTCACTGGCTTCTTCGTCAGGACCTGCAACAGGGCCTTGCCTGAGCAGGTGCACTGCGGCTGGTCAGGCGGACAGGAACACTCCTTCGCCAGGTTCCGGAAGGTATGCTTGACGATCCGGTCCTCGAGCGAATGGAAGGTGATGATCCCGATCCTTCCTCCCGGGGCAAGCAGGCGTACCGCCTTCTCGATCGACCGCTCTATCCGGTCGAGTTCCCCGTTCACCTCTATCCTCAATGCCTGGAACGTCCTGGTGGCAGGATGGATCCTGCCGTACCGGTAGTTCTTCGGCACTGCGTACTTGATGATCTCAGCAAGCTCCTGGGAGTTCTTGATCCACTCCTCTTTTCGCCTCCTGCAGATCGCGGATGCTATCCTTCTCGAGTACCGTTCCTCCCCGTACTGGTAGATGACGTCGGCAAGCCGCTCCTCGGGATAGGAGTTCACGACATCCGCCGCTGAAAGGGCCCCGTCCCTGTCGAGCCGCATGTCGAGCGGTTCGTCCTTCCTGAAGCTGAATCCCCGCTGGGACTCCTCGTAATGGAAGATCGAGATGCCGTAGTCGAAGAGGATGGCCGTCGGCTTCGGGAGGGACTCCTCATACGATTCCATGAAGGAATCAAACCAGGTATTGACCAGGGTCACCCGGTCGCCGAAGACCGAGAGCCGCCTCCCTGCTTTCTTGAGGATCTCCTCATCCCGGTCGAGCCCGATCAGCCTCATATGGGGGAAGTGGCGGAGGAACATCTCGCTGTGGCCCCCCTCCCCGCAGGTGCAGTCTATGAGCATCCCATGCTCTGCAGCAGGTCCAAGGTAGGCCAGGGCTTCCTGTCTCATTACCGGTACATGTCTGATTTCCATAGCGTCCGTCCTCTAGCCCCTGGAATGTTCCAGATCGAAGAGCATCTTGCCCATCTCTCTCGTGTACTCAGGCACCTCAGGTTCCGCTGCTTCCAGATACCTGTTGTACTCATCCTCATTCCAGATCTCAATGATCTTGTTGATCCCCAGCAGCAGGGCTTCCTGCTTGTTCGGCAGGAACACCGGTTCCCGCAGTGACGGCGGTATGTTGATTCTTCCCGCCTTATCTATCTCTACCTCGGCAGATCGTGCTATAATGTTCCTCTGGATCCACCTGGCCTTCCTGTCGAACATGGTCCATGCCCCACCGGTGAGGTTGGTGGCAAGTTCCTCGAAATCCTCGGCAAGCATCAGCCAGAGGCAGGTATCCTCAGGTGAACGACATACATGGAGGTTATTATGAGCCAGTGAACTACGAAGACGTGACGGGATCAGGAGTCGACCCTTGTCATCAATCGTATTTCGATATTCACCAGTTAACACTCTCTACCACCTGTCATCCAAAAACTGGTCAGATCTGGGAATCTCTCCCACATCTTCCCACTTCTTATGATAGCGTATCCACTTTCTAAGTCAATAAAGGTGAAAACGGTTTTTTCCCTCCGGGGAAAGTTTTCACCTGTATACTACTTAACAAAGGTTAACACTGAGGTGTGGTGCTGTAGGGGATCCTGATGTACCCGAGGGTCTGGACGTGAAAAGAGGAGGTATCAGAACCTCCTCTCTCATAATGATTTATTCGTTCTTCTCACCGAATATGCGGTAGTCTATATCGGGGAAGATGTTGGTCTTCTTCTCCGTCCTGGTGAGCCATTCGGTGTTTACCGAGTTGCGGCACATGTTCTCATAGACCAGGTTGAAGTTGTGTATATGCTCTTTCATACGCCGTTCGGCATAGGAGACGCTCGTCCCGTTGCTGATGATGAAGGGCCAGTCCGACGCCATGGACAGGAGGACTTCCCGTGCCGCATGCTGGAGGAACCGCTCCTTCAGCGATGTCTGGTCGGGGAACCGCTGGGCAAGCTCTATCATCCGGTTGATGGAACGGTGGACGTGACGGTAGATCCAGTCATTGGAACCATCGACCCAGACCGAGGCGTAGCCCCGGTTTCCCCAGCTGGAGATCGCGGGCCGCACGACCTGGTTCTTCGGGTAGCGGGAGAGGTAGCGGTCGGGCTGCATCATCTCGAGCTGGTCATCGTCTGCCAGCCCCCTCAGGACGAGTTCAAGCCATTCGATCCCCTCGAACCACCAATGGCCGAAGAGTTCGGCATCGAAGGGGATCGTGAAGTAGGGCTCACGGTCGATGAGGTTCCCCACCCCCTCACTCTTCTTGCGCAGGGAGTAGATGAAGTTATCTGCATGTTCCCGGACCCGGACCAAGGCCTCATTCCGGTCATAGACCTCTTTCTGCTCAGAATCCTTGTCGGTGACCGCCCAGTACTTGTAGCCGGTGAACGACCGGACATCGGGTTCATGGATATAGGGTCGGACGTAGTTAAGATCGAGGTCATACCCGATGTCCCGGTAGAAGTCCCGGTATACCCCGTCCACGGGATACCCGCTGTCCTCAGACCAGACCAGCTGCGAGATGCCGAAGTCCCGTGCGAAGAGGTGTACGCCGTTCTCGCAGGAGACGGGTGCGTAGATGCCCCGTTCTGCCTTCATGTCCGATAACGTGATGCTGTGGGTCGCCCCATAGAAGTATTCGATATTGTTATGGGCCAGGTGCTTCTCGAGCCCCGGGTAGTACCCGCACTCAGGCAGCCAGAAGCCCTTGGGCTTCCTCCGGAAATGGGCCACATGGGACATCATGGCCAGTTCTATCTGGGCCTTGACGGCAACGGGCATCTCCTTGTAGAGCGGCAGGAAGGCATGCGTCGCCGAGGTGGTGATCAGGCTGAGGTGCCCGCTGTCCTCGAGTGACCTGAACCCCTGGAGGATGTTGCCGCGGTAGACCCCGGTGAAGTCCTCGAGATTCTGCTGGTAGAGATTGCGGTACATCTGGGCAAGGGCCTGGATACGGGGCTGGGACTGTGTCCGTTCGAGCTCCCGATCCCCGAGTTCGATCATGAGTTTGAGGTGCTCTACATACCGGTCCTGCAGCATCTGGTCCGCAAGCATGGCACAGAGGGTCGGGGAGAGCGAGATGGATACCTGGTATGGGACCCCTTCCCTCCTCAGCCGGTTGAAGACCCGCAGCAGGGGGAGATAGGTCTCTGATACCGCCTCGAACAGCCAGTCTTCCTCGAGGAATCTCGGGTATTCAGGGTGTCTCACGAATGGGAGATGGGCATGCAGTGTCAATCCTACGAAACCTGTACTCATATAACCTATCCTTGTCTCACCTGTCAGCTTATCGTCGGCGCGCCTGTTGGAGCATCTTCTCGATCAGGGCATTGTCAGCCAGCCTGCCGTCATGGTCAGTCAGTCCTGCAAGCACCAGCTCAAGTCCGTCATGGTCCCCGGTCAACTCCTCGAGATGGTTCAGCCAGTACCCCCCGGGACTCTCGATCCTGTTCGATACGGCGAGCACCTTGGCCTGCGTCTCCCCCGGGCAGGAGCAGATGAGCTGCACCTCATACCAGCTGCCGGGATTCGGCAGGTTCACGTACCACCGCTGGTCGGTATCGGAGACCGGGATCTCGAACCTGCTCACAGCCTCTTCCAGCGGTACGGTACCGTCGGGAAGCTCGCTCACCCGCAGGTGCAGGGAGAGCTCGCTGTGATGCTCCTTGAGCTTCGCGAGTTCGAGGCTGTTGATGTCCCAGTAGGCAAAGGCCCAGAAGGGATCGCGCAGCAGCAGGGTGATCCTGGTGTCGGCATACTGCTCCGGTATCTCGAAGGTCTGTTCGTCATCAGGGATGAACTGGTTCTTGTGTACGATATTGTACTTCTTGCTCTTGAGCCGCATGATATCGTTGCTGCTGCTGAGGTTCGCGGTCTTCTCTTCCTGGATCTCTTCGAGTACCTCGATCAGGTCCTCGACGGAAAAGCTCTCGATATGTCGTACCCCTTCCCTCCTGGCAAGACACTGAAGCGTCTCCAGCGAGAGTGATCGATACCAATCTTTTGACATAGAATCGTGCTCCAATATGTTAGACATATCGCCTTTTTTGATAGAATTCAAGTACACCACCTGATTACAGAACATCGTAGAAAAAAGGAGGCGTTTAGTCAACCGATTGACTCCCCCAATCCTGAGAGTGGCTGCTTTTGGTCCGTGCCGCTGGACTCTGGTGTAGTAACATACTATAATTCCACCATGAAAACAGAGATAATAATCCATGGTCATTTCTATCAGCCGCCGCGCGAGATGCCGGACACGGGACTCATCCCCAAGCAACCATCAGCCGAGCCGCATACTGACTGGAATGAACGTATACATAGAGAGTGCTACGCAGCCAATGCCTTCTCCCGCTACCTGACCTATGACGGCCGGGTAGAGTCGATCGTGAACAACTACGAGTACCTCTCCTTCAATTTCGGGCCCACCCTCCTCCACTGGATCAGGGACTATGATCCCCAAACCTATGAGCGGATCATCACAGCCGACCGGATCAGTGCCGAGCGGAACAACGGCCACGGGAACGGGATTGCGCAGGGGTTCAACCACACGATCCTCCCCCTCGACACGGTCGAGGATGCGAGGATCCAGATCCGCTGGGGGATCGATGACTTCACCCACCACTTCAAACGAAGGCCGGAGGGTATCTGGCTCCCAGAGGCTGCCATCAACGGCGACGTCGTCGACATCCTCATCGCAGAAGGGATCTCCTTCGTCATCCTCTCGCCCTGGCAGGCTGCCGCGGTCGAAACGAAGCCTGGGATCTGGGAGGAACTCACCGACACATCTGCTCCCTATGATACCCCTTACATCATCGAGGGGACTTCCGGGAGCATCGCGGCCTTCTTCTACAACCCTGACCTCGCCTCGGGGATCAGTTTCAACCACTATCTCCGGGATGCCGACCTGCTGTACAACCGGCTGCTCGACATCCAGGAGCAGGACAGCCCGGCCCTCCTCCATTCAGCGACCGACGGGGAGATCCTCGGCCACCATGAACCCTTCGGGGACATGTGCTTCGCTGCCCTGGTCCATAAGGTCAGGGAACAGGACCATTTTGAACTGACCAATTACGGCTCCTACCTCGAGCGCCACCCGCCGGTACTCCGTGCCAGGCTCAGGCCGGGGGAAGAAGATAAAGGCTCTTCCTGGAGCTGCTTCCACGGGGTATCCCGCTGGTACAAGGACTGCGGCTGCTCGACCGGCGGCCAGGAGGGATGGGACCAACAGTGGCGGACCCCGCTGAGACGGGCATACACCCTCCTGAGCGAGAAGCTCCTTGCTATCTTCCATGACCAGGCTACCAGGCTCACGGGAGCCTACACCCCTGGGCAGCTGCTCAGTGAATACGGTGCAGTCATGTCAGGTAAAGAGAGTCCCGAGGCTTTCGCGAGGAGGATCCTCGGTTCACGATCCTCTGCCGAAGAGCGCACCGAACTGCTCTACCTGCTCGAAGGCCAGAAGTTCAGGATGTATATGTTCACGTCCTGCGGCTGGTTCTTCGCCGAGCTCTCAGGGATAGAACCCACGCAGAACATGCGGTATGCAGTACAGGCTGCGCGGCTTTACCAGCATTATACTGAGACTGACCTTACCGGGATCCTCTATCACCACCTCAAGGAGGCGAAGAGCAACATCGAGGAGATCGGGGACGGCAGCGATATCCTGGTATCGATCCATCCCACCCTCTCCCGGGGTCTCGAGGCGGTAGCCTTCTTCACCCTCAACAAGATGCTGGCGAACAAGGACTGCCCCGCCGAACGGTACGGGATGTTCCGCCTGGTCTCGATCAACCAGGTCGAGAGCCAGGTCTACCTGACGATCCTCGACGAGCCGCTCTGCCGTCAGCACTCCTACCATGTCTCCTGGATCGTGGACAATGAGGAGGGGATCATCCTCCATATCCACGACCGTCAGGAAGAGGTCTCACACCCGGGGTACCCGATCAAGGCAGCGGAACTCCCCGAGCGCCTGATCGACACCATCTATCACTGGATCAACGACTCCCTCTCCCGGGTGGCGGACAACGACATCCATTCGATCACCGACGATATAAACCACTACTCCTCACTGGTCCACAGCGGGGCGGGCGAGCCGGATGACGCCTTCTACATCACCAACATGGGAACCTGCCTGAGGTCCCTGCACTCCCTCTTCCGGATGGATGCACCCTTCACGAACCAGGATTCCTGTATGCTCGTGCGTAACCTGATGACCTTCATCATCAGGAAGGCTGACGAGAAGATCATCCGCTCGACTGAGCTGAGCCTCAATGCCTATCTTGCTGAACATGCAGAGTACCTGAAGTACAACCTGGACAGGGAGCACTGCACCCTGATCATCAAGCTGCTGCAGTGCTCACGGGAGATCGGCTTTAAACCCGATATAACCTTCCTGCAGAACTATGTCTTCGACCATGTCCAGTGGGTACGGGAATCAAAGGCGGAAGCCTCTGAGCTGCTGATCGCTCTGGCGCTCGAGACGAACATCGTAGTCGACGACCTCATCCTCGCTATCCCATAAGGGACCTAGCATGTTCGAGTGCCGATTCCTCGTTCCGGCTGCCTGAGAGCATCCTCGCGATCTCGATGACCCGAGTCTCTCCCGAGATCTCCCTGATGGAGGTCTCGGTCCTCCCGTCAGCCTCGTGCTTCTCCACGACGATATGTTTCCGTGCCTTGGCGGCTACGGAGGCCAGGTGTGAGATACAGAGGATCTGGCGCTTCTCCCCCAGCCGGGCAAGGTGCTCGCCGACGGCGACAGCCACGGTCCCCCCGATCCCGGCATCGATCTCATCGAACACCAGAGTACCGATCCGCTCCGAGTCGGAGAAGACGGTCTTCAGGGCCAGCATGATCCTAGAGAGCTCCCCGCCGGAAGCCGCCTGCCGCAGCTGCTTGAGCTCCTCGCCGAGGTTGGCTGAGATGAGGAACTCGATCGTATCCGCCCCGTTGGCCGTGCAGACCGGGTCGCCGGCATCGCCGACCTTCCCGGAAAGCTCTACCTTGAAACGGGCCGAGGGCATCCCAAGGCCGGCAAGGTGGGAATCGATCAGTGGTTCGAGCTCGCGGGCTGTCTCAGTCCGTTTCCCCGTGAGTTCCTTTGCGTCCCGGCTGATCCTCCCCGAGAGGGCCTCGCACCGCTGCTGCAGTTCCCGGTAGTCCTCATCATAGTTGTCGATATCACGAATCCTCGTGATCGTCTCCTCACGGTACTGCAGGATATCCTCTATGGTCTTCCCATACTTCTTCTTCAGCTTCCGCAGCTCGGCCAGCCGCTCCTGGATCTCATCCAGCCGCTCTGGCGAGAACACGATATGGTCACTATAGGAGCGGAGCTCCTCGAAGATATCCTCGAGCTCATAGCGGAGGCTCTCCAGTCTCCCTGAGAGCGGTTCGAGGGACTCGTCGATCTGACTGACGGCAGAGATCTCCCGCGAGGCCGCAATCACGCCGGCAAGAGCTCCCCCTTCGATGTGGAGCCGCTCCTTGGCAAGCTCCGAGGAGGCAACGAGCCGTTCTGACTCGGAGAGGATCCGAACCTCCCTCTCCAGCTCCTCATCCTCCCCGACTTGTAAGTCGAGGCTGTCGATCTCATCGATGGAGAAGGAGAGCATTTCTCGCTCCCTGCGGCGTTCACGCTCATCGCTCCTGCTTCCCTCCAGCTGCTTCCGGGCAGCGAGGTATTCCTTGAACAGTTCCGCGAACGCGAGGACTTCGCCCTCGAGGCCGCCATAGCGGTCGAGGAGCCTACGCTGGGCTGCCGGGGCAAGAAGGGACTGATGCTCATGCTGACCATGCATGTCCACGAGGAAGCCTGAGAGCTCATCGAGTACCCGGAGGGTCGCCGGCTCTCCCTGGATCGTGATCGCCCCCCGACCGGTGCTCCTGATCGTCCGCTTGATGATCAGCGCCCCCTCTTCGACAGGTATGTCGTGAGCCTCGAGCCAGGCCTCGAGGTCAGGGTCATCCACGGTCACGACCCCGGAGACCGAGGCTTCGTCGCAGCCGGTCCTGATCCTGGAGGTGTCAGCCTTGTCTCCCAGCAGGAGCCCCAGGGCCCCGATGAGGATCGACTTCCCCGCCCCGGTCTCGCCGGTGAGGATGTTGAACCCGGGAGAGAAGCTGATCGTCAGCTTCGTGATCAGGGCATAGTTCCTGATCGTCAGTGTCTCAAGCATTTGACTCCCCCGACCAGTTGAGTTTCGACCGTACGACCTCGTAGAAGTTACGCTTGTCGGAGAGGGCTAACAGTGCCCTGCTCCTCGACTTCTCGATCACGACCTCATCCCCCTCCTCGAGGTGGAACATCTCCTGCCCATCGACGGTGAGGTTCATCTCCGTCCGCTGGTGAGCGAGGACCTCGATCCTGATGATGTCATCCCCGGAGATCACCAGCGGCCGGTTCGAGAGGGTGAAGGGGCTGATCGGCGTGACGATGAGCGCCTCCATCTCCGAATCCACGATCGGTCCACCGGCAGCCATGCTGTAGGCGGTGGAGCCCGTCGGGGTGGCGCAGATGATCCCGTCGGCACGGAAGGTACCGAGATGGGTGTCATTGAGGAAGAGTTTCAGGGTCACGACCTTCGAGATGCCGGTCGCCGTCACGACGGTGTCATTGAGCCCATGTGCCCGGTAGATGGTCTTTCCCTGACGGATGACCCGTACCCGGTACATCAGCCGTTTGGAGAGGATGGTCTCCCCGCAGCAGAACTTCTCGAAGGCATCCTGCCACTCATCCACCGACACCTCGGTGATGAAGCCGAAGGTCCCGAGGTTCACCGCGAGAATCGGGATCCCCTGGTCCTGGAGCATGCGGGCACAGTAGAGGACCGTCCCGTCGCCGCCGAGGCTGATCGCCAGATCTATATCATTGAGGACGGGTTTGGGGCTGTCACGCTTCAGGCCGAGGAAATCGACGGTGATCCCCCTGCCCTCGAGGTAGGCGATGATCTCAGAGCTGAGTCTCTGGGCATCCGGTTTATGCAGGTTCACTACAAGAAGAACACGTTCTACAGTTCGCACGGCAACTCTCCAGTATCGTTTATGGCAATGTCGACATGACCCGCACCATGGTCATGAGCTGGTCCTTCGATAACAGCGGATACAACGGGAATATCATAGCACGTAATATGAACGGGATGCTATTGGGAAATTCATTAGTGTCCCGCCCGTCCAGGGTCAGGGCGCATTCGCTGAACGGCATGGCCGTCTCGATCTTGTACTTCTTCACATATTTCAGGATATCCTTCATCCTCGAGTCGGCCAGGACGCCGAAGGAGTACCCGTTATGGGCTGATGACTCACTCATCTCATTGATCAGCAGATGCTTGGTCTTCATGAGCGCCTGCCTGAGCGCATCCAGGTACTCGAGCTGCTTGGCGATATGGTGGTCGATCACCTTCAGCTGGTTGCTGATCAGCGCACTGTTAATATCAGGGAGCAGGTCGAACCTGAGGTCCCTCCCGGTCGCAGCCTTCATGTAGGCCATATGCTTCCGGTCCTTGACGATCACCGCTGCCCCGCCCCCTGCCCCGACGAGGGCGTCGTCCTCGAAGGAGATCACCACGACGGATCCCAGTGATCCTGCAGCCACGCCGTTCTTCCTGGAGTGGTAGCTCTGCGATATATCCTCGATGATCGGGATCGACAGTTCCCTGAAACCATCCTCGGAGACTGTATTCCCAAGCGGCTCATGGATCAGCACGGCATCGGGAGCAGGGCTCCCGAGTCCTTTCACGGCTTCTGCCGTGATACAGGCAGTCTTCGGGTCGACGTCCACAAACACCGGCTCAAGGCCTGACTCCTGGAGCAGCCAGAGGTATTCCGGCGGGGAGAGGGGTGAGATGACCACCCGGTCGCCCCGTTTCAGCTGCAGGGATCTCAGCGCGATGATGAGTGCCCGCAGGTAGGATCTCAGCACGATGGTATCAGCTGCCGAGAATTCCGAGGTCAGGGTCTTGGCAAGTTCCTGGTTCCTGGCCCCGGGGCCGAGTTCCTCATCGACGAGGGTGCCCAGGACAGAATCCATATCCTTGCGCTTGATGGTGGGTTTGAAGAGCTTAATCATACGTACATAAATTCCTTGAATTCCCAGTATACCATGTAGAAAGAAGCTGTCTATATGAATTCATGAGAAAGTAGGAGAATCTGTGCAGTATACAGCTTAGAACTTCAGCATCAGCGAGAGGTCCATGACATTCTGGTTGAAGTAGATCTTCACGTACCCCATCTTCTCATCGAGGAGGTTGTAGTAGATCTCCTCCCAGCAGAACAGGGGGGCACCGGGGATCAGGGAGAAGCGCTCGGCGACTTCCGGGTTGTGTTCGGCCAGCAGCCAGGCCGTGGTATGGTTGCTCTCGGTCGTGCAGTGGGCGCAGATGAACTCCTTCATGGACTCGGTGTACTCCCCCTCTTCAGGGATCACATCCACGATATCTTCAAGGAGTTCCACGTAACAGACCACCGCCAGGACATCATTCGCATAGTAATCCTGCCTGGATGCGACGACCCGTGCACCATCGGCAGCAGGCATACGTCTAACCATGGCAGCAGAGGCCTCCCTGGTCTCCACCTGAGCCCTGAACGTACGGACATCATAGCCGGAGTCGGTAAGGAGGTGCCGAAAGTCCGAGTTCAGGTCTATCCGCATGTTCAGGTTGGACACATCCGGGTGCCCGTAGTTTCCCTTCCCATGCCACCGGGTGATGACCCCTTCCTGGATCAGGACGGTCATGGCCTTACGGACCGTCTCCCTGCTCATCCCCAGCTTCTCAGCAAGGGTGTTCTCGGGTTCGATCTTGTTGGCCCCGGCAGCCATCTTCCTGATCCGGTCGAGAAGGTAGAGTTTTGCCTTGATATATAGCGGTTCTTTATTCTGCTGTTCCATATGCTCTTCTTACCATGCTGATGAGATCGGTACATTATCAGGGGTGTCGCGGCGATCTGTCAAGGTTTATCAGATAATGCGGTCAGTCACGGTATGGATGCAGGCAGTTCCGCGAGGACCAGCCTGCATCCCATATACTGACGCTAAACCTACAGGTTAGCCATGGTAGTGGCCATGATCGCCTTCATGATGTGGAGCCGGTTCTCAGCCTCGTCATAGACGACAGAGTGAGGTCCGTCGACCACTTCACTGGTCACCTCGATGTCACGGTCGAAGGGCATGCAGTGCATGTAGATCGAGTTCGGGTTCGTCAGGTCCATCTTCCGCTGGTCCACGACCCAGTCCATGTTCCCGTTCTCCCGGTATCGGTCGATGATAGCGATACCTTCTGCCTCGTCCTCAGTATGCATGATCGGGCCCCAGCCTTTTGCATAGACGATATCTGCACCCTTGCAGGCCTCTTCCATGCTGTCAACGACCTCGAACTTGCTGCCTGCGAGTTCTGCGTTCTTCTTTGCCTGTTCCATGATCTCCGGTTTCAGCTTGAACTCCGGTGGATGGGCCAGGGTCACGTCAAGCCCGAATCTCGGCATGCAGAGCACCAGTGACTGTGCCATGGAGAGCGGCCTGATATAGTTCGGCGCAGAAGTCCAGGAGACGACGATCCTTTTGTTCTTCAGGTTGTTCTGGAATTTCTCCTTGATCGTCATCAGGTCTGCAAGGACCTGTGTGGGGTGGTAGTCCTCACACTGCATGTTGACGACAGGGATATCAGAGTACTTCGCGAGCTCCCTCATATAGGCATGTCCGGGACCGAAGGTCTTCCGGACACCGATGCCTTCGCCGTATCTGGAGAGGACCTTGATGGTGTCCTTGGCAGTCTCGCCATGGTCGATCTGGGTAGCCTTAGGGGTCAGAAAATGGGCATGGCCGCCAAGCTGGTGGATACCGGCTTCGAACGCATTCCTGGTCCTGGTTGATTCTTCGAAGAACAGCATGAAGAATGTCTTTGCTCTGAGGATCTCATCATGGGTCAATCCGAGGTTCCTCTCCTCTTTCAGCCTGAAAGCGACACTGAGCAGCCGCTCGATCTCCTCGACACTCCAGTCCTGGGTGCTGAGAAGATGTTTCTTACGTAATGAACTGTACATAATCTTTCTATCCTCCATATCCATTAATCGTCATGCGTACCCGCAGGACAACTAGATTCCAACTAAATGACCATGCCCAAGGCACCGGTCGGACAGACGGATGCGCAGAGACCGCAGAGCCTGCAGGTATCCTCGTCCAGGCTCATGACCTTGTCACTGAGTTCCCGTGACTGGTAGGGGCAGACCGTGACACATCGCATGCAGGAGGTGCATTTCCCCACCTCGAAGCTGAACGCGAACCGTACATGGTTCTCTGCCCGTGAGAGGTTCGGCAGGGCTGCCCCGGACACCTCCTCGACGCTCCCATACCCCAGGTGTGCTATCCGCTCCCCGAAGGAACGGATGGTCCGCGGCATGATGCCAAGACCTTTCAGCAGCGGCAGGGTGCACACCCCTACTGCAGAAGCCCCTGCCATCAGCATCTCGATCGCATCATCACTGCTCATGACCCCGCCGAGCCCGATCACCGGGATCCGTACGGCACGGGATATATCAGCGACATACCGGAGGATGATCGGCTTGATCGCACTCCCGGTCAGCCAGCCCTCCCCGCGTTCGCCGCCTACCATTGGTGCAGCCTTCTCGATATCGATCCGAAGGACCGGGCCGACGGAATCCATCGCCGTGATCGCCTTCGCCCCAGCCTGCTCCGCCTCGACAGCGCAGGATACCGGGTCACCCCAGTTCGGTGAGAGCTTTGCGATCACGGGAAGGTCCGTGAGCGTGCAGGCAGCGGTTATCATGGGAATCATGGTCTTCTGCTCGTAGGAGACCAGCTCTATCATATCGGCACCGGCTGCCGTGACGAGGGGGACCCAATGTTCTGCTTCAGCTACGGTGTGCCCGATGCTGGCGATGACCACGACTCCATGAGCCTTGGCTTTCGGGATCTCCTGCTCGACCCACTGCTCGCCGGTGATATCGCTCCATTTCTCGGCATTGACCATACTGGAAACGGTATTGCATGCCATATGGGGATAGGGGTTGTCTGCGGGAATGTCCCGTATCGTCTTGGTTACCACCGCACCGAACCCATGGTCATGGGCCCTGATCAGGCCGTCCCCGTCGTAACTCAACGGTCCGGACCCAAGGATGAACGGTGACTGCATCGAAACGGAACAGAAAGTGAATCTCCCCACGACGTACCCCTCTAAGCGGTTTACATGTACATACATGTTTCTCTTAAATTATCATATGGCTATAGTGATGTCAATATAATTGATAGTCCATAATCAACTATACTGCCGGTAGATTTGCCGCTCCTAAAAAGCCCCTTATAACTTGACGAGTCGGCTGATCTCCTACTACAATAGCTTATGTTGTATATACAAATAAAGGTGAATAACAGATGGCACAGGTAACAGACAGCATCACATGCACAGTGAACGGGATCACCCGGGAGATCGGGATCTCACAGAGGTGGACCGCCCTCCACGTGATCAGGGAGGTCCTCGGGCTGAAGGGCACGAAATACGGCTGCGGGACCGGGGACTGCGGTGCCTGCAAGATCCTGCTAGACGGGAAGGCTGTCAACTCCTGCACGCTGAAGGCCAGTAAGCTCGACGGGCATGAGGTGATCACCATAGAGGGGATCGGGAAGGACGGGGAGCTGTCAATCGTGCAGCAGGCATTCATCGACGCCGGGGCTGTCCAGTGCGGGTTCTGCACCCCCGGGATGATCATCACGACCACGGCCCTCCTTGAGGGGGACCCCGCCCCCGACGAGGCGGCAATACGGAAGGCACTGTACAACAATCTCTGTCGGTGCACCGGGTATGTGCATATCGTCGAAGCGGTAAAACTGGCATCACAGCGGATGGAGGAGGCAAGACAGTCCCTCGAGAGGCTGAAAGGGGCACGCAATGGCTGATGCGAACCGGTACGTAGGGGCAGCTATCCCGAACAGGGAGTCTGCCATGAAGGTCTCCGGTGAGATCCGGTATATCGACGATATCGTACTCCCGGGAATGCTCCATGCGAAGATGCTCCTCTCCCCCCACCCCCATGCAAGGATCAAGTCCATCGACACATCAGAGGCGCAAGCCCTGCCGGGTGTCCATGCGGTCATCCATGCATTCAACACACCGAAGCACCTCTATAACAGTGCTGCCCGGTTCTATCTCGATACCAGCCCGGCCGATATGCCGGAGACAGAATATATCTTCGGGGAGACCGTCCACTTCGTCGGCGACCGGGTAGCCGCGGTAGCAGCAGACGACCCCTTCATCGCGGCGCAGGCAGTCCGGCTAATCAAGGTAGAGTATGAACTGCTTGACCCCGTGATCACGCTGAAGGAGGCGATCGCGGAAGGGGCCCCCCTTGCCAGCGAGTTCGGGATCGATTCCACGAACCTCTGCGGGGGTGAGCTCGCCTACGGTTCCCACGATGAGCAGGAGGTTCTCGATGCTATCGGGTCCTCCGAGCAGGTGCTGCAGACGACCTTCTACCCCTCACGGGTCCACCATGCCTATATGGAGCCGGTTGCCCATATCGCAGACTACACCCGAGATGGGAAGCTGACCGTCTATACCTCGACTCAGAACGCGTTCTGTTTCCGGGATGTGCTCTCGACGGCCCTGCACATGCCGCAACACAAGATCCGGGTCATCAAGACCGTATGCGGCGGGGCCTTCGGCGGGAAGCTTGAGATCATGCACGAACCCGTGGTCTCCCTACTCTCCATGAAGACCCGCCGTCCGGTGAAGATACGCCTCGACCGCAGGGAGACCTTCACCTCGACAAGGACCCGTCATGCGGGGATGCTTACCATCTCCAGCGGGTTCACATCAGACGGGAAGCTCACGGCCCAGCATGTCGACTCCAGGCTGGATACCGGGGCATATGCGACTTCAGGGCCGAACACCGTAGGGGCCCAGTCAGGCAAGATGTTCATCCTCTACAATGCACCGTACATGTTCTACCGCGGGGCTTCCTACTACACAAACACCCCGGTCGCCGGGGCAATGCGGGGGTACGGATGTCCCCAGATCATGGTGACCCGTGAGACCCACATGGACCAGATCGCGAAAATACTCTCCATGGACCCGGCACAGCTTCGCCTGCTGAACTGCATCAAGCCCTATGAGGATAACTGCCTCGGGAACAACATCCACAACGCGAGGGTGAACGACTGC
Organism: Spirochaetia bacterium; assembly: GCA_963677595.1. GTDB lineage: Bacteria > Spirochaetota > Spirochaetia > CAKZLE01 > CAKZLE01 > CAKZLE01. The sequence goes on from OY782041.1 coordinate 4,112,979, forward strand.
ATCATCGCAGGGATCGAGCGGTTCGACTGGGCAAAACGGCGAGAACAGGCAGAAAGGACCCATTCCTCGCGGATACGCCGCGGTGTCGGCATGGATATCGCGGTGCACGGCAATGGCTGGTATCCCGTCTACCAGGATATCACGACGATCACTATACGGATGAACAATGACGGGTCGGCGACCCTGCTCACCGGTACCCATGACCTGGGAACCGGTTCCCGGACCATCCTCTCGCAGATCGCGGCCGAGATCCTGAAGATCTCCCCCAATGAAATCGAGGTCATCGAGGCAGATACCGACGTCACCCCGCTCGACCTGGGTGCCCAGGCTTCCCGAACCACCTATATCGGAGGGAATGCCGCCATCCTCACGGCACAGGAGATCAGGAGGCAGCTGCTCGAGGAAGCCTCCGCCATCCTCACAGTACCTGCAGATCTCCTTGAGATCGGAGAGGGGTACATCTCCAACCGGGAGGACCCGGACTGCAGGAGCTCCCTCGTCGATGTCATAGGATCAGCTCAGGCGGGTACCCACGGGGCTCAGCGGGAGATCATCGCGACTCGGACCTTCGAATCGAAGGATTCGATAGACAGCTATGCTGCCGTCTTCTGCGAAGTCGAGGTCGATACGGAGACCGGGATCGTCACCCCGATCGAGATCCTGAGCGTCCATAACTCAGGGACCGTCATCAATCCGCTGCTCTTCAACGGGCAGGTACACGGGGGGATACAGATGGGCCTCGGCTATGCCCTCTCCGAGGAGATGGAGATAGACCCCGGATCGGGGAAGATGAAGAACCCCAATTTCAGGAAGTACAGGATGTTTACCTCGGACGCTATGCCGAAGGTGGATGTCATTACCGTGGAGGACCCCGAAGCTGCCGGGCCGTTCGGCGCGAAGAGTATCGGGGAGTGCGCGACCGACGGGATCGCCGGTGCAGTGGTCAATGCCGCAAGCCATGCCCTTGGAGGTATCTACTTGGACAGGCTGCCGCTCAGACCCGATTATATTCTCTCAAAGCTTGAAGCAAACTAGAAAAGGTCCCAGGTACAGGCTTCGACCTGTATATCTGGGACCTTCTTTCTCTCACCGACTTGAAGGGACTTACTTAACCACGATCTCCCACAGACGACGGGACTGCTCATACGCCTGTTCCCGAAGCTGCTTCTTATCTACGTTCTGTACGGTATAGTCACGCTTTGACCAGGAGCCTGCAATGCAGACATCCTGCACATGCTGCGGATCGCGATAGAGGATCACCTGGTCGTAGATGTTATGCTCGGTCAGTCCGGTGGGAAGGTCCTCCAGCGAGATCGTGATGAAATCAGCATCGGCACCCTTCCTGAGACGGTTCATCTCCTTTCCCGGATACATGACATCTGCCCCTGCCTCAGTCGCCATGCGGTAGACAGTCTTCCCGTCCATGACCGTTGGGTCGCAGCGATGCCCTTTATGCATGAGGAATGCCCCGCGCATGACGGCAAAGAAGTTGTTGATGTAGCCATCCGTCCCCAGTCCGCAGGTGATCCCCGCTTCCAGGAGGTCCGGGACCGGTGCGATCCCGCCGCCAACTTCGCAGTTACTCAACGGCAGGTGAGCCATCCGCACGGCATGCTTCGCGAGGATCGCGATCTCCTGGGCATCCACCTGGACGCACTGGGCTGCAAGGATATGCTCTGATAGGACACCATTCTGGTCATACCAGTGACAGGTACGCATCCCATGGTGCTTCAAGACCCATTCCGGTTCGTATGAACTCTCATTGAGATGGAGCTGCAGGTCAAAGCCATGGTCCTCAGCCATCGAGACCGCTTCCTTCATGAACTCACTGCCGCAGGTAAACGCCGTATGGGTGCAGAGCATCCCGCCGATATGGCTGTCATCCTGGTATTCCTTACAGAACTGCAGGTTCTCTTTCAGGATCTCCACACCCCGTTCAGGGGTGATCCTCTCGCAGGCCTCGCTGCTGAGGATTGCTCTCATGCCGAGACGCTTCAGGGTCTCGGCCTCGACGCGCAGCCCCTCGATCCCGGCGTTGGGCGCCTCGAGGATATCACAGAGGGCCGTGACGCCGCTGTCTACCAGCTCAGCCCCGATATAAGCCGTCGCAGCCTCGATCATCGGTGGGTCGAGCCGATTCTCGACCATCGGCCACCAGTAGTCCTCGAGGAAACTCTCGAAGGTCTCGAGGGGGAACGGCGGTTCGAGCCCGTGGGCGAGTACGCCGTAGAGATGCATATGGGTATTGATGAATCCTGGTGAAAGCAGGCAGTGGTGCCGCTCGATCACCTCGGCATCAGGATAGGTACTCCTGGCCTCTTCCCAGGGGAGGATATCCAAGACATGCGTTCCATCGATGACGAGGGAGCGCTCCTGCTCTGCCTTCAGTCCTGGGGTGATTATCCAACCGGCTTCTATGATCTGCATGCTATGCATCCTTCTTCTTGTTCTGTGCGAAACAGAGGGGTATCATCGCATACACGCTCGATGCGGCTGCAAGCTCCTCGACTGACAGGCTCTCCTCCGTGCCGTGGCAGAGGGATTCATCCCCAGGTCCATAGCCGACGCTTGGTATCCCGGTTATCCCGCAGAGGTAGGTGGCGTTGGTACAGAAGTCCCATTTGCCCACTACCGGGGTCTTCCCGGTCGTCAGCTCGACAGCCTTTACCGCGGAGGTAACGACAGGATGGTCCTCAGGCATGACCCAGCTCGGGAAATAGTCCTCCTGGATGATGCGGTAGCCGGTATAGGTCGTCACATCCTCGGTATCGATCGTTGCCGAGGCATCGCTCAATGCCAGCAGGCCTGAGAGTTCCTCGAGGAGCTCTTCCTTGCTCTCCCCGCAGGAGATCCGCCGGTCAGCGACAATGGTCGCACCGCCGGGGATCGTGTTCAGCGAAGGGGTATCGCATACAACAGTGGTGACCTCGATGGAGCCCTTTCCCAGAAACTCATCTTCCCGGCTGGCCTGCATCTCATCGATACCGCTGATCAGCGGGAGCGCCTTGATCAGGGCGTTCTCCCCTCTCCAGGCGGCAGAGGCATGCGCTGCCTTCCCCTTGACCTGCATACGGATGAGCGCCCTGCCCTTGTGGCCCCTGATCACCCTGCCCTCACTGGCCTCGCCAACGAGGATCATATCAGGCTTGATATCAGGGTTGAGTTCCATCATGGCCTTCACGCAGCTGCCCTCGACGTCCTCTTCCGAGATCGACCCGGAAACCCAGTAGCTGATCTCACTATCCAGGCCAAGTTCCTTCACCGCACGGGCGGCGAACACCATGGCACAAAGGCATCCCTTGTCATCGATGATCCCGCGGCCGCTAATCATGCCGTCAGCAAGACGGGGCTGCAGGGGGTCGAATCCCCAGTCCTCGGCATCTCCCGGCTCAACCGTGTCTATATGGGCATCAGCCAGGATGACGGCAGGTCCTGTCCCGACACAGCCGAGGCAGTTGCCGGCCTCATCGATCCGTACGTCATCGAACCCGTACTCCTTCATCTTACCTGCGAGGTACTCCACTGCTTCCTTCTCATGGTAGGTCTCGCTGTTGATGCTCATCAATCCCATGGTGAACTGTGCAAGCTCATCCTGGTGCTCCTTCATCCACTGGTTCAGTGCTGTCGCTGTCGTTTCCAGATTCATAACGTATCGTGCCTCCTACTTGCTGTTCATGATTCCTGCAGCCTGTTTGACTGCATCGAAGATCTGATGGTACCCGGTACACCTGCAGAGGTTCCCGCTCAACCCGACCCGGATCGCCTCCTCAGTCGGTTCAGGGTCATCCTGCAGCAGGGCATAGGCGCTCATGATCATACCTGGGGTACAGAACCCGCACTGTACTGCACTGCAGTCGATGAACGCCTGCTGCAGGGGGTGGAGTTCCCCGTTCGGGGCAGCTATGCCCTCTATGGTCAGTATATCGGCTCCTTCGGCCGCCCCGGCGGGAACGGTGCACGAGGCTACCGCCCTCCCGTCCATGAGCACGGTACACGCACCGCACTCGCCTATCCCGCAGCCCTCCTTCGTCCCAGCCAGGCTCAGGTAGTCCCTCAGCAGGTCGACCAGCCGCTTCTCAGCGGGGAGGGTCACGGATTCGTTCTTCCCATTCACGGTAAGGTTCACTGTGATCATCTTCGCTACTCCTTGATCCCGCTGCACTGGCAGAGAAGTCGATACATGACATCCCTGATCACAGGCTGCTTATAGGGGGTACTCCAGCGGTTCCCTGTCACTTCCAGCACGTAGTCCGCGCACATCCCGGCGGCCGCATGGAACACCTCGTTCCCCGCCCGTTTCCCGACCAGGGCCTGTTCCACAGGACTGAACCTGTCGGGAACAGAGAGCGCTGAACCGACTGCGATCCGTACATCCTCGATTGTGAGGTCATCCTGCAGCTTCATGAGGAGTGAGAAGTTCAGCCGTGACTTGGCTACCGCCTCACGCCTGATCAGCTTGAAGAACCTGCCGGTATACCCCTTCCCTTCGAGGCTCTGGTAGGAGATGCCCGTGAGCAGCTCCCCCTCTCTGATATCGGTCTGCTTGGGACCGGTGAAGAAATCACCGATCTTCACGTCTCTCGTGCTGCCGTCTACTCCCATCAGGTGGAGGACCGCATCAAGGGTGAGGAGGACCGGGATCGTATCCGAACACTGCGCGGCAGTGATGATATTCCCACCGATCGTCCCCCGGTTCCTGATCTGGGGCGAGCCAACCTGCCCGGCAGCGTAGTCGAGGACCAGCGAGGTCCTCCTGATCTCCTCATGCTTCGCGATCTCCCCCAGGAGCATCCCGGCACCGATATATACTTCAGCACCATCGGTGCTGAACTCTTTCAGCTCCTGGACACTGGAGATATCGATGCAGGAGAACTCCTCTTCTGATCCGCCGACATGCTGCTCGATCATGAGGTCGGTTCCCCCGTTGAGGATCAGCGGCCTGCAGGAGGCTGCCTGTATATAGACAAGGGTCTCCGCTATGGTCTTACTCTTCTGGTATGTGTTGAATTTCATGGTTTACCTCTTGAGACTCCTTCCGATCTTCACCCGCTCAAGGTTCAGGGGAAGGGACCTCAGTCTCCTGCCTGTCGCATGATAGAGCGCGTTCCCGATCGATGGTGCTGCGAGTTCGATCCCGATCTCCCCGATACCCTTCGCGCCGTAAGGCCCTTCCGGGTTGGTCGTCTCATAGATCTTCAGGTCGATCGGCGGGACATCCACGGTCGTGGGGATCATGTAGTCATCAAAGTTACGTGTCAGCAGTTCTCCGTCCCGTTCTGCCATCTCCTCATATAACGCATAGCCGATCCCCTGGACGAGTCCTCCGACGAACTGCCCGTAGGCCAGGTCAGGGTTGATGGCGGTCCCAAGCTCATAGGCAACGGTCATCCGGTCCACGGTGATCTTCCCTGTGGCCTCATCGACGGTCACCTCAGTGATCGCGACCCCGTTTGTATAGGTCTGGTAGCAGTCACCCTGCTGGGTATCTGCGTCGATATGGGCCAGCGGCGGGTTGTACCAACCCTGTGCCGACAGGTTCGTGCCCAGTGGGTATACGCAGTAATCTATGAGTTCCTTGAACCCGCAGATCACCTTCCCGTCCTTGCCAACGAGCTGGTCATCCTTGATCATGAGTTCATCTGCCGGGATGCCGGTCTTCTTCTCGGCTGCTTCCAGCAGGGCAGCGGTCAGTTTACGGGCAGCATCGAGGACAGCCCGCCCGCCTGACTGGGTGCCACGGCTTGCCACTGTCGGGCCGCCGTCCAGGGTGATGGAGGTATCGGAATGCCTGAAATCTATCCTCTCGATATTCACTCCCAGCGCCTCGGCGGCGATCTGGGAATGGGCGGTACGCATACCCTGCCCCATCTCGGTATGCCCGGAGAACAGGAGGATGCTCCCGTCATGACATACGGTGAGCATGGCGCTCGAGGAATCGACTCCCTCGCCCCCGAGCCCGGCACCCCGGTAGGTCACCGCGATACCGATCCCTTTCTTCAGGCTTCCCGAGGACTCATTCGTCTTGGGATAGTTCTGCCATTTCGTATCGAAACCAGCCCGTTCGGAGGTCTCATTGATCATCATCTCCAGCGGGGCGGCGATATAGCCGTCCTTGAGGACCTGTCCGCAGGCTATCGAGTTCCCTTCCCGCAGGACGTTCAGCAGCCTGAAGTCCTTGGGGTTCAGCTGCCGTTCCGAAGCGATCTCATCGATCAGGGTCTCGATGGCGAAGAGGACCTGAGGACCGGAGAAACCGCGATAGGCACCGCCGTAGATGGTATTGGTATATTTCCCAAAGAGGTCCGCCCTGATGTTCGGGATGTTATAGGCTCCGGCTGTATGGACGACTGCCCTCCAGTTGGAGAAGCGCGCCTTGTTGTTGTAGGCACCACCCTGGCAGGTCAGCCGGGACTTGAGGGCTGTTATGATGTTATCGTCATCTAACCCCACCTCATATTCCATCCGGAAGGGATGCCGCTTGCAGCTCTCGAGGAAGGATTCCTCCCTGGTGAGGTCCATGCGTACCGGTCTCCCGGTCATTGATGAGAGGACTGCACAGCGTGCGGCCATGTTCATCACGGACTCATCCTTGCCGCCGAAACTCCCGCCTACCGCAGTCAGCACCACGCGGACCTGGCTCTCGGGGATACCGAGGGCAGTTGCCACGTTCGCCCTGATGGTATAGGGGTTCTGGATCGTGCCGTACACCTCATACCCGTGGTGGAATGGTGCCGGCAGTACGGTGATGGATTCAGGCTCGATATAGGCCTGGTCCTGGAACCCTACTTCGTAGGTCCCGGAGAAGTGGTTCGGCGCAGATGCGAACCCATTCTCGAAATCACCCTTGCGCAGGGGGAACTTGGTCAGCTCCATCTCGTTGTCCGTTGCATCAGCATGCACGAGAAGCTCCTGCTCACCGATAGCCTGGTCGAGGCTCCAGATACCTGGAAGCTCCTCATACTCGACCCTGATCAATGCGGCGGCCTTCTGGGCAATCTCGCGCGTCTCGGCGGCGACAGCCGCTATGGCATCCCCGGTATACTTTGCCTCTGACTCAGCAAAGACGGGGAATCTCCCGTACATCTCGTTGTTCCCGGGAACGTCATCTGCGGTAGCCACAGCCGCGACTCCCTGGAGCCTGAGCGCTTCAGAGGTATCGATGGACGCTATCCTGATATGGGGTTTCGGGGAATACAGCGACACTGCATGCAGCTGCTTTGACACCGTGAAGTCAGCGCCGAAGACGGCTTTCCCCGTGACCTTCTCATAGCCGTCGACTCTCTTGCAGCTTTTGCCGACATAGGTATAACTCATAGATTCTCCTTATGGTCGTCCTCTCTCTGCAGGGATGATCAAGGTACATACATGTCCATGCATAAACCCCAAGCGATTCCACCAATTCATCCACTCCAGAGCATATATCGTGCGTACTATCTAGGATATACTTGTACATACATGTTGTCAATAATAAATAGCACGGTTTGAGCAATCCAACGAGATCATATATCTGGAGGTATGAGGAACAAGAGCTGGGAAGGCCATAGAGGGACCTTCCAGCACATATGAAAAGAGACAGTATGTGGGGGATTATATTGATGACCCGGTTATTCTGCGAGCGTCCCCATGATGATCTCGTATCCTTCCCTAGCTTTCTCGAGCTGGTCGATCTCGATGTACTCATCGATCGTGTGGGCGAGAAACTCATCCGAGGGACCGAATCCGATGGTCTTTATGTGCGCTTCCCCGGCATAATGGCTTCCGTTCGTACAGAAGTCATAATGGGTGAGCACCGTATCGAACCCCTGTTCGATGAGGGCATTATAGACTGAGGAGACAAAGGGTTCGCTCTTCTGATAGGCCCACCCGGGGAAGAATCGCTCATCACCGATCGTATCGCCGGTATAGCAGAGGAGTTCAGCCTTTGCCAGGGAGACCTTCACATCAAGCTCAGGCATCGTCTCTTTCAGCGCCTCTACCGCTTGATTGATCGGGGCTAAGACGCTCTCTTTCGTCTCTCCAACCAGAAGTCTCCTGTCCCAGGTAGTCCGGCAATAGTCCGGGACGACAGAAGCCCCTGGGTACGGGGAAGAGATGATATCGACCAGCACGAGAATCCCATCCCCGAGGTCTTCGTCATGTACCGGGGGGATCACCTTGACGGCATTGACGACCTCAGCCATCTGATAGACGGCATTGATCCCGTGCTGGGGGTTTGCGCTGTGGGCAGGTTTACCGAATGTCTCGATGACGATCTCAGCCCGGCCTCGCTGACCATGTTTCACATTGAGACGGGAAGCCTCCCCGATGATGACATAATCAGGATGGTGGTTCCTGCTGATCTCACGGGCGGCGACCCCTTCGAAGCACTCCTCATGGCAGACCCCGGCAACACAGATACTGCCCTTGAAGTTCCGGTTAGTCTTTGCTGCGAAATCACGAGCCCCGACAAGCATCGCGGCAAGGGCCCCCTTCATATCAGAAGCCCCGCGGCCGTAGACCCTGCCTTCAGAGACCTCCCCGCTGAACGGGGCATGGGTCCATTTAGACTCATCGGGGACAGGCACTGTATCGATGTGTGCATCATACAGCTGGACCGGGCCAGCTTCAGATCCGATAATGGTTCCGACAACATTCCCGTACCTGTCGCGCTCGACCCTGTCGAACGACAGTTCCCTCATCACCTCTTCGAGCACATCCGCTACCTGGCCCTCTTCACCTGAATAGCTCTTTGCCCTGATAAGCCTCTGACAGATCTCTACTACTTCATCGCTATAACTCATATATTTATACTCCCGACGACTGCTCCACAGCTAAGGATCCGAACAGTCATTCTTTCATGCTCAGTATCACCCTCTGCAGATCGTCCTAAGGAACCCCTTTTTGGCATGTTCTGTTAGGTGCTATATGTGAGAATTCCTGATTACCAAGAAAAAAGCTCATTACTATCGCACACTGATATGGGCAATGCAAAAAAAAGATATCGTAACTAAAGTCCATGAGTCAATACAAAGATTCGGAGGAACCTCTAAAAAGCAAATCTTTGCTACATTTATGTAACTTTTATACAGACTAAAAAAAGAATTTTGCTTGTTAAAATTCAATAATACCTTGTATTTTAGAGTATTTCTCTATACAACTTCAGCATTTTAAGAAAAATCCATCTTAAATTCTATCATACAGCATCTATCCTAAAGGTCTATTGACCAACATACGTTTCAAAGGTATTGACCTCGTTGCTGGATTTTCATAAAGTTCTACTCGACAGTGATTGACAACGCTGTCAATTTCTATATTGCAATTAATTTTCATATAATAATACAATATTGTAGTTTTACTATATATTTCATACATTTATGTATCTATTCTAACAGGGAAAGGAGCTGATTATGGAGAAAGTGAAGATCGTTGGGATCTGCGGGAGCTCACGGAAGGGAGCAACCCAGTATGCGTTGGAACAGGCTTTGACTGAAGCTGAGAAGTATGGTGCTGAGGTCGAAATGATCACCTTACGGGGAAAAAAGATCAATTTCTGTATCCAGTGTGATAAATGCGTCCGAGAGAAACAGGACCACTGCGTGATCTATGATGATGACATGCAGGACTACTATGAGAAAGTATACCAGGCAGATGGCATCATTATTGCATCTCCTGTGTATAACATGGCAGCCAATGCACTGACGTTAGCGTTCATCAACCGATTCCGCTCAAGCTTCCTGATTGCACAGGAGAAACCTGAGTTCTTCAGTACCAAGCTTGCAGCGGCGATTACCACGGGAGGGACGCGAAACGGCGGCGAGGAGACAGCCAACGGTTCGATCGTGAATGCTTGCAGTTCGCTCGGGTTCACCTGCGTCAGCGGTGGGATCGGTACCTACACCGGGGGCTGTGTATGGAGTCAGGACCGGAAGGCGGAAGGTGCCAAGGAAGATACGATCGGCATAAACAACTGCCGGAAGATCGGCAGAAAGATCACGGTGATGGCAAGCATCATCAAGGAAGGCAAGAAGGTAACAGGGGAGTTCCCTGTTGAGGAATATGTGATCAGGTAAGCCTTTATCAGGCAGTATGGAGGATTATTTTGGCTGACTTGAAAACGACGTTGTGCGGGATGGAGCTTGAGAGCCCGTTCGTACTGGGGTCCGGACCGCTCGGCTTTGATGCAGAGAGTCTGATAGAGGCAACTGCATGGGGTGCCGGGGCGGTCGTGACCAAGTCGATCGCGGCAGAACCGTTCGTGAACACCACACAGCATATGGCAATGAATGGCCCCCTTGCGCTGATCAACAACGAACTGGGATCCGACCTTCCCTTGAAGCAGTGGACCTCCACGGAGATCCCCAAGGCGAAGGACGGCGGTGTGAAGGTCCTGATAGCCAGCGTATACGGGTATGAGTCCGATGACGAGGCGATCTATGTGGCTAAGGAGTGTGAACGCGCCGGTGCTGACATGATCGAGATCGTAAGCGGGTACCTGGAAGCAGGTAAGCTCTCTGGACTGATCAGATCCCTGAAGAGCTCAGTGAGCATACCGGTGATCGCGAAGGTGAATGCGAACTGGACGAATACCGACGATGTCGCCTACGCCTGTTCAGAGGCCGGGGCAGATGCGATCACCGCCATCGACTCGATGGGGCCGGCGTATCGGCTGAACCTGGCTACCGCTCAGCCGGTACTCGGCGGCAGCGGCTACGGATGGGTCTCGGGGTCAAGGATCCTCCCCTTCGCACTGCGGTATGTACATGACATCGCCCTGAAGAGCACGGTAGACATCATCGGGACCGGCGGCATCACGACGCCGAAGGATGCCCTTGAGATGCTCCTTGCAGGTGCGTCCTGCTGCGGAGTATGCAGTCTTCCCATCATCAGGGGTGCATCGGTCTTCAAGACCCTGAACGAGGGGCTTGCCAAGCTTCTGGACCAGTACGGCTACGGCAGTGTCAAACATGCGAGCAGGAGATCCCTGCAAGCGGATACCCTGCCGGAGCGGAGCATAGCAGATTTCAGGTTCAATGCGGAGACCTGCACCAGGTGCATGAAATGTGTCACGGTATGCCCATACAAAGCAAGGACGCTGGCTGGGGACGAGAACACCGTAGACGGTGATGCATGCAGGATCTGCGGGCTGTGCTTCGATGCATGCCCGAACGGATCCATTTCGATTATGTAAAGAACTAAGTATAAGGAGAATAACAGATGAGCAATACAACAGGTATCAAAGCCGGATGGCTTGTGGTTTCCTCAGAGACGGTACTCAAGGATCATGGGTTCCTCATCGAGGACGGGATCATCACTGATGTGGTCCCCAATGCAAAATTGGACGGGAAAGCAGGTATCGTCGATGCCTCGGATAAGATCGTGTGTCCGAGTTTCACCAATACCCATACCCATATGTACGAAGTGATGAAGCATGGAGCATTATGGCCTGCACTGAGCCTGAAACCGCTCCTGGAACAATTCTGGTGGCCATGTGCCGAAGACAGGCAGACCGTCGAGACGATCAAGCTGACAAGTGAGTACGCGACGATCGAGCACCTGAGGACCGGGGTCACCATGATCAATGACATCCTCGAAGGACCGAACGCCGAGAACGGCAAACGCCTCACCACTGAGGAAGCCGTGCTCAACCGTGCCGGTGTGAAAGGTGTGCTGTCGCTGGAATCGAACGAGCGGATCAGCACGGAGAACGGGATCGAGAACCTCACCGAGAACTACGATTTCTGTAAGACAAGGAAGAACGCCAAGAACATCCGCGGGACGATCTGTACACACACCACCTTCAGTTCATCGATCCCCTTCCTGAAGAAGGCAGCCTCTATGGCACGGGAACTCGATGAGTTCCTCCAGTGCCATATGAACGAGGGACCGGATGAGGGTAATTACTGTTTCGACAAGTATGGGGTCACCACCGCGGAACTCTATAAGCAGATCGGGTACTGGAACAAGGACACCAAGGCTTTTGCGAACCAGTGCGTCTGCATGGATCCTGTCGAACTCAGCATCATGGCTGAATTCGGCGTGGGTATCTCTACCCAGCCCCTGAGCAATGCGATCTGGGGCAACGGTATCGCCCCGGTCGAGGACATGATCAACTACGGCATCCAGGTCGGGATCGGTACTGATGACGGTGAATGCAATTTCTTCGAGCAGATGCGCCTGATCGCCCTCCTGCAGAGAGGAAAGCGGATGCAGCCGACTGCCATGCCGACGAAGACCGTATTCAAGATGGCTACCGAGATGGGCCCGAGAGCCATCGGGTTCGACAATGTCGGTACACTCGAGCAGGGCATGAGTGCGGACTTCATCGTATTGTCAGCGGACTCACCAGTTCACCTGAAGGAACGCCATATCATTGATGAGATCGTCTGGTACAAGAACCCGAAAGACGTGCTCTCAGTCTACGTCAACGGGGAATGCACCTTCAGCGACGACACCGTTGCCAACCTCGATGAAGCAAGGATCAAGTCCGAGTTCAAGGACATGAACCGGGACTTCTGGAAGGGACAGCCGTACCAGGATTAGTCAGGCAGGTTTCAGGCTGCAGCCAAGGCAACGGACAGTTGCCAAGGCTGCAGCCTGAAAACAAGGAAGTATATGAATGAAGAATGACGGATATAGATATATATCAAAACCTGTGGAGCGTGTGGATGGTATGCATATCGCCATGGGGGGCCCCGTGTATGCGGATGACCTTGCCCCGGCAGACTGCCTGGTCATCAAACTGCTTCGCTCCCCCTACCCTTCAGCAGCGGTCTCATCGATAGATGTGGCTGCCGCCCGGAAGATGGAGGGAGTCGCAGCTGTGTACACCTGGGAGGATACCCAGATACAGTGCACCACCGGGTTTGATTACTGCAAGTATGACCATACCCTGCTGACCAGGGTTGCACGCTATCAGGGCGACCCGGTCGCCATGGTAGTCGCTGAGGACCTGAAGACCGCAGAGCGAGCTATCGCCCGCATCAGGGTGAAGTGGGAGGTGTACGAACCTCTCACCGATCCGGAAGAGGCCCTGGACAGTGAGAAGGTGGTCCATGGTGACCAGCTCGGGAAGATCATACGTCACGGAGAACTCAAAGACCCTGAGACCGATTACCATCCTGAACGAAACCAGATCGCACGGGTGAAATATGATTTCGATGATGTGGACGCGGCCTTCGCTGAAAGTGAGGTTGTCGTCGAGACCCGGATCACGACCCAGCAGCAGGCACACGCCATGCTGGAGTCACACAGGACCTTCGCCTATATAGACCGGAGGGACAAACTCGTCATCGTCGGGTCACTCCAATCCTCGTTTGCCGTACAGCGCACGGTCGCCGTAGCCCTGGGCATAGACAGCAGGGAGATCATCGTAACCAAGGCACAGGTCGGCGGGGGCTTCGGTGGGAAGGACATGATCATCCCGGAACTCTTCACCGCATTCGCCACCTATCGGCTCAGGAGACCGACGAAGATCATCTTCACCCGACAGGAATCCCTGGCAGATACGGGAACTCGGCATGCGACCATCTTCGATATGAAGATGGGTGCAGACAAGGAAGGGAACATCACGGGGATCGACTCGACGCTCATCATGGACGGCGGCGCATACTCGGATTATTCCTTTGACGTGATCCTGACAGGGATCTTTAACGCTTACCCACTTTTTCCGAGGACGAAGGCCATGCGGTTCAACCACCTTGGCGTCATGACGAACAAAGTCCTGGGATGCCCCCTGCGAGGCATGGGGGCTACGCAAAACCTCTTCGCGCTGAATCGGGCTATCAGCCAGATCTCCGGGAAGCTTGATATGGACATCTCCGAGATATTCCTGAAGAACATCGGGATGGAAGGTGATACCCATCCCCTGCTGAACGGGAACCTCCCTGAGGACCCGCGGGTGATCAACAGCAGTTCGCTCTCACGATGCATCACCAGGGCTAAGGAACTGATCGACTGGGATACCACCTACCGGAAACAGAAGAACAACGGGAATATCGTACGCGGGATCGGGATGTCAGTGGCATCCCACGCTTCGAGTGTCGCTCGGGATGACCGCGGAGCAGTCAATGTCACCTTCAACTCTGACGGGTCCTTCACGGTGTTCACCGGCCATGCCGATATCGGGACCGGTTCCGATACCGGTATCATCCAGATCGTCGCAGAAGTCCTCCAGATGCCCATGAAGTACATCCATATCAAGGCTGCATGCACCGACACCTCCCCTCATGACAACGGCACCTATGCCTCTTCCAATATATACCGGACAGGTGGGGCGGCAAAGAAAGCGGCAGAGAAGATGAAGGGGATGCTGATCGAGAACGGCCGCCGTCTGATGGGGCTCCCTGATGAGGCTGAGATCGAATACGGCGAGAAGGGGTTCTATGCACCTGCGACCAAGGAGTTCCTCTCCATTCCAGACTTTGCCAGGAAGATGGTCTCCTACTGGCATGGTCGTGAACAGCTGGTCGCAAGCGAGTCATTCGCCTGCGATGTCGCACCCAGCCCCTATATCGCCTGTGTCGCGGAAGTCGAGGTAGACAAGATGACTGGAACTGTCAATCTGCTGCAGTGCATCTCCGTCGTGGACTGCGGGACGGTGATCAACAGCAACTTGGCCCGTGTGCAGGTTGACGGGGGCACTGCCCAGAGTATCGGCATGTGCCTCTATGAGAGGTTCCCTTATGTGAGTGACGGTCGACTGGCGAAGACGAACTTCCAGTCATACAAGATCCCGTCCCAGATGGATATCCCGAAGATCAGGACGGAACTGCTGCCGAGTTTCGAGCATACCGGTCCGTTCGGGGCTAAGGGTATCGGGGAGATCGCCGCGAATGCTGCCGCCCCTGCCATTGCGGATGCCGTGTTCAATGCGACCGGCGTCCATGTCAACTCTCTCCCGATCACTCCTGAGAAGATGTTCCGGGCCCTTTGGGAATCTGAGAAAGGAAGTGTCCTGTCATGAGAATACAGAACTATGTACGAGCGGCCTCCCTCGAGGAAGCTTTTAAACTGATAACCACATCTAAGTTCAATAAGATCGTTGCCGGCGTTACCTGGCTGAAAGGGACCGGGATGAACATCAAGACTGCCGTCGACCTGATGGATCTCGATCTGAAATATATCCGCGAGGATGATGAGCATATCCATATCGGGACGCTCTCCACCCTCCGCATGCTCGAGACCAGCGAGATCATCGAACGTGAGTGTGGATCCCTGATCCAGGATGCCGTCTCTCACCTGATTGGCATCCAGCTGAGGAACCAGATCACCATCGGAGCCCATGTCTATTCCCGGTTCGGGTTCTCCGACATCATCCCGACGTTATACGTACTCGATGCATCAGTCAGGCTATTCAAGCATGGCGAGATGAAGCTCTCCGAGTTCCTCACCTGCGATATCAGGAAGGATATCCTCATAGAGGTGCTGATCCCGAAGAAAAACCGGTCTGCACGCGTAAAGATGGTCAGGAACGCCTACAGTGACTATTCCATCCTCTGTGCTGCAGCATCAAGGACCGGGCATGCATGGATCATCTCCGTCGGGGCCCGTCCAGGACGTGCCGTACCGGCAGTGAATGCGATGGCATACCTTGCAGGCAGGGAAGATGTCGATATCGACCCCCAGGCTGCGGCTAACCTTGCGGCGGGGGAGTTGAGTTTCGCTACAAACCAGCGAGGCAGTTCCTCATACCGGAAGGAGCTGTGCAGGAACCTGATAAGACAGGAGATCGAGGAGATCATCAGTGAAAGTTAACCTTTGGGTAAATGATAAGCAGGTGGAGTGGGATGTTGCTCCAGATGACTTCCTGGCAGATACGCTCCGTTCCCATGGATTCAAGAGCGTGAAGACCGGCTGCGATGAGGGGGCCTGCGGGACCTGTACGGTCTGGATGGACGGCACCCCCATCCTCTCATGCCAGATGCTCACGGTGAAGGCTGCAGGCAGCCGTATCACCACGATCGAGGGCGTGAAGGAAGAGGCGGAAGAGCTGGCGAGGTTCATGGTTTCGAAAGGTACGGAAGCCTGCGGGTACTGTGCCCCGGGATTCATCATGCAGGTCCTGGCCATGAAGCGGGAATTGAAAGACCCCACCTATGATGAGATACGGGAATACCTGAACGGGAACCTATGCAGGTGTACCGGGTATGCGAGCCGGAATGAATCGATTGATGAATACCTGAAACAGGTCAACCTGTAGGAAGGAGACGAACAGCAGTGAACGTCATTGAGATGAAGGGCATCAGCAAGTATTTCGGGAACTTCGCCGCCAACGACCATGTCGATTTCAACCTGAAGAAGGGAGAGATCCACGCACTGCTCGGGGAGAACGGCGCGGGGAAGACCACGCTCATGAACGTGCTGTATGGGCTGTACCACCCGAGCGAGGGGAATATCCTCGTGGATGGGGAGACCGTGTCCCTCACCAGTCCCAATGTGGCGATCAACCATGGGATCGGGATGGTACACCAGCATTTCATGCTGATCCCGCAGCTGACTGTTGCTCAGAACATCTTCCTGGGGATGAAGGGCAGCGGGTTCTTCTTCAATGCCGCGCGTAAGGCTGAGCGGGTCCGTAAACTGGAGAGCCGGTATGATTTCGATATCGACCCGAATGCCGAAGTGTCAGATCTCTCGGTAGGGATGCAGCAGAAGGTAGAAATCCTCAAGGCTCTCATGCGCGATATCAACGTGCTCATCCTTGATGAACCGACCGCAGTCCTCACGCCGCAGGAGGTGGAGAGACTCTTCACCTCCCTGAAGTCGATGACCCGTGAGGGGTATTCCATCATCCTCATCACCCACCGTATGGAGGAGGTCATGGCATACTGTGACCGTGTCACGGTCATGCGGGCAGGCAGGGTCGTTGCCACCGAGAACATCAAGGATGTGAACGAGGCAAAGCTTGCCAACATGATGATCGGCAGGGATGTGCTGCTGGAGATCGAGAAAGAGGAGTCGAAACCGGGAGACCCTATCCTGAAGACCCACAACATCTGTGTATGCGGGAAACACGGCATCAATGCCGTGGAGGATGTCTCCTTCCAGGTCCATGCAGGGGAGATAGTCGGCATCGCGGGAGTCGACGGCAACGGCCAGCTTGAACTGGGCGAGACCCTTGCAGGCCTGCGCAGGATGGATTCTGGGATCCTCGAGATGAACGGGGAGACGGTCCACCTTCCCACGACAGCCAAGATGATGGGACACGGCCTCGGATATATCCCCGATGACCGCCAGAAGAAGGGCCTCGTGATGCCGTTCTCGATCAAAGAGAACATCCTGCTCGGTACCCACACATCACCCGATTACTGCAAGCGTAATTTCATCGACTACAAGTGCCTGAACAGACGTGCCACCGATCTGGTGAACGCGTTTGACGTCCGGTACCAGAGTGTGGAGCAGAAAGCGCACGACCTGTCAGGAGGAAACCAGCAGAAGGTCATCCTGGCACGCGTCTTCTCACGGGACCCCAAGCTCATCCTCGCCATCCAGCCGACCCGCGGTCTCGATATCGGGGCGATAGAGTTCGTACGGCAGCAGCTCGTCCATGCGAGAGCCCAGGGCAAGGGCATACTGCTCATATCGACGGACCTCGACGAGATCATGAGCCTGAGCGATAGAGTACTGGTCATGTTCAAGGGGAAGATATCCGAATCCTACCCCACACGTGAGATAACCGGGACGAAGATCGGGCTGCTGATGTCGGGGAAGAAACTGATCGATACTGAAGAAAAAGAATTGAGAGCGTAGAGCATATGATAAGACGAATACTTGATACGATGAAGAAACCGCTCCTGTCGGCAGTCCTCGCAGTCGCCGTGGTGGCATTGATCCTGATCGCTGCAGGCTATGATGCATCGAACGGGTTCTATGCCATGTTCTCTGCCACCTTCGGCAAGTTGAAGGGTTTCACCAACACCCTCAACAAAGCTACCCCCCTGATGCTCTGCGCCCTGGCTTTTGCCGTCGGGAGCAAAGGCAGCATCATGAACATGGGAATGGACGGACAGCTGCTGATCGGGGCAGTGCTCGCGTCAATCATCGGGATCAGTTTCGGAGGCCTCCCCTTCTATATCCTGATCCCCCTTGTCTGTATCGCCGGGGCAATAGGCGGAGCTATCTGGTCGTTCGTTCCAGGTCTGCTCAAGTCCCGGTTCGGTATTTCAGAGATCATCACGACCATCATGTTCAACTATATTGCCAGAGGCATCGTCGCATATCTTTGTGCCGGTCCGATGAAGAGTCCTGACACCTCACAGAATATCTCGCGGTATATCTCGGAGAACGCACAGTTCAGGAATCTCATACCGCATACCAAACTGCATGTGAGCTTCTTCATCGCTGTGGTGCTGGCGATCGGCTTGTTCATATTCCTCTACAAGACCCGCTACGGGTTCGAGATGCGGGCGGTCGGACTGAACAGGATCGCGGCTCAGGCCAATGGGATCAGCACGGAACGGACAATGCTCACCACGATGCTGCTCAGCGGGGCCATAGCCGGGTTCGCAGGGTCACTGGAGGTCATGGGTACCACGCATTACATGATCGAGACCCTCACCGACAGCTTCGGGTTCACGGGGATCGCCGTATCGATCCTGGTGAACAACAACCCGATCGGCATCATATTCAGCTCATTCATCTTCGGGATCCTGCGTACAGGAGCTACTGCCATGCAGCGGCTTGCTGATATCTCAAGCTCCTTCGTCGGTGTGTTCGAGGGCATGATCATCATCTTCATCGCCGTGGCGACCGTGAAGGACCCGAATAGGAAGGAAGCTGTTCTGAAACAGCCTGAGACACCAGAACCTGGTGATGAGGAGGTACTGTCATGACACTGGACTGGATCATATCGTTCGCATCTTCAGTCATCCGTTTCTCGACCCCGCTCATGATCGCGACCCTGGCGTTGATCCTCTCGGAGAAGGCCGGGATGCTCAATATCGGGGTGGAGGGGCTCATGGCCACAGGGGCATTCTTCGCCTATGCATGTACGATCTTCTTCCATGACTCACCTGTGACGGGCTTGCTGCTCGCGATCCTTATCACCGGTCTGATGAACCTGATCTATGCTGTGACCACCGTATCGTTCAAAGCCGAACAGGCGATCATAGGAATGGCCTTGAACATATTCTGCGTGGGTCTCGGGTCCTTCCTGTACCGCAGGATCTTCATGACCGGGGGACTGACGACTAAATGCTCGACCTTCCCGACTATCGAGATCCCCCTACTGTCAAAGATCCCGGTGATCGGCCCCATCCTGTTCACCCAGTCCTGGTACGGGTACTTCGCCATCATCCTCGCGATCGCTATCTGGATCCTGCTAAAGAAGACGAACATCGGCAATTCGATCATCGCGATCGGGGAATACCCCGAGGCAGCGGACAGCCTGGCTATCCCTGTACGCCTCTACCGGTATGGCATCTGTTTCGTGAGCGGCGCGTTGTGGGGAGTGGCAGGGAGTGCCCTCTCCCTGAGCATCACCGGGTCGTATACCGACAACATCGTCAGCGGCCGCGGCTATATCGCCCTCGGACTGGTGATCCTGGGGAAATGGCATCCCCGTGGTGTCATCCTTGGGGCCCTGATCTTCGGGTTCTCCTATATCCTGCAGATCAATCTCCAGATCATCGGTATCAGCATCGACTACAACCTCGTCAAGATTCTGCCGTACGTCCTGACTGTTTTCGTCGTTATCCTGGGTGGGCGGAAACGTATCGCATCCCCCAAGGCCCTCGGAGTCCCGTATGTGAAGTCGAAATAGACACCCATTGGGATCCCGGGGTCCAATTACCTTAGAAGCTTTTTTTAGAAAATAGATAATTCATTGATGGAGGAAATTATGAGACTCAAAAAGCTACTTGTTCTTGTTCTGATCATGGGTTTGGCATGTTCAGTAGTATTCGCCGGTGGTACAAAAGAGACGACCGCAGCTGCTGCACCTACTGAAGAGACTGCTCTGACTCCAGCTTCTATCGCGAAAGCTGCGTCAAACGTGGTAGTTCCTGCGTCCTTCGATGGTCTTGCATATAAAGACCTGAAGGCAGCCATCCTGGTTCCCGATTCATACACCGAACCCGGCTGGAGCCAGACCGGTGCGTTGGGGATGGACAGTATCGAGGCGGCCCTCGGCTGTACAACGACCATCGTCGAAGCTGCATCGCCTGACCAGATGAAGACTGAGGCTGAAGCCCTCGCTGACGACGGCTACCAGCTGATCGTCGGTCACGGCAACCAGTACGAGGATGCGTTCAACGAGATCTGCGGTGACTATCCTGACACCCTCTTCGTCACGATGGGCGGTACTACCTTCAGCAGTAACCAGCTGCCGATCTACAGCGCACTGGGGCAGCCCTATTACCTGCTAGGTATCATCGCCGGCGCGATGACCGAATCAAACAAGACCGCATTCATCGCCGGAGCAAACTGGAACTCCTTCCTGAAGGAAGCATACTCCTATTATGAAGGTGTGAAGGCTGTCAATCCCGACTGTGAGTACTCACTGGTCGTCATGAACGACTACACCGATGCCAATGAGGCATACGAGACTGCCGTGAGCCTTGTCAACTCAGGCTGCGACTACATTGCCGTCAGTGCCAATGCCTCGAACAGTTCCGTGATGCAGGCTTGTGAGGAGTATGGTGTGGCATGTGCGTCAGATGGTGTCGACTACAGCTCTGATTATCCCAATGCCACCTTCGGGTCAGTCTATACCTCTTTCGAGAGCTGTTTCCCCGTATTCGCCAAGGAGCTCTGTGACGGTACCTTCGAGGTCGATCCTACCGGGAACACCTCATTCGGCTATTCCGACGGCTACTGGGAGGTGATCATGAACCCCAACTTCCCGCTCTCAGCTGAAGCACAGGCGAAGATCGATGAGATCATGGCTGATCCCGACAATGTACCGGAAGTCTCTGAGCTGGACATCACACTTGGGACCTATGTCTTTGATGGTTCATAAGAAGTAGCGATATACACTCGTTCTAAAAGAAACCTTCGATCGTCAGTGATCGAAGGTTTCCTTGTTTATTCCCGGTTCAGGGACCTGACAAGATCCTCGACATCCTCATAGCTGACACTTCCGTCAGTGTTCATGTCGATATAGGAGTAGATACCCCAGAAGGTCTTCAGGAGTGATGCCTTCACCAGGGACCTGTCCTCATCAGCCCCGATGAGGCCATGGTCGAGGAGAAAGGAAAAGACGAGATCGTCAGCCCCGGAGACCCTGAAGATCTCCGTGAACCCGCTCTCTGTCGTGAGCAACGGGTACTTCTCTACAGGGTTGATCCATGCGATCTCGGCAGTCAGCCTGATATCGCGGCTTGATGATGCAAGACTGATCGTATAGGTCCCGGATGGGGCATCCCAGGACCCGAGAAGCTCATCATAATAGGCAAAGTCGCGGTACTCAAGCTGGAATTCGACACTTTCTGTCTCGCCCGGCTCCAAGGAGACCCGGGTGAAGCCTTTCAGTTCCCTGACAGGCCTGGCAACCTCGGGACCAACCTGCCCCACATAGAGCTGGACTATCTCATCTCCGGTACTATTTCCGGTATTCCTGATGTCCGCACGTATCTGGTACACAACGTCCGTAGTTCCCGAGGCAATCGGTGTTAGTACCATGTGGGAATACTCGAAGTTCGTGTAGGAAAGTCCGAAGCCGAACGGGAACTGCGGTTCGGTTCCCCGGTAGTCGTAGTAGCGATACCCGACAAATACACTCTCCCCATAGTCCTGCTGGAACCGGTTTCCTGGGAAGCAGCCATACACTGGAGTGTCCTCCACCCGTGCAGGGAACGTCGCAGACAGCTTGCCTGACGGGGACCTCATCCCGAGCAGGATATCAGCGAGGGCCCATCCCAGTCCTTCCCCGGCGAACCCTGTGTACAGCAGTCCCTGCACATGGTCTATCCACGGCATCACGACCGCATCACCGGAAGCAAGGACCACCACGACGGGGGTACCCCTGCCGGAGAGTTCCTCGATAAGCTCTGAATGGGCTGGTTCGATGGATAGGTCCGTCCTGTTATAAGTATCTGATTCCTCCGGCAGGCGGCAGCCGGCAAATATGATCACCGTATCGGCTTCCTGTATACGTTCGACTGCCTCAGCCAGATAGGTAGGATTTCTTGACAGGTCAGCGTTATAACCGGGAAGGTAATCGATAGAGAAATCATCTCCGGCAGCAGACTGCAGCTCTCCCAGGGGAGAGTCCACCGCAGCAGCATTGATGATGGCACAGCCTGTCCCCTGGTAGAGCGGGTCCACTGCCAAAGTCCCTACAACACACACCTTCGTTCCGGGCTTCAATGGAAGGACACTCCCTTCATTCTTCAGGAGCACCAGTGAACGGATGGCCGCTTCCCGGGCAAGTTCATGGTTCCGGGTGAAATCAGCTGCAGCTTGCCGGGGCTGCTGTCCCTGCAGGGAGAAGACGACAGACAGGATCCTTTCCACCCGCTCGTCCAGGGCCTCAAGGGAGAGCTCCCCACGTTCATATGCTTGCCTCAAGCGATTGAGTGAAGCATGTGATTCAGGCATATGCAGGTCCAGTCCGCCATCATGGGCCTTGAGAGGATGCGGCACACCGCCCCAATCACTTATGGTCATCCCCTCGAAGCCCCACTCACCTTTGAGGATATCACGCAGGATATGATGGTTCTCGGAGGCATATTCCCCGTTCACCTTATTATAGGCTGTCATGACCGCTTTCGGCCTGCCCTTTCTCACGACACGCTCGAAGGAGGAGAGATAGATCTCCCTGAGAGCCCGTTCATCTATACGGGCATCGACCCTGGTCCGGAAATCATCACTGGTATGGCAGACGAAGTGCTTCGGGCAGGCTCCGATCCCCTTGGATGCTAACCCTGAGACCACCGCAGCTCCCAAGTCCCCCGATAGACACGGGTCCTCCGAGTAGTATTCGAAATTCCGTCCCGTGAACGGGTGACGTCGTATGTTCACACCTGGTCCAAGGAGCAGGGAGATCCCAAGGGTGTGGCACTCATCAGCTATGGCTTGACCAGTCTGCCTGATGAGATCCGTATCCCAGGAACAGGAGATCGTCGACCCGGAGGGGAAACAGGTTGCCTTATGGGTCTTAGCTAGGGCTTCAGCAGTATCGAACCCCTCGCTGCCGTCGATGAAGCCTGATGATGACTCACCACCAGACTCTATCTGGAACCGGATTCCGTTCGTCCCGTCGCTCATGATGATCGATGGTATCCCCAGATGGGGGAATGCTGCAGTCCTCCACAACCCGAGTCCTGTCGTCAGCCTGAGTTTCTCTTCCCATGACATGGCCTGGACCAGCGTTTTGATCGTACTGTCCATCGTAGATCCCTCCTTCAATGTTTCATGTATGCATCAGCGAGACAGGGTTTTGTTATCTCGCAATATGATCGAGCAGCCCAAGTCTCCTCAGCGTACGCTCTTCAGGTTTCCCGCCCTCATCCCAGCCGCGCAGGGCGTAGTATTCAGATTTCATCCTCTCGAGCTGGTTCACGATTCCCATGTGCTCTCCGGTCGATTCCAGCCCAGTCAGACGGTCCCCTGTGAATTTCTCGATACTGACTGGTTCATGTAAAAACCGGTCAGGGAGGACATCATCCTCACCGGAAAGTCCCTCGCGCAGGTTGAACAGCCGCTCCATATTGATGATCCGCTCGCCGAGCGCCATCAATGAGTCGAGTGTGATCTGTTCGCCGAAGATCGCGTTATAGCCTTCCAGGAGATCATCAGGCATGATCGCAAAGGTCTCTGGACAGGAGAACTTGCAGAGGCCGAATGAATCAGATAGAGCGTTGAATTCTTCCGAGAACTTCACCAGCTGCGGTTTATGCACCGGACTTGTCACTTCCAGGATCTCAGGCAGGAGCTCAGGGAAGAGCTTCTCCGCTGCTTTCAGGTTGTGGGAGACATCCAGAGTCGGCAGTCCATAACCCCAGTCACCTCCCCAGTTGGATACAGCAAGAGAGAGGCCGAATGCCTGTGACTGGCGCGGTTCCTGGCCGGAGAGCTCGACACCCTTCACTTCCATGGCATATGGCCGTGTTTCGAGGTGATGCAAGGTAAACTCCCTGCTTCCGTCCCTCAACTCTCCGCCGAGACCTTCACCGGAGACTACTTCTGCAAGAAGGCGTCGTACGGCGTCTTTGTCTCCCCAAGGGAGTACTCGCCCTTCGAGGAGATCCCGCTGGGAACATTCCATGGCAAAAGCGGTTATTCCACCGAAACCGACCGGATCGATCCCATACTTGAGGCACTCCTCATAGATTTCTATGATGAAGGGCAGGTCACCGTTCCCGATCCTGGGACCAAGGCCCCACAATGGTTCATAACCAAGAGCTTCTGTCACGGTGGTCCCCGTATCGACTCTCTTGATGCATTCGATAGCACATCCGGGACACGGCTTGTTCCCCACGACATACTTCCGCAGCTCTTCCACCCCGATGGTATCGAGCCCGTCGAAATGGGTGAGCTGGTGGTTGTTCGTCGCCAGGTCCCCCACCTGGTTCTTGCTCTCAAGCAGCATCGCTTTCCCGAGATTCTTCAGCTTGACTGAAGCGGGATGCTCCATGACCTGTTTTCTTTTAACCTGTACCAGTCCCTGGAAATCCCTTGGGACCTGCGGATTCGGGGTATTGGGGTATATCGTCAGGGACTTGAGCTGCTTGCTCCCCATGACAGCTCCCAATCCTGTACGGGGGGAGGTGTGGTATTCGTCGAACACGATGGTCCCGAGCCCGGCAAGCTGTTCCCCTGCAGGGCCGATGATCGCTGTAGAGGCCCCGGGATATCTCTCCCGCAGGACTACGGAAGTTTCCCGCGTGTCCAACCCCCAGAGACCTGCTGCATCCTCGAAATAGACAGAACCCTTCTCGATATGGCAGGAGACCGGCTCTGAGGCCTTTCCGGTGATCACGATCCCCGTAAGGCCTTGACTCGCAAGGTCCTTGCCAA
The DNA here is from genome assembly GCA_963677595.1 of Spirochaetia bacterium. Taxonomy (GTDB): domain Bacteria; phylum Spirochaetota; class Spirochaetia; order CAKZLE01; family CAKZLE01; genus CAKZLE01. Next base: position 4,137,915 of record OY782041.1, read on the forward strand.
AGCTTCCCCAGGTGAATGCACCTCCGAGAGCATGGGTGAGGGGAGACTTCGCCGTGATCTGGGTCTGTACGGAACTCGGCCAGTCGGTCCCGCAGAACGGGCCGATGGTCAAGATCAGGGGATTTGCAGGATCCAGAGCATCTATACCGCTCCTGCAGTATTCGAAGAGAAGCTCGATACCAAGCCCCCTGCCCCCGATCACCTGTTTCATGACTGCTTCATCGAGCTCCCGCACTTGAGCATCTCGCTTTCCAAGATCTATATGTACAATACGATTCATGTGATATGTGACTCCATGCAATAGGTCGAGCCGATTCAGAGGTTCACTGAGACTCGGTACACGCGATGATCACCATGATCTATCGGTGCAGTGTTCATGAGAGCCTCATTAAGACATCTGACGAGGATACTTTCCTGAAGGTCCGGATGCAGATTCAGGATATCCAAAGGGAATTTCGGATGCTGTTCATTATACTGGTCCACAAGCAGCCAGGTGCTTACTTCATACTCAGGCACACGTTTCATGTCTCACTCCTCTGGTCTGTACGCTATACTCCTGCAGCCTTCCTCAGCAGCGCTGAACAGGCTTCCGGGGAAGCCGGCTTGATGTTGTTCTTCATGAGGAACATCGCAGACCCGATCTTCCCGAGCGCATCGAAGTCCCCTTCTTCCTTCAGCTGGGCCCGGACCTTCTCCAAGGCTTCCTGCAGTCCCAGCTCCTCCTGCAGGCTTTGCAGGATCGGGATGCAATCTGTATGGTCCTTCCCTCCAAGCAGCACCGCCAGCTCATCATAGACAGCTTCATTCCCGGCAACATTGAACTCAAGGGCATACGGCAGCAGGAAGGTGTTTCCCAGCCCGTGCGAGACATGCAGCGCACTGCAGAACGGCGCTGAGATCGAGTGCACGATCCCCAGACCTCCCAGGTCCATCGCGATCCCAGCCATCATGGCAGCCTTTGCCATATCGCTCCTTGCCTCAAGGTCACTCCCGTCCTTCACCACCTTCGCGAGAGAGCCCATGACCAGCTTGATCGCTGATTCGGCCAAGCTCAGGATGATCGGGTTCCGGTTGACGCCCGTGAACGCCTCGATCCCGTGCGTGAGCGCATCCATCCCGGTGATCGCCGTCAAAAACGGCGGCAGTCCCGCCATCAGTTCCGGGTCGATCACCGCAAGGTCTGCGAAGATCGCATCCTGCTTGATCCCCTTCTTCGTGTTCCTGCTCCCGATCACCGCGACCCCGGTAACTTCACTTCCCGTCCCGGCTGTAGTGGGTACGGCAGCCAATGGCAGCGGGGTGGTCTCAAAGACCCGGTTATTCCACTGGTAGTCTTCCATCGGCCCGTCATTCACCGCCAGGCAGCATGCTGCCTTCGCCGTGTCGATCACGCTCCCGCCTCCAAGTGCCACTACTTGACGGTACCCACCATCACGCAGCACCTGTACTAAGGCCATGACCATATCCTCATCAGGGTCAGGCAGCACTGCATCATAGATACCAGTCTCCAGCCCTGAATCCTCAAGGGTCTTTTGCATCGTTCCCGCGAGTCCTGCTGCTACCAGCCCCTTGTCGGTGACCAGCAGCGTCTTCCCATTCCCGAGCGCCTTCGCGATCTCCTTCGATGCCCCTGTTCCCTCTATGATCCGTACCGGAAGGTAAAAACTTGTCATTTCTTCGCTCCTATTTCGCGGTGTTGACCCATACCGATCGCAGTTCCGTCACCGCCTCGATCGCGGCCGTCCCGTTATCCCGTCCGTATCCGCTCTCCTTGAACCCGCCGAACGGCACGTTCGCCGAGAACATATCATAGGTGTTCACCCAGACGGCTCCGGCCTCAAGCGCAGAGGAGACTCTCATCGCCTTCCCCACGTTTTCAGTCCATACCGCAGCGGCCAGCCCGTATCTGGTGTCATTGGCCCGCTCGATCACTTCCTCTTCGGTCTTGAAGGAATAGATGCATACCACCGGCCCGAAGATCTCCTCTTTCGAGATCACCGCATCATCCGGTACATCCGTGAACACGGTCGGCTCGATATAGTACCCGCCAGACGGCAGGTCCCCGCCGCTCATGGCGTTGCCGCCTGTTACCAGCGTTCCCTCGTCTTTCCCCGTCTCGATATACTCCATCACTGTCTTGTACTGGTGCTTATCGATGATCGGTCCCAGCACGGTTCCCTCATCCATCGCGATCCCCGTCTTGGCTTCCTCGATCTTCTTCAGCAGTCCAGAGAGCACCTGCTCATAGATCCCTTCCTGGACATACAGACGGCTCCCGGCCACGCAGCTCTGCCCGGTATTCCCGAAAGCTGCCAGAAACGCTCCGTTGACCGCTTTCTCGATATCGGCATCGTTGAAGACGATGTTCGGCGCCTTGCTCCCCAGTTCGAGGGTCACCCGTTTCAGGTCCTCTGCCCCCGCCTTGATGATCGCCTTCCCTACCGGCGTTGATCCCGTGATCTGTACTTTCCGGATTCCCGGATGATGTGCGATCGCGTTCCCGATCACACTTCCCCTTCCCGTCACGATGTTCAACACTCCTGCCGGCATCCCAGCCTCGCAAGCCAGTTCCCCCAGCCTGAGGATACATAATGACGCCACTGATGCCGGCTTGATGATCACGCAGTTCCCTGCTGCCAGCGCAGGGCCCGCCTTCTGAGAGAAGTGGATCAACGGGTAGTTCCACGGCAGGATGATACCTATCGTACCAAGCGGGTGCCGCGTCGAATAGACGAACAGGTTCGGGATAGAAACAGGGATCGTTTCTCCGTTGATCCTGCTCGGGATCCCTGAGGCATGCATCATATTCCGCGATGATACCGGTGCGTCGATCTTCATCGTATGGTTGATCGGTTTCCCCGTCTCCAGCGATTCGAGCTGCGCCAGCTCATCCTGATGTACTTCGATCAGCTGCGCAAACTTCCGAAGAACACTCTCACGGTACCCCGGTGCCGCTTTTGACCAACCCGGGAAAGCTGCTGCTGCAGCTGCTACAGCCGCATCGACATCAGACGCATCTGACGATGCGGTCAGCCCCAACCGGCTCCCGTCCGAGGCATTCCTCGCTGCCGCCTGTCCCCCGCTTATCGCCGGGACGAAGGCCCCGCCTATCAGGTTCCCTTTCGCTTCACGTAAGAAACCCTCTACCTGTTCCAACATCTCCATCTTCTCCACCTCGTTATCTCTATATCGTCTCTTCCGTATTCTGTTATGAGAAGTCCAGCGTACTCAAATCATAGGATGGGTACACCACTTTCTTCAAATCCTTCATATGGGCTTTCGATGTGGCATCGATCCCGGTCTTGTTCTGTACTCCCACTGAGTCGCTGCACGGATCGAGCTCATGCCCCTGCGAGTTCGGAATCACGAAGACATCCTCCCGCGGGTTCACCCGGTTGGTCACGGCCCACCAGACCTCTGCTGCGTTGTAGATATCTGTATCCTCATCTACCACGATCACGTTCTTGATGTTCACATGGCTCGTCATCGCAGCCATCGCTACGTTCTTCGGTTCCCCGTCATTGGACTTCCGCATCTGCACGATCGCCAGGAACCCTGACCCGTACGGAGGGATATGGACATCCAGCACATTCGCGGACACGTAGGTGCAGTGTTTTTCCAGCAGTGGTTCCCTCGGCAGCACGTTCCCCAGGTTGATATGCTCGAACGAGCCCCCGTTCATCGTCTGCCAGATCGCCCCATCGCGTCGGCAGATCGCTTTCAACTTGAAGACAGGGCTCTCCCAGAGTTTACCGTAGTGTCCCGTGAACTCAGCGAGCGGGCCCTCTTTTTCCAGCGTATCGGGGAGGATCTCCCCTTCAAGCACAAACTCGGCATGTGCCGGCACCATGATATCGCTCGTCTGGCACTTCACCACCTTGATGGGCTGCTTCCTGATCGCTGAGGCGATCTCCATCTCATCCCCGTCATACCGGAAACCTGCCGCGATCAGGATCGCCGGGTCCACGCCGACCGCTACGGCGATCGGCAGTCCCTCACCCTTCGCCCAGGCCTTCTTCATCATCTCCCGCAGATGCCGCCACTCATTGATCATGATCCCCGAACGGTTTGCACTCTTGATGTGCATCCGCTGGAAGGAGACGTTCTGGCGCCCGGTCTCGGGGTCCTTTGAGATACATGCCCCCGCGGTGATGAACGGACCCCCGTCAAGGGGTGCATGGGTCGGTATCGGCAACTCCAGCAGGGAAGCTTCAGTCCCTGTCAGGATGTTCGCATGGAATTCGGCTGTCGCCACTTCTTTCGGCTTCACCGGGTGCTCATAGGCTTCCATCAGCACCTTGGAGATCTCGTTCGTCTCACATCCAAGCGCCAGGGCGATCTTCTTATGGCTTGAGAGCAGGCCGCCAACCACTTCTCCGGGTCTCCCCTTCAGGTTCTTGAAATGGACTGCCGGCAGGCCGCCCTTCTCGACCGTTGCCAGAATACTTCCCAGCTCCTGCTCGAGGTCGACCGGGCTCTCCAGCAGGTTCAATTCCCCCTGCTTTCTGAGCAGCTCCATATATGTTCGTAAATCGCTTACCACAGGCATCCCCTTATTCGTTATTCTTATCATGACCATTCTACCAAGCTGAATCAATAGATGCAAAAAGAATCAACCAGCATGCAATACCTGGTTAGAAATCAGAGGGTTCCCGTACGATGGAGACAGCAGAGTAATCGACCAGCCCTCCGATCGCCACTGACGGCTTCTTCACCGTGATCCGGATCTGTTTCACCGGGTATGCGGCATTGATCTCCTCAGCAATCCGGTATGCCAGACGCTGCAGCAGCTTATGCTCCTCGGTAGTCACGACTTTCTTCACGATGTTGAACACCGATACATAGCTGAATCCCTTCTCCAGGTCATCAGTCAGGCACATCTCGGTCATGTCGAGTACGACTTCCGCATCCACGATGAACTTCTGTCCCAGCGTGTTCTCCTCGGCGAAATGTCCATGAGTTGCCCACAGCTGGATGTTCTTCACGATCAACACATCTTCTTTTACCATTGTATTCACCTCTTATTCATAAAATCATTCACGGTCATCGTTGTCCTCTATGATAACCGCCTCCATCCTGCACCTAAACGAATAGCTTTTCGCCCTCCAGGGCAGCCTCTTTCGCTTCACGGTCGGCAGGGATGCCTCCATCCCAGCCCCGAAGCGCGTAATATTCCTCTTTCATCTCATCCAGAAAACTGAGGCAGGTCCTCGTCTCCCCGGTCTTGACGAGTCCCTTCAGCCGGTCCCCGTCGTATATATCGACGGTGATGGGTTCGGTCAGGAACCGCTCAGGGAGCCTGTCCTCCTCCGGGGAGATACCTTCCCGGAGATTGAATAACCGCTCCATTTCGATGATGCCGTCACCAAGTGTCATTATCCCCTTTGCATCCATGGGCTCCTTGAAGATATGGCTCCAGGCTTCAGCCAAGTCGGACGGCATGATGGCATAACTCTCCGGACAGGCGAACTTGCAGATCCCCAAAGAGTCTGAAAGGGCATTGACCTCTTCCGAGATGATCTGCACGGCCCCCTTATGGGTAGGCGTGTGGGTTTCCAATGCGTCCGGCAGCAGTTCCGGGGCAATAACCTCCATTGCCGCTACATTGTTCGCCACGTCAAGGGTCGGCAGGGCGTACAGCCCGTCACCGCCCCAGCTGGAGACCGCATTGTTCAGCCCGAAGGTCTGCGACTGCCTCGGTTCCTGGGCTGAGAGCTCCACCCCTTTCACCTGCATGGCATACGGCAGGCATTCAGGGTGTGCTTCACAGAACTTTCTTGTCCCGTTCCGAAGCATACCCCCGAGTCCCTTGTCCTCGATCATCTCTTCCCAGAGCCTGTCGATATCTTCAGGGTTCCCCCACTGAACTCTATAGTCCCTGGGAAGGATCCCCCGCTGTGAGCATTCCATGGCAAAGGCTACGATCCCACCGAAGCCAGACGGGTCGACGCCGTCTTTCAGGCAGCGGTCATAGAGGTCAACCAGGTATGCCAGGTCTCCGTTGCCGATCCTCGCCCCCAGGGTCCAGATCGGTTCGAGTTCCAAGCCTTCGGTATCCACCCGCTCGGTCCGCGTCTTCCTGATACAACCGATATCGCAGCTCTCACAGCTCTTCGTCCCCACCGTTATATCCTTGATCGCTTCCGCGTTGAAGTTCTCGATCATCTCGAAGGAGGGCTGCTGATAGTTCCTCGTCGGCCAGTCCCCACGCAGATTCTTACTGCTGATGAACAGGGCTTTCCCCACATCCCGCAGCCTCACCGATGTCTGGTGGGTAGCTACCTTTTCCCTGACGACTTCAGATAACGACAGCCATTCCTTTTCTTGAATCCATGAAGGAGTGTACTCGCCTGGTTCGGCTACGATCCCCTTGAGCCTCTTACTGCCCATTATGGTCCCGCAGCCACGCAAGGTCATCGAGTAACCATCCGCGATTGCCGCCGCAAGCCCCGTCATGGCTTCTCCTGCTCGCCCGATCGCAAGGCTTGAACTGCCTGTGTAGACTTCTGCCATCCGTGCGGCAAATACCTGCGTATCAGTTCCCTGATAGGCTTCCGCATTCTTGAACCGGACTTCCTTCCCTGCAAGGTGCAGATAGACTGGAGTCTCTGATCTCCCCTGGATGATCACCGCGGCATACCCGAGACTGTGCAATACGATACCAAACCGTCCCCACGCCAGGCTGCTCCGGATCCCCCCGGTCAGGGAGGATTTCTCCGTGACATGCCACTGTACCGCTGAGGGCCAGCCGCTGCCCGCTAGCAGCCCTGTGGTGATGATCATCGGTGATGATCCTGCAAGGGGATCCTCGCCTGCGGTGGTATATTCATACAGCAGCCGGGCCCCGAGACCGCGACCGCCGAGATACTGCTTCAGTACTTTCTCCTCAAGTGTCCTCGTCCTGAAAGTTTGTGTGTGCAGGTCTATTTCCAGGCAACGGTTATTCAAGGGAGCTCCCTCCCTGGGACCGTCCATGCTCAAGGAGTATAGCTGCCTTTCCCAGGCACCTGCCGATGTCCTGCATGCTGGTGATGCCGACCTCGTCCTCCCGGGCACCTTTCAGTCCCCGGTTCTGGGTCCACATCTTACCGCCGGTGTAGTTGAAGTTCGCGCTCGACCCGCCGACCACGAAGATATTCCTCGCCAGGCACAGGTTGATCATGCAGTTGATCGTCAACTCCTGGCCTCCTGCCCTGCTGCCGCCGACGGCCAGGGCAGATGCAGGCTTACCGAACAATCCGGGCACCTTCTCTCGCATGGCCCGCATCTTATTGAACAGGAGCAGCATCGAAGGGGTCGGGTTATAGGAATAGACCGGGGATGCCAGAATGTAGCCATCCGCATCGAAGAACTTCGTCAGCATCGCTGCGGTATCGTCTTCATGAATACACTTCCCGGGGTTCCTGAGACAGTAGTTGCACCCGTTGCAGGGCTTGATGTCATAGTCCCTCAGTTTCATCACATCGGTCACGATATCTTCATGGACCTCCGCTGCAGCTTCTAGGGACAGGCCTAGCGCATAGTCAGTGACCCCCTTGGTATAGCTTGAGGAGATCCCTAGGATCTTGATCTTCTTACTCATTGTGCACCTCGCATTTATCTTGGAGATTGTTCTCAGGATTCGAATCAGGTAGAGAACCCGTCTCTCAGGATCTCTTCGGCTTCATCGAGCCAGGACTCCCTCTGGGCCTGGCTGCTCATGAACACCCGGCAGAAATCTTTCTTTATGACCTTCCGGGCACCACAGTTCCCGAACACCACGGTATCCCAGAACCGACCGATGGGATCTCCCAGCTCCGCCAATTCCTCCTCGGGACAGTCAGAGGTATTGAATACTGTAACCAATCTGGTACGCAGCAGTGGGACGAATCTCCCGTCCTCACCCCGTTTCCCGATGAACTTGAAGGCAACACCGGCACGTATGATACGGTCTACCCACCCTTTCAGCACAGCTGGAGGCTGGTGCCTCCAGTTGGGATGCACGATGACGACGCCATCTGCGCGTTTGAGCTCATCGCAATGTTCCTTCATCTGTCCGACCGGTACATAGCTGTCTTCCAACTCCTCCATTGAGAGGAGCGGGTCGAAGCCCTCAGCATACAGGTCATGATAGAAGACTTCGTGACCCAAGCTCTCAAGTACGGATACTGCCCGCCCGGCTATCCCATGGTTCAGGCTCCCCTGTTTGGGATGCCCGACCAATACCATAATATTCACAACACGTTCCTTATAGCTTTCCAGGTGCCAAGTGATCAAAACACATCCTGTACGCAATCAGCCCTGAAGTATGAACAGCGGAAACTGCCAAGGCGTTTCCGCTGTTAGTATGTTCATGAACCGTTACTCAGCCAGTACCTTCTGCCTGGGAGACAGTCAGGTTGACACCCCTAAGCGGTCAGCACTTCCTACAGATACCGGTGATAACGGCAGTCAAGGTCTGTTCCTTCATCGATCGTTCTCTCAATACCTGCAATGGATCAGGATTTGATCGCCCCGGCCATCACACCGTTCACGAATGCCTTCTGGGCCGTGAGAAACACAATCAGCGGCGGCAGCATCAGCAGTACCGCACCGGCAGCCTGTACCGTGATATACTCGCCATACCCGCCGGCAGAGTTTGCCAGGACAGCAGTCAGCGGCCTGATTGAAGAATCAGGGATGATGATCAAGGCTCGCAGGAGATCATTCCAGACCCACAGGAAATCGAAGATAGCAAGGGATGCGATTGCAGGTCCTGAAAGCGGCAGTACGATGTTGAAGAGCATATGCCTCGTCTTGGCTCCGTCTATTTTGGCAGCATTCAGCAGCTCCCTGGGGATCTGTATCATGAAACTGCCCAGGAGGAAGACTCCGAACGGGACTGTCGATGCGATATAACTCATCCATACACCGGGATAGGTATTGACCAGATGGGTCATCTTCAGGATTACCAGCGTCGGGTACAGGGTAATCTCTGGCGGTATGATGATAAGGCCTGTAACGAAGGCGAACAGCATCAGGCGGCCAGGGAAATCTGTCAGGGTGAACACATATGCAGCTGATGCACAGACCAGTACAACCCCCAAGGTCGTTGGGAAGGTGATCAGCACACTGTTGATCAGTCCCGTTGAGAGGTTCTGCATCCCCAGCATGGCCTTATAGTTCGACAGGTCGAATTTCGGGTTTATGAACACAGTCCACCATCCGGATCCTGTCGCATCGGTGAACGGCCTGAACGAGTTTATCACTAGCCCGATGAGGGGGATGAGCCATACCAGCACGACGAAGAGGACTACGATCCTGATGATAAGCACAGACGGCTTCAGTGCCGGTCTCTTCACGGGATACACCTGCGCGGTCCCCGCGGTCATATTACTATTTTGGAGAGTTCTCTGATTCATTTTTCCTCCCCTATCTTTCTGGTTATACTGAACACGGTAACGATGATCAGACTCATGATAGTCACGATCGCTGCTCCGTATTGCGGTTTCATGAAACGGAACGTCTGCTCGAAAAACAGGAGCGCCATCGTCCGGCTCATGCCGGCAGGACCGCCCTCGGTCGTCACATAGACTACATCGAACACCTTCAATACTTGGACGAGCTGGGTCACGAGCAAGAATGATATCGGCTGCCTGATCGAAGGCACCGTTATATGCCAGAACCGCTGCCAGCTGGTAGTCCCGTCCACTTTTCCTGCATCAAGCAGGTCCTGGCTCACACCCTTCAGGGCTGCCGAGAGGATGATCACGGACATACCGCACTGGCTCCAGACCCACGCAGCGATCTGTGAGGGTATGACCAGTTCGGGGTCTCCCAGCCATGAGTAGGATCCATGCAGCACCGCATTGAGGAACCCGATCTTCGGGCTCGGTGCATACATGAACATCCAGATGATCCCGATGACCGTTCCGGAGATGACCATGGGCAGGAAGAAGGTACTCCTGACCAGGGCCTGAAGCCTCCTGTTCCGTTTGTCTACGAACGACAGGTTCACATTATCTGCAACGAGGGCAACGATCATCCCTATGATGATAACCGCCGGCACAGCCACGATTATCCACTTCAGACTGACAACAAGGGCACCGGTCGGGAATGATGCCGGGAAATCCTCAAGATTCAGGAATTTATTGTCAGAAAATAATTTGACGAAGTTCTCAAACCCGACATACCCTTTCAGCTTAAAACCTGTTGGTTCAGCGACACTCAACCTCAATGTATAGAGGACAGGTACCAGCTGAAAGGCTAACACTAAGATCAATGCCGGGGCGGCAAGAAGCAGCCCCGACAGGTTTGAACTACGTCTTTGTTTTCTTTTAAACAAGTAACGTAATTTCACTATCTACATATCTCCATAGTTCTTCTGGAATTCAGCAAGAGAAGCTTCGATACCAGCAGGATTAAGGATCGCTGACTGGATCACTTCCATCAGAGCCCCTCTCTTCTCGTTTGCAAGCATAGCCCCGTTTGAAGGTGCGATCTGTGCTGTAGGTGATGAAAGGTACTCAGCTGATCGTGCGGTAAGACCTGTGTAGAGTGAAGGGCTTACATTGTAGTTAGCTACAGTATACCCTGATGGTGCGAATAATGCCTGACCTTCAGCGCTGATCAGGTATTCCATCAGCTGGGTTGCCTCAGAACTGTCTGAGAACTGTACTGCGACATCCGCTGCAGCGATGACAGCACCCTTTCCTGCGTCTGATCCTGGAGGGAATACGATGAAGTCGATAGTCTCGCCTTCAACGAGATTCTCATTGATAGCACTCTTAGCAATACCTGCTACCCAGCCGCCGCCGATAACGAACTTTGCATCTGCATCGGTACCGAAGACTCGGGAGATACCGCCTACAAGATCTGTACCCATAGCGCCTTCTCCGCCGCCTGCAACATAGGACCCACCGTAGTAATCAGCGATCTTCTCGAATGCTGCCACGACCTTCGGGTCAGTCCAGGGAGTCTGATTCGTCATGAGCTTAACCCACTCGTCAACTCCGTAAGAACCGAGGAACATATCCTCAATGAGACCGGTAAGGGTCCAGGATGTCTTCGCGATACTTGCAACAGGTTTCTCCCCTGCAGCTACCAGTTTATCAGCATAATCGGTGAAGTCATCATACATCCAGGTACTTGGGTCCCCGTCGATCTTAGAGGGATCGAACCAGAACAGGTTCGAGACACTTGCACGTGTCGGGATAGCCATGATCTCACCATCGAAGGTGAACTGGTCTAACCAGCCCTGGCTGAAACTGGACTCGATCTCGCTCTTCATACTGTTCAAGCTGACAATAGCATCCTGAGCTACGAGTTCCTTGAGTCCATTAGCAACCGGAAGGATCGCCAGGTCAGGAGTCTCATCGGCTGCAAGCCTGGGTCCAAGGACCTTGATCACATCCTCAGCCGCCTCGTATCGAACTTCGATACCGGTCTTCTCTGTGAATCCATCAAGCACTACCTGGAACGCTTCCTGTTCAGAAGCACTCCACGGCCCCATGATATCCAACACGACAGGTTCTGAACTTGCTTCCTTCTGACCGGCTGCAAAAACCATTGAACCAGACAATACCAACATGAAAACTGCAAACAACACACTGCATACATTCTTTCTCAGCACTTTCATCTCTAGCCTCCCATTCTTATTGCGCAAGGTCTTGCCGTACTCGGCGAATCCCCTGCTTTGATTAACATGTATTTAACAACCTGTATCTCGAATGTGCACCTACTCGATACGGGTAATTAACAGATTTTTGTAGAGTCCCTCACGACCAGCTTCGTTTCCAAAACCGTATGGAACGGGCCGGAAGCAGGGTCATCTATCAATTGGAGCAGCTGCGTGACGGCAGCTTCCGCGATCTCTTCTATAGGCTGATGGATCGTCGTCAACTGTGGGACGACCATCGTCGCATAGTAGATGTCATCGAAGCCTATGATCGAGACATCCTCGGGGACCCGCTTCCCTGACTGCCACACAGCACTGATCGCACCCATGGCAGTCTCATCAGTCTGGCAGAATATAGCCGTCATGTCCTTATTCACTGCCAGGAGATGCTTTGCTCCTTCATAGCCTCCATTGAACGATGCTCCACCAGTTTGCCCGCAAAGGTAAATCAGGTCCTCCTGGTTAGTCATCCCATTGGCAGACATAACATCCTCATAAGCCTTGAATCGCCTTATCGAATAATTGTAATCAGACTGCAGCAGGATGCATCCTACAGATGTATGTCCAAGAGTTGTGAGATACTTGACGGCATTCTCAGTACTCTTATAGTCATCAATCGCTACATATGAGATCTCAGGCTCCAGTTCTACCTGTCCTGGGTGGATGATCATGAACGGTATGTTGTTCTCCTTCAGGTAGGAGATCAGTTCTTCATTGATACCGGCTATGGTATCAAGGAGCAGACCTTCAATCTGCTTCCCGCCGTATGCAGCCTTGACCAGGTCGATGACATGTTCATCAAGCTTGAACAGGCTCAAACGGTAATTGATCGACTGGCAGGTCGCCAGCAGGGCTTCCATCAGCGTTGCATAGAAGGCTGTCTGTATTCCCCAACCCATGACAATACCGATCGAAAGGGCCCGGCCCCTGGAGAAGATGGTCGCTACCTGATTCGGGACGAAGTTAAGCTCATCAATGACTTTCTGTACTTTTGTCTTCGTTGTCGTGGAGACATTCACTTCCCCATTGACGACACGTGAAACGGTCTTAAGTGATACTCCAGCCCTGCTGGCAACATCCCGCATAGTAACAGCCAAAACGCATCCTCCTCTCTGACTGACACCGGTGTCAATCAGTCTGTAATCAGATGGTAAGTCATATTGACACCGGTGTCAATGTTTTTTTTAATAACCCGATGAAATATATTATATTTCCCACATATATGTAGTTTTTATACGTTTCCCAGATAGTTATATTCTGCGTAAAAATGTGCTTAACTTCTTTTCAACACATAATTTATAAATACTTTCAAGAATCAAGCTGAAATGGAAGAAAAATCACTAAAAATATTATCGCACCATAGCAGAACCTACTTAAATGTAGCTTTTGCATGAGAGTAATCAGGCAAATCGCGATACTCGGCATCTAGGTTTTCGAGATTCCCATCTGCATTCGATGCAATTCTTCAATTTTCCGGTAGTTCCTCAGCAGTGCGATCGTTGTGATCACGATCGCCAACCCATCCGCTGCAGGGACTGCAGCCCAGACACCGGTCAGGCCGAACTGGTAAGGCAGTACGGTCAGCAGCGGTACCAGACAGATGAACTGGCGAAGCATACTCAAGATGAGGGCCTTCTTGCCCTGGTCAGTGGCCTGGAAGAATGTGATCCCCAGGATGTTCAGACCCAGCAGGGGAAGCATGATGACATAGATCCTCAAGCCTCGTACTGCAACTCCCATGGTAGGTGATGATGGGTTGATGAACATGCCCATGAAGAACTGCGGGAAGATCTGAAGGGCGAGGAAGATGAGCGTGGAGAAGCCTACAGCCCATAGGATCCCGAGCTTCAGGGTCCTGTTCACGCGGTCGTGCTTATCTGCCCCGAAGTTATACCCGATGATAGGCTGCATCCCCTGCTGCAGCCCCATCAGGGGAAGGAAGAAGAGGGTGAACAGGCCATTGATCGCCCCCATCGAGGTAATGGCTTCTGTCCCGCCGTAGATTGAGAGTCTCTGGTTCAGGAAGCCGAGGGCTATGCTGTTCCCCATGGTCCCGATGAAGGTCGCCATCCCGGTGATCATGATCTGCTTCACGATCACGGCATGGATGATGAAGTCGGAGATCGTGAGTTCGAGATGGCTCTTTCCCCGAAGATAGAAGGGTATCAGTATGAAGAATCCGGACATCTGGCCGATCGCCGTAGCTGCTGCCGCACCCATGACTCCCCATCCGAACACGATGATGAACAGCGCATCGAGAACAATGTTCACAACTGCAGAAGCCAGCATCGCCACCATCGGCAGGTGGGCGTTTCCCTCAGTCCGTATGGTATGGTTGAAGATGAAGGCGATCATATTAAAGATGAACCCGCCAAGGATGATCTTCATGTAGATATTCGCCTGGCTCAGGATACTCTCATCGGCACCGAAGAGCTGCAGGATGTTGTCCAGCTGCCAGAAGAGTACGGCGACCAGAGCGATCACGATGATGATCCCGATGCTGATACCGTTGGCAAAATAGCGTCCGGCCTTCTTCACATCCTTCCTGCCGAACTGGATGGCCATGCAGGCAGACACACCGCCTGCGAGCAGCCCGCCGAGGGCGAAGAGGATCATCATCACGGGGAACGCTACCGTCAGGGCAGCAAGTGCGCCCTCCCCTACGAACCTCCCGATGAAGATCCTGTCCACCACGTTGTAGACTGCGTTCACCACCATGGCGAAGATCGAAGGGAATGAGAATGCCCAAAGGAGCTTACCGACCGGCTTCGTCCCCAGTTCTTCCTGTCTTTTCATAATTAACACCTATCTCTTTATCTTATGAGGATTTCTAACTAGCTAAAGAAGCGGTGTGTCTGTAGGGTTCTTTTTTAACATTCAGCGGATCTCCCGTCTTGGAGGGAGAACGATCTGTCTCTGTTTGTAGATCACGTACAGATACAATCTGCTGTCCCTGCAGAATTTCACGGCAGGAACAGTCATATATGTATCAGATTATGGAAGTTTAGCCAAGGCTAGAGTTGTATATACAACATAATTTATGCAGTCAGGGTGAACCCGACATACTCAACATTCGAACCTGGGATGGCAGGATACGGCTCCTTCACGGTGACGGTGACCTGCTCGATGGGGGTGCCAGAAGCACCCCTGACCTCATCAGCGATACGCTGGGCGACCCTCTGGATGGTCTTGTAATGCTCTTGGGTGATCACCTGCTGCGTGATCTGAAAGAGGTCCGTATAGGTAAGGCCGCTGGAGAGCTGGTCTTCGGCGAACTGGTTGGACATATCGAGGACCACCTCGATATCGATGATGAACTTGGTCCCCATGACGTTCTGCTCATGGGTGAGCCCGTGGTTCCCCCAAAAGATCATGCCGTTAGATTTCAATATATCCAGGTCTCTCATATGCTCCCCTCTTCTCCACCAGGGAAGGTCCGTACCAGCGTCACCCCGCAGCCCTCGTCATCGGGGAAGAAACCTCCCCCTCCGGGAACGGTACTGCAGTCACGATAGAATGAGCAGAGGGCCTTCCGTGCCGAGACACTGACCCTGCTTACGGCAGGGTACTCTTCCCTGATCTGCTCGATGATCCGCAATGCGAGCTTCTGCATGAGGTTGAACCGTTCCTTGGTCGTGATCCTCTCTATGATCGCGAAGATCTCTGGATAATTCACGATCCCGTTGATGGAATCCTCATCGCAGGCTGCGCTCATGTCGGCGCTGACTTCGGCATCGATGACGAATCGCTGGCCTTGCTTGATCTGTTCCGGTGTCGCCCCGTGATAGGCATAGAACACCGCTCCCTGTACCAGTATGGTATATTGTGAACTCATAGTCCCTCCAATCCTGTCGGATACCGGTGCTAATCCGGAAACTTGTCCGAAGCCAGGGATCCCCCGATCGCCCAGTCTGATTTCTTATAGTCACTGAACGAGATGATGACGCTCTCCCTAGGAACTTTCGCGATCTCCACCACGCTTTCAGTGATCTCGTTGGTGAGCTCCCGTTTCTGTTCCACGGTCCGGCCTTCCCATAACATGACATTGATGAACGGCATATGTGACTTCTCCTTCGTAACGTATATCTGTCCCTGCAGCCTCGTATCTGCAGGGACAGGGTAAGTCAGTACATTATGTGGTCAGGGTGAACCCGATAAACTCCACATTCGAGCCAGGTATAGCAGGATACGGTTCCTTCACAGTGACAGTGACCTGCTCTATGGGTGTGCTGGAAGCACCCCTGACCTCATCAGAGATACGCTGGGCAACCTTCTGGATGGTCTTGTAGTGCTCCTGGGTGATCACCTGCTGCGTGATCTGGAAGAGGTCCGTATACGTAAGACCACTGGAGAGCTTGTCTTCGGCGAACTGGTTGGACATATCGAGGACGACCTCGATATCAACGATGAATTTGGTTCCCATGACGTTCTGCTCATGGGTGAGTCCGTGGTTCCCCCAGAAGATCATGCCGTTCGATTTCAATATATCCATATCTTTCATGTGTTCCATCCTCCCCTAGTTCTCGAAATTCCGTAGTAATGTGACACCGCTTCCCCCGTCATCGGAGATGAAGCCGCCGCCGCCGGGAATAGTCTTGCAGTCCCGGTAATAGGGGCACAATGACTTCCTGGCCGAGATCTTGACACTGCTCACATCCGGGAACTCTGCCTTGACCTGCTCGATGATCCGCAATGCGAGTTTCTGCATGAGGTTGAACCGCTCATTGGTCGTGATCTTCTCGACGATGTCGTAGATTGCCGGGTAGTTCACCAGCCCCTCTACGGAATCTTCCTCACAGGCCTTACTCATGTCAGCACTGACTTCAGCGTCGATGATGAACCGCTGGCCCTGCTTGATCTGTTCCGGTGTCGCCCCATGGTAGGCATAGAACACCGCACCCTGCACTAATACTGTATGCTTCATACTCATAGTTTCCTCTTCCTCCTGTTCCTTATTTCATAGGTTACGTGTTATGTCTTAGCTTCAAACTGTATGTTATGAATGCATGATCTTGTCGGAGGCGAGATAGCCCCCCTCTGCCCAATCGGATCTCCGGTAATCGGTGAACGCGATGATCACGCTCTCCCTGGGTACTTTCGCGATCTTCACCACACTATCGGTGATCGCTGTAGTGAGTTCCCGTTTCTGCTCCACGGTCCTTCCTTCCCATAACATGACTTCTACAAATGGCATTGTGTGCTCCTTTCTGCATCATAAGTGCCAGAATGACGAACGGTTCTTCTTCTCATCCCATCCTCACATCTATTTTTCTCATATCATACATTTTAGTATGTTTTTAACATCATGCATCCTCTCCATCACATAAGCATGTATCTGGAAAAGCTTGCAAATCACTTGGAAAAACTACGTATTATGCTCTATAAAAACAATTTATTCAAAATCATTGATAGCAGCTCACGTAGTGAGCTGGTGTTGCTGCATCTACAGTATTATCTGTTTTCTACTCCAAGGTCAATCATAAATGAGAATTTATTTCATATATATTATTATTTATGAAATTTTTTCTCTTGCAGTATGACAAGTAACCCCCTTCACTAATAGAACCGGCTGCCCCTTACTGCTTCAGGAACGCATCCAGATCCACTGCAGGATAGGTGACTCGCTTGTAATCATCCTTGATCTTGAGGTCGATGGTCGCATCGATCGCGAACTTCGTCTGCATCCCCTCCTCATCAGTTGTTGGATCGTTCTCCATGCCCTGGGCATAGGGGATGGTGATGATGTCCTTCTTCGCATCCACCCTGGTAGACATGGCCCAGAGGATGTCGCTCGGCATGTAGATGTTCACATCGGGATCGACGATAACGGCGATCTTGATGTTCACATGCGTCATGAGCGCTGCAAGGGCAACATTCTTCGGTTCCCCCGAATTGGTCTTGTTCAGGGCGATGACCGCCATGAAGCCGCCGGTATAGGGGGTAAGATGAACGTCCGTTACATTGGGTGAGACGTGAGTGACCATCCGTTTCAGCATGGGTTCTCGAGAAAGCACGTTGCCGACATTCACATGTTCGTTGGATGCAGGGACGATGGTCTGGTAGATCGGGTCATTCCGGTATGAGATGGAAGTCACCTCGATGACCGGCATATCTCTATGCTCGCCGTAGTGCCCGGTGAACTCAGCCAGGGGACCTTCGTCCTCCCACTCCTTCACCTTCACATAGCCTTCGACGAGGATCTCGGTATCGGCAGGCACATTGATACCGACAGAGCCGGCAGCGACTTTCAGGGGTGCCCCGTTCAGTGCCCCTGCCAACATGGCCTCATCCTCATCGATACGGAACCCTGTGGACATCTCGACAGCCGGGTCCACGCCGATAGCGATCGCTATGGGCATATTCTCCCCTTTTGCCTCATATTTCCGGAAGAACTGGAAGATATGCCGCCATTCGTTCATCATGAGACCCAGTTTCCTCGGCCCTTTCACCTGCAGGCGGTTGAACGAGAAGTTCTGCCGGCCTGTCTCGGGGTCCTTGGAGACGATGATGCCCCCCGTGATATAGGGGCCGGCATCGCCGGGATTATGATAGGGGATGGGCAGCTGTTCCCGGAGGTTGATATCATCACCAGTGATGCGGTTCTCCAAAAACGGAGGGTTCTCAACAAGTTCCGGCTCGATCAGGTTCCCCAGGGCGGCATCCACCTTCTGGTTGATCTCCGGTTCTCTACAGTCGAGTGCCAATGCGATACGCTTCATCGTACCAAGGACACCCCCGATCACCGGGATCCCCGAGGGGTGGTCGGTATTGGTGAACAAGCCTGCAGGCCTGCTCTCCTTCTCCATGGCATCCTCGATCGCCGCGAACTCGAAGTCGAGCTTCACACGTTTATCTATCTCGAGCAATTGCCCGTTCTGTCTCAGTTTCTCCAGGAATGATCTCAATTCCATATTCTTCTCCTCACCATGAATCGTTCGTTCCCTGTATAGATCGACCGTAAGGGCTATCTCTATTTCAGGATCCCCTCTTTCACGAATGTCTGCCGAATCTCGGAGGCATGCTTCTGGAACTCCGGGGTATCCTGGATACTCAGGTCCCTCGGACGTTTCAGGTCAACAAGTTCTTTCTTGTACAGCACCTTGCCGGGCCGTTTCGACATGACCAGGACCCGGTCTGCCAGGAAGACAGCCTCGTATATATTGTGGGTGATGAACAGGAGCGTATTACAGTTTTTCTGCCAGATCTTGACCAGGTCGGCAGTCATCTGTTCCCGGGTGAGGGAATCGAGAGCTCCGAACGGTTCATCCATCAGCAGTAAGGGGGGGCTTGTTATCAGCGCCCTGCAGATCGACACGCGCTGTCTCATCCCCCCGGACAGTTCATAGGGGTACCGGTTCTCGAAGCCAGCGAGCCCCACCATGTCGAGGAGCTCGAATGCCCGCTCACGATACTTCTCTGCCGGTCCGAGCTTCTTTATCTCTATTGGGAGCAGGATATTGTCCAGCACCGTCCGCCAGTCCATCAGGAAGTCCTGCTGGAAGACGAACCCGATATCGGTGTAGGGATTCTTCACCACCGTATCGGCGATCTTGATCTCCCCGGTTGTGCTCTTGATAAGCCCGCTGATGAGCATCAGCAGCGTACTCTTGCCGCAGCCGCTCGGGCCCACTATCGAGAGGAACTCTCCCGCCTTGATATCAAGGGAGATCTCATCAAGGGCCAGCAGCGGCCCGTCAGACGTATCATATACCTTGCTTACTCCTGAGATGCTTATAGGAAGGCCTTTTGAACGGCCGTCTTTTTCAATGTCAGTCACAGTTCTCTCCTCTTCAACACGTCGCCATGTGTTGTGATCCGTTGTCATCGTATGCTCTCATACGTAGATCGTATTATTCTTTCCTGCTTGGGTCACCCTTGATGGCGACTCGTTCGATCATATTGACGATGTTAAACAGGACGATCCCCATCAGGGACAGCAGGATCAGTATGGCGAAGACCATGGGTGTGTCGAGGTTCCCCCCGGCTACTACCTGGTAATAGCCAAGTCCCTTGTTTGCCGCAACATACTCCCCTACTACGGCACCGACGACCGAGAGGGTGATCCCGACCTTCAAGCCGCCGAAGATGTTCGGCAATGCCTGCGGTACACGGAACTTCCAGAACTGCTGCATCCCGCTCGCCCCGAGCGACCTCGCAAGGTACAGCATTTCCCGGCTGATCGACTTGAGGCCGATGACCGTGTTCACGATGATCGGGAAGAAACAGACCAGGAACGCCACGAAGAGCTTCGGAAAAATGCTGAATCCCCACCAGGATACCAGGATAGGCGCTAATGCCACCTTAGGGATCGCCTGGGCGGAGACAAGCAGCGCATAAGCCGTCTTCTCGAAGAGGGGGACATAGACGATCAGGATCGCCAGGGGGAACCCGATACCCATGGCGATACCGAACCCGAGCAGCACTTCATACAGGGTCACCCAGCCATGTTTGGCCAGGACCTGCCAGTGCGCGGCAACAGCCTTGACGATCACTGAAGGTGCCGGGACCAGGTATTCAGGCGTATTGAGCACCCGGACCAGGACCTCCCACAGGATTACCAGGAAAACAACTGATAGGATCGTGTACATATTATTCTTGAAGAACGTGAGGAATATCCCGTTCTTCTTTTTCTTAGCCGCCTCACTTCGTTTATCAGCGGTCACGTTAGTTCCTGATATCTCTGCCATAAAGCGTATCACCTCATATGTTGGATTTCAGTAGTGGGGCCAGACCCGTCATGTGTCCAGCCCCATGCTGGATGTTTATCATCTCACGTTCTCTGCGTCCCTACATCTCTATGAATTCATTCGTGTAGTAGTTGCCGACCGGTTCTCGAGAGTCGATAGCACCATTGTCATACAGGATCGAGATAGTCTGCTCGAGGCTGTCCTCAGAGATCCAACCCAATGGTTTGCCCTCGGTCTCCGGGGTAGTGAACAGTTCGATGGTCCTCTCGACCTGCTTTCGCGTGATCTCCTTCACGAGAGAATCAGGGAAGAGTGCAGACATGATATCTGCAGCTTCCACAGGATGTGCTACCGTGTATTCTGCACCTCTCCGGACAGCCCGGTTGACAGCTGCGACGATCTCAGGATTCTCCTCGATATATTCTGTCGAAGCAACGATACCGTGGGCCATCATGTTGAACCCGTAATCGCCGAGGAAGAAATAGTTGAATTCCATCCCCATCTTCGCTTCCATGGTAGCGAGGTCATTGGTAGCGTATCCACCCATCATCTCTACGTCCCCGTTCAGGAAAGCAGCAGTCTTGGCACCCCAGTCTGCGATGACCAGTTCCACACTGTCAGGATCAACTCCATTGTATGACAGGAACGCATCCAGGACTACCGGCAGTGACCCTCCAGCTGTCTCAACAACCTTCTTCCCAGCCATATCGGCAGGCCCGTCCAGTTTCACGTCCGGCATCGCCATGACGACCTGGGGAAGCTTCTGCAGGATACAGGAGGTCATCTTGACATCCATGCCTTTCGTTCGTGCCACGATCATGTCATCAGCTGCAAGATAGGAGAACTGGTCATCCCCGGAGATGAGCAGCTGGATAGGAGTCGCTTTCTCAGAACCTTCGAGGATGTTGATGTCTATCCCCTCCTCCTCGAAGTACCCCTTCTCCTGGGCTACGAAGAGATGCGAATATTCACCCTTAACCAGCCAGCTGAGCCTCAGGTTGATCGGGGTGAGCCCACCCTCTTCTTCGACTGTCTCTGCTGCCCCGCCTGCGAAACAGAGCGCTGAGACACTTAATACCATCAATACGACCATAGCCGTCTTCCAGAATCTTTTTCCTCGTACCATACTCATCTTCTCCTCCTGTGGAATATATATATGATCGGTCTTTCATATTGCCGTCACATACCAAACATCATAAGCCGTAAGGATCACGACCTGCTCTCTACCCCTGCTTTCATGCACAAGGATACTTCCGCTAAGCGATTACCGACATTGATAAGGCTCTCACAGCCGATCTCGTCATCGTCCACGCCCTTCCTACCATTGTCCTTCGACCAGACCATCGCCCCGGTGTAGTTCCCCGGTTCATTGCCTACGAAGATGATGCCTCGTGTCAGACACGCATGCGCGATAGCACTCACGGTCATCTCCTGACCCCCGTGGCGTGTCCCGCCGACCGAGATCGCTGAGGCGAGCTTGTTCCGTAAGACCCCACCCTTCAGCTTATGCAGGCATCGCATCCTGGTGAACAGCGCATGGAGCTGCGGTGTCACACTCATCACATACACCGGGCTTGCGAAGAGGAAGGCATCAGCCTCCTTCAGCTTGGGATACAGCTGCTGCATGTCATCATCGATGATGCAGAGACTGTCGTGCTTCTTACAGTAGTTGCAGTGGTTGCATGGCGCTATATCCATGCCCTTCAATGCCACGATCTCCGTCTCCACTCCCTCATGCTTCGCAGCCTCTGAGAGGGCGATCTCAAGGGAGCGGTATGTCGACATGTTCCTGGGGCTTCCGCTCATCCCTAAAAGCTTGACTGTGGTCACATTCCCCTTCCTTACCGATCGTACCTATGCATCCCTGTATGCATACCAAGTGTACTGCCTGATTCTCCCGTACCATCAATTGTAAATGAGAATCATTTTCTTAACAATAATTTTTTAAGAAAATTATTTTCACCACAATCGACAAGAGATCCCTACCTTCCAGATACCAAATCTGTACCTATCGCCAGTCTATAAAGCATAAACCATGCCAAAACATGCCAGAATACTTCAATTTACCACTAGGTAAGAGGTTATCCGGGGAGTTGTGCATAACGAAAGGCAATCTAGTGACCTAAATTCTTACATTTCTGTAGGATATACAGCATAAAATCTACAATTTTGTGAATACCGACCTTGGGGAATAGGGATCGATATCGATCGCATCAGGGCGCTCATACCCGCCTGCATTGCCATCGCCTCGATTTCTGTATCTTGACTATGATGGGTTAACATGGTTTCATCAGAGGGACGGGGCCTTCGGCATAAACGGGGGACCGTTGCAAACCATGAAGAGACATGCAGCCAGCAGGCGGGGGAGTAAACAGTATGGTCAAGATCATCGGCGTATCAGGCAGTCCCAGGAAGGGGGCGACATTGAGGATCCTGGAAGATGCGTTCTCACAGCTTACCCAGGAAGGGGTCGAGACAGAGATCATATCGTTGTTCGGGAATAAGATCGCCCCCTGCAACGGCTGCGGATCATGCAGGAAGAACAAGACCTGGTGTGTGTTCAAGGATGACATGCAGGAGTTGCTTGATACCTTCGTCACGGCTGATGCCGTCCTCATCGGGAGCCCCGTCTATGTCCACAGCGTTACACCGCAGCTCATGGCATTCTTCTCACGGCTGCGGCCGGCAACGGTCATGCTCGGGTCGACGGTATTCCGGAGCAAGCTCGGTGCTGCGTTTTCCGTTGGGGGGACCCGTAACGGCGGACAGGAATCTGCCGTGAATACAGTACTCCACCTCCTGATGTCCAAAGGCTTCAATATCGTGAGCAATGAGGAACGGGGGTACATCGGGGGCAAGGTCTGGTCAAGGGATATCAAGGAGCTGTCGGCCAACGATGATGAATCCGGGTATAAGACCGTGTTCGACCTGGCCGGCAAGCTGGCTGAGACCGCATATATCTTCGATGCGGGAAAGAAAGTAATAGCGGCACAGGATGGGAACGAGCAGCCATGAAGCACTATAACCTGATCGCACAGCTGGAGAACATGCAGAGCACCTTCTCCAAGACCGAACAACTGCTCAAGGAGTTCGTCTTGGCGAACCTGAAAGATATTGAGAACATCTCGATCGTCAGCCTTTCGGAGATGACCGGTGCGAGCAAGTCGACCATCTCCCGTTTCTGCAGGAAACTCGGCTATGAGAACTTCAGGGAATTCTCCGGGGCGATCGTTCAACAGGTAGCCATAAACTATTCCCTGATCCACGAAGGGGTCAATGCCGAGGACTCCACCATGGGGATCGCGTCCAAGGTCTTCAACGAGGAGTGCAAGGCGTTGGAGAACACCCTGGGCCTGCTCGACCCCCTTCAACTGGATGAGCTGGTCGAGACCCTCCTCGAGCGGAGGAAGATCTACCTCTATGCAGTCGGCGGCTCGTCCGCCATCGCGGTAGACCTGGTGAACAAGTTCACCAGGCTGGGGATCGAGTGCATCTACTATCCTGACCTTGTCTTCCAGAAGCTCTCCGCACGGACCAAGGCACGCCCTGATATCACCTGGCTGATATCGTTCTCGGGATATGACACAGATATGCTGGAGATCGCAGAACATGCCAAGGCAGCTGGGTCAACCATCGTCAGCATGACCAACAACCAGGATTCGCCCCTGGCGGTGGCCGCTGACTACGCCCTGACAGGCAGCCGCCTTGATATCTATGCCTATACCGGCACGACCGAGTCACGGCTGTCCCTGCTCTATCTCGCTGATATCCTGTTCACCCTGATCGCGGTGAGCGGTTCACCGGATGCAACACGAAGCCTGACCACCACGAAAGACCTCCTCATGAAGAGGCTGGATTACCATTGAGCAGGAACTGGGAGGTCCTATGGACATAAAGCATATCATAGTAGCGATAACCGGTGCCTCCGGTGCCGTCTACGGCATTCGCCTGCTGGAAGCCCTGCAGGCCACTGAGGGTATCGAGACCCATCTGGTTCTCAGCTCATGGGCGGAACGGACGATAGGGATCGAGACGACGTACTCAGTCGAAGAGGTTCGGGCACTGGCTGACCACCTGTATGACTACCATGACCTGGCTGCGAGGATATCGAGCGGCTCGTTCAGGACTCATGGGATGGTCATTGCCCCGTGCAGTATGAAATCTGTCGCCTCGATAACCTGCGGCTACTCGGAGAACCTGATCTCCAGAGCTGCGGATGTCATGATCAAAGAGCACCGCACGCTGGTCCTTGTCCCCAGAGAGACCCCGCTGAACGTGATCCATCTTGAGAACATGACGAAACTCGCACAGCTTGGCGTGGTGATGCTCCCCCCCGTTCCGGGGTTCTATGCACGTCCCAAATCCATTGACGATATCGTGAACCATACCGTAGGCAAGATCCTTGACCAATTGGGGATCGAGCACTCACTCTTCACCCGCTGGGAAGGCTGCTAGAACGCCAGAGATTTCCACCGGCGGTACTTGTTCTTATCGATGCCGGCCCGTTCTGCCAGGTTATCTGCCGCAGTCTGGCACTGCGTGATCGCCGCCTGCTCATCCACGAACACGAACTCCCCATCCCGTAAGAGGATGTTCCCATCCACGATCACCGTCTCGACAGCCGCATGGGTCCCGGAATAGACCAGCGTGGAGACCGGATGGTGCAGGGGGATCGATTTCGGGGACAGTCCAGGATCATAAATGAAGAGGTCGGCCTTCTTCCCTACTTCCAGGGAACCTACCTGGTCCTCAAGGCCAACCGCCCGTGCCCCGTCGATAGTCGCCATCTCCAGCACCTTCTCAGCCGTGATGGCAGTCGGGTCCTTCGTATGGACCTTATGCAGGAGGGCAGTGAACTTCATCAGTTCGATCATATCCTGCGAGTTGTTGCTTGCCGGGCCGTCGCTGCCGAGGCCGACCGTGATGCCGCTGGAAAGCATGCGGGGAATCGGTGCCACACCGGAGGAGAGGTACATATTGCTCACCGTATTGTGTGATACCTTCATATCATAGTACTGGGCCATGCGCATGTCACGCTCAGTCAGGTAGACGCAGTGGACCATCAGAACGTTCGGTCCCACGATCCCGAGCTCCTCGAGTACCTCGGCATCCGGGAGGCCGTGGAGCTGCTCGGCCGCATCCCGGTCGAAGGGTGTCTCGGAGATATGGATGGAGATCCCGCTCTCATAGGTGTTGACCAATTCCCAGACCTTCGAGAGGAGTTCTGCTGAACAGGACCAGACGGCTGCCGGAGCTGCCCAGACACGGATCCTCCTGTTCTCGGTGTCATGGTACTCCTCGAAGAGGCGCCGGAGGTCAGCGATGATCGTCTCAGTGTCCTGCATGATCGCAGGGAGCGTACCTGCATGCTCACCGGTATTCATCATGCCGCGGCCGAAGATACCCCTGATCTTCAGCTCCCTGAAGGCATCGATGACTCCATCGGAGAGCCCCTCGATTGGGTGGGGGTACATATAGTCGAGCATGGTCGTCGTCCCGCTTCTGATACCCTCGATGCAGCCCAGCTTCGCAGCGGTGTAGACATCATCACGTGTGAGGTTCGCCGCTCCTGGGAACGTCATGTCCTTCAGCCAGTCCTTGAGGACCTTGTCATCCCCGAGGCCTTTGAGGAGGGTCTGGAACAGGTGGTTATGGGTATTGATCAGTCCGGGGAACACGATCTTCCCCCTGCCGTCGATGATCTCGACACCGTCAGGCAGGTCCGCCTCAAGTTCTTCCCAGAGCGCGATCCTCGCGATGGAATCTCCTGTTATGAGCAGGGAATGGCCATACAGGATCTCCCGCTGGGTATTCACTGTTACGATCGTTGTGTTCTTAATAACTATATCTGGCATCTGTGCGTCCTCCCCCCTGATGTGTATCTTAATGGTCCCGCAAGGGGTCAGCCGATGCTTTTAACACCCCGTGTGAACTCAACAGCTGTTCGGTATGCTGTCTCCCGAGACTCGTCACGAGCGTCGCTTCAGCGACGGCCTGCCCCAGCCTGATGACCGTATCCATCCCGACCGTATCTTCCTCAGCCCCATGTGCCCGGTTGTCCTTCGACCAGATCGTGCCGCCCGTATAGCAGCCGCCATAGCCGCCGGTCACCAGCATCTCATGCATCATGAAGAAGTTCGAGAGGGCAAGGAGCGTCATCTCCTGTCCGCCATGGCGGGTGCCGCCCACGGCGATCCCTCCCCCGACCTTGTTCCGCAGGTGGCCTGGGTAGACCAGGTACATCGGCCGAAGCCGGTTCAGCAGTGCTGCAAGCTGTGAGGTGATCGACATGTCATATACCGGGGTAGCGATCAGCAGCGCATCAGCCTCAAGGACCTTCGCCTCGATCTCCTGCAGGTCATCCTGGATGTGACACATGGTCTTCTCCCTGATGCACCGGTCACAGTGGACACAGGGGGCTATCTTCTTCCCCCGGATCGACCAGAGCTCGGTCTCTATCTCCGGGAAGGCAGCTGCAGCCTCCAACGCCGCTTCCAGCGCATAGAGTGTTGCCCCTTTCCGGGGACTCCCGCAAATTCCCAATATCTTTGCCATGTTGTCTGCTCCTTCTTACTGATTATTACGTTCGCAGGTTGTCTGCTCTGCCAGGAAGCCCAGTACATCGTCCGCGGTCACGGGAAGGGAGGTGAAATCACTTCCCAATGCATCATTCACGGCATTGATGATCGCCCCCGCCCCCGGGACGGTTGCGCATTCACCGATACTCTTCCCGCCGTAGGGTCCCGGGTACTCTACCCCCTCGATGAAGTCAAGGGAGATCGATGCAGGCATTTGAGCAGGCGAGACCATATGGTACCGCTTCAGGTGCCCGTTCTTCAGGGCACCTCCCTCATCGAAGACGAGCTGTTCTGACAGCGCATAACCTGCTGACATATGGATCCCGCCCTCGAGCTGCCCTTCGATGCCGAGTCGGTTGATCACCTTCCCGACATCATGGACCGCGGCATAGTCGGTCAGGGAGATGCGTCCGCTCTTCGGGTCGACCAGCACTTCGGCAAAGTGGGCCCCGTATGAGCAGCGTTCGGCCTCGTTCGCATGGGATTCGGTAAGGGAGAGCCATGTCTGCCTCTTGAGGTGGATCTGCCGCATGAGTTCGCTTCGGGAGAGCATGGCAGTCCCATCCTCTCGGGCATATACGGCATCCTCAGAGAGCTCGAGCCTGTCAGCATCCAATCCGAGCAGTTCTGCTGCTTCAGTGAGGATACGCTCCCTCATGGAGACGGCAGCCTTCCTGGCTGCTTCCCCGGAGACGAAGACACCACGGCTCGCATAGTCCCCGAGGTTCCAAGGGCAGAGTTCGGTATCGGAATCGACGGCACGAATCGAAGAGATTGGTACACGCAGTTCCTCAGCGATGATCATCTTCTGAACCGTCACGGACCCGTTCCCCATATCATGGGTCCCGGTGAAGAAGAGGACGGAACCGTCCTCATTCACCGTGATGCGGATCCCGGTGTAGTCCACATGGGCAGGGAATACCCCATTCCCGTAGATCCCGACTGACATCCCTACCCCGCGCAAGTTCCCGTCGACAGGGGAGCTGCATCGTCGCAATCTATCTTCCCAGTCGAAGAGCTCAGCTCCCCGCTTTACACAGACTATCGGCTGCGGCCTGCCGAAGGAGTGGCCGTAGACGGGATGGACACTCTCAGGGGTCACGAGATGCTTCAGCTGGTAGGCGACTGGGTCGATGCCATACGCCCTGGCGATGTTCGTCATATTCGTCTCCAGGGCGAAGTTCAACTGGGGTGACCCGTATCCCCTCATAGCCCCGGCTACGGGCATATTGGTGTACAACGGCGTGATGTGAATCCTGTAGTTCGGGAACCGGTAGAGGTTGACGATCTTGTGGGCAGTCGCGGCAGCGACATTATGGCTCTGGGTAGCGTAAGCTCCGGCATTGAGCAACATGCGGATATCCTGGGCAAGGATGTTCCCATCTGTATCGACAGCTGTACGTACCGTCACCGCTGATGCATGGCGGGTCCGTGTGGCGATGAAGGTCTCTTTCCTGGTAAGGACCAGTTTGACCGGTCTCCCGGTCGCCAGGGCACCGCACACGACGATCGGCTCAAGGATCATCGGGATCTTGGAACCAAAGGCCCCGCCGAGCGGCGGCTTGATGACCCGTATCTCATGACGGGGCCGGCCAAAGAGGTCGGAAAGCAGCATCCGAACCGCAAAGGTCGTCTGGGTCGTGCTCCATACCGTGATCTTCCCGCTGCTGTCCGTCTCGGCTATGGCCCCATGGGGTTCCAGGGCCAGGTGGTGGATCGCAGGGGTACTGGTCGTATGGGTGAACACCCGTTCAGCTTCAGAGAATGCGTCCTCAACCTCCCCATACCCGACGATGACATCAGCGATATGGTTGGTACCAAGCTCAGGATGGACCAGCGGTCCATCATCATCGGCGAAGGTGGTCTGCGCCGGGAGGTCTCGGTAGTGCACGGTGATCATCCTGACCGCACGTTCTGCCTGCTCTACGGTGTCAGCCGCGACAGCGGCAACCCGGTCCCCGATGAACCGAACGGTCCGGGAGAATACCTGCTCATCCTCGATGATCTCCTGCCCGTCGAACCGCTTCGCACTGTTATACTGCTGCTGAGGTGTGTTCTTCCAGCAGAACACAGCATGGACTCCCGGCGCCTGCTCAGCGGCAGTCGTATCGATCTCCTCGATGAAGGCATGGGCATGGTCAGAGAGCAGCAGCTTCATGTGCAGCATACCCGGCCGCTCCATATCGTCGATATACTCGAGCGTACCGAGGGCCTTGGCCTTCGCATCATGGACCGGAACACTGGTGCCGATCACCCTGAGAGCTTCATGGGATACAGCGTTCCTGACTGATGCTTCTCTTCTTTCCATCCTCTTTCCTGTCTAGAAATGATTGATCATGCTGAAGTCTATGATCGTGGGGTTGAACACGATCTCATTATAGCAGATGAGATTGTCATGAAGATCATAGAACAACTCGTCCCATACGACCAGGGGGGTCAGTGACCCGATCTTGAACATCTCACTCGCCGCAAGGTCATGTGCCGCCCGCCACCAGATGGTGGTGAAGGCATACTCAAGGTTACACAGCTTCATAAACCGATCCTTCAGGGTCAATGGCGGGATGTTGTCATCGAAGGGATTCACCACAAGGGCCTGCGGGGTCTCGACCCGGCAGATGATCGCCGGGGTATCATCGGCATAGTAGTTCCAGTCGAACGCATAGACATCCCCGCCCCGTATCTCGGGGATACGGTGTGCGAACAGCTCGGTCGCCTTCGCATTCCGGCTGTGGGACTGCGTCACGGATACCCGATACCCACAGCGTGCGAGGAGGGTCCTGAAATTCATATCCTGGTCGATCCGCATCTCCATGTCACAGACTCTCGGATGGCCGAACACGCCCTTCCCCTGCCAGCGAGTAATATACCCGTCACCCACCAGGTCATCCATGGCCTGCCTGACGGTGGCCCTGCTCGCCCCCAGTTCCTCGGCCAGCTCCTGCTCGGTCTTGAGCTTGTTGCTGCCGGGCTTCAGGGCGCAGATGGTCTTGAGGAGCTGTTTCTTGATCAACTGGTATTTCGGTACTCTTGGTTGCGTCATAGGCTTTCCTTATTCCTGAAACGGTTCTGTAACATACAGTCCCAATGGGATACCATTAATGGACGATTTCTTCAAGACGTTCCCCGGCCATCATCAGGCCGACAGTCTCGATGGAGACCTCCTTCGGGTCGACCTCGCCCATGATCTCCCCGTGGCACAGCACGATCAGGCGGTCAGCAAGCGTCATCAGCTCATCGAGTTCCGTGGAGATGTACAGGACTGCCGTCCCCTGGTCTCGCTGGGTGATGATCTGCTTGTGGACATACTCGATGGCGCCTACATCCAGTCCCCTGGTAGCATGCATCGCCGTGACAATGACCGGTTCGCCGTGCAGCTCACGGGCGAGGACCAGCTTCTGCTGGTTCCCACCGGAGAGGCTTGAGACCTTCACGTCGATACTGGGTGTCCTCACATCGAACTTCTCGATGTTCGTTTGGGTGTGCTTCCTGATGAAAGGCCAGTCGAGCCGACTCTTCCGTGAATGGGGCTCACGGTAGTAGTCATTGGACATGAAGTTCTCCTTGATATCGAGGTCGAGGACGAGGCCTCGCACATGCCGGTCCTCTGGTATATGGGCCAGCCCCTTCTCCAGGATACTCCTGGGAGTATGACCTGTGATATCCTCACCATTGAGGCAGACCTTCCCTTCCGTGGGGTTCCGCAAGCCGGTCACTACCTCGAGCAGTTCGCTCTGGCCGTTCCCGTCAACTCCAGCGACACCGACGATCTCCCCTGCATGGACACACATCGAGACCTGTTTGAGTGCCGGCAGTCCCTTGTTATTGTTGGCACAGAGGTTCTGCAGGGTCAGCACGTCCTTGCCTGCTTTACAGGTGCACTTCTCTACCTCGAAGTTAACCTCCCTGCCGACCATCAGGCTGGCAAGCTCTCGTTTCGTGAGGTCAGGGGTATTGTCCAGGGTCTCGACGAGCCGGCCTCGGCGAAGGACAGAGATTCTGTCACTGATCTTGAGGACCTCATCCATCTTATGGCTGATGAAGATCACCGAGAACTCCTGGTCGAGGAACATCCGGATCATGCGGAAGAGTTCCGTGATCTCCCCCGGGGTAAGTACGGCAGTCGGTTCATCGAGGACGAGGACCCGTGCCCCGCGGTAGAGAGCCTTGATGATCTCCACCCGCTGCTGCTCGCCCACTGAGAGCTGCCAGACAGGGGTATGCGGGTCAAGGTGCATGCC
Organism: Spirochaetia bacterium; assembly: GCA_963677595.1. Classification (GTDB taxonomy): domain Bacteria; phylum Spirochaetota; class Spirochaetia; order CAKZLE01; family CAKZLE01; genus CAKZLE01. Next base: position 4,169,053 of record OY782041.1, read on the forward strand.
GTAGGTCTTGGCGAACGCAACGATCTCGTCGGCTGCCTTGTTGATCTGGAGCAGCGGTTCATGCGCCCGCTTGATTCCCAGCATGATATTCTCGGCTACCGTCAGCTGCGGGACCAGCATGAAATGCTGGTAGACCATCCCGATCCCCTTCCTGATAGCATCCCGGGCAGTCTCGAAGGCAACATGCTCCCCGCCGAGCTCGATCGACCCGCCGGTCGGGCGGATGACCCCGGAGAGGATGTTCATCAGCGTGCTCTTCCCGGCACCGTTCTCACCGAGCAGGGAATGGACTTCCCCCTTTCTCAGCGTGAAGTTGATATGGTCGTTGGCGACGACTCCCGGGTAGACCTTGGTGATATCTACCATCTTCAGTATGTCCTGCATGGTCACCTCCCTAGTTCTCGCCGCTGTCGAACGGCTTCCCGGAGGCCGCAGGGGCCTGGGACTTCCCTACCAGCCCGGAAAGGGCCAGGATCGTGAGGATGTACGGCACCATCATAAGGAACTGGTAGGGGATGGCACTCCCTGCTGTCTGCATCTTGATCTGTACGGCATCCCCAAGGCCGAAGACCAGGGTCGCGGCAAGGATACCCCAGGGGTTCCATTTCCCGAAAATGACTGCTGCCAGGGCTATATACCCGCGACCGCTCACCATGTTCTCAGAGAAGAGGTTGAGCAGTCCGAGCGACATGAGCCCTCCCCCGGCCCCGACGAGAAACGAACCGCTGATGATCGTCGAATAGCGGATGCCGACCACGCTGATGCCTGCCGTGTCTGCAGCATGGGGATGCTCCCCGACTGACCGGATCTTGAGGCCGGTCGTGGTCTTCTGGAAGATCCATTGGATGAGCGGTACGGCAAGCAGCCCAAGATAGACAGGGACCATCTGACCAAAGAGAATCTCCCCGATCACCGGTATATCGCTGAGCCATGGGATATGGATGTTGTTGAAGCCCGGAGCCCTCGCTGCCTGGCTCGATACCCCGAAGATCGTTCGGTTCAATGTCGAAGTCAGGCCAAGGGCGATGATGTTCAAGGCAATACCGGTCACGATCTGGTTCGCCCGGAGCGTGACGACGATATAGGCGAAGAGGATCCCGACGATCATCCCAGTGAATCCCGCGAAGAGGATCCCCATCCACGGACTTGCGAACACCCGGGCAAAGAAGACCGCTGAGAAGGTCCCGAAGAGCATCGTCCCCTCGCACCCGATATTGACGACACCGCTCTTCTCCATGATCACCAGCCCGAGGGCTGCGATCAGGATGGGAGCTGAGGTCCTTAGGTCAGTCGCGAGCAGGTAGGTGAAGACTTCCAGTATCCTATCCATCACTGAACCTCCTCATTCGCATGTTCCGTACTCGCAAGGAGCCGCCTCATGTTTCGCTTCTGGAAGAACTGCACATTCTGTCCGATGATAACGAACAGGATGACCAGCCCCTGAAGCACGTAGATGACCGATACCGGGACCTTGGCAAGAAGCTGCATCCGGTTTCCCCCGGCACGGAGGAATCCGAAGAGCAGGGCTCCAAGCCCAATCCCGACCGGTGCATTCAACCCGACCAAGGATACGGCGACCCCGTCAAAACCGTAGCCTGGGGAGAATGCCTGGAGCAGGCGTCCCTGGATCCCCAGGATCTCGACTGCACCCGCAAGTCCTCCCATGCTCCCAGCGAGGACCATCGCCAGCAGCATGGTCCGCTCTGGATGCATCCCGGCAGCCCGGGCAGCTTCCATATTATGCCCGACGACCCGGATCTCATACCCTTGACGCATCTTCCAGATGAAGAAGTAGTAGAAGACCAGTGCCGCGACGGCGATGAAGAACCCTGCGTGGAGGCGTGTTCCTGGTATGATCCTGATGAGGGTGGCTGAGTCCAGGATAGGCCGGCTCTCCGGCATGGTGCCTTCAGGAGCCCGCATCGGTCCGGTTACCAGGTAGCTGACCAAGAAGAGTGCTATATAGTTCAGCATGACGGTCGTGATGATCTCATTTGCCCCGAATCGGACCTTGAGCCAGCCGACGAGGCCTCCCCAGGCGGCCCCGCCGAGGGCTGCAGCCAGGACGGCTAACGGGAGATGGATGACCATGGGCAGGCCGGCGAAGTTCGTGCCGACCAAAGTCGCCATGATGCCCCCTACATAAAGCTGTCCCTCAGCCCCGATATTGATCAGGCCGGCCTTGGCGGCGTAGGCATAGCTGAGTCCGGTCAGGATCAGCGGAGTCATCTTCACCAGGGTCTCACAGACGGCATTCAGGTTCCCGAACGCCCCGCTGAGGAGGGCTTTATAAGCCTTTACCGGTGAGATCCCTATCATCTTGATGACCAGAGCACCTATAAGGAAAGCGATCAGGATCGATATTCCCTGTATCAGGATGGGGCGAAGGGTTATTGGGCGAAGTTTCTGCTGGTTGCTGGTATTCATACAATCCTCATATTCGAATCATACCGTTTTGGGCATTCTCAGGTGAATACTGCATGGTCGCAGCTGCTCCACCTGTCCTGCAGGCAGGTGGAGCTGTTGGTTATGGTAAGATTCCCTTATTCGTACTGTGAGACGTCAAGGGACCCGTCTACCAGCGCTGCAAGGATAGTCTCGATCTGCTCGAGCTGGTCTGCTGAAAGCTCATCAGCCTTCTCCCTGAACGGGGCAAGGGCTACGGCATTCTCTGCGAAACCGATGAGGTAGTTCTTGGGTGTGAAGGTCCCGTCAAGGATCTCATTGATCACCAGTTCGTGGCCTGCAGGCATATCCTCGGTCACACTGGTGAGGATCACGTCCCGAGCCTCAGGTACGGTCTCGTACAGGTCACCGGAAGAACCGATCACGTATGCGCCAGCTTCCTCAACAGCCTCGATGATACCATGGTTGGTCTCATCAGCATCGGCAACGATGACATCAGCGCCCTCGGCGATGAGGGACTTCGTCATCTCCTTGCCCTTTGCGATATCGGTGAAGTCACCGGTAAGCAGGAACTTCGCATCGATGTCAGGGTTGACATATTTGGCCCCGGCAACGAATCCCTTCCCCTGGTTCACGATCGGCGGGATCTCCATCCCCCCGACGAAGCCAACGACACCGGTCTTGGAAGCGATAGCAGCGACAGCACCCTGTACGAACCCGCACTGGAAGTCATACACAAGGAAGGACCCGAGGTTAGGAGACTGGGAGATGTCAGTACTGTTGATGATGAAGGTGACATCGGGGAAATCAGGGGCGACTTTCTGTGCCGGTGCCCCAAACTCGAACCCGTGCCCGAAGATGACATCGTAGCCGCTCTCTGCGTATCCGCGGAAGATCTCTTCGTAATCAGAAGCAGGTGTCCGCTCGGTATACGCCATCTCAGCACCAAACGCCTCTTCCTGGTGCAGCAGTGAGTTATACATCAGGGTATTCCATCCACCGTCATTGATAGGTCCGGGGAGAAGTCCTGCGATCTTCAGCTGGTCATCAGCAGCTTCCTCTTTAGCACCTGCCGCGAAGACAGTCATACAAGCCAGAATAAGAACTGTTACAAGCAACAATGACTTTTTCATTGTTTCCTCCTTGTGTGATTAATGGATTCATATTATCATACAAGTATATGGTTATCAAGATAAATATATATTTGTTTTAAATATTGAGGATTTGTATGTATGAATTATTGATCACAAACTGTTCGATACCTAATCAGGGCACCAAGGATATTGCCTGTACCAATGGGAAGATCTCCCAAATCGCCGACGCTATTGAGCATACTGCGGCAAAACAGCTGTATGACGCAGGGGGGAACACGGTACTGCCGTCGTTCATCGACATCCATACCCACACCGACAAGACCCTGCTCTCAGACCGCCTGGAAAACCGATCCGGGACCCTGCCGGAAGCGGTGAAGCGTACGGGTGAGTACTTTCTGACGGCTGATGGGGAGGATTTCATAGAACGCGGGGAGAAGATGGTCCATATGGCAGCAGATCACGGGACGCTCACGCTGCGGTCACATGTGTCAGTACAGGTCCCATTCGGGCTGAAGATCTGGGAAGCGACACGGGTGGTCCAGGAGCGCTGCAGGGGATTCGCTGACCTGCAGCTCGTTGCCTTTCCCGGGGCTGCAGATACCCTTGTCCCAGGCAATGAGACCTGGAAGCTGCTCGATGCAGCCCTCGATGATAACGGAGCCGCCCTGGGCGGATGCCCCACCCTGAGCAATGATCATCGGGCATTCATCGATTCTCTCATCAAACTAGCCAAAGAACATGGGTGCAAACTCGACCTCCATGTTGATGAGCATGACCGTCCCAATGCCTCGGTACTCGAGTACCTCGCCGATGCGACCATACGTGAAGGGATGCAGGGACGAGTCATAGCCGGGCACTGCACCTCACTGTCGGCAGCACCCCAACAGGATGCGGACCGCATCATCGGCAAGGTGCGAGATGCCGGCATCCATATCGTCACGCTCCCCTCCTGCAACCTCTTCCTGATGGGAAGGAATGATCGGGGGCTCATCCGACGCGGGATCACCAGGGTCTCTGAACTCCTCTCCGCCGGGGTCAATGTCTCTCTCGCCTCTGATAACATACGGGACCCGTTCAGGCCGTTCGGTAACGGCAACCTCCTCGAGGAGGCCTACCTGACCGGTCAACTCCTCCAGGCGGCTTCCAAAGAGGAGTTGCTGAAGGTGATCGACATGATCACGATCAACCCGGCGTCTGCCATGGGGCTGGAAGGATATGGTTTGAAGGAAGGGAACCCGGCGAACCTGGTCGTGCTGGGTCAGCCGGGATTGTATGAAGCCCTGCTCGCGCAGGATGCGGTTCAGGCAGTAGTCTCGAAGGGCAGGATCATCACCGAGCGGAAGAGTACGATCACACGAAACCGCTAGCTTCCGCTACCTTTAGTGGTTGTATCCGGGACTACCGGTGATACTTGTTGTAGCCTCTCCGGCCGTCCCGGTACTTGCCGGGATGTTTCCGGTACGGGCGCTTTCTCTCGGATGTATTCTCTGAATCCTTCGCTTTCGTGACGATCGCCCGCTTCCCGGGCTTACTCCTCTTGAAGGATTCCAGGATCTTCTCCGCATCACGCAGGGACACGGAGACGAAGGAGAAGTCTGCCATGACCTGCACGTCATCGATGAACCTGCCGGGCACCGAGGAGACCTTCGAGATATACTCCACCAGGCTCCTCTTCGTCATATCGTGCTTCTTCCCCTTGGCGATGAAGAGCCGCGTTGACTTCTGGATGTTCGGGCCCCTCTGCTGATCGTACTGACCGATCTCCTTGTAGTTTCCGGCATCGAGATCCTGCTTGTAGTTCGACCGCAGCAGCGAGGCTACCAGCTCTTGGGCCCCATACTGGTCGATGAGCCGCAGGGCCATGGTGGAGAACTCGTCTATCTCGCTGCCGACCACTGCCTGGTCGATCTCCTGCATGATACGATCCCGTTTTACCTTGAGCAGTTCCTGTACTGTCGGGAGTTTCTTCTTCTGGATATCGGTACCGGTCGTCCTCTTGATATGCTGGAGCTTGCGGTACTCTTCCGGTGTGATGAAGGTGATCGCTGTACCCATGTTCCCGGCTCTTCCGGTCCGGCCGATCCTGTGGACATAGCTCTCGGCATTCTGGGGCAGCGAGTAGTTGATCACATGGGTCAGGTTCTGCACGTCGATCCCCCGTGCCGCCACATCGGTAGCCACCAGGGTGGTGATCTGCTTCTCACGGAACCGGGTCAGGAACTTCTCACGCTGAGACTGGGACATATCGCCATGGAAGGCTTCAGCGGCATAGCCGCTGTTCGAGAGCTGCTTGGCTACATCATCGCAGTCGGACTTCGTCCTGCAGAAGACCAGCCCGTAGAAGTCCTCCTCGAGGTCGATGACCCGCCGGAGCGCCTCGATCTTCTCATAATGGCGCACCTCGAGGTATATCTGCTCGGTGAGGTCGCTGGTCAGGTCGTTATGCTTCACCACGACCTGCTCATAGTCTCCCATATACTGTTCTGCGAGCCGCAGGATGGGCTTGGGCATGGTAGCGGAGAAGAGGAGCGTGTTCCGCTCTGAGGGGATCGCCTGGAGGATGGTCTCGACCTCCTCAATGAATCCCATGTTGAGCATCTCGTCTGCCTCGTCTAGGACGAGCATCGACACCTGGTCGAGCTGCAGCGTCTTTCGCTGTATATGGTCTATGACCCTTCCAGGGGTCCCCACCACGATGTGGCAGCCTCTCCTCAGCTGTCCGATCTGCATGCCGATCGACTGCCCGCCGTAGATGGCGGCTATCTGGATCGAACGTGAGCCGGTGAAGGAGTTTATCTCCTCTGCCACCTGGATGGCCAGCTCCCTGGTAGGTGTGAGTATCAGAGCCTGTACATGCTTGGAACGGGTATTGACCCGTTCGAGGATCGGCAGGCCGAAGGCTGCGGTCTTCCCCGTCCCGGTCTGTGCCTGGCCGAGGACATCGCGTGTCCCTGAAAGCAGCAGCGGTATACATCGTGCCTGTATCTCTGTTGGTTCCTCGAACCCTCTCTTCTCTAACGCTTTCAGCGTCTTGTCTGTTAATCCTAGTTCTGCAAAATTCATCTTCATTTCCTCATATCGAATTCAATGTGACTCTATACCTGAAACTGAAATAGTTCGCGAACTGCAAGACATGGATCATAACTATCGAGTTAGGCACACTCATATTGACAAAAAAAATGCCTGGCGATTACCTACTCTCCCACGGCTAACCCGTAGTACCATCGGCGTAAGAGGGCTTAACTTCCGTGTTCGGGATGGGAACGGGTGGGACCCCTCTGCTGTGATCACCAGACCCATATGGTTGTATCAGAATGAAGGAGCTGTGTCAATACTGTTTGGCTGAAAAAGATACATCTCCCTCTTCTTTGATGAAAAAGATCATGTTCTTCTCTTCTCTCGATTTATACCGAAAATAGGGGTAGTATGATGATAGGGACTAAGCCTCCCACGTAGGGGTCTCAGCCCCCTGCAGTCCAAGGAGTTCAGGATGGGAAGAGGCAATCCAGTCGGCAGTACGAACATTCACGGGAAGCCCTATGTTTGGGGAGTAACCGAGGAAGGGATTCCCTACATCATCAGGGAGACGGGCAGCCCTTCAGTCATCGTCTTCGAGCCCTCCCGCGACCTGCTGAAGAGCCTGGTCACCAGGGTCGAGTACATCATCGGGAACATGAACAGGATCCTGCCTGAGGAGTGCTCGCTCTGCGTGCTTGGTTATGACCAAAACCTGCCAGAAGACCATTCATATGAGGATATGGCAGCCTCGTATGCGGAGCTTATCAGGGAGAAGTTCCACCCGGGCACAGTCATCGGGGTCTCATACGGAGGGTTCCTCGCCATACCCTTTGCGGCAACCTACCCGGAACTCACCGAGAAACTCATCCTGATCGTCGCAGGCTATAAGGCCTCCCCGAAAGGAGTCCAGCTCGCAGAAGAGCTCATCGGGCTGATGCGGGAGGGAAAGACCTACGAGATCCTGCAGCAGTTCAACTCCCTGATCCACCGGAAGACGATACGAGGGATAGCCAGGTTCATGACCTGGCGGAAGAAGCATGCCATAAAAGCGGACAGCAATCCCCCCTCCACCTTCATCAATGCCTATGAGCATATAAGGAGAAATAACGGGGAGAACAGAACATACCTTTCACGAATACAGGCACCTGCATTGGTGATCGGGGGAGATCGCGACCTTTTCTTCTCGAAGGAGATCTTCGAGGAGACAGCTGCGCTGATACCAAACGGAAAACTGGAACTGTTCGAGGGCGAGGGACACTATGTGATCCTGGAACGGATCAGGGAGATCAGGAGGATCCTGTCAGCATTCATTATTTGAGAGAACGGATTGAACGTATACGTATGACGTAAGGCTCCTGCGGGTGCAGGAGCCTTATGAGATATATCGGAACGGGAACGGTCTACAGCAGGTTCAGCAGAACTGAGACACCCACAGTACCTTCCGGGGCGACTGCAGAAGGATCAAAATCTGCAATGTTCGCGAATGATGTCTGCGAATTGATCAGCAGGAATGTCCCGACAGAGACAGGTCCAAGCTTCAGGTCGGCCGTGGCTCTGAGATAGAGCGGCAGGGTGCTCAGGTCTTCCGGTGTCGTTATAGGTGTAGGGTCTTCCCCTTCAACCTGCGGGATGCCGAACAGTTCGAATTCACCATTCACCGTCTTGTTCAGGGCAAGGTACGGACCGGCTGTGATCCCAAGGTCGAGGAACCCGAGGAGCTCGGTGGTAAGACCGACTCCGACGTAGCTGTCTATCCAATAGACATCCTCGGTCTGCTCAGGATCCTCTGACTGTTCAGGAGTCGTGATCCCGGCAGTTGCAAGCATGGACAGTTCTGCGAACAGGATATTCATTCTAAGGTCGATCCCGGGTGAGAAGTCTTCAAGACCGACACTCTCGAAATCGGGAAGAGGACCGTCAGGGAGGGCGATCGGTGAATTCAGCTCAGCGGCAGCACCAACTGAGAGACCAAACAATCCGCCCGCGAAGACGGATGCAGAGATAAGCAGCAGGATACTGCTGATCAACACTAGCTTACGTATCATCTCTTTACTCCTTCAAGGAAATGCTTACTCATGATACCCTATCGCCTTAGGGCAGACAAGACTTTTCACGTCAGTTTCTTGATCCCATTATCCATTCTACCCTGTCAGACCCGTTGCTGCATCAACCATCTTACCGGAACTCGTAGATATCGCGATCCACGACATTCTCCAGCTTCTCACCTTTCGTGAAAGCAGAAATATTCCGTTCTATCAGATCCAGGATCTTCGCATAGGTATGGGGGACGAAATCACCGCCTGCCGTATGCGGGGTCAGGATGATCTCATCGATCCCCCAGACCCTGTGGTCTGCGGGGACTGGTTCCGGGTCGTAGACATCAAGGGCGGCCCCTGCTATCCTACCCTGCTCGACAGCATCACAGAGCGCCTCATTGTCCACGGTCATGCCCCGTCCTGTGTTCACGAGGACAGCATTGCTCTTCATCAACGCAATCCGCTCTCGGCTCATGAGTTTGTCGGTCTCAGGGGATGCCGGTATGACCATCGCGATGATATCGGCACGGGGGATGAGTTCATCCAGCTCTGTATAGGCGTGTACCTCATCGGCGTAGGCGTGGGGTTTCGTGCCATCCCTCCTGACCCCGATGATATAGGTCCCGAAGACCTTGAGCAGCCGGGAGAACTCGGTCCCGATATCGCCGAGGCCAATCATGAGGACGGTTGCCCCCCGTACCAGCGGTTCACTGCCCTCATCCTTCCATACGGCCTTGCGCTGGTTGTCCCGATAGAGGTGGAGCTTCTTCATCAGTGAGAGGAGCATGGCAAGCATGAACTCAGACTGGGCTTCCCCGTAGGAACCGCTCGCATTGGTCAGGATCACCTGCTCATGCAGCAACCCCCGCTTTAGGTAGTAATCGACCCCTGCAATAGTGGTCTGCAGCCATCTGAGCTTCTTAGCCCCAAGCAGTTCCTTCGCCTTCGGATTACCGATGACGATCTCGGCATCCTTGATCACCTCTTTTATGGTATCCCGGTCGGTGGTATATACGAGATCAAGAACATCGCTGAACTGATCGATCCTCTTCTTCTGTTTCTCATCTAACGGTGTGATCACAAGTGTCTTCATAGGGGTCCCGTCCTTCATTGGAATTTCTAGTCCTACTATACTGGACAGCCTTGATAAAGTCGAGCAGCACATAGCAGTGGAGTAAATCTGCTGTATCAAACCGGGTATTTTCACTGATCTCATTACCCCTACCCAATTGGCCGTAGGAATTATTCCCGAATGCCCAATTGATAGATGCTTCCTGAAGATCTTACTACAAACCCAGGCCTCCAAGTTTGTTGCAGCAAGTCATAAATATACCCCCATAATCAAATGAGGGTATATAGGAGGTTTGGAAAAATTCCAGTAGTGACATGTGGTGTTAAAAAAATTGATATATACAAAAAGCTTAACAGCTTTCTATAACCAGATTCGGGGAGGAGAATGATACTATCCCCTCACGTTTAAGTAATACTCCTTGGTTCAGTCTTTTGCCTGATCAGTAGATTGGTCAACTCTACTACAAGATCCATATTCTCCATGAATAGATTATTTGTTTCATATGGATCATCTTTCATATTATAGAGCTGTCCCCTATATCCCGCCTGTGGTATCACTCTATCATCATCGCCAGAGCTTCCAGATCCCATGGTATCGTGTATCAATTTCCAATCACCTCTTCGGATCGAGAACACACCTGTCTGTGAATGATGAATGATATTCGGACGAGCAGTCATGATTCCAGAACTACCGAAAAGACCAGACCCAATATTGAAACTGTCCTCGGCTGCACTGAGAGGAAGTTCCTCCCCCACTAGAGCCGCAAGGGTAGCGAGCACATCGTTTAAACTGAAAAGGCCGTCATAGGTTGACCCAGCCTCCAGTTTTCCCGGCCAGTGCGCAATGAAGGGTTCTCGGTGTCCCCCTTCCCAGACATTGGCTTTATACCCACGCCAATCCCCACAGGATTTATGACCGTAGGTATGATACACAACCTGGCCCCGCGCAGAAACGACCCGGTCTCCAGGAAGGGCACCATTATCGCTTGTTATTAGAATCAACGTATTGTCAAGCTCCCCAGTTTCTTTGAGTGCATCAACAATCTCACCAACCATCCAGTCAAAAAGCCAGACAAGATCACCACGGGGCCCTGCAGCGCTCTTACCCCGGGCGAATTCAGGCACTACTTCCTCAACACAAGGTTCATGTGCTGCAGAAGCTGCAAAATAGAGAAAAAATGGATTCTCGGCGTTCTTGCTTCGCAGTATATAATCACGAGCTTTCCTCGTGAACGTTGGATCAGCTTCCTTGGGATCCCAGCTCAAAGCAGTCATCCCTGGCCGCCCTGTATTCGGGAACCATTCATTATAGAAGCTCGGATCGATCACAAACCCCTCATTCTCTATGAATGCATAGGGTGGTTGAGCTGTAGAACATCCTGAAGTACCGAAGAAATAGTCAAACCCAAGCTCTGTCGGTCCCCCTGAAACACCTTTCGAGAAATCTATACTCTCTTCAAGATACCGGTCTCCCTCAGGCCAAGGCATCGTACGCTGAAAATCGACAAGTCTGTTTTGCTTGGATGAATAATTTAAACCAAGGTGCCATTTACCAATACACGCTGTATTATATCCGGCATTCTTAAGCATCCTTGGAAGCGTCAAGCGTTCCGCCTCAATCAGAGGAGGCTCATAATTGAACAATACCTCCTTTGGCAAGCTTGACCTCCAGCAGTAGCGTCCTGTCAGGATACCGTATCTTGATGGAGTACATAATGCCGAAGCAGAATGGGCATCAGTAAAAGAAACACCATTTCTGGCTAGCTGATCTATATTGGGGGTTGGTATACGTGAATCGCTGTTATAGTGACCGACGTCCCCTATTCCAATATCATCAGCTAGAATGACTATAATGTTTGGATGGTTTGCTGACTTAGGTGTTTTCACTTCATTTCTCCTTGATTTCACTTTCTCATAGTAAACTCATTTTATTTTAACGCGCCGAGAGTTAATCCTTTCACGACGAATTTCTGTCCAAAGAACATTAGGATGACACCTGGGATCGTTGCTAATACTGCAGAAGCTGCCATCTCACCATAGAGTAACTGGTATTGCTGTGCCAGTAATGATACTGCGACCGGTACGGTTGCAGTTGCTGTGCCCGTCAGGTTGAGGGCGATCGGGAATTCGTTCCAGCTGAAGATGAAAGCCAGTACGGCACTTGCGGCAAGACCCGGCTTGACCAATGGGACCACAACATTGAAGAAAACTTGCTGATGGGTGCATCCATCAAGGAATGCTGACTCCTCAAGCTCTTTCGGTACATCTGAAACAAATTTCAACATGAGCCAGATGGACATAGGCATGTTTATGAGCAGATGGAGGATAATAAGACCGGCGAGGGTATTATACAGGCCGATACTGCGAAACATCAAATACCAAGGACCAACAAGCGTTATTCTTGGAATCATATTCAGTAACAAGACAGCAGAAAGGAGCAAAGCTGGGAAAAAGCGAGGCCAACGGAAGCGTGTCAGGGCATGTGCAGCCAGTGTCGAAACAGCCACTGCAAGGAACGTACTAATTGCTGCCACAATAATACTGTTCTTCAGATTATTCAGGAATCTTCCCTGTGCACTAAAGAGCAATGCATAGAAATTATCAAAAGTCGGTTTGAAGTCCAGTGTTCCAGAGTAAATGTCGACCGCATGCTTGAATGATATAATGACTATCCAGATAAATGGGAAAACGATAATCAAACAAGCTGCTATAATAACCAAATGTAATAAGATATGTGTTATGCCCTTATTTTTCATGATAGATTCCCCTCTTTAGAATTTACTTTCTGATAGAGCAGAATCAGAACCAATACGATCAAGATCGTCGTTATCGATAAAGCAGCACCGTAGCCGAGACGATTTTGCTGGAAGAAAACTTTATAGGCATACAGACTGACCACCTCGGATGATGTCCCTGGTCCACCAGCAGTCAAGAGGAAGACCTCATCAAATACATTGAACGCTATAATAGTCCTAAACATCAGAGCAACCAGGACTGTAGGCCACATCAGAGGGAAAATAATCATACGAAGCATCCCAAAACCCCTGGCACCTTCCAATTCAGCAGCTTCAAGGACATCAAGCGGCAAAGCCTCGAACCCTGCCAGACAAATGAGAAAAACGAAGGGGACCCAATGCCAAACATCAACAACAATGACTGACATCAATGCATAATCTGCTGAACCGAGCCATGAAACAGGATCCATCCCTAAAGCTATAAAGCTATTATTGATAATGCCAAACTCATAGTTATACATCAGCGCCCAGATACTACCAATGGCAATAGGCGGTACAAGGATCGGAAGCATCATAAGTGTACGGTATATACCCTGAGTTGATTTGAGCTTGCTTGTTGCATAAGCAACAAAAAAACCTAAAAGCATCTCAGCTGTAACACTGACGACCACGAAGATAAGAGTGTTTTTGAGCGCAGCTCCATAAATATGATCAGTGAATATCTTCCTGAAGTGATCAAGCCCTGCAAACGACCAATGTTCCTGTCCCTGTGAGAATGTAATATTTGAAAACCCCATTCCAATGAGGTTGAGCAGCGGCCAACCAGCAACCACTACCAATAGCAACACGGCTGGTGCTATTGCAAGATATTTATAGTACGTATTCACAACATTGGAGAATGATCCATGTATCGGTACTGCCTGTTGTGAAGTAACCGTGGTTTTGTTCTCCTTATCCGCCATTTTCTTACAGACCTCCCCTAATCGATATGAATCCCGCTGCACAATCTATAATGCATCTTAGATTGTGCAGCGGATGTTATCCAAAAACAATTTTCAGTTTATCCGCTTAGTTCTCAGGAAGCGGAGAGAGCGTTCCGGTACTGCGTCCTGTCTCAACAAAGATCTCGTGAATCTCTTCTGCTGCGAGATTAAGAGCTTCAGCAGAACTCAATTCACCAGTTACAGCCTGATTCAATCTCAAACCAAGTATATCGACAACGCGGCTCTCTTCTTCGAACTGCCCTGTCAATCGCCCATACCCATTCACGATATTCTCCTGGTAAGATTTGAAGAATCTGAAGCGGGATTCCTGAGCAAGTTCTGAATCAAGGACATCAGAGCGAATTGGTGAACCACCGGCTTTGAAATACGCATACTGTGCATCATAGCCCATGAACCACTCACCGAAATTCATGGCGGCTTTCTTCCGTTCATCACTGAGGTTCTGAGGTACACCAAGCATCCAAAGACTTGCTGAAGAAGCATTCTCCCCATTACTTGGTTTAGGTAGTACAACTGCATCCAGTTTCCCAGGAACAGCAGATTGTTCTGGATTATCCATTGCTCCCCATCCCAGTGTTGCCCATTCTGCATGCAGGACCTTACCACTGGTTAGATACTGGATTACTTGACTTGAGCCGATCGCACCTGGTTCAGGAGGTCCGATTTTGGCCAGCTTGATATAGAGGTCTAGAGCCTCCTTCACTTCCGGACTGTTGATCGTCACGGTGAAGTCTCCATTTGCAGAGTCACGTGTAATGCTTCCACCGAACATATACATAAACCCAAAGAAGTCAAAATAGATCGCATCTCCACGCTCGCCCCGTTTGATCATTCCATAAAGATTAGGAGGATCTGCCAGCTTCTCGGTAGCGGCAAACACATCATCCCAGGTTTTAGGTGGATCCAACCCGGCTTCTTCATACAAGTCAGCTCGATAGTAGAGCACCTGAAAATTAGGAGTATGAGGGAATGCGAGAATGTCCCCTTCAGGGTTCATGGCTTCTGATGCAGCATCCCAGTAGATCGGACCACCTAATGGCCCCACTTCAGGATCAAAAGTAAAATTGGGATCGATCTCCTTCAAGGGCGTGAAGTAGCCACCTGCATAGAACTCACCTGCGTAATATGGGTGAATATTTATGAGGTCATAATCACTCTCGGGCCCTGTTATTGCCTGACGGCCTTTCACCGGGAGTCCATCAAATGGGACGATATCCAGATTGACGTTTATACCGGTTGTCTCAGTATATAGCTTAGTCACTTCCTCGAATGGTGCTGCCCAAGGGGATTGATTAATGATTATTGATATCGAATCTACCCCTCCTGCATCTTTGGATTCTTGTGCGCCCCCAGCAAACCCAAGCTGTGCTATAAGAGACATGATCACAATGAGTATCATAGTGACTCTTATACTTCGCCTTGTAACATTGAATTTCATACTAACCTCCTTGAAATCCATTTATATTATTCTACTCTTTTGAGTAAAATTTCAAAAAGTTATATCGCTGAGAGCTATAGTTCCTTCCTCCTAGTGCACACCAAATGCAAATAATGAACGCCGGGTCTTTGGATAGTCCTGCATGATCACTGCTTCTAACATCATATCCTTCAACTCTTGCTTCTTGTTCTCATATTCGGGAGTCATACAGAGGTTCCTCTGTTCTGCCCCATCATCCTCTAGGTTAAAAAGTTGTTCACCATTCGATCTTGGATAATAGGTATATCGATACTGCTTGGTCCTGATAGTACGCGCCCAATCACCTGGATCAAACTTCCTGATGGTATTGAAGCTTTCAATGTAAGCATATGAACGTCGACGAAGAGGTTCTTCCTTGCGGCAGTATGGCAGCAGGGAGTTCCCGGGAAGAATTGGCAGTTGTTCAGGTGCCACCTGGAGATAGTCACCAATCTTCGGGAGGATTGGCATACTCGTTCCGGACATCTCCAGGACTGTTGGGCATACATCCTCAAGCTGCACTATCTCATCCACGATCTGCCCTGACTCAAGATTCGGGTTCGAAATGATCAACGGGATCCTGATACATGCATCATAATGACGTTCCTCTTTCCCAAAGAAATGATGGTCATAAAGCAGATCTCCATGATCAGTCAACAAAACTATATAGGTGTTCTCAAGCTCACCAATCTCTTCAAGGGTATGTATAATCTTTCCAAGCTGCATATCCAAGTGCACAAGGTCACCCAAATACACTGAGCGCTCCCACTTCCAGTTCGATACATCATCTTCTTCCTGCCGCTTGAAATATCCCGGCTGCGTTTCATCGTCAATCAGCCATTCCGCGTCATCTGGTTCGGGTATCCTGTCAACATCCACTTGATCTAAACATTCCTGGGGACAACAATAAGGTGGATGAGGTTGTACATAACTGATATGAGCAAAGAATGGATGCCCCGCTCCATGAGCTTTCCTGATGAACTCGATCCCTTTTCGGGTGATCCAAGCCGTTTGACTGATCTCTTCCGGGAACGGCAGCGTATACG
Source organism: Spirochaetia bacterium (assembly GCA_963677595.1). Classification (GTDB taxonomy): domain Bacteria; phylum Spirochaetota; class Spirochaetia; order CAKZLE01; family CAKZLE01; genus CAKZLE01. The sequence continues at coordinate 4,184,919 of OY782041.1, forward strand.
ACCAATCACTGTTCTTCGGTGAAGCTTCAGTCTCCCACGTCATTTTATTAGATGCTTCCCTGCACATACCTTGAAGATCTTCCTGGTAAGGACCATAATTTGCGAATTCAGGAATCTTCCAGGCCCAGACCGTCGCAAGGACCTCAGAAAAATACTCCGGATGGTTCTCTCTCACCCACTCCAGCCACTCTCCTGCTCGAGAATCCTCTGTAACATGGGTAACATCAAAACCATATTGACGATAGTCAAAATCAAGCTTCTCAAAATGAGGACGGAAGTGAATCTTCCCCATACCCCCAGTAAGATAACCACTTTCTTTAAGTACTTGCATGAAGGTTGGTAAGGTTTGGTCCAGATAATATCCATTCTCTAAAAGTCCATGCCCACGTGTATTTAATCCGGTTGCTATGGTCGCCCTAGCCGGCATACAAACAGGATTACTAGTAAAACAGTTGGGGAAATAGGTCCCCTGAGCTTTCAACTTCCTCATGTTCGGTACATTGCACACCCCATCATCAACTGCAAGCTCAAACCACTTGGCAGCAAGCTGGTCTACCATAAAGAAGATAATATTTGCTGGTTTCCTTTCCTCACAAGACATACTGGCTCCAACAGACATACACACATATATCCAGTCTTCAAATCATTGAGATACGTTATGAAAAACGAACTCACTGATTCAACACTTTGATACTAATAAGTATAGCATAAAAATATATTTATACAATGTTTTTTTGTAACTTTGTTTCATATCTTATTTGCATACTATTTTTATCAGTTATTTACCTTGTTAATACAGACGTTGTTTTTATGATTCGGGTATGATTACTTTGCCATCTCAGTAGGTCACGGGAAAAGGTATGAAGTACAATATCAAGGAGTGTGTGATCTCTATTCTCTACGAAAAGGCGTTTACAGAATCTCGATAGAATTGTGTCCTACCTACCATGAATCAATGCGTCAAAATGCTGTTCCTTGGCGAACACTGCTTCACCAATCAGGGTTTTCTTCTGGCTGCATTCTGATAGGATGATCAATGGGGACTCTTTGAGTCCAAGTCGTGACAAGTTCACGATCTTTGACTGAATCATCTCTAGGAACTTCTCCCCGAGTTGTGCATAATCACCTTCAAAGATAATCAGTTTCGGATCAAGGATAAGGTTCACATTCGTTATTGCTAATGCAAACCAACCGCTAATTTCTTCTATGAGTTTATTTGCAAGTTCATCATCCTGCGAAAAAGCATACACGATATCTGAGAATGTAATCTGATAATCATCTCTGAAAAGTAAAGAATCCGGGAATATTGATTTTTGTCCTTTCACTCGGTCCAACAGACGCTCGATGGAGGTCATGCTCTCAAGACATCCGTACCCACCACACTCGCAAACATTCTGATCACCAGGGGCAACAATGATATGCCCAATTTTCCCAGCAAGGTAGTGTTCCCCGCTGTAAAGCCTATTCTGGATAATACTACCTGATGTCACCCCATACTTACCAGCATTTATGATCATGAGCGAGTTTACACCCTGAGCCCCACCCATCGCTTTTTCCGCATGAACATTATAATGAATCCAGCTGTCAAGGTAGATAGGGATGTCTTTCCCTAGGGTTTTTATGGCAATATCTTTTATAGGGCTTTCAAACCCCCATGAAGGAAAGTGAATTGCACGAAGGCATACCCCCCTTTCTGTATCTACAGCACCGTGAAGGGCAATAACGATTGCTATAGGTAATCTCTGATCGAATTTCTGCTCACACAGAAAGAGAAAACTTCTAATTTCCTCAATGATATTCTCTATAGATATAGAATGAGCTATAGGTATCACACGTTCAAATTGGGATTGGATATTCATATTGAACGCTGATAGATATAAATCACCTAAATCTATAAAACAGGAGATCACATATCCGTAATCGGGATTGAACCTGTAAATTTTTGGTTTTTTCCCACCTTCTGTCGTAGACTCCCCCTTTCCTTCAGGAAGAATGATCTGGTTATTCAGTAAGAACTCATTGATATTCAATACAGTTGTACGACTAACTTGAGCAAATTTAGCTATTTGTGTCACTGATACTATTTGATGAGCCTGATATAAATCCAAGAGAATCTTAGAATTCCGTTCTCTGATGTTTCTTGGTCTTGCACTTTTCTTCTTCAACGAATACTCCCTGATTGTCTCAGATTTCAAACTATACAAAAGGTTCATAGAATAACTGCATATAGGCTTTTTGTTACTTTTAAATAGAGATCTATTCTAGTTATTGTATCATAAACCTGAAACAATTAAAATACTTATATAACTTTGTTACATATCTAGCTATATATATGGCTCAACATAATTTCTTGTGAAATTTGTAGTGACGGCAGGATCTCCGGGTTTTTTGCTTCATCCCTCTCCCAGACGCAGCAAGACCTCCCGTGAAGGGAGGTCTGTGTTGAGGCCGAAGGGCCTGAAAAAGAAAAATCTGGCGATTACCTACTCTCCCACGGCTTACCCGTAGTACCATCGGCGTGAGAGGGCTTAACTTCCGTGTTCGGGATGGGAACGGGTGGGACCCCTCTGCTATGATCACCAGATTAATTATTGCTTCATCTCACCGGTACTGCATCGCTGCACATACCGATGTAACAAAACAACTAAAGAATTATAGAATAATATGGTCAAGCCTCACGATGAATTAGTACTGATCAGCTCAACATGTTACCATGCGTACACTTTCAGCCTATCAACCAGATCTTCTCTCTGGTATCTTCAGGAGTCTTATAGACTCAGGGATGTCTCATCTTGAGGAGGGCTTCCCACTTAGATGCTTTCAGCGGTTATCCCTTCCGAACGTAGCTACCCAGCAGATACCGCTGGCGCGATAACTGGTACACTAGAGGTTCGTCCACCTCGGTCCTCTCGTACTAAAGGCAGATCCTCTCAAACATCCAACGCTTGTGGCAGATAGGGACCGAACTGTCTCACGACGTTCTGAACCCAGCTCGCGTACCGCTTTAATTGGCGAACAGCCAAACCCTTGGGACCTGCTCCAGCCCCAGGATGCGATGAGCCGACATCGAGGTGCCAAACCCTACCGTCGATATGAACTCTTGGGTAGGATCAGCCTGTTATCCCCGGAGTACCTTTTATCCGTTAAGTGACGGCGCTTCCACTCGCTACCGCCAGATCACTAAGACCTACTTTCGTACCTGCTCGACTTGTGAGTCTCGCAGTCAAGCCACCTTTTGCCTTTGCACTTACCAGATGATTTCCAACCACCTTAAGGTGACCTTCGCGCGCCTCCGTTACTCTTTAGGAGGCGACCGCCCCAGTCAAACCGCCCACCTGGCATGGTCCTCTATCCAGCTTCATGGACAGAGTTAGAAACCTGAAGTATGAAGGGTGGTATTTCACCAACGACTCCCTACAGCCTAACGACCATAGTTCCCAGTCTCCCACCTATCCTACACATCATAATCCAAATTTCAATGCCAAGCTGCAGTAAAGGTTCACGGGGTCTTTCCGTCTAACCACAAGTAATCGGCATCTTCACCGATACTTCAATTTCACCGGATTTCGCGTTGAGACAGCGTTCAATTCGTTACACCATTCGTGCGGGTCGGAACTTACCCGACAAGGAATTTCGCTACCTTAGGACCGTTATAGTTACGGCCGCCGTTTACTGGGGCTTCAATTCACTGCTTCGCTTGCGCTAACAACTCCTCTTAACCTTCCAGCACCGGGCAGGTGTCAGTCCGTATACATCTCTTTGCAGATTCGCACAGACCTGTGTTTTTGGTAAACAGTCGATTGAACCAGTTCTCTGCAACCACCATCAAGATTTGACTCCCAATACTGGCCACACTTCTCCCGAAGTTACGTGTGCATTTTGCCGAGTTCCTTAACGCGAATTCTTCCGAGCGCCTTAGCATATTCAGCTCGCCTACCTGTGTCGGTTTACGGTACGGTCCCCATATAGTTATCTTTAGAAATTATTTCTTGGCACGACGACTCCACGAACTTCGCTCACCCGTAGGCTCGCTCGTATTCATACCTCACCTCAACTGACGGATTTGCCTATCAGTCTCGGCAGCTTAGTACTTGAACCGGGACTACCATCGCCCGGCTTCGCTTCGCCCTATGCGTCATTCCTTCAGACTATACAGAGGTACGGGAATATTAACCCGTTTCCCATCGACTACGCTTTTCAGCCTCGCCTTAGGGGCCGACTAACCCTTGGGCAGATGACCTTTACCCTGGAAACCTTAGGCTTTCGGCGGACGGGGATCTCACCCGTCTTTTCGTTACTCATGCCTGCATTCTCACTTCTATCCCCTCCAGCAACCCTCCCAGGTCACCTTCATCGGTACATAGAACGCTCCCCTACCCACAGTACTTAAAAAAGCACTATGCCGTAGCTTCGGTGCCATGCTTAGCCCCGTTACATTGTCAGTGCATAACTACTCGACCAGTGAGCTATTACGCACTCTTTAAAGGTATGGCTGCTTCTAAGCCAACCTCCTGGCTGTCTTCGCAATTACACTTCCTTTCCCACTTAGCATGACTTGGGGACCTTAGCTAACGGTCTGGGCTGTTTCCCTTTCGACTACGGACCTTATTACCCGCAGTCTGACTCCTATACATTATGTTACGGCATTCGGAGTTTGATTAAGTTTGGTACCCGGTGAAGGGCCCGCACCCATTCAGTGCTCTACCTCCGTAACTGTCCATATAAGGCTAGCCCTAAAGCTATTTCGGGGAGTACCAGCTATCTCCAAGTTTGATTAGCCTTTCACTCCGATCCACAGTTCATCACTGCCCTTTTCAACGGACTAGTGTTCGGTCCTCCACTTTGCTTTACCAAAGCTTCAACCTGACCATGGATAGATCACTTGGCTTCGGGTCTACCGCATGCAACTATTCGCCCTATTCAGACTCGGTTTCCCTTCGGCTCCGTGACTCCTATCACTTAACCTCGCTACATACGGTAACTCGCAGGCTCATTCTACAAAAGGCACGCCATCACAAGATCTCTCCTGCTCTGACCGCTTGTAGGTCTACGGTTTCAGGTTCTATTTCACTCCCCTCCCGGGGTCCTTTTCACCTTTCCCTCACGGTACTATGCGCTATCGGTAGCTGCCGAGTATTTAGCCTTGGAAGGTGGTCCTCCCAGATTCCGACAAGATTTCTCGTGTCCCGTCGTACTTAAGCAAGATGTCCACACAGCCGTCATGATTTCAGGTACGAGGCTTTCACTCTCTCTGACTGCCCTTCCCAGTAGCATTCCCCTATCATGTCGGTTTCTTACTGCGCGAGGGATCATACGCTCCCTCTGACATCCCCTTGCAACCCCCTACATGCAACGCCGTACAGCTTACACACATAAGGTTTAGGCTCTTCCCGTTTCGCTCGCCGCTACTCGGGGAATCTCGTTTGATTTCTCTTCCTTCAGGTACTTAGATGGTTCAGTTCCCTGAGTGTCTCTCCCGCATGCTATTTTGTTCACATACGGGTGACCGGTATCTCTCCAGCCGGGTTACCCCATTCGGACATCTGCGCTTCATCGGATATGTGCTCCTACACGCAGCTTTTCGCAGCTAATCACGTCCTTCTTCGACTGGCAGCTCCAAGGCATCCTCCGTAGACCCTTATTCGCTTGACCATATTATCCTATAATCCTTCTCTATTACCTTCTTCCAAAGGTCTACCATCCGTCACTCCCGTGACAAACAGGCTATGTCAATCGGCAAATTCTCATTTACCGTCTGGAGAATTCTCGTTGAGGATTCTTCCAAGCTGAGTACTCTCAGCAGAGTACCTTGTCATGAAGAATACTAAAAAAGTATTCTTCCAAGACTTGTACTCAAGTCAATGGAGGCATGGGGATTCGAACCCCAGACCCTCGGCTTGCAAAGCCGATGCTCTAGCCAGCTGAGCTATGCCCCCGTATAGAAAAAGGAAAAGAGACGAGGTAACCGTAAGGGTTTGGCGAGATTACTCGCCTTGTGACAACCTGTTACGGCTGCCACTGTCCTACGGACATTGACAAGGATACTCGCAGTGCGAGTTTCCTCATCTTGGTTGAAGGTCAGGAGTGAAGCTCCTTCCCCTCTGGACTGTACATCGAGTCCACCCTTTCTTACTAGAAAGGAGGTGATCCAGCCGCACCTTCCGGTACGGCTACCTTGTTACGACTTCACCCCCCTTACCAGGCATACCTTCGGCACCGTCCCCCCTTGCAGGTTAGACTAGCGACTTCGGGTACCCCCAACTCGGGTGGTGTGACGGGCGGTGTGTACAAGGCCCGGGAACGTATTCACCGCGCCATGCTGATGCGCGATTACTAGCGATTCCAACTTCATGGAGTCGGGTTTCAGACTCCAATCCGTACTGAGACCGGCTTTTTGCGATTCGCTTAACGTCGCCGTTTCGCTGCGCTTTGTACCGGCCATTGTAGCACGTGTGTAGCCCAGGACATAAGGGCCATGATGACTTGACGTCGTCCCCACCTTCCTCCGGTTTGTCACCGGCAGTTCCATCTGAGTCCCCATCGTTACATGCTGGTAACAGATAGCAGGGGTTGCGCTCGTTGCGGGACTTAACCCAACACTTCACAGCACGAGCTGACGACAGCCATGCAGCACCTGTATACCGGCTGCAAGCAGCTAGGTCATCTCTGACCTATTCCAGTATATGTCAAGCCCTGGTAAGGTTTCTCGCGTATCATCGAATTAAACCACATGCTCCACCGCTTGTGCGGGCCCCCGTCAATTCCTTTGAGTTTCACCCTTGCGAGCATACTCCCCAGGCGGTGCACTTAATGCGTTAGCTTCGGAAATGAATGTAACCACCCATCTCCTAGTGCACATCGTTTACGGCGTGGACTACCAGGGTATCTAATCCTGTTCGCTCCCCACGCTTTCGTGCCTCAGCGTCAGTATATAGCCAGAAGTTCGCCTTCGCCACCGGTGTTCTTCCAGATATCTACAGATTTCACCCCTACACCTGGAATTCCAACTTCCCCTCTTATACTCCAGTCATCCAGTTCTCAACGCATTCCCCCAGTTAAGCCGGGATCTTTTACATCAAGCTTGAATAACCGCCTGCGCACCCTTTACGCCCAATGATTCCGAACAACGCTCGCCCCTTACGTGTTACCGCGGCTGCTGGCACGTAATTAGCCGGGGCTTATTCCTCTGTTAACGTCATCACACGGCCATTCCCTGCCATGCTTATTCCTCCCAGAGAAAAGAACTTTACAACCTCTCGGCCTTCTTCGTTCACGCGGCGTCGCTCCGTCAGGCTTTCGCCCATTGCGGAAGATTCTTAGCTGCTGCCTCCCGTAGGAGTCTGGGCCGTGTCTCAGTCCCAGTGTGGCCGGTCACCCTCTCAGGCCGGCTACTCATCATCGCCTTGGTAGGCCGTTACCCTACCAACTAGCTAATGAGCCGCAGACTCATCTCCGTGCGGAGCCGTAGCTCCTTTCTTCTCCCAGCCCTTCCAGCTAAGAGACCGTATTCGGTATTACCCCATGTTTCCATGAGCTATCCCCAACACAGAGGCAGATTATCTACGTGTTACTCACCCGTTCGCCACTTTCCATACACCGAAGTGCATGTATCGTTCGACTTGCATGCTTAAAACGCGCCGCCAGCGTTCGTTCTGAGCCAGGATCAAACTCTCCATGATATAAGTTAAGCATCCGAAGATGCTCATTACCATTTTTCGTTTTCCCCTGTCTTCTCGCTGACTTTGATCTCTTGACCTTTCGGTCATTCGTTCGTCATCGTTGAATTGACTTAGGACCCTTACGGTTCCTATATTCGTCTCTTTTCCTTCTCTAAACTGTTAAACATCTGAGCTCGCCGGCTGACCAGCTTCGCTCTTCGCTTGCCCATGTTCCCATGAACGCGCTCGATTGTTATATCAAATTTGCGGCCTTCATGTCAACCTGATCTGCCGTATTTCGTGAACTTTTTTTCAAAGTCCGAGATGCTTGATCTCTTGATTTTCGGTAACAGGCTGCTGTTATTGGCAAGCTTCACCTAACATATAGAAAACCGGTAACCGGGTCAACCCATTTTTGAAATAAAAGATATTTCTTTACGAACTTTTCATACTCCATATCAACATTCTCAGGAAAACATGGTATACAGAACGGGAATAACCGTAAGGAGCATGACTATGAATCTCGTATTTTTAGGCCCTCCCGGGGCTGGTAAAGGAACGATTGCCCAAGAGGCAAAAGATTTTTATGGGATCCCCCACATCTCAACCGGGGACCTGTTTCGTGCAGCTATCCATAATGAGACCGAACTCGGCAAGAAAGTGAAGGCGATCCTGGCAGCAGGGGACTTGGTACCTGACGAGGTCACCATCGCGATGGTAAAGGAACGACTCGCTGAGGCGGATGCGAAAGCAGGGTTCATCCTTGACGGGTTCCCACGGACCATCCCGCAGGCAGAGGCTCTTGCAGGGATCGTGGAACTGGATCATGTGATCAACTTCACCATCGAGAAGGAACAGGTGATCAGGAGGCTCTCAGGCCGACGGGTCGCCAAGCAGTCAGGTCGGGTCTACCACCTGATCTACAATCCCCCGAAGGTGGAAGGCATCTGTGATGTATCAGGGGAACCGCTGATCCAGCGTGATGATGACAAGGAAGAGGCAATCATGAACCGGTTGGACGTCTATGACGCACAGACGGCCCCCCTCATCGATTACTATGAAGGGACCGGGAAGCTCCGGAACATCGATGCTAGCGGATCAGTCTCGGAAGTCTTCGAGCTCCTGAAGGGCGCTCTCGCATAGCAGTCTCGACATCAGGCTGCTTCACGCAGCCTGGTGCACCCCTACTCCGTTATCGGTCCTTCGGCTGCTTTGGTAACGGTGACGACCCGGATGAGGTTATGATCCTCGAGCAATCCAAGGAACGCTGAAGCCGTCTCCCCTTCGAGCGAGTCGTAGATCGAGAGCAGGTTATCAACATCAGCATAGCCTGCCTCAAGGGCCATTCGGTAATAGGAGATCCCATCCTCACCTTCCATCGTGAGGGCAAGCCTTCCCAGTTCAAGCAGGAGTCTGACCTCCCCAGGATGTGCAGCCTGCGCTTCCTGAAGGATCCCGTAGACTTCAAACTGTATATCGGAACCCGGCTCGGCATCTTTGTAGTACTCCAGGAACTTCTCCAACGCGGGAAGGTAGCCGGGATCCTCGAGGACAGCGGTCTGGTACCACTCCCTGCCGTCTCCCCCGCCGGTCAGGGTATCGAACTCACCGAGCAGGTAGAGCAGTTCCCCGCTCATGTTCCCGGAGTTAAAGAGGTCCAGGAGGTAGTCCTGGGCTGTGTCATACTGCCCCAGGTTGAGGGCGACCTTTGCCACCTCCAGCTCCAGGTCAGCCCCAGGCCACTCCTCGAGGATCCGGGCATAGTCTGAGAGAGCCTGGTTCGAGTCCCCGTTCCGGTAGTACACATACGCCTCGAGCATGCGCCAGTCCCGGCTCTCCTGTTCTTCTGCGATATAGGCCTCAAGGACCTCGAGCGCTTGTGAGTATTTCCGGTTCGAGGTATACAGCAAGGCCAGGTTGTAGGCGGCTGCATGGTATCCCGGGTACTCCTGCAGGGCAGAACGGAAGGCCTGTTCAGCATCCTCCGTCCTTCCCAGCTCCATATAGGCATTCCCGAGGTTATAGGACTGCTCGGCAGTCAGGGTAAGCGGATCAGTCGTCGTGCAGGAAGCCATCACCAGCAGGGCTAGGATGGCTGTGACGACTGAGATCCGGGAACGGTCAGCCAAGGACGGTCTCCTCGATCTTCCTGACCTGAGACCTATACAGTGATGCGATATTCGCACCGTAATCGGCGATCAGCTGGATCATGTTCCTGGGGTTGTCCTCCTGGTCCCGGCCGTTGAGCCGGTCACCGGCATCACCGAGTCCCGGGAGTATATAGGCATTCTCATTGAGGACCGGGTCCATCCACAGGGTGTAGACCTCCGCATTGTCTATCGCACGGACAATCCGGAGCGCACCCTTCAAGGCTGAGACGACATTGATGAACTTGATCGATTTCGGTTTGATCCCCTCATTCTTGAGGTACTGGATGATCGTGACGAGCGATCCGCCGGTAGCATTCATGGGATCAGCGAAGACCAGGTCCTTCCCGTCGAGGGACTGGAGGTCAAAGAACGACTTGTCGAGGTCGAGCACATACTCCATGTTGTACTCTTTCTTCGTGTCATCCCGCTTGATCCGGAAGAGTGCGAACGGGGTCACGTAGTTCTCGGATGAGTACTCCTGGATCTCCTTGCTCAGGATCATGGAGGGCAGCAGTGCCCCCCTGAGCATGACGCACATCACGGTATTGTTGATCATCTCATCCACGTCCGGGATCTTGTGGACCGCGAAGTTCTTCACTGGTATGGTAACCGGGGTCTCGGTGATCAGGTAGTTCTTGTTCTTCAGCGCGTTGTCGGCAAAGGCAAGGTTGAACAGCAGCTCATACGCACGCTGTACGTAATAGACGAACTCCTCATGCTTTGTCTGCGGGTTCCGCAGTTTTGCGATGAGGCGGGAAGCTTCCCCGTGGGCCTCTTTCGGGGTATCGAAGGAGTAGACGTGGATGTTCTTCTCCTTGCTCACGATATCCTGCATCTCCTTGCCCATGGCCTCATAGGACTTGATCAGGGAATCCTTGGCATCGGCAAGACGCTTCTCATGAGCCCCTCCGTCGATGACGTCGAACTCCTTGATAGCTTTCTGAAAGAGTGTATCCATCAAGGCTATCTTCTCTTTATCCTCTTCTGCGAGGTATCCGTCGAGATCTGATGCTTTAAGTATGATCTTATTCATAATCTGCTCCATGTTTTCGTTGTCACCGAACAGTATAGTCTATCAGGGTGAAAAAGGAAACCGCTTACAGGTTCACAGACAAATGCAGGGGGGAATATGGAGTTCAGGGCCATTACCCCTTATACTGAAAGCAGATGGCAGCAGCCATACGGAGGTGGATGATATACGAGAAGGTGTTCTTCCTCCCGACTGGCCCGATCCCCGCCTATTGATCACCAGATGAAGGGGACCAATCGGTAACGGACCTGTTTACAGTACTCATCGTAACCGGTGAGTTCTTCTCGTAACAGCTTCTCCTCGTTCAGGATCCTGAAGACCAGTACCGGCAGCAGGACAGCTGCCGGGATGACTCCCCACCAGGAACTGAGGGCTATGGAAGAAGCTGCGTACATGAGCAGGATCCCGGTATACATTGGGTGGCGGATCACGGCATAGGGCCCAGTCGAGATGACTTTCTGGTCTTCGGTGACTTCCACGACACGGGAAGCAAAAGAGTTGGTCTTGATCACGGTGAATACGAAGAGGTAGGAGAGCAGCACTGCTGCATCACCGAGTCCGATGATCCAGACCGGCATCACCGACCAGCCGAACCGGTGGTCGAACCCCGGGATCACAAAGGTGGCTATGATCGTAGTCGAGGCAAGGGCGACGAAGAGCTTCTGCGCTCCCTGCGTCTCCTTCGTCTTCATCCGCTTCTCCAGGATCTCAGGATCAGTCCTGTAGAAATAGACCATAGCAGCACAGAGCGGGACCATCAGGATCCCGATGAACACATAGACCTCCCAGAACCGGAATGTACCAGCAGGCCACAGGACGATGAGCCCCATGAAGAGGGGGAACATCGCGATCCTGAAGATGACCTTGATCAGCAGCTTCTTCTTCTCTTCCATATGCACCTCCTGCTTCCTGTCTTATTCTACCATGACCAGGCAGGGCGGTCGAACAGGAAATACCACAAATCATACTCTGAATACCTATCCCTTTTACTTGCAATGATTTAGTAATGTAACCTTGTCACAGGAACTCTGTTCTTGAGGTAGAGGGACAGCTTCTGCTTGACACACCAGATCAAGGAGGAGAACAGTGAAGAGAATCATAACAATAACAGCTCTTGTAATGGTCATGATAGTGATGGTCACCTCCTGTGACCTGCTCGCAGGCCTCTTCGGGGATGACTGGGAACCCGACCCCGAGGCGGTGGAGAGGCCGGATGCGGAGCTCTCCGAACAAGAGAATTCTACAGTAACGATCGGCTTTGAGAACCTTCTGGACCTTGACTGGTTCTATATGTACAACTATACCGATGAGGGTGAACTTCCTGAATGGGTCTCCGTATCAGGTGGTGCTGATCCATACGACACGACCTATCTCAAGCCCGAACGCGACAATGCGGAGGAGGACTCTACTGACCCGTATGAGGAAGCAGGCCCCAAGGCAGACACCACGTGGAGGATCGATCTCGGTAACACCTTCGACCTGACCTATGAGTTCAAGTCACCGTCGAATACCACTGGCTACTTCGGTCCCAACTTGAGCCTCCGCTATGATTATGATCCTCATGCATCGATACCGGAAGAGGATGTCGTCTCTGTCATCTTCCGAAAACGTCCGTATGAGACAGGGATCGAACCGGAATATGAGTTCTTCGTCTCCCACTATCAACCTGATAATACAACAAGCCCGGACGGTTTCCTCGGCGATTACTACCATATGGACCAGCTCATCCCGGATACATGGTACCGGATACGAGTAGAGTCTCGATACCTCTCCAATCTCGATAAAACAGAGGTAGAAGCCTTCCTCTACGATCTCACAAACGATCCTGATGTTCCTGACCTCGTAGCCTCCTCGGTGGAGACCTTCGACATCGACGGCACCAAGAGTTTTTACAACCCGAGCTTCTGGGCTTACGGGGATCCTGACTCGGCAGAACCGTTCTCCAACCGGTACATCATAGGCATGATGGAGGCATCGATCCCGGTCCTGTGACAAAAGATGTCTACAGATGTTGGCTGTTTCGAAGACTAACAATAATCACTTATAATATAGCCAATTAGTTGCAATCTGCTGTAGTATTGCTCGCATCCTCTCTCTGGCGAAGGAATCGATCCTGAATCCTTCGCCAGACGAAGAACCCTCAGTAAATATGACAAAAACAGACCTCTATTTCTTTCTCTGTTTTCGATTCCGTTGAACCTTGTTCCCTGAATTCCTGCTTCTTAGAATTTAGGATAGGGGGAAGGAAAATGAAAAGTAATTTGAAGAAAGTATTGCTGTCGATCGGCCTTATCCTGCTCGTACTCCTGATGTGTTCCTGTGACCTGCTGTTCTCCACACAGGTCAAAGTGATCAACAATACCAGTTACACGCTTCAGTTCGGCTACCGAAGCGGATACAGCACTGGAGGGTATGCCCTTGTTGGAACAATCTATGCCGGGAATACGAGATCGTTCGACATGGAAAGCGGGTTTTATGATTTTGCCATCGAGAACTACGGGACTACGGTCTACTACCAGAAATTCGGATATGATTACAACCTCACGACAGGCTCAACCTGCGTGATCACCGCCTATAACAGTGTCTGTTATATAGATTGATCACGCATAGCAATCTGTCCGTCCGCTAACCTTGATACTCATTAATACTCATACTTCACCCTGACGTAGAAGTTGTCATCCTGGTTGCCCCGTGCCAGCTGGAGATCTGACGGATCCCCGGTCTTGATATCCCCCCCGAGAATGAGCTGCAGCTTCTCTGTCAGCGCATAAGAGACCTTCGGCGCCAGGTAGACCTGCGGATGGAGGTAGCCTGCATTGAGGCTGACCGCGAGCCGGTCATGGAAGAAGCTGTTCTGTATGTGGAGGATGGCGAATGCCACATGCTGCATCGGCTGCGTGAAGTAGTTGTTGAACTCCTCCGCCAGAAGGGTGTCGACGGACGTATTGTAGGTCGGGGAATCCTTCCATGCATCGAAGTTGATGATGTACTGGTAGACGATATCTAACTGGGTCATGAACCCGCCCGGCAGGGACCCAAGGACCTGGGAGACGAGCGTTATATCGGAGTTCCTCACCCCGATGTCGGTACCGGCGAAATCCTCGGTCAGGTTGAGGGCAAGCTCCTCGGTCAAGGCAATACCCGCAATATTGGTACTGAATGCCCCGCCGATCGTGTGGTTCCGGGTATAGTTCGTATCAATCGTTCCGGTAAGGTCCGTACCGTCCCAGCTAGCATCAGTCAAGTCGTATCCCGGGGTCTGGTCGGTGTAGTAGCCGTAGCTGAGCTGCAGGTCATAATCCATGCCGTAGTGGTAGTAGTTGAGGTAGACCGAATGGGCATTGGAGAACATGTAGGGCTCGGCATCGAAGACCACATCGGTGGTTATATGGTCCTTGCTCAAGCTGACTGTAGGTGTCGGCTCGTAATCCGGCCTGGGGAACGGCACGTAGATGAGCTCGATCGTGTCGTCATAGGTCGGGTACCAGGAAGCCTGGATGAGGGCATCCGCCCTCTTCCCCTCGAAGGGGTCATCGAGGCTCAGCTTGGTGGCATACTCCCCGTTCACGCAGTTGAGGGGGCTGAAGATATCGACGAGGCCCGGGGCGACGAACTTCTGCCCGATTGACAGATCAATGGTCTCGAACGGTATATAGACATAAGCCTCCCGGAGGAGGTTCTCCGGGGCGACGGCCCCGTTCCCGTCGAGGAAGTCATAATACAAGTTGGCCGAGAGCTCGTAATCCAAGGCGTAATCGAAGAGAGAGCCAGAGAGGGTCGGCTGGTAGTAGAGTCTGCCCCGCAGGTTCTCATAGCCTGTCGCCGGTTCGATCCCCCCGTAGTAGTCGGCGAAGAGGATCCCTTCGAAGTCGGCTGCCGCGGCAGTGAATGCCGCACAGATCAGCAGAAAGGAAAACAGAATCTTCTTCATAGGCACCTACCTGTTCTCGAGGAATCGTTTGGTGAAATAACTGTCCGGGATCGCCTCGAGGCTGATCTCAGACATCTGGAGGACCGACTTGTGACCGGTCTGGATGTTCTCCATCACGATCCGGGTCGGGTACATGTACTTCCCGCCGAGGAGCTCAGCCGCCTTCACCCGGTACTCCTTGACCTTCTCACCGGCAAGGTCGTAGTAGTCCCGTGCGAACATGACATAATCTGAGGCCCGGTAGAAGTTGATCATATAGCTCAGCTTGAGGTTCTGCCGCTGGGTATCGGTCTTGGTGCTCTCCTTGACCTTGTAGCAGAGCGTCCCGTCCACATACTCCTCACCGAGGTACTCCTGGTAGAAGTCATCCCGGGACTTGGGGATGAAGTCGCTGTAGGAGAAGTCGCTCCCCATGAAGTAGCCTCCTCCCGAGGTCGCCAGGGCGATCCGCTTCACCCGCTTCACGGCAGGGAGGTACATCCACATGGTACTCTTCTCGACATCCTTGAAGGAGTTGATGAGGATGCCGGTATCACGGACACTCGGCGGGTACTCGAAGAGGAAGAGCCTGTTCGCCTCGGACTCCGTCTTGGACTGCTGGTATGCCTTCGCGCGGATCTCGCGCACCTCCCCCTTCGCCGAGATCAGCTGTACCGTCAGCGTCGTCGTGATGTGGGGAATGACGACCGACTCCTCATAATTCTCCAGGATCTCATCGAGGGAGATCGCCTGTGCGTTGAGGCTGAAGAGTACGAGCAGTGCCAGCGCTATGAACCAGTATTTCTTCATAATCAATCCTTTTTCTTCACCCGTGAGGGTAGTATGATAATGGGAAGCAGGTAGACACTCAGGAAGAACGAGATGACCAGAGATGAGACAAGCAGCAGGCCGAGTGTCCTTGCCCCCATGAACGATGAGAGGAAGAGCACCGAGAACGAGAAGACCGACGTGAGGAAACTCAGGAAGATGGGTTTCCCGCTGAAGTCGATGATATAGGCGAACCCCTCCTCCACCGAGGAGATCTCATCCATCGACTCGATGGCTCCCAGGGTATGTATGCTGTAATCGATGACTAACCCGATGATGATCGCGACGAATATGATGCTGAACGCATCGATGCTGATCCCCGCGAACGATATGATGCCGAAAGCGAAGATCATGCTCAGGATACCGGGGATCAGGCTCATCAGCGCCATCTTCAGCTTCCGGTAGAAGATCAGGACCATGATGAAGATCATGAATGAGCCGATGGCGAAGGAGAAGATCCAGTTTCGCTTGAGGGTCCGCTCCTCGAGCTGCAGCTCGTTGGTCGTCCCATGGACAGTAAGGGTCCATCCATCAGGGAGCATCAGCCTCAGCTCATCGACGAGCGCATAGAACTCGCGCAGGGAATCGATGTCCTCATAATACAGCAATCCCTTGATGGAGAAGTACCGGTAGTTCGCGTTGACCATAGACTCATACTCGAGCGGGTCCACGCTCGAGGAGTAGTAGAGCAAATACTGCTCGACGATGAACGAGCCCATGAAGTCATCCATCTCGAGGATGAGGTCTGGGTCACCCTCGAAATAGTAACTGAGCTGTTTGAGGACCGTCATCATCGAATAGGAATACCCGATGACCTCGTTCTCATCAAGGCGCTCATGCATCTCATCGAGGATCCTGAGCGCCTCTGGCGAGAGGATCCCGCTCTCCTCACCGGTATCGATCTCGAGGAAATATTGGATACTCCCGTAGAACTCCTCGTTGATCAGGCTGTCCGCCTGCTTGATGGTATTCTCAACAGGCAGCTGGTCGAGGGGATACGGCTCTATCTTCAGGTTGGGCAGCAGGAAGAGCCCGATGATGAAGACGATGACCAGCACGATATAGATCACCTTCCGCCCCTTCACGATCCAGGAGAAGAAGGAGACCTGGATGGCATGGAACCTCGGGAGGATGGTACTGTCAGGCAGTTTCAGCTTCTGGTAGGGAAGCCAGAGGAAGACCCCCATGTAGGTCAGGACCACACTGATCGAGATCAGGGTACCCAGCAGCAGATGGCCGGAACCGTTGATAAAAAGCAGGGAGAGGAACCCGGTCAGGGTGGAGATCGCCGTCATGGACAGGGGGAAGAGCAGCCGCTTCCTCACCTGGAAGGGATCCCTGTGCCCGGGGGCATAGAAGAGGTGGTAGTAGTAGTGAATGATGTAGTCACTCAACAGACCCAGGCTGAATACGGGGACGAGCAGGAGCATCGGGGAGTTCTCGACCCCGAAGAACCTGATGAAGCTGTAGGAGGCGAAGACGGCCAGGAGCATGAGCACCCAGGCCGTGGCGATCGCCCTGACGTTCCTCAGGCTCAGGAAGACCATCATGACGAGGATGATCAGCAGCGGGAGGAATATGAGGATATCATCGGTGAGGAGCTTCTCCGTCTGGGCGATGATCGGGGAACGGCCGGTATACTCGAGCTTCAGAGAGCTGTAATTCCCCTGCACCTCAGACAGCGCGCGGTTGATGACCGATGGCGAGACCTTATAGCCGAAATAGACATAGAAGAGCAGGGAGTCCTGGGATGTGCTGACATAGGGCATCAGCTCCGGGTACTTCCCGATCTCGGAGGGGAGAGCCTCGAAGAACGCACCATCCCGCTCGGCCGCTTCCGGGATGACCGGGTTGATGTAGATCTCGTACTCATCACTGCGCACTGTGGATGCGTTGAGGATCGAGTCGACCTGGGTGACCCCCTCGATCCCGATCAGCTCCTCCTGCAGCAGCTCGAGCTGGCTGATCGTCTTCTCGGTGAAAAGGGAGATCCCGCTGGATTCGAGGTCGAGCGTGACGATCACGACATTGCGCTGCGGGATGAGCAGCTGGCTCTCCGTATCCTGGTAGGGCTTGACCTCATCCTCCCCTTCAGGTGGGACTATGATGAAGGCGATCAGAGCCAAGAGTATCACGATGGTTACAAACAGGTATTTCTTCATATCCCCTTCCGATCAGATCTGTAGCTATATTATACGGCAGAATCAGGCTGATGGTAACAGATTTTAAAGTGATTCCAGCCGTAAGGCAAGTAGCGAGATGCGTGCCTTACGGAATAGTGCCTTCAGGGGGGGAAACAGCAAGGCAGGTTATGTTAACAGTCTGTTAGAACCTCATGAGGACTACCGGCACCTGAGACCCCAAAACAGACGGGATTACCTGGTGCCGGTAGTATACAGGGACGACTACAGGCCTTTCGTGAACGCCTTCATCGTGTAGTAGAGTTCATTCCATTTGACCGTCTGCTCGAACTGGCCGATCACGGTTGCCTCATCGATGGTGAGCATCTCCATGCCGCAGATCCGTGCATTTAAGGGAATGATAGTTTATCCGTCGGATATGTTCCCCTGAGAGTTGCTATAGTAGACCGTCATCTTGGATGTATGCCTAAAGAGCTCAGAATGTAAATTTCTACAAATTAATAGGCAATTAAAACTTTTTCTATGTGGAAGTAGTATTGATATTAATATTCTAGTATTATATAGCATATGAGTAGTGAGTATTATTCATTTTATTAAGGAATAGTATTTGCAGGTAGGTTTTAAACACATTCTAATTCCCTTTCTCGTTATTCTCTTTATATCAGCTTGTGAAACTGTTCCAAGTGATCAGTTTAAAATTGAAGAAAGACCTATAAACGAAGCAGCAACCATTGAAACTCCTCTTGAAACTCCTCTTGAATCAATCCAGCATTCATCTACCTTGAGGAACCAGATATCCAATAATAGCAGCATAAGCGATTCCTCTAATAAGCATCAAGAAAATACAAAGAGTGAATATCTTAATACGGAAATTGATTATTCCAACTTAGCTAATAATTCATCAAATCCTGAAGATCAGAAGATTGTCAATAATTATGATCTAAAAAGCATACGAGACAAGCAGTTTGAGCCGATACAAGACGAGCAACATAAAACCATTATAAGTTTTGTCACAGAAAGCAATAATGTACTATCCGCAATTGAATCGGATAAGAATGATGTAAAACTTCAACCGGCAGTCCTAACAACTACAAATAATAATCCTGGTTCGGAAAAAAGGGAATCAATAGTTTCAGAAATAAAAGAAGTAATTGCTGAACCAGTAAAAACAAATATACAGTCCCCTGTAAGTATTGTTGCATCTGATACAAGCAAATCAGATACAATCCCTAGAGATGATGGTCGTAGTTATGCTGGTATTTTCTTCTGGGGATTGGTAATTGGATTTTCTATACTTATTATTCTCCTGAATAAACGAGATAAGAAAACACACGATCAAGCCGTAATGGATACATCTGTGAGTTTTCAATCAAGCTATACTTATGATGATTCTAACGATGATCTTCCAATGCTAGATTTAAAGACAAGTAAAAACACCGAGAAACAAGCAAGAACTTCCTTGAAGTCTTCAGATGATGTTCTTGTGTCTTTTAATATTTATAGTGGATTCGCAGAGCAACAGGAAAGCAAGAATAAAACGCCTGGAAGGTGGATGTCAAAGAATAAAACATTAAGAATACATGGAAGAGAAGTTTCTGGCGGATATTTTTATTATGGTGGTATTCTACGTTCAATTGATGGTTATCGTATTGAATCATCATTAGTGGATGATTCATATCCAATTAAAACTGCGGCTATTGACCATACAGACAGTAGTTTAAAATACTATCCTTCATATTCCCAACTTTCCTCTTTATGTCGTGATACCTACCTAAATTGGTTGGCAGGAGATAGGTCGAATCGATCTACACCAATTGGATATGTATTCATATATTTCTATGGCATCGAGAGACGAATACTATTAGATCACCTTATCGAAAATAAGGGAAATAATGAGGAGTTCAAAGCACTATTTGATGAGATTAAAAGACTGAGAAGTGTCTTTAATGATAATAAATCATTCTTTTGGTATTGCACGAAATTACTTGAGATTATGTGTATCTATAAACCTAGCTTAGTATCAATTGATGATCAGGAGATGAGTTATGGTTATGATTCTCTTTTATTAAAATATCAAATATCACAAGCTGCTATAAATAATAAGCAAATCAGCTCTCATATTGCATTACATTGGCTGAAAAGCCTTTCTGAGTATAATCTTAAAACACCAGCGCGTAGATGTTCTGAAGAATTTGATGAGCTGTTTAGACTAGTATATACACAAAAGCATGGAGATGGGATTTTAATTAAGCCTAATAAATCCAGATTAAATATTCATTACTTCCCTGCTAGTGCCTCACTAAGTGGCATTAGATTTAAACCCTTAGATATTCCTGATCCAAGTATATTGAGAGGCCCTTCAAATAAATTAATTTCCATTGCTGAAGAGTGTACCCAGCAATTAGATTCTTATAGTCGGTATCTTGGTAGAAAAGACACCTCAAAGAATGATCTCAATGCGAAAATCCTATTACCAGAAATTTTATTAAAATCACATACCACAGAATTTATTGAAAACTTCAAAACTCAAGCTAATGATGTTTTAGTAAAACACAACGGAGTTATGTCAGTTAAGAATTTTTGGGAAATCATTGATGAACCCTTACCTGAAAAGATAAATAAGAAAGAGTTTCTCTTTATGCATAGTATTGTTGATAAAGCTGGATATGATATGGTCCCAAAGCCACACCTGAATCATGGAAAACCACTTAAGGATGGATCAATTGTTCTATTCAATGAGAAGTTAGACAGTTCCTATGTTCCTACATTTGCTTATATTGAGATCCTAATTCATTTATGGCTAGGATCCATTATTGCAAAACAGGATGAGAGTATTCACGATAATGAACTTGAAGTTTTAAAATCGAGGATCGACTCTGAGAATCAATTATCTCCTGCAGAGAAACAATCTCTTCATGCATATTTAATGTGGCGTTTACATAATACGGTAAGCTTCACTGGATTGAAGAAGCATCTTTCTTTACTAGATCCTCAGACCAAAGAAACAATAAGTCAGAATCTCATTGAAATTTCTTTAGCTGATGGTAAAGTCACTAAACAGGAGATTACTCATTTAGAAAAAATATTCCAAATGTTGGGTATTGATAAATCACTTATTTCTACAAAACTCCATAATCAATCTACGGGAAATGGCCAAGAATCCTCAGTTAAAGCTTCTATAGTGACAACTGACCATGTTGATGGTGAGTTCAAGCTAGATAATCGTCGATTAGAATTCCATGAGACACAGACAAAAGAGATTCAATCACTTTTAAAAACGATATTCACAGAGTCAGAAGAAGAGACTAAGGAAATCATTCCTGATATAAACCAAGATGAAGGCATTCTGGATGAATCCCATCACAAACTCTATAAACAACTTATTACACAAGAAAAATGGTCTCGGGAAGAAGTTAATAATATTTGTGAAGAATTGAATTTGATGATCGATGGGGCAATTGAAATCATTAATGATTGGGCCTTTGATACCGTAGATTCTGCTGTTATCGATGATGATGAAGATATATATATTGATTTTGAAATAGTACAAGAATTGGAAGGTGAATGATGGCAAAGATAAGATTAAAAGAGAGAGATGCGATTCTTCAATCCCTAAAAGCAGGAGTTACGCCTAAGATCGGGATTCAACATATTCAAGTTGGTCGTGCTAATGAGATTAAAGCTCTCTATGGAGATATCGAAAGAATCTCAGATGGTGGCGCTGCATTCAGACTGATCATTGGAGAGTATGGTTCAGGTAAAACCTTTTTTCTTAGTGTGATCCGCTCAATAGCATTAGAAAAAAAGTTTGTTGTAGTACAAGCTGATTTGTCTCCTAACAGACGTTTACAAGGATCTGCTGGGCAAGCAAGAAATTTATACTCTGAGTTGATGCATAATCTTTCTACACGGAATAAACCAGATGGGAATGCTTTGACCAGTGTTATCGAGAAATTTATCAGTAAATCCAGATCTGATGCTGATAGTTTGAACTGTGAAGTTACACATATTCTCAGAAGAAAGCTTTCTGAGATTTCAGAATTGGTTGGTGGTTATGATTTTGCTAAAGTGATAGAGGCTTATTGGCAAGGTTATGAAGAAGATAATGATAATTTAAAGAATAGTGCTATACGGTGGTTACGTGCTGAATATACCACAAAAACAGAAGCTCGTATGGAGCTTGGTGTACGTAATATCATAACAGATAGCGCTTTCTATGATATGTTGAAGATTATGAGCCTCTTTGTTCGACAAGCTGGATATAGTGGGCTTATCGTTAATCTTGATGAGATGGTAAACCTCTATAAACTAAGCAATACTCAATCTCGTACTTCCAACTATGAACAGATACTACGAATGCTAAATGACTGTCTCCAAGGTAGTGCAGAATATATAGGGTTCCTGTTAGGTGGAACGCCGGAGTTTTTATTTGATTCAAGAAAAGGTTTATTCAGTTATGAAGCTCTACAATCTCGATTAGCTGAGAATAGCTTTGCAAAAAAAGCAGGTGTTATCGATTTCTCATCTCCAACGCTGCATCTGGCCAATTTAACGCCTGAAGAGATGTATATCCTTTTGAAGAACCTCAGACATGTGTATGCAAGCGGAGATTCAGAGAAGTATTTAGTACCAGATATAGCATTAGAGAATTTTCTCAATCATTGTAATAATACGATTGGTGATGCATACTTCAGAACTCCACGGAATACCATAAAGGCTTTCTTAGATATGCTTGCTGTGATTGATCAGAATAGTGATATAAATTGGGATAATCTGATTTCCAGCACAACAATCGAAGAAGAACTACCTAGTGGGATGGCTTCAGATAGCATGGATATTGATGAAGAAACTTCAAATGAGATGGCTAGTTTCAGATTATGATCAATCCTTATGAGAAACTCGATAAGAATGTCCAGAAATGGATATATTCTCAAGGTTGGGCTGAATTACGTGATATACAAAAGCAAGCAATCATACCCATTTTAGATGGAGACTGTGATGTCCTCATAAGTGCTTCAACTGCAGCTGGAAAAACAGAAGCCTTCTTCTTACCTGCTTGTACAGTAATAAAGGACGTTAAAGAAGGATTTGGTATCTTATGTATTAGTCCATTAAAGGCTCTCATTAATGACCAATATCGCCGGTTATTAAGCCTTTGTGAAGAAACACAGATTGAACTAACTCCATGGCATGGTGATGTATCTCAATCAAAGAAGAAACAGGCTAGGAAGCATCCTTCTGGCATATTGTTGATTACCCCGGAATCGCTCGAATCTCTATTAATAAATAATCCAGAATGGGTTCATAGGGCATTTATGAATCTGAGATATATCCTAGTTGATGAGTTTCACGCTTTTATTGGTAGGGAAAGAGGACATCAACTTCTATCTCAAATGAATAGGATCGAACATCTTCTTGGTAGGTATGATTCTCCCATACCTAGAATAGCTTTAAGTGCTACGTTAGGAGATCTGGAAGAAGTCCCGAATTCATTACGTCCTAATAAGAGTCTTCCTTGTGTAATCATTACAAGCAATAAGAGTGTAACCACTATAAATCTCCAAGTAAAAGGATATGCAGATAAAATTGATCATGATAATAAAGACCCATCTGAGGGAAAAACTGTTTGCTTAGATATCTATAGGTTTTGTAGAGGCCGATCCAATCTTGTTTTTGCGAATAGTCGAAAAAGAACAGAGTATCTTGCAGCTTCTTTAAAAGATCTATGTGAGGAGAATGTAGTACCTAATGAATTCTTTCCTCATCATGGTTCTTTGGCTAAATCTATACGTGAAGATCTCGAATCTAGACTGCAAGAAAGTAGGCTTCCTACAACTGCTGTATGTACTATGACTCTTGAACTGGGAATTGATATAGGGAAAGTAGAATCTGTGATTCAAGTAACAGCCCCACATGCTGTTTCAAGTTTACGGCAAAGAGTAGGAAGGTCAGGACGAAGGGATCAACCTGCAATCTTACGAATGCTGATTTCTGAGAATGAACTAACAAATAAATCTTCCCTTAATGATTGTCTTCGGATTGAGTTATTACAGTCACTAGCTATGATCCGTTTGTTAATTTCCAATAAATGGTTTGAACCAGCTGATACCGAACAACTACACCTCTCAACACTTTTTCATCAAATTCTTTCAGTTATAGCCCAATGGGGAGGTGTAAGAGCTGATCAATTATTAACGTTATTATGTAAAGAAGGTCCTTTCCACAAAATTTCAATTAGCCAATTTAAAGCATTACTTCAGCATATGGGGATGACAAATTTTATAACACAGTTACCCTCTGGTGAACTAATAATCGATATTGAAGGAGAGAAGCTTGTTAACCATTACTCCTTTTATTCTGTGTTCCTTACTCCTGAAGAATACAGAATAGTTACGCAGACAAAGACTCTTGGGACAATACCAGTAGATTCACTTCTATTACCTGGACAGCATATTATCTTTGGTGGCTGTCGATGGAGGGTTCAGGAAATTGATATTGAGAAAAAAGTGATCCGAGTTGAATCTACAAAGGGTGGATTACCTCCAAAATTTGGTGGTGCTGGTATATCTATTCATGATGTTGTTCGACAAGAGATGTATCAAATTTATGCTCAAGGTGATTATCGAATACAAGTGGGTACTAATCATATTGATTTTATTGATGATACTGCAAAGCAGTTATTCTATGAGGGATTGGAAATATTTAATCAACATAATCTCAAGGAAAAACCTATTATCCACTTCAATGATAAAACATATGTTATTCCTTGGCTGGGGGATAAAGTAGTTAATACCATCTTTTCAATTCTCATTGAAAATGAATTTCAAGCTGACTTTTTTGCTGGAATTATTGAAATTTCAAACGCGACCGTCTCTGAAGTAGAGAAGTTTTTTGGGAACCTATTAAAAATGGGAATACCTAGTGGGGTGAGTTTGGCAGAAAAGGTTCCTGAAAAAGTTTTAGAGAAGTTTGATAAGTTTTTACCTGATGCTTTATTGAATGAAGGATATGCTCAACATTGTTTTGATATAGAAGGGACAACAATGTTCATAAAAAAAATTGTTACCAACAACATGTAATACAAATACTTGCTACAATACGATCATGGGATTTAGAATAATTATCTTGGAGACAACTAATGGAACAAATCTACCGGCACCAGTGACCCTACAACAGACAGGATCACCAGGTGCCGATAGTATACAGGGACGACTACAGGCCTTTCGTGAACGCCTTCATCGTGTAGTAGAGTTCGTTCCATTTGACCGTCTGCTCGAACTGGCTGATCACGGTAGCCTCATCGATGGTGAGCATCTCCATACCGCAGATCCTCGCATAGTCCTCGAGCATCTCGACCGTCACGTCCTGGCTGAATGAGGTATGGTGGGCTCCCCCGCCGAGGATCCACGCGCCTGCCGCAGTCTCGAGGTCCGGCATCGGTTTCCAGAGCACCTGGGCAACGGGGAGCAATGGTGTCTCTGCGGGAGCATCCACAGCCTTCACTGTATTGACCAGCAGCCTGAACCGGTTCCCCATGTCGATCACGGATGCGTTCAGGGCATCTCCTGCAGGGGTGGAGAAGACCATGCGGACCGGGTCATCCTTTCCGCCGATCTCCAGCGGGTGGATCTCGATGCGGACCTCGTTCTCACAGGCGATCGAGGGACATACCTCGAGCATATGGGCTCCCATGACAATGGATTCCTCTCCCTGGAAATGGTAGGTGTAGTCCTCCATGAAAGAGGTCCCGTGACCGAGGCCCTTCCCCATGACCTTCATGGCACGTACGAGGGCAGCAGTCTTCCAGTCCCCTTCCCCGCCGAAGCCGTAGCCCTTCTCCATCAACCGCTGGCAGGCAAGGCCGGGAAGCTGGCAGAGACCATAGAGGTTCTCGAAGTTGGAGGTGAAGGCAGTGAAGCCGCCGTCGACGAGGAATGCCTCAATCGCAGCCTCGAGCCGTGCAGCCTCGATAAGGGCCGGGTAGTCCTCACCCTCTGGCTTCAAGCTGTCAGCAAGGGTATACCGCTCCTGGTACTCTGCTACCAGGGTTTCGATCTGCTCCACGGAGACCTTGTCAACATAGGCCTTGAGGTCAGCAAGCCCGTAGGCGGAGACACTGTAACCGAACTGCATCTGGGCAGAAACTTTGTCACCCTCGGTGACAGCGACCTCTCGCATATTGTCGCCGAACCGGCAGACCTTCATCTTCTGCATCTCCAGGTGTGTAGCCGCAGCCCTGATCCAAGCGTCAACCTTCCGGATGACCTTCTCATCCTTCCAGTACCCGACGACGATCTTGCGGTCGATCTTCATGCGGCTGTTGATATAGCCGTGCTCACGTCCGCCGTGGGCTGACTGGTGCAGGTTCATGTAGTCCATGTCGATGGAATCCCAGGGGATCTCCCGGTTGAACTGCGTGTGGAGGTGGAGAATCGGCTTGGTCAGGAGCTTCAGCCCATTGATCCACATCTTGGACGGGGAGAAGGTGTGCATCCAGAGGACCACCCCCGCACAAGCTGCATCGGCACTCGCCTTGATGCAGAATTCGGTGATCTCATCCGGGGTCGTCAGCACGCCCTTGAACACGATCTTCGCACTGATCCCTTCCTGTCCGTCCAGGTAGGATGCGATCTCCCCGGTGTCCACTGCGACCTGTCGAAGGGCTTCTTCCCCATAGAGATGCTGCGAACCTGCAGCCATCCAGATTTCCATCGTCTCATATACTTTCATGATCGTTCTCCTTGTTCCTTTTTATTCTTATGCCTGGCCGTAGTAGGCGTTCTTCCCATGCTTTCGCTGGTAATGCTTGTCCCGCAGGGTCTGTTTCAGTTCCGGGGTATCTCTTCTGATCTCACGGGTCAGGTAGGCCATCTTCGCCAGTTCCTCGAGCACCTTGCTGTTGTATACACTCTTCGCGGCATCCTTACCCCAGGTGAAGGGTCCGTGACAGGCAACGAGCACCATCTCGACCTCTTTGGGGTCAAGCCCCTTGAACGCCTCAAGGATCTGATAGCCGGTCTCGGTCTCGTAGTTGCCCTCGATCGCCTCATCGGTCATGACTGCCGTACAGGGTACCGGCACGGTCAGGTGGTCGGCGTGGGTCGTCCCGAAGATCGGGATCGGCAGCTGTGCCTGGGCCCATGCGACCCCGTAGGGGCTGTGGGTATGGGTGATCCCGCCGATACTCTCGAACGCGTTGTAGAGGACGACATGCGTCGGCGTGTCCGAGGAGGGCCTCATCGTCCCTTCTACGACATTGCCCTCGAGATCCACGATCACCATCATCTCCGGCGTGAGCTTATCATAGTCGACACCGGAGGGCTTGATCGCGAAGACCCCCTTCGCCCTGTCGATCGCACTGACGTTCCCGAAGGTATAGATCGCAAGCTGCTGCCTGGGGATCTCCATATTGGCCTCGAACGCCTCTCGTCTCAATTCTGTATACTGTTCCAATTCTTTCTCCTTCTCAGAAATCCTGGTAATAGGTCATATTCTCCGCTATGAGGATGTCTATGGGCATGATCTCCCTGATAGGGTCATGCTCCTGCCCGTGTATGTACCGGAAGAGCCTCTGTAGCCCCCGGGAGCCCTGCAGCCTCGGTCTCTGGCTCAGCAGCACATCTATAGCTCCCGCTTCGAGGAGCTTCCGATTCTCCTCGATGACGTCATAGCCGATCAGTGGGACATCTTCCCTGCCCAGAGCCTGAAGGATCGCAGCGGTCTCATGGACCGATGCATTGGTCACGAAGATCCCAGCTGCTCCCTGCAGCAGGATCTCCTCGATCTTCTGCCGCAGTTCGTATGCGTCAAGGTCATACGTCTTCACAAGCAGCGACCCGGGCAGAACGGAAAGGAACCCCCTGATGCGCTCCGTTATATGATAGTCATCCCGTACGCTCTGCAGGAGAGCGGCCCTGCCGTCTTTCGGTATGCGTACGTTCATCAGCTTCCCGGCCACCACCCCGCTTGCATAGGAGTCCTGCCCAATGTAGCCGATGGTATTCCCCCCGGGAAGTTCGGTATCGAAGCAGCAGACAGGGAACCCTGTCTTCAGTGTGCTGCAGAACTCCTCCGCAGCTTCTGTGAGCACCGGGGCTAAGAGGATACCGTCCGGCGCCTCAGCCAGGAGCTCCTGGGCAGCCTGGAAGAAGGATGCGGTATCAGTCCTGTCGAATTCATGGATGAGCAGGCGTATCCTGAATGGGGCAAGGTCCCCTGCCGCCTCCCGTATGCCTGAGACCGGCAGTCTCCAGAACCCTGAGTCCTGCTGTTCGAGGGGGGCTAGGACCCCGATCCGGTATTCACGGGCCTGGGCAAGGTTGCTGGCATGGAGATTCAGGGTGAACCCCGTCTCCTCCACAGCCTTGCGGACCCGGTCCGCGGTGGCTTCCGCCACCCGTCCCCGATCGTGGAGGACACGGTCCACCGTCCCGATGGAGACTCCCGCGATCCGTGCTATGTCTTTTACTGTAACATTCCCAGCCATGCCGCTTCCTTGTACTATGTGTACGTTAACGCACCTGTATTGTACCAACAGAAACCTTAGCCGTCAAGAAAAAACATTCTTGTACCCAAACCTGTGAAACACGCACATACATCTTCCATGGAAGGGCTGTAGATGATACTATGAATGAAAACACAGAATCAGGAGAAGAAGTCATGAGCACGGTAAAACTTGGTATCATCGGATGCGGGATCATAACGAAGAGGAAACACCTCCCTGCGATCACCCGGATGGGCGACGAAGTAACGGTCATCGCGGTCTGCAACAGGAGCATCGGCAAGGCACAGGAAGTCGCCGGCATACTCGCCCTCCCTGATACAGCGGTATGGACCGACTGGGAGAAGATGATAGCGGAAGTCAAGGAGCTCGATGCGGTCCTCATCGCCCTCCCGATCCCGATGAACCACCCGGTGAGCAAGGCCTGCTGTGAGGCAGGACTATCGGTCCTCTGTGAGAAACCTGCAGGTATGACGGTCGAGGAAGCCGTCGATACCGGGACGTTCTCCAAGACCTACGGGGTCACCTACATGACCGCGGAGAACTACCACTTCAAGCCAAGACATACGAAAGCAGTCGAGCTGGTACAGGCCGGCGCGATCGGCAAGGTCCACAGTCTGAGCTGGAACATGCTCTCCTTCATGGCAGTCGACAACAAATACAACCAGACCCAGTGGCGAGCTGATAACAAGTACCCCGGCGGCTACGTCCTTGACGGCGGGGTACACTTCACCCATACCGTGCAGATGCTTGCTGGCCCCGTTACCGAGGTCTTCGCAAGGACTGCCTCCGTGGACAACAGGATGGGGACCCTGGATACGGCGTTCGCCCTCCTCACCCATGCCGACGGGGCTGTTACCTCCCTAAACATGGGATGGCGTGCGGCTAACGACGACAAGGACCTCCGAATCTTCGGGAGCGAAGGATCCCTCATCATCACGGATGAGGACCTCATCCAGGTCTCCCCCACAGGGGAGCAGACAGTGATCGACCCGGGCGATGAGAACAGCTTCTACCTCATGTGGAAGGAGTTCATCAGGACCGTGAAGACAAAAGAGGCCTCCATCATGCCGCCCGACACCCCGGTACGGGACGTGAAGGTGATCATGGGCATCCTCGAGTCAGGAAAGACGGGGAAACCGGTACCGATCAGCTGACCAGGAAGACCTAACAGGACAGGCTGCTGCGGATGCAGCAGCCTGAGATATCTGCAATTTCCCCATCGATCTCAATTTCAACCCAACAGATAGTTTTCACTTGTTGTTTTATATAAATTACCAAAACAGGTTGCTGTTTTGGTAATTTGTTACTGAAACAGGTTGCTGATTTGGTAATTATTGAGTACCATGTACTCATGGAACGACAAGCACTATCGTACCTTGAATCATGGTACTGGAAACATACTTCAAAACCCCTGATCCTGCGTGGAGCCAGACAGGTCGGGAAGTCCACACTGGTGCGCATGTTCTGTCAGAAGCACCAGATCGATCTCATAGAACTCGACTTCGAAACAGTCAAGCTCAGGCAGATAGAGAATGACACCTCCTTCTCCATCGAGAAGGTCCTGCAGGAGATCGAGCTTGTTACCCATACGAAGGTCTCAGAACGTTCGCTCATTTTCTTTGACGAAGTCCAAAGCCAGCCGATGGTCATCAATAGATTGCGGTATTTCTACGAGAGACGGCCCGACCTCAGGGTCATCGCAGCAGGGTCGCTGCTCGAGATCTCTTTGGAAGCTTCCCGTTTCTCCATGCCTGTAGGCAGGGTCCAGTACCTCCAGTTGGGCCCGATGTCCTTCAGTGAGTTCCTGGCAGCAAAAGGTGAGCATATCTTCCTGGAACAGCTGCAAACCAGGACCCTGCAGGATGAAGTTGATGCATCATGGCTGGAACAGGGTACCGAGCTATTAAAGGAGTTCTATTTTACCGGCGGGATGCCGGAAGCTGTCCAATGCTGGATAGATGGCGGGAGCCGTGAGGACGTACGCGATATCCAGAACGCCATACTCCAGACCTACCGGGATGATATCCCCAAGTACACCAGGAACAACGAGTACTTGCGAGTCACTGAAGTCTTCGAGTATACAGCTTCGCATCTGGGTGAGAAAGTCACATTCTCAGACGTAGCTGCTGTCCATTCACAAAGTGTGAAGGCTGCGATCGACCTGCTTGCGAAAGCTGGTGTAATCATCAAGACCACATTCAATCACTGCAACGGACTACCCCTCTCTGCCGGAACGAACCCATCGACCTTGAAACTCTTCTTTCTCGATATCGGGCTCTACAATGCACTGCTTGAAACCCGATGGGGAGACATCTTCAGCCTGACTCCTGAGACAGTCTTGACGAGAGGTTCTATGGCCGAACAGTTCATCGCACAGCACCTGAAAGGTTTCAACACCAGGAATCCTGCTCCAGAACTCTATTATTGGCTGAACAACAGAAGAAAAGGGGCAGCGGAAGTCGATTTCATCTATTCCCATGGGGGAACGATCTTCCCTATCGAGGTCAAGGCAGGAAAAACAGGAAAAATGAAGTCCCTGTGGAAATACATCGAATTGAAGCACCCTGAGTATGTAGTCAAAGTAGATCTTGCAGAGAGAAGGAACCGGGTATCACGGGTAACGCACAAGACCCCGGCTTCAGATGGTGACAGGGAGCTTTCCTGTACCCTCATTGGCCTGCCACTATTCGAGATCGAGAGACTCATCGGGTTTCTCGACCAGCTCGACTCCGCTGCCATCGGGGATATCTAATACAACCCTGCCGCCTGCCTGTCCTGCGATGGGGCTACCCCGAAGCAACGCTTGTACTCCCTGCTGAACTGGGAAGGACTCTCATAGCCTACCCGCATGGCAGCCACATTTGCCTTCTCTCCCTCCTGCTGCAGGAGTTCCTTAGCCTTATGAAGCCGAATGTTCTTGACGTACTGCAGCGGGGAGGTGCTGGTCATGTTCTTGAACATGGCATAGAACGCGGTCGTGCTCATGCCGGCCTCTCGTGCAAGATCCTGCATCTCGAAGGGCTGGGCATAGTGCTCATGCATGGTGTTGATCACCCGGGCCATCTGGTAGAAGCCCCGGTCACGGTGTGCCAGCTCCTGCAGGCTCGCACCGTGTTCCCCGATGAGGATCTTGTAGAGCACCTCCTTCAGGAAGACCGGCCCGAGGACGTTCATGTCGTTCTTGGACCTGAGGGTCCCAAGGAGCCTGTTAACGGCATCTAGGATTTCCTCCGTGATCGCTGCATCATAGAGGCTCTCACTTGCCTTTCGGGACAATGGTGGATCAGACTCCATCTCGAAGAGGATCTCACCGATGATCTTCGGGTCGATCCTGATCACCATCCCCAGCATCGGCTTACCATCCTCGATGACCGCCTCGCACTCAACCGGGAGGGGCACCGTCTGCACATAGTAGTGATAGGGATCGTAGACATACATCTTCTCACCGAGATAGATGTTCTTCTTTCCCTGGGCAAGCAGGATAATCTGAGGATGATAGAGATTCGGTTTCTTCTTGTAGGCTGATTCCGTCCTGAAGATCCCGACTCCTTCTATCCCGACAGGATAGACACCCTCTTTCGGGAGCAGCTCCTGTAACAGCTTCCTCATGGCAGCAATACCCTTTTCCATACACACCTCGATCATTAGTGACTCTCATCACCTATTATGCACAGTTTGTACAATTAATGAATATATTCTTGTATGAATATGAAAGAATAGGCAAGTTTTTTGTAGTATCTGATATTCTTTCCCATACATACCTGCAGTATGGTATGTATGGGTCCTTCTCAGGTAAGTACCATATACTTCCTGGAGGATATAAGGCAATTCGCGAACAACCATCAGGAGTTTAAACTGGCTTGAACGTATCATTGAAAATAAAGATAGTTGTAGATGTCTCCATGACGTTATCCCTCATTATACTCATGGGATACATGCTGACCGGCGATCTCGCCCATGAGATCATCGGGACCGTCATGATCGCTCTCTGGGTCCTCCATACAGGGCTCAATCGGAGATGGTACTCTTCGGTGATCAGGAGCAGCTACCCGCCGAAGCGGGTCATCGGCACGATCATCAACCTGCTGCTCGTCGTGACGATGGCAGGGCTCATCATCAGCAGCGTCATGCTCTCGACCTATATCTTCGGATTCCTTGGAATCGAGAGAGGTATGGCCTTTGCCCGCACCCTCCATATGGTTACCTCCTACTGGAGCCTGGTCCTCATATCGCTCCATATCGGCATGCATTGGAGCAGGATGGCGAAGATCATCAGGAACCATGCACATGCACAATCATCACCGATACGTTCAGCGCTAGGGCATATACTGGCGGTTATGGTATCGATCTACGGGCTGTATGCCTTCATCAGTCAGAGGATAGCATCGTACCTCTTCCTTCGAACCCAGTTCGTCTTCTTCGATTTCGAACAGTCCCCGCTCTCATTCTTCTCGGAGTATATCGCGATGATCATCCTCTTTGCCGCGATCACCTATTACCTATCAACCATCCTGACAAAAGTCAGCATACCAGGGAGGAGACAGCCATGCTGCACAGAAGAAGACTGAACATACTGATCCCGATATTCCTCATGACTTCCCTGCTGCTCAGTGCAGCAGGGCAGGACCGGGTCCTCATCGCCTATTTCACCTGGGCTGAGAACACAGAGATCATCGACCGCGATAAAGCCATCCGGGACGCCAACAGCCATATCTTCAGTGTCGAGAGGGGCTCCGGCGTGGATGCCACAACAACTGCGAGCGTGATCCCTCCTGGGAACACGACACAGCTCGCACGCTGGATCGGAAAAGCCACCGGCGGGGACCTCTACTCGATCAGGGTTGAAGAGCCTTACTCCTGCTATTGGGATGCATGCCTCGACCGGGCATACCAGGAGGAACGACGAAATGAGCGGCCGGAGCTCTCAGGGAACGTCGGGAATATGGAAGCGTATGACGTGGTCTTCCTTGGCTTCCCTACCTGGTGGTACACCATCCCGATGGCGGTAGCGCACTTCGTGGAGTCCCACGACCTTTCGGGGAAGAGGGTCGTCCCCTTCGTCACACACGGGACCAGCGGGACTGCGAGGACGATCAGGGATTTATCAAGGCTCCTACCCCGCTCGGTCATGCTGGAGGAAGAGATAGGGATCTATCGTTCACAGATGGGTTCAGCCCGACCGAAGGTCGAGGCTTGGCTGGAGGGACTTGGTTATGACACGTAATATCCGTCACATGTATATTCGAATGCTGGTGCTCATCTTACCATTCGTCCTGCTGCAGGCAGGGGCGATCCAGGCTCAAAGCCTCATCGCCTACTACCCGACCTCTAACTCCATGAACCTTACCGGAGAGGTGGATGCAGTCACCTATGCGAGCGGGAACACCCTCTCGATGGTCAGGACCATCCGAAAGTACACAGATGCAGATCTCTTCGAGATCGAGCTAAGCACCCCCTACTCCTCCAGCTACAACACCGTCCTCAGGGAAGCCAAGGATGACCAGAAGATCCAGGCCCGGCCGGAACTCAAACGGCATGTCCAGGATATAGGACGGTATGATACGGTCTTTCTCGGTTATCCCAACTGGTGGGCCTCCATACCGATGCCGATAGCATCATTCCTTGAGGATCATGACCTGTCGGGTAAGACGATCATTCCCTTCTGCACCCATGGCGGGGGGAGGTTCGGCCAGAGCGTCTCGGCCATCGGCAAGCTTGCCCCGACCTCAGTGATCGGGGAACCGTTGGCAGTAAGCTACGGCGGAGGGGCTTCCTTGGACAGGGATATACGCAGGTGGCTGGAAGACAATGGAGTATCCTTGCCATGAAACCAAAGACAATGAAACACGTTATCATGCTTGTCCTGCTCCTCACCGCGCCCCTCGCTGTATCAGCGAGCGGTTCCCGGGAAGCTGATACGGCTCCCGTTGAGCATTCCATGGTATCTATCCAGGGGGGGACCTTCTTCATGGGAAGCCCGGAGGATGAGATGTGGCGGGAACCAGACGAAACCCTCCATGAGGTGACCGTGAAGGGCTTCTCCATCAGCAGGTATGAGGTGACACAGGATGAGTATAAGGAAGTCACCGGAGAGAACCCCAGTCAGTTCCAGGGGCAGGGACTGCCCGTAGAGAACGTGAGCTGGTATGAAGCAGTCGCCTACTGCAACAGTTTGAGCGAGCGCGAGGGCCTGCAGCCTGCGTACCGCATCGACGGGAAACAGGTAACCTGGGATGAAGGGGCTGACGGGTATCGACTGCCGACGGAGGCCGAATGGGAGTATGCCTGCAGGGCAGGGACAACCACCCCGTTCAGTACCGGGAGTAATATAGCGGTCGATGAAGCCAACTATTTCGGCACCTATCCCTATACGATAGAGGATCATTACTTCTCCCAGCAGGATATGGAGACGGCTCCAGGGGTTTACCGGGAACGAACAGTCCCGGTTGGGGAGTTCGAACCCAACGACTGGGGATTGTACGATATGCACGGGAACGTGAGTGAGTGGTGCTTTGACCGATACGGGACATATCCTGCAGAAACGCAGGCAGACCCGTCAGGCCCAGCGGTTGGATCGCTGCGCATATGCCGCGGCGGCGGCTGGAACGATTTCGGAAAGCACCTCCGTTCAGCGTTCAGGTCAGCGATACCGTCGACCGACCGGTTCCCAAGTCGGGGCTTCAGGGTAGCACGCAGCAGCAATTGACAACATAAGGAGAACTACAACATGGACATCTATAACAACAGGACGCTCGACGAGGAACGGGCTCTCTACGGGATCCGTGAGGCACTTGTGGAATCCTGCAGGTTCGCAGGTCCGGCAGATGGGGAATCGGCCCTGAAGGAGAGCGAGAATATCACGGTGAGGGACTGCGAATTCCAGCTGCGGTATCCCTTCTGGCACAGCAGGAAAGCCCTTGTCGAGGACTGCACACTAACAGATACGGCACGGGCGGCTTTCTGGTACTGTGAGGATATAACCCTGGCACGATGCAGCCTGATGGGAATCAAGGCACTCCGGGAGTGCCGGGACTTCTCCCTGGAAGACTGCACCATCGAGTCGATGGAGTTCGGATGGCTCTCAAGAGGCGGGAGCATAAAAGAAAGCAGCCTCGTATCAGAATACCCGTTCTTCCAAGCAGAGGATATGCGGATCACCGGACTCACGATGGAAGGGAAGTACTCATTCCAGTACGTGAACGATATTGAGATCAGGGATTCCAATCTCAACACAAAGGACGCCTTCTGGCACAGCCGGAACGTGACGGTCTATGACAGCATCATCAAAGGCGAGTATCTCGGGTGGTACTCGGAGGGCCTGACGCTCGTGAACTGCACGATCATCGGCACACAGCCCCTCTGCTACGCAAAGGACCTGACGCTGACAGACTGCAGGATGATCGACTGCGATCTCTCCTTCGAGAAGAGCGAGGTCAATGCCGTGATCAAGGGCCATATCACCAGTGTCAAGAACCCGGCAGGAGGATGTATCTCCGCGGGGAGCATAGGCGAAGTCATAACGGATGTTCCTGCAGCGGATTCCTGCAGGATCGTGACCATGGATGTAACTTTTTCCAGGGAATATGCTTGATCCCTAGAGTAGAAATGGAGGAACTAGTATGATTCTGAATGAAACTTGTACGCTATCGAATGGAGTGGAGATCCCAAGACTAGGTCTCGGTACCTGGTTCATCAGCAATAAGGGCGTGGTGAACGCAGTCACAGAAGCCGTACGTATCGGCTATAGGCAGATTGACACGGCTCAGGCATACAGGAACGAACAAGGGGTCGGTACTGGGGTAAGGTCTTGTGGTATCGGGCGCGATGAGCTGTTCATCACCACCAAGCTTGCTGCAGGAGTGAAGACTTACAAGAAGGCTGCGGCATCGATAGATTCCTCACTCAAGAAGATGGGTCTCGATCATATCGATATGATGCTCATCCACAGTCCCCAACCCTGGACGAAATATCATGGGGAAGATCGCTTCTTAGACGGGAACAGAGAAGCGTGGCGGGCTCTTGAGGCTGCCTATACAGCCGGGAAACTCAGGGCTATCGGGGTTTCGAACTTCGAGAAACCCGATCTTGATAACATCCTTGCATCATGTTCAGTGAGTCCGATGGTGAATCAGATCCTCGCCCATATCAGCAATACACCCACTGAACTCATTCGATACACACAGAGCAAAGGTATATTTGTCGAAGCGCATTCTCCCATCGGTCACGGGGAACTGCTGAAGAATACTGACGTTCAAAAGATCGCTGATAGGTATGAAGTCAGTATCCCACAGTTAAGTATCCGATATGATCTCCAGCTCGGACTGCTTCCCCGTCCAAAGACTACCAATCCTGAACATATGAAGAGTAATGCAGAGGTTGATTTTGTCATTACGGAAGAGGATATGGAATTACTTATGAATATCGAACAGATAAAAAATTATGGTAATGCAAGCATGATGCCGGTGTACGGGGGTCAGCTGAACCTAAAATCCGTGCTGTCAATGATCATCCCGGGGAAACGGGATTAGCACGCTGAAGGTGGTAACATCGGAACGGACGCAAATTCAGCCGATTGCGTATATATACTAAATGCATGTATTTTGCATGTATATTGCATTTTTAGGACATATTCTTACTCTATAATGTAAGAATAGGCAATGTTTATGTGAGATTAGATATTCTAAATCCTCATCACATCTACTATGGTATGTATGCAGACGTATAGGATAACGCTGATTACGAAGTACGAGGAGTATATGATGAACAGAATACAGAAGAGTGAAGTAAAGATACAGGAACTGTTCGGGGAGAGTGGATCTCCGGCAGGCACGGTCGACCAGGAGTTCGAGGAGATCATGAACCGGTTCACCTACGGCGATGTAGCCTGCCAGGGGAACCTGACAGACCGGATGCGGGAACTGATCACTATCGTCGTGCTGACTGCGAGCCAGCTGCCGATCGAGCTCAGGGACCATGTCGGGGCAGCCCTGAACGCAGGAGCGACCCCGGTAGAGATCATTGAGGCAGTCTTTCAGTGCGCCCCCTATACCGGGTTCCCGAAAGCCAGGCAGGCTTTGTACCTGGCCAATGAGGTGATGTTGAAGAAAGGGGTCACCATCCCGGTCGAGAGCCAGAAGCAGGTTACCGAGGAGAGCAGGTTCGATGAGGGACTGAAGGTCCAGAAGTCCATCTTCGGCAATATCATCGACCAGATGCACCAGAACGCACCGCAAGAGCTCAAGCATATTCAGCAGTACTTGTCAGCCTTCTGCTTCGGCGATATCTATACACGAAGCGGACTGAACCTCCAGGAGAGGGAACTGCTCACCTTGAGCATCCTCATCTCACTGGGAGGCTGCGAGAGCCAGGTGAAGTCCCACATCTTCGGGAACATGAGTGTCGGCAACACCAGGGAGACCCTGATCGCGGCAATCACTGCATGCCTGCCCTATATCGGGTTCCCCAGGACACTGAACGCATTGACCAGCCTGAATGAAGTCATGCCTGAACAGGGCTGAGCAGCACCAAGTCAAAGACATACTCGAACGATCATGAGGAGATCTGAATGAATATAGATTTTACCTACAGGAACCCGACCACGATCTATTTCGGAAAAGACAGCATCGGGAACCTCAATGCCGAACTGGCGAATTACGGGGATACCATACTGCTCGCATATGGGAAGGGTTCCATCAAGAAGATGGGATTATATGATGAGGTCATCACCATACTCACCTCATGCGGCAAGAAGGTCGTAGAACTTGACGGTATCATGCCGAACCCGACATATGAGAAAGTAGAAGAAGGCGCACGGCTGGTCAGGGACAACGACGTTGACCTGATCCTGGCTGTCGGCGGGGGGTCAGTCATCGACTGCGCGAAGGCGATCTCCGTATCGGCTTACTGCGATGATGACCCATGGACGAAGTACTGGCTGCAGTTCCTTCCGGTTACCCACAGGATCATTCCGGTGGGGTCGATCCTCACCCTTGCAGGGACTGGCTCGGAGATGAACGGCGGATCGGTGATCACCCATGAAGCCATGAAGCTGAAGATGGGAAGGGTCTTCCCTGCAGAGATGAACCCCAGGTTCTCGATCCTGAACCCGGAATTCACTTTCTCGCTGCCGACATACCAGATGGCAAGCGGGATCTTTGACATGATGTCCCACCTCATGGAGGTCTACTTCTCCGGTGATGATGATGTCACCAGTGACTACCTCATCGAGGGGCTGCTGAAGTCAATCATCCACAGTGCGAAGGTCGCTTTAGAAGATCCCCGCGACTATGAGGCAAGAAGCAACCTGATGTGGAGCTCGACCCTGGCGATGAACCCGATCATGGGACTCAGCAAGCCCTCTGACTGGCAGGTCCATATGATCGAGCACCAGCTCGGTGCCTACACGGATTGTGCCCACGGCATGGGTCTGGCCGCGATATCGCTCCCCTACTACCGTGCGATCTGTGAAGACGGCCTCCACCGGTTCGCCAGGTTCGCATCCCAGGTCTGGGGGATCGATACCACCGGCATGACTGACGAGGCCGCAGCATATGCCGGTATCGATGCACTGGAGTCCTTCTGCAGGGAGTGCGGCATCATACTCAGCCTGAAGGAACTCGGGGCGACAGAGGAGATGCTGCCGCTCATCGCGAACTCAACGGTCATCCTCGGCAGCTATAGGAAACTGGACGCTGGGGAGATCCTCTCAGTCCTGGAGACGGCTTATGACGCCGAATAACATCACAGACAAGAACGTATACAGGAGGATAATCATGCGATACCTGAAGACAGCGGTGCTGCTACTCGTACTGCTTGCATCAACCTTGATCGTAACAGCCTGTTCAACGGAGAAGCAAGCAGTGGAAACACAACAACTCAACAGCACTCTTGGGAATGAAAGCCGGGAAGTGGCCCCTGACGGGACCCCTATCATCCTGGAGATGAACGGGACAGAAGTCAGGGCAGTCCTGAACGACACGCTGACAGCGAAAGAGTTCATGAAGCTGCTGCCTTACTCCGTCACGGTTTCCCGTGCAGCAGATGACCTCTGCGGATCGGTTCGGGAAGAACTCCCTTCCGACCCGACTGAGGGACAGAAGAGCTGGGAACTCGGGGAGATCGGATGGTTCGGAGGGTGGTTCACCATCCTCGTCGATCATGAGGAACGATTCTCCAACATGCCGGGAGTCATGATCATCGGCAAGGTCGTTGATGCGGACATGGACACCGTAACAGCGTTTACCGGCAGGGTGGACATCACCGTCAGGCTGGCTGAATAACGGCTGGGAAACCCGCTGCCGACAAGGAGTGAAGATGAACCGGATGATAACGATGATTAGCACGTTCTTTCTCTGTCTCACTGTCGCCTTGTCGGCGCAGGGGACTGCGGAGACAGTTCCTGTAGATCCAATAGACAAGCGGGATACATTCAAGGCCATCCCAACGGGATATGAGGACAGCATGAAAGACGGTGGGGTCATCGAGCGGGTAGATTATACGATCCCCATCGATGGGAAGCCTGTTGATACACATGCATATATCTACCTTCCCGAAGACTATACAGAAGAACGTGACAGGCAGTACGACATCCTGTACCTCATGCATGGAGGCGGGGGCCGGGCTGAGACATTCTTCAGCGGTACCGGCAGGTCTACTGCACTGAAGAACCTGCTTGATCACATGATCGCGACTGAGGAACTCAACCCGCTCATCGTGGTCACCCCGACCTACTACATCCCGGGCAGCTCTGACGATGCATCCCTGGTACGGGAGTTCCAGGCAGAACTCGTCGAACACCTGATGCCGGCTGTGGAAGGGACCTATCATACCTACGCACCATCGCCTGATAGAGCTGGATTCGAGGCTTCCCGGGCTCACCGGGCCTTCGGGGGCTTCTCCATGGGGGCTGTCACCACCTGGTACACGTTCATCCACAACCTGGACTATTTCAGCTATTTCCTACCGATGAGCGGGGACAGCTGGTCTGTAGAGATGATGGGCGGACTCTCAAGGACTACTGAGACCGTGGACGCCCTGCAGGAAACGGCAGGATCATCTAAGTACGGAGCTGCAGGGTTCTTCATCTACGCCGTTACCGGGACGAACGACATCGCCTATGAGAACATGACTGCCCAACTGGAAGAGATGGCTGAACGGAGTGAGACCTTCTCCTTCGGGACAGACCCGGAGAAGGATAATCTATACTACATGGCTGTAGATGGGGCATATCATACCTACTCGGCCATGAATGACTATCTTTACCATACACTGCCCTATGTCTTTCAAACGAAAGAATAGCATAGTATCTATCAAGGAGTTGTCATGAAAAAGCGATCTACCATCTGGTTCACTGCCAGTCTGATTCTGATATCAGTCTGTGTCGTCACCCCCACTACCCTGTTCGCCGCAGGGAGTCAGGAAGTCCCCGAGACGACAGAGACCGATTCACCCCCGACTGCCATAGAGCCCCACTCAGGACACATCGACCTGACGACTCTTGAGCACAGGACGCAGGATGTGTCGGCTCCTGTCGTCCTGATGACCGAAGATATCAGTCCGGAAGGACTGATGGCGATCTATGAAGCCCTGGGACGCTCTGCTTCCGGGAATGTCGCGATCAAGCTCCATACAGGAGAGGGTGAGAACAGCAACAACCTCGAGCCGGCTTTCATCAAGGACCTCGTTGATGAGGTGGATGGGACCATCGTCGAGTGCAACACAGCCTACGGCGGCGCACGGGCGAGTACAGCGCTGCACCTGCAGGTCGTAGAGGATCGCGGTTATACGGCTATCGCCGAAGTGGACATCATGGATGCTGACGGAGGGATCGAGATCCCGGTGACCGGCGGGAAATGGCTGACGACCAATCAGGTCGGCAAGAATTTCGTCAATTACGACTTCTTCATCCTGCTTTCTCACTTCAAGGGGCATATGATGGGAGGTTTCGGCGGAGCCCTGAAGAACATGTCTATCGGTATCGCTTCATCAGAGGGGAAGTCACTGATCCATACCGCGGGAAAAGAGCGGACCGGCATCGGTTTCAGGACCCCGGTCGATGACTTTACCGAGAGTATGGCAGAGGCTGCAAAATCGGTATCTGATTATCTTGACCATGGGGAGGGCATCCTCTATATCAACGTCGTGAACAGGATCTCGGTAGACTGCGACTGTGTCGCCAACCCTGCTGAGCCTGATATGCACGATATCGGGATCCTGGCCTCCCTGGACCCGGTAGCCCTCGACCAGGCTTGCGTGGACCTCATCTATGCAGCCCCGGACGGAGCTTCCGTGATCGCGAGGATCGAGTCGAGGAACGGCACCCATATATTGGAGCATGCTCAAACCATCGGCTTCGGTTCCCGGGAATACCGACTTGTAGGCATCGATGGCTGATATCCTCCATCGGGAGTTCGTATACCTCTGGTTCTATTTCACCGTACTCTTCGAGCAGATCTTCCGGTACTGGGTGGTCGGCATCCTGATCGGTTCGGTCATCTCAGTATTCGGGAAGAAGAGGATCACCGAGTGGTTCGGCTCCCTGCAGGGCAGACCGATCGGGCTTTTAGGAATCCTCCCGGCAAGCATCCTGGGAATCCTGTCCCCCCTGTGCATGTACGGGACGATACCCATCGCCGCCTCCTTCTCCCGGGCCGGGATGAAGGATGACTGGCTCGCAGCCTTCATGATGGGCTCTATCCTCCTCAACCCGCAGCTGCTGATCTACAGTGCCGTCCTGGGAACCACAGCCTTGGCTGTTCGCTTCATCTCTGCACTGCTCGGTGGTATCGCGGCAGGACTGCTCATCCATGTGTTCTACACAAGAAAAGAAAGGGATTTCTTCAGCTTCGAGGGGCTGCAGGAACCCGGCAGCCGCGACACGGCATCCAATCCCTTCATCCGGCTGTTGAAGAACATCCTCCGGAATATCAGGGCTACCGGTCCCTACTTACTGCTCGGGATCACTCTCACTGCAGCCTTTCAGCGGTATGTCCCGAACGACCTGGTAGCAAGCCTATTCGGGGCCAACGAGGCGTTCGGAGTCCTTACCGCGGCCGCCCTGGGAGTCCCGCTGTATGCCTGCGGAGGGGGAACGATCCCCCTCCTGTATGACTGGATGCTGCAGGGGATGAGCATGGGATCGGCTGCCTCCTTCATGATCAGCGGCCCGGCAACGAAGCTCACCAACCTCGGGGCCCTGAAGGTCATCCTCGGCTCCCGGCGGTTCCTCCTGTATATCGTCTTCGTGATAGCCTTCGCGTTCTCAATCGGTACGTTCGTGAACCTGGCAGTTTAAACCACGGGAGTGAATAGTTTTTGATTATTCAGGTATTCCTGATATACTATATACATGCAAAAGATGCAGATTCTCCTTCCAGAACCACAATTATCCAAGCTTAGGCGTATAGCCGAACGCCAGGGTCGACCTGTCAGCGAGCTGATCAGGAACGCTGTAGATCTCTGGCTCTCCCAGTACCCAACTGAGCTCCCTTCCAGAACAGCGGTATCTGCCCCTGTCTACAGCTGCGGCAGGATCCTGAGCAGTTCAGAATTCTTGAGAGAAGCTGCGTATCGTGACCGGGATGACGTGTAGGAAGGGCCTTGATACCAACTTCCTGCTCCACAACTATCACACAGCAGATATATATTGTGCACCTATTCCCATGTTTTCTCGTATAATATGTATTTATCACGGAAGAATAGGCAAGCTTTATGATGGAATAGATATTCCTTTCTCCCCTCCGTTCCACTATATTCTTGATATACACTGGCAGGGACCGGCAATGATGCCGTGGCCTGCTGGTACAGGAACACAAACCATAGAGAGGTATACCTATGAAGTATATGGATAAAGCAGAGTTCGAGAAGGTCAACATGTTCGGCACCGGTATGCCGAATGAGATGTTCGCCAAGTATTTTATCGGGGATTCCTACCTGAATCTCCTGGTCAAGCCGGGTGAGACCCCCCTGTTTTTGGCAAACGTCACTTTCGAGCCGGGTTGCAGGAACAACTGGCATGTGCACCATGCAGCTAGCGGCGGTGGCCAGATGCTCATCTGCACGGCAGGGGAAGGCTGGTACCAGGAAGAAGGCAAGGATCCGGTCAGCCTGGCTGAAGGGTCTTTCATCTACATCCCTACAGGGGTCAAACACTGGCACGGAGCTAAGGCAGACAGCTGGTTCAGCCATATCTCGCTTGAGGTCCCAGGAAGGGAGACACGCAACGAGTGGCTCGAGCCGGTAGCAGACGATTACTACAGTTCACTATAACGAAATAGATACACAGGAGACACAGAAATGGTATTAAAAGAGACCTATACACTGTCCAATGGGGTCGAGATCCCCAAGCTTGGACTCGGGACATGGTTCATCAGTGATGAGGATGCTGCACAGGCAGTACAGGATGCCGTCGGGATCGGTTACCGCCATATCGACACTGCCCAGGCATACGGCAATGAACGAGGGGTCGGAGAAGGATTCAGGACTTGCGGCATCGACCGAAAGGA
Organism: Spirochaetia bacterium; assembly: GCA_963677595.1. Taxonomy (GTDB): domain Bacteria; phylum Spirochaetota; class Spirochaetia; order CAKZLE01; family CAKZLE01; genus CAKZLE01. The sequence goes on from OY782041.1 coordinate 4,228,643, forward strand.
ACTGTTCGTGACCACGAAACTGGCTGCGGAGGTCAAGTCCTATGAGGCTGCTGTCGCATCCATTGACAGTTCACTTGCTGCATTAGGTCTCGACTACATCGATCTGATGATCATTCACAGCCCCCAGCCGTGGATGGAGTACGGAGCGGATGAGGATCGATGCCTCGAGGGCAACCGGGAGGCCTGGAGAGCGCTGGAAGATGCCTACAAGGCAGGGAAACTCAGATCTATCGGTGTATCGAACTTCCTGCCGGAAGACCTGGAGAACATCCTCTCCTCCTGCACGGTGAAGCCGATGGTCAACCAGGTGCTGGCCCATATCAGCAACACGCCGAAAGAGCTGATCGCATACTGCGAAGGAGAGGGCATCCTGGTCGAGGCATATTCACCGGTAGCACATGGGGAACTCATGAAGAACCAGGTGGTCGCAAAGATGGCAAGTACGTACGGGGTATCCATCCCGCAGCTCTCTATCCGCTACTGCATCGACCTCGGGCTGCTCCCGCTGCCTAAGACAGCCAACCCTGACCATATGAAGAACAATGCTGATCTTGACTTCACGATCTCCGCAGAAGACCTGGAAAGCTTGAAGAACATCGGGCAGATCGAGAACTACGGGGCTGCAAGCATGTTCCCGGTATACGGCGGGAAACTGAAATAGCTCAATCACGCTGGAGGGCCCATGAAGCATACCAGGATCGTGAGTATCGCGGCATGCTTGCTTATCGCAGGCAGTTTCTTCCTCAGTGCCGCAGGCACTGCAGAAGAGAGTACTGAAGTCACTGCACCGGCTGGGCAACCAGTCAGTCCGTCACATGATACAGTACGTGAAAGACAGGAGAACAGGATGAAGATCGAAGCGAACGGCCATATTTTCACGGCTTCACTAGTGGAGAACTCAACTACCAAGAAGCTCATCGGGATGTTAGGCAATGGGCCCATAACCTTAGACATGCGTGATTACGGCAACATGGAGAAGGTCGGGTGATTCGATACCGACCTGCCCCGTAATGACGAACCCATCGATACGGATGCAGGGGACCTCATCCTTTACCTGGGACGAAGGTTCGTCATCTACTACGACACCAATTCCTGGGACTTCACCCGTCTTGGGAAGATCGAGAACACGACCGGTGAGGAGCTCAAACGGATCCTCGGACCGGGAGATGTCACAGTGACCCTGTCACTCGAGTAGACAGGCAAAACATAGAGAGGTTTGTCTATGGGAAAGAAGATACTCATCGCCTATTACAGCTGGTCCGGGAACACTGATTATATCGCACGGATGATCGGGAGGCAGACTGGTGGGGATCTCTTCCGCATCATACCAGTAGAGGCCTATCCTGAAGACTACAGCAGCTGCACGAAGCAGGCAAAGCAGGAGATCCGTGCCGGGTATAAGCCTGAGATCAAATCTGGTCTGCAGGACTTGGATGGGTATGACACGATCTTCATCGGCTCACCGAACTGGTGGTCCACCATCGCGCCCCCGGTACTGACCTTCTTAACAGGGAATGATCTCACAGGCAAGCAGGTCCTCCCCTTCTGTACCCATGGGGGCGGCGGAGAGGGTCACATCTTCAGGGATATCAAACAGAACTGTCTCAGTTCAGAGGTCACTGAAGGACTGGTGCTGTATGGGAGCGGGGGCAGGACGGCAGGTCAGGGTATAACTGCATGGCTGGAGCGTGAGGGGATCGAACTTCACTGATACCCCCTTTTCACAGCTTCCTGTCTATCGTGTCGTCTCCCGCATATAGAGCTCAGGCGTGATCATGATCTTGCGCGGTTCAGTGTCCTTCCCGTTGATCGTGTAGTCGAGGAGGTCCAGGGCGGCATGTGCCAGGCTCGGGATCTTCAGGTCGACAGAGCTCATCTTGAAACTCGATGCCAAGATGGTATTGTCATGGCTCAGCAGCGATATATCCTCGGGAACCCTCAATCCCAGGTCCCTGATCGCACTGAGGGCTCCTACCCCCATGATATCATTACAGGTAAAGATGGCATTCGGGACAAGGCCATTCGTAAGCGCCTCGGTCACCAGTGCATAAGCCTTCTCCATCCCTTTCTCCCTGTCAGCGCCCTTCACTACGATACAGTCCTGCTCCTCTGTTCTGTATCCAGCCTGTTCCATCTCCTCTTTCCAGACACGCTCTTTCAGGTCGAAGGAGAAACCGACCTCACCCCGGAGGAAGAGCTGTTTCGTCAATCCCTGGTTCAGGAGAAACCTTGCAGCCTTACGCATTCCGGCTTCCTGGTCCACCATCACCGAATTCAGGTCGAATATGTCAGGATCCGAGTGCACGATGACCAGGGGGATGCGTTCTGAAAGCTTCTCGAGGAACCCATAGTCGAACTCACCGAGCGGGGGGTCATGCAGGATGATCCCTTCGACCCCGCGGGAGAGGAGATCCGAGATACTCTTGTACTGTTCCTCATAATGGTCGCTCCTGTTCACATAGACGACGATGTCCTCCTGGTCGCAGCGGTTGATGACTGTTTCAGCGAACTCCATACTGAAGTAATTCGTTACACTATGCGTTACAATCGCGAATGCTTTCTGCGAAGTCGCCAGGGTCTTCTTTGTAAGATCATCGGGCATATGATTCAATTCGCGGATCGCTGTCTCTACCCGTTCTCTTGTCTCTTTCTTGACAGGCCCATTGTTGAGCACCCGCGAAACTGTTGCTGTCGAAACACCTGAAGCATCTGCTATCTCTTTTACTGTCATACTATTAGCCTTTTCATTCCATTATCTTATCTTTTGCAGTTCCAATACTTGATTATCATGGCAAATGAGCATTCTGTCAAGGTTCATGTAAACATTTACATCTGTGTATGTATTTTGTTACATTATTTCTGTAATTTTTTACATTTTATCCTTTACAAATACAAAATTCCGTTCTATCATGAAACAACAGTAAGGGAGATTCGAATGAATAATAATACGATTCAGATACAGGAAAAGGCCTTGCCTGCCGGTAAGGGGAGCAGATTCAAGAGGAATACCACACTTGCAGCGCTGCTGTTCCTCCTGCCGAGTCTTATCGGGTTCCTCACGTTTTACATCATCCCGGCATTCAGGGGTGTGTATTTGAGTCTCACCGACTGGGACCTGCTTGGGACCCCGTCATTCATAGGACTCGAGAACTACCGGCAGCTGCTCACCGATTCAGATTTCTGGAACTCGATGTGGGTGACCGTGAAATATGTCCTGTGGAACATCCCGTTCCAGACGCTGCTGGCACTAGGCATAGCCCTTGTGATGGACAGGGTCATCAGCTCGAACGTGTTCAGGGGGCTGATCCTCATACCCTGGCTGCTGCCTAATGTGGTCGTAGCCCTGTTGTGGCTGTGGCTCCTGGATCCCGCTGTCGGTATCATCAACAGTACGATACAGTCCTGGGGGCTGAAACCGATCAACTTCCTGACTTCTATCAACCTGGCACTCCCTTCCATCGCGGGAATAAACATCTGGAGACATATGGGGTACACCGCGCTGATCGTGTTCGCAGGCTTGCAGGGGATCCCAAAAGAGGTTGAGGAAGCTGCCTTGATCGACGGAGCAAGCTCCTGGACCCGGTTCACCCGGATCATCCTTCCATATCTGAGGCCGGTACTTGCCTTCGTCATCATCACGTCGGTGATCGGCTCGTTCCAGGTATTCGATACCGTGGCTATAACGACGAAGGGTGGGCCTGTGACGGCAACCTATGTGATATACCTCTTCATCTACAAGAATGGGTTCGAGAAATACCTCATGGGGTATGCGACAGCCGCATCGATGATCCTCTTCCTGATCCTGCTGGGAATCAGCTTCATCCAGATGAAGGTCATGCGAGCAAACGAGAGCGATTTCTAGGAGGAATGAACTATGGCTGAATTCAATACGATAACCAATAAGAACCGCCTGAAGAAGGCACTGCTGTGGCTCATGATCGGACTGGTCCTGTTCATCACCCTGTTCCCCTTCTTCTGGGTCTTCAGGACGTCCCTTACCCCCAAAGCCCTGGTATTCTCCGAGCCGACGAGGATCATCCCAAGCCAGCTGACGGGGACCCATTACGGCCGTGTCCTGGGCTTGATCGACAAGGCGCGGGCAGTTGAGCTGGGAGGTTCAGGGCAGTCGGTTAATTTCGGCTTGAACCTGCTGAACTCCTTCATCGTCTCCATCGGGGTGACGGTCGCCCAGGTCATCTTCTCCGCCATGGCAGCCTATGCTTTCGCACGATTGGAATTCAGGTTCAGGAACACCCTGTTCGCACTCTTCCTGTCAACGCTCATGATCCCGGGGATCGTCATGATGCTGCCAAACTTCATCCTGATCAAGGACTTGAATCTCCTGAACACCTACCTCGGCATCATGGCACCTACCCTCCTCATGACCCCGTTCGCCGTGTTCTTCCTGAGGCAGTTCATGCTGGGGATCAACAAGGAGCTCGAGGAAGCTGCCTTCCTCGACGGCGCAGGCTACGGGATGACATTCTGGAAGATCATCGTTCCCCTGTGTGCGAACATCATGATGACCCTGGCTGTCATCACGTTCATCAATACATGGAATGATTACATGTGGCCGCTGATCGTCGGGAAGAAGGAGTCGATCAGGACCCTGACGGTTGCTTTGGGTATCTTCCGGCTGCAGACCCCGCAGGGACAGCCGGACTGGGGCGGCATGATGGCAGGTGCCGCACTGGCTATGATACCCACACTCGGGATCCTCATGGCCTTCGGCAAGAGGATCGTGAACTCGATCGGGTTCTCCGGGTTCAGATAAGCTGGGCCGGCCCGACCGTATACAAGTAAGAACTACCCGCAAGGGAGTTACATAAAATAAGCTTTCGAACAAAAGGAGAAAGAGATGAGAATGAGAAGACTATGTGCAGTATTGCTGATCGTGCTGGTAGCGGCAACCGGGTTATGGGCCAAGGGCCAGAAAGAGGAATCTACAGGTCCCGTGACGATATCATACATCCTCTGGGATGCGAACCAGCTCCCAGCGTATGAACAATGCGCCCAGGACTTCATGGCCGCAAACCCCGATATCATCGTCGAGATCAACCAGCTCGGATGGGGTGACTACTGGACGGGACTGCAGACCGATATGGTTGCAGGGATCGCCCCGGATGTGTTCACCGACCATCTGGCCATGTACCCGGACTTCGCATCCAAAGGCCAGCTCGTTGACCTGTCCGAGTACATCAAACGGGATAATGTCAACACCTCAGGGTACATGAACAACCTGGACGGACTCTGGGCAACTCAGGATGGGAAACGATATGGACTCCCGAAGGACTGGGACACCATCGCGATCGTCTATAACCAGGACAAGATGGATGCAGCAGGGATCACGGTTGAAGAAGCGAACAGCCTCGACTGGAACCCGCAGGATGGGGGTTCGTTCGAGGACTTCATCGCAGCCCTCTCCGTTGATGCCAGCGGCCGCAATGGTCTTGACCCGGCTTTCGATCCAGAGAACGTAGCCTGTTATGGCATGGCCCTCAACCATTTTGACGACCGCGGTCAGGGACAGTTCAGCCCCTTTGCCGTGAGTACCGGATGGATGTACACCGACGGTCTGTATGACAGCAACTACCACTTCGATGACCCGCGATTCGTGGATTCGATCCAGTGGATGGTGGATATGACCGAGAAGGGCTTCCTTGCTCCCTATGAGATCACTGGCAACGGGGCGAACTCACTCTTCACATCAGGCCAGGCTGCCACCCTCCTCGACGGATCTTGGATGATCAGTTATTATACTACCAGTTCCACCTTCCCGGTAGGGTTTGCCGCCCTTCCTGCAGGACCTGAAGGTCGGAAGAGTATGACCAATGGTCTGGCAGATTCTATCTGGATAGGGTCTGAACACAAAGATGAAGCATGGAGATGGGTGAAGTACCTGGCCTCAGAAGAGGCCCAGAAGACAGTCGGGACATTCGGCGTGGTATTCCCCGCATATGAGTCAGGTGTCGCCAACGCACTGGAAGCCTACACATCAAGGGGTATAGACGTCTCAGCGTTCACTGATGTAGCGACCACACCGGGCGAGACATTCGTCTACCCGATCGTCGAGAACGGGGTCAAGATCAGCGAGATCATGACGCAGACATTCGACAGCATCTTCCTGGGTATCTCCGATGCGGATACTGCCCTCATGGATGCGAACAAGAAGATCCTGAGCCTCTTCTAGGGCAAGCACATACCAAGGACGGGCCGGTCATCGACCGGTCCGTACCACTTTACGATGATACGGGGGATTCCTGATGAGTATAGCGTATAATGAAAAAGAACGAGTATTCCAGCTCGATACCGCACATTCCAGCTACTTGATGCAGATCATGAGGGATCGGTACCTGGCACACCTTGGATGGTTCGGGAGGATCAGGGAATGGGCCGGCAGGCGGGAGATACCGATCCATGACCGCTCCTTCTCCCCGAACCCGGATCCCCTTGACAGGTCATTCTCGCTGGACTCGATACCGCTCGAATACAGTGCATGGGGGCGGAGCGACCTCAGGCCGCCGGCGCTGCGCGCTCTCCAGCAGGACGGGAGTTCCTCTTTGGACCTGCTCTATCGCGAACACCGGATCATCAAGGGAAAACCCGCGTTGGAAGGCCTTCCTTCGGTATATACGGAAACCCCTGACGAGGCAGATACCCTCGTGATCACTCTCGAGGATCCCCATACAAGCCTGTTGTGCGACCTCTCCTACACGGTCTTCAAGGACCGGGACGTGATCACACGTTCAACGAGGATCCGAAACCAAGGGGACCTGGCAGTCAGTCTCCATGAAGTCATGAGCATGTGCATAGATTTTGACTCCTCTGAGTATCGTATGCTCCAGCTCTCAGGGGCCCACAACAGGGAGCGTCATATATATACTCGTGAACTCTACCCAGGGTCCCAGTCCATAGACAGCAGGCGCGGTGCCAGCAGCCATCAGCAGAACCCATTCCTTGCACTCCTCTCTCCCAATGCTGATGAGGATGCAGGAGTCGTCTATGGCTTTAACTTAGTCTATAGTGGTAATTTCATTGCAACAGTCCATGTCGACCAGTTCGATTCCTCACGAGTCCTGATGGGAATCAACCCCTTCGATTTCCAATGGGAACTCGAGGCAGGTGAGACATTCCAGACCCCGGAAGTTGTCATGGTTCGATCGACGGAAGGCCTTGGAGGGATGTCACGTACCTACCATGATCTCTATCGGGAAAGACTCGTACGGGGACCGTTCCGGGGCAAAGAACGGCCGGTCCTCATAAACAATTGGGAAGCGACCTATTTCGATTTTGACTCAGATACGATCCTGAAACTCGCTGATGAGGCAGCATCACTCGGGATGGAACTCTTCGTCCTTGATGACGGCTGGTTCGGCAGCAGGGATGATGACCTCACCTCCCTCGGGGACTGGTTCCCCCATACGAGGAAGCTGCCGTACGGCATCAAGGCCCTTGCTGACAAGATCATCGAGAAAGGGCTGCAGTTCGGGATCTGGTTCGAGCCTGAGATGATCAGCGAGAAGAGCCTGCTCTTCGCTGAGCATCCTGACTGGTGCCTGCAGGTTCCAGGTCGCAAGCTCTCAGCAGGGAGGTCCCAACTGATCCTCGATTACAGCAGGGAAGATGTGCGGGAGTACATCATACAGACGATTTCCGTGATTCTCGATGAGAACCCCATCTCCTATGTGAAGTGGGACATGAACCGACATATGACGGAAGTCGGGTCGCTGCAGCTCGCCCCGGGGAAGCAGCGTGAGACCGCCCACCGGTATATGCTCGGCCTCTATGAGGTCCTCGAACGCGTCACCTCAGCGTTCCCTGCAGTCCTGTTCGAGAGCTGCTCGGGAGGCGGAGGCCGGTTCGACCCCGGCATGCTCCACTACATGCCCCAGACCTGGACGAGCGACAATACCGACCCGATATCGCGGTTGGCCATCCAGGAAGGTACGGCCATGGTCTATCCACCGCTGGCCATGGGTGCCCATGTATCAGCATCACCAAACCACCAGACAGGGAGAGAAACCTCCCTCAAATTGCGTGGTGCAGTCGCAATGGGCGGCAATTTCGGATATGAACTGAACCTGCTCGAACTCTCCGACCAGGAGAAGGAAGAGATCAGGGAGCAGGTCAGCACCTACAAGAGGAGGCGTCACCTGATCACCGATGGTGACCGTTATCGACTCACCTCACCGCTTGATAGGAAAGACTGCGCCTCCTGGATGACCGTATCCCCAAACAGGGACGAAGCCTGGGCAGTGTATGTATCAACCCGGGTCGAGGCAAATCATCCGTACCGTTCCCTCAGGTTGAAGGGGCTCGATCCTCAAAAGCGATACTGTATTAATGGCGGACCATCCTATGGAGGTGACGAACTCATGGAGGCAGGGATCAACCTGCCCTACCAGCTCGGAGAGAATGAAGCCTATGAATATTATCTGGAAGCAGTGACTACCAGGTTATAAGATATTTTACTCCCCCGGCTGCACCTCCTCGCAGCGGGGGAGTCTCTTTCCTGATGGGATAAGATCGCTGCGTCAAGACCTGACAGGCTTCCTGATCTTGATCCCTTCCGGGATATCAGCCTTCACCTTCAGTCCCGCTTCGTCTTTCATCCATGAGATCTTCACCAGGCCTCGTGGCGTGATCACCTCCCCAGCCGCTTGGGAAAGATGCCCAGCCTTGGGGTTGATCTCCATCTCAGAGAAACCCGGGGCAGTCGGACGCACCCCGAGGATCACGGAAGGGAGTTCATACAGGGCCAGGGCACCCCAGGCATGGCAGTCACTCCTGCTCAGGACTGAGTCCTCCTCACAGGTCGTGAGGTTCTTGGCGACCATCTCCCTCCATATATCCCACAAGCCTGCGGTCCTCTCGTAGAGTTCGCAGGCTTCCAGAGCCCTGAAGAGATAGAACATCATGGCAACCGAGCACTGGGCATAATCATCCTGATGATCAAGCGTCTCCAACAGGTACCTTCTCCCTGTATCTGCATCCACTGTTTTGGTAAGAATCGCGAATACCTGTGTATGCTGGCTGTACTGATGGACACCGGGACCATCAGTATACATTCCGTCCTTCCCCCGGCATAACCGGTTGACTGCAGCCTGGATGGCTGCTGCCTCATCGCTCATCCGGCATGCCATCTCCCCAAAGCCCAAGAAATCTGCCAGTCCTGCAGCCTGCTGCAGCGCCATGATGAAATAGAGGCTTTCCATGGTGATCGGTCCCGTTTCGGTCGCTGGGGGCACCCCGAAGGAGTCCCTCCACTGGGAAGTCCAATCGATGAACGACCAGAACCGGGAAGAGAAGAGCGGTCCCCCGACCTTACCGACCAGCCCGGTGCCATCCAGGTTGTTCCTGAAGAAGTTCAGGACCCCGAGGATCGCCGGCAGATGGTCCCTGACCAGTCCCTCATCCCCGAAATACATCATATGGTCATGGACCATGGCGATATAGAAGATCCCGAACCCCGGGATGACATGGTTCTCGTAATTGGGATACGAGCAGTTGATCATGCCGTCATACCGCTGTGACCTCCTGAAGTCATCCATGGCCTGCCTGGCCAGCCGGTCATCGGCAGAGACTGCATAGGTATAGAGGATCTGGCTCCTCGTGTCCATGGCATACTGGAGCTGCTCGTAGAACGGGCAGTCTTCATAGGTCTCATGCATACACAGACGCAGGGTCCTCTCGCTGATATCCCAGACTTTCTCCAATGAGGGGTCAGAAGTATGCACCGTCGTACGTACATCCAAGGGATAGGTGTTCTTCGTATAAGAAACATCCCGCAGCTGAAGCGGGCTGTTCCCGGTCTCGATGGTCAGCTTGACATACCGGAAGGTCCTGAACCAGAAGGGCTCATAGGCTTCGGGGGAAGCTGAAGTGCCGGCCCCTTCTACCTGGTAGGTATCGGTATGGCCGTAGAGCTTCCCATGGGTGGAATCGGTCCGATCCCCTTTGCGTGGGATGATCGGCCCGCCAAGCCCTTCGATCGGCTCATAGGCATAACACTCAGAAGTCAGGATGGTTATCTTCGCAGCTGCGCCGCCTGCCATCAGGAGTCTCAGGTACCCCGTCGTCTCCTCCCCAGCTGAGATCTCAACGACCTCACGTCTGTGTGCCGGTATCTCAAGGGAAGTCCCTTCCTGGAAAAGTTGATCCCACCTATCTGGCATGATAGCCGACTGTCGGATGCACTGCAGCCCGGTGAACCGTCTCGACTCGAGACGCATGAGGGGGATGGTCCTTGCCTGCAGGTTCTCAGGCCGAAGCCGGTCCGTGAGGGAGAAGGGATCATAGACGATCGCTTCTTCCCAGTGACTGTCATCATAGCCCTCTTCATAGATCCCATGGTTGAGGCCGCTCCCAGCGGCCTGCTCGAAGATATACAAGGGGGAGAAATGCATATCCTCTGCGATGATCCGCACCGGGGCCCTCTTCCATCTCCAGCTTGCATCAGCGATGAGAGAGCTTCCCTTGAGGTATAATCCCGGGGTCCTCGTCCTGGCGAACGAGTAGTTGCCCCCGTTCTGCCTGTCGGGGATCGTCAGGACGATGGCCACGATGATATTGTCCCCTGGTTTCAGGTACTCCCCCAGGTCCAGTGTATCCTTGTACCAGATCTGCGTATCGCCTTTCTGGGGACCGGCATTGACGAGCTTCCCGTTGATGAGGAGTTTGTACCTGGCATCTGCGGTGATCTCGATCAGAAACGTTTCTGGGATCTCTGGTATGTGGAACTTCTTTCTAAAGTATACCACCTCAGGGGAGTCACTGCACCTCGGGGAACTCCCGGAGGTTCCGATCCAACCGATGCTCTGCGTCTGTTCCGCCATATGCCGCTACCTGCTCTCCATCTGGTCCCGATATACCTGGGGACTCAAACCGGTCTTGCTCTTGAAGAACCTGCCGAAGTACCCCGAGCTGGAGAATCCCAGCTCAAAGGCGATCTCCTTGACCTGCTTCTCCCGATCGGTAATGAGCCGTTTTGCCTTGATGATCTTCAAGTCGTTGATATACTGGAGGATCGTGACACCTTCACTCTTCTTGAACAGCCTTAGGAGGTACTCGGGACTGAGCTCCACCAGGTCAGAGAGGGCATCAAGCGATGTGTCACCGCTCAAGTTCTCATGGATATAGGCTTTCACCCGATCGATCACATCATCATTGCTCCTCACCTGACCGGCCTGCTTCATCTCGAAGACCAGCTCGCTCACGTCTATCAGGTACCTGAAAGCCTCAGGCCAGCTTCCATGCATGCCAACGCGGTACAGCTTCCGGGCCTCGATCCGCTTGAACACCTCTTCAGATAACTGGAACTGGTTCATGAACCGGACCAGGCGAAGTGAGACATCACTGTAGATCTCCACGGCGAAGAGGTCATCCATGGAAGCTGTCCCGTCAAACAGGTCTATCGCCTCATTCAGGAGTGCGGCGACATGTTCCCGGTTAGAATTCTCAAAATAGTAGTCAAGCAGCTCCAGACGGGAGCTGATGATATTCCGCTGCTGGCTGTCAGTCTGTTCGTTCCTATTCTCCTGCTCTTCGGGATCAAGCCTGACCAGCAGCGCCTCATCCCCAGCCAGCAGCAGCCTGGCCTTCACGCTGGGAAAATCTTCAAGGATCTCCCCCACTGGCAGCGGTCTGCTCCCGATGAGTACCGATACGGCCATCCCGAAGTTCTTGAAGCAGGCTCGCTGGAAGAGTTCACTCTTCCCTTTCATCGTCAGGATGTTCTTCTCCACGGATTCCCATTTCTTCGGCTGCAGGAGCAGGACGATATAGTTCCTCGTATAGTGGAATGCCGCCCCGTCCATGAAATCGAAGAAGTACTTATCAAGGAGGAGCTGCATATCGCCGAGGATCCGGATCTGCTCATCGTATGACTCACTGACGATGGTCTCATGCCGCATGACAGCATAATACATCTCCCTGGAGATCTCGAGATCTATCCCCAGGCTGGAGATGAGCGTCCCTGTGATCGTCGAAATATCGATGAAGCCGCTGAACAGGTCGTAGAGGAACCGGTTCCGCTCGAGCTCCTGCCGCTGCACCAGGAGCGTGGTGCCCTCCTGGACGAGGAGATCGTTCTCGATCTCCTCGATCGCCTCGGCAACCGCAGTGATGATCTTCTCGTCCTCCTCGGCTTTCAGGATATACCGGGCATGCTTCTGGACCTTGTAGACATAGTCGAACTCGGAGTACCCGGTGAGGAAGATCACCCTGCAGTGGGGCCATCGTTCCTGGATGACATCGAACAGTTCGATACCCGACATCCTGGGCATCCTGATGTCTGTCAGCACGATATCGATCTTACGCTCCTCGAGGACCTGTTCCGCCTCTATGGCGGAAGACGCTGAGAAGAGGTTGAGTTCCAGCGAATCCTCCATGGAGAGCAGTTCATAGATCCCATCGCGGATGATCTTCTCATCGTCGACAATCAGGAGATTATACATAGGCTATTCTTTGACACTCCCTAAGGTCATACCTGATACGAAGTACTTCTGCAGCAGTGGATAGACGACCAGGATCGGGATGATGGCTATGAATATCTGGGCTGCAGTCAGGGTCTTCTGCGAGATCTGCTTCATGATCTCCGCACTGGTCAAGTCCAGGCTGGTAGCAGACGCTGCCTGGATCACGTTCCGCAGGTATGTCTGGAGCGGGTACTTTCCCGGGTCGCTCAGGAAGACCAGGCCGTCAAACCAGGAGTTCCAGTGGAATACCATAGTGAACAGGCCGACTGTCGCGAGCGATGGCTTCGCCAGCGGCAGGTAGATCCTGCCCAGGATCTGGAAATGGTTCGCCCCATCCATGAACGCTGACTCGGCAAGGGCATAGGGAATACCCCTGAAGAAATTCAGCATGAGGATGACATTGAAGACCTGCACCGACATCGGCAGGACGAGAGCCCAGATGGAATTATAGATCCCCACAGCCCTGATGACGATGAACAGCGGGATCAGCCCGCCGTTGAAGACCATGGTGAAGATGAAGATCCAGGAGTAGAACTTCCTTGCACGGAAGTTCCTGTCTTCCTGAGATAATGCATAAGAACTCGTTATGGTTAGAAACATACTGATAACCGTCCCCAATACCACCCTGATCACCGAAACGTTGAACGCCTTGAAGAACTCCTCTTTTCCCAATATATACGTATATGAGCTCAATGTAAAATCGACAGGCAAAATGGTGACCCAGCCGGCCTGAGCTGCCGAGTTGGAACTGAAGGAGAGCGCCAGGATATGGAGCAGCGGGAACAGCGAGAGGAATGTCACGATAGACAGGACCACGTAGTTGGCGGTGGTGAACACCTTTCTTGATAACGATGGATTCTCGATCATGACAGACTCCTAGAACAGACGGTAGTTGGCGAATCTCTTCGCCAGGTAGAACGATGTCGATATGAATATCAGCGACACGACTGACTTCAACAACCCTACGGCTGTAGCCACGCTGTACTGCAGCTGCAGCATTCCGATCCGATACACGAAGGTATCGATGATATCGGCCTTCTCATAGACGATGGGACTGTAGAGGTTGAAGATCTGGTCGAACCCGGCATTGAGTACATTCCCAAGACTGAGTACCGTGACCAGGATGATGATCGGCTTCATGCTCGGCAGTGTGATGTAGGTCAGCTGCTTCCACTTCCCTGCACCATCGACCCGTGCAGCCTCGTACGGAGTGGGGTCGATACTCGTCAGGGCCGCGAGGAAGATGACCATGTTGTATCCCATCTCCTTCCAGATGTTCGACACGACGAGGACGCCCCTGATCCTGTCAGGGTCTCCCAGGAAGTAGATGGGGTCATGTCCGAGGGCTGTGATCATCCTGTTCACGATGCCGTCTGACGGGGAGAGGATATCGATCAGGATACCGCTCAAGATGACCCATGAGAGGAAGAATGGAATATAGACGATCGTCTGGGTGATCTTCTTGAAGATCTTGCTCTTGAGCTCATTGAGCATCAGCGCCAGCACCAGCGGGACCGTGATCCCGGCCACGATCTTATAGATCGCTATCACGATCGTGTTGATGAGGATTCGTTTCGTGTCTGACATGCTCAGGATGTACCTGAAGTTCTCCAGGCCGACCCAGTCAGACTTGAAGAACAGCCCAAGCCCGGTAGAGGGGATGAAATCCTGGAAGGCTATCACGATACCGACCATGGGAAGATAATTGAATACGAGGAGAACAGCCAAGGCTGGGATCATCAGAATATGTAACGGCAGCTCCCTCTTTAAAGAACTCTGCATGTCAGGACCTCCTTTGAGAAGGAGTGAAGTGAATGATTCACTTCACTCCCTGTGAATATGCGGTTCTTATCGGTTGCTGTACCAGGCGTTGACTTCCTCGGTTATCTTGTCCAGGCCGAGGGTGTTCAGTTCCTGAACGAAACTGCCGAACGTATCGATGGACGCGACCCCGATGATCACCTTGGTGAAATACTCGATCTCCTTGTCCTTGATGATCTGCAGCCGTTTCTTCATGGTGTCGGTGGGAGCTCCGAAGAACTGGTCCATCTCGAACAGGTCATTGGCATAGTAGTAATCCATGGTCGTGAAGGCTCCGCCCTCACCGAAGGTCTTGACCGATCCGGCCATGCCCAGGTCGCCCTCAAGGTAGCTGACGATGGAGTTGTAGTAGTTCAGTTCCTCTGCATTGAGGGCTGAGGTATCACCCTTGTCGAATGCATCAGAGACATGCCAGTAGGCCTCAAGGTTCTTCAGCGCATTGTAGGTCTTGAACATCGTATCATGGAGGGCGAAACTCGGGATACCGGTGTCCGTGACCAGGTACTGGGCATACTCATCGACAGGGATGTAGGCGAACTTCTCGACGAAGAAGTTCAGCAGCTTGATCAGTGCCTCTGGGTGTTCAGCCTTGCTGCTGACCACATAGTAGTAGGGGATGTTCAGCTTGATCTGTGGTTTTCCAGGTGCTCCGGTAGCTGAGGGGATCGCAACAGGGGTCCAGTCTGCCTCGGGGTTGTTATCGATCGTGCTCTGGAGCGGCCACATGGCATTCCACATTGCACCGTACTGGATCCCAGCACGTCCTGAAGCGGAAAGCTCTGAGACTTTCATGAGGTCCTTGACCGCGAAATCCTCCTCGATGAGACCTTGATCATAGAGTTTGTTCATGAAGCTGAGGGCATCCTTGATCTGGGGCTGGACACTTCCATATACGAGGTTCCCATTGCTTCCCTTCACCCATGCACGGGGATACGCTCCGAACCCGTTGAACAGGCCGAGGCCGTCACCCGCATCCGACATACCCCGCTGTGTCAGGATATCCTTATGGAGGATCAACCCGAGGGTATCATCCTTGCCGTTGCCGTCCGGGTCATCGTCCCTGAAGGCGACCATCACGTCATAGAGCTCATCCATGGTCTCAGGTACTGCAAGACCGAGCTTTTTCAGCCAGTCATTCCTGATCCACAGGAAGGAAGAGGTATCGATCGATGAGTCGGTGCTCGGGATAGCGATGATCTCCCCGTTGAAGGTAGCTGAATCCATAGCTGACGTACCTTCCTGGTACATCCACTCCTTCAGGTGGTCAGAAGCGTATTTCTCGAAGTACGCCCCCATGTTCTTGTTGATGAGGTCCGACCTGCTCAGGAGGGCAAGCTGTTCCTTGTTCACCATCATGATATCGGGGATATCAGCGGAGGCAATGGCGATATTCTTCTTCTGCACACTGTCCTCATCCGACTGGGCTGCGAACCATGCGTATTCCAGGTTGATGCCCAACTCTTCAAGATACTTCTTCTGGAAGATGTTGTTCATGATTCTCTCTTTCGAGAAGAATTCAGCCAAAGGCGGCTCGATCTCAAAATAGGTTGTCACGGTTATTGCAGGATCATACGCAGCCATCGGGTCGGTGACTTCCTCGATCGGTGCAGGCTTCGCTGCCTCTTCCTGCTTACCTCCAGCTGTTATCGGGGACAATAGGATCAGCAGCATCATAACTGCAGTTACCATGGTTATGGTTCTTTTCTTTGTAGCTCTCACGTTAATTCTCCTTTTTCGTTTTGTATAGAAGTGATACTGTATTGTAGGTCCTTATATTTCAGCTGGAAATTGAAAATTCTTGACAACGAAGTTCAAAAATTGACATCCGGAAGATCGCGCATGGACAGGTTATGTGGTTCCATGCTTCAGTGATGATACGACGTAAGGGAATCATACCATGAGGGAAGAGATATGACGGTACCAGAACAGGTTGTTACAGGCTCCACCACCATCAGGGAGATCATCGGGCATCCGGCATTCGCGGGCTGTGCAGACCTTCTTGGTCTCACGACAGGCGAGATATCCCCCGACTGGACATTGAACGACCTGTATGCAGGTCAAGGTGCATGCGCCTTTGCCGATATGCCGTACGGCTTGAACGCAGCGGCCCGGAGGGGGGCGGACCTTTTCACCCCGCTCCATACCCCGGGGCAGATCGCAGTTCATCCAGACAAGGGTCGCTCCGGTCTGTTCTTCTTCCCCTCGGGAAGGGAGGGTGCCCCATTCTCACTGGTCGTACCCGGCGGCGCCTACGCCATGGTCGCTGCTGCCATCGAGGGCTTCCCCACAGCTGCCAGGCTCAATGACCTCGGGATCAATGCCTTCGTCCTCTCCTACCGCACCATATATCCCCCTGCAGACGGTGTCTTCCCCCAGGCCCTGGAGGATCTCCAGGCTGCCCTTCACTATATCATCAGCCATGCCGGGGAGTACGGGATACGTGCTGACGAGTATGCGGTGATCGGGTTCTCTGCCGGAGGGCATCTTACCTCCATGCTCGCTACCGACACCTTCGGGTACCAGTGCGCCGGCCTGCCGAAGCCCGGGCTGCTCTCACTCGTGTACCCAGTCGTCGAGTTCAGCTCGGCAGGAGAAGCCATCCGTCTTTGCAGGGATTGCGCATTCGGGATCGATGCCCCGGAAAAGCATATGGAACTCGCGTATGCGCCGCAGCACCTCCATGCAGGATCTCCCCCGGTCTTCCTCGTCCACGGGAAGGATGACGATACCGTCCCCTTCGAGGTGAGCTCACCGATACTGCAGCAGGCGGCTGATGCGGCCGGCGTCCCCTGCAGGCTGCTGACCTTTGGGCACTTTCCCCATGGGGCAGGCATCGGGGCAGGACTGGAAGCCGGGATCTGGCTTGAGGAGATGGTCAGGTTCTGGGGTTCACGGTAGCGGGACGTCTTTATCGAGGGTCAGCGTGACTTTGACCCCGCCGAGCTCACTCCGTGTCACGGAGACACCACATCGGCTGCCGTAGGCTAGCCTGAGCCGCTTATGGATATTATGCAGTGCATGGTTGCCTCCATCGGAGTTGTCCCTGAGGTTTCGTTTCATAGATTCGATCAGGTCATCACCGGCAGCCGACCCGTTGTCTTCCACAGAGATCTCTACCCGTGCTTGTTCAAGTGTATAGCTGATCCTGATCAGCCCCCCTTCCAGCGTGTCAGCCAAGCCGTAGGAGTAGGCATTCTCGATCAGCGGCTGCAGGATGAGTTTCGGTACAAATACGGTCCTGATCCCTTCAGGCAGCACCTCCTGTTCTACCGTGATCTTCTCGCCGAACCGCATCTGCTGGATGTCGACGTAGTTGGTCATATGCTCTACCTCTTCGGCAAGCGTGATGAAATGGCTGGTCTCCTTGTTGATGAACCGGTAATACTTGGCCAGTGATGTCACGAACTTCGTGATCAGCTCATAGGACTCATTCTTGGCCATCCGGTTTATGATGAAGAAACTATTGTAGAGGAAATGGGGGTTGATCTGGGACTGCAGCTGGGCCAGCTCAGCATTCTGGAGCAGGTTCTCCTGCTCATAGATATCGGCGATCAGTTTCTCGATATATGCGACGCTGCTATTGAACCCGCGATAGAGGTAGTTGAACTCATCATGGGGTTCATGGTAGATACGGACATCGAAATCCCCTCCCTGGATCCGGTCAAACGCATGCATCAGCTCCCGCAGGGGTTTTACGACGATGAATTTCGTATAGACAAGGGAACCCGCGTAGAGGGCAGTTAAGACGAGCATGACTACCGTCAGCATGATCAGGTACCGCAGCCGAATCTCCCTGATGACCTGCCTGTCTATGAATACCACTACAGAGAGCGGGTATTTCTCGCTGTCAGCGGAGACGAACTGGTAATCGTCCCGAATATCGCCCCCAATCCCTTGATCTGCGTAATACTGCTTCACTACTGCATCCGCATCGTCCTCAACCAGGATCTCCTCCTCCAGGGAGAACCGGATAGCCCCCCCGCTGCCCCGTTCGTCATTGAAGGTGCCGAGCGATTCTCGCAGCAGGTCCTCTGACAGCAGGATCTGGATGTTGAAATCCGGGATGTAATCATCACTGACTGAAGACTGGAGAGGGAAAGAGAAGTTCATGACGACCTTTCCGTCCGTGGTCTGCAGATAGTCATAGGCAGTCGAACCTCCCTCTGCAGACCAGGACCGGTCCGGATCCTTCTCATACCCGCCTGCTGCAGAGAGCGATATCTGCTGGGAAGGATAGGTGATCACGATATCCTCGATCAGCGGGCTCATCGCCTGGATTCCTTCTATATCACTGAGCAGGTTGAGGATGATCTGTGACTTCTCATAGGCGTCCGTATAGATATAGTAGGCCAGTTTGGTCACATTGGCGGAATTGGCCAAGTTCACCTCATGTCTGTAGATGGTATCGAACTGCTCTTCCAGGTTCCCAAGGAATGATGAGGCTTGGATCCGCTTGGAGCTGACAAGCTCCTCCGTCGTCTGGTTGATATAGTTCTGGAACAATCCCACAAGGACCAGGTAGATCAGTACTACCAATAGTGAATAGATGACAAAGAGCCGTTTGAAGACGCTGAAGTTCCCGTTCCTGTGCATATGAATTCATTATAGTACAGAATCTGTGAAAAAGAACCCTATTTCATCAATCGCCTGGGTTGTCTCCGGGCTGTGGAAGAGCGGGAAGACATGAAACAGTCCTTCCCAGATACGCCAGGAGACATCCACACCGGCGTTCGTGCACTTCTCGAAGATCAGCCGGGCATCATCGAAGAGGACCTCCTCACTCCCGACATGGATCGCCAATCTGGGGAAACCCGTGAAATCACCATAGCCAGGAGATACGAACGGGCTCGAGAAATCTGCGTTCCGGTAATAGGGGACGACCGGCTCATAGCTGATCATGGGATCCCTCTCATCCCGCTCTGAATGGGACGGCAGCTCCAGCTCCTGTCCGGCGACCGGGGAGAAGACCAGCGCCTTCCCTGGCAGTGGTTCCCCCTTGTCCTTCAGGTACAGGATCATTGTCAGAGTCAGCATGGCCCCTGCGGACTCTCCGAACACATAGACCTCAGATGGGGCATACCCCTTCCCCAATAGCCAGTGATAGGCTGCGACACAATCATTCAGGGCCTGGGGGTGCTCGGCCTCAGGCCATTGTCCGTACTCGACGGACAGGGCATCTATCCGTGCCTGCCCCATGATATCATGGCAGAGCCTGCGCCTTGAGAGGACCGAACCGTTCATGAATCCCCCGCCGTGGAGGAACAGGAGCACCTTGCCCTGGAGCTTCTGAGGGTCACTCGGATCATAGGTATAGAACTCCCCGGTGAGGTCATCCGTCTCTACTCGTTCAGTGTTCACCACCCACTCACCGGGAGGCAGGCTCCCCAGGATCCCGTCGATGTGGTGCCTGTCCTCGAGGGCCCGTTCAGGGGTCATAACAACACCTTTTGACTTTATCTTCTCGGCCCGCAGTATATCGATTGCTTCCTGGATCTCTTTGCTTACCATCGTTATAACCTCTCAGCTGTTCCCGACCTGCATAATACGGCAGCGAGGCAGGACAAGGAGTCGTATATGTTCACTCTAAAAGCAAAAGGATCTGGTGCATACGGTAAATTATTGACATTTGTGACCAAAAGTTGATATCGATAGAATCCAGCAGACCGGTTCACTAGGGGTTGGGCAAGACAGGTTTATCGGGAAAAGAATAACGGGAGTGCTTTGTTTCAATCAGCATGGCCTGCATGAATCCTTCAACCGAGCAGTTCAGGAAGGAATCCTGCATAATAAAGAGGTATGCGTGCGATACGTTCACCGGGATCTGCATGCAGGGAATTCCCCGAGATGATCACCGCCCTGCCTGGGGCATATTTCTGGATATACTGCTTCAGGCTCTTAGCCTTGACCCTCCTACCGGACTTCACCTCGACGGGGATGATCGCCCCATGTCTATCCTGAAACAGGAACTCGATCTCTGAATTCCTTTCCTTCCAGGAGACGGGCTTCATACCCGCCGCTATCAGCTCCTGAAGCACGAAGTTCTCAGCGAAGAACCCTTTCGCCATCCCGTAATCCTGCTTCAGGAGGGACGCAGGCGGCAGGTCAAGCATAGCACCCAGAATTCCTGTATCAGCAAGGAACAGCTTGAACATATTATAGGAAGTGAATGCTTCAAAGGGCATCTCAGACCGTTCCACCAGGCTGACCTTATGGATGAGGGCGGCACGTGTCAGCCAGTGGATAGGCCCTTCCAATGCCGCAAATCCCTTCTTCCCCGGAATAACGTCCTTGAAACGGTATCGCCTTGTTGAGAGGTCCTGGACTTCAGCAAGCTGGTTAGGGATACTGTGGAAGACTGAGGTGATATGAATCGAGTTCAGTTTACCTGCATGTTTGGCGACATCACTCTCATACATGGTGATCAGGTCAGTGAGTACCGACCTGACACTCTCCAGGCCTTGCTGGTTGATTTCCTGTCCCAGTTCCAGATAGCGATTGACTGCAGCAGGCATCCCGCCGGTCACATAGTAGTGATAGAGCTTATCCAACAGCAGGTCATGTGCAACTGACGGGACCTCCCGTGTCTCTAAGCCTTGATAGAATGCCTCGATGAGAGGGGCATTCCCATCTGTCCAGAGGAACTCCTCGAACGACAGCGGATACAGATTGAGAAAGTTCACCTTCCCTACAGGAAAGGATCCCTCCCCGGTCTGGATTCCCAATAATGAGCCGGCACAGCAGATATGGAGGATGGGCAGTTTCTCACAGAAATATTTCAGGCTGGTCAGAGCTCTCGGGCACTCCTGGATCTCATCGAAGATGACGAGGTCTTCCTCAATATTGATTGATCGCCCCTGCAGCAGCGAGAGTTCACTGATGATCCTGGCTGGCACAAGATCCTGGTTGAAGATGGTATGGATACTGCCGCCCTCCTCAAAGTTGAAATAGTGGCAAGCAGGAAACCGGGTTTCCCCGAAATGTTTGAGGATATAGGTCTTTCCCGTCTGTCTCAGGCCCTTGAGGATAAGCGGTTTCCGGTTGGGGTCGTCCTTCCAGTGTATGAGGTTATCAAGCACCTTCCGTTTCATCATATGTACAGCTTAGTGGAAGATGTGACTTTTTGCAACGAATAATTCCCAAATTATGGACTTTTTGCAATGAATAATTCCTGTTCATGGGATTCTGGGTAAAAAAAATCACAACACGGTGTGTGTTGTGATAACTAGCATCTCCTAGGGGAATTGAACCCCTGTTGCCGGGATGAAAACCCGATGTCCTAACCACTAGACGAAGGAGACATAAACATGAGCCGCACAGGGTTCGAACCTGTGACCCACGCCTTAAAAGGGCGTTGCTCTACCAGCTGAGCTAGCGGCCCAAGCAACGGATAGGAATATAGCAATTAGACCGCTTTCTGTCAACAGTTTTGCCGGTGAAAACGGAAATAAAAACCTACTCCCCTACCCCTTAGAGACGTGCCGCAGCGATCTCCTCCTGGACGAGGGAATCGCACAGCTCGTTGAGCTCGATACCGGCATGCCCTTTGACCCAGTGCCACCTCACCGGGAGCTGGTCTGAGATCGATTTCAACTCGATCCAGAGCTCCTGGTTCTTGACCGGCTTCTTCGCGGCTGTCTTCCAGCCGTTGCGTATCCAGCCGTGGATCCAGGTCGTGATGCCGTTCTTCACATACTGTGAATCGGTATGCACATGGACTGCCCGTACTCCATGAGCATAGGCTGCTTTCACGTAGTGTAACGCCTCAATCACGGCAGTCAGTTCCATCTTGTTGTTCGTCGTCTCACGGTCATTCCCTGACCCGGTACTATGGCCCTCTTTCTCGTTCTGGACCACGTAGGCCCAGCCGCCGGGGCCGGGGTTCCCGGAGCATCCCCCGTCGGTATACAGTATGATATCTTCCATACCGCGATCATACTGGTAACGACCCGTTCGGTCAAGGAGACAGGAAGAGCGGGATGTCTAAGAGGATCAGCTCGATCGCCGGCTGATTGTCAGAGAACCGCCAGCTCAAGCGTAACCCGGAGGAGAACTGCATCGTGCTCCTGTTGAAGAAGGTCATATCGGCAAGGAACTCCACCCCCGCCGAGACGAGGGTGTCCTGCGTCCCCGCGGTCGCATCCGCGAAGATGGCACCCCTGATACGCTTCGTGAAGAGCGTCGAGAGGATCGATGCATCGGGGTAGAGGATCGGCAGCTCATAGCTGATCCCCGCAGTCGCGAGCAGGCCATCCACACCGGCAAGCGGGGAAACATCAGCGAGTTGGTACCCCCTGGCAGGGGTGACGGCCGTCGGAAGTCCAGAACTGTTCCTCCACTCCCCGGAGAGGATGACCTCTACCGAGTGATCATCGAAGAACGACGGCATCGCTGCCGTCACATCCATATTTGCCCTGAGTGGAGAGGCTGCCACCCCGTTCAGGTCAGGGAGGAGCAGCAGGTTCGTCCTAACCGAGAACCCGGGGGAGAGCCCGGGGATGGAACGGTAGGGGGCGATCCTTCCGAACGAGAACTCATCGATGAACCCGAGGGTGACCGGATAGGCTGACTCATAGAGGTCAGTCACCGCACCATACACCCCGATCCGGTGGCTGAGGGCATTGCCGTATCGCTCCAGGTACTGGGATGAGGAGAGGATCGCATCGACCTCGTAATCCAGGTCGCCTGCCGTATCATAGAAGAGATTCCCAAGCAGCCCCGCATCGAGGTATCGCCCCTGGTGGGTCAGCCCGGCACGGGCAGAGAACTCCCCGTCCCCGGGGATATACCCCACAGAGGTGTAGGTCTGCCATTCGAGACGGGGGTCAGCAGTCCTCAGCCCCAGAGAGAGCTCATCGAACCGGTCAGGAAGGAGGATTCCCCAGGCATAGGGGTTCAAGGCCCACCTGAAGGAGTTGTACGGCTCAGTCACCAAGGAGGCATCATCAACACGGGCTATCTCCTCATGAGGGAGTTCCAGGTCATAGCTTCCCGAGACATAACCTGAGCCGAAGCCCTCGGTCATGTAGTAACCGGGCTCCACGTGGTAGATCGCCTCATGGTCGAAGGATTCCTGCCCGATGGCATAGAGATCACCGTCGATGACCCTCGGGGCCCACAGTCCATACGGGGAATCTGTGAGCTGGGTCAGGGACGTACTGCCCGGGTCCAGGCGGTAAAGCTCCTGGCTCCCGTTCTCATCGGATGAGAGGTAGATCGCATCCCCTTCCCTCTCCAGACCTGAGACGAAGTGGTGCCCCAGAGAAAAGAGCTCCGTAACAACACTCTGGTGATCGATCTCCACGACCTCGCGCCCCTCATCCCCTTCCAGGATCGCGACATACGTTTCCCCATCCATGATCACATCAGAGAGATAGACCGGCTCATCGAACGCTGATTCCCATACCAGGGTTGAGGAGGCTATATCATAGGTATGGATCGTGGAGAGGCTGTGGGGATCGAAGGAGACCACCGTGACCTCATCCCCTTCGATAAACGGCTTGCCGGTGAAGATGCCCTGCGCTATATCCCACACCTTACCCGACTCCCGGTCATAGACTGCCAGCACGGCTGTCGTGATGGTAGCATCGAAGGGGTCGGGCCGGTGCTCGACCCAGGCGACATACGAGGGGGAAATATCGGCATCAGCGGCAGGGATCGGCCGTATCTCCTCTACCTGGCCATCATAGACCTCCTTGAGCATCAGGCCGTGAGACCGGTCATACTCGAGGAGGGTGATCCTGCCATCCTCAACGAGGAAGTCAGCCAGGTAGGAGTACCCCATCGCTGAAGCGGTGTAGACCTGCTCCCGGGGGCTCTCCTCCCTGCCATCCATGAGCCAATCAGAGAGCAGGTCCGTCTTCACCGCCTCGAAGAGTCCTTCCGGCGTGGTGAACCTCCCGGTCACCGCGGAGATCGCGATGGTCGGGGAGAGGTAGGGAACTGGGAAGTTCCCCATGGTCCTGAGGAGTTTCCCTGCCGCATTTATCCCGTATTCGTTGAGCAGGTAGCCCATGAGGTAATACCCGTAGACATAGTGGTTCGGCATATTGTGGATGTATGACCCGTTCGTCAACTCCTCCCAGGTGATGAAGGGGTGCTCGAGGAGCAGGGCCCTGAAGCGCCTGGTGAACTCGGCCGAGCGGCCCCTGCCCTCCTCGGAGTAGATCGTCTCCGAGACGACGGCATCCCCCTCGAAGATCCAGGAGGGCACATAGGCGTGGCTCAAGGCTGTCATGAGCTGCATACCGCCAAGGACCCTGGCAAGGTCCGTGATCCCGCTCGATACCGTCTCGTACTGGACCATATGGCGTCCCTCATGGAGGGAGAGCAGGTGGAGCCACTCCGGCGCGGGGAAGAAGTCATCCAGGGGCGTCGTCTCCCAGACCGTACGGGCTACCGGGAGCGAGACATATCCCGACGCAGAGGAGGACTCACGCTCAAGGAGTACCGGCCAGGTGAACTGCCTGCCGGTCCCAAGGATCGACCGGTATGCATCAAGGATGCCGCTGAGGTCGGAGGCCGCAGCACCTGCGATGTCACCATAGGCCTCCTCATGGATGAGGTGGATCTCTCCAAGCGTGGTCTCATACAGCTCTTCAGCAGGGAGTGCTGCTGCAAAGAAGAGGAAGAACATACATACCCAACGTCTCAGCGAGTTGCCCATAGCCTGTCTCCTAGTGTGCGAAATCGTTTTATTCAACATCAGTATAACTGAGAAGGCTGACTATTGACAGACAGTTTCCTATGGATTAGGTTGTAGGTTAGATTCCGGTCGGCTGAAAGCCGCCAAGAGGGAAACGGGTGAGAGTCCCGTACGGTCCCGCCACTGTAAAGGGGAGCCGTCCTGCCTGTCCCGGAGCGATCCGGGAGTCCACTGTTCTGCTTTTTAGAACGGGAAGGATGCAGGACCGGCGATGACCTGAAGTCAGGAGACCTGCCGGAACGGCCAGCCATCGCAGATGGCCGTCATCGTCGATGACGAACTCACGGAGCATGAGTTACGGGGCAGCCCTCAGCTTGTGTTCTCTATTGTTATATGGAGACATATTCTATGAAAAGACGAGTAGTACTTGTTCTCATGATCATGATGATGATCGCCGTACCGCTGACTGCCGGAGGGGTGAAGGAATCACCCATCGAGCATGAGAGCGACACGGTCTATGTCGACTCCTACCAGCGAGTCGTTCGCATCCCTGCCGAGGTCACACGGGTCGTGTCGCTCGGGCCGAACATCACCGAAGCGATCTTCGCTCTCGGGCTGGGGGATAACCTCGTAGGTCGGACCGACTACTGCGACTACCCCGCAGAGGTATTCGATATCGCATCAGTCGGCACGATCACCGACCCGAACATCGAGACGATCATCGAACTCGACCCAGACCTGGTCATCGGGTCCATCCACACCGAGAAAGAGACGCTCGACCGTCTTGAGGATGCGGGGATCACTACCGTCGGCATCTACACTGAGGAGAACTTCGCCGGCGTCTACCATACGATCAGCGACCTCGGGAAGATCCTCCGGGTCGAGGAAGAGGCAGACAGGATCGTCACGGAGATGCAGGATACCATCAGCTATATCGAGGAGACCGTGAAGGGTGCAAAAGCACCTTCGGTCTACTACGTGGTAGGCTTCGGCGAGTGGGGGGACTTCACTGCCGGGGGCGACACCTTCATCAATGACATCATCACCCTCGCAGGCGGGAAGAACATCGCCGAGGATGTCTCCGGCTGGTCCTACAGCCTCGAGAAGATCATCGAGAACGATCCCGACATCATCATCTGCTCAGAGTACTGGGGCACTCCTGAGATGTTCGCATCTACTCCCAGCTATGAGGACTTGCGTGCAGTCACCGAAGGGAACCTCTACCCGATCGACAACAACATGATCGATCGCCAGGGTGTCCGGAACGCTGCAGGCGCCCTGGTCCTCGCGAAGATATTCCACCCGGAGCTCTTCTAGGTCATGAGCAGCCGCATGGGAGGAGCACACAGCAGGCAGGCCTCATTGCCGCTTATCATAGGGATCATCGTGCTCGTCTGCGCCTCCCTGCTCTCGATCTCGTTCGGAACGGCGAACATCAGCCTGTCTGATACGGTGAAGGTGCTGATCTTCGGGGATCAGGCGACAGATGTCTCCCGTTCCTATATCTACATCATCCAGTCGATCAGGATCCCGCGTGTCATAACGGCCGTGATCGTCGGCATGGCCCTTGCGGCATCGGGAGTGGTCTTCCAGTCCCTCTTCCGCAACCCCATGGCTGAGCCCTTCATCCTCGGCGTCTCATCAGGAGCTGCCTTCGGGGTCGCCTTCGCGGCCCTGGTCGGGGCCTTCGTCCTCGTTCCCGGCTCCTGGGGTATCCCGCTCTTCGCCTTCATCGGGGGGATCGGGGCATCGACGGTCATCTACCTCCTTTCAGGGGGAATGCGATCGACCTCGGTAACGCTGCTCCTCTCCGGGGTGGCGATGAACTTCCTCCTCTCGGCCATGATGTCCTTAAGCATGTACTTCAACCGGGAACAGCTCGAGGACATCATCTTCTGGACCATGGGATCCTTCTCCTCGGCAAGCTGGGAGAAGCTCCTCTTCATCTCACCGGTCATGGTCATAGGGCTCATCATCCTGCTCTTCTACCACCGGGAGATGGACCTGCTGCTGCTCGGTGATGAGGCGGCACGCTCCATGGGCCTCTCCATCAAGCGTACCCGCGTCATCCTGCTGGTGATCTCCACCCTGCTGACCGCGAGTGCCGTCGCCATCAGCGGCGTCATAGGGTTCGTCGGCCTGGTCACCCCCCATATCATGCGGATGATCGTCGGCCCGAGCCATAAGCGGCTGCTGCCGCTCGCCGTCATCCTCGGCGGGCTCTTCACCCTCGTTGCCGACACGATCGCGAGAGGAGTTCTCGAGAACTCCGAGATCCCGGTCGGGATCATTACCTCCATGACCGGGGCTCCCTTCTTCATCTACCTCCTGCGCAGCCAGAAGAAGGAGGTGTTCTAGGTGAAGCATGAGCAGATCATCAGGATAGAGGACCTCTCCTGGTCCTACCATGAGGACCGGCAGATCCTCTCCGACATCGCGGCCTCGATCGGGAAGAACACCTTCACCACCATCCTCGGCCCAAACGGGTCCGGAAAGACCACCCTGCTCAAGCAGATCCTGCGGATCCTCCCGGTGGAGAAGAAGACGATCTTCCTCGCTGATACGGATATAACCTCGCTCGACCGGCAGGAACTCTCGAGGGTGATCGGCATGGTGCCGCAGAACGAACGGAACCCCTACCAGTTCACCGTCGAGGACATGATCCGCCTCGGCCGGTATACCCACCGGCGGGCTGACTCCGCTGATGGGGACGCCGGCGAACAGGTCATCCGTGACGTCATGGACCTCACCTCCATCACCCACCTGAAAGACCACCTGATCACCGAACTCTCAGGAGGCGAGTACCAGCGGGTCATCATCTCCCGGGCATTAGCCCAGGAACCGAATATCCTTGCCCTCGATGAGCCGACGACCTATCTCGACCCGCGCCACCAGCTCGATATCCTCAAACTGCTCAAGGAGCTGATCAGGACCGAGAACCTCACGGTCGTCTGTATCCTCCATGACCTCAACTCCGCACTCTCCTTCAGCGACCAGGTGATCCTGCTCCACGACGGGAAGGTGTTCGGCCATGGGACCCCTGAGGAGATGCTCACCACCGAGAACCTGAAGGAGGTCTACGGCATCAACACCGCGCGGATCACCAACCCCTTCACCGGGAAACCCTTCATCATCTCCGATACCAGGCCCGACCGGGACTGATCGGCAGGATCCACTATCTCCCCCCCTTTTTTAACATTCCCTATTATTCCCTTGCTGCATATTTTATGGAATATTATGGTATTTTTACTTGACATACACCACAACTAGTCCTATATTATTCCCTATTAGACCATATTAAGGAATATTGTATGACAGAGAAATTCTATTCAGTCGAGGAGATCTCACAGATGCTCGAACTCCATCCAAAGACCGTCAGGCGCTTCATTCGGGAAGGAAAGATCCCTGGGAAGAAGCTCGGGCGTGAGTGGAAGGTGGCACGGGAGGACTTCGTCGCCTATGCACATGGGGAGCTTGCCGGCACCGGAGAGAAGGAAGTCCGTACCTTCTCCCCCCCAGAACAGAGGATCTCCGTATCAGCGGTCATCGAACTGCATGAGAAGGATTCCGAGGAGGCCTCAAGGCTCTCGAACAGCCTCATCGCCATGCTCAATGCCAAGGACCCTGCATGGGGGCCGGCACGGTATGACCTGATCTACCACCCGGAAGACGGGAAGGCACGCTTCGTCCTCTACGGCTCACCCATCTTCATATCGGAGATCATGAAGCTATTCGCCAACATCATATAGGAGGCTCAGCATGACCGAGATCTACAAGAGCAGCACAGGTCGTGAAGCTGTCAGGTCAGCCTGCGGCAGGATCTATGAAGCCTGGCCGTTCAAGCATGAGGTACACCTGATACAGTCACAGCGGTACGGAACGACCCATGTCATCGAGATGGGGAACCAGGCAGGTCCGATCCTCCTCCTGCTCCATGGGACTTCGAGCAACAGCGCCTCCTGGCTGGGCTACATCCCCTCATTCATGAAGGAATTCCACCTCATCATCCCCGATCTTCCCGGACAGCCGGGGCTGAGCAGCTCGATTCGCCCGTCATTGAAGGATGGGCAGATGCTCGGCTGGCTCGAGGAGGTCACTGACAAGCTCTGCCCTCCCCGATTCTCGGTCTGCGGGATGTCGCTGGGAAGCTGGGTCGGGACTCAGTATGCCGCGAGGCACCCTGAGAAGGTCGCAGCCCTCTGCCTGGTCACCTCCGGGGGCTTCACCAAGCCGAAGGCAGGGTTCTTCTTCAAGGTCCTCCCCCTCGCGATGCTCGGGAAGGCAGGCGTGAAGCGTATCAACAGGCTGATCGCCGGAAAGGTGGAGCTCTCCCCGGAAGTGGAGGCCTTCGGGGCCTTGGTCGCTGAGCATATGAAGCCGCTCACCGAGCCGATCCCCCTCTTCACTGACGGGGAGATCTCAGCCCTGCAGATGCCGCTGTGCTACATCGGCGGGGAGAAGGACCCAATGCTCGACACCAGGCGGACGATGCTGAGGATAGCATCGCTGCTGCCCCATGCGCAGTGCACGTCACTGCCAGGGGTCCACCACCTGGTCCTCGACCAGGGCGAGAGGATCGCACGATTTTTCAGGGAGAATCAGCAATGAACATCACGAAACTGCACCACGAAGGGAGATCGATCGCACGAGTGACCGCTGATGCAGCAATGATCGGTGATGTCGGCTCCGCCCTGGACCTCATGGCCCAGGTACGGCACGAGACAGGCAGCTGCCGGATGGTCCTTGATGCGCACATATTCGGTGATCGGTTCTTCGACCTCAGCACGAGGCTTGCCGGGGAGATCCTCCAGAAGTTCACGACCTACTCGATGCGGCTGGCTGTCATCGGGGACTTCTCCCGCTATAGCAGCAGGAGCCTCCAGGCCTTCATCCATGAGAGCAACCGGGGTAATGCTGTACTGTTCGTTTCGGATGAGTCCGAGGCGCTCAGGAGGCTCTCGTCCGGGGAGTGAACCCCGCTATTCCAGGGAGCCGGTGATCAGTGCAGGTTCCACGCTTATGTGCTCAGCATTGAGCATCGAACCGAGACGTTTCAGCGAGGAGAGGATCATCATCTGTTCCCACTCCTCAAGCTCGTCGAAATCGCGGTAGAAATCCTCCTGCAGCAGTTTCGGGTCACTTGCCAGGATGGATCTTGCTTTATCTGTCAACATGATATGGACTTTTCGCTTGTCAAGGCTGCTGCGCTTCCGCACTGCGAACCCCTGGGTCTCGAGTCTGTCCAGGATACTGGTGACCGTCGCCTGCGACAGGCTGATATTCCTGGCGATGCAGGAGATGGGGGCGTCAGGGTTCTCCGATATCTCCTTGAGGACCAGGAGCTGCGGTCCTGTGAGCCCATAATGCTTCTTCAGCTTCTTTGAATGGATATCGATCGCACGATCGATCTTTCTCAAGGCGATAAATACTTCTTCAACGATTCCCTGTCTCATACATACCTCACTACACTTGATTAGTACACAAAACAATAAAAAATGCAATATTAATTTTATTGCTTTGATGTGTAACTATTTTAATTCTGTTAAAAATTGCTCCATTATAGCGTATTTCTGCCATTACAATGCAGATTTTATTATTACAGGGCAAATAGTCTTCCTTCTACTTCCTTGACATATTCTCATATTTTAATTACTGTTATAACTATATAATGTAACAAGAGGTAACAAATGAGAAAGATAGTAGTAACAGTATTACTCGTATTGCTTATTGCTCCCGCAGCCCTGTTCGCCCAGGGCCAGCAGGAAGCGGAAACGACCCAGACGATCGTCTTCGGCGACCTTTCCTGGGACAGTGTCCTGGTCCACAACCGGATCATGGGTTTCATCATCGAGAATGGCCTCGACGGCTATGAAGCTGACTACATCCCTGGGGACACCCTGCCCATCATCAACGGTATCATCCAGGGAGATGTAGACATCGACATGGAGTCCTGGCACTCCAATTTCCGGGATGCCTATGACAAGGGTATCGCGACCGGGAACCTGGTAGACCTCGGCAAGAACATGCCGGACGCACCACAGGGCTGGTGGATCCCCAGGTACCTTGTCGAGGGACCGAATGCCCTCGCACCAGAGCTTAAGACGGTCGCAGACCTCCCGAAATATGCGGACCTCTTCCCGGACCCAGAGGATCCAGGCAAGGGCGTGGTATACGGCGGTGTAGCCGGTTGGGCACAGGTCGATATCTCACAGGCCATCTTTGACAGCTTCAATCTCGGGGAGACCTTCAACATGGGTATCGCCGGATCTGGTTCAGCGCTTGCCGGGTCCATGGTCGGGGCATACACCAAGGGAGAACCCTGGTGCGGTTACTACTGGGCACCTACGGCAGTCCTGGGAAAACTTGACATGATCCGTCTCGAAGGCAGTGAGTATGAGGCTGCTGATGTCAACATCCTGGTGAACAAGTCAATGCTCGAGAAGGCCCCCGATATCGTGGAGATCCTGGAGAAGTATTCAACCACTGTCGACCAGAACAACCAGTTCCTGGCAAAGATGGCTGATGAAGAATGGACCACCGAAGAGACAGCCCACTGGTTCCTCGAGACGCAGGAAGCAGTCTGGACCCAATGGGTATCCGATGACGTTGCAGCCAAGGTAAAGGCTGCACTATAGGAGCGTTATGGACAACAGTACAGACACACATCCTCAACTTATCATACAGGATGTCTGGAAGCTCTATGGTAAAGACCCCAACCGGGTCTTTACCAAGAAGCTCGAGAATAAGTCTAAGGATGAGATTCAGAAGAAAACCGGCTGCATCGTTGGTATGAGGAATATCAACCTGGAGATCCATAAGGGGGAGTTCTACATCCTCATGGGTCTTTCGGGAAGTGGGAAGTCCACCCTGATCAGGGCACTGATCAGGCTGATCAAGACGTCCCGGGGATCGATCACGATCAACGGGAAGGACATCACGAAGATGAACAACGAGCAGCTCCTGCAGTTCAGGAGGGACACCTTCGGGATGGTCTTCCAGCACTACGGGCTGCTTCCCCACATGACCGTCCTCGATAACGCCGCCTATGGGCTCAAGATCAAGGGCATGCCAAAGGGTGAACGCTACGCGAAAGCGATGCAGACACTGGAGACCGTAGGACTCAAGGGCTGGGAAGACTATTATCCCGGCTCCCTGAGCGGCGGGATGCAGCAGCGTGTCGGCCTGGCACGTGCATTGGCGAATGACCCTGAGATCCTGCTGATGGATGAGCCGTTCAGCGGGCTCGACCCACTGATCAGGAGACAGATGCAGGATGAGTTGGTAGAGCTCCAATCAAAGCTGAAGAAGACCATCATCTTCGTTACCCATGACCTGCATGAAGCACTGAAACTCGGTGACCAGATCGCGATCCTGAGAAATGGTGAAGTCGTCCAGGTGGGGTCCCCTGAGGAGATCGTCACCAATCCTGCAGATGATTATGTGAAGGAGTTCGTTCAGGATGCCTCTCCGGCAAAAGTCCTGACAGCCGGGAATATCATGTCGGACCCGATCATGCTCGCATATGCCTGGGAAGGACCCAAGACGGCCCTCACCCTGATGCGATCCAATAAGAGAAAGGCTGCCTTCGTGGTGAACCAGGGACGTGAACTTCTTGGCGTGATTCGCGAGAAGGATCTTGAATCTCTACTGGAGCTGGAAGAGAAACCGAAGACTATACCCATGAGCTCGATCAAGCACGTGACGACCGTGACGGAGGATGCCCTCATAGAGGATATGTTCCCGATCGTCAGCGAGAATCCCTGGCCTATCCCGGTAGTGGATGAGAAGAACCGGTTCAAGGGGATCGTCACGACCGACCAGATCTTTGAGTCTTTGACTCCGGCAGGAGGTGAGAACCATGCTTGAATTCCCTGAGATTATCGACATACCGGTAGCAAAAGCCATTGATGCAGGCATGAACTGGCTGCTGCTGCATTTGGACGGGTTCTTCGACGTTGTAGGCTCGATCATCCTGCAGGTTGTACTTGGTTTCGAGAAGCTGCTGCTCTTCATCCCCTGGTTCATCATCGTATTAGCGGTAGGACTAGCCGGGTGGAAACTGCTGGGAAAGATCAAGACCGCGATCGTGTTCATGGCCATGATGTTCATCATAGGATCCTTTGGCTATTGGGACCTGGCTATGAGGACACTCAGCCTGGTGCTGGCTTCAGTATTCTTCTCGCTGCTCATCGGGCTGCCGACCGGCATCAAGATGGCACGCAGTGAACGTGCGGAGCGTTTCCTCCAGCCGCTGCTCGATGCCATGCAGACCATGCCGAGTTTCGTCTACCTGATCCCTGCACTCATGTTCTTCGGGATGGGTAAGGTGCCCGCCATGTTCGCTACGATCATCTATGCTGTACCGCCGGTGATCCGGCTGACGAACGTCGGGATCAGGACGGTGGACGTGGAGGCGGTCGAGGCCGCCAAGGCGTTCGGGGCTACCCCGCGACAGATCCTTTTCGACGTGCAGCTCCCGCTGGCGAAACCCTCGATCATGGTTGGGATCAACCAGACGACCATGATGGCCCTCGCGATGGTGGTCATCGGTTCGATGATCGGTGCGAAGGGACTCGGGATGGAGGTCCTCCTCTCGATCAGTCGTATCGATGTGGGCAGGGGCTTCGAGGCAGGGATCTCGATCGTCTTCCTTGCCATCATCATCGACAGGATCACCCACTCGTTCTCCAGCAAGAAATAACGTCAATACTAAGGAGACGGCAGCTGCCGTCTCCTTATTTTTTTCCTACCCGCTAACGCTTCCCGGTGAGCTTGATGATATGATACCCGAACTGTGTGCGAACCAGACCGCTGATCCTGCCTACCGAGAGTCTGCTGCAGGCCTGCTCGAAGGCCGGCACCATCTTCCCCGGGCCGAACCAGCCAAGGTCTCCGCCTTTCGACTTGCTCGGGCAGGTCGAGAAATCGCGGGCAAGGGCCTCGAACCGGGCCCCACCCTTTATCTTCGCCAGCAGCCGTTCTGCCAGCGCCTTGTCTTTAACCAATATGTGACTTGCTTTCCATTCCATAGCTCTAGAATCTAGCAAATTACGTTTATCCTGTCACTACTATTGACCGCCTGAAGAGAAAACCCTACTATGCTCAGTATGAAGATAGCACGAGAACCATACGGAACATTGAAGGACGGCAGGGCCGTCGATGTCATCACGCTGGAGAACTCGAACGGGTACTCAGCGCAGGTCATCACCTACGGTGCCTATCTGGTATCCTTCAAAGGACCGGACAAGGATGGGAAGATCGAGGAGCTCACCAGGAACTATCCTGACCTGGCTGCCTATGAGGATAAGACGAACTACCATGGGGCGACAGTCGGCAGGTATGCCAACCGAATCGGGGGGAACACCTTCTCGATCGACGGCACAAGCTATGACCTCACGCCCAACAATGAGTTCTTCCAGCTGCATGGGGGGCCGGACGGCTTCAATACGAAGATATGGGAAGCCTTCCCCATCAGGTATGAGGAACGGGCCTCGGTGAAGCTCACCCTCACCAGCGAGGACGGCGACCAGGGGTATCCGGGGACGCTCGATGTGGCCCTCACGATCACCCTCACCGAGCAGAACGAGCTCTTCTTCGTCTATGAGGCTGCAACCGACAAGAACACCTATGTGAGCCTCACCAACCATACCTACTGGAACCTCAGCGGGAAACCCGGCATCAAGAAGATCGATGACCAGCTGCTGAAGATCCACTCAGAGAAGACCGTCGATATCGACGTGCACCAGGTACCGACCGGCAAGTTCAACCCGGTTGAAGGGACGATCTTCGATTTCACCGAACGAAAGCGGATCGGGGATGATATCATGAAGATCGATGCCGACCCCGTCGGCTACGACCATAACTTCTGCCTCTCAGACCGGAAAGGCGTCCAGGATGCTGCGGAACTCTATGACCCGGAGTCAGGGCGACTGATGAAGGTCCTCACCGATGCACCGGGACTGCAGTTCTATTCGGACAACCATGACACGGAACACCCCCATACCGCTCTCTGTCTCGAGGCTGGGGAACTGCCCGATGCCATGAACCATGAGAACTTCTACTCTCCCCTGCTCGAACCGGGAAAGCTCTACCGGCAGGTGACGATACACAGCTTCTTCGTGATTGATTAGGGATAAGAAGCATACGTTTTTCAGGACTGAGACCCGCATAAGCGGTTTCAGTCCTGAAGGGTTTGAACCTCTTCATACACAGTAATCTCCTCGCCATAGTGCCATCTCAGACAATGATCCCAAACAGAAACATGCGGTTAGAAACATTTACTCTGTTACAGAATGTGTGATACACTCTAAATATAAGAACTTAGTAGCTTACGTAACAACAGCTGTTCATGCCCCTGAGACATCAGTTACAACGCTTACTACAGGGGAGGTCGTATGAAACATTCCGGACCATTGCCATCCTGCTTGGTATCATCACGGTAGCAGTCTTATCCTCTTGCGACTTATTTCAATCTTCTGCAGGCAACGATCCCTTCTTCGGCAGTATGCTGGAATTCGATACCTATGGTCATGTAGAACAGCATGTCACCTACTCGCTCTATGACTGGAGGAAATGGGATACGGATGAGTACAAGTACAAGACACGCAGGATCCTCCTCGATCCGGACGGGTCCTACCATATAGCTGAATACCTCTATGAATCGGCAGATGATGACCTGAACGGCAACGATATACAAGGCGAGGGGGAGATTGTCAGCTATAAGGAATGGGGAAGCTATTCCTATGATGTTGATACGTATACCCTTACCTATAACCGCAGCAGCTACAAAGCCTTCTATGATGATGCCTATCCTCCTGCATATACCGAGGAACCCGCTGCGCATCTCTTTCCAGCAGGGAGCTACAAGAAAGAGTCGGTAGTCTTGACCGAAAGGAGCTATGCAAAAGCTTATGTGCAGGACAACCTGAACTGGACCTACTCCTATACCGATAAGAGAAGCCAGAAAGATGTCTATCAGGAATCCTTCAAGGTAACCTCGGGCGTACTCAACCATTCCTACAGCTACTGGGAGAACTATATCGATACTGCAGATCCCGGAGATCTCCATGCTGAGGAGATCTGGAATGTCGAGATCATCAACACCAACCCCATTGAAGGATTCACCTCTCCTGACCCGTATGTCCAGCTCAACGGCATATACTCATCATTCAAGCAGCGCAACTGGGACGCGTCCGCCAAGTCCCTGGGAGCATGGGTAGATGATCCGTATCAGGCTGTTCATGGTCCCTACAACAAAGGGTTCTATCGCTTTGGGGATGTCCTGGTATATGATGAAGATATCCTGGATCTGAATCGGGGCAGTCTCTGAAGGGTCTATTCACTGTGACAGCAGCATCTCCATGTAGTATCTTGGCTCATGGGCCTCAGGAGGGATGCCGAGTTCATCCATGAAGGAGACGATCTGATCCTTTGCTGCTTCGACGGTCCTCTCATCATCGGTCTCGGAGAGGATCTCCACCTCGATGAACCAGCCGAGGGGCGGTACCTCCCATAACCCGACGGTCATACCGTTAACGGTACCTATATACCCTCTCTTCTCTTTCTTCACATAGACCTCATAGCCGAGGGACTCTGAGAACTCTCTGAACGCTTCAGGGTCGGAGACCTCATACTCGATCTCGTCATTGACCTCCAGGGCCCCGATCCTCTTACGCTGCTTCCTCGTCACGATCCCCTTCCCTCCTGACAGGCGAAGCCTGAAGAGGGTCGCATCTCTTCCCTTGTCTGGGGAGAAGTAGTAGGTATCGCTGGTATGGATCGATCCCAGGGGGCACAAGCCTTCTATAGTACGCTTGAGCTCTTCATGGTTCGCCGCATGTGCCTTGATCTCGATCTCTTTCATCAGTCCTTCCAGGGGAAGATCATCCCCTTGAGGGTCCGGTGGCCGACCTTCTCCTTCTCCTCAAAGAGCAGCCCTACCCAGGGTATATGCTTCCGGTCCGCTTCAGGTTCCGATTCAAGGTAGTCGTACTTGAACATGAGCAGCTTGCAGGCTACCTGGTGGGAGAGGAGGATACCTCCCGCACTCGGGATCAGCAGGGCCGCGAAGATAGAGATGATGAAGTTGATGATCGTATAGAAGAGGAGGAAGATCGAGAAGCCGGTATTGTCCAGGAAGACCAGGAATGACTTCTTCAGCGCCTTGAACGGCCTGTCCTTCAGCTGCGCGCTGATGGGCAGGAAGTAGAGCAGGCTGATCATGGTCACGATCACGATCCAGAAGAGGACCGCGGTGACGGCGATCCCGAGTATGTTGCTCATGCTGAGATAGAAGGGCATGATCACGATGAACATGATGAGGATGATGGCATTCAGTGCTGCTAAGAGCAGTGCATGCTTATAGGCATCCTTCACCGCCTGCCAGAACTCGGCGAACCCCGGTCTCTGGTAGTTGGCCTGGTGCATCGTGAAGAAGGATGCGCCTCCCAAGGCGAAGTGCAGCAGGACGAACCAGATCAGCAGCAGGATAATGCCGAGCGGCACGCTGAACTGGATGAGGGTGAATGCCCCGTAGCCTGCCGCAAGGAGGGCTACGAAGATGAGATTGACCAGCACCAGTGAGATGAGGTTGTCCCATCCGTCAAAGAATGCCTTCTTGATAAAAAAACCTGTCATGTATAAATCCTTTTTTTTCGCTACCGATAATCTACTCAATAATCGGGAAAAAGGCCAGTAGGTTCTCTCAGGTAAGGGAGGCTGCGAAGATGAGTCCCTCACCCTTCCCCAGCCCATAGCGGGATGCGTCGATGGGGAACTTCCCCATGAGCGTAAACCCATGGCTTAAGTAGAAGGGAACTGCCTTCGTGTTGAAGGAGGTGGTCCCGAGGTGTACCCCGGGGACCGCACGTTCCTGCAGCTCACCCAGGAACCGCTCCATCAGCCTCCCACCGATCCCCAGCCTCTGGAATTCCGGGAGGATGTTTATATGGAGGTGGGCTGGATAGGAGGATACTTCCGGAGGGAGTGCCTCCCAGAGGCCCGAGATCTCCCGGTGGAGGTCCTCACGCACCCACCTGGCATACTGGTCATCGTAGAGCAGGCCGTTTTCCCTGATCCAGGTGAGCCTTCTCCATATCTTCGGCAGGATGAGGTCACAGAACCGTGCCCGCTGCCTGACGGTATCGGCAGTGCCGATGATGTAACCGGCAACCTCCCCATCCACGATGGCTGCGAATGAGAGCTCAGCCTCATAGGTGATGTAGTACCAGGAGTAGAGATAGCTGAAGATCAGCCGGTCGGGGACGATCCCCCAACCGGTGAGGTCCTCCCCGAAGAGACCGGTCCTCCAGGTGATGTCTACGACTGCATGCCGGTCAGCCGGGACGATGTTCCGAATCTCAACGGGCTTCATGAGGCTCACCTGAATCATCCGAGATCTTGAGGACCCCGAGCAGGATGATCGCGGCTGCCCCGAAGATCATGAAGGCAGTACCGATCCCCCGGGAATCGACGAGGAACCCGAAGATCGGGGCCGCGATCGCCGTGATGAGTGTCTGTACCTGGGATTCACCTGAGAGTCCGGTGGCCATGACCGAATGGTCGATGTTCTCGCTGAGATAGGCGACCGTGAGCGGCTTCCTGATATTCTGCACCATGTAGAAGAGGACGAAGATGATGATGACCACACCATTGAGTTCCATCCTGAAGAGCACGCCCGCAGCTATCATGAAGATCGCCCCCGTGAGATAGAGGAGGTTCATACTCCGCGGAAGGCCCCGGTTCCTCGCGCTGAACTTCCCCGCATTCCGTGAGGAGACTGAGGTAAGCAGGAAGAGGAAGAAATAGACGATGCCGATGACCAGGGAGGACCGCTCGTGATCGGTCAGGAAGACCAGGATGGGCAGGGCCACGGAGAACTGGTAGACGATCTGCTGCAGGTAGTCCTTGCTGGTCTTGAAGAGCGACTCATAGAGACTGCAGTTGAGGACACAGGTCCTGAGTTTCTTCCCGATGAAGATGCTCAGCAGGGCTTTGAGGCTCCTGCCCATCTGCTCCCTCAGGCTGAGTCCCGAATCCGTATGGCCTGCGGTAAAATCGAGTTCCTTGGGATAGCTGATCATGAGGAACAGCCCCCCGATATAGGGGATGAGGGTCCAGAGGAAGACTGAACGGTAGTTCCCCGAGAAGAAGACGATCGCTGCCGCGATCAGCGACGAGACTGCCGAGCCGGTCTGCGACCAGCCCCTCGTCTGCCCGTAGTACTCGGCCTTGAGGTGCAGCATCTCATGGATGCGCAGGTACTCGAGGATCATGGCCTTATGGGTCCCGGTACGGAACGCCTCACCGACGGAGAAGAGCACCATTGCAAGGGCGAACATGAAGAAGTTCTTCGAGAAGAAGAGGATGATGAATGACAGGATGTAACCGGTGAAGCAGATGATCATGCTCTTCCGCCTGCCGAACGAGTCAGCGAAGATCCCGGAGGGGATCTCCAACAGGTTGGTGCCGATCTCCCTGATGGAGAAGAGCAGACCGATCTGGGTGTAGCTCTCCCCCACGCTGTGGAAGAAGAGCAGGAGATAGGGATCGAAGAACCTGAGGTTCTTCAGGAACCCGTAGAGGGAGAACTTCCAGAACTGCTTATCATGTACCAATGTGTCTTTCATATGACACAGATCATACCCTATTTTGCGGGGGAGAGCTATAGATAGTAGGATTTGGGCAAAAAAAAGTAGTGGAGAAGGGATTTGAACCCCTGACCGAACGGATATGAGCCGTTTGCTCTACCGACTGAGCTACTCCACCACGATTAAAGAAATGTACGTATCTGATTCAGGGGAAGCCCCTTGCATCAGACCTTCCGTACTATAGCAACGAACGCAGAACGTGTCAATCATCCGCAGGAAGAAAATCACATTTCTATGTGCGCGATCTTCCACTGGCCGTCACGTTCGAGCAGGAAGACCATACCGGTACGGGTCGCCTCCTCACTCCCTGGCGGGAAGAAGAGCCGGAAGGGGATCCTCATCCCTTCCGAGGCTACCGGCATGCCGAACCTGACATCCTCTGCCGGCAGGGACCCGAAGAGCTCATCCCCATAGAGGGTCTCAGCCATGAAGGAGGTCTCCTGCAGGAAGTATCCAGATTTCTCTGCAGCCGGTTCCGCAGTGAGGAAGAACGGCTCGAGCAGGGCTCGCACCGCAGGATCCTGCAGTCCTCCCTGGGGGATCCTGCCGATCCCGGGGTCCCGGGCGTAGACCGCTTCGCTCTTTTTCATACTCATGGTCTCACGAGCAGTGTCACTGAGAGCCCACAGGGGAGAAAGAGAGAAGAACAGGATGGTCGTTAGCAGGATGGCCCGTCTCATATGTGTTCACTATAGCAGGGAAATGAGTACT
This sequence comes from Spirochaetia bacterium, assembly GCA_963677595.1. Taxonomy (GTDB): domain Bacteria; phylum Spirochaetota; class Spirochaetia; order CAKZLE01; family CAKZLE01; genus CAKZLE01. Next base: position 4,268,941 of record OY782041.1, read on the forward strand.
GGACAATACTGATTGCCATGGGCTACTATTGAGGGTATGAGCACGTCCTACCACCAGATCTACAGTTTCCTCAGCACAGAATGCACCAGCCCGGTGCGTGACCCGGTCTGGGGAACAGTCCTCATGCCTCCTTCGTTCATGCAGCTGCTTACGCTGCCTGTCGTGCAGAAGCTCGCCAGGATCAGGCAGCTCGGGCCGACCTACCTGGTCTACCCCGGGGCCGTGCACACCCGGCTGAACCACAGTATCGGGGTCTACGAGATCGCCAAGCGCATGATGCTCGTCCTCATGCAGCAGCAGTCACCATCGGAGGCCGGACCCTTCACGATCGAGGGGGTGCGGGCCTTTCTCTCGGCAGCCCTCCTCCATGACATCGGCCATTTCCCCTATACGCACTCACTCAAGGACCTGCCGCTCACCAGCCACGAGACCCTGGCAGCACGGATCATCATGGAGCAGGAGGATCTCAAGTCGGTCATCACTGACCGGATCGGGAGCTCCCCTGCTCAGGTTGCCGCCATCATCGATGACAGCATCAGGTATGATGATGCTGAGATCGCGCTCTACCGCTCCATGCTCTCGGGGACCCTGGACCCTGACAAGCTCGACTACCTCAACCGCGACGCCCTCTTCTGCGGCGTCCCCTACGGGCTGCAGGATGTGGATTTCATCCTGACCAAGATCCGGCTTACGGAGAACGGGAACCTGGGGATCATGAAGCAGGGTATCGGCTCCATCGAGCACCTGCTCTTCAGCAAGTACCTCATGTACCGGAACATCTACTGGAACAAGTCGGTCAGGAGTGCCACCGCCATGATCAGGAAGGCACTCTGCCTGGGCCTGGAGGAGGGGGTCATCTCCCCTAACGACCTCTACGGGCTCGATGACAGCCAGTTCACCGGGCTGCTGCGGTCGAAGGGCTACCAGCCCTTCTCCATCATCGACTTAGTCAACGACAACCGACTCTTCCGGCCCGCTGCGACCCTCGCATCAGGGGAGTTCACCGGGGAGATCGAGCGATTGAGGGACTACGATACCCGGATCGCACTCGAGGAAGAGCTGCGATCACTGATCGCACGGACTACAGGGGCGACCCTCTCCCCCTGGGAGGTCATCATCGACATCCCAGAGCCGATCTCCCTCGAGACCGAGGTGCCTATCATCGGCAGGGACGGATTCACTGCCCCATTCCTCGAATCTGGGCCGGTCTTCACCAGGTCGGTCATCGACCGATTTACAAAAAGCCTGACAACCATTAGGATATTCCTTCCTGAGGGGATCGCAGTCGACAGGTCACTGGTCCTGGAACTCCTCAACTAACAAGGTCAAGGAAGGACTATGCAGGATAGACAGTCATACGCACAGCTCGTCGCGGGAGAGATACCCCCATGGGTACAGCGGTTCATCAAGAAGACCGGCAAGGCGATCAACGATTTCTCCATGATCGCGGACGGAGACCGGGTGCTGCTCGGAATCTCTGGCGGCAAGGATTCCCTCGCACTTGCCCTGGCCCTCTCCCTGCGGAGGAAGTGGCTGCCGATTGATTACACCCTCGAGGCTCTCCATATAAACTGGAAGGAGTATCCCGTACCGGAAGAGAAGGTAGCTCAATTGCGGGAGTTCTTCTCAGCCCTGGACATCTCGTTCACATCCCTTGATGCGAACATGTTCCACGAGGCCTACCATACCGATTTCAACTGCTACCACTGCTCCCGGAACAGGAGGCGTATCCTCTTTGAAGAGGCGAATCGACGGGGCTCTCGGCTGGTCGCCCTCGGCCACCATCTTGACGACCTGGTCGAGACGAGCCTGATCAACCTCTGCTTCCGGGGCGACTTCTCGACGATGCTCCCCGTACAGGAGTTCTTCAAGGGTGAACTCTACGTGATCAGGCCGATGATCCAGGTCCGCGAGCAGGTGATCAGGCGCCTAACAGAGCAGTATGACCTCCCGGTGGTCAAGCCGGTCTGCCCCTATGACCAGACGAACATCCGTGCCCGGGTGAAACCGATCATACAGGAGCTTTCACAGATCGACCGGCTGACGAGGGAGCATATCTACAAAGCCCATGACCTCAGTTGCCGAATTCCTCGAGATGGGTCTCCACATCATACAACCGACCCGGGATCTGGTCCTCAAGGAACAGTGTGATCTTCTGCATGACCCTCCTTCCGTGCTGAGGGTCATTGGTCACGAGTGCTGCCCCTATCTGGGCGAACTGGAGCGAATCGAGAAGGTCAACCTCAGCAGCTGACACGGCGAACTTGTTGCGCAGTCTCTGCTTCACTGAAGTCACTATCCGTCTCTTGTCTTTTATCGAAGTGATACCGTCCAATTGGATGATTGCTTGTAACATACTGACTATCATAACTGTTAGTATATATGAGAGGACAATTCCTGTGAAAGGGATTTTTTTATACAGTATTCTACAGTATACTGTCGTAAGGGAGAATGCATATGAAAAAGAGATATATCTTACTGGGAATGGCAGTGATGCTGCTCTTCTCGACGACGGCACTCACCGCAGCTGACGGATTTGATTTCGATATCGGGATAGACTACAACATGATGGACTCGGCGAACCTCATCGGTATCAGCCTCAATGCCGACATCCCGCTCGGCAAGATGGGGATCGGGGTCAAGGGCACCCTCCGGTACGATCTCGCGAACACGCGGATCATGACCGAGGAGTGGATCCCGGACTTCACCGAGGACGACACGATCTTAGAGAAGGTCCAGACGGCTGCAGCCCTCTACCTTCCCGTGATCAGGTACGTACGGTACGGATGGAAGGGCGAACCGCTCTACGCACAGGTCGGTGAACTCGAGGAAGTATCTTTGGGTACCGGCATCTTCGTCGATGAGTACCAGAACACAGCACTGCAGCCGACACAGAAGCTCACCGGGGCCCTGCTCGACATCGACGGCGAGCTCTTCGGTTTCCCCTACATCGGGATCGAGTCTTTCACCAGTGACGTCGCACTGCTTGACATCATCGGCGGGCGTGTCTATGTGAAGCCCTTCGCCTCGATGGACTTCTACATGCTCCATGACTTCCAGGTCGGCGGTTCGATGGTCGTAGACCGGGACCCGGCTGCTCATGACGACCCAGATACTCCGGTCTTCACTGAAGCACCAGAGATGGTCCAGATGTACGGGGCCGACCTCCTCATGCCGATCCTGCCCTTCAGCTTCTTCACTCTCGATGCCTTCGCTGATTATGCTTTCCAGGACAGGATAGGCCTTGCAGAGCCGGCATCGATCATGCGTGCAGGCCTCAAGGGCGATATCATCAGCCTCATCAACTACGGGGCAGCCCTGACCATCCCGCAGACAGCCGGCTTCGTGCCGAGTTACTTCAATGACGGGTATGACCTTGACAGGTATACGCCCTATTCAACCACTGAGACCCCCGGGATCGCGACCGGCAACAAGTACCTCAATGCCAATGCCGGGTTCGACCTCATGGATGAGAAGATCATTGTGGACGTCTCCATCGATGGGGAACTCCAGGTCGACAGCGGCAGCTACACGATCAACAACCCGGATGTGTCAGCCTACTTCAAGTTCGGCGAGGGGATCATCCCCTACGGCTTCTTCGATGCGACCTATACCAAGCACATCGACGGGAACACCCTCGATGCAGTCCTTGACGGCGTACTCGACCCGGGCAAGTCATCGGTGATCGACATCTCGGCAACGGTAAACTACAGTATCATCCAGACCTCGGTCTCGGGCAGCATCACCTTCGATGAAACTGGTGATTATACCTACTCCGCAGGCCTCGCGGCCCTGTTTAACCTGTTCTAAGCCGAAAGACACTCCACTTGTGTTTACCCGGAGTTTGCGATTATAATGTACTGATGAACACAGGTCCTTCCCCTGCGGGAAGGACCTGCATATGTGAAAAAGAGAGTATCCAATGAGTAAACCCAGCCTGTCATTCCCGTTACGAATCCTGCTTACTGCCATACTTATCCTATCTGCGTCAACAGCCTTTGCCGCTGACCCCCTCCTGCAGTTCCAGACTCACCTTGACGGTGCTGAGGATGTGAAGTTCTTCAATGAACGGGGGATCTACCAGAGGAACTCGAATGAGGTCATGACTATCGGGGAGGGATGGATCATCCTGACAGGTACCCAGTCGATCGAACTGACGATCTCCGAAGGAGCGATGAGGATCGGCCCGAACTCAACGGTCTCTATCGACGCTCTTTCCGCTGATGGCTTGACGATCTACCTCCAGAAGGGATCTGTACGGGCGGTTTCCGACAGCTCCGTCCCGATCACCCTCCTCTCGAAGAACAAGGAATACTCCTTCAAATCTGGTGACTACGTCCTGCTCGTCGGGGCTGATGAACAGTTCTACAGTAACAGCGGGTCGGCAGTCGCGACTGATTCGAAGACCACTGCCGTAACTGAGGTCCCTGACGGTTCAGGGATCAAGGCAGGGACCGTCCTCGAGGCTGCCGCTGAGGAAGCTGCAGCAGCTTCAGCACCCCTGGAACTCAAGTACTATAACCCGGCACCCCAGCCGGTAGTGAGCATCGCCGTGACTCCTGCCGAGCCGGCAGCTGAGCCGTCTCCTACACCAGATGTGGAACCGGTTGCCGCTCCTGTCACTGACCAACCTGCAGCGACCACGGCTTCTACTGCCCCGACGGTCACTGCTCCTGCAGCCGAACCGGCTCCCGAAGCCGTACCGGAGGCTGAAACCGTGATCGCTGCACAACCTGCTGAGGATGAGGATATCATCATCCTCGTCGAACCCGAACCGGAAGTGACCCCAACGGCACCTGCAGAGCCAGCTGCACCTGCAGCAGCTGCCCCTGCGGCAGTACAGCCTGAGAAGCTCCCTGAACCGGAGACTTCAGTCGCGGCCGCCCCGAAGAAGACCACGACCGGCAACGTCATCGAGCTGATCATCGATACCCCTGCCAAGACTTCGACTTCTCCTGAGACTACAGAACCGGCAACGACCCAGCCGGCAGGAACCAGTACAGCTCCTGCTGCAGCCCCTGCCCCTGAGGATGTGACCGTCGCAGTCGAGGAGGAGACGTCAGAACCTGCAGCTGCACCGGTCACGACCGTGGCCGCTGTGGAGCCGGAGGCAGCCGATAGAACACCCTTCTCGTTCTCCCTCTCCTCGGGCATCGGGTTCATGAACAAGCTGATCTCGTCCGGTGAAACAGGCTATGAGCCGTCCTACATCTCCACGGTACTCTACCCCGAGGTGAGTTTCGGGGCGATCGACCTCGGGTTCAGGCTCAATATAGCGTTCAACGGGAACCCCTTGAATCCCTCCACCTGGTACTCCCCGAGGGGGGACAACCTCTGGAACTACGGCGGAGATGCTTCAGGCTTCGCACTCATCGAGGATATAACGACTGATGCACTCTCACTCTTCGACCATCTCCGTGTCGGGGAACCTGATGACCTGGTCTATATCAACGCAGACCGCACCTCTGACATCACCTTCGGGAACGGGACCCTCCTGAAGGATCTCAGGACATCGATCGACGCACCCTACCTTCAGAGGGCCGGGTTCTACCATAAGATGACCTCACCCTACTATGAGCATGAGCTGCTCATCGATGACATCTACCATTCACGTCTCTATGCGGCACGGTTCGCCGTCATCCCGCTGCCGGTCAGCTTCCCGATCTCCATCGGGCTCTACGACATCGCCGATATCCAGACAAGCCCCACGAAGATCCTCATGACACCGGGGCTTGAACTGACCTACCCCCTCATCAGGGAAGAGGGTCGATCCCTCGAACTCTTCGCAGAGGCAGCCGGCCTCATGGCCTTCAACTTCGATTCAGGCGACATGGCCTATGATGCGGTCTGGAACAGTGGGATCCAGAACATCCTGGCCTTCGGCGGGATCAACGGGACCATGGGCAACCTCTCATACAGCCTCATGGGAGCCTATGACCGCGGGAATCTCTCGCTGAACATGTTCGGTGAGGACTACCAGTGGCGGCGCTCTGAGATCATCGCACTCCTGGAAAGTGAGGAATACAACACCGGCGGGGACTCGAATGAGCTCACCCTCTTTGGGGATCTCGGGTATACCGGGGACTCCTTCGGGGCTGATATCTCCTATCGGCTGCCGCTCGGCTCCTTCATCCCCGATTTTACCCGCGACAGGCTCAGTATCTCGCTGAACGCACATTCCGATGTACTTGCAGCTGAACTCGGCTTCTCCTCTGACGGGCTCTTTTATAATCTTCTCGGGGACGGGATCTTCTCGCTCTTCTCGACTGACAACCGGGCATATGCTTCCCTTGCCTATACCATGGGAGACATCACGCTCAAGGCCACCTATGCGAACACGGCCTATTATGCTGACAATGTCGCAGCATCTGCCGTCATCCCGACGATGTCGCTCGAGACGGAGATCGACCTCTTCGGGTGGGGCACGGGTACAGAAGATACTCCGGCAGCTGATATGCAAGTATCCGCTCCCAAGAGTTCACCCTTCTCCCTCAGCGCCGGGGCAAGCATCATCAACCCTGCCATCGACTTATCAGCGACGGACGCAGCCTATGCCAACGGGCCCTACACCTCCCTGTTCCTCTATCCGGGGTTCCGCTCCGATGCCTTCGAGTTCCAGCTCGGGATCGGGGTCGTGACTGCAGGGAACCCCTTCAACTACGAAGATGCCTACTTCGAGGCCGGGGTCAATGAGATCAACGACCTCTTCACCAGCCCCATAACCCCTGACCTCTACTCTCTCAGGTCGACCGCACTCAATGTCCTCTCCTTCATCGATTATGTGCGGGTGAACGAGGAATCGGCACCCTTCTTCCTCCGGGTCTCGGACCAGGAACCGTTAACACTCGGGAAAGGGACCATGCTCTCCGACCTGCAGACAGCCATCGATTACCCCTTCATCAGGCGTAACGGGCTCTACAGCAGCGTAAACACGAAGGTCTATGATTCAGAGTTCCTCATCAATGACCTGTCGAACCCGCAGCTCATCGGGACGAGAATCGGCATTACCCCTATCCCGGATCTCTACGCCTTCGAGATCGGTCTTTCAGGCATCATGGACATGACCTTCCTCTCATCTGCCGCCCTGGCAACCGAGGGGATGACCAATGCGTTCCAGATGCTGCTCGTCCCCGGGGCGGACCTCACCTTCCCGATCATCTCGAACGACTCGCTCTCCCTCTCTGCCTATGGTGACTTCTACACCACCCTTATCTTCGATGATGCATTCATCACTGACTCGATCGATAACTACCTGACCTCGGCAGGCATCACGGCGGATCTTGGCTGGCTCAGCATCGAGGGATCACTGGCCTATGACCATGGGGGGCTGGGTCGGAACCTCTTCGGGCGCGATTACTCCTGGAGGCGCGGTGCTGTCTATGACTTCCTCACTTCCTACGCTGATGCAGCCTACGATGTGAACAACTTCGATGCACTCATCTCGTTCGGTATCGACACGGAACATGTCGATTTCACCGGCTTCGTGGACCTGCTTCTCACCGAATCATTCGGGATGAACTTCAGCACTGCTTCGAATCTGGAAGCCCCAGACCTCTTCGGTTTCGATGTGGCCGTGAACGTGGACTCGCTCGAGCTGTCCCTCGGCTATGCAAAGAGAGGTATTTCTCATGACCTGAGGACCAGCTCGTTCAGCTTCTTCGACGAGTCCTCCCAGCTCTATGCAGGCCTGGACTATACCTACGGTGATGTCGAGCTCTTCGGCAGGTTCTCCTCGGTCGGGGAGTATGACTCCTATGATGGGACACTGCCAGACCACTATCTAGACCATGGGGATGACCTGGTACGGGATTCTGGTACCGGGGAAGCGAACATCATACCGGCCCTGACCATCGGCACGGTACTGCACCTGCTCTAGAGGGAGTCCTATGGCTGAGAGACGACATATCAGGGAACTCGATCCCTATGTAGCACAGCGGATCGCCGCCGGGGAGGTCATCGACCGCCCCCAGGCGATCATCAGGGAACTGCTCGACAACTCGATCGACGCCGGTGCGACCAAGGTCGATATCTTCCTCGAGGACGGGGGGATCTCATTGATCAAGGTCATCGACAATGGGACTGGGATGGACCGCGAGGACCTCTCCATCTGCTACCTCTCCCACACCACCTCGAAGATCTCAACCATCGATGACCTCTATGCGATACGCACGCTCGGCTTCCGCGGTGAAGCCCTGGCCAGCATGGCTGCCTGCTCGAAGCTGAGGATCGTCAGCAAGAGCGAGGGGAATGAAGCCTATACGGTGTCCGTAAGGGACGGTGCCGCCGAGGGACCGGTCGAGTCAGGCCACCCGAACGGGACGACGGTAGAGATCAGAGATCTCTTCTACTCCATCCCCGGGAGGCGAAAGTTCCTCAAGAGCCCGCAGGCTGAGACCGCGGCCTGCAGGAAGATGGTGGTCGAGAAGGCACTCATGCACCCGAAGATCCAGTTCAGGTTCTTCTCGCAGGATACCCTGCGGCTCTTCCTTCCCGAGAACAATCCGGTTGGCAGGATCATCGATGCCTATGCATCCCAGAAGTTCGACCCGGTCTTCTTCACGAGACTGAACGAGGTCTGCGGGAACTTCACGCTGGATCTGACCTGCAGTACCCCCTCGCTCTACCGTAATGACCGGAGCTTCATCCAGATCTTCGTCAATAACCGGCGAATCGATGACTTCGCGCTCGTACAGGCTGTCCAGTACGGGTACACCGACTATCTTCCCGGGGGCTGCTTCCCCTACTGCTTCGTGTCGATCACGATAGACCCGGAGCTCGTCGATTTCAACATCCACCCGGCGAAACGGGAGGTGAAACTGAGGATCGGCAAGGAGATCCATCACCAGATCGTTGAGACGATCAAGCAGTACCTCTATACAGAACAGCGCCGCAGCAGGGGCGAGACCCAGGTCTCACAGACGACGCTCACCTTCCAGGGGGAGGATGAGCCTGCAGCCCGAAAAACGCAGGAGCCCTCCCCTTCGCGCTGGAGCCCTTCCGCATCCTACGCGGCATCAGTTCGACCTACCTACCAGCCGACGGTGCGAAAAGCCGATGAGGAGTGGGTCTCCAAGGCCCGGGAGATATTCTCCGATGAAGAGCGGCCCTCCTACCCTGTGACTGAAGCTGCCTCTGCATCCGATGACTTCATCTACCACGGGCAGGTATTCGGTGTCTTCCTCGTCGTGGAGAAGGATGAGACGCTCTACCTGATCGACCAGCATGCCGCCCATGAACGGGTCATCTATGAAGAACTGAAAAGTCAGGTCGCACCGCAGCCGCTGCTGGTACCGATCCCATTCGAGGTCACGGACGACGTAGCGGACTACATCGAGAACCAGCTGTCAGCGTTCAAGAGCCAGGGGATCATCCTGGAGTATTCCGGCGGGTCCTGGCAGCTTACTGCGCTACCGAACTATGCGAGGACTCTTGAAGACGAGATCATCACCTTCATCCAGCAGGAGGTAGGCTCCCCTGAGGAGATCACCAGGAAGCTCTTCGCCACGATCTCCTGCCGACGGGCTGTCAAGGAAGGCGATGTCCTTGACGATCATACTGCACGAGACCTGATCAGGAAGATCCTGGCTCTCGAGGTACCGAGATGTCCTCACGGCAGACCGGTCTGGAGTGAGATCACCAGGGAAGAACTCTATCGTGCGGTGAAGCGGCTTGTCTGATCATTCGTAGCGGTAGTATCCGTTCCTGAACCACTGCTTGAGCAGCGAATCATACACCTCGATCTCGAAGAACGCAACATCACGACCGACCCCGCGGGTGATCTCCTGAGCCTGACCTGTAAGCGGCTGGGCTATCGAGACATCGACAGATCCCATGGGATTAAGGGCATCATCGAAGCCCCTGAAGGTGACACTCTTAATCTGTGTGTTCGTGCTGGTGATCATGTCAGTCGCGGGATCATAGGTCGGGAAGAGGCTCGCGGTCCTGTCTGAATACCTCACGGCATCGACGAGGTCAAAACTGATCGAGTCCTCATACCCTGCTTCAGAGACCACGGTCGCGGTATAGGTGCCGTTCTGAAACCTGGCAGGCCGTTTACTTGAGGAAGGGGCAATGATCGCGTTGGTACCGATCCAGACCTCACCGTCTGAGATCTCCGTGAAGAGATAGTCTATATCGATCTCCCAGGAGAGATGATCAGCATCCGGGGCGGTAATGATCAGGTTGGCTATCCCGTGGTCCTCATCCTCGGCATCGAGATGCACATAGAGTTCCAGGCGCTTCTCCACCCGTCCGGTTGACTGGGTGAGTACGTTCACGAGGCGTGTATCTGTCTCGATGATATGGGGGATCGATTGGGTGCAGGATGCAAGCAGCCCGGCAGCCATGACCATGAGCACCAGGGCTGCCCGTAGCGAGAACCTGCCTAGAGACATTCCCCTTGGGCCTTCAGCTGCATCTTCACCGGGTTCGCATAGGATTCCATGACCTGGCCGCGAAGATCCTCGGTGAGGTACTCATACCGGTCGAGAAAGTCCTGCTTCTGCTCCTCACTGTACTCTGATGAGAACCGTGAGTCACGGGTGACGATATCATAGGCGATGTAGTTGGTGTCCCAGAGGCGATAGCCGATATGGATCTGGCGGTCTATCTCCTCTGCCACCGCAAGGTGGTCCGGGAGGTCCGTGCTGATGGGTGTGCCGACATGCAGGTGGACATTACCCTTGTACTTCTTGATGCCCTTGAGTACCTGGATCATATCCTCATACTTCTTCTTGGTATACATCCCCGTGAGCTTCTTCGAAAGCAGTTCCTTGCTCTTGTTGATGTCGCAGGGATCATACTGGTAGGAAATAGCCACAGGGACGATCCGGCAGTCCTCAAGCAGCTGCTTGAAGCTCATGCCTGAGTCCTTCTGGGACATGTAGAGCATCTTGATGATCGACGGGCTCGTGAGATCGAGACCGTCCTTCGCCCTCCCGCTCTTCTGTGCCACCCACATGGATTTGTTGTGCTTTGCGATACCCTCGTAGAAATAGGAGGAGAGCCGCTTGGATTCCTTGAACTTCTCCCGCAGCGGCAGGGACCGTTTCACCGTGATCCCCCCGTTCAGCTTGAAGAGGTCCTTCGAGAGCTGGGTACCGAGGAGGTTGTCGCCGATCGCGATCTCCGTGTAGCCGTATCCTTCCTTCCCGAGCACATCGTTGAGGAGTGCACAGTCAAGGACGATATCGCGGTGGTTGGAGATGAAGAAATAGGACTGCCCCTTGACGAGGTGATCGAGTCCCTCGAAGGAGAACTCATCCATCGTATTCTTCACGACCGCCGAGATCAGGATCTTCGATGTCACGTTCGCCTGGAAATCATCCACCGAATGGACGGTGTCCAGGGCTTCGTACAGGTGATGCTGCAGGTTGTGCTGCTTGACAGCTGAGATCAGGTTCCTGCTGGTAAAGACCATCTGGCTCGCACTCTTGACGAAGCTCTTGCTGTTGCGAAGCCTGTCTAGCGCTTCTTCGAGGTCCTCATCATAATAGGGCGAAATATCCCTATATGCTTCATTCTTCATCTTTACCTCTTTATGAGATCCCGCAGACTGCCTTGATATACTGGGACCGCTCCCAGATATCAGGGTCGTCGGAACTTTCCTGGCAGAGTCTTCCCTTGAAGTCAGCTATCGACGCGTACTCCTTCCTCTCCATCCAGGCTTCGATCGTCCCTTTCATGGTCCCGATGACATCATGACCGTGCTTCATGAGGGCAGAGCAGATACCAACCGATGATGCCCCGGCAAGCAGCTGCTTGATGATCGTCTCCCCGTCATAGATCCCCGTATTGGCACAGAAATCGAGCTTGAGCTCACCGGACATGAGACCGATCCACCTGAGGGACTGGGCATACTCCTCAGGGGAACTCAAGACCTTCCCGGCTGTTACGCTCTCGTCCTCGATGTTGATGTCGGTCCGGTAGAACCTGTTGAACAGCACGAGGCCATCGACACCCAGATCCTCGAACCGCCTCATCCTGTTAGCCAGGCCTGAGAAGTTCTCACCCATCTTCAGGGCGATTGGGATCGATACATGCTTCCTGATCTCCCTGATCAGCTTGTCATACTGGTGCTCGATCTCCTGCCCGTCACGGTCTGCCTGCGACGGAATGATATAGGAGTTGATCTCCAGGGCATCAGCCCCTGCCTCCTCGAACCGGTGGGCGTTCTCGAGCCACTTCCCCGGCGAGACGCAGTTCAGGCTCGCGATGATCGGTACCTGAACGCTCTTCTTGGCCTTCTCTACCAGGTCAAGGTAGGTATCTATGAAATATTCTTTGCTGGAATTATCAAAGAAGTCGAATGCATCTGCGTGGGCATACATATCGGCTCCCTCGAGCATCTTTGAAGCATCTGCGGTGATCTGTTCCTCGAACAGTGATTTCAGCACCACAGCGCCGGCACCAGCGTCCTCACAGCGCTTCACCCCCTCAAGGGTCGAAGTCAGACGAGAACTGGCAACTATGATTGGATTTGTCAGCGTGAGTCCCAAGTATCGGGTGGAAAGATCCGCCATGAAAAACCTCCTACGGCACAATCATACATCATTGTACAGGTCTTTCCATGGATAAACAAGAGGGTTTTACCTGCAAAATCGTTCTGTAGAAGGATCGGATGGGGTTCTCCTCCCGATGGGGCCAGCAAGCTGGACCCCGCCGGAAGGAGTGCAGTTAGGGACTATTCCTGAGCTACCCAGCGTACCCGGGGTTTTCGAGCGGCGAGCACCTCATCGACCCGTCCGATCGGGGTCGATACCGGGGCGGCATGGAGGGAATCAGGATCGTCCTTCGCCCGTGAGGCCAGGGACTTCATGACATCGATGAAACCGTCGAGCTCCGCGAGCGATTCTGTCTCCGTAGGCTCGATCATCAGTGCCTCATGCACGATCAGCGGGAAGTACATCGTGGGGGGATGGATCCCCTCATCGAGCAGCCCCTTCGCGATATCCATCGCGGAGATGCCGTATGCATCCTTGATCGCGGAAGCGGAGAGGACGAACTCATGCTTGCAGACCTGGTCGTAGGGCAGGAGGTAGTCACCCTTCAGGGCTTCCTTGAGGTAGTTGGCGAAGAGGACCGCATGTTCAGAAGCCTCACGCAGCCCGTTGCCCCCCATGATGGTGATGTAGGTATATGCCCTGATCATGACCCCGACGTTCCCGTAGAACCCGGAGATCCTGCCGATGCTGTCAGGCTTGTCATAGCCGAACGCATAGGAGTTCCCATCGAAGGTGATGTCCGGCTGCGGGAGGAACGGCACGAGCCGCTCAGCGACGAGCACCGGACCTGAACCAGGCCCCCCACCCCCGTGTGGGGTCGAGAAGGTCTTATGGAGGTTGAGGTGGATGACATCGAAGCCCATATCGCCGGGTCGGGTCTTCTCCATGATGGCGTTGAAGTTCGCACCGTCGTAATAGAGGAGCCCTCCCGCGTCATGGATGCGGTGTGCTACCTTGAGGATATCCTCCTCGAAGATCCCGAGGGTGTTCGGGTTGGTGAGCATGATCCCGGCAAGTTCATCATCGAGGTACTGTTCGAGATCCGAGAGTGAGACCTGACCTTTCTCGTTCGCCGCGACCTCGACGACCTCGAAGCCTGCCATATGGGCAGATGCAGGATTCGTCCCGTGCGAAGCAGAAGGGACGAGCACCCTGCGGCGCTTATCCTCACCCCGCTTGTCGAAGTAGGCCCTAAACAGCTTCATCCCGGTATATTCCCCATGGGCCCCAGCGAAGGGCTGGAGGGTCCCCCACTTCATCCCGGTCAGGGCTGAGAGCTTCTCGAGCAGTTCGTACTGCAGCTTGAGATGGCCCTGGACGGTATCGACCGGCTGGAGCGGATGGATCTCAGAGAATCCCCGCAGGGCTGCAGTATCCTCGTTCACCTTCGGGTTGTACTTCATGGTGCAGGACCCGAGGGGATAGCTCCCTGAATCGACAGCGAAGCATCGTTGTGCCAGGTTCGAGTAGTGGCGTACCACCTCGACCTCGGAGACCTCCGGCAGCTTCGGGATACTCGTTCGCCTAAGTGTTTCAGGAAGCATCTCCTGCAGCCCGCCTGCCTCGATATCGAGAGGCGGGAACTGGTACCCCTGTCTTCCGGGACAGCTCTTCTCAAAAATCAATGTGTACCCACTCATGCCATGACCCCTTCAGCTGCTGATACATATGCATCAAGTTCTTCTTTCGTACGCTTCTCCGTGACCGCCACGGCAACGAGCCCGTCGAATGCAGGATCTAATTCACCAAGGTGGACCCCGGCAAAGATACCGTGCTCACGCATGCCGGCAAGGAATGTCGCAGCCTGCTTCCCGCCAGGGAACTCGAGGGTGAACTCTCCTAAGAAGGGGCTGTTCGCCTTCTGTGCCAATCCTGGGACAGAAGCCAGGGCACCGGCAAGGTAATGGGCCTTGGCAGCCGACTGCGTCGCGACCTCCCTGACCCCTGCGAACCCGAGCATCGAGAGATAGATCGATGCCGTCAGGGCCACATGGGCCTGGTTCGAACAGATGTTCGAGGTAGCCCGCTCCCGCTTGATATGCTGTTCCCGTGCCTGGAGGGTCAGGACGAAGGCCCTGTTCCCCCGATTGTCAACCGTCTCACCGACGATACGTCCCGGGAGTTTCCGCATGAGCTTATCGCCCACCGCGATATAGCCGGCGGAGGGCCCGCCGAAGCAGCGTGCGATCCCGAACGGCTGGATGTCGCCGATGGCGATATCCGCACCCCAGTCTCCCTGTGAGGGGATAGCCCCCAGGGCGACCGGGTCGCTCGAGATGATGAACTGAGCCTTGTGTGCATGGATGCACTCGGCGAACCCCGTGTAGTCCTCCACATAGCCGAAGATGTTCGGGGTCTGCACCAGTACGCCGATGACTGACTCGTCCATCATGGACTGCAGGGTATCGAGCCGCAGGACGCCGTCGGTCTCGGGCAGGATCTTAATCTCGATATCGGTGCTCGAGATATGGGTCCTGACCACCGCGATCGTGTTCGGGTGGATGGTCTCCGATACCAGGAGTACGTTCCCCTTCCGCTTCGCTCCCCTGGCCATCACGACCGCTTCCGAAGCCGCGGTATGTCCGTCATAGAGCGAGGCATTCGACACGGACATCCCCGTCATCTCACAGATCATCGTCTGGTACTCGAAGATCGCCTGCAGGGTTCCCTGGGAGATCTCCGGCTGGTAGGGGGTATAGGAGGTGAGGAATGCCGGCAGGGATGCAAGGTGCCTCACTGCCGAGGGGATGATACGGTCATAGGAACCGCACCCGAGATAGGAGGTTCCCACGACATTCATATCAGCGAGGCCCTGGAGCCTGCTGACAGCTTCATATTCACTCATACCTGCCGCGATGTGGTCATCGCGGTCGAGGTAGAGATGCTGCGGTATGTCACGGAAGAGGTCATCTATCCCGGACACACCTATGGCCTTGAGCATAGTTTCCTTCTCGCTCTCGGTCGGGACGCTGTAAAGATTCATGATCGTTTCTTATACTCCTATCTAGAGAGTCTTCAGGTACTCTTCATATGCAGCAGCATCCATGAGATCCCCGAGGTCACCCTCATCTGCGAGCTCCAATACGAAGATAAAGCTCCCATAGGGGTCGCTGTTGACACCCTCTGGTGTATCCTCGAGTTCCTCGTTCACCTCGACGACCGTGCCGCCTACCGGGGTGATGATCGCGGATGCAGCCTTGACGGACTCGATGCTCGAGACCTCGTCATCCTTGCTGAACTCATCATCAACCTCAGGGAGCTCGACATAGACGACCTCACCCAGCTGTGCCTGGGCGTAATCGGTGATCCCCACAGAGGCCTTGTTCCCATCGACCTTGACCCATTCATGGTCCTGACTGTACAGTAAACCCTTGATAATCTCGCTCATTTCTTCCTCCCGGTATTCTTGTAGAACGGTGTCTTGACCAGCCTGGCCTTCTTCCGCTTCCCTCTGATATCAATCTCGATGATATGACCCAGCTTCAATCCAGTGCCTCGCTTGACCATGACCAGTCCGATGAACTCATCAAGCATCGGGGACTTCGCCCCGCTGGTCACGTGGCCGATACACTCCTCGCCCTGGTAGACATCATAGCCGGCGCGTGCGACGCCCTTGTCTTCCATGATGATCCCGCGCAGGGATCTCGGGATCCCCTCTTCCTTCTGTCTCAGGAGCGCTTCCTTCCCGCAGAAATCCCCGGTGTCCAGTGAGACGAACACGGAAAGGTTCGCTTCCAACGGCGAGATCTCAGCCGTGATCTCATGGCCGTAGAGCGGCAGCTTAGACTCGAGCCGGAGGGTATCCCTCGCCCCAAGACCGCAGGGAACGAGGCCCAAAGGCTCTCCTGCTTCCATGAGGGTGTTCCAGACAACCGCACCCGAGGCGCTCGGCAGGTAGAGCTCGAAGCCGTCCTCCCCGGTATACCCGGTACGGGAGACGAGGCATTCGACGCCGCCGATCACGACTGCTTCACGGAAGGTGAAGAACCCGAGGTCCTTCGACTCCTCCCAGAGGGTCGACATGATCTCCTGGGCCTTCGGACCCTGGAGTGCGATCTGCACATAGCCCTCTGAGGCATTCACGATCTCAGGCAGGGCTCTAACGCCCTCGGCAGCCCAGGGGTTCTCTTTCGTCACCCAGGCAAAGTCCTTATCGATGTTCGCGGCATTGACGACGAGCAGGTAGGAATCCGCTGCCCGCTTATAGATGATGAGGTCGTCTACGACCCCTCCGTCAGGATAGCACATCAGTGCGTACATGACCTGGCCGTCAGCCATCGAAGCCGTGTTGTTCGTCACCAGGTAGTCGACGAACTCGCCGCTTCCCGGTCCATCCACGAGGAACTCCCCCATGTGGGAGACATCGAACAGGCCTGCGTCCTGCCGGACTGCCATGTGTTCGGTGATGATCCCCGTCTGGAAGTTGACCGGGAGTTCCCATCCGCCGAAGTCGATGAGCTTGACTCCGGGGTAGGTGCTGTACACATCGTACAGTGGTGTTCTTTTCATTTCCCCAAACCTCACAATACAGAGTTCAGGAGCAGACCCGGATCCGGGGCTGCTCCTGTCATTAGAATCAGGTTAGATCACAGGATGTAGGGCACCCTGAGATTGAAGGACTCGTAGACCACGAAGGTCTCCACATCCTGGATCTCCGAGACCTTGACGAGCTCCTTGTTGAAGAAGTCCAGCAGGGTGTACCCGTCACTCTCATTGATCAGGACCTGGACGATCAGATCGTATCTCCCGGTGACTACCGTAGCGAACACGACTCCCCTCAGCCGCGTGAACTCGTTAGCCTTCCGTCCCAGGTCCAGAGTCTTCAGCTTGATCCCCATCATCACGATCTTATGGTTGGGAAGTGATGACGGATCGACGAGACCGGCAATTTCGAGTACCTGCTCATCGAGGAGTTTGTTCACCCTGGCTCTTACCGTGTTCTCAGTGATCGAGAGCTCCTCAGCAATAGCACTGTACGATTTACGTCCGTCCCGAAGCTGTTTGATGATTGCCTTGTTCGTATCGTCGATTTTCATGATCTTATCCGTTCTTCTTTGCGAACTCCGTCATGAAATCGACGAGAGTCGCTACATCCTCTTCAGGAAGCGAGTTGTAGATCGATGCCCTGCATCCGCCTACACTTCTATGGCCCTTGAGCCCCAGCATGCCTTGTGCCGCAGCTTCTTTGAGGAACTGCTTCTCGAGCTCCTCGGACTTCAGCCGGAAGACCACGTTCATCTTCGATCGGTAGTTCGCATCGACCGGTGAGTAGAAGGTGTCGCCCAAGCCGTCGATCGCACCATAGAGGAGACCTGCCTTCCGTGCAGCACGGGCAGCCATCCCCTCAGCACCGCCGTTGGCCTTGATCCACTCGAGGACCAGCTTGACACCCCAGATCGAGAAGACCGGCGGTGTGTTGTAGAGCCCGTTGGACGGCGCATGGGTGTTGTAGTTGAGGTATGCGGTGAGGGTCTCAGGAGACCGTTCGAGCATGTCGTTTCGCAGGATGACGAAGGTCGCACCTGCCGGCCCGAGGTTCTTCTGGACCCCGCCGTAGATCATGGCGAACTTCTCGACCGGGACCGGTCGTGAGAGGATGTCGCTCGACATGTCGGCGATCAGTGGTACATCCCCGGTCTCCGGCCATGCCTGCCACTCGATCCCCCCGATCGTCTCGTTGGAACAGAGGTAGAGGTATGCTGAGTTCTCACTCGGCTTCACGGTCGCAGGGTCCGGGAGCGTCGAGAAGTTGGAAGGCTTCCCGTCGAAGTAGACGTTGACATCCCCGATCTTCTTCGCATCATCGCAGGCCTTGTTCGACCAGGCACCGGTCCGTGCGTAGTCGGCGACCTGTCCTGCGCCGAGGAAGTTCATCGGGATCATCGAGAACTGCAGGGTAGCCCCTCCACCGAGGAAGAAGACCGAGTAGTTCTCCGGGATGCCGAGCAGCTCCCTGAAGAGCCCGAGGCACTCATTGTACATATCATCGAAGGCAGCGCCCCTGTGGCTTGCCTCGATCATGGAGAACCCGTTTCCCTGATAATCAGCGATCTGGTCCTGCAGCACGTCCAACACTTCTACAGGCAGCACCGATGGGCCTGCGAAGAAATTCAATTTTCTCTCACTCATGATTACAGCTTACCTCCGTCTACAGCAGCTTTAATGATTCCGAACGCCTCTTCACCGATCCGCAGCAGGTTCTCCTTGCTGCTTGCCCCGATATGGGGGGTCATCGTCACGTGGGGAGCCTTGAGGATCGGGTAGTCCTCTGATGGCGGGTCCGATGGCCAGACATCAGTCGCGTACCAGCTGATCCTCCCGTCTTCAAGGGCCTTCACCATGTCCTCCGCGTCCACGCAGGGACCGCGTCCGGTATTGATGACAACCGGCTTCTTGTTACATGCATTGATCATTGCCTCGCCGAAGATCCCCTTGGTCTCCGGGGTCAGCGGGAGATGGAGGGATACGTAGTCGGCATCTGCGACTGCTTCCTCCAGGGATGGCTTCATCTCCGCGACCGGGCTTGAGGAGACATACTTGTCATACGCCACGACCTTCATCCCGAATGCGGCCGCACGTTCAGCGACCTTCGATGCGATATTCCCGATACCGCCGAGGGCAAGGGTCTTGCCGTAGAGTTCCGTCCTCTTCAGGGACTTCTTCAGCCAGTTTCCCTCAGCCATGCCGTTATGGCCTTCGATGATGTGGTTGGGGACGGAGATCATCAGCGCGAAAGCGAGTTCTGCCACCGCGATGGAAGAGGCTTTCGGGGTATTGTGGACGAGAATGCCTTTACTCTCGGCATACTCCTTGTCGATATTATCAATACCGACACCGCCACGGATGATCAGCTTGAGATTCTTTGCGGAGTCGATGTATTCCCTGGTACACTTCGTTTTACTTCGTACCATCACCACATCGGCTTCTGCAAGACGTGAAGTATCATCGGTCACTTCACCAAACACCTGTAATTTTTCCGGTAATGCCGCGTCGAACGCGTCTGAGATCAGGATCAGCATCGCTATGGCTCCTCTAAACTGTTAGAATCTGCCTTATTGTATCGAGTAACTGAGCAAATGTCAAATATTTACGTATAAAATTACTGTATTACGAATGTCTTTCTTTTGGGTTTGAGGAAATAAAAAAGGACGGGATCGCGCAGATCCCATCCCCTGTTCGGCTAACTGTATAGCCTGAAGCCAATAAAGTACCTTAGTAGCTCTTCATGGCCTTGAGCTTCCTCAGCTTCTTCATCTGTTTCCGCTGGAGAGCCTTCTTCTTTCTATTATTGATCGTAGACGGTTTCTCGAAATATTCCCGTTTCTTCCACTCTCTAATAATGCCCTCTTTCTCTACCATTCGTTTGAATCGTTTCAGAGATTTCTCAAGAGGTTCTGTTTCGTCGACTTTTACGAAAGCTATGGTAATCACCCCCCTTCCCCGCAGGGAAATACTACAGCAGTACTATCACCGAAAATCAGTTGTTTGTCAACAGTCCCGAGGCGTCACGGGCAACATCGAGTACCGTGAGCTGCAGGGATTCCATGTTCTTATAGTAATTCCTGCCGAAACGGAAGATCAGGTCCACCTGGTCCCCCTTGCCGAAGTCCCGGTTCACCCGGTCCCCGGCCCTCCAGAAGATCGCCGGCCACTTGTGGGCGCCGTAGGAGAGGAGCATCTTCACATGCTTCTGCTCCCCGTTCCCGAGGAGGCTGATCTCCTCGATCCTCGCCTTCTTCAGCATGAACTGCAGCGGGCTGTGGTCCACACCGTAGGGTTCGAACTGCTCCACGAGGGAGATCAGCTCCGGCGTCATATACTTCTGCGGCAGCTCAGCGTCTATATAGAAGGAGCCCTCCTCATCGGCTGAGCTGTCAAGGTCGGCAGCCGCCTCATCCACCTGGATCATGAACTCATCAAGATTGGATTCCTCGAGGCTGAACCCGCCCGCGCACTGGTGTCCGCCATGGTCGAGCAGCAGCTCGTCGAAACCATTGAGGAACTCCTTGATGTTCATGTTCTTGGCGCTTCGCATGGAACCGACCAGGTGACCCTCGAGCTGGGCGATGACCATAGCCGGTACTTTGTACATATTCAGCAGCCGTGCAGCCATGATCCCGGTGATCCCCCGGCTCATCTCCCGGTCATAGACGATGACGATCTTCCTCTCATGCTCCTCGAAACTCCGCCTGGCCTGGGGGAGGATCCGGTTCCAGGCATCGTCACCCATCTTCTTGCGCTTTCTGTTGAGACTGACGAGTTCAGCCGAGAGCTCCTCCTGGAGCGACTGCTCCTGGGCAAGGAGCATGTCGACAGCCTTGTCGGGGACCCCCAGCCTCCCCGCTGCATTGAAGAGCGGGGAGATCTGCCAGCCGATGTCGACTGTCGAGATCCGCTTGCCGGCAAGGTTTATCAGCAGCAGGAAGGTGTTCAGCGAGCTTCGCTTCCCCCGCGCGATCGCTTCCAGCCCTTTCTTGACGAGGATCCGGTTCTCACCCTTCATCGGCATGAGGTCAGCGACCGTACCGATGGCGACGAGGTCCAGCTTATCCTCGTACTCAGAGGATAATGCAGGGTGGGAGTGGATCACGAAGGAGGTGAAGAGGTAGAGCAGCGCATCGATCTCCCCGATCTCCAGGGAGCTGTATCGCTGAGCCCTGCTGCGCTGCTGCAGCCGGACGAGGCTCTTGCCCCGTGTGGCCGGGAAGAGCTCATGGACCTTCGGCGCTATGTCCATGAGGTGTATATCGACCCGTGCCCCGAAGGCCTGCTGCAGCATCTTCTTCTCCAGGGGCTCATCATATACGAGGATCTGCTTCCCGATGAGGAAGTCATAGAGTCTTGACTGTTCCTGGTCGAGCATCCCGGGAACCACGTTCTCCGTGATCCGGTCGGTCTCCACGAGGTTCTCGATCTTCACCGCGTCGATGATGGTCGTGTCATTCCCCGGCCTGGCATGGAGCAGCACGAGTTCCTGGCGGTAGAAGTCCGTCTTGCTGAACTCGAGAGCCCATACGAGCTTGGCGGCGACGCCGCAGCCTGCGAGGTCGGGGAAAGGGTACCCGCTCCCCTCCACTTTCGGGTTGATGATCGCCACTGCCGCCGGCAGCTGCTCCCCTGGTATGTGGTGGTCGAGGATGAGCGCATCGATCCCGTGGTGTGAGGCAAGGGCAACCTCCTCTATCGAGGAGATGCCGCAGTCAACGGTGATCAGCAGCGTCACATCGTCAGCGACGAGCTGCTCCACCCCGTCCCGTGTCAGGCCATAGGGCTCGTCATCCTGCGGGAGCTTCCAGTCGACATCGATCCCAAAGGAGCGCAGTGCTTCCACGATCAGGACGGTGGAGGTCATCCCGTCCACATCCCGGTCCCCGAACACCCGTACCTTCTCCCCTGCATCCTTAGCCTCATGCAGCCGGTCTACCGCGATCTCCATGTCCTCGAAGAGGAAGGGGTTCGGCAGGTGGAGTGTATCATCCTCCAGGTAATATTTCAGCTGATCAGGATCGATCCCCCGCCGTTCCAGGATCGAAGCCGTCAGCAGGTCTACCTGGTACCGGTCATGGATCATCCGGACCCGTTCAGAATCGATCGTTCTCTTTTCCCATCTCATGCTTGCAACCTTATTGAACGAAGCCTCTCATACCGGGCTCCGCTTCTCTCGAGGAACGACCGATACAGGACGATCTCTCCCGGAGTGAATCGTATATCTACCAGGGGCCCGAGTGAACCGACCAGCCGTTCCCGGTCGATAGAGGCCCCTCTCCTTACCCGTGCCACGGTCAGGTGGGGGATGCTCTTCCCCTGCCTTCCCTTGATCCCCAATGCCCTGTGCAGGACCCTGCCCAACTCGGAGATCTCGCGTTTCCCCTCTACCGCCGGGGAGACGATCGTTCTCGGGGCTGCCCCCGAGGGGAATGCCGTGATCCCCCTGCAGTGCACCGGCGGCAGAGGGAAGCTGCCTGCGGCCTGCTCGAAGGCCCTGATGATCTCAGGGAGGGCCGCATCGTCACGCTCCCCGAGGAACGCTAAGGTTATATGATACCGCTCCTGCGGGATACAGGAAATACCCGATCTCCCCAGATTCCTCACGATAATCCCATGGAGTGGTCCCGCGACCTCAGGGGGTACCGGGATCCCGATGAAGAGCCTCACAGCAGACCGCTCTTCAGGGTATTGAGATACCCACCGGTGAGGCTGTCCATATACCTGAGCAGCAGGTGCTTCATCCGGTCTGCCTGGGCTGACGGAAGCCGTACCGATGCCGCCCGCTCCACCGGGAGGCTCCCGGTATAGTGGAGGTACCGTCTCTGGGCATACCCCAGGGCGGTGAACTCATCGCGTGAGGAAGAACAGTCAGCACACCAGAGACCATGCTCGGTGAGGTTCAGCCATGCAGCCTCCTCCCCGAACGAACGCCCGCAGGAGGCGCATGAACCAAGGTCAGGTTCCAGCCCGAAGAGCCCGAGGAACCGCCAGGAACCCTGTATCAGGAGGTAGGCATGCTCTTCCACCCCCTCAAGCAGGTCCAGCAGCCTGGTCAGCAGGTCATAGGTCTGCTCATGATCACCCCCGCTGCCGAACGATTTCAGGACGACCTCTGCGAAGAAGGAGGCCGTGTAGAGGGAGGTGAGGTCCTGCTGCAGGTACTCCCGATAGGCATACGGCTTGACGTCCTCTATCTTGTATTGATCCTTCTGCGGATTATGGTAGAGAAAGAACCGCCCGGAGACGAAGGGGCTGACCATACCCGCGAGCTTGCCGGTCCCCTTCCGGGAACCGAAGGCCGCAGCCTGTATGATCCCCAGTCCCGGGGAGAGGAGATGAATGATCCTGTGGGTATCACCCATCCTCACGCTCTTGAGGATGACCGCATCACACTGGTGGTGTCTCGTCATACCGTGGCGGAGACCACCCGCCGGTCACTGAACTGCTCCACGACCGACTCGAGTAGTGCAGCGGCATACTCCACGACCTTCAGGCACCGCAGACTCTCGTCATGGTGCTGCTCCTTGAGCAGCGTGCAGCCGATCGTACCGTAGAGGGCTTCGAACCGCTCCATGTAGGTACTGCCCACTTCCTTCATGAGTTCTCCCTCATGGGCCCGTTCTGCCACGAAGAGGTACCCTAAGGCCATCATGGCACCTGATACAGCGCCGCAGACTCCTCCTACACACATTCCGCCGCCGAAACCGGCAGCGATCCGCAGGGTCTCATGGTCGAGGCCCAGTCCGTAGAAGGCATCCGCACCGAGGATCACCGATTCTGCACAGTTGTAATCATCTTCCAGATAGAACTTTGCCGCTTCCTGCGACAGACTCTTATTTGCCATACTCATATCCTGATACCTTAGTTATTTTGTCCACTTGCGTCAATGGAGCGCATCCTCAACAGCCTTGAGGATCGTAAGCGAGCTGTAGGTAGCCCCAGCGATGACATCCACCTCAAGGGACTGCCTCTCGATGACCGTGCCGAGGATGGCCTCGGCAGCCTGTCCCTTCCCGTTCCGGTGGTCCACCAGCACGATCCTCTCTATCCTATGGTCACCGATGGTGACCTCCACAACAGCTGCGACGGCAGCATTGCCGAAGGAACCCGCATAGGTGCCGTCGTCCAGCATGGAGAGGTCCGGGGAGGATATATCCTCCAGCTTGAGGGACTCAAGCTCCTCAGTGATCTTCGCCAGCATGGACTTCCCGACGATCGCCACCGTGATCCCCAGTATGATGAGGATGACCGCCGTGACCAGCAGGACCTTATACCGCTTCTTCATGACTGCCCTCCTGCTTTCGTATCCTCTTCTTCAACCTGATCAGCCTCTTGAGGCGCTTCCGCGTCCTGCCCAACTGCTTCAACCCCTTAGTGCTCGGGTCATCACGATAGGTCTCGAAGGTCTCCCGGTCCCGACCGATCCTGCGCTGCAGGAGCTCATCCAGGCCCGAGAGTGCATCGATCCTCGCCTGCAGCGACCGCGCAGCTGAGGGCATCCTGCCCTTCGGGTCACCCTTCATCAGCCGGCGGACAGCCCTGGCCTTCCTGCGCCTGCCCATGATCGCAGCAGTAACCCTGCCGCCGAGGGATAACCGCCAGATGAGAAGGCAGAGTAACAGGAGGAACAGCCCGATGACGATGAGGGAATTCCTGACCGACCAGGCACCCCACAACCCATACCAGCGGTACCCGGAGGCAAAGAGCTCATCATAGGAACGCCCCTCTGCGAGCCGTTGGTACTGGTCAGCCGACAGCGTGACCTGCCTCATCCTCGATGAGGATGGATCGATGCGGACCACGACGGACTGTTCGGACTCGATCTCGAGGTCCCAGGACCTGCTCCCTGCATGGATCGTGTAGTCCCCTGCCGTCACGGGGATCTCTGCTGGTGCGATCCAGGGGGTCCCGTCGAAGGAGAAGGCGGTATCGGGGTCCGAGGCCGTCACGACCAGGCGGGTGTCCCCTTCAGGGGCTGCGACCAGGACCCTGGCCCCTTCACCGACAGCGATGCCAGGCAAGGTTCGCTCAAGGAGGATCTCGCTACGTTCTCCCTCAGTGATACGGACCGGCTCATCGATCATCCGGTACCCCTGGAGGTAGGCCTCAACGCGATGAAGTCCCTCTGCGAGGTAGATGACCATCCCCTGCTCGAAGGCGAGCTCCCGGTTGTCCACCCTGAGGTCCCATGAGAGACCGGCTTCCTCCGAATAGAGCTGAAGGGTCCCGTC
This sequence comes from Spirochaetia bacterium, assembly GCA_963677595.1. Taxonomy (GTDB): domain Bacteria; phylum Spirochaetota; class Spirochaetia; order CAKZLE01; family CAKZLE01; genus CAKZLE01. The sequence continues at coordinate 4,294,163 of OY782041.1, forward strand.
AGCGATGAGGCTGGAGGGAAATAGACAGAGAAGGAGGAAGATGATGAGGGTGGGCAGGGTTCGCATCGGTTTCATGACTCCTATTCTATATCTTTCGGGGCAGTATTAACAACCATTTCCTCTGGGGATTATCACCAAAACGGGAAGGAGACGGAAACCGGTTGACTTCCGGCATCTTTTGATCCATAACTTCTTAGTACAGGGGGACTGGCATGGAGAGGAAGATACATATCATAGCGACCGGGGGGACGTTCGACAAACAGTATGATGAACTGAAGGGGGAGCTGACCTTCAAGAGTTCCCATCTCGGCGACATCATGCGGATCGTCCGCTGCACCATCCCCTATGAGTTGACCTTCCTTACCCTCAAGGACAGCCTCCTCATGGATGAACATGACCGTTCCGCGATCCTGGAAGCCTGCAGGAAGAGCGACTCTGAACTGATCATCATCATCCACGGGACCGACACCATGGACCAGACCGCCGCCGTCCTCGGGGAGGCAGCCCTTGGGAAGACCATCATCCTGACAGGGGCCATGGTCCCCTACAGCGTCTCGGGCTCCGATGCGGTCTTCAACCTCGGCACGGCTGTCAGCTACGTCCAGACCCAGCCTCCCGGCGTCTACATCAGCATGAACGGCAGGTGCTTCACCTATGACAACGTCCGGAAGGACCGGGACCGGGGACTCTTCGAAACTTTGGATTGACCGACACTACGGGATTGATTTCTTCCCTACAATTTTGTAGGATACGGTCATGAACAGTGTGAATGAATTGCAAGTGTTGTATGAGATCAGCAAGATCCTCGATGAGACGGAAGACCTCAAGAAGATCCTCACCCCTATCCTCGATTCCATCGCCGGGCACTCCCCGGTGATCAGGGGCTCCATCACCCTCCTCAACCGTGACACCGACCAGATCAACATCGAATCGGCTTTCGGCCTGACCGACTCCCAGAAACGGAAGGGAAGCTACCGCATCGGCGAGGGGATCACCGGAAAGGTCGTCCAGTCCGGGCAGCCCGTGGTGATCAATGACATCGCTGCCGATGTCCGATACATGAACAAGACCGGTGCTGAGAATGATGCCATCGAGCATGACCGCCGGGTATCCTTCATCTGCATCCCCATCATCAGCGACAACGAGACGGTCGGGACCCTCAACATCTCCATCGTCAACCTCGATGACGCACAGATAGAACAGTACTTCAAGTTCCTCTCCGTCATCGCCTCGATGATCGCGAGGGCGGTGAAGATGCGGCAGGAACTGCGCGAGGAGAAGGAACGGCTCGTGGCAGAGAACGACCGCCTGAAGCGGGAGCTGCGCGAACGATACCAGCCTGCGAACATCATAGGGAAGTCGCAGAGCATGCAGGAGGTCTTCGACCTCATCTCCCAGGTCAGTTCCAGCGAGGCGACTGTCCTCATCAGGGGCGAGAGCGGGACCGGGAAGGAGCTCGTGGCCCAGGAGATCCACTACAACTCACTGCGGGCAGGCAAGCCCTTCATCAAGGTAAACTGTGCAGCCTTGCCCGAGAGCATCATCGAGAGCGAGCTCTTCGGCCATGAGAAGGGAGCCTTCACCGGTGCCCACACCCTCCGCAAGGGGCGTTTCGAGCTGGCAGACAAGGGGACCCTCTTCCTTGACGAGATCGGGGAACTCTCCCCCCAGATGCAGGTGAAACTGCTCAGGGCTATCCAGGAGCAGGAGTTCGAGCGGGTCGGCGGGATCAAGACCATCAGGGTCGATGTCCGTATCATCACGGCAACGAACCGGAACCTGGAAGAGGAGATCGCCAAGGGAACCTTCCGCGAGGACCTCTACTACCGGCTGAACGTCTTCCCCATCCATATACCGCCATTACGGGAACGAAAGAGCGACATCATGCTGCTCTGCGACCATTTCATCGACAAGTACAACCGGAAGAACCGCCGGAGCATCAAGCGCATCACCAGTGCGGCAATAGACCTCCTGATGATGTACCACTGGCCCGGGAACGTGCGGGAGCTCGAGAACTGCATCGAACGGTCAGTCCTCATCAGTATGGATGAGGTCATCCATGCCTACCACCTCCCCCCCTCGCTGCAGTCCGCCGAGTCGTCGAACACCCAGTTCAGCTCGACGCTCAAGGACGCCGTGGAGGAACTCGAGCGGGAGCTGATCGCCGACGCCCTCAAGAACGCACGGGGAAACCGTGCCAAGGCAGCGCGGAACCTCGGGATCACCGAACGTATCATGGGACTGCGCATCGACAAGTACCGGATCACCCCCGACCAATACAAACAGCAATAATCTGACATTTATGTAGGCATAACCATGTTTGCCTACATAAATGTAGAAGGTGCAGCCGGGGCGGGTCATCCCGCCCCGATACTGAACCTCAATCACCTGACATTCTATCTTATTATCCTTAAATCATTTACAACTTTTCTACTTCATCTACGTAGAATTGGCACACATCCTGCTTTAAGTATGGCAACACACATACAAACAGGAGATGTATATGAAGTACAAAATCATTCTTATGATTGCAGCACTACTACTTATGTGCAGTGGTATGCTCTTTGCTGATGAACTCGCTGACACAGTGACCGTTCATCAGGATGCGCTGGACATGATCTGGCTGATTCTGGCAGCAGCCCTGGTCTTCTTCATGCAGGCCGGATTCGCCATGGTCGAGATGGGACTTACCCGGGCAAAGAATGCCGGTAACATCATCATGAAGAACCTGATGGATTTCGCTGCCGGTGCAGTGATCTACTGGGCTATCGGATGGGGACTCATGTATGGGGCAAGCGTCGGCGGCCTCTTCGGGGCTTCACAGTTCTTCCTCAAGGCAGCTGACTACATCCTTTTCCGAGACTGGATGTTCCAGGTAGTCTTCGCAGCTACCGCAGCCACCATCGTATCAGGAGCTATGGCTGAGAGAACCAAATTCTCATCATACCTGGCTTACAGTGTGTTCATTTCCGGTCTGATCTACCCGATCTCAGGTCACTGGATCTGGGCAGGCGGCTGGCTTGCGAACCTCGGCTTCCATGACTTCGCTGGTTCTACCGTAGTTCACTCAGTCGGTGGATGGGCTGCCCTCTCAGGCGCTATCTTCCTCGGACCGAGAATCGGTAAGTACGTGAAGTCTAACGGCAAGACGACTTCCAAGGCTATCCTTGGACATAACCTCCCCATCGCCAGCCTCGGTGTATTCATCCTCTGGTTCGGCTGGTACGGGTTCAACTGCGGATCTACCCTCAGCGGTACTGACATGACTATCGCATCCGTTGCTGTCACCACCACACTCGGTGCCTCAACCGGAGCTATCGGGGCCATGATCATCTCATGGATCCTCTTCAAGAAACCTGATGTATCGATGTCACTCAACGGTGCTTTGGCCGGTCTCGTTGGTATCACCGCCCCGACTGCAGTCGTGACACCCTTCGGTGCAGTCATCATCGGCCTGGTAGCAGGAATACTGGTAGTATTCTCCGTAGAGTTCATCGACAAGGTCCTCCATATCGATGATCCAGTCGGTGCAGTATCAGTACACGGTGTCTGCGGTGTCTGGGGTACCCTGGCAGTTGGCCTCTTCGCCAACACTGACGACATCAAGGGCCTCTTCTACGGCGGCGGTTTCGGACAGCTCGGTGTACAGGCACTCGGCGCCCTCTCCGTATTCGCATGGGTCTTCGGTACTGCTTCACTGCTCTTCTTCATCATCAAGAAGGTCAACGGCCTGCGGGTCAGCGAGACTGAAGAGCTTGTCGGACTGGACCTGAGTGAGCATGGAACCGAATCTTACAGCGGTTTCCAGATCTTCACCAACATGTAACAAACGAGGAGTAATGTATGAAACTGATTATTGCCTATATACAGCCGGACAAACTGAACGCTGTCAAACAGGAACTGTATAAGAAGGAGATCTACAAGATCTCAGTGACCAACGCCATGGGCTGCGGTCAGCAGAAAGGATACAAGGAGACCTACCGTGGTGTAGACATGGAAGTCAACCTCCTAAAGAAGATGAGGATCGAGATCGCGGTCAACGACTCATTCGTGAACCCCACGATAGACTCGATCATCAAGGGAGCCCAGACCAACACCATCGGTGACGGGAAGATCTTCGTGCTGCCTATCGAGGAGTGCATCAGGATCCGGAACAAGGATACCGGCACCAAGGCGATCGGCTAGTACCTGAAAGGTAAAACCTACAATTATGTAATTATTGATTCAATTATTTTACATTTTTGTAGGTTTTACTGGCCAACATAACACGACAAAACCAATAAGATAACAGTTAATTTTTTACTATGAAAACAATTGCCTATTTTGGCACACAACTTGCTAATCTTTAGCAAACATATAATACTAATTTCAAGGAGTATATAGATGTCAGAGTGTATAGATTTCACGCTTAAAAGCCTTCCTGAAGTGTACGGTGAGAACTGCTTCAGCGATGTGGTGATGCAGGAGAGACTGCCGTCCAAGGTGTACAAGGATCTGAAGAAGGTCCAGAAGGGAGAAGCAGAACTCTCCGCCGAAGTCGCAGAAGTCGTGGCGAACGCCATGAAGGACTGGGCCCTGGAGAAGGGAGCTACCCACTACACCCACTGGTTCCAGCCGCTGACCGGCTTGACGGCTGAGAAGCACGATTCATTCATCAACCCCAATGCAGACGGCACCGTCCTGATGGAGTTCTCCGGAAAGGAACTCATCCAGGGTGAACCTGATGCATCATCATTCCCCTCAGGCGGACTGAGAGCGACCTTCGAGGCTCGAGGGTACACCGCTTGGGATACCACCAGCCCTGCCGTCATCAAGGAGAACCTGGGAGTCAAGACCCTGACGATCCCCACAGCGTTCATCTCCTACACCGGCGAGGCACTTGACAAGAAAGTACCATTGCTCCGAAGTATGGAAGCAATCAATAAAGAGGGGCTCCGTGTACTCCGGGCCATGGGTAACACCACCAGCTCAAGGATCACCACCAATGTAGGTCCCGAGCAGGAGTACTTCCTGATCGACGAGGAGTTCTACGATGAACGACCTGACCTCCGCCTGACCGGAAGGACCGTGTTCGGCACCATGAGCGCGAAAGGCCAGGAGATGGACGACCACTACTTCGGCGCCATCAAGGAACGAGTCGCAGTCTTCATGAAAGAACTCAACTACGACCTCTGGAAACTCGGCATCTCCGCCAAGACCCAGCATAACGAGGTTGCCCCCAACCAGTTCGAGATCGCATCGATCTACGACACGGCCAACAGGTCAACCGACAACAACCAGCTGCTGATGGAGGTCATCAAGAACGTCGCGAAACGACACGGCCTCGTCGCCCTGCTCCATGAGAAACCCTTCGCAGGCGTCAACGGCTCAGGAAAGCACAACAACTGGTCCATCGGAACCGATGACGGCCTCAACCTCCTCAAACCCGGCGACAGCCCCGAGGATAACGCACACTTCCTCGTATTCCTCACTGCAGTGATCAAGGCAGTCGATGTCTATGCACCGCTTCTGAGGATGTCTGCAGCGAACGCAGGTAACGATCACCGGCTCGGCGCCAATGAGGCACCGCCAGCGATCATCTCCATCTTCCTCGGCGACCAGCTCAAGGAGATCCTTGACTCCATCGTCGATGGGAAGGAACTGAAGAAGCGTGACGGCCAGCTCGTGGAGGTCGGCGTGACGACCATCCCGAAGTTCCCCAAGGATGCTACCGACAGGAACAGGACCTCACCCTTTGCCTTCACCGGCAACAAGTTCGAGTTCAGGATGGTCGGTTCAAGCCAGTCACTCGCAGGACCGAACACGATCCTCAACAGCTGTGTCGCAGAGGTCCTCTCAGAGGTCGCTGACCGACTCGAGGGTGCTGACGATGTCCTGGCAGAGATGAAGGATATCATCAACGAATACTACAGCGCCCACCGAAGGGTCGTGTTCAATGGTAACGGGTACTCAGACGAATGGGTAGCAGAAGCAACCAAGCGGGAGCTCCCGAACCTCAAGAATACCGTATCAGCCGTGAAGATCCTGACTGACGACGACTATGTCAAGATGTTCGACAAGCTCGGTGTCTACTCACCTGCTGAGATCGAATCACGACTCGAGATCAACCTCGAGACCTACAGCAAGCAGATCAACATCGAAGCCGGCGTCATGGTAGAGATGGCCAAGAGGCTGATCGTACCGGCTTCTACCCGATACCTGCAGGAGATCATCGACTCGATCGCCGGGCAGACAGCCATGGGTCTTGACCCTGCTGCACAGAAGGCACTCTGCGCGAAGATCTCTGAGAACATCAACGCTACCATCGTCGCTGCAGACAAGCTGGAAGTAGAGATGAACGCTGCACTCGCACTGGAAGAGAGCGTCTCAGCCCAGGCTGATGCGTATTACGAGAAGGTCGTACCCGCTATGGCCGAACTGAGAGTATATGGGGATGCACTTGAGAAACTGACTGACAAGGCATACTGGCCGTATCCCTCATATGAAGATATGCTTTTCCGGCTCTAATAGGTAGAGTCTGGACATATACACACTGCGCATTCATATGCACCTGGAGATCGCCGGCAACGGCGGTCTCCTCTTTTTTCAGGTGAGCTCCACGAGCATCGCCTCGTACCCTGCCACCCGCACGAGCTCGTCATAGGACGCATCAGAAGCCTGCAGCAGGATACGACCCCACTGCGAGAAGTGGAGCTGGTCAGGGTCGACAGCGACCGGGTGCCGGCTGAAGTTGAGCAGGCAGAGGATCATCCGCTCATCGTCGAACCGGAAGAAACAGAGCAGGTCCGGAGACTGGAGGTCCATATACCGAATATCACCGGCATGGAGCAGGTCGATCTCCCGCCGTATCCGGATGATCACCCGGTACCAGGAGAGCAGGGAGGCCGGGTCCTCCCGCTGGGAAGCGACCTGGTGATAGTCCCCCCACTCCTCGTCCACGGGCAGCCAGGTATCCTCACTCGTCGAGAACCCGTGCTGGGGAGAATCATCCCACTGCATGGGAAGGCGCTCTGGGTCCCTCCCGGCGTAGAACGGCCAGTACTGGAGCCCGGGCGGATCGACCATCTGGTTGCGCGGGACCCTCCGGTGGCGCATCCCGATCTCCTCGCCGTAGTAGATGAACGGTGTCCCCCGCTGCATCAGCAGGAAGAGCGCGGCGACCTTCGCCCGGGCTTCGCTGTTCCCGAAACGCGAGAAGGCACGTTTCTGGTCATGGTTGGAGAGGACCCAGGCAGGCCAGCCCCTCCCATCCACTGCCTCATACCAGGCAAGGGCCAGTTTCCTGAACTCCTTGGCATCCCAGGAAGCCCAGATGAAGGAGAAGTCGAACGCAAGGTGAAGCTGATCCTCCCCAAGGTAGGAGGCAACGACCTCCGGTTCCCCGGGGGCCTCGACGTTGATCTCCCCGACCAGCATCCGGTTGGGGGAAGAGTCGATGAGGGCCCGCAGCTCGCCGATCCTCGTATGGGACTCCTCGCGGTTCCGGTCATAGATATGGCGCTGCAGGTCATACGGCCTGACGGTTGCCCCGAGCCCGTAGGGATTGCTCCTGAGCTGCTCATCCTTGATGATATGGTTGATGACATCCAGCCGGAAGCCGTCGACCCCGAGGTCGAGCCAATAGGAGACCTCCCCGAAGAGTCTCTTCACCAGCTCATCATTCCTCCAGTTGAGATCCGGCTGCTCCGCCTTGAATGAGTGGAGGTAGTACTGTCCGGTACTTTTGTCGAAGGTCCATGCGCTCCCGCCGAAGGCTCCGAGCCAGTTATTAGGCGGCCTCCCTCGGACCGGGTCCGCCCAGATGTAGTAATCCCTGCAGGGAGAGTAACGCGATGAGCGGCTCTCGATGAACCAGCGGTGCTCGCAGGAGGTATGGTTCAGGACGAGGTCGAAGATCACCCTGATCCCCCGCTCATGCGCCTCCTTGATCAGGCGCACCACGTCCTCAAGGCTGCCGTAGGCAGGGTCTATACTGCGGTAATCACTTATGTCATACCCGAAATCCGCCATCGGTGACTGGAAGATCGGGGAGAGCCAGATCGCATCGATGCCGAGATAGGCTAGATACTCAAGCCGGGAGATGATCCCGGGGATATCGCCGATCCCGTCAGAATTGCTGTCCTGGAAACTCCTCGGGTATATCTGGTAGATCACACCATGCTTCCACCAGACCCATGTATCACTCATACTCTCATCCTGTCAACATCATACCCCGATTCTGCTGAGATTTGAATCTTTTTCCGATTTTTTCATGCTCAAACGACTGTTTCCTTTACCACCGTATTTTTGTACGTTATAGCCATACCATGGAGGAGTTATGAAGAAGAGTAAGAAGATCGTATTCTATGACGCGAAACCCTATGATATCGAATCGTTCGAGGCGATCGGGGACCAGGGGGAATTCAGGTTCAGCTTCGTCACCGACCGGCTCAGGCCGGATACCGCCTCCCTCATGTACGGCGCAGACGCAGTCTGCCTCTTCGTGAACGACCAGGTCACCGAGGAGACGGCAGAGCTCATAGCCTCTTACGGGATCAGGCTGATCGCCCTCCGCTGTGCCGGGTACAACAACATCGACCTCAAGGCAGTCTACAGCAGGAAGATCCATGTGGTGCGGGTACCGGCCTACTCTCCCCATGCGGTCGCGGAACATGCCGCGGCCCTGCTCATGGCACTCAACAGGAAGACACACAAGGCATATAACAGGACGAGGGAGAGCAACTTCAATATAGCGGGACTCACCGGCTTCGACCTCCACGGGAAGAAGGTCGGCATCATCGGTGCAGGGAGGATCGGCAGGGTCATGATCTCCATCATGCGCGGGTTCGGGACCAAACTGCTCATCCATGACCGGTACCGGGACCCCGCACTGCTCGAGGACCCGATGGTCTCCTATGTCGAGCTTCCCAAACTCTATGCCGAGAGCGATATCATATCACTCCACTGCCCCCTCACCGACGGGACCTACCATATGATTAACCGTGAGGCGATCGGGAAGATGAAGCAGGGGGTCATCCTGATCAACACGAGCCGGGGACAGCTCATCGACACGGCAGCCCTGCTCGAGGGGTTGAAATCAGAGAAGATCGGGGGTGCCGGCTTAGATGTCTACGAGGAGGAGAGCGAGTACTTCTTCCATGACTACTCACTCAGCCATATCGACGATGACCAGCTCGCACGGCTGCTCTCGTTCAACAACGTCCTCATCACCTCCCACCAGGGGTTCCTCACCAGGGAGGCCCTGGCGAACATCGCCATGACGACGGTCGAGAACCTGCGGGCATACTTCAGTGATGCCCCCCTGCCGAACGAGGTCTGCTACCGGTGTGAGTCTGGCTGTGTGAAGGAAGAGAAGGGACGCTGCTTCTAGGCTGTGTGGATGGAGAGCAGGACCGTACGGACATCCTCGGGGATGGGGATGGGACGGCCGGTCTCCAGGTTCACGTGCCCGACCTTGGTCTTCTGGGTGGAGAGCACCTCCTCCCCCCGCTTGATCACCTGGCTGAGCAGCATGGAGAACCGCTCACAGCGGTCAACCGTGGTCTCGACGGTGAGCAGGTCATCGAGAAAGGCCGGCTTGATGTAGTCGATCGACAGCGACCGCACGACGAAGGCTCGCCGTTCTCCTGAGAGGGCCTCGGCCTGTTCGATGCCCAGGACTCTCAGCAGCTCGGTGCGGGCATGCTCGGTGAGGTCGAGGTAGTTGCTGTGGTAGACGATCCCGCCCGCATCGGTATGGCTGTAGTATACCCGCTCCTGGTAATAGCAGACAGCGGCATCAATGACGGCGGTACCGAGGCAGGATCGTTCCATCACGCACTCCTTATTATGCTTCGATCGTCTTGAAATCGAAATCGAGGGTCGCGAAGAGGTCATCGATCGTCTCCGCCCTCCTGATCAGCTCCACAGAGGTATCGGGCTTGAGCAGCAGCTCAGCTGACCGCAGCTTCCCGTTGTAGTTGAATCCCATCGCGTAGCCGTGTGCCCCGGCATCATGAATCACCACGTAATCATCCACATCGATCTTCGGGAGCTTCCGGTCGATGGCGAACTTGTCGTTGTTCTCGCAGAGCGACCCGGTCACGTCGTAGGTCTCGCTGGCTTCGGCATCCTCTTTCCCAAGCACAGTGATATGGTGGTAGGCACCATAGAGGGCTGGCCTCATGAGGTTGGTCATGCAGGCATCGAGCCCCACGTAGCTCTTGTACTTCTCGACGACATGGCGAACCTGCCCCACGAGGTACCCATAGGGTCCGGTGACCATACGGCCGCACTCAAAGACGATCCTCAGGGGGTCTAGCCCTGCCGGGATGATCTTCTGCTCGTACAGCTCCTTGATACCTGCAGACACTGCCTGCAGGTCGACCGGCTTCTCCTCCAAACGGTACGGGATACCGATCCCGCCGCCCATGTTGATGAACTCGATCCGGACACCAGCCTCCTCCCGGATCCTCAGGACCAGGTCGAAGAGCATGCGTGCCGTCTCGACGAAGTAGTCTCCGTTGAGCTCGTTCGAGGCGACCATGGTATGGAGTCCGAACCGCTTGACGCCTTTCGCCTTCGCAGACCGGTAGGCTTCCACGATCTGGTCACTGGTGAGCCCGTACTTGGCCTCGGTCGGGTGGCCGATGATCACATTACCCGTCCGGGCCTCTCCCGGGTTGTACCGGAAGCAGACCAGCTCAGGCATGCCCTCCACGCTCCGCTCGAGCGCCTCGATATGGGTGATGTCATCGAGGTTGACGATGGCACCAAGCTCCACGGCAGCGGAGAACTCCTCATCGGGGGTATCGTTAGAGGTGAACATGATCTCTTCCCCACTCAGCCCTACGCGCTCGGAGAGCAGCAGCTCGGGAAGGGAGGAGCAGTCGGCACCGAAGCCCTCCTCCTTGAGGATGCTCATGATCGTGGGGTTCGGGCAGGCCTTGACGGCAAAGTAGTTCTTGAACCCGGGAGCCCATGAGAAGGCTTCGGTGAAGGCCCGTGCATTGGCCCGGATGGCCGCTTCATCATAGATATGGAAGGGAGTGGGGACCTCTGCGGCCACCCGCTCGATGAATGCTCTGGTAAATGGGACGTTCTTCATGGTTGGTTATCTCCTGATCCTATAACGCGAGGTTCTTCTTGATGCTCTCGACAGCTGCGAGGATATCTTCACGGTGCCCGAAGGCGCTGAGACGGAAGTATCCCTCACCGGCAGGGCCGAATCCCACACCCGGTGTCCCGACGACCCACGCCTCTGAGAGGAGTTTGTCGAAGAACTCCCAGGAGCTCAGCCCGTTCGGCGCATGGACCCACAGGTAGGGGGCATTGTCGCCGCCGTGGACGGTCAGCCCGACCGACTGGAGTCCCTCGCGTATGATCCGTGCGTTCTCCATGTAGTAAGCGATCAGGTCATAGCACTCCTTGAGCCCCTCGGGACTCAGGACGGCCTTCCCGCCTTCCTGGACGATGTTCGAGGCACCGTTGAAGAAAGTGCACTGCCGTCTGTTCCAGAGGCTGTTCACCTCTCCCGGTTCCGTCCCCTCGATGACGAGCTCTTTCGGGACGATGCTCCATCCGAGCCGCACGCCGGTGAAGCCTGCGAACTTCGAGAAGCTGTTGATCTCGACCGCGCACTCCCGTGCACCCTCGATCTCGAAGATGCTCTTCGGGTAGGAGGGGTCGGCGATGTACTCGCTGTAGGCGGCATCGAAGATGATCACAGCCTTGTGCTCACGGGCGTAATCGATGAAGCCTTTAAGCTGTTCCTTCGTGGCTACTGCACCGGTCGGGTTGTTCGGCGAACAGAGGTAGATCAGGTCCACATGGTCTTCCGGCACATCGGGGATGAACCCGTTTGCCTCATTACAGGGCATATAGACGAAATCATGGTAGCGGCTCGTCTCCAGGTCGAACCCGTTCGACCTGCCTGCGATCACGTTGGAGTCAACATAGACCGGGTATGCCGGGTCCTGGACTGCCACGATCGAGTCAGTGCTGAAGATCGACTGGATGTTACCGGAATCAGGTTTCGCTCCGTCACTGACGAAGAACTCGTCCGGAGCGAGGTCGATCCCGCGGGTCTCCTTGTAGAAGGAGACAAGGGCCTCACGAAGGTCCCCGTTCCCCTGCTCATCGCCGTACCCGCTGTAGGAGGCAAGGCTGCTGAGCTTATCCACGCCGGCATGCAGCCCCTTGATGATCGCAGGGGTGAGCGGTTCGGTCGTGTTGCCGATCCCGAGCTTCTTGATCTGTGCTTCCGGGTGTTCAGCCTGGAAGGACCTCATCCTCCGTGCGATCTCAGGGAACAGGTACCCTGCTGCCAGTTTCTTGTAATGTTCGTTTATTCGCGCCATATCTTCTATCAAATCTCCTAAAAAATACTTACGTTATACGTGTTCCAATCCCAGGGCATCGACCGCCTCGATGAGAACCGCCCGGTTCTCCTCAGTCGAGAGCGGGCACATCGGGAGCCGGAATACCTCTTCGCACCAGCCGATATGAGCCATCGCCGTCTTGATGGGGATCGGGTTGGTCTCCACGAAACAGGCCTTGAAGAACGGCGCGAGCCGTGCCTCGAGTTCCCGGGCCTTCGCGATATCGCCGTCGAGGGCGGTATGGACCATCTCGGCCATCTGATGCGGTATCAGGTTCGATGATACCGAAATCACGCCGTCTCCGCCAGCCTCTATCAGGTCGATCGTCATATTATCATCACCGGAAAGGACCCTGAACCGGTCGTGCCGGCCGGCGATGACCGATTTCATCTGGTCTAGGCTGCCAGAAGCCTCCTTCACCGCGATGATGTTGTCGCATTCGTTCATCAACCGGATCACGACATCGGTCTCGATGTTGACGCCGGTCCTGCCGAAGATATTATAGAGGATGCAGGGGATGCCCACCGAATCGGCGATCGCCTTGAAGTGGAGATAGAGACCCTGCTGGGTCGGCTTGTTGTAATATGGGTTCACCAGCAATACGGCATCGACACCCGCGGATTCCGCATGCTGGGAGAGCTGGATCGCCTCCGAGGTCGCGTTGCTCCCCGTACCGGCGATGACCGGTACCCGGCCTGCTGAATACTCGACGGTGAGCCTGATCACCCGGTCATGCTCCTCATGGGAGAGCGTCGGGCTCTCCCCGGTGGTGCCGCAGGGGACGAGCCCATCGACACCCTGCTCGATCTGGAAATCTATCAGCCGCTTGAGGGCTGCCTCATCCACGGCACCTTCCGCCGTGAACGGGGTCACTAATGCAGTATATACACCCCTGAATACTAATTCACTCATACTTGTTCTCCTATCAGACTCTGCAGCAGATCATCGATAGAGAAGAAACCCTTCCTCCCATCGATCCATTCGGCCGCCGTGATCGAACCCGCGGCGAAGCCCTCCCGGTTCCGTGCCCGGTGGGTCAGCTCGATACTGTCCACAGGACTGTCGAAGATGACCGTATGGGTACCCGGTATCGCCCCTCCCCGCGTCGAGGAGACATGCAGCTCATGCGCCTCGATCGGCCGGTCCAGCATCTCGGTGACGACTGCCGATTTCCGGTCCAGCCCGTCGATGAGGATCTTCCCGATCATGGCGGCAGTCCCCGAGGGACTGTCGGCCTTCTTGTTGTGGTGGAACTCATGTACCATGCAGTCATAGGCGCCGAACCCGTCCATGACGGCTGCGGCCTTCCTGACCATCTCGAAGAAGAGGTGTACTCCGACCGAGAAGTTCCCTGACCAGATGCACCCGATCCGTTCCCCGACGATGCCCGATACCTCGTCCATGCGGTCGTACCACCCGGTGGTACCGACCACACAGGAGATGCCGATCTCAGCATACCGTGATATATTCCCGATGACAACCGAGGGGATCGTGAAATCGATGACTACCTGTGCATCCTTCAAGGATGCTGCGGAGATCTCCGAGGCAGTCACGTCACGGTCCGTGCTGACCGGGTCGATCACGGCAACCACCTCGTGACCGGCCTCAAGGGCCTTCAACCTGATCAATCTTCCCATCCGGCCGTAGCCGCTGATCGCTATCTTCATCTCATTGCTCCTGTATGTTCCTTACTATAGAGTAATAATAACTTTTTGTCCATATAATAACAAAATGTTTTTATAGTAACTTGACACAGCACTGTCTTTCAATTTCCCAGCCAGGGCAATCGCGTAAAAAGTAAACACGGCCAATAAGCCCAGGATTTGAAGATTTCAGATTCTGGGCATTCTTATCTGGATTAAAGTATATGGTTGTGTTACCATATACTTATGTGAAGGAGGCAACTCATGGGAAGGTTTCCAGCATGGGCGGAGCGCCAGAAGAGAAAAGGGACGGTGATCAAGTCAGATGGCAAAGGTCACTACTCACTGTACAAGAACTCGTCGAAGCGGGTCCCGGGGAAGAAGAACCCGCAGCCTGTCCAGACGTATATCGGGGCCATCACCCCAGACGGGGTGATGGAGCGATTCGACATCAACAGACAGTCCAGCGGCATCAGGATATGGGAATACGGATTCTCGTATGCCCTGCAGGCGCTTGCCCCGCCCTCGTTCCTGAAGGATCTTGGATCAAAGGACCGGGCGATCTTAGTTCTGGGGTGCCTCATCGTTTCGGAATCGGATGAATCATACTTGTACCGAAGCAGGAGCTCATGGTGTGACGGGTGTGACGGCACCTGCATCTCGCTCCAGAAGAAGAAGCTGGAACGGCTCATAGGATTCACCTTCGAGTATCTTGCACCGCTGAAGATGATACGACTTGCCGAGATTGGTGGCCAGTTGGTCATGACAGAGATAGGAGAGCTGCAGCAGCGCATCCTAGAAGAAACAGGAGTGGAACTGCCATGGGACATTCAGTAAAGAAACAACGAAGAGACGAGAGACAGCGAGCTGTTGAGGCATGGAGGATCAGCCTGCGGGAGGCCTTCTCCCGCATTCCCGACCCACGTGACGTGCGGGGTAAGCGGTACCGGCTTGATGACATTCTCATCCTGGCGACCTACGGGACCCTCTGGGGATTCACAGATTTCGTGAATATGTGTGCGGAGCTGGAATACCACCTGAACTATTTCCGGCAGTTGCTTGGGGTTGAGCGGATACCGTCACATGACTGTTTCTCGGCAACCTTCGCAGCGATAGACTCTGAACAGTTTATGACCTGTTTCATGGAATGGCTGTCCCAGATTCTGAGCTCGAGGGGCAAACACATCGCCATAGACGGCAAAGCCGTCAGAGCGGCCTGTGAGAAAGCCCACTCGAGCTACGTGCCGTACATCCTGAATGCTTTCCTGGTGGAGGAAGGCGTGCTGTTCAGCCAGATGCAGATCGATGCGAAGAAGAATGAGATTTCGACGATCCCGGAGTTCCTCGACTGGCTCGACCTCAATGATTCGATCGTTACTATCGATGCGATAGGGGCCCAGTACGAGATTGCCGATAAGATCGTGGCCAAAGGCGGGGTGTATGTCCTGCCGGTGAAGCTGAACCAGCCGTCACTGCAGCAGGACATCAAAGAGTACCTGGAGAATTATGGAGAGCCGGATTTCGATGACATCTCCTACCTGGAGACCGTCGACAAGGACCACGGGAGGATCGAAACCAGGAAATGCTACTACTCGGAGGATGTGTCCTGCCTCGAGTTTCAAGAGCACTGGGGCACGGTCAAGGCGATCGGTATGCTGGAACGACAGCGGATCGTGCTCAAGGATGCAGTCGATAAGAAAACCGGTGAGATCGTGAACGCCGATGAGGTGTCAGAGGAGCTGGTATGCTACATCATGAGCGCACCGCTTGGTGCTGAACAGTTCATGCACATCGCACGCGATCATTGGAAGATCGAGCTGTTCCATTTCTCTCTTGATACGTCCTACCTGGAGGATCGGTGCACCGCCAGGAAGGGGAATGCCATGCAGAACCTCTCCCTGCTGAGGAAGCTCGTGATGAACCTGACCAAGCTTGATGACGACCCAAAGATGGTGAAAAGCTCTCAGAAAGGCCGGCAGATCCATTACCGTCACAGCTATGCGTCCTGTGAGAAGCTGCTGTTCGGAATCCTCCCAAGAAGGTACCAGGATCTCTTGTAGCGCTGTAGCCTGAACTTCACAACGTACGGCCAGACCCGGTTCTGCTATGGAGCAGTTCCGGGTACCTGCGTCCGCCCAGCCCTGGATAACTCGGAGATCCTGGCAACAGGCTGAGGCATGAGGGGTCGCAATCGCAGCTACGACCTCTCTAAAGCCTATTTTGTCAATACCTTCACGCAATCCCTTTTAAGCGATTGCCTTGTTTCCCAGCCATTTGTTTTTGACAATATCTTCCTGTATTGTTATGATTAACAATCACACTATCGATGAGTCCTCCAGGACCCCTGAGGTATGCACGGTCCGGGGAACCTGACAGATTCCATAGGTGTATTATACCATTACAAGGTGGTTTATTATGAAGAATTCTTGGGATAGCATAGCACAGTACCGCGGTGATATGGTAGCAGGCGAATGGCCGACCATCACCGAGCAGTTCCAGATATCGGTCAAGGAGTATCCTGACGATCCCTGCTTCACGACCTTCGGGGAGGTGAAGACGACCTATACCTATAGTGAAGTGGCAGCCTATGTGGAGACCGCTGCCGATTACCTCATAACGAAGGGTGTAGGACCCGGTGATACCGTGGTGCTCACCGGGAAGAACACCCCTGCATGGGGGATCGCCTATCTCGCGATCCTCGCTGCCGGGGGAGTCATCGTACCGATCGACTACCAGCTCGACAAAGCCGCCACCGACCGGCTCATCGCCTATGCAGGCTCTACCATCGTATTCGTGGACAAGGAGAAGTACGAGGAAGTCGAGATCACCGAGGAGTCGAAGGTCCAGCAGAAGATCTCCCTCTCCCCCGACTGCGAGAACTACATCCTCGAGCTGAGTGCCCGCCACCGCAGGAAGCCGGTACGCACCGAGGACGACCTGGCAGCCATCCTCTACACCTCAGGGACCACCGGAAACGAGAAGGGGGTCATGCTCACCCATAAGAACTTCATGTCGGATGTCTACCAGGCCTGCCATGAGATGTTCCTCGGGGCATCACATGAGGATGTCTGGTACGCACTGCTCCCCCTGCACCACAGCTACTGCATGACCGCGGTCTTCCTCGAGGGCATCAAGTTCGGCTCTGAGGTCATCTTCGCCCAGCGGCTGGTCGTACCGCAGATCATGAAGGACCTGCGACAGGGGAACATCACCATCTTCATGGGGATCCCCCTGCTCTACAACAAGATCCTCCAGGGGATGATGAAACAGGTACGGGCCAAGGGACTCGCCGTACACCTCTACATCGGTCTGATGATGAGACTGAGCGGCCTGATCAAGAGGGTCTCCGGGAAGAACCCCGGGAAGGTGCTCTTCTCCTCCCTGCTGAAGAAGGCGAACCTCGACACCCTCAGGCTCCTCATCTGCGGCGGCGGGCCGCTGGCGCCTGAGACGTTCAGGCGCTACAACCAGCTCGGCCTCGACTTCGTGCAGGGCTACGGGCTCACCGAGACCGCCCCCATCCTCACCCTCAACCCGATCTCCCACTTCAAGGTCGACTCGGTCGGGATGGTATTCCCGCTCGTCGACATGAAGATCATCAACAAGGATGAGCAGGGCAACGGGGAGATCGTCGTCAAGGGGCCGAATGTCACCTCCGGCTACTATAAGAACAAGGAAGCCACTGAAGAACTCTTCACGGAGGATGGGTACCTCCATACCGGTGATGTCGGCTACCTCGACAGGGAGAACTACCTCTACCTCACGGGGCGCAAGAAGTCGCTCATCGTCACCGAAGGGGGGAAGAACGTCTTCCCCGAGGAGATCGAGGACCATTTCCAGCTCGACCAGCAGATCGAGCAGCTCCTCGTCCGGGGGTATATGGCAAACAAGGAGACCAAGGCCGAGGGGATCGAGGCGGTCATCTACCCCAATGCCGAGTACTTCAACAGCAAAGGCATCTATAACAGGAAGAAGATCACCGAGGAACTCGTCCAGGTCATCAGGGAGCACAACAAGGAGCTGCTTCCCTATAAACGGATCCAGAGGCTGCGGGTCATCGAAGAACCAATGGAGATGACCACGACGCAGAAGATCAGGAGGCCGAAGGTCGATGCGCTGATCGAGAAGACCGACCCGGGGATCCTAGAGAAGGTCTGAGGCGAGCGCCTCAGAAAGGAAGGTGAAGAACTCCTCAAGGTCGTCATAGCGGAGAGAGGCATACCGGTCTAGCGGGGTCTTCCCCTTGTTGACGATGATGATCTTCCCGCCATGCTGCAGGGCATAGAGCGGCAGGGTCGCCGCCGGCTGGACGAGCAGGGTCGACCCGAGGATCAGCATGCAGTCGCTCCTCCTGCTCTCCTCGATGGCTTCGGCTATCGCGGCTTCCGGGAGGGACTCCCCGAAGAAGGTGATGTCTGGCTTTACGATGCCCCCGCAGTCCGGGCAGTCAGGGACCTCCCCTGCCTGGACGATCTCAGCGATCCCGTCAAAGGGGAACTCCTGGTCGCAGTCAAGGCAGCGATGGACTGCGGGTGTCCCGTGGATCTCGATCACGTCATGGGTACCGGCAGCCTGGTGGAGCATGTCGATGTTCTGGGTGATGACCCGCTTCACATAGCCTTTGCGCTGCAGGGCTGCAAGGGTCGAATGGACGATGGAGGGCTTCACGATATCGGCAGAGTAGATGAGCTCGTGGGTATGCCGGTAATAGAATCCCGGGTCAGAGAGGAAGCAGGAGAGATCGAAGATCCTGTCGGCATCCACCTCCTGGTAGAGACCGTTCTTGCCGCGGAAATCGCGGAGGCCGGAGAGGGTCGAGACACCAGCCCCGGTGAGCACGGTAAGGTAGTCAGCCTCCTTCAGCAGGGGGATGATCTCTTCAAGTACATCCATAAGAATATTCTACGGCTTTGGATAAAAACCTGTCAATAGGTATCTGGAACGGACATTAAGCTTGACGTAATTACGGCATGAGGTATATAGTCAAACAAGATAATACTATGCGATAAGGAGGCCAGACATGGCTTACAAGATCACCGACGCATGCATCGCATGCGGTTCCTGTCTCCCAGAGTGCCCGGTTGAGGCAATCTCAGAAGGGGATATCTACGTTATCGACGCTGACCTTTGTACAGACTGCGGCACATGTGCTGATGTTTGTCCAACAGAAGCAATCATAGCAGAATAATTCTGCCTGACACATGAAAACGGCTGTCTTACCGGTGGTGAGCCAGCCGTTTTTTTATCAGCACCAGGACTAGAGCTATGAACGGATTCCCTGTCTACACAGTCTCAGACATCACGCAGCTGCTCAAGGAGATCATCGAGGGGGCCTTCCCCCGTCTCTCCATCGAGGGGGAGATCTCTAATTTCCGCCCGGCGAGCACGGGCCACTGGTACTTCACCCTCAAGGACTCCCAGGCAGCCATCTCCGCTGTCATGTTCAAGAACAGGATCTTCCGTACGAAGCTGAAGCCCCGCGAGGGGATGAAGGTGCGGGTATCGGGATCCCTCTCCCTCTACGCACCGAGAGGAAGCTACCAGGTCATCTGCGAGTCCATCGATGAGATCGGTTCCGGGGACATCCTCCAGGAGCTCGAGGAGCGAAAGCGGCGCCTTGCCGCAGAGGGGCTCTTCGACCCTGAACGCAAGAGGCCGATCCCCCTGATACCGAAGCATGTCGCAGTGATCACCTCCCCGACCGGGGCTGCCCTGAGGGATATCCTCCAGGTCATCGGCAGGAGGAACGCAGGCCTTACCGTCTCGGTCCTCCCCGCCGCCGTGCAGGGAGAGGCTGCTGCCGGGCAGCTTACAGACATGCTCTCCTATGCGATCGACCACCAGATAGGAGAGGTCATCATCCTCGGGCGCGGGGGAGGTTCCGTCGAGGACCTGCTCCCCTTCTCCGATGAGCTGCTCGTCAGGCTGATCGCCGACTCCCCCATACCGGTCATCTCGGCTGTCGGCCATGAGATCGACTGGGCACTGAGCGACTACGCCGCGGACTTGCGAGCCCCTACCCCCTCTGCTGCAGCAGAACTCGTGACCGCTGAAGCCGGTGCGGTCAGCGAACGGGTCAACACTGCAGCAGAACAGGTGATCCGGGAGATGCACAGGAAGACCGAACTGCTCAGGATGAAGCTGCAGATGGTGAACACGGAAGCCATGACCGAGAGGATCACCAGGAGGATCGACGAGCATCACCTGCAGGTCCATGACCATACGACGGTGATCACCGAGCTTATCAGCACCCAGAGAGGGGAATTCCGCCACAGGCTGGAACTCGCCCGTCGGGCGATCGAGCTCAGCTCGCCGAAGGGACTCCTGGAACGCGGCTGGTCACTGACCGTCGATGAACGGACCGGAACTCCGGTCACCACCATAGAACAGATAACGGAAGGGATGAGGGTCAGGACCCATGTGACTGACGGATCCTTCATCTCTGAGGTACGAGAGGTATAACAGCATGAAGACATTCGAACAGCGGCTCGAGCGGCTGGAAGCCATCAGTGCGAAGATGAAGGAGCAGGGTATCCCCCTGCATGAGTCCCTCTCCCTCTTCGAGGAGGGGATCACCCTGTCGAAAGAGCTCGAAAAAGAGCTCGCAGGAATTGAACAACGTGTACAGCTTCTTGTATCCTCTCCCAATGGACCGGGCCAAGCTCCCGAGTTCAAGACTTTTGATGAGGACCTGTAGACATGAACAAGATCATCTTCCTGATCCAGACCAATGACCAGAAGGGGCTGCTCGCCGACATAACCGGCTACTTCTACACCAAGGGATTCAACATCCTGCACTGCCAGCAGCATACCGACTCCCGGGCGAAGAAGTACTACATGCGGCTCGAACTCGACATGAAGGACCTCTCCTCGTCACGAGGGGAGCTCCAGGCTGATTTCGCGAGATTCGCAGAACCAAGGGAACTCGACTGGTCCTGCAGCTTCTCCGACAACATACAGCGGGTCGCCATCCTCTGCTCCAAAGCCTCGCACTGCCTCTATGACATCATCATGCGGCAGAAGGAGGAGGATATACGGTGCGAGATCCCGCTGATCATCAGCAACCACCCGGACCTCGAGTATGTGGCGGACCAGTTCAAGATCCCCTTCTACTGCCTGCCGGTAAACAAGGATTCCAAGGAGCAGCAGGAGACGCAGATCATCGAACTGCTGCAGCGCCACCATATAGACCTCGTCGTCCTCGCACGGTACATGCAGATCCTGACCCCCGGGTTCATCAACAGCTATGCAGGTAGGATCATCAACATCCACCACGCATTCCTGCCTGCCTTCCAGGGAGCAAATCCCTACCTGCGGGCATACCAGCGGGGCGTCAAGATGATCGGGGCAACAGCCCACTACGCAACCGAGGACCTCGACCAGGGACCGATCATCGAGCAGGATGTATACCGGGTCAACCATGAGTTGACCCCGGTAGGCCTGAAGAAGGTCGGGAAGGATGTAGAGCGGATCGTCCTCTCCCGTGCCGTGCAGGCTCACCTCGAGGGACGGGTCATCATCTCAGGCAACCGAACGGTGGTATTCTCCGCGGAACACTGATTGTGCAAAGCACAATCTTGTGTAAGCCCAAGCTTGTTTTTATAAGCTTGGGCAAACGATCTTGCAAGCCCAAGCTTGTTTTTATAAGCTTGGGCAAACGCTCTAGTCGTGCCCGATGCCATCGATCAGGACACGATCAAGAAGCCGGGCACCAGCCCGTGTGAAGGCTCCCTGGTTCAGCTCGATTGCGGCGATCACCGCACCGGGGGAGTAGACGGGCTCGAGGGAGTCAGGGACCAGGTCCGTGATACCGGTGATCCTCCCGGTACTGTCGACCCAGGCGAGAGAAAGCGGTATAGAGGTGTCCTTCATCCAGAAGGCGACCTCCTGCGGCTCTTCGAAGAGAAAGAGCATCCCTGCAGAGGCTGCAAGCTCCTCTCTTCCCGACAGGCCGGCCCTCCGACTCTCATCGTCGGCAGCCACCTCAAGGTAGAAGGTCTCCCTACCGATCCTGACTGCCTTGAAACGGTCTCCAGCCTGCCCTCCCGTCGTGGAACAGGAGAGCAGTAGGGAGGCAGCCAGTACTAAGGCCATTGCCTTACCGAAGGTTCTCAGGGTTGAGTCCGATGAACGCTTCATGCACGAACACCCCGTCCTTCCTGATCAATTCCCCGTCGATCCATATCTCGCCGCCGCCGTATTCCGGGGTCTGTATGCAGACGAGGTCCCAGTGGACCGCACTCTTGTTCCCGTTATAGCAGTCGTCATAGGCCATGCCCGGTGTGAAGTGGAAGGAGCCTGCGATCTTCTCGTCGAATAGCGTGTTGTCCATCGGGAAGGTGATCTCGGGGTTGCAGCCCAGGGCGAACTCCCCGACGTATCGCGCCCCCTCATCGGTATCGAAGACAGCATTGATCCGCTCAGTATCGTTAGCTGTGGCCTTCACGATCTTACCGTCTGAGAACTCGAGGCAGACATCGCGGAAGGTGAACCCCTTGAACGTGGATGGCGTGTTGTAGGTGATGACCCCGTTCACGCTCTCCTTTACCGGGCAGCTGTAGACCTCCCCGTCGGGGATGTTCATCTCCCCGTCACACTTGATCGCACCCAGTCCCTTGATGGAGAAGGTGAGGTCGGTCCCAGGACCCGTGATGTGGACCTTGTCAGCCTGCGCCAGGTATGCGACTGCCGCATCCATGGCCTTTGACATCACTGCATAATCGACTTCGGTGCAGACCCGGTAGTAGTAGTTCTCGAACTCGACGGTGGACATCCCGGCATTGTAGGCCATGATGTCGGTGGGGTACCGAAGGACGACCCAGCGGGTGTCCGGCACCCGTATATCAGTATGGACGGGCCGGCTGTAGTTCAGGGCATAGAGGCGTGCCTGCTCATCCGGCAGGTCAGCGGTCTCCCTGCTGTTTCTCGGTCCCCTGATCCCGATGAAGGCATCCATCTTCCTCATCCGGTAGGAGTCGCAGTCGGCCCAGAGCCCAAGGCTCTCCTGCGAGGCCCCCTTCATCATGGCGCGGTCAAGCCGCTCGGATTCGATATTGACCAGGGGATACCCGCCTGCCGCATAGACGGCATCCACGAGTTCCTCGACCACCTCGAGCGGCACATCCACCGCATTGATGAGGCAGGATTCCCCTGCCTTCAGTCGTATGGAATAGTTCACCAGCAGTTCTGCCAGCTTCCTGTCACGTATATCTCTCATATAACACACTCCTGCTTTCATAATACGTACGCGAATGGTCAGTATACCATGGCGGCATGGTTCGTTCAACAGCGTGAAAAATCTGTTTACGGCATCCTCTTCTCTTAACAATCATCACTGAATGTGTATAATCATCAGTATGCAGACGATACCGATAAACACCTATAACTCCCCCACGGTCATCCTGGAACTCATCTACCGGCTCAAGGTCAAGGAGGTCATGTGCGACCAGCTCATCACGGCTAGCCGCCACACCACCCTCCGGGAGATCCAGGGGATCATGCGAAAGGAATCGATCACCGGGGTGCCGATCGCCGAGGGGAAACGGCTGTTGGGCATCATCAGCATGGATGACATCATCCAGGCGCTTGACCGGGGCTATATCGAGGAGGAGGCCGGGAAGTACATGTCCTCGAAGCTCATCGTGCTCGAGGATGACATGCCCGTCTCCTTTGCCATCACCTACTTCGACCGCTACCCCTTCCACCGGTTCCCCGTACTGAACCGGAAGAAGGAGCTCGTCGGCATCGTCACCTCAAGGGATATCACGACGAGGCTGCTCCTCGAGATCAACCGGGAGATCGACCAACTCGAGCGGGAGACGGGCTACGACCGGAAGGAAGGTGACCAGACCTACCACGTGCGGACCTTCACCGTCCTGAAGCATGATTTCGAGAACGCTGGCTTCGCGTCCACGGAGATCAAGAAGCGGCTGAAGAAAGACGGGAGGGACCCCCGGATCATCAGGCGGGCTGCTATCGCCTCCTATGAGCTCGAGATCAACCTCGTCGTCCATGCGGACGGGGGGGAGATCATCGCGACCTTCGAGCCGGGCTGCATCACGATAGAGGCCAGGGACACAGGTCCCGGCATCCCCAATGTCGACCAGGCGCTGCAGGAGGGCTACTCCACGGCGAACGAGTGGATACGATCCCTCGGGTTCGGTGCAGGCATGGGCCTGCCCAACGTGAAGCGTGTCTCAGATGAATTCTCCATCACATCCTCCCTGGCAGCAGGGACGCATGTCATCTCCAAGATACAATACTGATTAATGAGGTAGAGCTATGAAATTACAGGAAATCGAGACCAAGCTCGGGTATACCGCGGTTACCCTTCCCCACCCTGAGACTGAGATCACCGGAGCCTACACCTCTGACCTCCTGAGCGACGTCATGGGGAACGCCCCCGAGGATTCGGTCCTCATCACCATCCAGGGCCATAAGAACACCATAGCCGTCTCATCGCTCGTCGGGATACAGGCCGTGATCCTCTGCAATCGGCGATCCGCCCCCGATGATATGAGTGATGCGGCACGCAAGGAGGGGATCGCCATCTTCTCCACCTCCGACAGCCAGTTCACGGCATCCTGCAGGATCGGGGAGCTGCTCTAGCAGCCCGTACGATGAACAGGTACCGGGTCGACCTCCATAACCATTCCTGCCTCAGCCCCTGCGGGTCGCTCGAGCAGTCCCCTGCCGTCATGGCCAGGGAGGCGAAGCGGATGGGGATCGACATGATGGCTATCACCGACCACAACGCAGCCGGTAACTGCCCCGCCTTCGGGCAGTGCTGCGCCGAGGCAGGAATCGTACCCGTCTTCGGGATGGAGGTGACCACCGCTGAGGAGATCCATGTCGTCTGCCTCTTCCCCACCGCCGACCGGGCACTCGAGTTCGGCCGATATATCGAGTTCCTCCTTCCCGACATCCCGAACGTGCCTGACCTCTTCGGCGACCAGGTCATCGTCGATGCAGAAGAGAACGTACTCGGCTTCGTGGAGAAGAACCTGATCAGCAGCACGGAGATACGCTATGAGGAGCTGATCGAGGAGGTCTTCAGCGGCGACGGGATCGTCTTCCCGGCCCATATAGATCGGTTAGCCTTCAGCGTCACCTCACAGCTCGGCTTCCTGCCCGACTTGCACTACTCCGCAGTCGAGGTGGTCCGGTACCCGACCCGCTTCGAGACCTGGGAGAACACCATCATCCGCAGCTCGGATGCCCACTACCCGGAGGATATCGGGAAGCGGACCACGGTCATCGAGGCGGAGACCCTCGATTTCAACCATCTCAAAGAGGCACTTGCAGCGAAACGAGTCTATCTTTAGGCAGCGAAGACGAAGAGGAGCACCCCCAGCGCAGCTGAGATGATCACGCAGTAGATAGGATGGACCTTGAAGCGTTTGGAGAGGATCCCGATCACCAGAAGGATGACCACTCCCTGCCAGTGTACGGCGAACTCCCCCTTACGCAGGTCCCCGGCGAAGACCGACATGGAGGCGAAGAACATCACCGCTGACCCGATCATCCCGATCGCAGCCGGCCTGATCGTCGACAATGCCGCCTGCAGTACCCGGTTTGACTTGAACTTCTCGATCATGTGTCCCGCGATGACGATGATGACCAGGGACGGGACGACCAGGCCGATCGTGGCCAGGATCCCCCCGAACACCCCATAGGTGCGGAAGCCGATGAAGGTCGCCGCATTGACCGCGATAGGGCCCGGGGTCATCTGCGACACGGCCACGATGTCAGCGAACTCGGCAGGGTTGAGCCAGTCATGGCTGATGATCTCCCGCTGGATGAGCGGGATCATCGCATAGCCGCCGCCGAACCCGAAGAGGCCGATCCTCGTGAAGGTCAGGAAGAGGTCAAGTATTCCCATGGTTTCGTACCGTCCTCATTCCGTGGATCGTCAGCCCGAGGGCTGCGGTGAAGATGATGACCAGGGCCGCATGGACATCGAAGAACCAGACAGCAGTGAAGCTCGCTGCCGCCAATACCGCCTTGAAGGGCGAGGTCAGCACCTTCTTCCCCAGCCTGATACCTGCCAGGCCGATCATGGCGGTAACCCCTGAACGGATCCCCATGAACGCCCCCTGGATGTAGAGGTTGTCCTGTACGGAGACATAGAACAGGGCGAAGATGGTGATGATGATCAGGGACGGGAGCATCATGCCGATCGCGGCAAGGACTGCCCCGGGAAGCCCGGCGACCTTATAGCCGATGAACATCGAGGTATTGAAGGCGATCACCCCTGGAAGGGACTGCACGATCGCGAGGATGTCGATCATCTCCTCCTCGCTCACCCACTTGCGCCTGGAGACGAACTCCTTCTCGATGATCGGGAGCATGGCTAGCCCGCCGCCTATGGTGAAGGCGCCGATACGGAAGAAGGTCTCGAGAAGGATCAATGATCGCTTGAACGGTGAAATATCAGCATACATGCAGGGGTTCCCTCTGTGTTACGTGGTTGGACACAGTATACCGGGAACCCCTGTATTATGCAATCTTACGAGTGTCGTTAGTTGCGTCTTCCGAATATCCTGAGGATGAAGAGGAAGATGTTGATGAAGTCGAGATAGAGCTTGAGTGCTCCCATGATCGAGAGCTTCACATAGGTCTCTTCGTCCATCGAGGAGCCGTAGGTGTCATTCCATCGCCTGATCGTCTGGGTATCCCAGGCGGTGAGACCGAGGAAGATGAGCACCCCGACGTAGGAGATCAGGTAGTAGGTGGTCGAACTGCCGATGAAGAGGTTGATGACGCTGGCGATGATGATGCCCCACAGCCCCATGATCAGGTAGTGGCCCATGCCGTCAAGCGACCGCTTCGTGGTCATGCCGAAGAGGCTCATCCCGGCGAAGGCTGCCGCGGTGGTGAAGAACGCCCGTGATATGACCATGCCCGTATAGGCTAAGAAGATGCTCGAGAGGACGATCCCGTTGACAGCGGCATAGCCGATGAATGCCAGCACCGCCGACTGGGCGCTCATCTTGTCGAGACGAGAGGAGATGTAGATCACCAGCCCCAGCTCTGCGAAGATGAGGAGGAGGAAGACTCCCGGAGTACCAAAGATGGCCCTAAGGAGCGTCGGTGAGGATGCCACGAAATAGGCGACGATGCCGGTGAGGGCGAGCCCCCCGGTCATCCAGAGATATACGTTCCGCAGGATGTTCCGTTCCCTGACGATCGGGTTCTGCAGGATCTGTTCACGTGAATAGGCCATGTGTGTACCTCCATGCGTATGGTCTGTTATAAGAATCATCACTATTCGAGAAAAAATCAATAGAGATTATGATTTCTCAATCAAAATACCAGGGATGGTCACTCCCGTCCCGGGAGATTCCGTAGATCGTGTCCTTGAAATCCCAGAAGAGGAAATCGACCCCCGTCTCAGCGGCAAGGGCCCTCGCCTCATCGGCGAACTCCATATAGTCCGAGGTGATCATGATATAGTCCGGCTCATAGCGCCGGATGATCTCGGACATCTCCGCCTCGAAGAGGGGATAGATGAACCCTGACCCGAGAAGGAACGAGGGAAGTCCCGGGAAGTTGAGGGCGGCGAGCCCCCAGCTCTCATCCTCCCTGATCATCTCCTTCAGGAGATCAGCATTCTTGTAATAGAGGGTCATGTAGCTTACCGGGGTACTGTCAGAGAACTCCTCCCTCGCTGAGTCGAGGAACTGCTGCATAGCCTCCTCCCCCTCCCCGATGAGCTTCACCTCCAACAGGGTACCTCCCCGTTCGCGGAAGGGGATGAGGGTGTCTGCCACCTCCTGCATCGTGAGGGCCCGCGTCCCGGCGAAATCGCTGGAGAACCACCTCCCCATGTCCAGACGTGAGATCTCACCGGAGGTGAGCTCATCGATCGAGTCGAACATGCCGATGTACCGCAGGAAGGAGAGGTCATGGATCGCCATGTACTCCCCGTCCGAGGTGACGTTCATGTCTGTCTCGATGAACGTGATATCGTCCCGCTCCAGTGCATAGAGGAGCGCCGCCGCCGAGTTCTCGGGAGCATGCATCATCGTGCCGCGGTGAGCTCCGACATAGTCCCACTCCAACTCTGCTGCACGGTCGAGGGGCGGGTCGTAATGGGAGATGCCCGCCGCGAGGGTCACACCAAAACCTTCTGATACCGAGCACCGGAGGCTCAGGAACCGGTCGACTCGCACATCGAGCGTCACATCCCAGTCGAGCAGGCTCCCCTCACCGATCCCGTAGACCGTCTCCCCGCGGAGCGTGAACCCCTCAGTCGACCAGGTGAGGGCATTCTGGAACCTCATGGTATCCTCATAGAAGCGGAATCCATGCGACAGGTTGCCGAACCGGGACCCGATGGTGAGGAATTTGTCCACGGAACGGTCCCCGAACATATCGAGGGTGACGCCGATCGATACGGTCTGCAGCAGGTTGAAGGTATTGTAGGCATCAAAATAGCCGAACTGGGTATCGGTACCGAACCCGAAGAAGAAGGGCGTGGGACGGTGCATGGGAAGTCCGGAGAGGACCGAGAAGTGCCCCGGATGGATATCGAGGATCAGGGGGAAGTCCCCGGTGAAGATGTCGTAATAGATCTCCCCTGCACCCTCCTCTGACAGGTAGGTGCCGCCTGCGAAGAGGTACTTCTCCTGGGAGGTCCTCCCGAGATCATAGGCATGGCAGAAAGAGATCCCCGCAAACAGCAGGAACCATGATATTCTCATTATTTTCATTAGGTTTCACCACAATATATACGCATTCACTCACCATCAAAAAGGCTATTCTTTCAGGAAACGGAATAAGTTTCAACCAGGTTCAGTCACATTCTCCATCCCGACTGATTGCGACAGCAATTTGTAACACTGATTACAACAGCAATTTGTAACGACTAATTGCGACAGCAATTTGTAACGACTAATTGCGACAGCAATTTGTCGCTTCTACTTTTCCCCCTCTTGTACTATAATCTTCCCCATGGAACTATTCTCCTCGGCTTCAGAACAGGATCACCAGCCCCTCGCCTTCCGCATGCGTCCCCGCCATCTCGATGAGTACATGGGCCAGGATCATATCATCGGGGAGGGACGGCTGCTCAGGAGGGCGATCCAGGCAGACCAGCTCTCCTCGGTCATCTTCTACGGTCCCCCGGGGACGGGGAAGACGACCCTGGCCCGGGTCATCGCAAACACGACGAAGAGTCACTTCTCGACCTTGAACGCAGTCCTCTCCGGGGTAAAGCAGCTCAGGGAAGAGATCGATGCGGCGAAGAACCGACTCGATTACTACCACAAGAAGACGATCCTCTTCATAGATGAGGTCCACCGCTGGAACAAGTCGCAGCAGGACGCCCTGCTGCCCTGGGTAGAGAACGGGACTGTGATCCTCATCGGGGCCACCACGGAGAACCCCTATTTCGAGGTGAACGCCGCCCTCGTCAGCCGGAGCAGGATCTTCCAGCTCACGAGGCTGACCGAAGCAGACCTCCATGACATAGCCTGGCAGACGCTCCGGGACAAGGAGCGCGGCTACGGGAACTATGACATCACCTTCACTGAGGGCGCCCTCGACCACATCATCAACATCGCGAACGGGGACGCACGGAGCCTCCTCAACGCGCTGGAACTGGCGGTGGAGACCACGCCTGACGTCTTCCCTCCCCGGGAGGGAGAGAAGATCGTGATCACCAGGGAGGTCGCCGAGGAGAGCATCCAGCAGAAGATCGTCCTCTATGACAAGGAAGGCGACTACCATTTCGACGTGATCAGTGCCTTCATCAAGTCGATCCGCGGGTCTGACCCTGATGCGGTCCTCTACTGGATGGCTAAGATGGTGAAGGCCGGCGAGGATCCCAAGTACATATTCCGGAGGATGCTCATATCAGCCTCGGAGGACATCGGCATGGCAGACCCCCATGCCCTCGGCGTCGTCACCTCAGCGGCGGAAGCCTTTGACCGGGTCGGCATGCCCGAGGGGCGCTACCACCTCACCCATGCTGCCCTATACCTGGCGACCGCCCCGAAGTCGAACAGCGCCCTCGGGTTCTTCTCCGCCCTGCAGCACCTTGAGAAGGAGTCGGATGCCGAAGTACCCAACCATCTGAAGGACAGCAGCCGGGACAAGGAGGGCTTCGGCCATGGCAAGGGGTACCAGTACCCCCACGCCTACCGTGACCACTGGGTCGCCCAGCAGTACCTGCCCGGCGGGCTTCAGGGGTCGGTCTTCTACGACCCCTCCGACCAGGGGTACGAGCAGACGATCCGGACTCTGGTCCAGAGCCGGCGGGAAGCACAGCTTGACGCCGCAGTACGCGAGCCATTCCCCGAGGTACTCACCTTCAGCCCCCCGGACAGCACGAGAGACCATTGGCTCCAGAGGCTGATCACCTCCCGCGGGGAGACCTTCGCGGCCATCCGTTCGCGGCTCTTCGTCCCACTTGCCCTCCAGCGGCATGACCGGGTGCTCGTCTTCGAGACGGGACGCGGCATGCTCACCTGGGAAGCCTGCAGGCAGACGCCCGAGGGGGGTGTGACCACCATAACCGGCAGCCGGGAGCTGAAGCAGGAGATGACCGAGTACGCCAAGGGGCTCACCGAGCTTGACCGACCCCAGATCCTCGACCTTCCGGCAATCGCGGAGTTCACCGCTGAGGCGGTGGATGGGGGATTCGATGCCCTGGTCGGGCAGAATCTCTTCACGAGGCTGGAGGACCCGGTGCACTTCAGCCGGGAGCTTGCCCGGACTGCACGGCAGCTCTCCCTCTGCGAGATCATCCCGAATCGCTGCCAGCGCCTCTCACAGCTCTGCAGCGACCCTGAACAGCGGGAGCTGATGCTCGAGGCAGAACACCAGGTCTACGATGACTCCTCCCGGCCGATGATGCAGCTTTCCGAGGAGTACTTCTCCTCGCTCTTCAGGGAGGCAGGCTTCCAGGAGGTCGAGACCCGCCTGATGACGGTCTCCGAACGACGGAAGGTCTCACCGGACGACATCGAGAAGTGGTTCGCCAACACCTATGGGAAGGCCGTGCCCTTCGAGAAGCTCAACCTGCTCGAGGAGACCCGCAGGAGCCTTGAGTCATCCTATGGGGGGAAGGTGATTGACTGGCAGATCACCCTCTGCTTCATCACCGCCATAGGGGCTCTCCAGAAGAAATCATGATTTGGGAAAAATTCCTATCTGAAAAGTATTGACAAAACAGGCGATTTCCAACATAGTACATCTCGTTCGAAAG